>JAKOXG010000003.1 GCA_029781115.1 Candidatus Cloacimonadota bacterium
CTTTTTATTAGGATTGTACAAGCTATGGGAAATGGATATGGTTGACCATGAGCCACGTCTGGTTGCCGAAGATACCCCTGGTGGGTTTGATTACCATAACTATAAGGTAAGGTCTATTGATATCCTACCCAATGGCAATATCGTGTATACTGGCAGAGCTGACACAGGCGAGATTCTCCATTGCTACAGCCCTGATGGAGTGCATCAATGGAGCAGAGCGTATAACGTTAATGCTTGGGCTAAATACTTTGGGACAGGCTCAAAGAACCTGTTAGTTATGCCGGATGGCAGCATACTCTTCCTGTTGCATGATGGCTATGGAACCTACTCATATTTGATCAAAACTGACTCAGAGGGCAACGTGGTAGCCAATGATGATCCCACTATTCCCGTACCCGTGGCGTCTATTTCAGCCTATCCCCAGCCGGCTAATAACAGATTAACGTTAGCCATCAAAAGTGAACTGCCGGGCGATCTGAGCTATAGCATCTACAATATCAAGGGCCAACGGCTCTACACTGGTGAGATTGACGGGCACCATAGAGAGCAACGCATCGATCTGGATGCGAAGATCGTTGGGAACCTGCCCAATGGCATCTATCTGGTAAATCTGAAACAAAACAATAGGACTATCGCCTCATGTAAGGCGGTGATAGTGAAATAGTATCAAATGACTATCCTTGTACGGGCGCTTGCCATAGCGCCGCAACTTCACACGGTCTCGCTCAACAAAGATAGCACGCGCATCCCCGAAACCAGCGCAGCTGCTAACACCTAACACCTAACACCTGCGGCGAAGCCGCCACTCACAACTGGCAACCTCCGGCTACAGGTGGGTCGCTATGGCAAGCGACCATACAGGGACGAGACTGTGGGAAAAGCCTTTCTGTAGCTGGTCTTGCTTTTGCTCAGAGCATTCGCATCTCTAAACAAAGCGCAGCCCCTAACACCTAACACCTAAAACCTAAAACCTAACCGACACAGTCGGTCCAAACACCTACCATTTTAGTAGGAAATCCTCACCTACCTCCGGTACCGGAAAACCCAGGCCAAAAATCAACAATTGATCTTATTATGCCAAACAGTAACTTATAACCCCTATCAAAGACGCTCCTAAAATGCCGATTCCATGCGGCTTGCCAACTCCGCCCCTGCTGCTCTCCTGCTCCTCGAGTAAGCAAGCAGTAGAAAGTCAGGCAGTTAGGAGGCAGAGCCAAGGGGAAGAAAAAGCTTCCTGCGGAGGGTGGTCAACCGAGGGTGAAAGTCAATATTTGCGTTGGCGCCAGATATATGCAAGTAAATTTGGGGTCATAATGGGCAGGATTTTCCACGGATGCACACGGATGAACACGGATCTGTCGAAGAGGGAGAGAGGGAGAGAGGGAGAGAAGCTGACGCAGGCGTTGGAGAGCGGAACCAAGACTATCCGATAGCGAGATCAAGGGTAAAAGAGAGTTGCCCACGAATTACACGAATTAACACGAATTAAAGGGGCAGCAGGATGGCAGTTGTGAGGTAGGGTCGGTCGCTGAAGCGCCGCTTGTATGGTCGCTCGCCGTAGCGACCAAAAGGTAAACGGCGCTTGCCCTTAGCGCCGCATGCAGGCGCAGCCTGCAGAGTCGGCAAATGCAGGATTATCCCGTCCTAACTCCACACACCAAAACATACGCATCCCTAGAGCTGTGCTGGTGTTGGAGCTGGATATATTTTGTGGTAGAGATTGAGGCAGTGGCGGGCTGGAAGGAGCATCAAGCTGCGCTTGATTGCGGCGGTTCGGCGACCGCCCGTACAGCGACCCTACAGCAACTGCTGATAAAGCCGATAGTTCTCGTCATCAAAGCAACAAAACCACACCTCCATCCCGGGATGGTCGCTCAGGAAGTCCTTGACCGTCTGTACGGCGATTTGGGCGGCTTCGCTTTTGGGATAACCGTAGACACCGGTGGAGATATTGGGGAAAGCGATGCTCTTGACATCGTGCTGCAGAGCCAGTTTCAGGCTGTTGGCATAGCAGTTTCTCAGGGCTTCGGGTTCGCCATGTTTACCGTCGCGGTAAATGGGGCCAACGGTGTGGATGACGTATTTGCAGGGCAGCTTGTAAGCCTTGGTGAGTTTGGCTTCGCCGGTGGGGCAACCGCCCAAGGTCTTGCATTCTTGCAGCAGTTCAGGCCCGGCGGCGCGGTGAATGGCTCCGTCTACCCCACCTCCGCCCAAGAGGCTGGAATTGGCTGCGTTGACGATGGCATCTCCCTCAAATTTGGTGATGTCACCTTGGATTAGATGGATCATGGTGTGCTCCTTTGTCTTTGTTTTGGGTGGTCTATCGTGACCAAGGCTATTGTTTAACACCTGGGTTTGGCTGTCAAATACTTTCTGGTTACAGGGTGTAAAAGCTTAAGGACTTTGACGCCCTCTATCTGCGGTTCAAACTTTCCCTTGACAGCTTTAGCCTTTGTATTTGTTTGAGAAAATGCTCTATTATTCTGATGTTGAAAGCTTTAAGGTGGGGTAAGTCTCGCCTTTGCAGAGCCGGAAGATTTGCAGAAATGATGGAGCTAAGTGACTAAATAACACAAATCTTAAGGAGAATAGATGCCCACTATTGTGGATAAGGTAAAAGCAGTGCAAGCCTCGATAAATGAGAAGCTTGCACAGATTGGCAGAGAGGCAAACGAGGTGTTGGTGGTTGCAGTCACCAAGACGCATCCTGTGGAGATAATTGAAGCTGCGCTCAGAGCCGGAATCAGGCATTTTGGTGAAAACAAGGTTCAGGAAGCGCGGCGCAAGCTGCCCTTTATCCGTGAGCCCTACGAGGGTTTTCACTACATTGGCAGGCTGCAGACCAATAAGATCAATGCCCTGCTGGAACTGGAGCCCATCCTGATTCACAGCGTGGACAGCCTGAACTTGGCTCAAAACCTGAATAAACGCTGTGAAGCCAAAGGCCGGGTGCAGGACATATTGGTGCAGGTGAATACCACGGGAGAGCAATCCAAGAGCGGTTGCGAGCCGGAAGAAGCCATCGAGTTGGTGCAGCAGATCAGCACTTTGCCTCATCTGAGGGTAAAAGGTTTGATGACCATCGGCCTGATGAGTGATGATGCGGAAGGGACGCGCCCCAGCTTCAGGCTCTTGAAAGGACTTTTTGAGGAGTTGAAGGCCAAAGAAAACGCAGGCTATGAAATGCGTTGGCTCTCCATGGGCATGAGTGGAGATTATCTGACAGCGATCGAAGAGGGCGCCAATCTCGTGAGATTGGGTTCGGTGCTCTTTGGTGAGCGTGACTATGGAGGAGTGAAGTAATGATCTATCTGATTGCCTTCGGAGTATTTGTCTTGGCCTATCTGTATGGTTGTTTTTCCACAGCGCGGCTGGTAGCCAAAAGCTTCCGCTCGTTGAATATCTATAAAGTGGGCACAGGGTTGGCGGATACGGAAAACATCTTCAGCAATATCAGCAGGCCTTTGGGTGTGTTGGTAGGCGCTTTGGATGCCGCAAAAGCGTATCTGTTTCTGGTGATCGTAAAGTTTCTTTTGGACTTGTTGGCCAGCACAGGCTGGATTCCCGGAGTGGAGGCGATCGCCAAGCCTAACTTCCTCTTGCTCTATGGCTTGGGAGTATTGTTGGGGCACTGTCTGCCCATCACGCACAGGTTCAAAGGTGGGCGCGGTATCTTCACCTACGCGGGCTTCATGTTCTTTTTTGCGCCCTGGCCGATGATCATCACCTTACTTGTTGCCCTGGTTTTGGTCACCAAATTCAAGCAGGTTCGCTTTGCGCAATATATGATCGTGATCCTGCCGGTGATCTTTGAAGTATTGCTCTACTCCTTTGTCTCCAATTATCGCAGGGCGCAGCCTCCCTATTTCTTGGGGATGATGCTGGGCGTAGCCCTGTTTATGGGGGTGCTCAACTTCTTTGTCTCAAAGAAATTGGACGAGCTGTAAAGATATGAGATAAACCATTTTCCAAAGCATTAAGGAGAATAAGAATATGATCCAAATCAAGAAAGTGAAAAGCTCCAAAGACATCAAAGACTTTGTCATGCTTCCATTCAGGATTTACAAGGATGATCCAAACTGGGTGCCAAACCTGATCGGGGATGATAAAAAGCACATTTCGCCGAAGCACAATCCCTTCTTTGGGTATGCCGAAGCAGAGCTGTTTCTGGCACTTAAAGACGGGAAGGTGGTGGGCAGAATCTCAGCGCACACCAATCCCCGCCACAACGCCAAGCACAACGATAATGCCGGTTTCTTTGGCTTTTTTGAGTGCATCAATGATGTGGAAGTAGCGCGGGCGCTGCTGGATGAAGCTGTCCGCTGGAACAAGACCAAGGGACGGGATAAGATATTGGGGCCATTCAGCTTTACGATCAACGACGAGTGCGGCTTGTTGGTGGATGGATTTGACACTCCGCCCATGATTATGAACACGCATGCCAGACCCTATTATCAGAAACTGATGGAAGAAGCTGGCTTTACCAAAGCGATGGATATGTATGCCTACTTGAGCGAAAAGACAGAGATGCCGGAACGGATCGAGAGGATGGCAGCGGCGATCGAGAGACGCACCGGCGTGAAGATCAAGACCTTGAGTAAGGATAAAAAGCAGAAGGCGGAGGACATCAAGAGGATCTTCCAAGTCTATGAAAAGGCTTGGGAGGACAACTGGGGCAATGTGCCGCTCACGCAAAAGGAGCTGGAGCATCTCACCGCACAGCTTTTGCCTCTGGCGGATCCGGAACTGGTTCTCTTGGCGGAAATCGATGATGAGCCGGTAGGCTTTTGCCTTGCCATGCCAAACTTCAATGAAGTGCTGCATGCCATGCACGGACGGGTCAACCCCATCACCATCGTCAAAGCACTGATCGCCAAAAACAGGATCAGCACCGCCAGAGTGATCACCATGGGCGTGATCGACGGCTTCCGTCAAAAGGGTATAGACACCGTTTTCTATTACCGCTCCTACAAGCATGGACTTGCCAAGGGCTACTTCCGCGGTGAATTCTCCTGGGTGTTGGAGACCAACACGATGATGAACAGAGTGGCTGAGATGCTGGATGCAATCAGGTATAAAACCTACAGGATCTATGAGAAGCAACTCGTCTAAGGGCAAGCTGTTAAGCCCTATTGATATAATCACATTGCTCTTCACCGCCTGGATCATGGTCTATATGGCGGTGGGACACAAACGGGTGGAGGATTTTGGTTATCACTTCGCCTGTTACCTCAGCATCTTTGTGGGCGTGATCCTCAGTGCCTACTTAGAGAGGCTCTGGGAGGAAAAAGAAGGATGGTGGCACCGCGTCTTCCGCTTCCTGAGGGGCTTGTATCCCGTCCTGCTCTTTACTTACTTTTACACCTCAAATCACAGCTTCAACCGGGTGCTGATCACCACCTGGCAAGACCCGCTTTTCATTGAGGCAGATAGGGCTATCTTTGGCTATCTTCCCTCACTGGAGTGGGGTATAAAGTATAACCACTGGCTGATCTCGGAGCTCTTTCACTTTGCCTATTTCTGCTATTATCCCATGATCGTGGGCTTGCCGGTGTATCTGTGGTTTAAGGACAAGAAAGCCTTTGAGGAGCTGATCTTTGTGCTCACCTTCAGCTTCTATACCTTTTACTTTATCTATAGCCTCCTCCCCACCATCGGCGGCCGCTATTTTGATGAGGCGCTGATCCGCACCAAGCTCTACCGCGCCGGTCCTTTCACCCGCATCATGGCCTTTATCTACAACAACAGCCGTCACTGGGGCGGCGCCTTCCCTTCCTCGCATGTGGGCATCGCCGTGGTGCTCACCGTTGCCGCCCTGGCTTACAAAAACACCCGGAAGATGGGCTATGTATTTGCGGTGGTGACCCTCTTCCTGTCGCTTGCCACCGTCTATTGCCATTATCACTGGTTTGTAGATGCTTTGGGAGGTATCGTAGTGGGAATCGGCAGCTTCTATCTGGGTAGATGGGTCTACAACAAAATGCTGGAGAACAGATGAAATACAAGCTTTTAATACTCATGCTGGGAGTGGGGCTCCTGTGGGCGCAGCAATACAAGCTGCCCATCAAGGAATATGACTATGCCACTGCGGAGAACAACGTCTCGCCCGTCGCTATCGGCGTAGGTGGGATGAATCTGACCTTGGCCAATGACCCATATTGCAGCTACAGCAATCCTGCACTGTTGGCGCATATGAATAAAGCCCAGCTTTTCACCTCCTTCAGGCTGACAAGCGATAAGCCGATGAGCTTCCTGGAGGTGAGCTCCATCTCCAATGCCCTGAAATCCAAGCAGTTTAAATACTTTGGACTCAGCACCAAGCAGATGGGATTTGTCTATCAACCCGTGAGCCGTATCAACGTCAGTGAGATCACCAGCGATAACCACAACCTCTACTACGACTACGTTTTGGACAAGGTGCAACTCTCCATTGCGGCGAGCGATGACAAATATGCCAGCTTCAGCGGCGGCCTGAGCTTGAAATACCTGAGCGGCAGGTTGGTATATCTGAAAGAGCGGCGTTCCAGCTCTGTTACCTTTGTGCGTGAGGAATTTATCGACAACAAGGTGAAGGGCTTTTCTTCTGATCTCGGTTTCCTGTTGCAGAAGGGCGATTTCCGCTTTGGTGCAGTGGGCTATGATCTGCTCTCCCGTCTGTATTGGGAAAGCTATCCTTCCCGCTCTATCAGCCCCAGATTGGCCTTTTCCAGCACCTATGTAAATGGGAATATGAGCATGAGCTTGGGCGTGATGGGCAAGCTGAGAAAACAGACCGACAGCACCATCCATCTGGGCTTGCAAAACAATTGGAACTGGGGACAGAGTAAAACCACATCCGGAGCCATGGTTCAGCACAATATCCCGCTGAGAATAGGCCTCTATTCGCGTGACTTTTACGGGACAAACAATATCAACTTCACCTTCGGCAGCGGCTACAGCTACAATATGTTTCTCTTTGACTTCTCCATCAACAGTCCGGGATTGAAGCTGCGCGATAGTGAATACCTCTTTTCCATCGGAGTAGGCTTGCCCTAAAAGACGATGTTTCAGATCAGCTTCCTGCATAGCAGCCTGCTATTCTTTACGGCGGCGACGCTGCTGCCGCTGATAGTGTGGTTGATAGCCAAGCGCAAACCACCCAAGGTGGTGATCCCCTCTTTGCGCTTTGTAAAGCAGAGCCAAGAAGAGCAAAAGAAGCGAAGTCAGCTCAAAAATATCCTCCTCTTGATCATCCGCATGCTGATCATCCTGCTCGTTACCTTGGCGATAGCGCGTCCGCAGATGTATTCGCCGCGGCTCAAAGACAGCTCCAAGCACCCGCCCACCGCCCTGGGTATAGTTTTGGACAATTCCTTCAGCATGGACTACTTTCACGAGGGCAAAAGCAATCTGGAGCGCGCCAAAGAGGCTATCGAGAAGATCAACGGCCTCTGCAAGCCTGCGGATAAGGTGCTGCTGATCAGCCTCGATGAGAGCTGGAACATGCTGCACAGTCAGGTCTTTGCGGGGAAGCTGCCGCAGGATTTGATCTCACAGATTCAGATCACGCACAATCCCCTCAGCATCAAAGACGCTTTGCAGCAAGCCAAAGACAAGCTGGCGCTCAGCGGTTTGCCAAATAAGGAGCTCTATCTGCTCACAGACAGGCAAGCGGGAGACTACCCCAAAAGCTTTGAGATGGATGTGCATCTGATCCCTCTGGAGCTGGATAGGGAGAACGAAAACATCAGCATCAGCGAGCTCAAGCCCCGCAGCCAACTGGTGGATAAGACGCGCCGGCAAAGCCTGGATTTTACCATCATCAACCACGGTTCGGAGGATGTGAAAGACCTGCTGATCCGCGCCATACTCAAGGATCAGAGGATGAGCGAGAAGTTCATCGACCTGCCCGCCAAGCAGAAGCGTCAGGAAAGCATCACCATCGAACTGATGGAGGATGGCTGGCAAACAGGATATGTGGAGGTGGTGGAAGAGCGGCTGCTGCACGACAACCGCAGCTACTTCGCCTTCCCGCACAGCCTCTCGCCCAAGCTGGCGGTGGTTTCCACCCAGAGTGCGCTGCCTTTCTACCTGGATAGTGCGCTGAGCGTCTTTGCGGGTGGAACAGGCAGGTATAAGCTCATCCACCCGGATGCCTTGAGGCTGGCAGATGCGGAAAGCTACTCCCACTTTGTCTTTTATGATCTGGGAAGTTCTGCATCCAAGATCCAGGACTTCTTCAATGCGCTCAAAAGCCAGAATCAGGGCGCATTGGTCATCCTAAACGAACATATGTCCGCCGGTGTCAGGAACCTCTGGGAGAGCATCTTCAGCTGCAAGATTGGCACATTTCATACCGGATACAAAGACCTGAGCAGCTTCAACAGCCATCACTATGTGAGCTCTCTGATAGGCAGTAAAGACCTGGCAAACCGGAAGAGCAGCCACTTCTTCCCGCTCAAAGCCAATCAGTCGGTGGCGCTGGTCTCCTCCGGCACCGATGCCCTGGTCTTGAGCCGGGACAAGAACGTGCTCTTCAGCTTCGACCCTGCCAAGCAGATGAACAACCTCTTCCTGGGGCCTATCTTCCCGCTGCTGAGCTACCGCGCTTTGGAATATAGCAGCCAGAGCAGTGCGGAGGGGAACAAGCTTAAAGTGGGCGACCTGATCGAGGGAGAGGAGCTCACTTTGCCGGATGGAAGCAAGATAAGAAGCGGCAACCGCAGCCACAGGATCAACAGCCCCGGCATCTACTTCAGCACTCAGGGAGCCTCCGTCAACGCCTACGCCGTGGATGCGGACGCCATCGAGAGCCGCAATGACAAGCAAGACTTTCAGAAATTGAAATACATCAAGTCCATGAAAAAAGACTGGACAAAACAGATATTCATTTCCAGATTGGGTCACGATATCTGGAAATACCTTTTGATGGCTGCTCTGATCCTATTCTTGATAGAGATCATCATCATCAAAAGCTCGGAATTTAAAGCTGGTGACCAGCAAGGACAATGACAATGTTAAGCAAAATAAATGATCCCATGCAAATCAAGGAGCTGAAGCTCCCCGAACTGAAGAAACTGGCCTCGGATGTGCGCAAGCGCATGATCGAGGTGGTGTCTAAGACGGGTGGGCATATAGCGCCGAGCTTGGGAACCGTGGAGCTCACCATCTCGCTGCTCTACACCTTCGATCCCTTAGTGGACAGGATAGTGTGGGATGTGGGACACCAAAGCTATGCCTGGAAGATACTTACCGGGCGCAATGACCGCTTTGACACCCTGCGCAGCTTGGGCGGCATCAGTGGCTTTACCAATCGGGATGAAAGCCCTTATGATGCCTTCACCACAGGGCATAGCAGCACCAGTATATCAGCTGCTTTGGGACTCGCCTGTGCTGCTGAACTAAAGGGAGAAGAGGAACCGCATCACATCGCCGTGATCGGTGATGGCGCCCTCACGGGAGGGATCAGCTTTGAAGCGCTGAACCATACCGGCCACCTGCAGATGGACCGCTTTATCGTGGTGCTCAACGACAACGCCATGAGCATCAGCAAAAACGTGGGCGGACTGCAGAAACATATGGCACACCTGATGGCTTCCCGCTCTTATAACACGCTCAAGCAACAGATTTGGGCCCTCAGCGGAACGCTGCCGGATTCCATCCGCCGCCGCTTTATCTACGGAGCGCAAAAACTGGAAGAATCCATGATGAATATCCTGGTTCCCAATATCCTCTTTGAAGACTTGGGCTTCAAGTATGTGGGCCCAATCGACGGACACGACCTCAAACAGCTCAATTCCATCTTCAAGAGAGTGAGGGACAATATGGTGGGGCCGGTTTTGGTGCATGTAGTCACGCAAAAAGGCAAGGGCTACAAACCCGCAGAGAAGGATGCTGCGCTCTTTCATGGAGTGGGACCCTTTGAATTCAAGAGCGGTAAGCAGACCGGGCACCATGAAAAAGGCTGGAGCGAGGTCTTTGGCGAGCAGCTCTGCCACTTGGCGGTGAAGAATCAGGACATCGTCGCCATCACAGCGGCCATGAGTGCCGGCACGGGCTTGAGTGGCTTTGAAGAGCAGTATCCGGAGCGATTCTTTGACGTTGGCATCGCAGAACAGCATGCTGTGACCCTGGCAGCAGGAATGGCCTGCCGCGGGCTCAAGCCCTTTGTGGCGATCTACAGCACCTTCCTGCAAAGAGCCCTGGATCAGGTGATCCACGATGTGGCTTTACCGCGCCTGCCGGTGGTCTTTTGCATCGATAGAGCCGGAATCGTTGGCGAAGACGGAGCCACGCATCAGGGCGCATTTGACATCGCCTACCTCCTCAGTGTGCCCAACCTGGTGATGCTCGCCCCCTCCAGTGCAGAGGAGCTGAAGAGCATGATGAATTGGGCTGCCATGTATAAACAGGGCCCGGTGAGCATCCGCTATCCCAGAGGCATGGTGCATTGCGCCAATGAAGCGATCACGCCCTTCAAGCCTGGTAAAGCGCATGTGCTGGAACCGGAAGGAGACATCGCACTCGTCTCCGTGGGCGATACCCTCACCATGGTGGAGCAAATCCACGAGACTTTGGCCGCAAGCAAGGTCAAAGCCCGCATCATAGACCTGCGCAGCATCAAGCCCATGGATGAAGAGCTGCTTCACACCCTGGCGGAAGAATGCACGCATATCTTTACCTTTGAGACAGGAGCTGTGATCGGAGGCGCAGGCTCCAGAATCACTCAGCTGCTGTGCGACAAAGCCTGCAAGGTGATCAACTTCGGCTATCCGGATCGCTTCATCCCGCACGGGAAGATCGAGCAGCTCAACCAAGAGATAGGCTTCACCGCGGAAGCACTCAGCAAGAGGATATTAGAGACGATAAAGCCATGAGCTTCAGCCTCATTGAGCCCATCGTGGCTCAGATCACCCCTCCAGGTATGGCCGCCATCGCCGTGATCCGCATCAGCGGCAAGGACTGCATTGAACTGGTGGCCAAGCACTTCAGCCAGCCGGGAAAGCTCATCCAAGCCCCCGGCAACAGCATCCTGCATGGCTACTTCCTGGACGAACAGCGTGAGGCGATAGATGAAGTGCTGCTCTACATCTACAGAGCACCCGCAAGCTATACCGGCGACGACACGGTGGAGATTTCCTGCCATGGCAACCCCCGCTTGGCGGCTCGCATCCTCAAGACACTACTGCTGAGCGCCCGCCTGGCCAACCCGGGTGAGTTTACCCTCAGAGCCCTGCATAACGGCAAGCTGGACTTGATCCAGGCAGAAGCCGTGAACGACCTGATCAATGCCCCCACACGTAAGGGTGAAACGGCCGCTCTATCTCAGCTCCGAGGCGGCTTATCCGACACCATCAACGAGCTCTTGGAACAAATCATCAACCTGAGGATGCGCTGTGAGATGGGCATCGACTTTGCCGACCAAGACCTCCCCCCTATCGACGAACAGGTCTTGGCGCAGGATTTGGCCTCACTGCTGGGCAGACTGCGGCAGATGATAGCTTCCGCACAACATGGACGCCTCATCCGGGAAGGTTTCAGACTCTGCCTTGCCGGTGCACCCAACAGCGGCAAAAGCTCACTGTTCAACGCCTTCCTCAAGCAAAACCGCGCCATCGTCACCCCGCACCCCGGCACCACCAGAGACTATCTGGAAGAAAGCATCTCCCTGGAAGGCTACTGGATCATCCTCTTTGATACCGCCGGTCTCAGGGAAAGCACCGACCTGATCGAACAGGAAGGCATCAAGCTGAGCAAGCAGTTGATGAGAGAGGCAGACCTGGTTCTGTATCTCGTGGATGCGAGCACCTGTGAGGGTCTTCCGCAGCCGGATAATGCAGACAAAACCCTCATCGTGCTCAGCAAGGCAGACTTGGTGAGCCCGCAGAAGCTCGCAGAACTCAAGAGCAAGGCAGCTCATGATGTGGCAGCCTCCAGCGTGAAGGCTGAGGGTGGCCTGGACGAGCTTTACTCCGCAATCCTTTCCCGCTTGGAACAAAATAAAGAAGACAGCGACACACCTTTGGTGACCAACACCCGTCACTTGGCAGCCCTGCAGGTATGTGCAGAAGCGCTCAGCAACGCCCAGGAAGCCCTCAAGCAGGCCATGGGTTTTGAATTTGTGGCTTTTGACCTGATCGCCGCCAGTGCCGCTTTGGAAGAAATCATCGGACTGGTGAGTCCGGATGACATTTTAAACCGTATATTCTCAGACTTTTGCATAGGCAAGTAAGGGAGGTAAGATGAGCTCTTGGTTTTATTCCAAGGATGGCCGCAACAAAGGCCCCTTGAGCAGTAAGAAGATAGCCAAAAAGGTCTTGGACCAGGAACTGGAGATGGACGACTACGTGCTCTGCACCAAGACGCAGCTCTGGAAGCGCATCCGTGAGATCAAGGAAATCGTGGATCTGGTACATAGTCCCATACAGGGACACGTCTTCCGGGACATCGACATCCAGCAGTTTGAAGAGGAGCTGGGGATTCAGGCGATGGAGGAGGAGAAACCCTTTATCCACTTTACGATCGCTGAAGTGATCTTCTGGCAGCTGATCACCTTGGGAATGTTTGGCGTTTACTGGCTGGTAAAGCAAAACCACTACCTGAAGTATCAGGTGGACACCGGTACCACCCAATACAGCCGGCTAAAACGCTTCGCTTTCGGGCCGATAAACCCCTTTTTGAACGTGATCAAGGGGATAGAAAACCACAAGACACTCAATAAAGCGCAGGTGCCTTCCAATTCCCTTGTGGGCATCTTCATCCTCTGGATCATCCTGATGCTGACAGGCGTCTTGATGGTGTTGCTCACGGTCACGAGCCTCTTTATCCCCACTTTGTTTGTTGCATCGATCAGCTTCCTCGCAGTGATTATCCCCACGCAAACCTACATCAATAACTGCCACGAAAAGCTGGAGATCCCGCGCACCAAGCGCCCTGTCAGCTTTTATGTGTGGATGATCTTCATGGGAGCCGCAGCCTGGCTGTTCCTGATATTCATCGGCAGATTGTAGCGGCAGCTTTGCTTCGACAGTAATCCGGATAAATCAAAACGGGACGAATCCCGTGTCATAAAAGGCTTACGTCCAATTTATGTGGGCAGAAGCTCGTCACCTGCTTGTCCCTTACTTACCCGCAGGGAGATGCCGTGGAGATACTCGGGTTTTTCCCGGGAGGCTCCGAGGGATCACCGGGAGGCTCAGTAAGGAAGGGGCGCTCGCCGCGCACCGAAGCTACCGATGAAGCCGCACCTGCCCAGAAGCATGTACCGGTGCCGGATTAAGCAAGGGGGACTTAGGGCTCAGTTGGCGGCGGAGGGTTGAACTCCGGCGGCACGTCTTCCTCTTCTGCGGGCTCTTCCGGCTCCATCCTGTGCAGTTTATTCACCTCAAACAGCTCATCATACCTGGAATCTGCATAGAGCACGCAGAGGCTGCCATCGCCCACAAAGAGCAGATGGGCACTACGATCCAGGTTGAAGACCCAGATCATCTGGTCTGTATCCTTATCATACATGGTGGGTTCTTTGTGCATGTCGGCCATGGTTCTGATCACCAGCTCGTTCATCTCATCGGTATTCTCAGCCCAATGCTTTACAAACCAACCTGCCACCGTCTTGGTATCGGGTTTGACAAACAGGATCACCGCCTCCACCATGGGGTCGTTTTTGGAGTAGTATTTCACCATATAACCATCTATCATACCCGCTTTGAAGCTGAACTGAGTGAGCAGTGAGTCAGCTTTATTGATGGGGTCGTCATATGAGATGTCAAAGAGCCCCTTTTGAGCGCTCAAGCTTATGCTAATTGCCACCAAGGCAAGGAGAAAGACATATCTTTTCATTGTTGTTTCCTATCTTTTGTTGTGGACTGGGAACTCCCGAGCCCTGTAATCCTTAATACAAATCGCAACCGCTTTTCCTGCATACTCTTTCACAAAGTCAAAGAGAAGAGCCAAGCCCTTCTCTTTGTTATATGTTATACAGTCCAAAACGGTTTATTGCAGCATCTCCGCAGTAGGCTGAGCACCATCCTTGCGCTGCCATCTATCGTCGATCTTGGTCTTGATGGGGCTATTCTTGCGGAAGTAATTTACGATGGCATCACGCAGGTTTATCTCATGGCGGATGATATCCTCTTCCGGCACCTGCGTGAGCAGGGTGAGTCCAGCGTTTCCTTGCAGGAGGAAGTCTGTAGTTACGCAGGTGTAGATCTTGTTTTTATCCCAAGGTTCTCCACCTATTTTGAGGGATGTAACCCTGTCGAAATTGGGGCGTTTCTTGCTGTAGATCACGTTCACGCCGGAGACCACCAAGCCATGGCGACCGCCTTCCACACGTGTTTCGATGATCCTGCGCAAAAACTCTCCCGTGCACCTGAAGGATACCAGCATGTTGTCAAAGGGCATCACCTCAAAGATGTTGCGGTAGGTGACGGGGCCGCTCTTGATGTCCGAGCGCACTCCACCCAGATTGAGGAAGGCAAAATCCGCATCCACTTCGTGCCGCATCGCATCAGTGATCGTGTTTCCCATCAGGCTTTGTGCATCCACGTTTATCCTGGAGAGATACACTGCGCTATGCCCCACGATCTCGTCCATGCCCTGTTCGGCGATGGCCACTTGTGCTTCGATGGTGGCGCCAATCTCGGGATCCGGGATAAACTGATCTTCAAAGAGCGTGATCATCATGCCTTCTCTTATGGCTGGCAATTCATAGCCGCAGACGGTGCGGGTTTCGGGGTCGATAAGCAGCGTGATCCAGCCAAGGTTTGTGCCGTTGGCATAGCCTTGCACCACCAGGGTATGCGTGTATGGATCGACCCAGGGACCGGGGAAGCCTTTGTGGATATGACCGGCGATAAAGAAATCTATGCCGCTTACCTCGCGTGCCAGTTCCTGAGCGTCATAACCCCAGACAGCGTTACGCTCCTCAAAGAGTGGCGTGCCTTTATTGTCGTAGCGGCTCAGATAGCCCGCCACGGGATCGTAGGGAATGCCTGCATGCCCGAGCACGATCACCACATCCGCCTTCTCTTCGGTGCGCACCACGTCCACCCAATGTTGCAGCACCTCTGCGCCTTCTATAAAATCAAAGTTCTTGATGTTTTCCGGGAAACTCATCAGCTTGGTATCCGTGGTGGTATAGCCAACCACGGCGATGCGCACTCCCAGGCGGTTGAACATGTAGTAAGGGTAGAGAAACCAGGGGATTTCGCCGGTGCGTTTGTCGATGATATTACAGCTCAAAAGCGGGAAATCTGCCAGACGCAGGGTCTCGACCAGTTCTTCGCCGGAGATGTCAAATTCGTGATTCCCGAGTGCCAGCGCATCATAGCCGATGGCGTTCATATATTCCACCACCGCACGTCCGTTGGTCACGGTTCCCACGGGTCTGCCCTGGAAGAAGTCGCCGGCATCCAAGAGCATGTGGTCTCTGGTCTCATTTGCCAGCGAGCGCACGTGTTTGATCAGCGTGGCAGCCGATGCTGCACCTCCCAGTTGCGGCGGAAAATCAGGGTTCATGAAGGTGGCTTTGGTTCTGTCTATACCTCCATGAATGTCGTTTGTAAACATGATATCCAGCCTGAGGTTTTCCGCGCATGTAAGCACCGGAAAGACCAGGCACAGGATGAGGATGAGTCTAAAGTGTTTCATGATGGCTTACCAGGTAAATGATAGAGCGGCTCTGAGTGTGATGTCGTTTTCTCTGATCTTATCCGGATTGCTCCAATCCCTATCTGCCAGATCGATGTAGGAATTTGGCCACAGGGCATAGGAGGAGCTGCCGCTGTATACTTTGTCGTTGTAATAGGAATCTTTGAAGAGGTCTTGTGCCTCATATTCACGCCAGCTATAGCCAAAGCCCAAGTCTACATCCATAAACTTGGTGATGGGGAAGCTGCTGCCTGCGGATACTTTGGGGGTGAGGATGCGTTTGAGGATCAAGCTGCCATCTGCTTCCACCTCTCTGAGATAGCTTTGTGTGGCAGAAAAGCCCAAGCGCAAAGGCAGACGGTTTTCCACCCAGTGTTCCACGCCGGCATAAAAGTTGAATTGATCGTCGTAGTGGTCTGAAATATCGCTAAATCTCACATACTCGAGGTCGAGATTGAGCCAGGTGCGCATGATATTGCGCGGCTGATAGAGCACTCCCAGCCTGTAGGCGGAGGGGATGGTATACTCTTCATCTATCGGAGTGGTCTGATCCAATTCAGCTGTGTTGCGATAGGCATCTTTATGTTCACGCGTGTTACCCGTTCTATCCAAAACCGCCATAGGCGTCATGGTTGCAGCCACGCCAAAGCGTTCGTTCATTCTGAAAGCCAGGCCGATCTTCATCTGCTCGCCTTTCAGCTCGGCGTCAGTGGTGAGGCTGTAGTTGGGCAGCACCTTATTAGGGTCATTCCCGGTGGCTTTGGCAAAGGTATCGATCGCCCACTGGCTCCAGCGGATCGTCTTGGCATATTCTTGTTTACCGTCCAGGAAGCCATATTGGAAGCCCACGTTGAGCTGCGTCACTTCACCAAAATCGTAGCCAAAGCAGAAGATGGCAGCCTTTTGATTCAGCGTGCCTCTGTTTTCGATGCGGTTGGTGGCCAGCTTTTCGGGGTAGCCGTCGTTATCGGTATTGCGGTTGTTGCGGATTTCCTCGATGTAGTCACCATCAAAGCTTAGCATGGGTGCGTAGAAACCGCCCAATCCGAGGCGGGCGCCACCCAGCTCAAAGGCTCCAAATCCTGCAGCCGCATAGTAGTCGTAAATATCGATATTGGAGGCATAGACAGCGTCATCAATATAGCTATCAAAGGAGTTGTATAGCGGTATGTGGCGGTTGTCTTCATTGCGGTCCATCAGCATGGTTACGGCCACCCCCACCCTGGTTTTCATGAGTGTGAGGTTGGCGGGGTTTGATGCAATGCCAAAGGGACGCAGGTCGTTGAAAGTGCCTGCAGATCCCATGCCAAAATTGCGGGCATCATAGCCATTGATGGGATTGCCAAAATAATCATCGGTGATCGAGCTTGCCACCATCTGCACCGCCAAGACAGCCATGAGACAGACAAGCATCAGGTGTTTGAAATATTTATGGTTACGCATTATTCCTCCATTAGAAACGGTAATCCAAGGATAGACGGATGGTATTTTCTTTGCGTTCCACTCTTGGGAAGTAGCTTTCTCCATCCACGGGAACGTTGTATTTGCGGATGGAGTATTCCTTTGTTTGATAGGTCTTATTGCGGAATTTGATGCTGAGGTTCATGTTGTCTGAGATGCGGCTGTGCAGTGCCACCCAGGCTTTTGCGCCTTTGTCACCCATAAAGTCGATCTCCATATCTTCCCAATCCCAGTGGGAGATACCGTGGCTGAACCAATAGATGAAAGAACCTTGCAGCTTCAGATTGTCGTTGAAATTGTGGGTATAGTTCACGCCTATGTAGTCTCCGGTCATCAGCGTCATAGCAGCAGCCATGGAGTTGTTCCCCGGCTGCGCCGGGTTGGTGAGCGAAGTGTAAGGCGGGCTGAGCACCGTGTTGTAACGATATTCAAACTCGAGGAAGTCACGGTTTGAGAGGAAAGTCCTGGCCACCAGAGTGTATTCATTGGTCTTGGATACTCCTCTTTCGGCCATATCGTCCATACGGTTCACCTGGTTTTTATATCTGAGGCGCAGGGCAAGCTGATAGAGCGGCCTGAACTCCAGTTCACTCTGGAATCTGGCGGTTTTGCGTCCATCTGTCTTGCGCTCAAAGAGGTCAAGATAGCTGCGCCCGATGGTGAAGAAGTTGTTGAATTTGTATCTGGTTTCAAAGTAGACACCGCGCTCAGGTTGAGCCTGTGTGCTGCCCAGATAGATATCTGAAAGCAGTGTATTGGTGAGCGTGTAGACGTTTTTCTCCAAGATGGTGTCGTCAAACTTCTCATGCTCACTGAAGGCGTTGCTGTAGGGATTGTCAAAACCTACGTCATAATCCCGATAGAGCGTGATGAAATACAGGTTGTCAAACAAGGTGTGAGCACTGACCAACAGCGCATGCGGATCATCGCCCAGCTTGTAATCTTTGCCACTGACGGTCAGCTCGGCATATTCGCCTTGGATGCTGGTATTGCCGATCACGGTTCCACCGTCAAAGCCTATCACCCTGCGGTAGTCTCTCTCATATTGACCCGGCTTGTAAGTGCTGTAGAGGCCGGCAATTTCGGCATCCAACATCTTGAATTTGGGGTAGTAATAACTGTCTCTCACCAGGAGTGAGCGCAGGTCGTTGTATCCCGGCACCACAAAGTGGGCATCATCATATAGAGCGGTATAGGTGGTGAAACCCAACCTGGTTCCGATCCAGGGATTTATCTGCAGGTGTGTGCCCCAAAGCTTTTCCCTGAAAGCATCTTTGCGATAGGCGAGGTTGATATATGGCACAGCGTAGACGCTACCGGAGGCAATCTCGGTATTGAACTTGGCCTCCGCCGCACGCATATCGTCATTATCAAAGCGGATGGTCGGCACCACATAGCTGAAGATCTTGTTTTTGCCGTTTACCTGGACGGGATCGCCACTTTGATCCACATAGACGATGGCGTCTTTATCATCCACGGAAGCCCAGGCGCTTGCCGTGAAGAGTGGATGCGAGATCTCCAGCGCTCCACCTCGCAGCGCATATTCCTGCGTGCGGGAAAGGTCTGGAGTGATGCCCAGGATGCGTTTGCTAAAGCCAAATCCAGTCTTCCTGGCGCTGTAGTAATCCGTATTTTCCATCACCAAGCCTTCGCCATAGGTGGCTCGATAGTGACCCGCATACAGCTTCACGCGTGTGTTTTTGAGGAAGGGCAGCGAGTTGTTTTCATAGCCGGCGTAGTATTTGGAATCCTTGATGATCTCTTCAGCTGTCTTATCTTGAATCCCCCGCTCGCCTTTGCCGCTGTAGTTCATCCAGCCCAGCTTGAAGTTGTTGCCCCAGCGGGCACGCAGCTTCATCACGATATCTGGATCCACTTTGTCCAGGTTGAAGTGTCCCCAATAGCTGAGGTCTTTTTTGTGCGGGACGGTTATGCTGCTGTTGCCGTAACTGCTACGCAGGAAGGGCTCATGCAGCATGTCGTGGCTGCCTTCTTCAAAGTAGCGCGTATAATATTGCAAAGAGGCATCAAAAAAGAGGCGGTCTTTCACCGGTGGCTCTTTGTAATACACGTAGTTGCGCAGGTTTGTATAACCGTAGTGAGTAAGCCCCACCGTGTTGCGGAGGTCTCTCATCTCAGCGATGGTATCCCCTCTGGCGGTGCGCTTGAGAATCGCTACGGCTTCCATGGCGGAGACGTTTGGCAAACTCACAAAATCATCAAAATGCATGCGGTTGACGTTGTGAGGCGTCATCAGATAATCCTCCCAAACATCCGCCATCCCTTCGGAAGCACCTTCATTGCTATCCAGACGCTCGATCAAGTAGCGAATCTCGTTTCTCCGAGCTTGCGCCTCGTCTGTCTGAATGTGCATTGAAACCACCACCTTGTCCTTGATCCGCAGCAGAGTCCGCTGATCAATGGAAGGAATCTGGCGTAGCTGGAAGATATCCGTGAACAGGCTCACGTAGTCCCGATATTCCAGGATGTCACGCGCTTGCTTCTCGGTCAAATTGAGCTGTCTCAATTCGTCGTAATCTGCCGTGTTGAGATCAACCTTGGCAGCGAGCAACCCCACGCATAAAAGCAGGGGCAGCAAGATCAGAAGTTTTCTCATTGCTTTTCCTTGCAGTGCTTTATCACATTAAAATAGTCTAATTGTATCACTGATTGCCAGTGTATTTTTGCCCCTAAATCTGTAAAGTCTTTTTTTGAACTCAAAGCCAAGGAACCCCATTTTCAGCCCTTTTACAGCAATAAAAAAGAAATGCTTACACATCGAATGCAAGAATCTGGCTTTGGCACGCTAAAAACCCTTGCCAACCGTCAAATAATGATTACCATATATCCCACAACAAACTATCTCTGGAGGTTAATACGGATGCCGAAATACCTGATCATAGGCGGAGTGGCAGGCGGTGCTTCTACCGCTGCCCGGCTCAGACGCCTGGACGAACAATCCCAAATCATCATGTTTGAACGCGGCGACTACATTTCCTACGCAAATTGTGGCCTGCCATACTACATCGGAGGCGTAATCACAGAGCGCGAGCGTCTCTTTGTGGAAACACCCGAAAGCTTCAAAGCCAAACTCAATGTGGACGTGCGCGTGCAGGAAGAGGTCACCTCTATCAACCGTGAGGCCAAAGAGGTTACCATCACACGCAGAGATGGCAGCACCTACACCGAAAGCTACGACAAGCTCATCCTGGCTCCCGGAGCGGAACCCTTAAGACCGCCCATCCCAGGCATTGACAACGAGCGAATCTTCACTCTGCGCAACGTTCATGATACCGATAAAATCAAAGCTTTTGTAGATAAGCACAATGTGCATCACGTGACCGTCGTGGGTGCAGGTTTCATCGGCCTGGAAATGGCGGAAAACATGCATCATCTTGGCATGAAGGTCACCATCGTCGAGATGGCTGATCAGGTGATGGTGCCGCTCGATTTTGAGATGGCCGCCCCTGTGCATCAACACCTCAAGACCAAAAACGTGGAGCTTTACCTCAGCGATGGAGTGAAATCCTTTGCCAGCGAGAAGGATAAGCTCACAGTTACCTTGGGCAGCGGACGCTCCCTCACTACCGATATGGTGATCCTCTCCATCGGCGTGCGTCCGGACAGCAAATTGGCTGCCGATGCCGGCCTGGAGCTGGGCATCAACCGCGGCATCAAGGTAAACGAATATCTGCAGACCAGCGATCCGGACATCTATGCCCTGGGCGACGCCGTGGTATTTACCCACCCCATCACCGGCGAGGAAGCCAATACCTACTTGGCTGGGCCGGCCAACAAACAGGGTCGCCTCTTGGCAGACAACCTGGCAAAGGGCAATGTGCGCAAATATAAAGGCAGCATCGCCACCGCAGTAGCCAAGGTTTTCGATCTCACCGTCGCCTCCACCGGAGTAAACGAAAAGACACTCAAGAAACTGGGTATCGCCCACGAGTCGGCCATCATCCATCCCGCCAATCATGCGGATTATTACCCGGACTCCTCGCCCCTATCCCTCAAGATCATCTTTGATCCCAAAAGCGGCAAACTCTTGGGTGCTCAAGCCGTGGGTTATGATGGCGTGGACAAGCGCATCGACGTGCTGGCCAGCATTATCACTCGCGGTGGAGATATCTGGGATATGCAGGATTTTGAACAAGCCTACGCACCTCCATTTTCCAGCGCCAAGGACCCCGTCAATATGGCCGCCTTGGTGGCAGAAAACATCATCAACGGCTTGGTGAAAGTCATCCATTGGCATCAAATCCCCGAGCTTGACCTAAACGAATATGCAATCATCGACGCCCGCACCCCTGAAGAATATCAGCTTGGCAACATCCCGGGCAGCGTCAATATCCCCTTGCAGCAGATCCGCAATCGCTTGGACGAAGTTCCCAAAGACAAAAAGATCGTGGTCAACTGTAAAACCGGAACACGCTCCTACTTTACCACAAGAATCCTGGTGCAAAACGGCTATCAGGAAGTCTACAACCTCAGCGGTGGCTATACCACTTACAAGATGGTTAATCAAAAACAAAGCAATGAAGACATATTTGGAGACGATCAGATGAAGAGCGAAGACACCACCCCCAAAGCAAACACCCCCACTCCTGCGGGAGTCACCATAGAAGCGGATGCCTGTGGCCTGCAATGCCCCGGCCCCATCATGAAACTCAAGACAGAGATGGATAAACTCAATGATGGCGATATCCTCCGCATCACCGCCACCGATCCCGGCTTTGCCACCGACGCTCCCTCCTGGAGCAATGTCACCGGAAACAAGCTGCTCAGCCTGGAAACCAAAGGCAACAAGATCGTCGCCACCATCCAAAAAGGCGCAGCAGATCTCCCCGAAAAGAGCGCAGCTGCGGGCGATGACAAGACCTTCGTGGTCTTCAGCAACGACCTCGACCGCATCCTGGCTGCCTTTGTGATCGCCAACGGAGCTGCCGCCCTGGGCAAGAAAGTGACCATGTTCTTCACCTTCTGGGGACTCACCGCCATCAAAAAACCCAACGCCCCCAAGGTGGAGAAAGACGCAATGGCAAACATGTTTAGCATGATGCTGCCCAAGAGCTCACTGGGCTTGGGACTCTCCAAGATCAACTTCGGCGGCATGGGCCCCAAAATGATGCGCAAACGCATGAAAGACAAAAACGTAGACTCCATCGAAACCATGATCAAACAAGCCATCAAGGCCGGCGTAAAACTCATCGCCTGCCAGATGAGCATGGACGTGATGGGTGTGAGCCCCGAAGAGCTCATCGATGGCGTAACCATCGGCGGCGTAGCTACCTACCTGGAAGCTGCCGAAAAGAGCAACGTAAACCTGTTCATCTGATAAAGCTGGTACATTACTACAAGGCACCCTCATCCACAGGGTGCCTTTTTGTGTACGGGCGCTCTGTACGGGCGGTCGCTGAACCGCCGTTGTCTGGTCGCTTGCCATAGCGACCGTCCTCATGGCGAGTCAGCTACAAATCTCCTACTGTTTCAGTAGGCGTTTTTTTATTTGCATAAAACCGATGCTCAAATCAAATATTGACTTTTGGCAGTGGTTGACCCCTTGCCGCAACCTCTTTTTCGCTCCCCTTGGCTCTGCCTCCTAACTGCCTGCTTTCCTACTCCTTACTTACTCGAGGAGCAGGAGAGCAGCAGGGGCGGAGTTGGCAGGCCGCATGGAATGGGCATTTAAGGAGGGTCTTTGATAGCGGTCATAAGTTACTAATTTATATATTGCACTCAAACGTTGATTTTAGCCCCGCTTTTTCGCTGTCCGCAAAGAGGGCAAAATATCGGGTAATCGAGTTTTGTTTTTGCGTCAAAACAGCTTCACGGATATTCCACCAAGGTAACCGGCGGTTGCTATACCGCCAGCGATGAGAGTACAGCTTCGCAGATATGGTGAACACAATTTCAAATCATTATCGTAATCCACCAGTATATTTTTAATTGCGGTTTTCTGCCCATCTGTAGCCGAATTTAGGGGAAGTGACAACAACATCACCTATCGTCAAGAACGGATTTTACTTGACAATTTTAGCCCATTTTGTAGGATAGACCGTGATTTGTAGTTTGACATTCTATATTCTATTAAGGGAGTGATATCTTGTTAATACAGAAGTATTTTGAAACTCGGCTCGATCTCATTGAGAAAGGCCTTGACAGCTATCTCAGCTTTGAGGACGATCACGCTTCAGAGCTGAAAGAGGCGATGCGTTATGCCGTGATTCCGGGCGGAAAGCGCTGGCGTCCCTTGATGCTTCTTGCCGTATTTGAGATGCTTACCGGCATGAAGAAGACCAAGGTTTTAAACGATGCCGTTTTGGCAGCGGTAGCCGTGGAATTGTGTCATAATGCCGCATTGGTTCATGATGATCTTCCCAGCGTGAAGAATCGTGCGCTGCGTAGGGACATCCCTGCGGTGCATCAGAAATATGGCAATGCCATAGCCATCCTGGCCGGAGATGCGCTTTATACCTTGGCGTTTGAGGTGGTAGGCAATATCTCAAACAAGGAACATGCCATCCAGGCCACGCGTCTGCTTTCCAATTACACCAAGTCCTATGGTCTGATAGGGGGACAGTTGGTGGATTTGGAGATGAAGCGTAAGGTGATGAAGATCAATTCTTTGCGTTTTATAGATATGAAGAAGGTGGGTGCGTTGCTTCAGGCTGCGGCAGATATCGCCTGCGTCTTGGCGGAAGCTGAAGAAGAAGACAG
The DNA here is from genome assembly GCA_029781115.1 of Candidatus Cloacimonadota bacterium. GTDB lineage: Bacteria > Cloacimonadota > Cloacimonadia > Cloacimonadales > Cloacimonadaceae > UBA3900. The sequence continues at coordinate 23,812 of JAKOXG010000003.1, forward strand.
AATGGTGATGAACACCTACGCATCCAATCTGGCACTATGTTATCAGATGATAGAGAACATCGCATCGGATTATAATCGTGGTGGCGAAGGTTTGGATTTTGACGAGGAATTTGTTCCTTCCAGCCGCCGCACTTATACTGGCATTTTAGGATTTGATAAGGCACGCAGTCAGGTGGAAAGAATGCTTGATGAATGTGACAGGATGCTCAAGCCATATTCCAACCGCAATGTTTTGGACGAGTTTGTCCAGATGTTGCGCGACACACTGCCGTAAGGGTAAATAGGCAAAATGATAGACACACATTGTCACATCATCTATGGTATAGATGATGGCAGTAGAGACTTTGACAGCTCGATTAAGCAGCTGTTGGCGATGGATGCGGGCGGAATCACGCACGCATTCCTGACTTCGCACTATTTCAAAGGGCACTACGAATATAGTAGGGAAGATTATCTGCAAAAGCTGGAGGCATTGCAGCAAGGCGTCAGGGAAAGAGGTGCAAAGATAGAATTGATCCCCGGTTTTGAGGTCTTTCTTTCACCTTCAGTATCGGAAGATATCCAAAAGAAAAACCTTACCATGGGCGATTCCAAATATGTGTTGGTTGAGACGGAGCTCAATGGCCTCTACGATGATTTTGACCACCATGTCTTTGGGCTCCTGCGGGCAGGTTACAAGCCGATTTTGGCACATGCGGAACGCTACGTGAGCGTGATGAGAAAGCCGAGCTCGGTGCGCAGCCTGATCGAGAGAAATGTTTATATCCAGATAAATGCCGGCTCCCTGACGGGGCTGTATGGCGAGAAGGTGCGTCAAACCGCCTGGATTTTGGTGGATAATGGCTGGGCTCACCTGCTCGGTTCGGATGATCACGTGCGCGGGACTTACAAAAACTATTTTGAAGCCGTGAATCTGATCAAAGAGCGCATTGATGAGCACACCGCCCGGTTGCTGAGCCGCGAACATCCGCAGATGCTCATCGAGGGCAAAAACATCCCCTACAAATATGTGCATGTAGAGAGACACCATCACGATCACTCCAGACGTAGAAGCATATGGAGGAGGATTTTCGGCTGATGACGCGCTCCATCCTCATCACGGGGATTACCGGCCTGATCGGCGGTAATGTGTTGAGGGCGATTTTGGCTCTGGATGCCGGCTATGAGATCACAGCTTTGGTGAGGCCGGGAACATCCAGAAGCAGATATGCGGAATTTGGCTCCAAGGTGGAGATTGTGGAGCTGGACTTGGCGGATACCAAGGGGATCAATGCTTGGCTTGAGGGGCGCAATTTTGACGTAGTGATGCACATCGGCGCACTTCGGGGTGGCAGAAAGTTCAGCAAAAACATCTATCTCAAAGCCAATCTCCACAGCACGCAGGCATTTTGTGAGTATTGCCTCAAGACGGGTGCACAACTGCTCTTTTGCTCCTCGGTGGGCGTATTTGGTGCCATTCCCAGCGAGCTGCCAGCGCAAAACCTTTCGCCACGCAATGCGGATAACTACTATCACTTTACTAAGATTCAAAGCGAAAACTATATACAGCAAGCGGTGTTGCGGGGCTTGAAGGCGGCGATCCTCCGCCCGGCGATCACCTACGGCCCGGGCGACAACGGCTTCCCGCAGACCTTGGTCAAAATGGTGGAGAAGCGCATCTTCCCGCTCATCAAGAAGCGGGTTTGGATCCATCTTTGCCACATTCGTTTGATCACAGATGCCTTTGTGTGGCTGCTGCAAAACGATTGGGAGAGCGGTCTGGCGCTCAATGTGGCGGATCGGGAACCGGTGCAACTGCATGCCTTGGTGAACTTTATCTATCGGCAGAGATATAGCAGAAACTATCCCTCCCGGCTGCAGGTGGATGAACGCTGGTTCAGCTGCGGTGAGAAGATAGCCAGGCTGTTTAAAAACGAACTGTGGATCAGCCGCTTTGAGCTGATCTCCAAAAGCTGGTTTTATATGGTGACAGATACCTTTGAACTGATGCAACTGGAGCCCATCTACACCATCCCCAGCTTCAAGATTTTGATGACGGGCAGGGAGTAAAACCGATGGCCATCCCCATCATCAACAACTGGCACAGCTATTTTGAGCATGGCGATGAGGGGCTTGGTTCCAGCTATGAACGCATCATTTTAAACAATGTCCTGCTGAACCTCGTGGCAAAATATGAGGTAAAAAGCGTGTTGGAGAGCCCCAGCTTTGGCTTTACGGGCTTGAGCGGCATCAACTTGGTAGCTTTGGCCAAAGAGGGAGTAAAGGTGCAGCTGGAAGACCACGACCAGCAGCGCATCCAGATGATCAAAGAGCTCTGGGACAGCCTCGGGCAAAGCATGGAAATCAGATACAATGCGGATTATCGCGTCTTGGACTATCCGGACAAGAGCTTTGACCTCACTTTCAGCTTTTCTGCCCTGTGGTTTTGTCAGGATCTGCGTCTTTACCTTTCGGAGCTGGCCAGAGTGAGCAAAAAGTGCATCCTGATCAGCGTGCCCAACCGGAGTGGCTTGGGCTACAAATCGCAATTGCAGGACTACAGCCCCGAGCGTTACCCTTACCTGCAGATTTCGCACATAGACTCCCCCTCCTTCATCTATCTATTGGACAAACTGGGCTGGACTTTAAAGGAAAGCAAGCTCTTTGACTGCCCCCTGTGGCCGGATATCGGGATGAGTAAAGAGGATTTTCTAAAGAATAAGCTGGGTATCAAATTGAAGGGTAAGAAGCAGAGTGGAGATGCGGCGGTTGATTGCGGCGCTTCGGCGAGCGACCGTACAGAGAAAGAGCCGCTATCCATCTTGGGTTATTATCGGGGTGAGGATGAAGGCTTTGCCAGGCGCATGATGCAGTACTCTCTGCTGGAGCGTCATGCAACGCAAGCCTTTAAGCGCATCTGGGCACATCACGAATACTTCCTTTTCGAGCCGAAGCCGTGAATAAAAGGCAGTCACTATTCTTGATCCTGGGGCTGATTTTGGGCATCCTGTTAGTCCTCCTGTGGTTGAGAATGGTGGATCTGGACGAGCTTTGGCAGACCATCCAAGGGGTCAAGGTTCCCACGCTGGTATTGGCTTTATGCTTTTATATGTTGGCCTATTTTGTGCGCAGTGTCAGGTGGCATCTGCTCATGGATAAAGCCCGCAGGCCCACGTTGCTCAAGGTATGGGGCTACAGTCTGATCGGCAATTTTATCAATTACCTCATCCCCATCCGCGCCGGTGAAGTGGCGAAGGCGTGGCTCTTGAAAAAGCAGGACGGCATCCCCATGAGCTCAAGCCTTTCCATCATCTTTATAGATAAGAGTTTTGATACCTTCGGCATCTTCTTAGCCTTGGCGTTGCTGCCCTTCTTGGCGTTGACGCTGACCCCGGCCATGTATATTTTAATGGGGGGTTTGGCTTTGGTGTTTGTATTATCAGTAGGATTGGTGCTTTTGGCGATGTTCAATCAACAAAAGGTGATCCTGGTGCTCAGAAAGCTATTGTTTTGGCTGCCCAAGCGTTTCCATGCCAAGCGGGATGAGTTTATCCGGCTCTTTATCGGCGGCATGGATATGTTCAGGTCGCAGCCGCTTAAGCTGTTCTGGGCTTTGGGATTTACCATCCTGGGAGTGATCTTGGATGGCCTTTACTTTTGGCTCATCTTCAGAGCTTTTGAGATGGTGTATCCTTTTGCAATGGTGCTATTTGGCTATACGCTGATCAACCTCAGCTATGCACTGCCGCAGCCACCGGCGCAACTGGGATCAAACCAATGGATGATGATCATCATCTTCAGTTTGGGATTTGGCTTGACAAAAGCGAGCGCATCCGCGGTTATGGCTCTGGCGCACGTGTTGACCGCTGTGCTGATCACCATCAGTGGCGGCATAGCACTCAGCATCACGGGAAGCCAGATCCTCAAGAAGATTTTTACAGGAGAAAACTTATATGACTAACGAACAAATGATAGAGCGCATCGAACAATTGAAGGTAGCCAAAGAAGAGCTGCTGCAACAGATACACAAGGTGATCATTGGCCAGGATGAGGTGATAGAGCAGCTGTTGATCGGGCTTTTTGCGGGTGGACACATGCTCATCGAAGGCGTGCCCGGCTTGGCTAAAACTTTGCTTATCTCCACGCTTGCCAAAGCTCTGAACCTCAGCTTTGGACGCATCCAGTTTACGCCCGACCTCATGCCCTCAGACATCACGGGCTCAGACATCTTGGTAGGCTCTTCCACCGAGCGGGAATTTCGCTACATCAAAGGCCCCATCTTTGCCAATATCATCCTGGCAGACGAAATCAACCGCACCCCGCCCAAAACACAGGCAGCTCTCCTGCAAGCCATGCAGGAATATAGCGTCAGCAGCGGCAATCAAACCCGAGCTCTGCCTCTGCCCTTCATCGTGATGGCCACGCAAAACCCCATCGAACAGGAAGGCACCTATCCCCTGCCGGAAGCGCAACTTGACCGCTTTATGTTTCATGTGCAGATAGATTATCCTGATCGGGAGACAGAGCTGCAGATCGTGAAAAGCACAACCACAGACCAAAAGGTGGAAATCCAGAGCCTCCTGGACGCCGAGAAAATCCTCGCAGCGCAGGCAGCGGTGAGAGGCTTGCCTTTGGCGGATCATGTGCTGCAATATGCGGTGGATTTGGCTCGTTCCACCAGACCCAACAGCCCCGAAGCCTCAGAAAGCGTGCGCAAATGGATCAGCTGGGGCGCCGGACCCAGAGCCTCGCAAAACCTCATTTTAGCCGCCAAGGCAAGAGCAGCCCTGGATGGAAGGCTCAGCCCCTCAGAAGAGGATGTGCGCCAAGTGGCAAAACCTGTGCTCAGTCATCGCATCCTGCTTTCCTTCACGGCGGAAGCGGAAGGCGTCAGCACCCGTGACATCATCCAAGAACTCATCGGAGCAAAGTCATGAAAAAACTCGTCCTTTTCCTTATCGTCTTCAGCTGCATATTTGGCCTAAATGCAGTAGATGACAAGTTTTTGCAACCCATCGTCAGGGTGGAGGGAGGCCAAGCCTTAGGCATCCAAGTATTTGATGATCAGGTGATCACCCGAAATCAAAACCAGATCTGGATCTACAACATCTTCAACCTCTTCAGGCCTTCCATCGAGGCATCTTTCCTCTCCGGAGCACAGATCGAGGACATTGACCTCGTGGGAGACAACTACCTCTATGTGGTCACCCGTGAGCCGGCAAATATCATCGTGCCGGTGGATTCGCTCAATTCCTACGCACGCATCTACTTCACCGAACACCTGCCGGGCGATAAGATCACTCGCGAGGGGAGCACGGTCTATATCGCCGATCGCTTCAAAGGCATAGATATCGTCAACATCGGCAAAGGCGGGCTCAGGGAGATCATCTCCACCTTCTCCACCAACTGGGGCATCAAAGATTTTGAAGCCATCTACCCAAACCTCTATGCACTCAACGACTTTGGCCTCGTAACCGTGGATATTTCAGACCAGCAATTCCCGCAAGCCAGAGGCCAAAACTACCAGATACCGGAATCACGCTGCCTGGTGAAAAACAAAGACACCGTGTGGGTGGCTGCCGGGAAAAACCTGCTGGGCATCAATATCCGAGACCTCAAAAACCCTTACCTCACCACGCAATACCGGATGCCAAACGAAATCCTGGACCTCGAAGTGCAGGACGATCGCCTCTACCTGGCTTTGGGACGTGGCGGAGTGAAGATCTTGGACGTGAAAAACCCCTTGCAGATCGAGGATATCAATACCATCAATACACCCTACAGCGTCTATGACGTAGCCCTGAGCGAGGATTTGGTGTTTTTGGGCTTGGGCAGAGACGGCTGGGCGATATATCAGTATAAGTAGGTGTTAGGGGTTAGGTTTTAGAGGTTAGGAGCTGACGCTGGCTTCGGGGATATGTGTATTCTTTGCAGGGATACATACGGCTCTGAGGCTTTCTTTTTGTCCACGAATTGCACGAGATAACACGAATCTGGCCAGCTAACGCTGGATATACTTTCCACGGATGAGCACGGATAATCGCGGATTAAACCCAAATGGCATAATGGGATTTTCCTCTTATACTTGCCTTCATTCGTAGATACGACACCTGCATCGCCCTTACTCACCCGCCCGGTAATCCCCCGGAGATACTCGGGTTTTTCACGGGAGGCTCCGGGTAATCACCGGGAGGCTAAGCAAGGAAGAAGCAGGGTTTGGCGATGGCTGTTTGTGAGAGGATGCTAACGATGCGGCTCCTCCGGTATTTCACCTTCGACCAAAAGGGATAAACCTTTGACCCTTTCGTATCGCTAATACTTACAGGCAGTTACACGCTTGGATTTTTGGTTTTTGGAAAGTCAAAGTGGGATCGTCAGTGTATATTATAGAGGGACGTTTTATCTGAGGGTGCAAACGAGGTGTGAACGGTTGATGATCTGCGGTTGTCAATCACTTAGAACCCCTGATTGAAAAAAGCTTGGCGGGTATTTCACGAACACAATTCAACTTAGGTTGACAGGTGATGAGTGGTTTTTCACGGGGAAAAGAAAAGCGGTTCATCCACAGTAAGGGGACAAACCGCTATGTAGTGTGTCTTGCGACCTTAAGCTTGGATTCTTTCTTTATGTTTGGCGGCGATGGTCTCTGCGAGCTGTGTCAGTTCATCCAAGGTTGATGCTTTGGGGAGGCCTTTGCAGAGGATTGCGCCAAGGTATTCGGGTTTGAGGTTGGACATCAGCTCCAGCAGCTTTTTCTCTGCCTGGGTAGCCCAGCCATAGCTGCCGATGATGGCTAAAAAGGGTGCTTTGGGTTTGAGGGCGTTTGCCAGGATAGCTGCATAAGCCACCAAGGGATGCGGACCCACCAGCAATGTGGGGGCACCGATCACGATGGTAGCGGCATCCACCATGGCCATGGCGAGCTTGCCGGTGTCAGCCACGGTGAGGTCAAAGAGTTCCACGTCCACGCCGCGTTTTACCAGTTCGGTGGTGAGGTGCTGCACCATCTGTTCCACGCTTCCGTGCATGGAGACGTAGGGCAGCAGCACTTTGTTTTCCACCCTGTCGGATGTCCAGTCTTCGTAGGCGGAGATGATCCTTTCGGGATTGTTCCAGATGGGACCGTGGCTGGGCGCCACAAACTCGATGTCCAGCTCACGCACCTTTTGCAGATGGCCTTTGATAGCGCTTTTGAAGGGCATCATAATCTCGGCATAGTAGCGTTTGCCGGATTCCATGATGCAGGGATCGTTGTCGTCAAAGAGGGAGCTTCCGGCGGAGTGCGAGCCCAAAAAGTCGCAGGAAAAGAGTATCTTCTGCTCGGGCATATAGGCGACCATGGTCTCAGGCCAGTGCACCCAGGGCATGTGGAAAAACTTGAGGCTCTTGTCTCCCAAAGAGAGCACCTCGCCATCTTCCACGGGACGGAGCTTGTCTGCCGGGAGCCCAAGATGGTCGATGAGCAGCGCTTTTGCTTTGGTGGAGCAAATGATGGGCGCATCCGGGAAAAGCCGGTGCAGGTGCGGGATGCTGCCGGAGTGATCCTGCTCTGTATGTAAAGAAATGAGGTAATCCACTTTCTTGAAGTCTTTGATCTTGTCCAAGTAGACATCCGCAAAGGCGGGATCAACGCTGTCGATAATGGCTGTCTTTTCTGAACCTTGGATCAGGTAAGAGTTGTAACTGGTTCCATCAGGAAGCGGGATGAGAGAATCAAACAGGCGACGCCCCCAATCCTGAACTCCGATGGCGTATGTGCCGGGACGAAATTCTCTGGGATTCATATAGTTATCAGTCTCCTTAATGTATCTTTTTATAGTGTCTTATGAAATAGTAAATCAGTTGGTGAGGAAAGCAAGAGAAAAAGGATGCTTGCCAATCTACAAAGATTCCTTATCTTTTGGAACAGAACTTGCTAATATAATAGGATAACACATGAAAGATGGCTGACTGCAGTGGGATTTTAGGCTCTGTGGCAGTGATCGGAGTAGTGGCAGAACAATCGACATGTAAAATAAAGAGATATAGAGGAACAATGAGAAAAGTCTTAAACTTGACGATCCTAACCCTGATGGTGATTGTCAATGGCTTAGTGGCCGCACCCCATAGCTTTCTGCCCATCGAGGCGACGCAGCCGGATGGAACGCAGATAAGCATCTTTGCCAGCGGTGATGAATTTCACAACTGGCTGCATGATGGGGACAACTATACTATAGTAAGAGACGATAGCGGAGCCTACGTCTATGCAATGCAAGAGCGTGGCAGCTTGGTGCCATCAGACCTGCTGGTGGGAAGAGACTTGCCAAACGTGAAAGGCATAGCTCCGGGGCTGAACTTGAGCCAGGCAGAAATCAAGGCCAAGTATGACCGCTACGCACAGATGCGGGACTATTCCAATGGGCGCAGTCCGCATGTAGGTCAATTCAACAACATCGTGATCTTCATCAAGTTTGCCGACAGTCCGGAATTCAGCGCTTCCTTCGACTATTATGAACAGATCTTCAATGCGCCGAATGATGGGGACAACTCGATGAAACGCTATTTCCAGGCAGCTTCCTATGGCTTGCTGAATGTGGATTCGTTCTACTATCCTGCACCCAATGGGAATACGGTGGTTTCCTATACGGATACCCAACCGCGCAGCTACTTCCAGCCCTATAGCAACTCCAATCCCAATGGCTATTCCGGAGATGACGAGCGCACGCAGCGCGAACAGCAGATGCTGGCGAGGGCAGTGGCTGCGGTGGGACCACAGATTCCCACCAGCTTGGTAATCGACGGCGATAACGATGGCTATGTGGACAACGTTTGCTTCATCATCCAAGGCAGACCGGATGGATGGGCAGAACTGCTCTGGCCGCATCGCTGGGTTCTCTATGCCGCAGATGCCTATATCCATGGCAAGATGGTGTGGGACTTCAACTTCCAGCTGGACACTTCATTGGGCAGCTCCGGTGCCAGCGTGTTGGCGCACGAGATGTTCCACAGCTTGGGAGCACCTGACCTTTATAGATATCATGACGATACCATCACCCCCATTGGAAATTGGGACCTGATGGCCGGCAACCAGAACCCACCCCAACATATGAGCGTCTGGATGAAATACAGATACGGACAGTGGATCGATAACGTGCCCACCATCACCACTTCTGGAACCTATACGCTGCATCCCGTGGCATCTTCCTCCACAAACAACATCTACCGCATCAATAGCTGGCGCAACAACGAATACTTTGTCTTGGAATACAGGAAACCTCATGGAATGTACGATGGCAACCTGCCGGGCAGCGGGCTGCTGGTCTACAGATTGGATACCAGGGAAAACGGCAATGCCTCCGGTCCACCGGATGAGCTGTATATCTATCGGCCAGGTGGAACAAACTCTGTGAATGGATACCTGAATCAAGCCGCACTTTCTCAGCAAGCTGGACGCACGGAGATCAGTGAAGCGACAGCGCCAAACGGCTTTTTGGGCAATGGCGCATCTGGAGGTTTGAACCTCTTTGACGTGGGCGAAGCGGGCGATACCATCAGCTTTAAAGTGAAGATATCCGGCATACAGCTCACCTACCCGCATGGTGGCGAGGTATTGTTCAGCGGCACCAGCAAACAAATCACCTGGAAGTGCAGATTCATCAACGGCACCGTGAAGCTCGAGTATAGCGCAGACGGGGGACAGTCTTGGAGTCTGATCGCCAACAACGTGCACAATACGGGCAGCTACACTTGGACAAACATCCCTCATATGAACAGTGAAAACGTGCATGTGCGCGTGAGCTTCAACGGCACCGACCACACTGATTCAAACTACTATCCCTTCACGGTGATCAATGAATTGGTGGCACCGGTAGCTATCTTCCCGGAAGACCAGGCTACAGACGTGCCCACCAATCCCCGCATCTGCTGGCAAAGAGTGCCGGGAGCAACTGCCTACTACTTCCAGCTGGCTTTGGACGACGCTTTTACGGTTCTGTTGGAAGATATAGATGGCTTGCCGGTCAACTTCTTCCAGGCAAGCCGCCTGAACTCCGATACACAATACTATTGGAGAGTGGCAGCTTCTGCACCGGATATGGGACATGGCCCCTTTACAGATACACACACCTTCACCACCGGCGCACCAAGCGAACTGCCCCTGGCTCCAAGTCTGATTTCACCGGCGCATATGAGCCAAAATGTGAGCATACCCGTCACCTTCAACTGGACGAGAAGCGATATCGCAACCGGCTATAAGCTGCAGATATGCACCAATGCTTACTTCAGCAGCGGCGTGATAGAGCACGATGACGTTCCGGATATCCTTATCAACGTCTCAAATCTAAGACCCTTTACCACCTATTACTGGAGAGTGGCAGCCAAAAACTCGGTGGGTAGCAGCAACTACTCACAGGTCTATAGATTCAAGACCGGAGATGTGACGGATGCGGATGATTCGCAAGCTCCTGTTCCGACCAACGCCCTGAAGACGATCTTCCCCAATCCTTTCAAGCAATTCACCTCCATCCCCGTGAGTGTGAAGGATGCAAATCAATCTTTGAGCGTGAAGATTTACAACCTGCGCGGTCAGCTGGTGCGCACGCTGCATCAGGGCAGAGCCACGCAGAACAGTCTGACGCTGAAATGGGACGGAAGAGATGACCTGGGCAGACCGATATCTGAAGGCGTTTACTTCTGCCGCATGGAGACTGACGGTTTTATGGAGACTCGCAAGGTCTTGTTTATGCGTTAGATATGACCGTTTAACTTCGGAGGGCTCGGTTTAATTAGCAGTCTGCACGTCAGACTGCTAATTTTATGCTTGCCTTTCTAACAAATCCGATTATCATATCTACAGAAACAAAACAATAAACCAATATAAGGAGCTGAAACAATGATACTTACACCTTACAGACGTAACCACCCACTACGCAGAAGTAACATGATCAGCCTCTTCGATGAGTTCTTCAACCGTGCTTTCGAAGAGGAAAGCAATGATGATGCAAACTTCAGAGCCATGGCCATGGACATCATGGAACATGAGAAAGAATACGAAATCCTGGCAAACCTGCCCGGGTTCAAGAAAGACAACGTCAAAATATCCATTCACGACAACCAACTGCTGATCGAAGCCAATGTGGAAAGCAAGAGCGAAGAGCAGGAAGGCACCATGTATCGCTGCGAGCGTTACAGTGGCAACTACCGTCGCAACCTCTTGCTGCCCGACAATGCCGATCATGCAAAGATAAGTGCCAAGATGGAAGATGGCATCCTGCGCTTGGTGATCCCCAAGAAGGAGGCCTCTCCCCAAAAGGAAATCGTGATTGAGTAGCTCATAACTCTCCCTTATGTGAACAAGCGCACCTCAAGCGGGTGCGCTTTTTTTGCCTAAATTCCAGGGGACTCCCTGGCAAGAAACTTGGCTCAATCGCATCTTTCAAGAGGCATGCTGCAGTGCTTGCCGAGCACAGTTTTGCTTTTGTTTGCAGAAATTGAATTTCTTGCTTGACAAAAAAGGCGATGTCTACTTAATTGGCTTAGCTTGGATTCCAAGCTCAAATGTATAGATTGACCTATGGGTCTCGTGGCACCTTAGCTGGTTTGTGTGCTGCAAAGCCCGTATTCAAACTAAATGTTAGATAAACAAAAACAAAGGAGAACCTTATGATGAAACGTCTATCATTACTCCTCGTAGTGATGTTCATGCTTGGTTTGATGGTACCCTCTTTCGCAGAGACCATCACCATCGGAACAGGCGATCAGACCGCCCGTTATCCAATGGACTTCTTCTGGAAGACATCATTGTATCAATCATTGTACTATCCAGATGAGTTAGGATTTACAAGCGGAACGATTACTGCGCTCGAGTTTTACAACAACTTCCCCAATGCCCTGACTGGGAAACCCACCAAGATTTGGCTTGGCACTACAAGCCAACCAAACCTGAGTACCGGTTTCATCCCAGCAAACCAGCTTACCTTGGTCTTTGATGGCATGGTAGACTACCCTGAAGGGGAAAACAACATTTCTATCACATTGCAGACGTCCTACACGCACACACCGGGCAACTTGGTGTTGCTGGTGCAACGTCCCATGGACACTGAATATTTCAGTTCTTCAAGCTATTTCAAATGCCAGACGATCGGCACTGACCGTGCCCGCTATCACAGAGCTGACAGTGGAGAAGTTGATCCCAACAGCCCTCCTGGAGGAACTGCTACGGGTCAATTCCCAATGATCAAAATCACCTACACACCTGTTACTATTGTGAATGACCTTGGTGCTATTTCCATTAGCGGAAACACCACACCCACCGCGGGAACTTCTTACAACTACACAATCGGCGTCAAAAACAACGGCAGCGCAACTCAAAGCACCTACCAAGTGAAGCTGATGAGCGGCACCACCGAGTTGGCAAGCGTTGCAGGCCCTACCCTCACCAGCTTGGAAACCGCAGAAGTTATCATTCCTTGGACTCCCACCACTGCTGGCGCAATGAGCATTTATGGCAAAGTGGTGTTGGCAGGAGATGAATTTGAAGTCAACAACGAAACCGCACCTTTAGATCTGATGGTGCAGCCCACAGGCACAAGTGCTGTTACTATCGGTGCAGGTAATGAACTTGCACGCATACCCATGGACTTCTACTACAAGAACTCACTCTATCAATGCTTGTACTATCCGGATGAGCTGGGTATCTTGAGCGGAACCATCAACAGTATCGCATTTTACAACCAATTCTCATCCAACAGCCCCACCGGTGCCACCAAGATCTGGATGGGCAATACCAACCTCTTGGACCTCAGTGCCGGCTGGATTCCTTCCACAGAGATGACGCTGGTATTTGACGGAAACGTCGATTACCCTGCAGGTCAAAACACCATTACCATCGCCTTGCAGACTCCCTTCAACTACACCACCGGAAACCTGGTGATGATGGTGCAGCGTCCTACAGACACACAGTGGTGGTCTTCCTCTGACCACTTCAAGTGTCAGACCATTGGCAGCAGCCGTGCTCGTAACTACATGAACGACAGCACTGCAAACGATCCTGCCAACCCCACCGGTGGAAGCCTCACTGGTCAATTCCCTCAGACAACATTCTTCTACACCGGCGTTGCTATTCAGAATGATCTCGGTGTGCTTTCCCTTACCGGTAACACCACTCCCTCTGTTGGCAATGCTGAAAACTACATTGTCACCGTGAAAAACAACGGAGCAAACACTGAGAACACCTATCAGGTAAAACTGATGGCAGGAGATGTTGAGCTCGCAAGCGTGAATGGCCCCGCCATCCAAAGTCAGCAAGTCTTGGAAATCGCTCTTCCATGGACTCCCGCTACCGCTGGCGTAGTAGAGCTCTACGGCAAAGTCATCATGACTGGAGACCAGATCGAAACCAACAACCAATCCCTGCCCCTGACTGTTGCTGTCCAAGCTGCTGGCGTGGTAACTGTGACCGTTGGTGCGGGTGGCTCAAGCGATCGTTATCCCTTCGACTTCTACTGGAAGAACTCCATGTTTGAGACCATCTACCAGGCATCTGAGATGAACATTGGTGGCGTGATCACTGGAATCCAGTTCTACAACACATTTACCCAGGACGTTGGCAGCAAGCCCGTCAAGGTCTGGTTGGCAGAAACTGCTCAGACAGAACTCTCCGCCGGCTTTATCAACGCAACTGAGTTGGATCTGGTATTTGACGGCAATATCGTCTTCCCCAACGGAAGCAACGATATCTTTATCCCCATTGATCCACCTTGGGTTTATGGCGGTGGAAACATCGTGATGCTGACCAACCGCGTCATGGACACCCAATATTACAACTCAACCAACCACTTCGTTACGCAGTCTGGCCCTGTTACCGGCCGCTCCCGTTATCTCAGAGCCGACTCCACTGAATATGACCCCAACAACCTGACTGCAGGTACCGTTACAGACGCATTCCCCAAGACCACCTTCTTCGTGGTAACTGAAGGAATGGGTGCCTTGAACGGAACCGTCTACGGCCCCGCTAACACTCCCATCGAAGGAGCTACCGTGTCCGTCGCCAACAGCTCTCTGGTTTACACTACCGGTGCTGACGGAACCTACAGCTTCCCCTACATTTATGAGGGAGCCCAGACTATATCTGCCACCAAACATGGCTACACCGTGGACACCCACACCGTGACCATCGTGGAAGATCAGACCACTACCCAAAACTTCAATATCACCCTGCTGCCTCAGGTGACAGTGACTGGGCGCATCGTAGGAAGCGACCAACCCACCGTGGGTCTCGCTGATGCTACCATTTCCCTCAGCGGTTATGAGCCCTACAGCGCCACCACCAACGCCCAAGGCCAGTTTACCATCCCCAACGTCTTTGCCAGCCAGACATATCAATATGTGGCAGTTGCTACTGGTTACCAAGTGGCAACCGGTGAAGCAGTGGTTGGCACAACCGATCTCAACATGGGCGATATCACCGTAAACGAAGTTGCATTCCCTCCATTTAACGTGGTCGCAGTTGAGAACGACGCAGCAACCCAAGTTGCCGTAACCTGGGAAGCTCCGGATCCAAACGCCATCACCATTACCGAAGGCTTTGAAGACGAGACCTTCCCTCCCACAGATTGGAGCCAGGTCATCAACGACACAGCCACTGGTGGTTTCGATGTGCCCTGTTCCTGGGCTCGCATTGGAACCGTTGCCCTTGATCCTCCAGTCTCAGCACCAGAAGGCGATTGGCATGCCGGTATGTGGTGGTCATACAACGATCAAGACGAGTGGCTGATCACACCTCAGTTTGCCTGTCCTCCCAATGCCGCACTCACCTTTGACACCTATGCCTTCTATGGAAGCACACAAAACGAGCACTACTATGTCAAAGTGAGCACCGACAACGGAGCCACCTGGACCGTCCTTTGGGACGCCTCAACCCTCACCGGTGGATGGAACAACTACAATGTCCCTGTCAGCATCCCCTTGACTGATTACACCGGACAGCAGATCAAGCTGGCTTGGCACGCTCTGAGCGCACCCGGCGGATTGTATTATGTCTGGTTTATCGATAACGTCAACATCGGCAACCCCGATATGACCATCAAGTTCAATAGCAGCGACCTCACCGTCAAGAGTCTCTCAAAGACAGACAACCGCAGCTATGCAATGAACCAAACCGGCGCCATGCTTCCCACCAGCAAAGCCAAGATGTTGAACCCTGACATCGTGGAAGGAAGCCTCAACGTCCCTGAAACCCGTAACAACGATCGCGTGATGACGGGCTACAGAGTCTGGCGCTTGCTCCAAGGACAAGAGAACAACGAAGCTGAATGGACTTCTCTGACACCCTCAAATATCACAGCTACAAACTACACTGACACCGCCTGGCAACCTCTGCCCTCCGGTGTTTATAAATTCGCAGTTAAAGCTGCTTACACAAACAACGTATATTCCGCCCCCGCCTTCTCTAACGAGATTCACAAAGGCATGATGGGAACACTGACCGGAACCGTTACTGATTTTGGCACAAACCAGCCAGTCGAAGGTGCAGTCATCACCGCTGGCGAATACAGTGGAACCAGTAACGCCCAAGGCGTATTCAGCTTCAGAGTCTATGCTGGAACATATGATGTTACCTGCTTCAAGGCTGAATATCAAGTCGCAGTCGAAACCGGAGTGGTAATAGTCGGAACACAAACAACTACTCAGAACTTTGTGCTCACCGAAATTGCCTTCCCTCCATATGGCGTAGAGGCTGTTGAAAACGACGCAGCAACCCAAGTTGCCGTAACTTGGCAAACTCCCGATCCAAGCGCCATCGCCATTACCGAAGGCTTTGAAGATGAGACCTTCCCTCCCACAGATTGGAGCCAGGTCATCAACGACACAGCCACTGGTGGTTTCGATGTGCCCTGTTCCTGGGCTCGCATTGGAACCGTTGCCCTTGATCCTCCAGTCTCAGCACCAGAAGGCGATTGGCATGCCGGTATGTGGTGGTCATACAACACTCAAGACGAGTGGCTGATCACACCTCAGTTTGCCTGTCCTCCCAATGCCGCACTCACCTTTGACACCTATGCCTTTTATGGAAGTACACAAAACGAGCACTACTATGTCAAAGTGAGCACCGACAACGGAGCCACCTGGACCGTCCTTTGGGACGCCTCAGCCCTCACCGGTGGATGGAACCACTACGATGCCCCAGTCAGCATCCCCTTGGCTGATTACACCGGACAGCAGATCAAGCTGGCTTGGCACGCTCTGAGCGCACCCGGTGGATTGTATTATGTCTGGTTTATCGATAACGTCAACATTGGCAACCCCGATGTGACCATCAAGTTCAATAGCAGCGACCTCACAATCAGAAGTCTGTCAAAACCGGAAAGCCGCAGCTATGCAATGAACCAAACCGGCACCATGCTTCCCACCAGCAAAGCCAAGATGTTGAACCCTGACATCGAGGAAGGAAGCCTCAACATCCCCGAGACCCGTAGCAACGATCGCGTGATTATCGGCTACAGAGTCTGGCGCTTGCTCCAAGGACAAGAGAACAACGAATCCACCTGGACTTCTCTGACCTCTTCAAATATCACAGCTACAAACTACACAGATACCGCTTGGCAACCTCTGCCCTCCGGTATTTACAAATATGCAGTTAAAGCTGTTTATACAAACAACGTATTCTCTATCCCCGCCTTCTCCAACGAGATCCACAAAGGCATGATGGGAACCCTTAACGGAACAGTCACCGAATTCGGTACAAACCTGCCCATCGCTGATGCGGTCGTCACCGCTGGAGAATATAGCGGAACCACCAACGCACAAGGCCAGTATAGCTTCAGAGTATATGCTGGAACCTACAACGTCACCTGCACCAAACCCAATTATCAACCTGCCAGCCAAGCTGGTGTGGTGATAGTCGGAACGCAGATCACTACTCAGGACTTTGTGCTCACCGAACTGACCAATCCACCCGTTGGCGTGGTTTCTGAAATTGCCCCTGACAACGAAGCCGTCAACATCACCTGGAACGAACCCGGAGCTGGTGGAGTGGGCTTTGAAGAAGGCTTTGAAGCCGAAACCTTCCCGCCCACAGATTGGAGTCAGATCATCAACGACACAGCCACCGGCGGTTTCGATGTACCCTGCTCATGGGCACGCATTGGAACCATTGGCCTTAATCCTCCCGTCGCAGCACCTGAGGGTCAGTGGCATGCCGGAATGTGGTGGTCATACAACACCCAAGATGAATGGCTGATCACTCCTGAATTCAACTGCCCCTACGATGGCCAGCTTTCCTTCAATTCATACGTATTCCTGGGAAGCCAACACAACGAGCACTACTATGTAAAAGTAAGCACGGACGACGGTAACACCTGGAACGTCCTTTGGGATGCCTCGACCATCATGACTGGAGACTGGAGCGACTACAACATTCCATTCACCGTATCCCTGGCAGATTATGCCGGACAATCAATCAAGCTGGCTTTCCACGCTCTGAGCGCACCCGGCGGATTGTATTATGTCTGGTTTGTCGACAACGTAATCGTCGGCAGCCCCACCAAAACCATCACATTCAATATCGATGACTTCGCAACCAGAAGCGGTGTCCAACGTGCAGATGCCGGCATGACCAGAACCATGCCCACCAAGGCTGACGAAGGCAACCGTGCCCTTATCGGCTACAAGGTCTGGCGCTTGATGCAAGGACAGGAGACCAACGAGTCCTCATGGACTTCTCTCACTCCCGAACCAATCAACGCTACTGCATATCAGGACTTCGACTGGACCACAATTCCCGATGGAACCTACAAATGGGCTGTGAAAGCTATCTACACCGGTGGAGCCACCTCCCCCGCAGCTCTTTCCAACCCTCAGATCAGGATCTCTCAGATCGGAACCGTGGCCGGACTGGTTCTTAACCTTGAAAACGCAGCCGTCGCTGGTGCAACAATCACCTGTGCTGGTGTCACCGCTACCTCAAACAGTATCGGTGCCTATGTCATGCAGGTGCCTGCCGGTACTTACACCGTGACCGCTTCACACCCGAACTACATCCCATCAGTCAAGGAAGTGACTGTGGTTCACCAGCAAACAAGCACGGTGAACTTTGTCCTGAGCCCTGTTGTGGAAATCTTTGCGGATGGATTTGAGGGTCATGATGACTTCTCAATCAACTTTGCCCCCTGGACACTCGTGGACGTGGATCAATCCACAACCTACGGTTTCCAAGATGGTCAAGGCAATCCCATCCAATTCCCCCACACCGGTGAAGCACAAGCGTTCATCATCTTCAACGGTAGCGCAACAGTTCCTCCGATGAATGTGCCCGCCCATGGCGGAGACAAGTTCGCAGCCTGTATCGCCGCAACACAACCCCCGAACAACGACTGGATGATCACTCCTCAATTGGAGAACGCAACCGCCATCGAGTTCTGGGCAGCAGCAATCTCAGGCGGCTATACGGAGAAATTCAACGTAGCCGTTTCCACCACAGGAACCGACCCTGCAGACTTCACAGTCATCAGTGGAACTACTCCTGTCGTGCCCACGACCAACTGGACCAAATACACCTATGATCTGGGCTCCTACATCGGAACCCCCATCTACGTGGGAATCCAGTGCGTCTCCAACAACGCATTCATGTTCATGGTTGACGATGTGAGAGTGACTGGCGGAACAGACGAAGACGATCCCGTCATCCCTGTCTTCACCACCACTCTGAACAACAACTATCCCAACCCCTTCAACCCCGAGACCACGATCTCTTACAGCCTGAGCGAAAGCCAGAACGTGAAGATCGAGATCTACAACGTCAGAGGACAGCTCGTCCGCACCCTCGTGAATGAAAACAAGGCTGCCGGAAACCACAAAGTGGTCTGGACTGGCGTTGACAACAACAACCGTTCTGTATCCAGCGGAATCTACTACTACAAGATGACCGCCGGTAAATACAGCAGCTCCAAGAAGATGGTTCTGATGAAGTAATCGGCTTCCAAAGAGCTGAATAAATCTCAAAGCCCCGCGGGTATATCCTGCGGGGCTTTTTAGGTTCCTAGGTTTTAGGTGTTAGATGTTAGGTGTTAGGGCTGACGCAGGTTTCGGAGCTTAGTGTGTTTTCTCGGGAAGCGAGATCATGTGAGGTTGGTCGGTTCAGCGACCGACCCTACAAGAGCACACGCATCTCTGAAACCAGCGCAGCGACTCACAACTCACAACTCACAACTGGACGACGCAGTCGGCCTTGGCGCCACCCTAAAATCAATAATTGACCCTTGAATATAAAACAGCAACATAAAACCGCCTGCATCTACCCCTCTCAAATGCCGATTCCATGCGGGCTCCCAACCCCGCCCTTACTACCCTCCTGCTCCTCGAGTAAGTAAGCAGTAGAAAATCAGGCAGTTAGGAGGCAGAGCCAAGGGGAGCAAAAAAGAGGTTTCGGGAGGTGGTCAACCGGGGCTGAAAGTCAAATGTTTCGCAAACCTCCGGTTGTTGCAAACAAAATAAGGCTGATAATGCGCAGTGATTTTGGGATGCCTGGGAGATCTCCAAAATACTTCTTGCCAAAAAAGCCTGTGTCAAAATCATGGTATCTCAAGTCTAAATATCTGAGGTAAAGATTTATGGCTAAGATAGCCGATATAAGAAACGGAATGGTCATCGACTTTAGAGACGAGCTCTT
Source organism: Candidatus Cloacimonadota bacterium (assembly GCA_029781115.1). GTDB lineage: Bacteria > Cloacimonadota > Cloacimonadia > Cloacimonadales > Cloacimonadaceae > UBA3900. The sequence goes on from JAKOXG010000003.1 coordinate 43,436, forward strand.
TGAAGTGGTGGAATTTCTGCATGTAAAACCCGGTAAAGGCCCGGCTTTCATGAACACCAAGCTGCGCAACATCCGCACCGGCAAGGTGTTGGAAGTCACCATGCGTGACAGCGATACCTTCAGCGAGGTTCGCATCGAGCGCCTGAAGATGGAATACCTTTACCACGACGGCCAGTTCTATGTTCTCATGGACGTGGAGACCTTTGAGCAGATTCACGTAGACTCAGAAGTGATCGGCGACAAGGCACAGTTTATGATGGAGAACATGGAAGTGACGATGGTGCGCACTCCGGATGGCGAGATTATCGACATCGAGCTGCCGCTCACCGTGATTCAGACGATCGCCGAATGTGAACCCAACGTCAAAGGAAACACCGCTTCCGGTGGGGGTAAAACCGCCTTTACGGAGACAGGCCTGCGCCTGACGGTTCCCTTCTTTGTGGAAGCCGGTGAGAAAGTAAAGATAGATACCCGCAACGGTGAATACATCGAGCGGGCCAATTAAGCAAACAATAATAAAGACATACGATAAGAGGAAACAATGGGAAAAGTAAAGAGTTTCGCCGCCAAAACTGCACACGGTCGCACCAGTGAAGGCCACATCATGTGTCCGGTCTGCAATGTTGAGATCAAAAGAGTGAAAGTGATCGGCAACAAGAAAGGCAACGCCGGCTGGTCCCCCCGCTACAGTTACATCAAGGTCTGCAAATGCAATGAGAATGATTTTGCAGCCGGCAAGATTCAATAACACAGCGCTTACTGGCTTGTTCATCAGTCAATAAGAAGAAATTCGCTTGCTCCATTAGTCTGGGCAAGCGTTTTTGTGTGGATATTGTCTTGCCCTCGGACTTGCCTAAGTTTTGCCTTGGGCTCGTTTTTTGCATGTCAGATAAGGCAAAGAGAGTCAAAGGAGAAAACATATGTTTGGGAGCCTGATATATGCGTAACTACAGATCAATCATAGCCGCAGCTCTGCTGAGCTTGATGGCTTGCTCTGCATTGGCTTTGGTGCCCGCACATCCCATGTATCGCCAAGTTCCGGCTGCCTGGTCTGCATCCAATCTGGAGCTTTCGCAGCGCGGGCTGAAGGGCTGGGGCAGAAACCAGAGCGAGATCCCCAACAACATCCTGGTTTTGAGGGTGGAATTTAGCGATGTCACCTTCATCTCAGAACCTCAATATCCGGATTATCTGGCACATGATGATGCGTTCTTTGAGCGCTGGATGCTGCATCTGGGCGATTTCTATGCCGATGCCTCGCACTATCAATATGAGCTGCAACATTATCTCTACCCGCAGGTGATCCGGCTAAACAAGCCTATGAGCTATTATGGAGGCGATTCCTCCTCCAAGATAGATGTGCGCGTGGCACAGATGGTCAAGGATGCGGTCGATGCTATTGATGAGGATTTGGACTTCACTCAGTATGGAGGCATGATCGTCTTTCATGCGGGCGCAGGTCAGGAATCGGATATTGAAGGCAAGCGCACGGATCAGATCTGGAGCACCTTCCTTTCACGCAAGAGTTTTCAGGCGGCATTTGATCCTGAAAACGACGACTACCCCGGGCTGGTGACCGATGACGGTGCCGTGCTTACCAATATCGTGATAGTGCCCGAGCATGAATTTCAGGACTACTTCCCGGGCGAAGACGATCCGGATGCAGGTGTGTATCACTTTAGCTTGTATGGAGTTTTGGCACATCAATTTGGGCATGTCTTGGGTCTGCCCACCCTGTTTGACAACGATAGCTCCAATGGCACTTCACAGGGTATAGGAAATTGGGGTTTGATGGGCACAGGTGTTTGGAATGCCAGCGGTTACGTCCCTGCTCAGTTGAGTGCTTTCAGCAGAGTGTTTATGGGTTGGGAAGAGCCCATTGTGATCGAAGATGACGCTGTCGACCTGCAGGTGGATCACTTTTTGGAACACGACCCCGAGGCGATGCGGGTCTACAAGCTACCCATCTCCGAAACCGAGTATTTCCTGATCGAAAACAGGCAGCAAAACCCCGATGGCAGCCTCGATCCCTACAACTATCAACCCAGCTACACCTTCAAGCTTTTGGCAGAGGGCGAGCAGGATTATTACGAAGAACTTCCACTGCTGCCTTACTTTAACTTTATGAAAAACCGCTATGTGGGCTCTGAATGGGACTTCTTTTTGCCGGGGCTGGGCGGGCCGCTTGCACCGGGTAAACCTTTCCCGGATGATGGTTCCGGCCTCTTGATCTGGCACATCGATGAACGGATCATAGAGCAAAACTTCACGCCCAATTTTGATCGAAATCGTATCAACGCCGATGCCAGGCATAAGGGTGTGGATTTGGAGGAGGCAGACGGCATTCAGCATCTTGATACAGCCCTGGTAGACATCTACAAATGGGGCAGCCCCTTTGACTCTTACAGAGCAGGCAACAACGACTACTTTGGCCATTCCATCCACAATGGACTCATGCATCTTCCCAGTGCAGAAAGCTATTATGGCGGCACTCCTCTGGAGGTTTACGATATCAGCTACAGCAGGAACAGGATGAGCTTCAGTGTGAGCTTCGGGTGGAAGCTGACCACCGATTACGATGGAGTCACGCCCTTCAACGCTGCCTTTGTAGACCTCGATCAGGACGGCGAAGATGAGCTGTTTATGGCTTTGCCGGACGGTCAGCTGTATGCTTGGAAAGATGAAGCACCCATGGCCGGATTTCCCAGACATGCCACTCCCGTGGCGCAAAACTTCGTCTGGGATGGCGAATACGTCTATCTGCCCATGCAGGTTCCGGGCGGTATCCGCTTGCACCGCATGAATGCAGAAGGTGGCACATACGTGCTCAATAAAGCGGGTCGCACCTGGGCTTCGCATCCCGTGAGTGTGGGCAGCAAACTCTATCTGCCCCTCAATACACCCGGCGGGTCTGAACTGCTGATCTATGATAAAGAGCTGAAGAATACACAGCAGCTCCATGAATTTTCTGAGCCGATAAGCTCAAACGTGGTAGGCTTCCGTCAACATCTCTTCCTCCTCACTAAAGAAGAAGGAGCCTACCACTCTCTTTGGAAGATGGACATTCAATCCAAATCCATCACCGATATTACGCTGGACATCCCCGCAGACTCCACCATCGTGGCCATGGCTATGGCACCCATCACTACCGATATCAACCAGATCAACCTCATCATCCAAGGCTTGAGCAGCATCTACGTCTATGATGAAGAGTTTCAGCTTTTGCCCGGCTTCCCCTACATCCATGATCACACCTGCACTGCGCCACTAACCCTGGCTGATATGGATGGCAACGGCACGCTGGACATCATCTTGGGCTGTGAAAACGGCGTGCTGGTGGTGGACTATTCCGGGCAGAATATGAGTCCTCCGGTCTTGGCAGGCGAAAGCGATGCAGCAGGTGGTTTCAGTGCGGGAGCCATTGCGCTGGATATCGATGGTGACGGCAGAAAGGAGCTTTTGGGCAGCTTTGCCTTAAATCAGTTGAGAGTGTGGGACGATAGTTTCAGGCTCAAGAGAGGCTTCCCGGTCTCTTTTGCCGAACGCAGCCGCACCATACCTCTTCTGGCACGGGCATCCGATGGCGATTGCTACATCTGGTCTGCCACGGATAATGGCAAGGTCTTCCGCACCATGATCGGCAACCTGCCCGCTACGACTGGCAACCTCTGGCTGCATGAATTTGGCAATCTGGAGCGCAATGCCAGCCTGGATCCCCCGGCTTTGCCCAATAGCTACACTTCAGATACGTTCTTTGTGCCTGGCGAGGTCTACCTCTTCCCCATTCCGGTAAAATCCATCTACGACAAAGTGCTCACGCTCAACGTGATGACCAGCCAAGATGCGCTGCTGGAGGCATCCATCTATGATGCAGGCGGCAAGCTGATCTACAGGCAAAAGCATCAGGTGAGCGCTTATGTGAGAAATAGAGAAAGTTTTAGCTTCCCGGTGGAGCGTTTGGGCTCCGGAGTATACTTTATGGTAGTGAAAGCAGGGAAGCACTCAAAGACCCTCAAATTTATCGTGGAAAACTAAGTGGAGAACATCATGAAACTCTCTAAAATCATCTTCCTGGCAATGCTGTTAAGTGTTGCCGTCAGCTGCTTTGCACTCCATCCGGATGCGGGTGAATATAGCTATCAATTCCTCAATGTGCAAGGCGATCCCGCCATGATGGCTTTAGGTGGCAGAGGCGTGCATTCTCTGATGACCGAAGCTGCCTTTTCCCTGCAACCGGCTATCGGTGCGGTGAAAACGCATCAAAGCGTGGGTGTATCCTATACAGCATGGCTGGATGACAGCAGCTTCAACCAGATCTATTATACTTCTTCGGATAGATTCAGTCACTTTGGTGTCGTGCTGCGCAACCTGGATTTTGGCAAGGTGGAAAGCAGGGATGACACAGGCGTGTTTCTGGGATACTACCATCCCCAAGATGTGAGCGTGATGGGAAATTATGCCCGCCGCATCACACCCAGCCTCTATGCGGGTGCAAACCTGGGAGTGCTCTATGAGAAGCTGGCAACCGCGTCATCAATCGGTCTCCACTCGGATTTGGGCATCACCTACCTGCCGCCCATCCACAACAGCAGCCTTTCAATGACCGTGCGCAACCTGGGCTTGGCTACCAAAGTCAACGAGCAGAGCAGTAAACTGCCGATTTCCTTTGAAGCAGACCTGGGCAAGCACTGGGAGTTTGAAAACGCCTCCTTTGGCTTGGAAGTAGCGGCTGTGAAAGCGATGGACGAGCATCTCAAGTTCTCTGTGGCCAACCAGATAACGGTGATGGACATTCTCTACCTGCGTGGCGCATACAAGATCAAGCAGGAACCGAAATCCTTGAGCGCAGGCTTGGGTATCAAGCTGCGAAATTTGAATATAGACTATGCATGGACAGACTTCAGCTCCGGACTCAACGACGTGCATAGCTTTGGCATCAAATGGAACTTTTAGGTTAAAGATATATAGATGAAAAAAGCGGCATTGCTCCTGATACTGACAGTCTTGATTGCGTCTGCCATGGCTATGGATATCACGCCAAGGCAATTGATATTCAAGACTTCCCAGCCGGCACAAGTGCTTAGAAACGGGCGCATCGGCCTCAGTGCATTCGATAATTACCTCGACACCTTGGGTGCCCAGAGCGTCAGACAGATCACCGGCATGCCCGGCAACCAATACTTCATGGTGGATTTGGCTCAGGAACCGGATTATAATGCGCTCACCTCCGGCAAACTGCGCTTTGATGGCATTGAGTATGTGCAGCCAAACTACATCAATAAGATGTATATCGAGCCCAACGACCCTCTCTATGGCCAGCTCTATCACTATGTGGTTTCCTGCCCGCAGGCTTGGAATATCACCACCGGAAGCGACCAGGTGCTGGTGGCTCTGGTGGACTCCGGCATCAATTTCGAGCATCCAGACCTCATCCCCAATATCTATATCAATCCCGGTGAAATACCCGATAACGGCATCGATGACGATGGCAATGGATATATCGACGATTGGTGCGGCTGGGACTTTGTGCATGCACCGGAACTGGCGGATATCGCACTGGGAGACTATCTGGAGCAAGACAACGACCCCACCGACGAAAACTATCACGGCACCCACTGTGCCGGCATCATCGGTGCAGTTGGAAACAACGGCATCGGCGTCTGTGGTGTGAATTGGAACGTGAAGCTGCTTGCCGTGAGAGCCGGTTTTAGAACCGTCTCCGGAGACGGCTTCCTGCAGGATGATGACTGCGCTGCGGGCATTGTCTATGCGGCGGATATGGGAGCGCAGGTGATCAATCTGAGCTGGGGCGACAACGTGTATTCCCCCATCATCGCTGATGCCTGCCAATATGCCTACAACAAAGGCGCAATACTGGTGGCTGCTGCGGGCAACACGCCGCTTCCTTACTTGAGTTATCCCGCCAAATTGGGAACCACCATCAGCGTGGCCGCCGTGAACCGCAACCGCAATATCGCCGGTTTTTCCAGCTTTGGGCCGGATCTTGACCTCGTGGCACCCGGCGAAGAAGTGCTCAGCACCTATGAAGCGAAAGCTCCAAACCAATATGTCCGCATGAGCGGAACTTCCATGGCTGCGCCCTATGTGACCGGCGCCATTGCTCTGCTTTTGGGGCTCAATCCGGGCTTGAGCCAGCATGAAGTGAGGTCTCGCCTCCTGGACTCCTGCGATGATCTGGGCACACCCGGCTACGACATGTATTACGGACACGGGCTCCTCAATGTGCGCAAGCTCTTGGAAAGCACCAATCCACCGCTCATCCACGTCGCCTCGCCGCTGGAAATGCAGGGAATGGACGGCAGCTTTGACATCACCGGCAGCATCCAGGCGGATGACTTCTTCCGCTATAGCGTGATGTATGCCATCAAAGACGTCCCTGCCACCATCATCGACTGGCTGGACGTTCAGACTCATACCAACCAACCAAACTACCTGACCAACCCTGTGGATAACGGCGTCCTGGCTCAATTTTATATACCCGATTTCTTTGAGGAAAGAACCTATCTGGTGCGCATCCAATACGAAAACAAGCAGGGCAAAAAGTATAACAAATACTTCAACTTCCGCTACGATAAAACCGCTCCCCAGATGAAAGAGGGGACCCTGGAATCTCACTTCCGCTATGATAAGCATGAGAAGCGCTACTACGTGACCGCAGCCTTCGATGAAACAGTATCCGCCAGGTTGAAGATTTGGGACTCGCTGGGTCAGATCAGCTATTGCTACAGCGCCATCGAGGATACCCTCGTCTTTTGGGCTTTGCCAAAGACTCTCGCCGAAGGGAAGATCAAGGTGCAAGTCCAAGCGCACAACTCCTCCGGCCTCAGCTATGAATCGGAGGCTGTTGAAAACTTCCTGGATATCCGGTATGAGATGGTGGGCGATCACGATTATGAATATGAAGTGGTAGGCCCGGCACGGGTAGCTTTGCCCAAGCTCTTTGATTTTGATGGTGATGGAAACGAGGAATACATCGCCATGACACTCACCACCAGCGGCTATGGAAACGTCCAGGTTTACCAACCCGCTGCGGGACCACACATCGTGACCCACGATTTTCAGGATGGCTTCCGACCCTTGGGAATTACCACCGGAAGCAACGGCAAGCCCGAACTGATCTACAATAAAGCCGATACAGTCCGCCTGCAGATCTGCCCAGCAGATAGCGACTATCCAAACCTCGCCATCTGGGAAGAATCAGCCAGCATCAGCGGTGCCTATGGTGACTACGATGGAGACGGTGTAGACGATATCCTCTTGATCAAAAACTTGGCGCTTGAGCAGGTGATTCAAGTTTTCAAAAGAGGGCAAGACGCAGTGATTATGCCCAAAAACATCCTGCAAAACACCACTGCCACCACTACGAGAAACTCCTTCGTGCCCACCATCATCGTGGAAGACCTCGATGGAGACCGCTTCCCGGACATCCTGTGCGCTGACGCAGATGGCGACGTGATGATCTATGAGATCAAGAGCGACCAATTGGCCGAACTCAGCTGGCATCACCGCCTTCCCGTGCGGGATACACACACCTTCACCGTGGGCGATTTTGATGGAGACGGACGCAAGGAATTCTTCATCGGTGGCTATATAACTGACGTGGCCAACCCCTACCGTAACTTCTGGTTCTTTGAAGGCTTTAAGAGCACCGGAAACAATACCTACACCTCCATGGGCAGCATATTTTTCAACAACGTGATGCAACAGAATGGCATCAACACCATGGATATAGACGGTGACGGCGCCGATGAGATCATCCTCGGCATCAACCCAAACTTATATGTAATCAAGTATGTAAATGGCGAATTCAAACCCATCTTCAGAAGCGAATGCAGCCGCAGCTATGGCATCCTCACCTATAGAGACAGCAACAACCGCCCCTATTTCGCCACCAACAAGAGCATCGAAGACTCGCTCTACTACGTCCAATACTCACCGGCAGCGCCTTTCACCGGCCCCGCCACTCCCAAAAATCTCAATATCGAACCCCTCAACGAGAGCTCAGTGAGGCTCACTTGGATCGATAGCGGCGCAGATTCCTATCTCGTCTACCGCCAGGATGAAGACGGTAACATCATCCAGGTCTGCAACTGCACCCAAACCTCCTACGTGGATACAGACCTCGTCTCCGGGCACAACTACCGCTACTCCATCAAAGCAGTGGATGCAAACTTCTCTCCACCGGAGAGTAGAAATACCGCTTGGGTAGATGCCATCCCGCTGCCACCACCTCAATTGGAATCCATCAGCATGGTCTCCAGCTCTGAGGTAAAGCTGATCTTCGATTCCGTGATGCAGCCAGAAATCCTGAATACCGGCCTTTACAGCCTCAACCACGATATGGGACTCCCGATGTCGGTTAACAATATTGCCGCTCAAAGAGGGGCGCTTTTGCGCTTCAGGAAGCCACTGCCGGCCACTGACCAACCTTATATCCTCACAGCGGAAAATATGAGGGGCAGCAGCGGCGTGCTCTGCACTACCAACAGCTTCTCCTTTGCCTATGAGCCGGATACGCAAGCTCCCATGGTGCAAGAGGTAAGGATTGCCAAAGACCGCAGCAGCCTGCAAATCATCTTCAGCGAGCCCATCGCTTCCTCGCCAGACCCGCTCTTCAGGGGCAATTACACCTTCCATACCACTGCCACCGATCCGGATAACGACATCCTCGGCATCGCTCACGATACCGATACCATCACCATCAGCTTTATCCACCCACTCAGAGTCAGCAACCAGCCCTACGGTATCCGGATTCAAAACATCCAAGACCTTGCCGGCAATACCATTTCACCTCAGCACAACCTCGCCAGAATCTCGCTGACCGACACCAAAAACCTTTCCGCCCTCAAGGTGTATCCAAACCCGGTCTACGCCACACAACAAGGCTGGGTGGCCATCCACAACTTCCCTATGGACAAGAAGGGACGCATCGCCATCTACGACAGCAGCGGCAACCTGGTTCACAAAGCCAAGCTCGGCCCCTATAAAGCAGAGCTGGGCAACAACACCTTCCGCTGGCATCTGACCAATGATGATGGCCAGAAAGTGGCATCCGGCGTCTATTTCTACGTGGTAACCATGGGCGGTGAGACGGCCAGAGGCAAGTTTATCATCCTCAGGTAAGCAAGCGGGATAGCCCCTCTGAGCACAACAGCTTTCGCTGTAGCAAAAGACAGGGACTGAAGCTCCTTGTCTTTTGCTTATCCAAAGATTTCCCTTGCCTGATTTTGGGCTTCTATTATCTTGGTTCATCAGTAGAAGAATAGCCCTTAAAAAGGAGCATAGAAAATGAAGATTATAGAAGGAAAACTGGTTTCCAAGGGATACCGTTTTGCGCTGGTGGTGAGTCGGTTCAACGAATTCATCAGCAACAAGCTCTTAGGCGGAGCTTTGGATTGCCTCAAACGGCATGAAGTCAAGGACGAGGATATTGAGGTGATCTGGGTACCCGGTGCCTTCGAGATCCCCTTGGTAGCCAAGAAAGTAGCCCAAGACCCTAAGATCGATGGCGTGATCTGCTTGGGAGCCGTGATTCGCGGTTCCACACCTCACTTTGAATATGTGAGTGCGGAAGTGAGCAAGGGCATTGCCCAGGTAGGCTTGAAAGCGGGCAAACCCGTGATCTTTGGCATTCTCACCACAGACACCGTGGAGCAAGCCATAGAGCGTGCCGGCACCAAGAGTGGCAACAAAGGCTTTGCTGCCGCAGCATCAGCCTTGGAGATGGTAGATTTGATGAAGGAGCTTGGCCATGGGCATGAGACGTAAGGCTCGCGAGGTTGCTGTTCAGACGCTTTATGCGCTGGATTTTGTGGATACCAATGAGCATTTTCAGGAGTATTCCCTCCTCAATCAGTATCAGGAAATCCTGTCTCAGATCGCCGAAAGTGATAACATAGACCCCTACAGCTCGCTTTACGCCTTTGCGGAAGAGCTGGTCAAAAACGCTATCATCAACCTGGAAGAGATCGAGCTCAAGATCGACAACCACGTGGTAAACTGGAGCTACGATTGCCTGGCTCGCCTGGACCGCAGCATCCTGCACATTGCTGTCTATGAGCTTTTATATACGGACACGCCTCCTGCGGTGATCATCAACGAAGCCATAGAAATCTCCAAGAAGTTTTGCAGTGAAAGCACCGGTAAGTTTGTCAACGGCATCCTGGATGCCATCAACAAAGAGATCAAGGAGGATGCTCATCCCTATCGTCCCTCTTGACTTCTGCAACCCTTGATAGGAAAGACCCATGAAAAGCAAGATAACCTGCTCGGTGGGCGTCTTTGCCCACAATGAAGCGGCAAATATCGCAGCCTTGTTGGACGCTTTGATCCAGCAAGAACTGACTAAAGCCTCTATTGCTCAGATCATCGTGGTTTCCAGTGCCAGCACGGATGGCACCGACGAGATCGTGAGAGAATACTGCCAAAAGGATGAGCGCATCCAGCTCATCACCCAAGCCAAGCGGGAAGGCAAATCCGCCGCCATCAACCTCTTTATCAGTAGTGCCAGTGAAGACATCTGCGTGGTGATCAGTGGCGATGTGATCCCTGCCCCGCGCACCATCGAGCTTCTGGTCTCCGCCTTTGCAGACCCCAAGGTGGGAGCCACCGGTGGCCGCCCCGTTCCCGTCAACGATCCCGGCAGCCTGATCGGTTACAGTGTGCATCTTTTGTGGAGATTGCACCACAGAATGGCCATGCTCAAGCCCAAGTTGGGTGAAATGATCGCCTTCCGCAAGATCATGGATTCCATCCCGGCTGAATCCGCAGTGGACGAAGCCAGCATCGAAGCCATCATCCGCGATGCCGGCCTCAGATTGCGCTACATCCCCCAAGCTATCATTCACAACAAAGGCCCGCTCAATTGGAAGGACTTTATCAAGCAAAGACGCCGCATCCAAAACGGACACCTCTGGTTGATCCAAAACCAAGGCTACAAGGTGGTTTCACAAGATAAAGGCACCCTGCTTTGGATCATGCTGGACGAAGTCATGGAACGCCCCAAAGACATCTTCAAGATGATCTTCGTGATGAAGGTGGAGATGTGGAGCAGATTGCTGGGCACCTGGGATTACCGCGTCAAGAAACGCAACCCCTTCGCCTGGGAAATAGCCAAAAGCACCAAAGACCTCAAAGGCGAGCAATAATGTCAATGATCTGGCTGATGATCCACATGGTGGGCTTCTGGTTTATGAAGCACTTCCGCTTCCCGCGCCTTTTGCCCATCAATTACACCGTGAGCCTTCTGTATTCCTGCAATTCACGTTGCGCCACCTGCAACGTCTGGAAGAAGAAGGCACGCAATCTCACCGTCGACGAATACAAGAAGATCTTCTCCTCCATCGGCCGCGCCCCCTATTGGCTCACCTTCAGCGGTGGAGAGCCCTTTCTCAGACAGGATATAGACGATGTGGTGATCAGCATCTACAAGATCAGCCGTCCCCGCATCATCAATATCCCCACCAACGGCATCCTCACCAACGCTATTCTGGATAAAATACCCAAGATCGCCAAAGCCTGCCCCAAAGCCCAGATCATCGTCAACGTCTCCATAGACGGCATAGAAGAGCAGCATGACGACATCCGCGGCGTGCCCGGCAACTACAAAAAAGCGGTAGCCACCGTGCAAAAGCTGAAAGCACTCAAACTCCCCAATCTCAGCGTGGGCATCCACACCGTGATCTCCATCCACAACGTCGACAGCTTTGCCTCCGTTGCCACAGGCCTGATGAAGCTGAATCCGGATAGCTACATCACCGAAATCGCTGAAGAGCGTGTGGAGCTGGATACCATCGGCACCAACATCACCCCCGGCCTGGTCCCTTACAAGAGTGCGGTCGACTTCCTCATCCACCGCATCAAAAGAACCCACTTCAAGGGCATGAACAAGATCACCATGGCCTTTCGCATCGAATATTACAACCTCGTGAAGAGGATCATGCGGGACAAAAGGCAGATCCTCCCTTGCTACAGCGGCGTAGCTTCCGCCCAGATCTCTCCCGATGGACACGTCTGGAGCTGTTGCGTCAAAGCCAACAGCTTGGGCAACCTCCGTGAAAACGGCTACAAGTTTTCCAAAATCTGGTGGTCTCGCAAGGCCAAACAGGAACGCCGCAGCATCCACAAAAAGGAGTGCTGGTGCCCCCTGGCCAACGCCGGCTATACCAATATGCTAATGAATTTACCTACCCTGATCCGCGTCTTCTACCGCTCTCAGATCAAATGGTGGAGTTGACATGATATCCCTCAAAAGAACAGTTGCGTCTCTGCCCAGTTCCCTGTGTGAATACTGGGCTTCTCAGGATGGCCGCTTCGGCTGGTTTCTCTGCACCTGGCATCCCGAAAATCACGTCGCTTTGGAAGAAATCCAGGCAGAGATCAAGCTCACTATCCTCAATTCAGACATCCAGCGCATCAGCAAGCTGGAAGCCGGCAAATGGCTCAAGGAGTTCTTTGCCGAGTTCCACTGGAAGCTGCATGCGCTCTTCAATAAAACCGAGATCAAAGAAAAGGGTATCTCCCTCTTTTTGGCTCTCATGTATGACAACGAGCTGCACTTTGCCCAGTTTGGACGGCTCTTCTGTGCTCTTGGCAATGCCAAATCCATCAAGCCCGTGGGCCTCAAGTGGGAAAACTACCACGTCAAAAGCCTCAAAGAGCTCAATCTCCTGGGCATGAACGCCGAAGAGATCCGCTTCAAGGTGCAGAAGGTAGCCATCCCGGAAAAGCACTACTTCCTCGTCCTGCCCGGTCCCATCACCCGCAAGCTTTTTGCCGATCACTTTGACCCCGGCAGCGTGAAGGTATTGCTGGATTCCATGAGTCAAAGCCCAGACGCTCACTGGCTGCTGCTCTCGCATGAACCCGAGCTCATCAAGACCAAGAAACGCAGGTTCAACACCCTCCATGTTGCCACCTTCGCCCTCATCTTTTTCACCATCCTCGCCATCCTCTACGTGATCTTTGGCAATCGATTCTTTGAAGGCGCCTGGCACAACCTGCGCACCCTGTTCCAAGGCAATAAACGCATCTCCATCCACGAGATACCGGATCGACTCAAGATCGAAAACGACAAGATCCGCGGCTATCTGGAGCAAGCCCTCAAAAGCCCGCTCCGTGATGTGGAGATCAACCTGAGCTGGAATTCAGACCTCCCCTACCAGGTGACCGCCGCCCCCTGCTTTGACCTTGAAAACATCTATATCGCCGGCGACAAGCTGCTCATGGCCTACAGCAAGAGGAACCAGAGAGCCCTAAAATGGAAGAAGGAATTTGATTCCAGGATCCTGGGAGTCAGCCACATCAATGGCAACATCCTGGTCAGCCTCGAGGACAGCAAGGTCTGCAACCTCAATTCCAAAGGCGAAGAGCTCTGGACTCAAGATATGGAAGGGCAGGTCAAGCTCTACCACTCACTGCGCCCCATAGAGCTCACCAATGCAGACAACCCCCGCATCGATGGCAGCATCATCATCCTCCCCTCAGAGCATGGAATCATGGTGATAGACGCACTCAGCGGCGAAGTCATGCACCAGGTCACCTTCAAACAAAGACTGCAATTCCTCTCGCAATATGACAGCTTCCAATCCTGCTTCTACGCAGTGGTTCAGGACGCCATGCTATGTTTGGATCTAAAAATCTTAAACTGACCCTCATCCTGCTCTGCTTTTGCGGCCTGCTCTTTTCCGTGACGGGAAACCTCACCAAAACCGGATTTGCCCGCCTGCAATATGATGGCGGTGGCGATTGGTACAACGATCCCGAAGTGCTGCCCAACCTGGCCACCTTCGTCAATGCCAGCCTGGGCACCCAATTCCCCACCGACCAAGCCGTGGTCAAAGCTTCCGAAGTCCGGCTCTTTGATTACCCCTTTGTCTACCTCACCGGCCATGGCAACATCCGCTTTTCAGACAAGGAGATAGACAACCTCCGGCAGTGGATGAAGCGTGGTGGCTTTCTCTATGCCGATGATGATTATGGCATGGACGCCTCCTTCAGACGCGAGATCAAGAGGGTATTCCCCGAATATGAACTCACGCCGCTCTCCGCTTCCCATCCACTCTTCACCGCTTTTTATGACTTCTCGGAGGGAGTTCCCAAGATCCACGAACACGACGCCAAGCCACCCCAAGCCTTTGGCATCTTTGATGATGAAGGCCGTATGCTCTGCCTCTACACCTACGAAACCAATATCAGCGACGGCTGGGCAGACCCCGGCACGCACAACAACCCGCCCGAAGTGCGTGAAACTGCTCTCCGCTTTGGCGTGAACATCATCCAATACATCACCCACCAATGAAAATCTGCATCGTCTCTGACGTTCACTACAAATACCACAGCGTTGATGCCACTGACCTCGAAGTGCAGAAACGCTTCCTCAGCTTCCTGGATTTCGCCATCGGGCGCTACGATATACTCGTTCTCTGTGGTGATATCTTCGACCTCTACAACGAGTATAAACACGTGATCATCAGAGAGTATTTTGGCATCTATCACCGGCTGGCCAAGATCTCAGAAGCCGGCTGCCGCATCGTCTACCTCAGCGGCAATCACGACTTTTGGTTTGATAGCTTCCTCTCAGGCGAACTGGGCGTGGAGCTGTATCCCGACAATTTTACCCTCAAGGCGGATGGCAAAACCATCATCTTCACGCACGGCGACCTCTATACCGTCAACGACCTGCGCTACCAGCTCTTGCGCAAGGTGCTCCGCTTGAGGATCACCCGCACCATTTTCAACCTCATCCACCCGGATTGGGCTCTGGTCTTGGGCGCCCGCCTCTCCCGTTCCAGCCGCCAGCGTCCTGCCTCAACAGCGCTCCAGCAGAAGCGTAGCCGCGGTCTCAAGGCTTGGGCAAAGAAAAAAATAATGCAGGGAGCGGCTGACATCGTGGTAATGGGTCATAGTCATGAAGCGGAAATCTTACCCATTGGCTCCGGCTTTTACGCCAACGCCGGCGAGTGGATCAAGTGCCCTTCATACCTGGAAATAACCGATGGCAACATCACACTCAAACACTTTAAAACAAACAACAAGGAGAATACACAGTGAGAAACACAAATCGCATGTTAATGGTAGCTTTGATTATGCTGTTGAGCCTCTCAATGCTAAATTGCAACAACACGCTCTCCAAATCCAAGTCACCTGCTGCAAGTAAGGAGGAAGCAGTGAAAACCGAAAAAGAAACACCCAAACAGAACGTGGTGAAAGTCACCTTGGAAACCACCTATGGCAACATCAACCTCGAGCTCTGGCCTGACATTGCCCCCAAAACGGTGGACAACTTCGTCAAGCTTGCCAGCAAGGGCTTTTACAATGGCATCTATTTCCACAGGGTCATCCCGGATTTCATGATCCAGGGCGGCTGCCCCAACACCAAGGATGGTGATCGCAGAAACGACGGCCAAGGCGGCCCCGGTTACACCTTTGAAGACGAATGCTACGATGTCAACAACCCCATCACCGGCGAGATTCCCAACGACGACATCGCCAGACAGGTGTGGGAAAAGCTCATCATCCCCTACATGAACTCCGGTCAAAACCCTCAAGCTGAGATCTTTGAGATCGTGAAAGCTGTGCAGCAGCAGAACAGCATGGAACCCCTCAAGGCTCACCCCGTCAGCTACTACCAAAAGCGCACCGGCATCGATACACCCATCTGCGCCCTCGGTGCCAAAAACCTCTACGCAAGCATCTCCATGGCCAATGCCGGCCCCAACACCAACGGCTCCCAATTCTTCATCATCACCAAAAAGGATGGAACCCCCTGGTTGGACGGCAAGCACACCGTTTTTGGGAGAGTAACCTCCGGAATGGAAGTGGTGCACAAGATCGAAAACCTTCCCCGGGATCGCTCCGACAATCCCAACGTGGAAAATCAGGCTTTCATCAACGCCGTGACCTTCCCCAAATAAATCAAGGAGTATCAGATGGCCCGCACCTCAGATTCTGAATTGATGCAGGAAATGCTTACCTGGATACGTCAAAACCAGTATGTCTATTTAGCCACGGTGGATAAAAACCAAGCCCGCGTTCGTCCCATTGTGATGTTTGAATACGACGAACGCTACTTTTTTACCACCTACAGTGGCGATGCCAAGGTGGGCCAGATTAGCTCCAATAAAAGGGTGGAAGTTTGCGTGCCCATCAGCGAAGACGGCCAAAATGGCTACATTCGCCTCATGGGTAGCGCGAAGATCGTCACCAACAACGATCTGCGAGCCGAAGCAGCCGAATATTGCTACTTCTTTGATCAGTATTATTCCGGCTGGGACGATCCAGATTATACCCTGATCGAATTCTACCCCGAATATGCCGAATATTTGCGCCCCGGTGAAAACCATAGCCGGGGCTGCACTTTCAGGCGCTACTAAAGGCACCCCACCATGAAATCAATCTACAGCTACCACGATCCCCACCTCGGATCCTGCCACATCGTCATCCCCAAGATACGCCAAGTGGGCTCCGCACTGGGAAACCTGCTCATCACCTTTGACAATGGAGAAAAGGTAGACGTCTACACAAACGATCTGAAGGCCACCACCCAAGAACTGCTGGAAGCCATCGAAAGATTCTATGAATCCTGCGATTGACAACCCCATACTCCTGGCATTTCTGGCCACCTGCTTCACTTGGCTGATGACCGCCATCGGCTCCGCCTTTGTGCTCTTCTTCAAGACCATCAAAGAAGGAGTCTTGGACATTATGCTGGGTTTTGCCGCCGGGGTGATGATCGCCGCCAGCTTCTGGTCGCTGCTCGAGCCCGCCATCCAGATGAGCGATTCCGCCTTCCCTGCCGCCATCGGCTTCCTCTTGGGCGGCGCCTTCCTGCGCTTGATAGACATGCTGCTGCCCCACGTTCATATCAGTGGCGACCAAGTAGAACACGAAGGCATCAAAACCCCTTGGGGAAAATCCACCCTCATGTTCCTGGCTGTGACGCTGCACAACTTCCCGGAAGGCATGGCTGTGGGCGTGGCATTCGGCGCTTTGGCCCACGGAGTCCCCTCCGCCACTCTGGCGGGCGCCCTCTCCCTCACTTTGGGCATCGGCATCCAAAACCTCCCCGAAGGTGCTGCGGTCTCCATCCCCCTGCGCCGCGAAGGACTCTCACGCTGGAAGAGCTTCTTCTGGGGTCAATTTTCCGGCATGGTGGAACCCATCGGAGGTGTATTGGGCGCGCTCCTGGCACTCTCCGCCAAATCATTTCTACCCTACACCCTGGCCTTCGCCGCCGGCGCCATGATCTTTGTGGTGGTAGAAGAAATGATCCCAGAAATCCAGCGCGGCAAACACAGCCACTTGGCAACTGCAGGTGTGATGCTTGGCTTCGTAGTGATGATGATCCTGGATGTTTCTTTAGGATGATTCTTTCCACGGATGAATACGGATGGAAATAAAAGTCCACGAATTGACACGAATTATGGAGTGTAGGGGCGGTCGCGGTGCCTGCGGCAAGGTGTTAGGTGTTAGGCTTTAGGTGTTAGTTTGCGGCGGTTTGGCAACCGCCGGCTACAAGAGAAGGTCGCTATGGCAAGTGACCATACATCTCCCATCCGTGATCATCCGTGTGCATCCGTGGGAAAACAAAGAGCTTCAGAGCCGCGCGTATTCCAGGAAAGAGCATACGTATCTCTGAAACCAGCGCAGCCCTAACACCTAAAACCTAAAACCTAACACCTCGCCAAAGGCCCCTCTATAATATACACTGACGATCTCACCTCGACGCAAAAAAACCAAAAAAATAATCCCGTAACACCTTGGCACTTATACCTATACAAAACGGGCAAATATTATCACACTCTGATGGAAAGTGAAATACCAGGAGACTCCTAACACCTAAAACCCAAAATCTGCGGCGAAGCCGCCCCATCCGTGAAATTCATGTAATTCGTGGGGAAACACATAGCCTGGAACCATATGGATCGCAGCAAAGAATACGCCCAGCCCAGCATGACCTACCCCTTAATTCCTATTCATCCGTGAAATCCGTGTATATCCGTGGAAAAATCAGAAAGCCCCAGAGCCAGCGCAGCTCCTAAAACCTAACACCTAACACCTAAAACCTAAAAAAGTCATTGACAATTACCAAGGGTCACCAAAAGCTTAGACTCAGCACTGCGTTGATAGGAACACCGCCCGCCTGATAAGCACCTATCCCTTTGCCAGTATGGATTATAGGAAAGCTCAAGCATGAACGTATTTGAACTCAGAGACAAGCTCATCACAGATTACCGTGACTATGTGAAAGGTTTTATCAAGATCAAAGACCCCGCCATCCGCGAGCTGGTGGATGCAGAGATGGACAGCGGCCTGCTTTGGCCGAATCCTCTCATCCAGCTCAGCCCCTTCTTTGCACCCGGCGGTTCCATCGAAGAGCTTGTGAAAGCAGGCACACTCCATCCCCAATGCAGCGAGATCTTCAGGATTGGCAAAAGCGAAGACAATCCCGGCCACCAGATGCAGCTGCATCGCCACCAAAGAGACGCCATCGAGTGCGCCGCCCAGGGCCACAACTACGTCCTCACCACCGGCACCGGTTCCGGTAAAAGCCTGGCTTACATCATTCCCATCGTAGACCACATCCTCAAGACCGGCAGCGGCAAAGGCATCAAAGCCATCATCGTCTACCCCATGAACGCCCTGGCCAATAGCCAAGAAAACGAACTGGACAAATTCATCAACCGTGGCCCAAACACCGGCTCCCAGCGCATCACCTTCAAACGCTACACCGGTCAGGAATCTGAAGCGGAAAAGCAGGCTGTCTGCCAAAATCCGCCCGACATCCTCCTCACCAACTACGTGATGCTGGAGCTCATCCTCACCCGCCCCAACGAAGCCCCTCTGGTCGCCGCCTGCCGCCAGCTCAAATTCTTGGTGCTGGACGAACTCCACACCTATCGAGGCAGACAGGGCGCAGACGTCGCCATGCTCATCCGCAGAACCATCAACGCCACCAAGGCGGAAAATGTGATCCGCGTGGGCACCTCAGCCACCTTATCCAGCGCCCTGGATCCAGTTCAACAGAGCCGGGAAATCGCCCGCGTCGCCTCTCTCCTCTTCGGTAGCGAAGTAAAGCCGGAAAACGTGATCGGCGAAACCCTGCAACGCCTCACCCATGCTTTTGATTTTGACGAGCCAGAGACCAGAAAACAGCTCCAAGAATCCATCACCAGCATCAAAAACCACTCCCCCAGCTTTGATGAGATCAAAAGCAACGTCTTTTTCTCCTGGATTGAGACCAACTTCGGCATTGACACCTATCCCAATACAGACCAGTTCAAGCGCGCCGAAGCCAAGAGCATCTCCGGCACTGAAGGCGCAGCGGAAAAGCTCAGCCACCTCACCGGCCTGGACGCCGATACCTGCAGCGAAGCCATCCAGCACGCCCTCATGCTGGGTT
The DNA here is from genome assembly GCA_029781115.1 of Candidatus Cloacimonadota bacterium. GTDB lineage: Bacteria > Cloacimonadota > Cloacimonadia > Cloacimonadales > Cloacimonadaceae > UBA3900. The sequence goes on from JAKOXG010000003.1 coordinate 62,859, forward strand.
ACCAAACCAAAAATCCCGCCAACGGCTTCCCCGCCTTTGCCTTCAAGGTCCACCAGTTCATCAGCCGTGGCGACGCCGTCTATGCCTCTCTGGATGCCACTGAAGATAGATACATCACCGTGCAGGGGCAGGTCTACGTCCCCGGCAGCAAGAAGGATAGAATCCTGCTCCCTCTGGTCTTTTGCCGCCACTGTGGTCAGGAATATTACATCGTTTTCCGCAAGAAAATCGAGCAATCAAGCGTCGAATACTTCACCCCCCGGGATCTGAATGATACCATCTCAGATGACTGTTCTGAAGCTGGCTATCTGACTTCTCTGGATGAACAAGAATGGTCAGACACAGACTCAGAAAATGCAGACAAACTGCCCGAGGAATGGAAAGACCAAAACGACAAGATTATAAGCACATTCAGCAAACATCTGCCCAAGCCGGTCAATGTAAACCCCGCCGGCATGATTGATGCTTCTGGCCGCAAAATGCTCTATCTCAAGGCTCCCTTCATCCTTTGCCCCTACTGCCTGGTCTCTTACAACGCCCGGCAACAAAGTGACTTTGCCAAGCTCACCGCCTTGGGCACAGAGGGCAGAAGCACCGCCACCACCATCCTGTCCCTCTCCGCCATCAGGCATATCCGCAAAATGGATTTGCCTGCCGAAGCCCGGAAGCTGTTGAGCTTTACAGACAACCGTCAGGACGCCTCCCTGCAATCCGGCCACTTCAACGACTTTATCCAGGTCAGTTTGATCAGAGGCGCCCTCTATCAAGCTTTGAAAAGCAAAAAAGCAGCAGGTGCCCGCCACAATGAGCTCACCCAATTGGTCTTTGACAGCCTGGATTTATCTTTTGAGGAATACGCCTCCAACCCCGATGCCACCAAAGGTGACGCCAAAACCAGAACTGATAGCGCACTCAAGGACGTGCTCGGCTATCACATTTATCACGACCTGCGCAGAGGCTGGCGCGTCACTGCTCCCAACCTGGAACAAACCGGACTCCTGAAGATCGGATATTCTCACCTGGACAAATTGGCTGCCGATGAATCTGAATGGCAGAATTGCCATGAAGCCTTGGCCAAAGCGGATCCCGAAACCCGAAAAGAGATATTGGAGACGCTGCTGGATTGGATGCGCCGCGAACTGGCCATCAAGGTGGACTATCTTGAGCCCAACTATCAACACCAGATATTGCAGCTCAGCAGCCAACGCCTCAGACCTCCCTGGGGATTTGATGAAGATGAAGCCATCGATTCCCTAACCCATGCCACCGTGCTGTATCCCCGTTCGCGCCCCCAAACAAAAGATAAAGGCAAGATCTTTCTTTCCTGGCGCAGCAGCTTTGGCCAATATCTCCGCCGTCATAAAGGCATCCTGAAAATCAAACCCAAACCAACAAAGGACGATACCCAGCAGCTCATCCACAACTTGTTGGGAGGCCTAAACAGCTATGGCATCATAGAAATCGTGCAAGATGCTGATGCAGACGGAGTTCCAGGCTATCAGATCGTTGCCGACTCCCTGCTCTGGAAAGCCGGAGATGGAAAAGAGGGCGTGCACGATCCCCTGCGTCAGATCTCAGAATCCAAAGCTGGACAGCCGGTAAACCCCTTTTTCAGCAATTTCTTCCAAAACATAGCCACCACCATCAAGGGCCTGCATTCCCGCGAACACACCGCCCAAGTCTCCTATGAAGAAAGGGAGAAAAGAGAGGCATACTTCCGCGAAGCCAAACTGCCCATCCTCTACTGCTCACCCACCATGGAACTGGGCATCGATATTTCCCAATTGAACATGGTCAACATGCGCAACGCACCGCCCACACCTGCAAACTACGCTCAGCGCAGCGGACGCGCCGGCCGCAGTGGTCAGCCCGCCCTGGTCTTTACCTATTGCTCCACCGGCAGCCCGCACGATCAGTATTTCTTCAAGCGTCCCCAAAAGATGGTCTCCGGCTCCGTCGCCACACCTCAGATCGACCTCGCCAATGAGGACATGTTGCGTGCCCATGTGCATGCCATCTGGCTCTCCGAAGCCGGAACCTCGCTGGGCAGCAGCTTGGCTGACGTGATAGATATCGACGTCGATCCACCCGCACTTGAGCTCACCCCGGATATCGAGATCGCCCTTTCAGATGAAACTATCCGCCAAAATGCCTTTGAACGCGCCAAACAGATCCTGGCCACGCTCCAAACCAATCTGCAAGATTCCGTCTGGTACACTCCGGATTGGCTCAGCGACATCTTCAAGCAGCTCCCCAATTCTTTCCTCGAAGCCTGCCAGCGCTGGTATGGGCTCTACAGAGCCGCTCTCCACCAGCGAGACCTGTACCACGATATCTCCATCGAACCCAACCGCACCACCAAGGAAAGAAATCAAGCCCGACGGCTCAGAGCGGAAGCAGAAGCGCAGATAGACCTGCTCACCGCCGCCAGCAGCACCGTGCATTCAGATTTCTATAGCTACCGCTATTTTGCCAGTGAAGGCTTTTTGCCCGGCTACAATTTCCCGCGTCTGCCCCTCTCCGCCTTCATTCCCGCACGCAGACTGGGCAAAGGCAGAGACGAATACCTCACCCGCCCCCGCTTCCTGGCCATCACCGAATTTGGCCCCAACGCCCTGATCTATCATGAAGGCTCCCGCTACAGCATCAATCGCGTCATCATGCCCGCTCAAACCGAAGACGGCTCCGTGCCCACCCACCAAGCCAAGCTTTGCCACGTTTGCGGCTACCTGCACTTTGGCGATATGTCTGCTTTTAATGTTTGCGAACACTGTGGCAGCGAATTGGGCGCCCCCATCCCCAACCTTTTCAGGCTGCAAAACGTGATCGCCAAACGCCGTGACCAGATCAACTGCGACGAAGAAGAGCGCTTCAGACGCGGCTACCAGATACGCAACGCTGTCCGCTTTACCTCCAGATCGGGAAAAATGGCCAGCATCAACACCCGGATCATGCAGGGCAAATCTTGCCTGGCAACCCTCACCTATGCCGATTCTGCCACCATCTGGCGCATCAATCTGGGCTACAAAAGTGAAGACCCGAACGGATTCCAGCTCAATACCGAACGTGGTATGTGGGAAAAGAGCAAGGAAGATCAAACCCAAGACGATGATTCACCACTCCGCGGCGCCAAAATCCGGGTGCGCCCCTTTGTGAGCGACACCAAAAACTGCCTCCTCTTCGAGCCCAATATCCGGCTGCTCCCCAAGGAAATAGCCACCCTGCAACATGCCCTAAAAAACGCCATCCAAAGGGTATTTGAGCTGGAGGACAACGAGCTTGCCGCCGAGCCTTTACCGGATAAAGGCAATCGCAATTCCATCCTCTTCTACGAAGCCACCGAGGGCGGAGCGGGAGTGCTCAAACGCATCATCAACCAGAAAGAATTTCATGAAGTGATCACCGCAGCCATAGACATCTGCCACTACGATCCCGATACCTGCCCCGACCTCCAAAAAGCCCCCGGAGCCAAAGAAAACTGCGAAGCCGCCTGCTATGACTGCCTGATGAGCTATTCCAACCAGATGGATCACCTGATGCTGGACCGCCATTCCGTCATCCCTATCCTGCAGAAATTGCGCTCCGCCACGCTTCAGCGCTCCTCCAGTGAGCTCTCCCGCGGGCAGCACTTCAAAGAGCTGCTGAGGCTCTGCCAATCCGAATTTGAGAAAAAATGGCTCTCCTACATCTACGAACGAGACTGCATCCTGCCCACCCATGCCCAACAACTGATAGAATCCTGCAACACCCGCCCCGATTTCCTCTACGAAGGCAAATATGCCGCCATCTATGTAGACGGCCCGCCTCACGACAAACCCGGCCAGCAGGCCAAAGACAAAGAGATCACCGATGCCCTTGAAAACGAAGGCTGGCATGTGATCAGATTCAGATACGATGCCGATTGGGACGGGATCATCGAGGCCAACAAAAGCGTCTTTGGAGACCACTGAACACTTTTTACAGCGGAGTAAACCAACCACCATGACCAACATCGAAAATGCAGCCAACCAAGACCTGCGCTACCCCGTAGGCTCTCTGGTCAAGATCCGGGATCGGGAATGGGTAGTTTTGCCCGATTCCACCCCGGAACTGCTCATCGTCAAACCCCTGGCCGGCAGAGATGACGAGATCACCGGCATCCTCACCGCTTTGGAACCCATCGAGCCCGCCCGCTTCAGCCTGCCCGGCGCAGAGCAATTGGGCGACTTCCAATCCTGCAAATTGCTGCGTGATGCGCTCCGGCTGGGCTTCCGCAACAGCGCCGGCCCCTTCCGCAGCTTTGGCCGCTTAGCCGTTGACCCCCGCCCCTATCAACTTGTGCCTCTGATGATGGCCTTGAAGCTGGACACCGTGCGCCTGCTCATCGCCGACGACGTGGGTATCGGTAAGACCATCGAAGCCTGCCTCATCGCCCGTGAGCTCATCGACCGCGGCGAAATCAGCCGCCTCTGCGTGCTCTGCCCTCCTCACCTGGCCGAGCAGTGGCAATCTGAACTCAAAGACAAGTTTCACATCGAGGCCGAACTGGTCTTGAGCAACACCGTGGGCAGACTGGAGCGCAATTGCCGCGCCAATGAATCCATCTTTGAAGTCTTTCCCTACACGGTGGCATCCATAGACTACATCAAGAGCGACCGCCGCAAGGATGAATTTCTGCGCACCGCACCCGAGCTCATCATCGTGGATGAAGCCCACACCGCCAGCTATGACGATTCCATCCGCAGCAACCGTCACCAGCGCCATGAACTGATCAAAAGGCTCAGCCAGGACCCCAACCGCCACATGATCCTGGTCACCGCCACCCCACACTCCGGCAAAGAAAAGGCTTTCCGCTCGCTGCTCACCATCCTCAAACCTGAATTTGAACACCTGCCCGACGACCTCAGCGGCCCCCAAAACGAGCACCTGCGCCGCAATATCGCCCAACACTTTGTGCAAAGACGCCGGCGTGACATCGAGGAATATCTGGATGAAAAGACCCAGTTCCCGATCCAAGACCCACCCAGCCCTGACGAACACCACTATCAACTCTCCGAGCCCTACCAAAACCTCTTTGACAAAGCCCTGGATTATGCCCGTGAGATGGTGAGTGACAAAGAGGGCAGCAATCACAGGCAAAGGGTGAACTGGTGGTCTGCCCTGGCTCTCCTGCGCGCCTTGGCTTCCAGTCCCGCTGCCGCCGCTGCCACCATGCGCAACCGCAGCGCCACCTTGGCCACTGAGACCGAAAGCGAAGCAGATGAGCTGGGTCGCCGCCTCATCATGGATCTGGATGACAGAGAAGGCATCTATAGCAGCGACGTTCTCCACGGCAGCGATACCACCCCCAGCGGCGATGAAAATGCCCGCAGCCGCCGCAAGCTCCTGGCCATGGAAAAGGAAGCCCGAGCCCTCTATGGCGACCGGGATTACAAAATGTTAGGCATCATCGACAAGCTCAAGCAACTGCTCGATAACGATTTCAGCCCCATCATCTTCTGCCGCTTTATCGAAACCTCAGACTACCTGGCCGACCAGCTCAGAGAGCGCATGCCCAATACCGAGATCATGTCTGTCACCGGTCTCCTGCCCCCGGAAGAGCGTGAAAGACGCGTAGCTGAGCTCGCCAAATCCCCCCGCCGCATCCTGGTCTGTACCGATTGCCTCTCTGAAGGCATCAACCTTCAGGACGATTTCAACGCCGTCATCCACTACGACCTCAGCTGGAACCCCACCATCCACGAACAGCGCGAAGGCCGTGTCAACCGCTTTGGCCAGAAAAGCCGCACCGTCCGCCTGCTCACCTATTATGGCATAGACAACCAGATCGACGGCGTCATTGTACGCGTTCTGATCGAAAAGCACAATCAGATCAAAAAAGACCTCCAAATCGCTGTCCCTGTCCCCAGCAATACCGAAGCGCTGATCGAATCAATCCTCAGGGGCCTGCTCCTGCGTGAACAAGCGGGAAGAAGTGAACAGCTCTATATCGAAGGATTTGGACAGTTGTTGGAGATACATGCCGAATGGGAAAAAGCAAAAGAAAAGGAAAAGCTCAGCCGCTCCATGTTTGCCCAGATCGGCCTGTCCCGCCGCACTGATGAGATCAAAAAGGAACTCGATGCCATCCGCGACTCCATCGGCTCAAATCTAAACATCAAGGAGTTTGTGCTCCAAGCTTTTGAGCGCTATCAAGCCACCATCACCCCGAAGCAGGATTCCTACCAGATCGGCCTCAGCGGCGTTCCCACCTTGGTGAGAGAAAGCTGCGGCTATCTGCCCGATACCATCCGCGTCAGGTTCTCGCTCCCCGCCCCCGAAAAGCAGCTCTACCTCTCGCGCACCCACCCCATCGTGGAAGGCCTCTCCGACCTGGTGATCAACACCGCTCTGGATACCCAGACCATCGAGCCCATCGCCAAACGTGCCGGCGTGATCCGCACCGATGCAGTAGAGAGCAAAACCACCCTCCTGCTCATCCGCCACCGCTTTCACATCAACCAACCTTTTGCAGACCGCTTGCACCGCAGCCTGGCGGAAGATTCCCAAATCCTGGCCTTCACCGGCCCGCCTGATAACCCCCACTGGCTTTCTGAAGCTGAAGCCAAGGCTCTGCTGGACGCCAGACCCACAGACAACGTCCTCTCGGAACATGCCCAAAATCAGATCCAGCGCACCCTGGACAGCTACGCCGCCCACCTGGAACCCGTTATCAATGACTACGCCCAAAAACGTTCTGAAGAGCTTCTGGATTCACATATCCGGGTGCGGGAGGCAGTATTGCAAAAAGGACAAAGACCCACCATCAAACCCGAGCTGCCACCCGACCTGTTGGGCGTGTATATTTTGCTGCCGGAGGGAAGAATATCATGACTAACACCCAAAACCACCTCAATCCCCAAAACAAAACAAACGCTTCCCAGAAACCAGCGCAGCGACTCACAACTCACAACTCACAACTCACAACTGCCGGCGCAGCCGGCCCCGGCTCCGCCGGCATCCAAATCCAAGGCGCCCTCTTACCCGCAGAACTACTACAGAGAATCGTGAACACCGATTCCGAACTGGAAGGACTCAAACCCACAGACTACCACCTCAGCCCCAGCGAACGCCTCAACGAAGCAGCCACCCGCGCTTGGACACGCCTCCTCGGAGTCTGGCAAACTTTCAAAAACATCGCAGCCAATCTGCCTGAAGAGGCCATCGGCACCACCGAAACCCGCGAGCGCTGGCTGCTGCCCCTCTTTCAAGAGCTGGGCTATGGCAGGCCGCAGGTGCAATCTGCCATTGAGATAGACGGCAAAAGCTACCGCATCAGCCACAAAGTCGCCGAACCCATCGCCCTCCACCTGATCAGCTTCAGATATGATCTGGACAAGCGCAACCCCGGCGCCAAGGTCTCGCCCCACAGCCTGGTGCAGGAATTTATCAACCGCAGCCCCAATCACCTCTGGGGTTTCCTCTCCAATGGCTACAAGCTCCGCCTGCTGCGTGACAACCTCTCCCTCACCCGCGCCGCCTACATCGAATTTGATCTCCAGGCCATGCTGGATAATAATATCTACAACGACTTCTTCCTGCTCTACCTCCTCTGCCACCAGTCACGCGTGGAAGCTGAAAAGGACGAAAACGGACGCGAACTGCCACCCGAAACCTGCTGGCTGGAAAAGTGGTACAACACCTCCATCAAAGAAGGCGTGCGTGCTCTGGACGACCTCCGCAACAGCGTCCAAGCAGCCATCGAAGCCTTGGGCGCAGGCTTCATCACCCACCCCGCCAACACCACGCTCAAAGACAAGCTCAGAAATGGCACACTCAACAAACAAGACTACTATCACCAGGTGCTGATGCTGGTCTACCGTCTCCTCTTCATCTTTGTAGCCGAAGATAGAGACCTGCTCATCCCGGAAGCTGTCCCTGAAAATGTGAAACAAACCTACAACAAGTATTATGCCACCCACAGGATCAGAGAATTGGCCTACAAGCAGAGAGGCAGCTCCCACACCGACCTCTGGCAACAGATAGAAATCCTCTTCAAAGGCCTCTCCGAAGGCAACCAAACCCTGGGACTCCCTGCTCTCGGCTCCTTCCTCTTCAGATCTTCCTCCACGCCGGATCTGGCCAATTGCCGCATCGCCAACAGCGACCTCCTGCTCGCCTTCCGCCACCTCTGCTACACCCAGAAGCAAAAGGTCTTTCAACTGATCAACTACCGCAACCTGGGACACGAAGAGCTTGGCTCCGTCTATGAATCTCTGCTGGAAATGCACCCCGAAATCAACCTGGATGAAGGCTATTTTGCGCTGGACGTGGTCTCAGGCTCAGATCGCAAAACCACCGGCAGCTACTACACCCCCTCTTCCTTGGTCAACCACCTGCTGGATACCGCCCTGGAACCCGTGATCTCCAACGCCATCAGCACCCTCACCGACCCCAAAGACCGGGAAGCAGCCATCCTCAACCTCAAAATCTGCGACCCCGCCTGCGGCAGCGGGCACTTCCTCATCTCCGCCGCCCACCGCCTCGCCAAACGCTTGGCCGCCATCCGCTCCGGTGAATCCGAGCCCGCACCCTCGATCATCAACGGCGCCCTGCGCGACGTGATCGGCAACTGCATCTACGGCGTCGACCTCAACCCCATGGCCGTGGAACTCTGCAAAATCTCGCTCTGGATGGAAAGCCTGGAACCGGGCAAGCCCCTCACCTTCCTGGATCACCATATCCAATGCGGCAACTCCCTCCTGGGCTGCACACCCGAACTGCTCAAAGAGGGGATACCTGATGCGGCTTATACTCCACTAACAGGGGACGATTGGGGAGATTGTCTTTTTTATAAAGAGCGTAATAGAAAAGAATACGCTGGAGAAACCAACTTATTCAGTTATACCTACAGGCGTGTGATCAGAGAAAGAGATCTTCAGGCCAAAATATCTGCCTTTAACGACCTATCTGACAATAACCTGCAACAATTACGTGCCAAAGAAACGAGCTATCAGGAACTGATCCATTCTGAAACCTATCAAAACAAAAAGCTGGTCTATGACGCTTGGTGTGCTGCCTTCGTCTGTATAAAGAACAGTTCTTTAAAAGACATCCCTACTCCTGTTTACTATCCAATGATAGAAATATTAAATCTAGAACCCGAATCTTTAGATGAACCCTATAAGCAAGAAATAAGGCGTCTGGCAGAGCAATACCGCTTCTTCCACTGGCATATTGCTTTCCAAGATGTCTTCCCCGACCTTGATGATAAGCCAGCCGCCAATTATGGCTTTGACTGTATCTTAGGCAACCCTCCCTGGGAAAAGGTAAAGCTGCAGGAAAAGGAGTTTTTTGCCACCCGCGATGAGAAAATTGCCAGCGCTCCCAATGCCGCTATACGCAAGAAGTTGATTAGTGGCATACGCAAATCCAACCCCTCCCTCTATCAGGCCTTCCTGGCTGAAAAACGCAAGTCTGAAGGCACTTCGCTATTGATCCGGGAAAGCGGCAACTTCCCCCTCTGTGGGAAAGGTGACTTGAATACCTATACTGTATTTGCCGAACTCAACCGCAAGTTGCTTGCCGACCACGGACGCTGCGGCTTCATTGTCCCCAGTGGCATTGCCACCGATGATAGCACTAAAGAGTTCTTTCAGGACATCATGAATACCGACTCACTGATTAGCCTCTATGATTTCGAAAACAAAAAACCCCATTTCCCCGAAGTTGACAGTCGCTATAGGTTCTGTCTAATGACACTGCGTGCGCCCGACAAATCCGATTATTTTGCAATCAGATCCGGATATGCACCTGCCGATTTCGTCTTTTTTGCCCATGATATAGATGACTTGAAAGACCACGAACGCCATTTCCAGCTCTCAGCCGTAGAAATTGGCCTCATCAACCCCAACACCCGCACCTGCCCTATCTTCAGAAGCAAGCAGGATGCCGAACTCACCAAGTACATCTATTACCGCTTGTCAATACTCATTGACGATAATGATCCACTGCTGGGTAACCCTTGGGATATCTCATTCATGCGCATGTTTGATATGGCCAATGACTCAAACCTTTTTCAGACCAAGCACGAACTAGAAGAGGAAGGCTTTGAGCTTGAGGGCAATCACCTTGTTAAGGGCGAGCAGCATTATCTGCCACTCTATGAAGCCAAGATGATGCATCAATTCAACCACCGCTTTGGCGACTTCAGCGACCTGCCCCCAGATTCAAAGTCCACCAAATTGCCAGATATCCCTCTGGCAAAACTACAAAACCCCGATTATGAGCCCCTCCCCAGATATTGGATCGAGAGATTTTGGGTATCATGTAAGACATACCATGATAAGGAATACGGGATTGGCTTTAGAGATATTACCAATACAACCAATGAGAGAACAGTTATTTGCACCGCCTTCCCCTGGAGTGCCGTAGGACATAATCTTTCAATTTTGCTAACTGATAAAAGAGCCACTGAGGCTGGGTTGCTTATAGCCTGTCTGAACAGTTTTGCCTGTGATTTTATCGCCCGCTTTAAAGTAGGTGGCATTCACCTGAGTTTCTATATTTTCAAACAGTTGGCTGTCTTACCTCCGGAAGTCTTTACCGACCCGGATCTTGAGCCGCTGGTCAAGTCCATGAATGAGGCGATTTTGGAGCTGATTTACACCTCCCACAGTATGCAGCCTTTTGCCAAGGAATGTGGTTATGACGGCCCGCCCTTCATCTGGGATGAGGAGCGCAGATTTGAGCTGCGTTGCAGATTGGATGCCATCTTTTTCCACCTCTATCTGGGTTCGCTCTCCGAATGGCAAACCGAAGCATCTCCGGCGCTTTTGTCCTATCTGCCCACACCCCGCCATGCTATAGAATATATCATGAGCACCTTCCCCATCGTCAAACGCAAAGATGAGAAGGAATTTGGCGAATACCGCACCCTACGCCGCATCCTGGAGATCTATGATGCTTTGCCTGCGGCAAGGTGTTAGGGGTTAGGTTTTAGGTGTTAGGGCTGCGCAGGTTTCGGGGATAGACTTGTTAACTTCAGCAATCCGAATGGTTCCGAGCGATGTAAGTATCAAGCTGCGCTTGATGGCGGCGGTATGGCAACCGCCGGCTACCTCTTTGGTCGCTACAGCGAGCGACCATACATCTCCCATCCGTGATAATCCGTGTGCATCCGTGGGAAAACAAAGAGCTTCAGAGCCGCGCGTATTCCAGGGAAGAGCATACGTATCTCTGAAACCAGCGCAGCCCTAACACCTAACACCTAAAACCTGGACGACGTAGTCGGCCCGGCTCTTACTCCTAACTGCCTCAGTTTCTACTCCTTACTTACTCGAGGAGCAGGAGAGCAGCAGGGAAGGAGTTGGAAGTCCGCATGGAATGGGCATTTGAGAGGTGTCGATGAGGGCGGTTTTGTGTTGCTGTTTTATATTCAAAGATCAATTATTGATTTTAGGGCGGCGCTAAGGCCGACTGCGTCGTCCAGTTGTGAGCGGCGGCTTCGCCGCAGGTGTTAGGTGTTAGGTTTTAGGTGTTAGTTTGCGGCGGTTCTGCGACCGCCCGCACATCATAGATAATAAAACTCATAATACCTATGGTTTTCCAGCCAATCCTTGGCTTCAGCCTCAATCTCAGCTATTTGCTCGACAGACAGCTCTCTACCTGTTTCATATTTCATGACAGTAGCCTCTTTCCAGCCTTTGCCTTCGGCTAAGCAAAACCAAAAGTAAGCTTGATCGGGATGGGGCGGAATGTTCAAGAAGCCGGCATAGTCTAAACCGTAGACATAATCTCCCGCCGGGTGTCCCTGCTCTGAAGCTTTGCGTAACCAGTGGTAGGCATCGTATCGATCTCCTTCCTGATAGAGCATTTCTCCCACTTGATACTGCGCATCTGCATAGCCTTCTTCTGCCGCTGCATAGATCCACTCTTCGGCCTGCTCATAGTCTTGTTCTACACCCAGCCCCTTTAGATGCAGATAGCCCAGCTTGAACTGAGCGGGTGGAAATCCCCGAAAAGCCGCTTTGCTATACCATTTGGCTGCTTCCACATAGCTCTGCTTTACGCCCTTGCCCTGTTGATAGAGCATACCCATCAGGCACTCTGCTTCTTCTGCCCTTTTCTCAAGTGCTATGTCGATCCATTTTAAAGCCTCCGCGTAGTCCACTTCCACACCCAAACCTTTGATATACAAGGTGGCCAACCTGCACTGTGAATCCAGATGGTCTTGTTCAGCTGCCTTGGCAAACCACACTGCCGCCTCACGGTAATTCTTTTTCACACCACGTCCGCTATAATAGCATAAGCCCAGGCTATACTGAGCGTCTTTATACCCTTGCATGGCAGCCTTTTGATACCATTCGGCCGATTTGGCATCGTCGCGTTTTACATGCGCACTGTAACGATATATGCCGCCTGCCTTATATTGGGCCCAAGCATCTCCTTCCTCAGCCATTTGCAACACCTCGGTAATTGTGTAGGATTTTACTGCCGGCTTTTCGCCCTCGCTCTGCTGTTTGGGACAATTGGCCTCTAACCAGCGATCAGCTACCGCCTGCACCCGCGCTGTTTGCGCTTGGGACAGTTCTATCAGTGCTTCCTGTTTTATATAGTTGGCATATCTGACGTCATTGGCGGCAGCGATCAGCAGCCAGCAGTAGGCCTGTTCAAAATCCAGGAGTTTATCCCAGCCTTCCACATCTTTCGGCTCAGGCCGCTTTTTCTCTTGCAGAGCCGCCCGGCGAAACCACGCTTTGGCTGCGGTATAGTCCTGCGCTAAGCCTTCACCTTGATAGTGCATCAAACCCAGGGAGCACATTGCATTTGTTTCACCTGCTTCTGCGGCTTTGAGAAACCACTCTGTTGCGGCTGTATAATCCTGCGCTACGCCTTCGCCATCTTGATAAAGCAAGCCCAATTCATACTGTGCATCTGCAAGACCAGCCTCCGCGGCTTTGTGAAACCACTCTGCAGCGGCGGCATGATCCTTCTTTACACCCTTGCCATGATAATAGCGCATAGCCACGTTACACTGAGCACCCACGTGCCCCTGTTCTGCTGCCCGTTTATACCATTTGAATGCTTGCGCCTCGTCCTTGGTAACGCCCAAGCTATAGCTATACATCGGAGCCAGTTTATATTGCGCTTCTGTATGTCCCTGCGCTGCGGCTTTATGAAACCATTTTGCCGCAATCTCAAAATCCTGTACCGATCCCTCGCCTTCATAATACATCAGACCCAGGCGATACTGCGCTTCGGCATCGCAAATATCTATATTCTGCAGCGATTCAGCGGTGGAGTGGCCAGCGTTTTGCGCCCGGGCTTCCTCTTCTCTGGCTTGGTCAGCAGAGCGAGCATCCAACCACCGCTCGGCTACCGCCTTCGCCCGGTCTCTTTGCTCTTGGGACAGCTTAATGTATACCCCGTATTTGGTGTGCTCAGCGTATTTATTCCCGCTTTCAGCGGCGATCAGCAACCAGCAGTAGGCCTGTTCAAAATCCAAAAGTGCATCAAAGCCTTCCACATCTTTAGAAGCCGCCTCATACAAGGCCCCTTCATATCCCGAAAGAGCCGCAGTGCGAAACCAATGTGCCGCTTTTTGATAGTCTCTGTCTACCGCTTCACCCCGATAGCACATCAAACCCAACATACCCTGTGCATCTGTATCACCTGATTCTGCTGCTTTGCGATACCACTCCAAGGCTTTGGCCATGTCTCTCGCCACTTCTATGCCAAGAGAGTAGATATTGCCCGCCCTGAGCTGGGCATAGGCGTCTCCAGCCTCTGCTTGCTTCAATATCTGTTCGTTTGTTTGCTTATTGTTTTGATTCATTGTTTCCTCTGTTGTTAGCTATTAGGTTTTAGGTGTTAGGTGTTAGGGCTGCGCTGGTTTCAGAGATATGTATGCTCTTCCCTGGAATACGCGCGGTTCTGAAGCTCTTTGTTTTTCCACGGATGCACACGGATGATCACGGATGGGAGATGTATGGTCACTTGCCACAGCGACCTTCCCTTGTAGCCGGCGTTTGCCAAACCGCCGCAAATTAACACCTAAAACCTAAAACCTAACACCTTGCCGCAGGCGCATCCATTCCTCCGCCTCCGCTCTGATCTCCTCCATTTGCTCTTCGGTCAGAAATTCGGAAACCTCATCCATGAACATTTCGGCAAATTCATCTTCATTTTTATCAGCGATCACAAGCCAGAAATAGGCTTTTTGATAATCTTGCTCAACATCCCCACCTTCCAAATAATACACTCCCAGGCTGCACTGTGCTTGTGCATGTCCCTGCAGAGCTGCTTTGTGGAGCAATTCCATCGCTTTTGCCTGGTCCTCATCCACACCCCAGCCCATACTATAGAGCAGACCCAAGTGATATTGCGCATTCATATCACCGGCCTCTGCGGCTTTCTGATACCACCCTGCCGCTTCATAGTGGTCTATGCCCACACCATCGCCTTTTTCATACATCAAACCTAGGTTAAACTGCGCTTCAACCATTCCTTGTTCTGCGGCTTTGCGAAACCAGGTGGCGGCATCAAGGTAATTATCTGACTTCAGATACAAAACCCCCAACATAAATTGTGATTTTGCATCACCTTGATCTGCAACTTTACGATACCATTTTGCTGCCTCAACGCGATCCTGCTCCACACCTTCACCATAATAATACATCACGGCCAAGTTAAACTGCGCTTCCATATCGCCGGCTTCTGCATTTCTCAATAAATCCTCAAAGCTATTGTCTTTTTCCATTAGGACGACTCCTATTTGTTTTTTGCAAGAAAAGAAGGGTTTAGTTTTTTGTCAATAAAGATTTGATTTTCCCTGATTTAACTTACCCATTCGTGTAATTCGTGGAAATGCCCTTTCTATAGCTGATCTCGCTTTTGCTCAGAGTACGCTTATCTCTGAAACCAGCGCAGCGACTGAAGACTGAAGACTGACGACTTACGACTTGCCGAAGGCATCCCCAAAACCAGCGCAGCTCCTAACACCTAACACCTAGTACCTAACACCTTGCCGCAGGCACCGCAGCCGCCCCTACAGCCCACTGAACAGTAATTCTATTATTCTCTTATTCTTCAACTGCTCCGCAAGCTTTTCATCTATGGCTTCCTTTTGTTGTGGGGTGATTTTTCCTGCTGCCTCATCCCGCGCAGCCGCAGCTTTTTCCAATCCGCTCTCGTGCGCTCTTGCAAACCAGTAATATGATTCTTCAAAATCCTGTTCTGTCCCTTCGCCGTCCCCATACATCGTGGCCAAAGTATACTGTGCATCTGTATGCCCTTTATGTGAAGCTCTGAGCAGCCATTTCACCGTCTCGGCTTTGTCCTCATCAACGCCTTGGGCTTTATAATACATAAAAGCCAGTCTATACTGTGCTTCTTCGCTCCCCTGTTCTGCAGCGGCGAGCATCCATTTATGAGCCTCAGCATAATCCTGCTTCACGCCTTCACCAAATCTGTACATGCGTCCCAACCGGTACTGCGCTCTTACATCTCCTTGGTCTGCAGCTTTAAGGAACCACTTTTTGGCCTCTTTATAATCCTGGTCTACCCCCTCGCCTTTAAAATACATATCAGCCAACAGGTATTGTGCAAATGCAACTCCCTTGAGGGCAGATTTTTTGTACCATTTACGGGCCTCCACAAAATCCTGATCTACACCATGGCCATAATAATAAAAGGCACCTATGGCCAGGCATGCATTTTCATCTCCTTGAAGAGCTGCTTCCCGATACCACTTCATGGCTTCAATATAGTCCTTGTCGACACCCACACCATACTCACACATGGCGGCCAAACTGAATTGGGCAAGTCTGATTCCCTGGTGGGCAGCTTTGCGATACCACTCTGCCGCAGCAGTGCGGTCCAGCTCTACACCGTAGCCGCCATAATACAATGCACCCAATTCATATTGAGCTTGGGCATATCCCTGCTCTGCCGCTTTACGAATCCACTCCGCGGCAAACCTACCGTTCTTTTCCACACCATTTCCCTTGAAATACAATGCGGCCAGATCAAGCTGCGCCTGAGCATCTCCCTGATTTGCCGCTTCCCAGATCGCTTCGATCGCATCGGCTTCGGCATCATCATAATCCTCCGGTGTGTCATCGTAGTCCATTTTTGCATCCGTCTGTACGGCGAGAACTGCCTTGTCCCTTGCAGGCTGTATGGGAATGGGGTTGGGGTCAGGAACGCCGCGGCTTTTCCAAAATTCTTTGAAGAAAGCCTGAGCGCGTCTGTTTGCCTGTTCCAACAAGGCAGCCAAAGACCAGGCATCCTTCCTCTGCTGAACTCTTTGATCCACCTTTTCTCTTTGCGATTCCGAGAGTTCCCCGTCCAACTTCTTTCTCAGTATATCTCCTTCATAGAACTCTTCATATTCCTCCGCAAACGAAAGCCAGTAGTAGGCCTCTTCATAGTCAGGTTCCACACCTTTACCATACGCATACATTTGTGCCAACAAACGCAGCCCGTGTTCGCTGTTTTCATCTGCTGCTTTGCGAAGCCACTTGAAAGCTTTCTTGAGGTCCCTGTCCCCATTGTGTGCAGTATGATACTCCCACCCCAATTCGTATTGTGCTCCTTTATGCCCCTGTTCTGCTGCCTTATGAAGCCATCTCAGCATTGGTTTCAACAACCGTGGTCCTGTTATTAAGCCGCCCCGACAATTGTGGGCATGCTGATATTGTGCTTCGGCATGTCCCTGAAGTGCAGCTTTTTTAAACCACCGCGCGGCTTCGGCTTCGTCACGCTGCTTATACAGGGGATTATCATAGATGCAGGCCAATTTGTATTGTGCCTGGGCATCTCCCTGAAGAGCGGCCTCACGATAGCGCTTTAGCTCTTTTGAACCATCCAGGGGCTTGTGATAACGCCCGGCTTCGCCATATCTCAAACTAATCTCTGCATTTTCACATCCCTGGCGAGCGGCTTCACGATACCAAAACGCGGCCTTTTTAAAATCCTGATCCACCCATTCGCCACTGTCATACATCCTCCCCAATCTGTATTGTGCTTCGGCATGTCCCTGATCAGCGGCATCGCTAAACATCTGGTAAGCTGTGGCATGATTCTTCATTTCACCTTCATGATGCAGGGTACCAAACACATACTGCGCCTCGGCATCGCCGTCCAATGCAGCTCCGCAAAACCACGAAGCCGCCTTGTTAAGATCACGCTCCACGCCATAGCCTCTTTGGTAAATGATGCCCATGAAATGCTTCGCCGCAACATCGCCCTGCTTGCACGCCCGAAGTAAATACTTTATCCCCTCGTCACGATCCTGCTTTACACCCCTGCCAAACAAATATAACAGTCCCAACAGCCGCTCTCCCCCGGCCAAGCCCTGCTGAGCTGCCTTGCGAAACCATTTGGCTGCCTCTTTATCATCCTGCTCTGCGCCTTCACCATAATAATACATCAAGCCTACTATCGACTGCGCTTCGGCATCGCCAGCTTTTGCACTTCTCAATAAATCTTCAAAGCTATCGTCTTTTTCCATTAGGACGACTCCTATTTGTTTTTTGCAAGAAAAGAAAGGTTTAGCTTTTTGTCAATAAGGATTTGATTTTCCCTGATTTAACTTACCCATTCGTGTTAATCCGTGTAATTCGTGGAAAAGCACAAGAGGCGGCGGTTCGGCGACCGCCGGCTACAAGATAAGGTCGCTATGGGCAAGCGACCATACTTATGCAGTCAAGAGCACACGAATCTCTGAAACCAGCGCAGCTCCTAACACATAAAACCTAAAACCTAACACCTAATACCTAATAAAACCAATCAGACTGGCTTTATTCACGTCTCTTGAGCCATGCCTCCGCTCTGGCTTCCAGCTTATCTACCTGCTCTGGGGAAAGATGCTCAACTACATCGTCTTTATTGAAGTCTGAGTAACCGGCTCCCATCCCATTTTCCTCTGCGATATACAGCCAGAAATAGGCCTCCTCATGATTGACGGGTGCACCCTTGCCGCGGGCATAACAAAAGCCCAATTGCCACTGAGCGTAAACGTTATCCTGTTCAGCTGCCAGACGATAGAGCCTCAAGGCTTCAGCGGCATTTTCTTCTACGCCGGTGGCAGTCTCATAAAGCAGACCCAGCCAATACTGAGCATCCGGATGGCCTTTGTCGGCGGCGATGCGATACCATTTGGCGGCTTCGGTGGGATCGTCCTCAATCTCGGCATAATAGTAGCCCACCTGAGCATTCCCTTCGGCACTTCCCTGAGCGGCGGCTTTCTTATACCATCTCAGCGATTCCTGATGATCTGTTTCAACGCCGATGCCCCAGCTATACATGCGCCCCAAGCCGCACTGCCCATCTGCATCCCCTTGGTCTGCGGCTAAGCGATACCACTTTTGAGCTTCGTAGCTATCTTCAGATACTCCCCTGCCAAAGAAATAGATGTCACCCAGCATGCTTTGCGCTTTGGCATGGCCTTGATCGGCGGCTCTACGGAACCATTTGACGGCTTCGGTATAGTCCTGATCCACACCCTTGCCGTCATGATAGGCTTTGCCCTTCAAATACAGTGATTGCGCATCATCTGCTGCTGGTGCCTGGGGTGCTGGTGGTGCTTCAGGCGCCTTGGACGCTGGCTTCTTGCCGTTGGCGGCGCAGGCGGTTGAAAAGATCAGGCTGCAGAGCAGCAAGGTAATAATCGGTATCTTTTTCATCTGGTTCTCCTTTTTAGTTTTCCACGGATGCAATTACTGGTGAAGCTCCTTCGCCCTATTCCAAACCCGCGCTCTTTGTTCAATGGTCAGTTTCTGTGCCAGCTCGTGCAATTCATCTGCCACCCACATGGTGTCAGAAGCGAGCAGCAGCCAGTAATATGCCTCTTCATTGTTTTGAGTGACGCCCAAGCCTTGGCGATACATCTCACTCAGGCGATGCTGTGGAGCCGGAACTCCTTGCAGGGCAGCCATCTGATACCACTTTGCCGCCTCAGCATAATCCTGCGTCACGCCGTCGCCTTCATCATACATGACTCCCAGGTCGAGCTGCGCATAAGCGTGCCCCTGTTCAGCGGCTCTACGCAGCCATTTCAGCGCCTCGTAAACATCTTCCGAGCCTTCCCATCTGTAGTATCCGCCCAGCCAATACTGTGCAATATCCAAACCCTGGTCTGCGGCTTTGCGGCACCAGGTCAATGCTTCAGAGCTGTTTGCGGCCACGCCGGTACCACTGTGATACATGGTGGCCAGGCGATACTGGGCATAGGCATTTCCTTGCAGGGCGGCATCTTGAAACCAACTTAAAGCTTCCGCTTCATTGCGCTGGATGCCCACACCCTCGTAATAGATATAGCCCAGATAGTATTGGGCAAGTGGCAATCTGTTGTTAGCGGCCTTGCGATACCACTTCAGGGCTTGGGCGTCATCCTGCTCCACGCCAATGCCCCATTTGTAGATGGCGCCCAGATCACACTGTGCCTGCGCATGTTCTTGAGCGGCGGCTTTCAGATACCACTTCAGGGCTTCAGCATCGTCCTGCTTCACGCCCTGGCCGAGGTGATAGCTCGCAGCCAGGTTGTATTGCGCTTGCGCATCGCCCTGATCCGCCAGCTTACGATAGCGATTCAATTCTTGGGCTGCATCTGCGCTTGACTCCAAGCTGCGCCGCGATCTGACATAACCTTCATCGGTAGCCAAACGAAACAGGGTTGCTGCCTCAGAGCGATTCCGCTCCACGCCTATGCCGGCGTCATACATCAAGGCCAACATGTGCTGTGCAGGTGCAAACCCTTTGATGGAGGCCTGTTCAAACCATTTGGCTGCCTCGGGATAATCACGCTTCATACCTTGCCCATGAAAATGCATCAAGCCCAGATAGTAGTCCACGGCTGCATCTTTGGCAGCTGAAGCTTTGAGGAGCCATTTGTGAGCTTGGGCAAAGTCCTGCTTTACTCCCTCACCGCGATAATACATCAAACCCAGCGTATACTGTGCATCAGATGAGCCCGCCTCTGCAGCTTGGCGGTAAAGTCTGACTGCCTCGGCGTCATCACGCTGAACGCCCTCACCATGGCGATACATCCCGGCCAAGCAAAGCTGCGCTTCTGCCAAGCCTCGAGCAGCGGCTTTGCGATACCACTGCAAAGCCTCATCACGATCCTGATACACTGCCTGTCCATAAAAATACATCTCACCCAAGATAATTTCAGCAAAAGCCGAACCCTTATCAGACATATCGCTCAGTATCTGCACCGCTTCTTCAGGATAGGCCTGCCGGAGTTCTTCATCCTGATACACCGTTTCCCAGAGCAGTTCCCGACCCAGGTTTTCCACAGCCACTGCTTTCTGATACCATCTGAATGCTTCGGCAAAATTACGCTTTACGCCCACGCCGTTGTGATACATTGTCACCAATCTGAGCTGTGCCGCAACCGCTCCCTGCAAAGCGGATCTGTGGAACCATTGGAAGGCCTGAGCATAGTCCCTTTCCACGCCGGCGCCCTCAAAATAGATGTAGCCCAGCCAATACTGCGCTTCCGCATCGCCCTGCGCTGCAGCTTGGCGATACCAGTTGAGCGCCTCAGCATAATCAGGCTCGATATCTTCACTAAAGAGATAGATCTCGCCCAAGGCGCGCTGGGCTTCCACTTGCCCCTTGGCTGCGGCTTTGCGATACCAGCTGATGGCCTGAGGAACATCCGGTACCACACCGTAGCCCCAGTGATACATCTTGCCCAGCTCGTACTCTGCTTCGGTGTGCCCCTGCAGAGCGGCTTGACGATACCACTTCATCGCTTCATAATAATCCGGAGCTGAGACGTCCTTGCCCTCGTCATACTTTTTGCCCAGCAGATACTGAGATTGGGCGTCAGTGGCTGATGCCTTGGGTGCTGGCTGCTTGCTGTTGGCAGCACAGGCGGTCGTTAAGGCGATGCTGCAGATCAGCATTGCTATGAGTATCTTTTTCATAAGTAGTTCCTTTTTAGCTTTTCCACGGATATTCACGGATAAACACGGACGGAAGGTTCGCAATCGTTGACTGATAAAGCCAGCGGAGCTGGCCGCTCTCACTCTCTCCCTCACTCACTCTCTCCCTCTTCGTAGGCTTCTATCCATTTTTCGACTCTTTGGTCGATCTCAGACCTTTTTGCCGGTGAAAGCTGCTGTGACAGCTCTTCCAGTTGTTCCCAGACGTAGGCGGTGGAATCTGCTACCTTGATCCAGAAATAGGCTTCTTCAAGGTCTTTGGTCACGCCCAGTCCTTGCGCATAGCATTGGCTCAGATAAATCTGTGCTTCAGAATATCCGCCTTCTGCGCCCATGCGGAGCCATTTTACAGCCTCGGCGTAGTCCTGCTTTACCTCTGTGCCATTGAAGTAGAGCTCGCCCAAGGCAAGTTGCGCCTCAGTCCAGCCTTGAAGGGCAGATTTGCGATACCATTGCAGTGCTGTGTTGATGTCTCGCTCCACACCTTGGCCATTTTGATACATGCGCCCCAACCAGCACTGCGCATCTGCATCTCCCTGATCAGCGGCTTTGCGATACCATTTCAGCGCCTCAGTATTGCTCTCCTTCACACCTGCTCCCCATCTGTATTTGAAGCCCAAACGCAGCTGTGCCTGGGTGTGCCCCTGGTCGGCAGCCCGGCGCAACAACCACAAGGCCTCATCATTATCCACGATGCCACCCAGACCCGCCTCAAGCCAAGTCCCCAGCTCATACTGAGCGGGCGCATAGTTTTGCTCTACCGCTTGATACATCCACTTTAATATGTCAGAGATGTCATCATCCGGACCCAAGCGTTTGTAATAGGTGACACCCAAGATAAACTGTGCGGGTGCGCTGCCCGAATTTGCAGACCTGAGCCACCATTTTTCTGCCTCCTGGGTGTTTTGCGGCAGCTTGGGATCGTGAAAATAGAGCAAACCCAGATAATACTGCGCATTGGCGTGGCCTTGGTCGGCGGCTTTGCGCAGCCATTGGAACGCCTCGGCAAAATCCTGAGTTACGCCCTGGCCGTCATGATACATCAGCCCCAGATGAAACTGAGCATCCGCATCGCCCTGAGCGGCAGCTTGGCGATACTCTTTGAGCTTTTTGACGTCGTAAGCCAAACTGGTTTTGACTCTTGCGTAACCCCTATCAGCGGCTCTGGCAAACCATTTTGCCGCCTCATTGGGATCAGTTTTCACGCCCTGGCCATGCTGATACATCAAGCCCAGCCAATAATGTGCTCTGGCATCTCCCATCTTGGCAGCTTTATGGAGCCATTTCCCGGCTTCTGCATAATCCTGCTTCACACCTTGGCTATTATAATACATGAGACCCAATTGGAACTGAGCGGCTTTATCTCCCTGAACAGCAGCGATGCGATACCGCTCCAAATCTTCAGAGTAGCCCTGCTTCACGCCTGCCTGAGGCGTCTTGCTGTTGGCGGCGCAGGCGGTCGAAAACACCAAACCGCAAAGCAGAGTGACTATGAGTAGCTTCTTCATATTTGTACCTCCAAATTCTTCACTCTTCGCAAGTAGATATTTGTTGAGCTTTTTGTCAAGTCTGATTATCCTGCAGAAGGCGGAATGATGGAGAGAGCCGGACTGTCACACTGCCCCTGATCCATGTGCATCCGTGAAAACAAGAAAAAGCTTGACCGTGAGACTCAGCGCAAAATGATGTGATCCAAGATAAAAGAGTGAGGCTCAAGTTCATTTATGGTGGGTTAAATGATTGCCAACTACCGGCATTACCAAACCAGAATAATGCAATGTTCCTTACCTACCTCTTCCTTACTGAGCCTCCCGGATATTACCCGGAGCCTCCCGGGAAAAACCCGAGTATCTCCACGGCATCTCCGGGCGGGTAAGTAAGGGCCAGGTCAGTGATGAGCTTCGACTCACTAAAACTGAACATGAGCCAAGAGTAATGAGCATGACACTATTAGAGATATATCAGAGCTTGCGTGACCTCTACGGTCACAGAGGCGGGTGGCCGGGTGAGACCACCGATGAGATCATAATCGGCGCAATCCTCACCCAAAATGTCACTTGGAAAAACGTGGAAAAAGCACTCCACAAGCTCAAAGAAAACGGGCTGATCTCGATGGTGGAGATCTATCATACACCGGCAGAGCGCATCGCACCACTCATCATCCCCACGCGCTACTACAACATGAAAGCGCAAAGGCTGAAGAACTTTGCCAGCTTCTTTCATGACGAATATTCCTTCTCATATCCTAAGATGTTCAACGTGGATACGGCGACCTTGAGGAACCAACTGCTGCAGATCAAGGGAATCGGACGCGAAACTGCGGATTCAATCCTGCTTTACGCCGGCGGGAAGCTGCAATTCGTCACGGATGCCTATACTGCCAGACTGTTGGGCCGACTGGGCTTTTTTACCGAGAAACTCACCTATGACGAACAGGTCGCCCGGATCGTGGAACAAATCCCCGCAGATGTAGACCTCTATCAAGATATGCACGCCCAGATCGTGCACTTTTCGGCGACCGTGTGTAAAGCCAAGCCACTGTGTGGAGAGTGTGTTTTGAGGCGAAGCTGCGCTTCGCCTTCGGCAAGGTGTTAGGTGTTAGCGGCCGGCGGGGTCGGCCAGGTGTTAGGTACTAGGTGTTAGGTGTTAGGAGCTGACGCACGCGTGTACGGGCGGTCGCTATGGCAAGCAACCATACATCTCCCATCCGTGATCATCCGTGTGCATCCGTGGAAAAACAAAGAGCTTCAGAGCTGCGCGTATTCCAGTGAAGAGCACACGTGTCTCTGAAACCAGCGCAGCCCTAACCCCTAACACCTAAAACCTAAAACCTGGCGGCTAAGCCGTAGCGGCTAAGCCGCCCGCAAAAAAACTCTTTGACAAGATACAGCCCTTGGATTTTCGTTGTCCGATATCAAATAATGGGAAAAAGTATAGATATGAAACTGTTTGAAACTCACGCTCATCTGGATTTGCCAGATTTTAACAAGGACAGGGAAGCCCTTATCACTAAGTGCTTTAGCAGCGGCATTGAGTATATTATCAACATTGGTTTCAACAAGGAGACCTCACTGAACTCCTTGGAACTGGCCAATAAGCATAGCCATATATTTGCCACTGCGGGCTATCATCCGCACGATGCGACGGATTTTGATGCCGAGCTGATCAAGCGTTTGGCTCGGGAGAAAAAGATAGTTGCTATCGGTGAGATTGGTCTGGATTTCTTCCGCAACCTCTCGCCTTACACTGTGCAACGCGAAGTCTTTGCCAATCAGGCACATCTGGCTGTGGCATACGATCTTCCCGTGGTGGTGCACAACCGTGATGCGCATCAGGAATGCTATAAAATCCTCAAAGATGAGGAGGTGAAAGAGGCTGTCTTCCATTGCTTTACGGGAGACATCATCTTTGCCGAGCAGGTCTTGGAAGCGGGCTGGATGCTTTCCTTCACCGGCGCCATCACCTATGCAAATTCCAAGCTGGACGATGTGATCCGCATGGTGCCCATGGACAGGTTTATGATCGAGACGGATTGCCCCTATCTGCCGCCGGTTCCGCATCGTGGCAAGCGCAATAGCCCTCTGTTTCTGCATTTGGTGGCGGAGAAAATCGCCGAGATCAAGGAGATCACACCTTTGGAGGTGGCGCAACACTCCTTTGATAACGCCTATAAGTTCTTCAGGATACCCGAAGAGCCGGTGAAGCCTGTAGGGAAATCCAAATCTCAAAAAAAGACGCGTGAGCGCAAAACCAAAAAATGATCTGCCATGAAAGACACCTGTAAATGAGCAGAATCTTTATGTAAGGACTATAAATGAAAAGACTGATTTTACTGATCTTGATCATAGTGATGGCTTGCAGTGCTGTCTGGGGCGGCAATTCCATCTTATCATTTCACGGGATGCCGGTTCGCTATTATGGAAACGACATCTATGGACTGAGCATGGGAGATACCGGCATGGCGGATAACTTCCGCTATAACTCCGGCTTTGGCAATCCCGCTCTGCACAACGCTTCAAACCGCACACTGCTGGCTACCGGACTGCTCTTTGGCTTTACCAAATACGCCTCCGGAAATGGCGAGAAATTTGTGGATGATGCGCTGGATTTGCCCTATCTCAGCCTCAGCATGCCGATCAAAAAGCACCGCATCGGCTTTCAGGTCAATTCGCACTCATCCGGACTGGTGAAGAATTTCAGGAGCTTTACCACTGCCGACAGCCTCAACATCAAAGAAAGGCACATCATGGACAGATACATCTACAAAGGAGATCTGATCTATAGTTACAGGATGGGCAGATTCAGCGCAGGAGCCAGCCTCAACTACTATTTTGGGCATGATGTGCGGACATTTGATCAGATAGTCAAAAAAGCATCCCAGAGATTCTATTCCCCGGGGGAAGGGATAGCACGCAGCTATAAAGGCCCTTCTTTCACCCTCGGAGCTATGGCAAATTATGACAGATTCAGCGCTGCGATGTATTATCGACCCAATGTCACTCTCAAGGGCTTCAGCAGAAGGCATGTGATTTATTCGACGGCAGACAATATGAATAACCGTGATCCTGACTATGTCCCCAGCCGTGATGTCTATGAAGAACCGGAAGCGGACTATGAATACGAACTGCCCTGGGAAGTGGGATTGGGCACTTCCATCCTGCCCTTCAAAGAGCACAAACTGAATGTGGACTTGCATTATGAGGCTTGGAATCAGCTCGACAGCAAGCTGCAGGATGGCATCAAGCTGGGAGTGGGCTGGGCTTATGAGCCCGTGGCGGAAACGCGGGATAGTTACCTGAGCAAATTGCCGCTCAGAGCCGGCTTTTCCTGGCGGGCACTTCCCTTCAAAGTGAACGATGAACCCGTTGCCGAATATGCAGTTAGCTGCGGCGTCAGCTTTCCACTCAAGCGCGATATCAACCGCCTGGACCTGGGATTCCAGATGTTGAAAAGAGGCAATCTCGACACCAACAAACTCTCGGATACCTCCTTCATGTTTATGCTGGGCTTCACCGGTTTTGACATCATCGGCAAAGCAGGCGATAGAACCGCACCCAGAGAGATCCCGGTCAAAGAGGAGATGAATCAATGGTGAGATGGAAGCTGCCGGACGATGAACAGGCAGACTTTTTAACGCAACTACAGAAGAGCCGTCCGAAGATAGACCTGGACCTCACCCTCACGCTGGATGACCTGCCCGATGAAGGCCTCTTTGCCAATATCGGGATTCTTGCGGATAGAATCCAGAGAGCGATGTATACCAACGAGCCGCTGGTGATCTTTGGTCACGACGATCCGGATGGGCTGACGGGAACCTATATCCTGCATCAGTTCTTCGATTCCATCGGCTATCAGAAGCACGAGTTTTACATCCCCAATCGCACGCTCTATCCGCATGGCATCCAGGACGACTTTGTGGAATATGTGCGCCAAAACGCCTTTACCCTGGCTATTGTGGTGGATAACGGCATCTCCTCTCGCGAAGGTGTGGAGCGGCTGAAAGAGCTGGGTTGCGATACACTCATCGTGGATCATCACCTGATCCAGCCGGATCTGTTGCCAGACGCCTACGGCATCATGAATCCACGCCTGGCGGATTGTCGCTACCCCTTCAAAGACCTTGCCGGAGTGGGCGTGGCCTTGATGTTGATCCGCTATCTGGGCAGGCTTTTGGAGCATGAAGTGGATGAAAGTGCCTACTTTTGGACGGCGGTGGGCAGCATTGCGGACAAAGTGCCCATGGTGGGTCTGAATCGCCTCATCCTGCGACATGTGATCGACAATTGGCCGCGGATGCGGGACGCCAGCATCGAGTTTCTGATGCGCAATTTCAAGCGCGTGAGCGACGACATGGACGTCTTTGACTTTATCACCAATACTTCCAGATTGATCGCCAACGGACGTGAAGAAGGCGGGCAGCATCTGGCCATGCGCTTTCTGCTGCAGATGGGAGATGAGAAAGCTGAGCTTTTTCAGGAGCTGGAGAGGGAAAAGAAGCAGTGGGAATCCGAGCTGAACCGCATCTTTGGCTACTTGGATACTATTCTGGCGGATTTTGAGGCGCGGGCTTTCATCTACTTTGACGACGAAGATGTGATCCCCTACAACTTTCTGGGCACCGCATCCACCTATGTGGTCTCCAGCTTGAATATCCCCGCCATCATGATCAAGTATCACAACGGCAATATGGTCTGCGAGGGACGCTGCCCCGAAGGTATGAACATGGTGGACGCCTTTGCCCATTGCAAAGAACACCTCATCCAATATGGAGGCCACGCCAAGGCGGCGGGTTTCTCCATGCGTCCGGAAAATTATGACGACTTTTTGAGCTGTTACAACGACTATCTGGACCACAATCTGCAGGAAATTGAGCCGGTGCCGCGCTTTGAAGTGGATGCCGTCATCCGACTCGAAGAGCTACACCATGCAAATTGGCTTTTCATGCAAATGCTGCTGCCCTTCGGCATGCAAAACCCAGAGCCGCTGCTGCTGGCCAGGAATGTGGACGTCAATACCCTGATGGCAAAATTCACGCTGGAATACAACAATATCAGCCTGCCGCGGGGTGAGAAGATAGATATGGTGTTCTATTGGAGAAGCCGTCAAAGCGTGCGCGTGATGGACTTTGTGCGCTCTCGGGCTTAGTGCGTGCGTTTTTGGGACAGGTGAAGATAAGATGCAAGAAAAGAAGTTGAAGGAATACCTGCGCAAGGCGATCCATCTCAGTTCGCTGGTCATCCCCTTTGGCTACAAATATCTGCTGGGATTCAACCGTCGGCTGGGCTTTTCCATCCTCTTGGCAGCCTTCTGCATCAGCTTCGTCATTGAGTTTTACCGTCTCTGGCAAAAGAGCTTCCGTCACACCTTTTACCGCTTCTTTGGCCGCATCTTGAGGAGGCATGAGCTAAGGGACTTCACCGGAGCTACTTACATGCTCTTTACCGCCATGGTCTGTGTGGCCGTCTTTAAACCCACCATCGCTTTCTGCGCTACTGCATATCTCTCTATCGGAGACACATTTGCCGCACTGGTGGGCATGAGTTTTGGCAAGCGCAAGATCCTGGGAACGGATAAGACCTTGGAAGGCAGCCTGGCTTGCTTTATCAGCACCCTCATCTTTGGGCTTTTCTACCTGCCATATCCTTTGGCTATCGTGGGAGCTTTGGCCGCAACCTTTGCCGAACTCAGCATCGTGCCCGTGGATGACAACATCAAAATCCCCATCATCTCTGGACTTGCGCTCAGCTTGGCCAGCGTATTTGTATAAGAGAGCAAAAACATGCGTATCTCATTTGTGATCCCCGCTTTGAATGAACAAGACTCCCTCAGGCAGCTCACGCAAGAGATCCAGGCTCATTGCCCCATGGAAGACCATGAGATCATCTACATCGATGATGGCTCCACGGATGCGAGCTTTGAGATCATGAGCAGTCTGGCAGCGGAAGATTCAAGGATCAAGGTGGTGCGCTTCCGGCGCAACTTTGGCAAAGCAGCCGCCCTGCAAAAAGGCTTCAGCATCGCCTCGGGAGAGGTGGTCTTCACTTTGGATGCAGACCTGCAGGATGACCCGGCCGAGATTCCCGCCTTTCTGGCCAAACTGGATGAAGGCTTTGACCTGGTAAGTGGCTGGAAACAAAAACGTAAAGACCCCTGGCACAAGAGGTGGCCCTCCAAACTCTATAACTGGGTGACGGCACGCACCTTTGGACTCAAGCTAAAGGACTACAATTGCGGCTTTAAGGCCTATCGCCAGAGCTTGGTGAAGGAGCTCACCCTCTATGGTGAGATGCACCGCTATATCCCGGTGCTGGCGCATGCTTTGGGCTACAAAGTGGGACAAATCGCCGTGCATCACCGCGCCCGCAAATTTGGCAAATCCAAGTATGGCATGGAACGCTACTTGAGAGGGCTCTTTGACCTGCTCACCGTCAGGATGGTGACTCACTACAACAAAAGCCCGCTCTATCTCTTTGGCAGGTGGGGGCTTGTCTCCACGCTGTTGGGGCTCATCATCTCCGGCTATCTGGCTGCACTCAAGATCTTTTGGGGCGTGCCTCTCTCCAACCGTCCCCTGCTCTTTTTGGGCATGCTGCTCATTCTGGGTGGCTTGCAGTTTCTCTCCATGGGGCTCCTCTCAGAGCTGATCGTAAGCAAATTTAACTCTCGAAACAAGTATAACATATCCGTCCAAGAAAGCATCAATATCGACGATGCAGGGTAGGCAGTGAAGAGCATCGAGAGGTTTTATCTGTTGCGCTACATCAAGAGTCCCAAACGGATGTTGATGCGCTTCAGCTTTGTCTTCATGGTGTTGGGCATCGTGATCTCGGTGAGTATACTCAGCGCGGGGTTGAACCTCTTTGAAGGCTATGAAAGAGCACTGAAGACGGTGCTGCTGGATAGCTTTGCGCACATCAAGATCGAGAGCGGAAACGGACGCTTCCTGAACCAGGAACAGCTGGACAGAATCTACGACACGCTGGGGAAGCGGCCTGAGATCAGCGCCCTCATCCCCTACATCGGCATCAACCTCATGGCAATTGACAGCGAAAACACCCGCGGCTGCATCTTCAATGCCTATCACACACCGGAAGGCGAGGACTTGCACTACGGCAAATTCGTGGTGGAAGGAAGGCCGCAAGTGAATGATGGAGAGGTGGTTATCGGCCACTATCTGGCAGAGGAGTTTGGGCTCAAAGTGGGAGACGAAATCAGTCTGCTCTATCCGCAGCTCCGGCGCGTCACGCCTCTGGGAGTGAGCTCTGATACCCGCAGGTTCAAGGTGGTAGGCCTTTATAGATCAGGATATTATGAGTTTGACCGCTCGCTGATAATCGGCACTTTGACCGATGCGCGCAACATCCTCTATACCAACGACCCCTTCGCCGCCGTGGAGATCAAGCTGGACAGCAAGCATGTGGATAAAGCCAAAGAGCTGGCCAGCAGCTATCGCTATGCACTGGGCAGCGACCTCATCGCCTATCCACCCATCAGCGGCGACCTGCTGCGCATCGTAGCCATGCAAAAGTGGCTCATCTTCATCGTCTTTAGCTTTTTGGTGCTCATCGCCGGCATCAATGTGATCAGTGCGGTTTCTACCATGATCTTGGATCGGAAAAACCAGATCGCCATCCTCCGCACCCTGGGTGCTACCGCTGCAACCGTACGTAAGGTAATCAATTACCAGATACTGCTTGTCTGCCTTATTGCCATCATCATCGGTCAGGCAGTGGGTGCCTTGCTCTCGCTATTTGTAGTGAAACAGGGCTTTTACCGCCTCAAAGGTGATGTGTATTTTATCGACAAGTTAGAGCACCACATCAGCTTTTTCAACCTGGTCACCGTGTTTGTCGTAGCCTCTATTTTGGTGATCATCTGCGTGTGGATCCCGTCCAGGCAGATCAACCGTCTCAAGATCATTGACCTCATTCGCAACCCCTAAGGAAGCCATCAGATGATACTTTCAGCACAGAATATTTGCAAAGCATATCAGGATTCGCACCGCACCATCACCGTCCTGGATGGTGCAAACCTGCAGGTGCAGGCCGGTGAACTGGTCAGCATCACGGGACAGAGTGGCTGCGGTAAAAGCACGCTGCTGCATATCTTGGGTCTCTTGGATGATAGCGATAGCGGCACCATTGAGATCGGAGGCGTGCAGGTGAATTCCCGCCATCCGGATGCGCCCTTTATCCGCAATTCCAAGATCGGATTTGTCTTTCAATTTCACTACCTGGTGGAAGACCTCACCGCCATGGAAAACGTTGCCTTGCCGCTACTTATCGCCGGCAAAAAGATAAGCACATCTATGGACGAAGCCAAGGCTATCTTGGGCAAGCTGGGTCTGCAAGAAAGAATCACCCACTTCCCAAACCAGCTCAGCGGTGGTGAACAGCAACGCGTGGCTTTTGCCCGAGCTTTGGCCAATAAACCCTCCATCGTGCTGGCAGATGAACCAACCGGTAACCTTGATCCCGCCAACAGCTTGGAGCTCTGGAAGCTGATGCGTCAGCTCAATCAAGACTTGGGGCAGACCTTTGTGGTGGTGACCCACGATCGCGAACTGGCCAAGTTGGCAGACAAGAGCTATGAACTCGTCCAAGGAAAGCTAAACCCACTTTGATCCGGTAATTACACCCATGAAACGCCCTCGCTTCTTCCTGCTATTAGTGTTGATCCTGCTGATCATCAACGCCCTCTTCTTTGCCGCCTGGTATGGCCTTGGAGGCAAAGAACGGGCTAAAGGGCTGATGGAGAAGCTGGGGAGCAAGGCTTTGGATGGCAAGCTCACCATCGGAAGTTTCAATCTGGGCGAGCGGCAGGCCTATCTGGAAAACGTCAGCTTTGCCGCTTCCGACAGCAGTCTCGGCTTCGATGTGCGCAAGGTGAGGGTGCGATACGATCTCTTTAAGTTTATCTTTAGCGGGTTCAAGCTCAAGCACATCTTCAGGCACGTGGAGATCAGCTCTCCGGTGGTAAATGTCAGGGTCGTGCCCTCGGAAGAGGAAAAGCCACCTCCACCGCCCTTCAAGATGCCGGATCTCAGCAACTACTTCAAGAAAGTGGAGCTCACGGACGGCACGGTAAACCTGGATTTGGGCATCGCACTGGAGTTTGGCGGCGGCGAGCTTTTACACATCAAGCAAAGCCTCAACAATATCAATATCAGCGCCGTAAACACAGATAAGATCAGGGTAGAGCTGAGCGCCAACCTGCCCGGCGAAGGCAGGCTCAACGTGCAAGGCAGCCTCATCAGGGACAGACTGGAGCTGGCAACTGCTCAAATAGCAGGCTTTAAGCCTCAATACATCCATCACACCGCCTTGGGTTATCCACGCAGCATGATAGGGCTGCAGGTGGAAGCGACGCAAGCTTCCGCAGATGAGCCTATCTTGTTCAATGGCAAGCTGATGGCTTGGGATACTTCCGCGCTTCTCTTGCAAGAATACACCGTGTCTCTGCCTTTCTTGAGCGCAGAAATGCAGGACAACCACCTCAGCGTGGCGCTCTCATCCTCAAGCCTGGGCAGCAGCAGGTTGGGCGGGCATTTTGAGATTCATGATCCACTGGGAAAGCTGCATCTGGATAGCGGTGCGCTCAATGTAAACTTCGACCTTTCCATGATCAGCAGCTCGCTTTCGGGTTTTGTGGATGCCAAAGTGCAGGCACAAGGCACCATCAAGCAGCCTGAAGCCAGCATCACAGCACGCTCTTCCGGCATCAGCATCGCCGGTATCCAGTTTAACAATATCGACCTCAAAGGCAGCTTCCGTGACGACCTGCTGGAGTTTGAAGATCTTCGCCTCCAAGTGATGGATCACAAGGTGAATGCCAAGGGCAATCTCGATCCCTTTGCTTTGAGCATCAAGACCGACCTCAATATCGTTCCGCAGAGCGCATCCCAAGACCTGGCTCTCAATCTGGCAGCCAAGGTAGACGTGGATTTGTATGAAGCCCTGCCTCAGATAGGCGCAGAGTTTCAATCCCTGAGCGTGAAGAAAGGTGGCTCAAACCTCAATGATTTCAGCGGTTACGTAAATCTCATCCCGGGACCTGAGGGAACAAGCTACTATCTGGATTGCGAGCTCAACAGCCCCGATGGACAGCTAATCAGCGCCGTGGGCGACATCTTAGACCGCAGCCTGGTGGTGGATATTGACATCGATCCCATCGCTCTGGCAGACATCTACCCGCATGAGCTGCTGACGCGCTTCGCACCCTCGGTGGGCGGCATCATCAGCGGCTTTATGCACCAAGACCAGATCGTGGCGCAGACCGCTCTTTCTATCTCCACCGCAAATGAGGAGCTGAACTATTCCACGCAGCTCAACCTCAGCGGTTCTTACAATCTAACCACCTCTCGGGCAGGCCTTTATGCCTGCACCACCGAGGGCAGTCTCAACGGTGAAGAACTCAATTTTGAAGTGACAGCCACGCTGGAAGACATGGTGCTGAACCTGGGCTCTCTCAGAATAAACGAGATGGTGCGA
Organism: Candidatus Cloacimonadota bacterium; assembly: GCA_029781115.1. GTDB lineage: Bacteria > Cloacimonadota > Cloacimonadia > Cloacimonadales > Cloacimonadaceae > UBA3900. The sequence continues at coordinate 95,764 of JAKOXG010000003.1, forward strand.
GCCACCGCTAAAGTGCCATTGGACAGCCTGTTGGCCTCTACCGCAAGCTTCTTTATCAAAGACATTTCCACGCAGCAGATTCAACGCTACCTGCCGCAATACACCTCCTTTTTGCCGGACATCACAGGCGTGCAGCTCAGCGGCACATTCGATCAGCAGTTGGATGCCATCCTCAATGTGGGCGAGCTGCAGATCGAAGGCCTGAAGCCGATGTCCGCCAATCTCACGCTGCGCGGCCCACCGGACGAAGTAGCCATCATGGGCAAGCTCAAATCCGGCAATAAAGAGCTGCCACTCAAGGATTCCTCGCTGGACTTAATCAACGGCTTTAGCTTGACTGCGACAGGCATTGCGCAAAACTTCCCCATCTCGGAAGTGTTGGTCGATATCCCCTTGCAGGTGAGCCTCAGCGGCGAGGTGGGTTTTGACTTTGGAACCGAAACTTCGCGCCGTCCCGGCATGACTATTTCTGCCGATGTGAGCGCACCCAAGCTGAGCTTTGAAGGCGTGCCGGAGCTGCAAAACCTGCGCCTGGTTGCCTCTCAGTCGGATCGACTCCTGCAGGTGGATACCCTCTATGTGGCTTCAAGCGACTTGGGCGAGCTAAGAGGTTCCGGTGCACTCGATTACAACCTCGTCAGCGGCAGCTTTTTCGAGAGCAAAAACCGGCTCAACCTCCAGGCAGACCTCTCACTCTTTGAATTCCTCAAGTCGCAGGTGCCGATGATCCTGGACGCCTCAGGACGCAGCTATATGAGCGCATCCATAGGCGTAAATGAAGATAAGTTTGTGATCAGCAGCGGCAATATCGACCTGCGCAACGGTTATCTGCAGATTAAAGACCAGACCGAGCCCATCACCGCCTTCAATCTGGCCGCCTCCATCAAGGATAACAGGCTCAGCATCGACCGCGCCAACCTCCTCATGGGCAAAGGCAGGCTACGCTTCTTTAACGAATTTGAAGAAGACCCGACCAACCATTTCTTTGTGGGCTTCCTGGATCTTGGCATCCTCAAGCTGGGCACCGATGAGCCCGGACTGTTGGTGAATATCCCCGAATTTACCGCTCCCAGGACCCTCTCCAAAGTGATGCTCAAAGGACGCAACGACCAGTGGTTTACGGTCAGCGGGCCCTTCGATGATATGCGCATCATCGGCGACGTCTATGTGAGTGATGCACATGCACTTTACCCGCCCAAGACGGATAACCTGCTCAATCTCGTCTACAGCTTCCGCGGTGCTTTGACCAAGCCGGACAACAACACCCAAACGCCGCAAGAGGCTATGCCGCTACCCTTTAACCTCGATCTCATCATCCACTTGGAAGACAACATCCGCTATGTGACCTACCCCGCCAACATGGATATCAAACCCGGCGGATTCCTGCATCTGGTCTATGACGGGCACGATTTTGCCGCCAAGGAAGCGGTGTTCAATTCTGAAAAAGGCAAGATAGACTTCCTGGGCACCGTCTTCGAGGCAGAATATCTAAACATCAACATCGTGGATGCCCAAGACCTCTTTATCATTGATGGTTCCTTCACCAAACGCAGCCCCGACGGCACCATCATCATCCTGAGCGTGACCACGGATCGAGACCTCTCAAAACCACTGATGGAGCGACTACAGTTCAATCTCTCCAGCGATAACCCCCAAGACCAATCCATCACAGATATCCTGGCCAGGTTGCGTTACACCGGCACCTCGGAAGGCATGAAGACGGGGCAAGAGACGCTTGACCTGCAGGATGAAGCCCTGATGCTGCTTTCAGACAATATCAACACCTCCATCCTCTCACCCATGCTCTACCCTTTGGAAAACGAAATCAGAAGAGCGCTGAAGCTCGATGGATTCAGCATCAAAGCCGGTTTCATCCAAAACCTGTTTAGCCAATACTCATCCAATCCCGGCCAATTTGCAGATAATCGAGATTCAGACCACTTCCTGGATGACGTCAACCACTTTGGCGCCTCAATCTTGCTTAACAACCTCTCCATCTCTGCAAGCAAATACTTGGGACGCAAGACTTTCCTGGATTATACCCTCACCCTCCAGGAAGCCACAGACCTGCAGCAGCGCACCCGCATCCAAGTCTCACATGAAACGGCACTCAGATGGATCATGCCGCACCAATTCAGGCTGGAATACACCCTCAAATACCTTCCCCGGGAAACCGACTTCAGTCACGAACTGATGCTGTCACGTTCCTTCAGATTCTGGGGGCTGTAACAAATCCTTTGACAAAATATGCCATCTCAGAATAATGAACCAAATGACGATTCCCATGGAGGATAAAATGGCTGATACAAAAGCTACGCCGACCATAAACCCGCAAGACAACGCCACTTTGAATGCCAGAGAGGCAGACCCGTTCCGCAAGGTAACCCTTGTAGAAATGATCATGATCCTCATGCTCACAGGCCTCATTCTGGTCTTTATCTTCGGATTGCAACAGATGAAAATAGACAAACAAAAAGAGGCTGAAGCCCAACAAAAGTTTGAAGCAGTCGTACCCATCCTGACAGACATCATCCAAAAGATGGAAGATTATAAGAAAGCCGACGAATTTGGGGACTATCCCATTGACCTTGGAGAAATTGGCACGTTCAAAGATGAGAACTTTGAATTTAAATATGACCCTGAGAATCACTTCGTGCAGGCCGTCTCCAAAGAAAGCTTCGGCAAAGCCGGAGTTATCGTAAACTATAGCCTGACAAACTCCGTGTATGAAGTGATAGACGACAAACCGGGTGAAAAACCCACCGTCAAGGACGATTGGCTTCCCTAAGCTAAAGACTTAACACGCTTTACAATAGAGCCTGCTGGAACTCACTCCGGCAGGCTTTTTTTTGTGTCTTCATTCCGGCTCCTTGCTTGCTCAGCCGCCCGGTGATACGCCGGAGCCTCCCGGGAAAAACCCGAGTATCTCCACGGCATCTCCCCGTGGGTAAGCAAGAGCGGAGCAGGTTTCCTCTGTGAACCGAGTCAGCAGCCAGAGCTCCCATCCGCACAACCGGGGACTTTCCTATAGCTTCAGCACCTGCATTCTATCAAGCACCGCTTTAATCAAAAGCGGCTGCTTTCTCACTTTGCAATTGACAAATGCGGGGCTTCAAATATAGTGGCGTGTAGATAATAAAATATGATTTTACGAGGTAAGCAATGTCCAAAAAGATCACAGACTATCTCAGCCAAGAGCTGACCAACATCAAAGAATCCGGCATGTATAAGACCGAGCGCGTGCTGGCTTCCTCCCAAAGCGCTCAGATCATGCTTTCCGACGGCAGCGAAGTGATAAACTTCTGCGCCAACAACTACTTAGGCCTTTCAAACAACCCCGAGATCATCAAGGCTGCCCAAGCAGCGATGGAAAAATGGGGCTTCGGCCTTGCCAGCGTGCGTTTTATCTGCGGCACGCAAGAGCTTCACAAAGAGCTGGAAGCTGAAGTGAGTGAATTTCTGGGCATGGAAGACACCATCCTGTATTCCTCCTGCTTCGATGCCAATGGTGGCGTTTTTGAGCCACTTTTGGGTGAAGACAGCGCCATCATTTCGGATGCCCTCAACCACGCTTCCATCATCGACGGAGTGCGCCTCTGCAAGGCTCAACGCTTCCGCTATGCCCACTCGGATATGAACGAGCTGGAGCAAGCCCTGAAACAGAGCCAAAACGCCAAATTCCGCATGATCGTGACCGATGGCGTGTTTTCCATGGATGGAGACATCGCCAAGCTGCCAGAAATATGCGACTTAGCAGAGAAATACGACGCCCTGGTGATGGTGGACGACTCCCACGCCACCGGTTACATCGGCGCCACAGGCAGAGGCACGCATGAACACTGCAAGGTGGAAGGCCGCATAGACCTGATCAGCACTACCTTTGGCAAGGCTTTAGGTGGAGCCAGCGGCGGTTGCCTGAGCGGCAGGAAAGAGATCATCCAGTTTATGCGCCAGAAGTCCAGACCCTATCTCTTCTCCAACACACTTGCGCCCGCAGTGGCTGGTGGCACGCTCAAAACGCTTCAGATGCTCAAGAAAACCAATCCCTTCCGTGATAAAGTGGTAGAAAATGCCAAATACTTCCGCAAAGCCATGACGGAAGCGGGATTTGATATCCTGCCCGGCAACACAGCCATCGTGCCTGTGATGATCTACAAAGAGCCTTTGGCCGTGAAAATGGCTGATCGCCTGCTTCATGAAGGCATCTACGTGATCGGATTTACCTATCCTGTGGTCCCGATCGATCAGGCTCGCATCAGAGTGCAGCTCTCTGCCGCACACACCACCCAGCATCTGGATAAAGCTATTGCCGCTTTCATCAAGGTGGGTAAGGACTTAGGTATCGTCAAATAGAGCCCGCTCGAGCTTACTCTTCTGCGGGAGCCGGGACTTTGGTAAACTCCCGGATAGCCCTCTCTACCTCGGCGATATCCTCCCTGGATTTGAGGTAAAGAGGCTGGGAATAGTGCACGCGCACGCGTGAGAAAGGCTTGGGTATCCTGAGGCCGTCCCAGGTATTCAACACCCAAGCTTTGGGTGTGTCCACCGCCAGGGCTACGATGGGAATCTTGGCCAGCATGGCGATCTCAAAGACACCGGCGTGTATGGTTCCCGCAGGACCCTTGGGCCCGTCCGGCGTGATCGCCAAAGCATGCTCCCTGGAGATGCGCACCATTCCCCTGAGAGCTTGGGCGCCTTGACGGCTGCTGGAGCCGCGCACCGTGTGATAGCCCAGCTTCAAGAGCGGGCCCGCAATCAGCTCTCCATCTTTGGAGCCGGAGACCAGCACGGCTATGCCTGAATCCACCCGCTGCATTGTCATGATCAGCAAGTCTTTGTGCCACAAAGAGAAGATGCAGCGAAAGTCGTCCGCAGGCTGGCCTATTATTTCCCACTTGATGGTCTTTCTGAGGAGGCGGATCAGCCACGCACCCAAGCGCGCTTCTATCTTAAAAAGTAGGCCGGGCATAGCGTTGCAATAGCTCCACGATGAGCTTGGGCATCACTTGAGAAGGCTTGGGCTCGCTCAGCATCCCTCTCAGTTGCGCAAGCTGGCTCTTGATCCCGTTCATCCTCTCCTCATCGGCCAAATGCTGGCTCACCACCTGATGCACCTTTTTGGCGGTGAGGTCATGCTGCACCAATTCCGGCAGCAGGTCTTGGTCTAAGATGATATTTGGCAAGCCGATACGCTTGATCCGCACAAAGTATCTGCCCAACAGATAGGAGAGGAAATTGGCCTTGTAGCAGATGACAACCGGAGTGCCGATGTAGGCGCATTCCAGCGTGGCCGTGCCGGAAGTGCTGATGGCAAAGCTCGCATATTTCATCATTTCATAGGTATAGCCGTCGATCACATGGATCTTGAGCTTGGGATGCCTGGCGATGATGTCCATATAATAATTGTGATCTATGCTGCGCGCCCTCGAAAACAGGAATTCATACTCATCAGGATCAAATAAAGCGGCAGCATCCAGGAAGATATCCAGCATGCGCTTCACCTCGTTTTCGCGGCTGCCGGGGAAGAAAGCCAGCCACTTTTTCTCTTTATCCAAACGCCAAAATGAGGCGAAAGCGTCCCTGTCCAGCTCAAATTTCACCTCTTCACTGATGGGATGACCCACGTAGCTGCAATTGATGCTGTGGATATTGAGCATCTCCTCCTCAAAGGGCAAGATGCAGGCCACATGCCGCGTCATGGCTTTGAGCTTGAAAACCCGATTGTGCTTCCAAGCCCAAAACTGCGGGCAGATATAATACAAAACCGGAACCCGGGCATGATCTGCGATATTGGCGATGCGCAAGTTGAGGCCGGGATAATCCACCAAGATGCAGAGATCGGGCTTTTCCTTGTACATAAAAGACTTAACACCGCGCTCCACCTTCCAGAAAAAGAAGAGATGCTTGATCACCTCCACAAAACCCATCACCGCAAATCGCTTGAAAGGATAAAGCGGCTTCAAGCCCTCAGCCTGCATCCTGGGCCCGCCAATGCCCACGTGACGCGCATGGGGCAAAACATCTTTGAGAGCCTTCATCACCAATGCGGCATGCAGATCGCCAGAGCTCTCTCCAGCCAACCAAAAGATAAGAGGACTCAAGCGGTTCATCAGCTCACCGCCATCAAGCCTGCCAGTGATAGAGCGGTCACGATCGCCGCAGCCATCACCACACCTAAGAATATGTAGAGCATAGCATTCCAAAAGCGGATACCGAAGATTTTGGCCGCCAATGAGCCCGTCCACCCTCCGGTTCCGGGCAGCGGAATCCCCACAAATACAGTTAAGCCAATAGCCTGAAACCGCTCTATTACCTTACCTTTACGCCGTGTGCGGGCATAGAGCCAGGTGGTGAAACGCTTGCCCCACTTAAACCGCTCCAGGATGGCGAAAGCAGAATCCAACAGCAGGAGTAGAAAAGGGATAGGTATCATATTGCCGATAATGCTGAGGATAACTACTTTGGGCCAAGGCATGCCAAAGAGGAAGATGCCCACAGGGATAGCTCCCCTGAGCTCGATGATGGGAAACGCAGAAATAAGCAGCAAAATCAGCACTGGATCCAAGCCACGCTCCTCCAAGAACGCCACTGTTTTGGTGGTCGTCGAAGCATGCAACTGTGCAAACAGCGGCAAGACCAGTAACAATAGGATGATAAGACTCTTTTTATTCAACACGTAGATTCCTCATTATTTCTTGTGTGAATGCCTGATAGCAAAAGATGCGTTTTTTGGCAAGGCTTATTTTCTACTGAGAGCCCCCAAACAACACACAACGGCCATAAAAATGGCGGAGAGTCAGGGATTCGAACCCTGGGTACCCGCAAGGATACAACGGTTTTCGAGACCGCCCCGATCAACCGCTCCGGCAACTCTCCGCATGCAATTATACGCGCTTTTGTGCAAAAAAACCTTTGAGTAAGCTTGAACACTCCTCCTCGAGAACACCCCGCGTGACCTGAGGATGATGGTTGAAGCTCTTGTCTCTCAATACATTGTATATGGAACCCACCACACCAGTTTTAGGATCCCGTGCTCCCAAGACCAAGTGCCCCAAGCGGCTGAGCATAATGCTGCCCGCACACATCAGGCACGGCTCAAGAGTCACATACAAGGTATAGTCGTAGAGATACTTAATTTTGGTGGCCAGGATTTTGTCAATGATCAACTTCTCGGCATGAGCCAAAGGGTTGTCATAGCTGCGGGTGCGATTGTGCTCCCTCAAGATCAGGCTACCGTTTTTGACCAAGACCGCACCCACGGGGATCTCATCCTCCAAAGCCGCTTGCTGTGCTTCCTCAAGCGCAAGGCGCATCCAATATTCGTGGGTGTGTGTCATGAGGACAATCTTTTAAAACGCCATCGCTTTGTCAATAGCAGAACCAAAGAAACACTCCCAACACGCTACGGCACAAAGAAAAAGCCACCCCTTTGCGGGATGGCTCTTGTATAATTTTCCAAGCTTAAAGCTTAGCGTTTTTCCAGCACCAAAAACTTCTGTTTGCGGAAGTTTTCCGGGTCTTTAACAGTCAGCACCCAGCCTTCAGAATCTCTGGTGAGCGTGTAGGATGCGGCTACGTGGTTGGAAAGCACCACATATCCCTTATTGGAGGCAGGAAACCTGATCTCCTGGGTATCCAACAGGTTGGTGGTTTGGAACTTATCAGTGTCGATATTTCTCCTCACGGTGGTAACTCTACCGATGCCCAGCAGGCCACCTTTACGGTCTACAATGCCGGCTGCCATCAGCTCTTTGCGCGTCCCGGAGATGTAATAGATCTGGTTCAGGTCACGGCTCTGATTGTCGATAATGCCTTGTTTCTCTTGGATTTGGCCATCACGTTGGGTGATCTCAGCTTGTGCTCTCTGTTGCACATCTTCGATCTCGCCGGTCATTCTGTTGAGCCTGTTTTCCAATTCGGCCAGGATCGTCTCCTTCTCTTCCAATGAGGCTTTGAGCTTGTTCAAGGCTCTCAAATGACCATCTCTCTGGCCTTTTACCTGCGTGAGTTGACGCTCCAGATCGGCGATCTTCTTCTTGTCTGCCTCAATCTGTGAGCGCATATTTGATATGTTTCCGATCAATCTTGCTCTACGGTCTTCAGGAGTGCTGCCAGGGATTTCATCACCACCGATGATTTCGCCTAACAAGTCTGATCCCATAGCGTCAAGACTGCTTTGAATTTCTTCTAAGGTCGAGGATGCATTTTCATAGAGTTTTTGGGCATCTATGGCTTTTTGCTCGGCACCGCTTACTTTTTTGGAAGCATTCATCCACATGATCCCAAAAATCACTGCCAAGACTGCCAATACAGCCACTATTATCCAATTTGCAGTTTTCATGCTTGACTCCTTGAGGTATTATTTTATTGTTGTTCAATTATAGAATACGCAGGATTGCTGTCAATACAAATGTTTATTTGGAGACCGATTAGTGGACTATTCAATACTCAAAAAGTGGTGTGAACAAAGCGATGCTCACGACCTAACGATCGATTCCATCAGCCATTACGGCAACCAGGTGGCTATCTCTTTCAGAGGTGGCAAACAGTTGAGAATTGTGCTGGATTCCAAGGACGCCTTTGTCTACTCGCAAATGGCACCTGGAAGACGATGTGACCGAATTTGGCCATATCTGAAGCACGCCCTGCTGAAGAAACCTGTGCTTGCACCCAAGGATCGGATCATCACCTGGGATCTCCATCACATAGACATCTACAACCAATTGAGAAGGTATGTGTTGGTAGCTGAACTCATACCGCCCAAACCCAACCTCATCCTCTGCGAGATAAAGGATTTCAAGGGCATAGTGGTGGATGCCATTCATAAATATAGCCTTGCGGACAACCCATCGCGGCAGATGCTGCCCAATTTTGAGTATATGTCGCCGTTCACCAGGTGGAAACCCGTGGTAAAAAATCTCAAACCACCCTATATCCTCACCGACCCCCAAAGCCAGGAAACCTATCAATATGAAGATGTTAACTCCTATTTGGCAGCCTACCATCAGAAGGTCATCATCGCTCAGCAGGAGCTGGGCTATCGCAAGAGAATGTTAGCCGGTTGGGACAAACTGATAGTCAAACAAGAGAAAAAGCTGGAAAAGCAGAGACAGGAGCTCGCAACTGCCCAAGAAATAGACACTTGGAAACTCTATGCCGAGGTGATAAAATACAATCTCGATAAGATAAAACAGGGGCAGGACACCCTGGAAGCCATCAATTACTACGACGAGGCTATGCCCACCATCCACATCCCCTTGAAGCCGGAACTCAGTCCTCAAGCCAATCTCAACATGTATCTCAAACGCTATCAAAAGGCTAAAAACGGTCTCAAAGTGATCCAAGAAAACATCCGTCAGGGTGAACAGAATCTCCAGCAACTTAAAAGCGCCAAAGCCAGAGTGGAAGCGGGCGAAGAGCTGGACCCCGGTCTGGGACAGGATAAACACCAAAAGGGACAGGATAAGCTGAGCCTGCTGGATAAATTGCTCAAGATCAAGGTCAGCGATGAATTTGAGATCGTCATCGGCAGAAAAGCCAAGGAAAACGATTTCATCAGCACCAAGCTGGGACGCCCTCATGATTGGTGGTTTCACACCCGCGTGTTCAGAGGCGCACACGTCCTGCTGAGATGTCACCAAAAGACCGATCCACCCGAAGAGCTCAAGCGCATCTGTTGCAGCTTGGCAGCCTGGTTTTCCAAGGCACGCTTCTCCACAAACGTGCCCATAGACTACACGCAGGTGAGATTCTTGCGCAAACCACGTGGCAGCGCACCCGGATTTGTGACCTACACAAACCAGCAAACCGCCTACGTCGACCCACTCGATCCCCGCCAGGCAAGAGAGATTTTGGGGCTATGAACAAGCTGATCAAAGACACTGTAACCATCCTGAATACATATCCTTACAGCGACAGCAGCCTAATTGTCAAAGCAATTGCCAAAGAGAACGGCCTCATAGACATCATCGCCAAAGGCATCCGCAAAAAGAGCGACAGCTTCATCCTGCAAGCTTTAAACGACTACGAACTCACACTTTACCCACCCAGAGAAGGAGAGCTGCACCTGCTCAAGGAAAGCAGCCTGCTCAAGGAACGCCACTACGAAGGAGCCAAAAACTGGGCAACCGCCCTCTGTGGAGCGGAGCTGATGCAAAAGCAGATAATCTCAAACGATGAGCATCTGCTATATTTTGAGCTACTTGGCAGCTTCCTGGACTTTCTGCTCAGCCTGGATGCTGAGCCCTTGCCCGTGTTTTGGCGACTGCTAAACCGCATCATCCACCTCCAGGGCTTGGCGCTAACTACCTGCATCTGCTCAGGTTGCAAAGAGCAAAAACCGGAATATGCCTACACTAAGCACGACGCCCAGCTCTACTGCCGGGAATGCACACACAATCTTACCCTCCCCAAGGACTTACACATCTTCAGCGAGGAAGCATCCCGCATCTTCTATCATCTGGACCACATCGGAAATCACCTGAGCGAGATCCGGCTCGCCAAAAGCACCATCCAAGAGATAAACGACTTTTACAGCGACTATTATCTTGCCCACAACCGCAAAACGCTCAAGCTGAAGAGCCTGAGCGTTTTGGAACAGTTTTATCTCTGATTTTAGAGCATCATCACCTATTTGATGAGGGTGATCTTTTTGCTCATCGTATAACCTTTGCTTTCCATGCGGATCAGATAGATGCCGCTGCCCACCTCTTTACCCTGATCATCCTTGCCATTCCAGACCACCTTGTGCAAGCCGCTGACCATGTGTTCATCGATCAGGCTTCTCACTTTTTGACCTCTGAGGTTGTAGATGCTCAGGCTCGTCTTACCGGGGTTCTTGATGCTGAACTCTATGGTCGTGCTGGGGTTAAAGGGATTGGGATAGTTGCCTCTGAGGTGGTTCAGATGGGGCACGGCAACCTCATCGCTATTGGACGTGGGCTCCACTCCAAACCAATCCATCAGATCGGAAAACAGCTCCCGGCTCTCCTCTTCAACGTCCAACTGCGAGAAGTCGAAGCTCAGATAGAAAGCCTTGAAGATCGGAAGGTCCACTGAGGTAGCGCACACGCCATTATACATGTAAGCCTCGCCGTTTATCGGGCCTTGGGCAAAGGTAAAGGCGTTTGTAGCCCCAATTTCCGGATAAGGCACGTCCTCTTTATACCAATCCGGCACGGCATCGTAGGTGAAGATACAGTCCGGGCTATTGGCATAGACGCTGTATTCTGTGCCGACTGTGCCGATGGGTGAATTGTTGCGACAAAGGATGGTGCCACTCTCATAGTCATACACATTCGGTCCGGCCAAGCCGTTGGTGCCGCCTCCTGATCCGGTAGGCACGAAAAATGTGCGCAAATAACCATCAAAGAGCAGGCTCAAGGGATGATAATTGGGCGTGATATGAGAAGCAGCAGCCCAGTTATCTGAGGAGATAAACAGGTTGACTGGCCTTTCCACCGTGCCGGAATCCAGGTGGCCAATCAGCTTATCGACAAAATCCACGTTTTGGGGATTTGCGCTTCCCGAGCTGGCATAGGCCAAAATGGTGCTGTATACATGAGGAATCTCATACTCATCATACTCTTCCCAATCATAGATGTCGTAAGCGATCTTGAGCTCATCCAGCCTGGCTTGATAGACGGGCAGCTCCACATTCTGATAGTCCTGAGAGCCGCTGTAGGCCAGCAAAACATCCACATTTGCGGAAGGCAGGATCTTGAAGCAGAAGTCATCCTCATCCGCGGAAGCCGGAAGCCTGCCACTATTACCATGAATATCGCTGGCTTCGATGTAATACTTAATCTCTTGTCCCTGGGAAAGATCATTGAAGGTAAAGACATAGTCTGCATTGCCACCTGCCACTCCATCGATACTAACATAACCCGCATCGGTCTGATAGTATAGCTTCACAGATTCCAGCGGGGAAAGATCTGCCACGCGCGCAGTTACGCTGGGTGTGAGATTAAAGGTATTGCCGATTGGCTCGTGAGTGATGACAGGTGCCTGCTCATCTTGTCCACTGTAAAAGCGGATCGCCAAGCCATCAAAAAGCAGGTTTCCTGCAGGCTCTACACCTTGATAATTGCCGCTCTGCATCAGCTCTCTCAGGAAGCAAAGCCCGACGTTGGCATCCTCGTTTTGGATTGCCACGGTGCTGCTTCTGCCATTATCGCGCGGATAATTCGACTGTGCTTGTCCTGTAGCAGTGCTGTTATATTGCATCACGATCTCGCCATTCTCGTGCAGAATGACCTCAAAATCCAGGAGCGAAACAGGGTCGCCTCCTGAGTAGAACTGCAATTGATGCCATTGGATCACGGTGTAACGGTCAGGTTCCACACCAAAGGTCTGAAAATACACGTCTCCCGTTCCCTGCACAGCTATCAGGTCATCCCAGTAAACTGCGATCAAACCCGGCATAGCTGTATATCCGGGGATGGGGTGGACATAGTTGAAGATATTGCCGTCGCTATTCCAGCCGTCTTCAGGATACTCATCGTACCAGGTGTTTTCTGCCAGCAGGATCTCACCATTCACATCCACATAAGCAGTGGTGTAGTTATTGCCATAAAAAGGAAAGGTAAAGCCCAGCGGAATCGGCTCTGAGAAGTTATCATCGCCACCCCAGCTATCCACACCATACATGATAGTGGAAGTTCCAGTTTGGCTAATATCGATCCAGTTAAATTCCGGCCCACCTAAAGCAGTGCTGTCAATGAACCTGTAACCCAAGGTATCGGGGCCGCCCACATTGATGCGTGTGCGGACTTCAAACCCGCGGCTGATGCTGTCATTGCCGGGATTTGCATCTGCTTCACTCAGCCAAAAAGAGGCTGAATAACTCCCTTCAGCACTCAAGGTAAAGGGGTCAAAACTCACCACAGCATCTTCCTCAGGTTCCAGAGCTCCCGAATAGTAAGTGTTATCGCTATAAAGCTCATCGCCGGCCGCATTATAGCAGGCAAAGCAGATTTCCACCTGGTTGTTCCAGTCGTTCAAACCACCATTCTTGATCCTCACTTGCGGAACGATATCTGCATTTACAAATTCCATCTCCCAGGGCGACACCACTTCCACAAGTCCCATATCTATTGCGGGAATAGGAGTTACCACGATAGAAACAGTATCCGTTGCCGTGAGCCCATTGTAGGGATCCAGGATGCTGAATGTCACCGCTTCCTCTCCAGACCAATCCAGTGAGCTGAAGTTTACCATAAGCCCTGTGGCACTGACAGTTACATGCTCAGTTGGCTGCCAGCTGAGGGTCACGTTTTCCTCATCAGTTGCGGTCACATACTGGGTAAAATCCACCTCCAGGCTTTCCCCCTGCATGAAGGTAAAGGAATCGGGCAGATTGAGCTCTGGTTCTACCACGACCGGCTGTCCGATCTTGACGTCATCGATCAAAATACCGTAGTTTTCACAGTTCCACAAAAAGCCGATGTAGATGTTTTGTCCAGCGTAAGCTGTCAGGTCATAACTCACTTGTTGATAGCTGTTTCCAAGGTTTTGCAGGTTTAGAATCTGCTGACTGAAGTTCGTGATAGCCGTCCCCGTGGTGGAGACGTAAACCTTCAGATTTTCAGTGGAATACCAGCTGCGGGTGTAAAATATCAGGGAATCCCCGGCGGCGATCGTCACCTGAGGCGTGATCAACCAGTCTGCATTTTGGTTGGGCATAAAGTTTTCACAAAAGGCAACATAGTTGCCGGAATGTGAATAGTCGGGCCTGTTTATTACACCCCAAACATTGCCGTCTCCATCGTCATGATAGGTCCAGCCTGTGGGCAGGGTGGTGCCTCCTTCAAAGCCCTCATTCACATGCCACTGCGCCAAGAGCGGCATGGCGCAAAGCAAGACCAGGAGCAAAGTTGTGATGTGTTTCATGGTGTTTCTCCTCAAATATAGTTTAAAATAGGTTTTTCGATCTGGACAATCCACTCTTGGTCTCCCCTTACCGTTCCACCCAGAGCCTGATTGTTCCCCCAAAAGAAGCTCAAGAAACCATCGCTCTTATGCTGTAAAGCATTGTCGATATTGCCTCTTAAGATGTTGGTATTGGTGCCTAAACAGACGAGGGCTATTTCCCTGCCATCAACGCCACCGGCATCGATAGCTCGCTGTAAGACATCTTCGTTTTCCTGTGCTGTAAAACTCTGTATTTCATTTGCTTGGATCACCAAACGCGGCTTGATGATCTCCTTTCCAAAGGCAAAAGCCCTATCCCCCACGATAGTCCCGTTGATGCTGCCCGGCTTGGGCACCATCATCACCTCTCCGCCGGGAAGGTTGATGATATGCGTCTGAAACTCGCTCTCTCCAAAGCTGCCGCTTTCCGCCCAAACTCTATCGATTGCAAAACTGATCTCCTCACCTCCGGAAAGCAGGTTAACGCTTTGTATGGCAGCGATTTGACGGCAGATATCCATCGTATATTCGTCGAGCTTGCCATAATCGATATCCAAAGCGCGCCAAAACTGCAACTCGCTCTGTATCGCATGATCCGAGAGGGTGTCGTTCATGAGGCTGGGCATGGAAGCAAGCTTGATCTTCTTACTGGCGATGATCTTGCGTCCCTTTGCCAAAAGACGGTTGCGCAAGCGCAGCTTGTCCCTGTCTTTGAGCTCGGTAAAACGCGCCTCACCATTGAGATTGAGATACATGTCGCTGTTCTTCAGCAAGCGGTTAAATTCCTCATAATCAGCACGATACGCTGCCAGGGAATAATCCTCGTTGCGGGCTTTGATCAGATCCAAATCCTGATAAAGCAGCGAAGTGTGAATGCCGCGTTTACCCGCCTCAAGCAGGAGCTTTTCCACCAAGGGAAAGTTGAATTTACCCGTGGTAATCAACAGCCTGTCACCGCGAGTGAGCTTGAATGATTCATCGATCAACTTTGCCGCAACTGCTTGCAAACTAATGCGATGATCATGCTCCAAAATCCCGCCGATGATGGCCTGGCTATCCAATACCCCCTCCCCCGCCTCCAAGCCAATGGCAAAATCCAAGACAAAGTTCTTGGCCGCCGCCTGGTAATAGACCTCCTTGTGGTTGCCATTGTTGCCCTGTGTGAGCTCCAAAAGACCCTGCTCCACCATCTGATTGAGGGTGTAATGGATCTTCTGCTTGCTGTGATTGAACAAAGTGGCAAGCTGCTGACAGGTGGCCGGCTCCTTGATCAACTCCTTAAGAATGCTATACTTAAGCGGGTTGCCCAGCTCCTTGAGCTGAGAATGATTTTGGATAAGCTTGAGGCTTTTATTCATCATCCTTCCTTTAATATCGATCTTGTGAACACCATATCTAAGAGCGGGATTATTGTCAATAATTTTTTGACCATTTATGCGAAACACAGGGATCCATTGGCGATATAACCGACAACACTTACTTCACTATCTAACAATATACCATTATGTTAGCGACTATCAGCGTCACGTTTTAGTCCAAAAACATTTTGACAAAATCTCAAGCTTGCCAAAACAGATAGTCAAAACATTCTTGCCTGATTTCTCTACCCTCAAACCCAAAACGAGAACAGCCCAATATTGCCTGCAAAACACCTACCATTTTCATGGGAGATCATTGCTGAACTGCCGAGCCTGAAAAAGTCAGCCATTTTGAAATATTTGCTTCCAAGATATGATAGAGTAATATAAAACGGCCTCATTCGACACCCCGCAAACGCTGATTCCATGCGGACACCCAACCCCTTCCCTGCTGCTCTCCTGCTCCTTGAGTAGCTAACGAGTAAGAAAGCAGGCAGTTAGGAGGAAGAGCCAAGCGGGCGCCGAGGCACCTTTCGCAGGGCTGCCAACCGAAGCCAAAAGTCAAATGTTTTGCCAACCTCTACTATTAGTCAAACATATTATGCCTCATAACTGCACAGAATCTAAAGCCAAAAAAAGGCTGACAACCTGTGTCAGCCCGGAGGGTGTATATGAATCCTCACGATAGCCTTCGCTTGGCTATCTTATTGAGGCAGCTAAGTTAGCATCATTATCTCCTACTTTTGAAACTCCACCATCACGTCGCCCAGCTCGATCATCAGGTGTTTCTTTGAGTTAATGGCGCGGTCATAAAAGAGATAGCCTTCTTTTGTGCCGCCGGGCAGCAACTTGGAAGCATTGAAGTAGGAATTGAGGATAGAGAAATAGGCATCGTCATATTTCTCAGTTTCGCTTGGGTCTTGGTCAAAGACAATGGTATCAAAGATGTCCACCGATTGGTAGAGAGCCTGGTTCATCCTGAGACTCCCCAACACGTGCTCCAGTGAAATGGGGTCGTATTGCCGACCGTCTGAGATGATGGAATAGCCGTAATCCCAAAGGCTTATGCTTCTCTGGCTGAGGTTGCGCACCTTGAGATAGATGCTGAAGAAGCGGTTATCCAAATCCACGTCGGAATCCTTGAACCTGGTTGGGCTGACAGCGATTACCAGTGAATCGTTAGCCAAAACCGCCCATTTCTTATCCACACTATAATCTTCCTTGCTCACAGGATGCCATCTATTTGCGGAGCAAGCCGTTAGCAGCAGTAATAGCAGGAGCACCCCAGAGCTAATGAGCTTCTGGGGTGTGAGATTAATCTGTCTATTCTTCATCTTCTGCGTCGATGTTTTCATCTTCCATGTCCTCGTCTTCGAGCTCTTCCAAGTCGTCGTATTCCACTTCGTCGACAACGGGTTTATTCTTCCTTGGCTGATTCATCTTCGCCACGCCTTTTTCGATGATTTCATCATCTTCTTCGCTGGGAACGTTGGTGATGTCTCTCACCTTATCGCCTTCCTTGAGGTTGATCAAGCGCACGCCTTGCGTATTGCGGCTGATCACGGAAATATCTGCAATGGCTTGGCGGATGATCATGCCTTCCTGCGTGATGATGAGCAGTTCTTCATTTTTGTCCACTATCATCAGTCCGGCAAGATAGCCGTTGCGGGTAGTGGTTTTAAGGGTGATCACGCCCATGGAGCCGCGTCTGGTGGTGGAATAGGCACTGATTGCGGTTCGTTTCCCATAGCCATTTTCGCTTACGGCCAGGATGGTTCTGGCGTTTTCGCTGCCGTTTTCCAGCATGTCTTCCTGCGAGATCACACCCATGGAAATCACGTAGTCTCCGGGTCTTAGGCGGATGCCACGCACTCCCTTGGTAAAGCGGGCGGTAGTGCGCACGTCTTTCTCGCTGAATCGGTTGCAATAACCATTGCGGGTGGCGAGGATGATGTCATCGGCACCTTCAGTGATGCGGGCATCGACGAGTCCGTCGCCATCTTCCAGGTTGATGGCCAGGATGCCGTTGGTTCTGGGGCGTGAGTAGGCTTCCAGAGAGGTTTTCTTGACCAAGCCGTTGCGCGTGCACATCAAGATGTATTGATCCGGATCAAAATCTCTCACGGTTACATAGGCCTTAATCTTTTCGCCAGGATCAAATTGCACCAGGTTCACCACGGCTTTACCGCGGGCGGTGCGGCCGGCTTCCGGAATCTGATAGACCTTGAGCCAATAGCAGCGTCCATGATCCGTGAAGAGCAGGATGTAGGAGTGCGTATTGGCCACGAATACATGCTGAATGTAGTCGTCCTCTTTGAGGTTGCTGGTATTCAGGCCTTTGCCGCCCCGACTTTGCAATCTGTAAGTGTCAACAGGCAAGCGCTTTACATAGCCAGCATTTGTGATGGTAACCACCACCATTTCTTCGGCGATCAGGTCTTCCATCTCCAAGCCGCCGGTGTAGTTTTCCAAGATAACGCTGCGACGCTCGTCTGCGTATTTGTCGATGATTTCTTGAGTTTCCTCTTTGATGAGAGCCATGCGCAGTTCGCGGTGTTCCACCAGCTCTTTGAGGCGGGCGATGGTGAGGAGCAGCTCGTTGTATTCCGTTTCGATCTTCTCCCTTTCCAAGCCGGTCAAGCGCTGCAAACGCATATCCAGGATAGCTTTGGCTTGGATCTCAGTGAGGCCAAACTTGAGCTGCAATTGCTCATTTGCTTCCGGAGGAGTTTGCGAGGCGCGGATGGTGGCGATCACTTCGTCCAAGTTGTCCAGCGCAATGCGCAGACCTTCCAGGATGTGCATGCGTTCTTCGGCGATCCTGAGCTCATGCAGGGTGCGACGCAGCACGACGTCATGACGGAACTCTATGAAATTCAGGAGCATATCCTTCATGCTCACCACTTGCGGGACGCCGTCTATGAGGCAAAGGCTGATCACGCCGAAGGTGCTCTGCAACTGTGTGTGTTTGTAAAGCAGGTTGCGCACCACAGTGGCATCATGATTGCGTTTGACGTGAATCACAAGGCGCATGCCGTCGCGGCCGGATTCGTCACGGATATCGCTGATGCCCTCAATTCTCTTTTCTTTGACCAAGTCTACGATGCGTTCAATGAGGGTGGTCTTGGTCACTTGGTAAGGAATGGAGCTGATGATGATGGATTCCTGCTCGTTTTTGCCCACTTCGATCTCGGCTTCGCCACGGATGAGGATGCGGCCTCTACCCGTCTCGAAATAGTCCTTAATCCCTTGTGTTCCAAGGATAAAGCCACCTGTAGGGAAGTCCGGCCCTTTGATATATTGTCTGAGGTCTGTATTATCGAGCTCAGGATCGTCAATCAGGGCGATCATGGCGCGGCAAACTTCGCCGAGGTTGTGGGGCGCCATATTGGTGGCCATTCCCACGGCGATACCTGAGGAACCGTTGACCAACAGGTTGGGGACGCGGGTGGGGAAAACTTCCGGTTCTTTGCGGGTTTCGTCGTAGTTTGACTTGTAATCTACCGTGTCCTTATCCAACTCGCTCAACATCTCGGTGGTGACTCTCTGCAGGCGTGCTTCGGTGTAACGCATTGCCGCAGGTGGGTCTCCGTCGATGGAGCCAAAGTTTCCCTGTCCATCCACCAAAGGATAGCGCATGATCCACGGTTGCGCCATGCGAACGAGGGTGGGATAGACCACCTGCTCACCGTGGGGGTGATAGTTACCGCTGGTGTCGCCGGCGATTTTTGCGCACTTTCTAAACTGGCCGCCGGGGCTGAGATTGAGCTCGTGCATTGCGTAAATAATGCGTCTTTGAGAGGGTTTGAGACCATCGCGGATATCGGGCAGCGCACGGCTCACGATCACGCTCATCGAGTAATCAAGATAAGCCTGCTTGAGGTGTTCTTCTATCTGTACATTTATGATTTTGGTATTGTCTTCCACTGTAATCTCCTATACATCCAAGTTCCTGACATACTGGGCGTTGGCTTGGATAAATTCTCGTCTGGGTTCCACTTCGTCGCCCATGAGGATGGTGAACATCCTGTCGGCTTCGATGGCGTCGTCCATCTTCACAGAAATCATGGTGCGTCTTTCAGGGTCCATGGTGGTTTCCCAAAGCTGTTCCGGATTCATTTCACCCAGACCTTTGTAGCGCTGCACCATCACGCCTTTTTCACCTAATTCTGCAATCGCTGCATCGCGCTCTTCTTCCGAAAACACATATCTCTTCTGCTTGCCCTTGCGCACCAAAAATAGCGGCGGCATGGCGATGTAGAGGTGTCCGTGCTCGATCAGAGGCTTCATGTAGCGATAGAAGAAGGTCATGAGCAGGGTGCTGATGTGAGCGCCGTCGACGTCTGCGTCAGCCATGATGATCACTTTGTGATAGCGGATCTTGGTGATGTCAAAATCCTGTCCCACACCGGCTCCGACGGCTAAGATAATGGGCTGAATCTTGTCGTTGTTGAGCACTCTGTCCACGCGGGCTTTCTCGGTGTTGAGCATCTTGCCCCAAAGCGGGAGAATGGCTTGGAATGAGCGTTCACGGCCCTGCTTGGCGCTGCCGCCGGCGGAGTCTCCTTCCACCAGGAACAGCTCTGTCTTTTCGGGGTCGGTGATGGAGCAATCCGCCAACTTACCGGGCAGAGAGCCGCTTTCCAACACAGACTTGCGACGGGTGAGCTCGCGGGCTTTGCGGGCAGCTTCACGGGAGCGTGCCGCCATGATGCTCTTGGAGGTGACGAGCTTGGCCTCAGCTGGATGCTCTTCAAAATAGGTGGTGAGCTTTTCGTAAACCACTGAGTTCACAAGGCCTTCCACTTCGCTGTTTTGCAGCTTGGTCTTGGTCTGACCCTCAAATTGCGGGTTGCTCAATTTCACGCTCAACACGGCGGTGAGACCTTCGCGAATGTCCTCACCAGTGGGCGAAATCTTCTCATTCTTGAGCAAATCCGCATTGCGAATATAATTGTTTACGGCGCGGGTAAGACCCGTTTTAAAGCCGCTGAGGTGAGTTCCGCCTTCTATGGTGTTGATATTGTTAGCAAAGCTAAATATGTTCTCTTGATAGCCCTCGTTATACTGCATCGAAACCTCGATATCCACGCCATCCTTTTCCAAAGCCATGTAGACGGGATTGGGGCTCAAGGGCTTTTTGTTTTGGTTCAGATACTCCACGAAGCTCACGATGCCACCGTCATACTTGAAGTCGTGCAGGCGGTCGTGCCGGTCGTCCTTGAGCATGATGCGCACACCACGATTCAGGAAAGCCAGCTCCCTGAGGCGCGTTGTGAGATAGTCAAAGCTAAACTCAACAGTCTCAAAGATGGTACTGTCCGGCTTGAAGCGGATCACGGTGCCAGTGCGATCGGTATCGCCCTGTATTTCCAGACCGGTGACTGCGATCCCTTTTTCATAGCGTTGGTAGTGGATTTTACCGTCTTTATGAATGCGCACTTCCAAGTATTCACTCAAGGCTACCACAACGGAAACGCCCACTCCGTGCAGACCTCCAGACACTTTGTAGCTCTTGTCGTCAAATTTGCCACCGGCGTGCAAAACAGTCATAACCACTTGCACGGCAGGGATTTTGAGGTCGGGATGCATGTCCACGGGAATGCCGCGGCCATTGTCCTCCACCTCAACTTCGCCCTCGTTAGTAATGGTAACTTTGATCAGGTCACAATAACCGGCCAAAGCTTCGTCGATGGAGTTGTCCACAACCTCATAAACAAGGTGATGCAGGCCGCGCTCGCTGGTGCCTCCAATATACATTGCAGGACGTTTGCGAACAGCTTCAAGGCCTTTCAACACCTTGATGTTGTCAGCATTGTAGTTTTGTTCAACCATAATTTATTAACTCCTAATGTTTTAAGCGATATTTGCCAAGGCTTTAGCCATCGGAATGAACCCTTGGCAACTTAAAAGTCGTTATCTATATGCCAGTTTTAGAGATAGGGACTTTTTGTCAAGAGATAAATTCAAAATGTTTGGCTCTGTATCGATATGAATATCAATAAGTTATGGATTTGATAAAATAAGGGGTAAAATGAGCAAAATCTGGCAACTGCACGACCGATCCAAAACGGGCGGTTTTTGGGATGGATTTGGGGACAAGTAACAGACGTAGTCCCCTGGTATTAGAGGCTTTAGAGGAGAGGGGTTGTAAGTGTTGCTTTAGATATTGATCAGAGGGGTGTGTTTATACTGTCCGGCGATGATCAGATTCAGCTCTCTTCTCAGGGTGGAGAGATATTCGTTCATCACTCTGTAGGCCAGTTCGGGGCAGTTATTCTCCTCCGAGAGGTGAGCCAGGATGATGTTGTCCAAGTTGTGATGCATAATCTGCTTGACCAGTTCCAGAGCTTGAGCGTTTGAGAGGTGTCCCAGCTTGCTTTTCACCCTTTGTTTCAGAGCCCAGTCATAGGGGCCGTTCAGCAGCATATCCTCGTCGTGATTGCTCTCCAAAACCAGGGTGGTGCAGCCCTTCAGCCTCTGCACGGTTAGGCGGGTGGCATAGCCCAAGTCCGTGGCTATTCCCAGTTTACGCTCCTCATCTTCACCTTTGCGGATGGTGAAATTGCTGCTGTCTATGGTGTCATGAGAAGAGGTAAAGGAGTGCACGACGAGGTCTCGGATCTCAAAGGTGCTACCCGTCTCGAAGAAGATGGGTGCCTGGGGCAGTTTGCCCAGCTTTTCGGCGCAACCTTCATAGGTGCCTTCACTGATGTAAACCGGGATTCGGAGGGCGCGGGCGATGATTCCAACACCTTTGCTATGGTCGCTGTGCTCGTGGCTCACCAGCACGGCTTTGATGCTTTCTTTGGGCACTTTTAGTGATTCCAAAGCTTGCAAAATGGTCTTGCCGGCTAAACCGGCATCAACGAGGATGGCCGTTTCATCGCTTCTTACCAGGACAGAATTGCCCTTTGACCCGCTGGCCAATACTGAGGTTTGGAACATCTACCTTATAGCTTGGTGAGCTTGTAATAGCGGTTGTTAAGCCTGTCGTATTCCGTCCAGTCTGCATCCTTGGGCGAGGCTTCGATGATCTGAGCTACGCCAATGCTCTGGGCGTCCAGGTTGTCACAATGATGTAATACTACAGCTTCCAGGGTCTGGGGAAGCCGCACGGAGGCATTTTCATAGATGCCGTGGTGCGAGAGGATCAAGTGGCGCAGATGCAGGAGCAGTTCATCCGGGAAACCGGCGATGCTGCGTGCTTTCTCGCAGATCAGCTGATCCGCCAAAGTGAGATGACCCACCAATCGACCCACATCCGTGAAGTCGTAGGGAGCCTTGGTGGTATATTCCATCACCTTGCCCATGTCGTGCATAAGTGCGCCGGTGATGAGCAGATCTTGATTTACGGGGTAGATGGTGCTCACAAATTCACAGATGGAAGCCACGCTCACCGTGTGCTCGATCAATCCATGGATGTAGTTGTGATGCCAGCTCTTGGCTGCGGGTGCATGCAAGAAGGCATGGAAGAAGTCTTTATCATCGAAGATGTCTTTGAGCAGCTGCTTCAAAAAGGTGTTTTGGACTTTGTCTATATAGCCGAAAAACCGCTCGCTGAGGAGCTCGGGCGGATATTTGCTGTGCGCCAGATAGATCTCCATATCGTATTCTGATACATCCGCAAAGCGCAGTTGTGAGATGTTGAGCTGCACCTGGCCTTTGAAGTTTTGCACCATGGCTTTGACTTTGACGATGTCGCCCTGGTCAAATTGCTCGGCTGCCTTTTGGAAGTCTTTCCACACGTAGCCTGCGAGGGAACCGCTGCGGTCTGCCAGTCTCAGCCTCATAAACAGGCCGTTCTTACCCTCACGGATTTCCTTTTCTTCCACCATGTAAAAGTCTACAATTTCCTTGCCCTGCCGGTCTTGAAGTTCGTTTACATATATATGTTCGTTCATTGCTTTATCCTATTTGATTATACTGATTTTGGCTGTGTGTTGCTTGGTTTTATCCTGTAATGAGCGGATGCTGACGAGGTAGATCCCGCTTTGGGGGAAGATAGCCGCATCCAGCTGTGTGTTTTGTGGGGTGATCAATTGCTCGTGAATAAGCTGGCCTTTGATGTTGTAAACCTTGAGGATGCCAGAGCTTTTGCCCATGTCCACCGTCAGGGGTCTGTTGCCTTTGAGGGGATTGGGCGAGAGCGAGAAGGTGGCGGGTGCTTGCACCTGTGCATCGTTGCTCACGGGAATCTCCAAGTCTATCACATTGGCATAATAGATGCTGCCGCCTCTTTTTTCCTGGAGCCAGTAGTAGAGACGGAAGTTGTCGTTGGGATCAAGCCCCAGGGTGGACATTTCCGCTTGTATTTCCAAGCGTTCCCCCATGTTTATACCTTCGGTGATGGGCAGCGCATGAACGACCCACTTTTGCAGGTTCCAAAACTGCTGTCCCAAGATATTTTCCTCTTTGAAGAGGCCGGCAAATAGCACGCTATTGCGCACCAGATCATAGTTTCCACCGCTACTGAATAGGAGGGTGTT
This sequence comes from Candidatus Cloacimonadota bacterium, assembly GCA_029781115.1. Lineage (GTDB taxonomy): Bacteria > Cloacimonadota > Cloacimonadia > Cloacimonadales > Cloacimonadaceae > UBA3900. The sequence goes on from JAKOXG010000003.1 coordinate 119,522, forward strand.
GTCGTTTGAAAACTGGAAGTCCATCGCCATGGTTTCAGCCACTGTTTCCACATCAACCCTGGCAGAGCTGATGAAGCTGCTCTTTTGGCTCAGGGTGTCACATTTGGCGGCAAAGTCGTCCTCAAAGTCGTAGCGCAAACCTATGATGCGACTCTCACCTCCCAAAACCACACGGGGCAGGGTGTTAAAGCCATACCAGCTGAAGTGGTTGAGTGCGGCAGTCGAAGAGAGTGTATCCGCCAAGATGGGCAAGTAGTTGAGCAGATGTATATCTTCCAGGTGTGCTCCCGCTATGGCAGCATGCTCCTGATGCAGGATGGCAGAGGCGTTTGAGCTGCGGAAGAAGTTTTCCACTATGTGGATAGGCATCTCTTCGCCAAAGCCGTAATAGTATCTGTCTATCGTGTTATTGGGAGCATAGTTGTCGGTGTTTTCAGGTGGAACGATGGTGCCGCGGAACCTTGCCTGCATGGGCTCTCTGGGAATGGTCATGCCATAATCATGATAGTCCGGCTGTGTGGAATCCCACACGAAATCTCCCTGAGGCGGAATGCCCGGAGTGATATTTATGCTTTGGGTGATGTTATCTGAGGACTCCGGAAAGGTCAGGCTGAGGTTGATGTTGAAGCTGTTGATATACTGATCCGAATGGTTGTGGATCACAAAGCTGGGGTAGACGGTCGCAGCAGGCTTGTAGCCTCCCTCAAGGCTCAGGCTCACCAACCTCAAATCTGAGACAGCGGAAAACTCGCCACTCACGCCAAAGAGCAGTTCGGCATTGTAACCCGCATGCGCCAGATTTTGATAGAAGGGAGTGCCCATTGAGGTATTGAGGTAGTAGCTGTGACTGCCATCTCCGCTGGAGGCAGATACATAGGGGCCATTGAAGAAGGTCGGATAATCCACTATCATCCACATGCACTGCACACTGATGGGCGCACTCAAGGGGATGGTGAGGTCGTTGGTATCAATAAATGCATCCAGGGAGGCAAGTTCCGGCAAGACGGGTTGACCTTCGTCATCGCTGAGCAACCTCACTCGCACCGAGTCGCCGGTCTGAGGAAACCACAACCTCAGAGCGTTGATGGTGAAGCTAAGGTCTTGCAGATTGGGATAATAGTAGTTTGCAAAGTCAAAGCGCACCGCCCAGGAATTGCTGCCGTAAAAGCGGAGGTCATCCACGTGGCGGTGATATGCCAGATGGTAGTCCCGGGTGCTCTGCTCAATGCTCCGCCCACTGCCGGGTAGGCAGTCTATCGCCATCAGAGGCACAAGCGCAACAAGCATGAGCAAAGTGAGCAGCCGCTTCATCTTAAGCATACTCCTCAAAGAGCGTTTTGGCCTTAGCGAGATCAGCCTGCATGGCCTGGATCAGCTCAGCGCGGGAGGCAAAACAAAGCTCGGGCCGCATGAAATGCAAGAGTTCCAGCTTCATCCTGGCTCCATAAAGATCGGCATTGTATTCTGGCATATATGTCTCCACCGTGGTTTTTCTATCTTGTTTCACGCTTGGTGCTGTGCCGATATTTGTCAATCCAAAAAACACATCTTCAGCCAAAAACACTCTCGAAATATACACTCCGGAGCGGGGAATAAGCTGTTGAGCTTCGTCCAGAGCAAGGTTAGCCGTGGGAAAGCCCATGCCCTTGCCCAAGCCTTTTCCCCTCACCACTTCGCCATACATGGAGTAGGGACTGCCCAAAAGACGGTTAGCTTCGTCTATCCTGCCCTCTTGGAGCAAAGCACGGATGCGGCTGCTGCTGATGACGCCCTCTTCATCCTCCAGGGCTGGCACGTAAAGACACTGATAGCCAAAGCCTTGCGCATGCTTTTGTAAAAACTGATAGTTGCCCTCCCGCCTGTGTCCAAAATGGGAATCGTAACCCACCACAATGACAGCGGGATCAAGCTCTTCTATGACGTAAGTCTTGAGAAAGTCCAGCGCCGAAAGCTGCGACAGCTCCCTGGTGAAGGGTAGACACTTGATTTCATCCACTCCCAAGTCTTTGATCATCTGGATCTTGTGCTCGCAAGGGATGAGCAGTTGGAAGTTGTGGGGCTTGTTCAGCACCAGGGCAGGATGATCCTTGAAAGTGATGATCACGCTCTTTAGGGATTGCTCCTTGGCCAAGTCCACCATGGTCTTGATCAATTTGCGATGCCCCAGATGCAGACCATCGAAGTTGCCCATGCTCACTATGCTTTTCATCTTCAGAAATTCACCTTTGGATGCAAGTTGCCATCCTTGATATACCCCAGGGTCTCAATCTCGCCCATGTCATTGAGCACCATGATTCGCTCTGCATCCGCCATGTCCACCGCTACGCTTTGTCCGTGCTGCAGCACCTTTCTCTGCTCTGCATCCAGACGTTTGGAGGGGATATGCCCAAAGAGCTTTTCACAGGGCACCAAAGCAGACTGCCAGTCTGTCATTTCGTCCAGTCTAACAGCAGCGTCCACAGATATATCCCCGATGGCGGTGCGTCTGAGGCTCACGGTATGCGCCACTGTCTGCATTTGAGCTGCGATCCAGATGCTGAGGCTGCGGATATAGGTTCCTTTGGAGACGGTGCAAGCATAGCTGAGATAGGGGTTTTGTTCGCTTAGCTCTTCGGGATTCAGAAACTGGAAGGAGTGCACCTGCACGGCCCTGGGAGCGATCTCCACCTCCACGCCTTGCCGCATCAGTTTATAAGCCCTTTGTCCCTGAATCTTCACCGCAGAATACTTGGGAACGGGCAGCTCTTGCAGAGCCAAAGCGGCAGCAGTGATGGCAGAAGCATCAAAGCGTTCGATATTTGGCGAGGCAGTCTCCTCTACCTCTCCCTCGGGATCGCCGGTAGTGGTGCTTTGTCCCAGACGCAGGGTAGCTTGGTAGCTCTTCTCCCGGGCTTCCAAAAGTGAATTGAGGCGGGTGTAAGAACCCAGCGCACAGATCAGCAGCCCCGTGGCAAAGGGATCCAGGGTGCCGCAGTGTCCGATGCGCTTGATGCCTGTGATCTTGCGCAACTGCCGGATCACGTCAAAGGAGCTGATCCCCGCAACCTTGTCTATGAGCAAAAAACCACGCATGGCTACAGCTTTCAAGCTTGGGTCAGAACCTCACCCATCTGCGAGATCATCATGCTTTTGACCTCATTCAAATCACCGGTGAGACTGCATCCAGCGGCACTGCGATGTCCCCCACCGCCAAAGCGGGCGGCAAAACTACTCACATCCACCTTGCCGGAGCGGAAACTGAGCTTAAAATCACCCGGTGCATCTTCACGGATAAAGATGATGACTTCTATGCCCTTGGCACCTTGCACCCAGCGTGTGATATTGAGAACATCCTCAGGGTTGATGCCATTTTCCACTGCAAAATCATAGTGTGCCACCATCACCAGCAGCCTACCCTCATGATGCAGCTCGATAGTGGAAAGCACCTGCCCAATATAGCGAATCTCGGCCGCACTCTGGTTTTGAAAGTATTGTTGATAGAGGAGGTGAGGCTGGATGCCGTGAGTCGCCATGCGTCCTGCTTGGTTCAGCACCCTGGAATTGGTGTTGCTGTTTGTGAAGTTGTTGGTATCGTTCAAGATGGTGGTGTAGAGGCAGGCTGCCATTCTGCTGCGGAGCTCCGGCGGCATTTGCGCCAACTGTGGCTCCATAGCGTCAAACAGGATAGCACCCACACTGGCAAAAGATTGATCTATAAAGCTATAGTCTGCCTGGATGGTATCGCTTTCCACCTGATGGTGATCCACCAAGATCATCTTCTGCGCTTTATCCAGCAGGGCAGCTCTATCGCCCAGACGGCCACTATTGTTGCAATCCAGGATCACCAAGGTATCGTAAGCCATATCTTCGGTATAGCTTTTGATGATCTCGTCATCCATCAGATGCGCAAAGCGATCCAGATTGTCACCATCGGTGATGATGTGCGCTTCTCTGCCGTTGAAAGCCAGCCAGCCTGCGATGAACAAGCTGGCGCAAAAGCCGTCACCATCCGGGTTTACGTGTGAAAGCACTGCGATGGGCTGGGGTCGAGCCAGCAGCTGTATCAGTTCATAACTTAGATTCTGCATAAAATACCTTAAAATAAAGGAAATCGCCGCGAGCGACGATTTCATAAGTGTCGATTTTAGTGGTTTAGACTCGTTATAACCAGATTAATAGTCGTCCTCGTCTTCATCCTCATCATCAAAGAAGTCTTCATAGTCGTCTTCGTCCTCGTCGTCGAAGTAGTCATCAAAGTCGTCTTCTTCCAAGAGGTCATCAAGGTCGATATCCGGATCATAGTGGTCGTCATCATCGTCGTATCTGTCTTTGATCCTTGCCAGTAGAGCATCCACTTTGGCAGCGCGCTCTTCTGTGTTGTCGTGGTGGAATGAGAGTTCTGGAATGGTTCTCATGAGTTTTGCTCCTGCTATTTGTTTTTTGAAAAACCCGGAGGTTTTGTATAGCAAATCCCGTATTTCCTCGGTTCCAGCGGGATTGTTATAGTGGGTAAAATAGACCTTTGCATAGCGAAGGTCTTTGGAGAGCTTCACGTGACTCACCTGCACCCAGGCCAATTGCGGGTTTCTCACCTTTTGGCTCAGGGTGATGTTGAGCAGCTTATTCAGCTCGGTTTGCAATCTCGGGATTCGGTATGAATTCATGAAAGTTTCTGTGCAATCTCTTTGATCACAAAGCATTCCAGCACGTCACCTTCCTTGATGTCGGTAAAGGACTTCAGCGAAAGGCCGCAATCTGTGCCGGCTCTCACTTCTTCCACCTCGTCGGCATAGTGTTGCAGTGAAGAGAGGTCATCTTCGGCGATCAGCACATCGTTTCGATACAATCTAACCTTGCAATTCTTGCGGATGGCGCCTCTATCCACCTGGCAACCGGCCACGATGCCCACTTTCTTGATCTTGAAGACCTGTTTCACGGTGGCAGCACCGATCACCTCTTCCTCGAGTATGGGTGACAGCATGCCTTCCAGGGCAGCGCGCAGGTCTTCGATAGCGTCGTAGATCACGGAATAAATCTTGATCTGCACGCCTTCTTCTTCGGCCAATCTACGTGCCTGTTGGTTGGCTCTCACATGGAAGCCGATGATTACGGCGTCAGATGCAGAAGCCAGGTTCACGTCCACTTCGTTGATGCCACCCACGCTCTTGTGGATGATATCCACCTGCACTTCTGGGTTGGATAGCTTGAGGAATGAATCTGCCAGAGCTTCGGAAGAGCCGTCTGTATCGGTCTTGAGGATGATATTGAGTGTGTTTGTCTCTTCTTTTTTGATGCGATCAAAGATGTTTTGCAAGGATGCCTTGTTTTGGTATCTCTCACGCTCAGCGCGGATGTGTGAACGTTCCGAACTGATGTTGCGTGCCATCCTTTCGCTTTCCACCTCGTTGAGGGTGTCGCCCGCTTTGGGTGCATCGTTGAGGCCAAACATACGCGCCACGTCTGAGGGATGCAGCTCCAGGATCTCATTGCCTCGTTCGTCTTCCATGCGACGCACATTTCCATAGGTAGCACCACAAACCACGGTGTTGCCTTTCTTGAGTGTGCCCCTTTGCATGAGGATAGTAGCCACAGAGCCCACTCTGGTATCTTTTTGAGATTCGATCACCACGGCTTCTGCGGGCACTTTCACCTGTGCGGTGAGCTCCATCATTTCAGCTTGCAGGATGATCAGTTCAATCAGATTGAGGATACCCTCTCCGGTCACCACCGAGGTTTTGCACCAGGGCACGTCGCCACCGTATTGCTCCAGGTAAACCCCATAATCCAAGAGTTGCGCCACCACTCTATCCACGTTGGCTTCCTGCAGGTCGATCTTATTGATCGCCACGATGAGCTGCACGCCTGCGGCTTTGGCGTGGTCAATCGCTTCCTTGGTTTGCGGCTTCATGCCTTCCACTGCGGAAACCACGATCACGGCGATATCTGTGACGTTGGCTCCACGTGAACGCATGGCGGTAAAGGCCTCGTGACCCGGAGTATCCAGGAAAGTGATCTTATGTTTATTGACCTCAATCTGATAGGCACCGATATGTTGCGTGATACCGCCCGATTCTCCAGCCACTATATTTTCATTGCGGATGTAGTCCAGGATGGAGGTCTTGCCGTGGTCCACGTGACCCATAATCGTCACCACCGGTGGGCGTGGCTCAAATTCTACATCTTCATATTCCTTTTGTTCTTCATCGATGATGTCCATACCATATTCATCGGCAAATTGGACATCCACCTTAAATTCATCACAGACCAGCTCCAGTGAATCGCGGTCCAGACGCTGGTTAATGGTCACCAACTGCCCCAGCATAAAGAATTTGGAGATGATCTCCGCTGCGGGAACGTTGATGATCTTGGCCAGCTCGCTCACTGAGGTAAATTCACGCACCACGATCTGGGGTTCCACCTTGGGCACATGTTGCACTTCACGCTGGTATTTCTTGCGTTTGGAGCTCTTCTGCATCACCCGCTTGATGTTTCTGGAGATAACGGCTTCGTCCATCTCGGAGGGGTCTTGCATCCTCTGTTTGCTTCTGCGGGCACCTCCCAGCATGGCTTTCTTGTGCTTGCTCTTCTCGCCCAGATCGTCCGGACTTTGCTTTGTCTTGCCAAATTTCTTGCCTTCGACTTCCTTGGTGGGAGCCGGAATGGGAGGAGGTGTCTTGGGCTCGACTGACGGTGCCGCCTTCCTGGCTTCAGCCTTGGGCTTGGCTTCGCGCTTGGGCTTTTCCTTGGCTTTGGCAGGCTCTTCTTTAGCAGCTTGAGTCTCCAGATAAGACTTTGGTTTGGCTTTGGGCTTACGCGGTTTGATCGGCGTAGCCTGGGTGTGAGGAACTATGATGCGATGCTTGGGAGCTTCCGGCTTGGCAGGTTCAGGTTCTTTGACTGCTGCCACTTCTTCGGCCTTGGTTTGAGGAGCAGCTTTGACAGGCTCAGCTTTCTCGGCTGCGGCTGCGGTCTTCTTTGGCTCTTCGGTTTCTTTGGCTGGTGCCGGCTTTTCTTCAGCCGGTGCTTCAGTCTTTGGCTTGGCCTTGGTTTTCTTCTTGGGCGCAGCTTCTGCTTCAGTCTCAGCTTCAGCGGCTGCCGCCTCTTTTTTACGGGCAGCACGACGCATCTCCGCCACCTTCCTGCGTTCACGCTCGGCACGCTTCTCTGCGTCCATCTGCTCATTATATTTGGTGCGGATCTTATCCGCCACTTCCGGGTCAACTAAGCTCATATGACTCTTGATCGTCACACCCAAATCTTCCAGGTGCTTTCTCAGAGCCATGGTGCTAATCTTGAGTTCCTTGGCCAGTTCATGTGCTCTTATTTGCAAGGTTCCTCCCTATGAAATTGCTCCGCATCATATTTCATGATGGCGGAGGCAAATTGTTTGTCGCCCAGACCAAACACACCGCTCTTGGGCAAGCCCAAAGCAGCGCTGAGGTCTGCCTGCAAACCCAGCACCATGACCGGGATCCTGGTGCGGTTTTCAGCTATGGCGAGAGTGATGCCCCGTTGCGTTCTGGGGGCCGTATCTTCAGCTAAAATCACCAAATAAAGCTTGTTGTGGTGCATGGCTCTCAGGCAGGCGTCATAACCATACACCAGCTTACCTGCTTTGCGGGCAAACTGCATCAAAGTAACTACTTTCACTAAATACTCGGCTGGTATACTCATGGACGGTCTCCTTTTGGTGCGGAAGAGACCATCTTTTTGGCAAGTTTCCTCTTATAATTTGGAAACGCACTCAAACACTCCGGAGACGAGCAAAGGTAACGCTTACGGGTCTGATAGTATCTTCCCAGGTCAAATACCAGCTTCCCATCCAAAAAGAAAAAGCTCATTAGCCCCTCTTGCGCATACCTTTGCCTGCACACCACGCAGGTGCGTATCGCTTGATGTTGGGCTCGGCTATTCTTGTTTGGCATCAGAAATATTTGGCTGCTTCCTTAAGCCTTTCTGCAGTTTTTTCACCCACGCCCTCGATGTTGCAGAGCTCTTCCACGGAAGCAGCATAGATATCCTGCACGGAAGTATAGCCCGCAGCTCTGAGGGTCTCGGCAATCTTTACGTTCACACCGTCCAGCTCGGTGATATGACTCACGGTGCGACGCTGTTTTGCCATCTTTTTGTCATATTCGGTGGTGGTAAAAATCTCTATCTTAAAGCCGGTGAGTTTGGCAGCCAGCTTCACGTTTTTGCCCTGCTTGCCAATCGCCATCACCTTGCTTTCTTCGGTCAAAATCACGTTGGCGACCTTGTTTCTCTCGATGATCACCTGGCGCACCCCTTCTTCGACGCCCAGAGCATTGATCACCATTTGCTCGGGATCATCGCTGTGCACCACGATGTCTATCTGTTCACGACGCAGCTCAGCACGGATATTGTCTATCCTCGTGCCTTTTGGCCCCACGCAGATACGCACGGGATCCAGCCGCGGGTCTGTGGATTCCAGCACCACTTTGGTGCGCACACCGGGTTCTCTCACGATCTTGCGGATCACGATTTGTCCGTCGGCGATCTCCGGAATCTCGCTTTCAAAGAGCTTCTCCACAAAGGCGGGATTGGTTCTGGAAAGGTTGATCACGATGCTTTTGTTTCTGCGCGAGCGCGAGGTACTGATCACATAGGCGCGGATATGGTCTCCCACGCGGTACACTTCATCCTCGATCTGCTCTTCCAAGGGCAGTTTGGCGCTGGTGTGATTTGTGTCTATATGGTAGGCCATGTCGTCGCCTATCACCTTGATTTGCCCGGAAACGATGGTATTCTTCAGCTTGTTATAGTCGTTTTGGATCTTCTCATCTTCCAGGTTTTGGATCTTCTCCAAAATCATGTTTTGCGTGGTCTTGGCCAGCTTGGGCTCAAACTCCTGCAAACTCATACTCCGCTCTACCATATCTCCCAATTGCGCATCAGGATTGATACTCCGAGCTTCGGTAAGCGACATCTGACCAATGTTCTCCTCTATCTCCACCACTACACACATAAAAGTAGCTTGGATCATCTTAGATTCATTGTCAACATACACCTCCAGCTCATTCTCCGGGCTCAAACGCCGACCCAGAGTAGCTGCAACAGAATCCTTGATGATCTGATGAATCTGTTCGCTATCTAACTGCTTGATGGTGGCAAGTTTATTTACCGCATCCAAGATATTGGCACTCATCGTTCTTTACTCCAATTGGCTACGAAAACTGTTTTTGCTCGATTGATCTGCTTAAAGGGAATCCTGTGTATCTCTCCACGATCGTCCACCGCAATCTCATCCTGATCCACTTCGATCAGATCACCCATGATGCTCTTCTTGGTCTGATCAACAGTATATTGAACCGCCACTTTCTCATTGATAGCACTCACATAGTGGCTCTTCAGCTTGAGCGGACGCTCGATCCCGGGAGAGGAAACTTCGAGATAGTAACGATCGGGTATGATGTCCAAAACTTCCAGCTCCGTAGCCAGAGCACGGCTGAAGGACGCACATTCGTCCAGCGTGACACCACCGATCTTGGTGAGATAGACCGTCACAACACGGCCTTTACCCGTCATCTTCTCGTCGATGTCGTAGAGCGCCAAGTGCTGTTCAGAGCAGATCCGCTTGGCTATCCCTTCGATCTGAACACGATAATATTCCATCTCGTTCCCCTTGTTTTTCTTAAATCACTTTTGAATCAAAAAAAATAGCTAACCGTAATAGTAGCTATTCGCTCGCCTATAAAAGGCAGACTGTTAACAATTTAGACAGCTTTTCAGCCGTCTTTATGGCATAAGTGTCATATTATCCAAACCCCTATTTATGTCAAGCGAATTCTCAAAGACAATGACCCATGGCAAATTACAGCTCCAAACTGCCAGCTCGCTGCCTCTTCATGTGCATCCGTGGAAAAGGACTATCTCCGAAGAAAGCGTCAGCTCCTAATACCTAAAACCTAAAACCTTGCCGAAGGCACCATCCGTGTTTATCCGTGTGCATCCGTGGAAAAAACAAAGAGCCCCAGAACCATCCGGATTGCTACCAAGAGCACGCGCATCTTCGCCACCTGCGTCAGCTCCTAACACCTAAAACCTAAAACCTAACACCTCTCCTAACCACTCTTATACGTAATCTCCAGCAACAACAGATACTTGAGCGCCACCTGCATCGCTCCCAAGGTGCAGACGGCCAAGCCTCTCCATCCATCCCTGAAGGCGCCTCTGAGGAAGAAGTATTGCAAAAACTTACCCACCGGCCTCAGGGTCAGATGCCACCACCTGGTTCTGATGCCCTTATCATACATATCCTCCGCCTGCCATCTCGCATAGCGTTGCATTTTGATAAAGTGAGCACCCAGTGAGTCTATGGGATCGTGGATCAGATAATATTTATCCGGCATATTCTTCTTGTTGTCCAGCCGGATTGAGGCGTGCACCCTCGCCGGCCGCCAATAGCGCGTAGCCACCTCGGTCAGCACCAGCCGTTTCCCTCTGCTGCTGAGATAGTCCCGATGCTTGAGCAGCTTTCCCATAAACATAGTGCGCGTGAGGAAGAGATAGCCATCGTAAGTGTCATCCCCACTCTTCACAAGTTCTATCAGCTTATCCCGCAGCTCAGGAGGGCAGATCTCATCCGAATCGATGATAAAAGTCCATTTGGTAGTCACGTGAGGCATGCCCCAGATGCGCTGTTCACGGGCGTTTGTATATTCATGCTGATAGACTTGGACATTGGGATAACGCGAAACGACTTCCAGCGTTCCATCGGAACTGAAGGAGTCGATCACCGCCACCTTCTCACACCAGGTCAGGCTGTCCAGACAGGCGACGATGGTGCGCATGTTGTTTTGCGTGAGCACGAATGCGGTTAGATCAAGCATGACAACCCACTTCCGACACTTCTGATAATTGCAGAAGCTGCTGCATTTGAACACGATAACAAATCCATCTTGTCCCCTTGTTGTTCTTAAATTACTTTAAAATCTCATAAAGAATAGCCAGCCGGAACATCAGCTATCCGCCTGCCAGACTGCTGACAGCGGATACAGCTTTTTCACAGCTGTCCTCATAGCGTGAACGCCAGAGTGACTACGATACCCTTTATGTCAAGCTAATTCTCAAACAGGCTGAAAATGGGCAGCTTCCAAGAAACCAAGCCCCTGATTGAGACCCTCACAACTGCCCTGTAGCCGGAGTTAGCCGAATCGTCGCAGCTATCTCACACACAATAAACCACAATATTGCAAAAATCACTTGACTAACATCAATAACTGTAGAAACTTGCGACTGATCATGGGCTTCTCCTATTTTGGTTGGAGAAACCCGGAGAAATAGAGCTATTGATTTACTGGCTGCTGTTCAAAGGCATGGTACTCTAACCTGTCTTTGGGTGGACAACCAGAGGCGAGCTGAGCCACAATGCCGAGCGGGTTTAGCTTGGTATGGTGATTCTGCTCATGGCGTCAAAGAACAAATGACATGTTACATGCCATCTGATTAACAGAACCCAAGATTCTTTACTTTTAGGAGGTAAAGATGAAAAACCTAAGATTGGTCGCCCTTGCCTTCCTGCTGCTAAACGGGATACTCTGTTTAGCTGCGCAGAGCGATCCGGACCAAAGCGGCTATGTTTATACTTATCGATTTCCGCACGATATCCACAGATCATCAAGATCCATATTCCTATGCTCTGATAATAGCGTGGTAGTATTTAGTAATTGGGATTTTTTTGACTACATCAACTGTTCCGGTAGTGCGATCACCAAGCTTGACCCTGGTGGCAATCTGCTTTGGGAGCATTCTTTGGCTCCACATGGGAATTATTCAACCGTTACCGGAGTTGATGTGGACGGAGATGACAACGTTACCTTCTTATATGAGGATGAAGGCACAATTCAATTGTGCAAAGCAACCAGTACTGGTTCCGTGAGTATAATAGGTCCCTCAATTTCTCTGCCCCTATTGGCGACATTCAGCAAAGCTTTGCGAACCAGTGAAGGAGATATCGTCGCAATAGGCCGAATTGCAGATCCGTATTATAATCCTGCTCCTCTAAAGGCTGCTTGTTTTTACCGCTTTTCTGCTCAAGGTGATACGCTTGCCACCGCCTATTGGCCGAGCTCAGATCCATCCTTTCTGGCAACAGCCTATGACTTGGCTTGGACGGATAATGGGAATCTACTTATTGCC
>JAKOXG010000005.1 GCA_029781115.1 Candidatus Cloacimonadota bacterium
ACTACCTTGCAGTAGCACCCATCCGGTATTAGCCCAAGTTTCCCTGGGTTGTCCCGAACTCGAGGGTAGATAACCTACGTGTTACTCACCCGTTCGCCACTCTCTCAGCACCCGAAGGTGCCGATACCGTTCGACTTGCATGCCTAATCCACGCCGCCAGCGTTCGTCCTGAGCCAGGATCAAACTCTCCATCATAATAATGAAGTATAGTTGTTACGTAAAATTGACAAGAGCTTCTTTCACTCATTCCCACTCTATATATTTGTAAAGATCAAAAGAGCCCCCGAGAACTCTCATTCTCGTGAGCACTGTTAGTCATCATTACGGAGGGGCCTTTTTTGTCAAGCACAAAAATCAGTTTGGCCTGTTTTTATTTTTGGAGAACGGCGTAACTACCTGATATTATCAACACTTACAAAGGCAAACTTTTTTGCCGATCCGGAGTGCGAAACCGCCCAAAATACGTTTCTCAACTCTGAGCTGAGCTCAAAAGCACCTCAAAAACAGCCCCTTTTCATCATAAATCGCAACCGAAAGACGATGATTCCCCAAGCATCTATCAGTTATTTAAGTTCAGGTTCAATTTCAGTGGATAGAGGTTCATCACCCACTTGTTCCTTACTTACCCACCCGGTGATGCCGTGGAGATACTCGGGTTTTTCCCGGGAGGCTCCGGGTAATTACCGGGAGGCTCAGTAAGGAAGCGGTAGGTGAGGGACGCCGGACAGCTTCGCTGCAAGTTGTGAGCGGCTGACTCTGGCTTCAGAGATACGCATGTTTTTGGTATAGATGTGGTTAGTTTTGGGGTTGTATTGGAAAGCAAGCTGAGCCTGCTGGCGGCGGTGTGGCAAGCGCCGGCTACCTTCTTTGGGTCGCTATGGCAAGCGACCATACTGGTGCGGGCGGTCGCTGAACCGCCCGTACACAAGCGTGCGTGCACATGGTCGGTCCGGCGACCGACCCTACACCTAACACCTAACTACTTCATCAATATCATCTTGGACGTCTTTCCATACCCGGGCGCACTCATCCGAATCAGATACACGCCGCTGGCTATGGGACGTCCCTGCTTGTCCTTGCCATTGAAGACCTGTTTGTAGTGACCGGTGGCGTGGTCTTCATCCACCAAGGTGGTCACCAATTGGCCTTTGAGGTTATACACCTGCAGCTTCACCCGTCCCGGTTCCTTCACACTGTAACTGATGGTAGTTTCAGGGTTGAAGGGGTTGGGGTAGTTGCCATTGAGGGCGGTAGCCGCCACGGGGATTTGGGGATCGTCTATGGGTGTGCCTTCTTCCAGGACAAAGTTCAGCGTGGTTGTCTGGTTGAAACTCACCACCACATCCGTCACGGTTTGGCTATGATGTTCGGCGGCAGATGCGGTCACCGTGTAGGTGCCCACTGGGGCTTCAAGTGAGTAAGCTCCCAAGGCATCTGTGATGGCGGTGTAAAGGCCATCTTCCAGGCTCACGGTCGCCTCGCTGAGAGGCAGGTTGTTTTTCCCCAATACAGTTCCGGATATTTGGCCTCTCAATTCCGCCGCATCAATCATGAAAGTAGTCATGGGAAATTGTGCCGAGGGTGTGGTGTATGGCGGCGCTGCGGGATTATAGGTCACACTGTCAGACCAGATATACCGGCAGCGGTTATCTCCTTGAGTCTGACACCTGAAATAGTTTAAGGGATAGAGGATTGCGGGACTGGCTTTATAGATCATCATCACCAGGTTTTCCTCGCCGGTGTAGGTATAGGGCTGGTCGAAGGTGAGGTTGACGGTGCCGAATCCGCTGTCGAAGTCTACTGTGCCATCAAATACCTGCGTAAGCTGTGTCGAAGGGATCCAGCCGCTGCCGAGATTAGCCAGTGTGGTGCTTCCCAACCAGATGGTGATGGGAACGCCTTGTGGAGCGCAATTGAAGTTGGTATAAAACTGCAAGCCCACAATGTCGCCGTTTATTCCTACGATTTCATCGGGATAGTAGAGAGTTTGGTAGAGGGAGTTCATTCTGCCCGTATCCAAAGGCAAGACAGCATATTCGCTTCCATCGCCTATGGTGACGGCATACACTCCGCTTGGGTTTACCCAGAGGTTGAAGTTTGCCGTGCGGTTGTTGGCGTCAAATTCATCACCGTTCATTTCTATTTTGCCGTAGACGTCATAGTTTCCCGCTGTGGTTGGTGCCCAGGGGATCACTACTTCCAAGGTTTCCGAGCCGGCAATGGGTGGCCCGGTCACGCTGGCCAGCTCCACATCGCCGGGGCCCATGATCTTCACGGTATAATTGTCCTGCGCTACGGTGCCGTTGTTTTTGACCTTGATCGTATAGTTTGAAACCACGCCCACGGTAGGGAATTCGGTGCCGCTGATAGTCATGGCTCCCAGGTCGTTTTCCACCGATTCTTCAATGTAGGAAAAGGTGATCATGGGCAGTATATCCAAAGCCATGCCATCTTCAGGATCCATGGGGTTTAGCTCGCCGACCCAGCCAAACATATAGTGGGCACGCAAGCCATCCACCCTTTGACACTTAAAATTCTCGTTGGGGGTGTAGTCGTCTATGTTCAAGGGACGATACCACATCAGCACCAGGTTCCCCGGCACATGTTCATAGGGCGTTTGCAGGTGGATGGTGATGGTATTTTCACCGCTGGGATACTCCACATTCCCATCATAGACCAAGGTCAACTCAGTAGCGGGGATAAAGCCTGTGCTCAGCTCTTGTTCGCCTGTGCTCCCCAAGTAGATTTTGGTGGTTCCATCGGGCCTGTCGGTGGCAAAATCGTTATAGACCGCCAGAGAGGTGATGGTTCCGCTCGTAAAGCCCAGTTCATCCTGCGTATAGATGGCTTGATAGAGTGAGCCGCGGAAGTAGAAATCCACAGGATAGCGTGCCGGCGTATCACCTGTGCCGATGGTAACAGTTTGGATATTGCTGGGATGGACGAATATCTCCATCGGATGGGTCTGGTCGTTTTGCGCCACTTCATCACCATCCAACACCACTTTTCCACGGATCAGCATATATCCCGAGGTAGTGGGCGTCCAAGGCACCACCACATCCAAGACCTGCATGCTATTGATGGGCGGTCCTGCCACGTTAGCCAGCTCCACATCGCCGGGCCCGATGATCTTCACGCTATAGTTTTCCTGAGCCGCAGTGCCGTTGTTTTTGATACGGACAGTGTAGTTTGAACCTACGCCCACGGTGGCGTCATCTTCCCCGGAGATAGTCCAGGCAAACAGGTCGTTCACAACCGCTTGTGCGTTGTAGAAAAAGGTAGCTTGAGGAAACTGGGCAGAGACTGTTCCCTCGGGAGGGTTGAAGGGGTCTATAATCTCACTGTCATTGACATAATAAAGAGCACGGTTGACACTTCCCAACTGGCTCTTGAAATAGTTTGAATAAGAGTAGTAATCGGTATCCATGGGACGGTGGAACATCACCACCAGGTTCCCACCCGCGTGCACATAGGGCACCTGGAAGTTGATATTGATGGTGCGTTGACCCGCCGGATAGTCTATTTCCCCGTCATAGACCAAGACCATATCCGAGGCATCAAACCAGCCTGCATCAAGGTCTTCCAGATCGGTGCTTGCCAGATAGACTTTGGTGGGTTTGTTGAATATGCTGCTGTTAAACTGGGTATAGAGAGACATGGAGGTGATGACTCCACTGCCAAAACCCAGCTCATCTGCAAAGTAAAGACTTTGGTGGAGTGAGTTTTTGTAGTAGAAGTTCATGGGGTAATTGCTGATCCGGTCGCCTGCTCCGATGGTGATGGCATGGACGCCTTCAGGCTGGACGTTCAGCTGCAGCGGTTCTGTCTGGTTGTTACCGGCAATTGGATCACCAACCAGCTCCACCTTGCCATAGATGGTGAAGTTGCCTGCCGTGGTGGGCATCCAGGGAACAGATACCTCAAGCGTCTGCAGGCTGTTTATGGGAGGCCCGGCCACGCTGGCCAGCTCCACATCGTCCGGTCCCATCAGCTTTACGGTATAGTTGGTTTGCGTCTCTGCATCGTTGTTTTTGACCATCACGGTAAAGGTGGTGGCTTCGCCCACGGTGGGCGTACGATTGCCACTGATGCCCATCGCCGCCAGATCGTCTGCTTGATGCGTATTAAGATGCAGCATGAGGTTTGGCATGCGGTTGTTCCGTTGTCCGGTTCCGGAGGGAGGGGAACCAACGTTAAACCAGTATTGATGCCTTTGCTCATCGATTTCTGTGTATCTATACAATTGACCAGGCAAGGTGCCACTGCCATAATTGGCTTCCACACCCACGATCAAGTTTCCGCCCGTGTAGGTGAAGGGCACATCCAGTTGGAAGCTGTTCCAGCCCAAGGTGTTGGGAATATAGTTGCCCTCGTGCACCAAGGTCATATCCGCCGTCAAATACTGCCATCTGGTGATGCTCATCTCAGTATCGCCGGTGTTTTTGATCCAAATCTTGTAGGGAATGCTATAATCCGACGTTGCAGCACAATCCCAAGCCAACATATCAATAAAGCCGGCTTCGCCTATCTGATCTGCGGTATAGAGCGTGGCGGAACGCATATAATCATGGGCTGTTGAAAAAGGATAATCTTGGGTTAAAATGCCGTCGCCGATGATGACGCTACCGGGGGTTAGTATCTCCGCAATCAACCCCACATCATAGTTTTGCCCTCCATAACTGATACGCAGGGTAGCGGTGACCTCGCCAATGACGACGCTGTTTACGCTCACCGGAAGACGCAAAATCTGCCCCGGACCCAAAGAAGTGGGCAAAAGTGAAGCATCAAAGGAGAAATCGGCTGCATCTGGGCCCAAAATACTGATGTCACCTGCGGCAAGCTCTATCAGCCCTCCGCCCAAATTGGAAACAATCACATTCTGTGTTTCAGAAGTCACTCCATTGTAAACAAAGCCAAAATCCAAGGTAGCGGGGGTGACACTGAAAACTGGTACGGTGGGCAACTCGCCAAACTGCATGCAGATATTGGGAAATACTGCTGCCAGGTAACCAATGGGTGGAGCGTTGGGATCTGGATTGCCGGCTTCGCTATCGCAGTGGAGGCTGCGGTTTTGCCCAGGTGTGGCAGTGCCGAGAAAGCATTTGACGCCAGTGCCGTGGAAGTTATAGTCACGCTCCTGCGTGTTTTCATCCACAGCGATCACCAGGTTGTCCTCGTTGTTATACACAAACGGAGTATCCAGTTCTATCTCTATCCAGCCGGGGACTGCGGGAATACTCAGCCGACCCTCATAGACTTGCTGCATTGCGTGTGTGGGAGCCCAATCCATTGTGCTGGCAAACTCCTCCCGATCCGTGTGCCCCATATAAATCACCCAGTCATTGCTGTATGACAGCGAATCTGCTCCATTAAAAAAGTAGGAAATGCTTTCGATCAGCATGGGCGAGCTCTGGGTGCCCGTGTTGGCAGCGTCAATCTCAGTTTGCAGAAAGATGCTCTGGGTGTAATTGTAATCGTAATAAGGCCAAATGGGAACCTTCTCTTGCTCTTCACCATTGCCTATCACTACCCCAGGAGCAAAAACAAAGCTGCTTGATGCCGGTGGAGAAAACCCTATCCCGTTTTTGGCTATCACCTGCCAAATATGAGTTCCGGTTTGCATATTACCGAGCACATATTGGTTACCCGGTTGATTTTCACTCACCAGCACCCCATCGATATACACGTCATAGCCGGTGACGTCCGGAGTACCGTTGGGCAACATCCATTTCAGTGCCTCACCGCATCTGGCAAAACCATTATCCGCGGGATGCGTTATTTCAGGCGCCACGGGAGCTTGAGTATCTGTGAATACGAGCCTTATAGCTGCCTTGCTATTGGCTTCATTGGCCTCGGGCAGGTTATTGATGTCTATATCGGCGTCAACACTATGGTAATATGCAGCTTCATAGGAGGCGCTGGTAGTACTGTAACCGCCCCAATACACTTGGTTGTTAGACCAACCGGGATTGGGAGTGTTTTCATGGACCGCCACCACCAGATTGTCTATATTGTTGTAGACAAAAGGGGTGTCCAAGGGGATTTCCATCCATTCTTGATTACCCTGCGGATAATAACTGAGCACGCTGCCGGCAAACACCTGGGTAAGGCTGTCAGGCGATACAAAAGACGAAACAGGGTTAAAATTGGGATCATAACCGGGACCGGGATAAGAAGCAAAATAATCGCGGTCAGTGTGGCCGATACTGATAACCCAGTCATGGCTATAATCAAGACTCTCCGGCAGACCGGATCTCTTGAAAAAAGCGATCTTGGTGATCTCGCCCGCATGCTGGATCGTAGACTGCCTGTAGATCTGTTGAGTATAATTGTAGAAATAGCGAACCTCAACCGGTAAAAACCCTATAGACCAATTGAGGTCACCTATGATGAGCGTAGTGGCTCCCAGACCAAAGACCAGCAGCAGCAGTGCGGTCAAAGCTGTTAGACGTTTCATGTTTCTCTCCTGAATTTGCTTAAATTAATGTTCTATCCCGCAAAGCTGTAACCAGCCTTGCAGTCGATTTATAACCACCCGGCAACGCCGGGGAACAAAGCTCATCAAGGCAGAACCAAAGTACAAGCTACCATGTGTCAAATCCTTGCTACTCGAGCAGCTTATCAATCTGAAACAGAGAGCGCACCGGAACAAATATGCAAGTATCGTTCCATTCTCTGTTAAATCCGGCTTGGAACCGGCTGATGTCGGAAATAAGGTCCGTGTTTTCACTTTTTCTTCTCCTTGGATTCATCCTTCTATATATTAAGTGTCAAAATCCCCGATTTTGAGATGCTGGAATCGCAACTTTTTTTGATTTTGTGAAAATAGTTTTGGGCAGCAGTTTGTCAGAGGGCGCTTATTCTCTTTAGTAACAACAGATTAGGGAAATCTAAATCTCCTTGAAAGAAATGCCGCTTTTGGGGATGAAAACCGAATAATGGGGTGGACCTTATCTTCTTTTGATGTGGTTTGCTGTCTTGAAGCACAGCGAAGCAGAAGGTGCCCAGATACGGCCACTAAGCTAAAGAATATCTAAACAGCGCTGGCAGGGAACATTACAGTTTGGTATTATGTGCTGTAGTCGATAGTAAAAATGCTGCGTATACCTACCACCACGCAGAAGTATTATTCAGGTCCAGAATAGACCATATTCTACGACGTAATACATTAAAAGTTGAAGCCTTACTCCGCTGATTAGACCCCATCTGTAGCACCTAATCCCAACGCGACAAGGTAGCATAAGGGAAAAATTACTTGACAATTATAGTCAGAATAAAAACAGTGCCTTTAGGCTGGTTGCCTAATAAATGAATAATGAGGAAATATGAGTGTCGTAACTACCTATAGAAGCAGCAAATTGGAATTTACACCAACATTAGAGATCCGGTAACTTTTAGGGTAACAATTACGATATGTGAGTGTATGAATGATTGCAAATTTCGGATACAAATTACTTAAGGCTGTTACAGCCCCAACGGTCAAAAAACTGTGGATTGAAAGTATTGAAGGGCTTGAGAACATTCCCGTAGATAAGGGTGCAATACTGATTTCGAACCATGCCAGCTATTTGGATTTCATCATACTTGGCTCTATAGTCGAGTACATCGTGGGGCGACCATTGTATTTTTGGGCAAATTCAAAAGTTTGCAATCACCCCATATTCAAGTATTATGCTAAGTGTTTCAACAGCATAGAAGTTGACTATGAAAAGACTTCAAACAAATTCTGGAAAGAGTCAATCAATAAGCTCGACAACGATCAGTTGATCTGCATTTTTCCAGAGGGAACAAGAACGCGCACAGGTAGACTCAATGAGTTTAACTGCGGATACCTTAGGCTTGCTAATACAACCCAATCTCAGATTGTTCCAATTGTCATTCAGGGATCATTTAAGATATTGCCTCCTCATAGAAATTCGCCAACTCTGAAGAAATGTAAGGTTACCGTATTTGAAGCGGTTTCTATCGCTCCGAAATCATCAAAGGCAGAACTTTCTGAAATGAATGAATATATCTACGCAAAGTACTATAAAACCAACCTGCGTTGATATGAAAGTGGGAGGCTAATAAATGGCTATAGCAATTCGGAAGTCAGACGACATCCGGCTTTCACTCGAAAGTATTATCTCTGAACTTTCCTTTATCCCAGGAAAACGCGTTTTCATCAAACCGAACCTATGTGGAAGAGCGCCAATTAAACCAGGAGAAAATACCAGTATAGCAGTATTGGATGCGCTAATTGATATCCTGGTTAGGATGGATTGTCAAGTTACTATAGGGCATGGAGCTCTACTGGGTTCTGAGGAACAAAAGACTACGTTCTGTGAGACTCTAGAGCAATCGGGATTTGTGAAGTACATGGGGTCAAAGCATGTAACTATTATCAATATTGATGAGCTGGAAAGGGACGAAGTTATATTAGATGGCTTAGCTTTCCATTTGCCAATGAGTTACTTTGCTAATCACGTAGATACGTATATAAATCTTGCAAAGCTTAAAACCCATATGGAAACACAGGTAAGCCTTTCTCTAAAGAACCAGATGGGATTGCCAATACCTGACGATAGAGTAAACATGCACAAGTATGGTTTGAACAAGTACATAGCTCTATTGGGAAGTGTAATCAAACCTGACTTCAACATCATAGAAGGTTTCCCAGCGATGGAGAATAATGGACCTCATCATGGTACCCCTAGAGATACACAGCTAATAGCTGGTTCTAATGATATGGTCGAGTTAGATAGTTTTATATGTCGTTTGATAGGCCTTGATCCAACCAAGGTTGAACATATTAAACTAGCTAACGAGGCTAGCGTTGGGAAGTTCAGTGATCAATCTGTGACCCGCCAGTTTAGAGAACTTGTCATACCAGATTTCAAGTTGGCTTCTCGGGAATATAGGTATGGTAGAATGATGCGTGCTTATCCAGGTTACAGTTGTTCAATGTGTATCAGTGCCGTCAACAACGCTGGAAAAGAGTTCAAAAAACATCCTATAAAGTACTGGAGGGTATTGATAAAATCAATCATATCTAAACACCCCATAAACATTATCTTCGGTTCTCCTGATGGGTCGATTTTCGAAAAGGGTCGTAATATTTGTATCGGATCATGTGCCAAGGAGTTGGCTGAAGCAAAACAATCTGTATTCTTAGATGGTTGTCCCCCAAAACAGAGTGATGTTATAGAGTTTATCATGAAAAATATTTAGCAACATAATATGAAAAGCGATAGACTTGGAACCGTATTGTAAAACTGACGAAGACCGTAGAGCTGCGCTGTAGTAACATCAAACGAAAGGGATGGTTGGCACTCGCAAAATGTGATAAGCCACTGCTGATGATGCTTTCTGAGCATTTTACTCTCTTTCAGAATGGGATACTATTGATCGAGATGTATCGCCATTACTGGCAGGAGATTACAGGATATGATTTTTGGAATTTTGGACATCTTAGTGAGGTCGTCAGTGTATATTATAGAGGGACATGTTCGGAAGTGAGAACTTGGATGCGCGGTAGGTGGCGGGGTGGCAGGAAATAAACAGTTGACCTGCAGCGTTTAACAGTTTAAACTTGACAAAAATGCCCCTGAATGAGACTGGGCACATGAAAAGCTAAAAAGGAGGTGGGACATGGGAGATAATCTTCAAGGTGCCAACCTGTTGCAGTTCTTGATCGAAAGTCCTGCAGACGAACTTAGAGCCTCTTTGGAAGACATTCATCCGGCGGACATACTGGATGCACTGGAAGAATATGAGGGCGATACTATCCTGCTTTTATCCCGCTTTCCCAGCGATGTTTTAGCTGCGATCATCGAAGAAGCGGAAGATGAGGACAAGGGTGAGATTTTAGACCTCTTCCCGGACGAGCAAAAGGCAGAGATCATCTCTGAGATGGCTTCAGACGAGCTGGTCGACCTCCTGGAAACCATGCATCCCGATGAGGCGTCCGAGCTTTTGGAAGCGCTTCCCGATGAAGATGCGCAAGAAGTATTGGAATTGATGCGTCACCATCCGGAAACAGCCGGTGGTATCATGGCCACAGAGTTTGTGGCGATCCGGGAGCAGATGACGGTAAAGGAAACTCTGGAATATCTGCAGGTGCACGGTCATGACGCTGAATCTTTGAGCTATCTCTATGTATTGGACGAGGATGACATCCTCAAGGGTGTGATTGCGCTGAGGGAAATCGTGGTCAGCTCCTTTGACGAGCACATCGGCCCCTTGATCAATACCAACGTAATCAGCGTTAGAGCGGATATGGATCAGGAAGAGGTGAGCCGCGTCTTTGCCAAATATGGCTTCCACAGTATTCCGGTGGTGGATGAAAATGATAGGATGCTGGGTATTGTGACGGCGGACGACGTCTTTTATGTGGTGGAAGAGGAAACCACGGAAGACATGGAAAAGATGGCCGCTTTGGCGCATAGTGAAAAGGATTATCTGGATACGGGTATATTTGGATTGGCCAAGCAGCGGATATTCTGGCTGCTATTTTTGATGATTTCCGCCACCTTCACGGGCGTAATCATCCAGGGCTATCAAAAGGAATTGGCCTCGGTGGTGATCTTGGCCGCTTTCATCCCCATGCTGATGGATACCGGAGGCAATGCCGGCACGCAGGTCTCCACGCTGGTTATCCGCGGTATGGCGTTGGGCGAAATCAAACTGAAAGACTACTTTAAGGTGCTCTACAAAGAATTGCGGGTCAGCATTATCGTGGGCGTAGTTTTGGCTGTGGTAAACTTCCTGCGCGTGTGGATCTTCCATCATGATCCAATGCTGGCGCTCACCGTCTCAGCCTCACTGCTCTTTACGGTAGTCCTGGCTAAGTTGGTGGGCTGCACCCTGCCCATGATAGCCCGCAAGCTCAAGATAGACCCGGCGCTGATGGCTTCGCCCATCATCACCACCATCGTGGATGCGCTGTCTTTGAGCGTGTATCTGTATCTGGCCAAGACTATTTATATCAACGCATAAGGCAGTTGTTGCTCTGATAGGATCTGGGGCAGGCAAGGGAGATGTCTGTGTGCATTTTGGAGATTTAAGTTGACAAAAAAGCGCACTTTCGCTATCAAGTAAAATGTAAGATAATCACGTAATAATCACGGGAGAAAGCGATGAGTTCATTAGCTGTATTGGGTTGCATGTGGGGAGACGAGGCGAAAGCCAAGATAGTTGATTTCTTGGGCGAATCCGCCGATGTGGTGGTTCGCTTCCAGGGCGGTGCCAATGCCGGGCACACTATTGTCGTAGACGGCATCAAATATGTATTTCACAGCGTTCCCTCGGGGATGTTGTATCCGGAAGTCAAGTGCGTGATCGGCTCCGGTGTGATTGTGGATCCCAAAGGCATCAAAGCTGAGATAGAAAACCTGATGAACGCCGGTATAGACTTTACCGGCAGACTCTTTATCGACGAGCGCGCCGCCATGGTGCTTTCTATCCACAAGGAGCTGGACCTCTCTTCAGAGCAGCGTTTGGGCAAGGCCAAGATCGGCACCACGGGCAGAGGCATCGGTCCGGCTTATGCGGATAGAGTGGCCAGACGTGCCCTCCGCTTGGTGGATCTGCGCTTCCCCACCTGGCTGCGTGAGCGGTTGATCGCCCTCTATGCACACCATCATCTGCATATCACAGATGCGGAGCTGGATAATGAGATCGAAGAACTGGTGAGGCTTTACGACTTTTTGAAGCCCTTTTTGTGTCAGACGGAAGGGCTGCTTTGGGAGTGGTATTCCCAAGGCCAACGCTTCCTCTTTGAGGGTGCGCAGGGCACGCTTTTAGACCTCGTCTATGGCAGCTATCCATACGTGACTTCTTCGCATACCATGAGCGGCGGAATCAGCATCGGAACCGGCCTGCCGCCTCATGCGATCAACAAAATACTGGGAGTGTATAAAGCCTATTGCACCCGAGTGGGCGAAGGACCCATGCCCACGGAACTCAAGGACGAGGTTGGAGATTACATCCGCAAGGCGGGCAATGAATTTGGCTCCACCACGGGCAGACCCAGGCGCATCGGCTGGTTTGATGCGGTGGCAGCACGCTATACGGCTCAGATCAACGGGATACACTCCTTTGCACTCACCCTTTTGGACGTCCTGAGTGGGATCGAAACCCTCAAGATCTGCACATCCTACTGGCTGGATGGCGAGCGATTCAAGGGCTACCCTTCACACCATCTCGATCTCGCCAGAGTGCAGTGTGAATATCTGGAAATGCCCGGTTGGGAAGACGATATCACCGGCTGCACCAAGCTGGAACACCTGCCCAAGGTGGCGGTAGAGTATCTGGAAGCGGTGCAAGACTTGGTGGAAAAGCCTTTGCAACTGGTTTCCGTGGGTAAGGAACGTAAACAAACCATCGTTATTCAATAATGAGGACATGAGTTATGAGACACACACTCATCATCATCGCACTGGTACTGGCAACGGGACTGTGCGCACAGGTATCCGACAGTCTGTCCTTTTCTCTGCCATTGGCAATGGATCCTGTGTTTGACTATTTCAGCCTCAGCTACCTGGGTAGCAGGAGCTTGGGGCGTGGACACTCCTCGGTGAGCTACAGCGGCGGCGAAGAGGCGATCTTGGCCAATCCTGCCGCCTACAAAGCAAACAGGTCGTCTATCTACCTGGAATTGCTGGTCAAGCCACCCAGCAAAACAAATATCTATCAGAGCGAAAGCGACTTCTCTGCTCCCTTGCCCGTCAGTATAGGTGCATTGGGCGGGTGGCTTTCGCAGAAGTTCACTTGGGGTGCGGCTTATAGCCTGCCCAAGATCATACAATTGAACAGCATGGATATAGATGTAAATCAGGGCGGCTACCTCCACAGCCGCTACCCGCTCTACTGTCTGCATCAAGCCACGGGTAACCTGGCTTTCCATCAGGGCGCCCTCAATCTGGGGCTCAACCTGCATGGCCAATTTCACTATATCGACGATCAGCCCATACTGCGCAGCTTTGCCTCCGTCCGCGAAACCAGATTTATGGTGAGGCCGGAGCTGGGCTTTTTGTGCGAAAAGGAAAGCTGGGGAGTGGGCGCCACCTACATGCCACCAGCGAAAGTGGATTGGCATATGGATGTGATTAAGTTCAATAGCAAGCTGCCCGGCTTGGCCAGCTTGGGTGCGAGATACCAGCTTGGCAATCATGGTATTTCCGCTCAGGCAGACTGGGAAAACACCTCCATCGTCCATCCGAAATATGAAGACCGCCTCACCCTCAAAGCAGGCTATGAGGCCAGCAACCGTAAGGGACTGAAATACAGGCTGGGCTACATTTACCACCCCGGCATCTATGACGGATTTTACAACATCCCCACCGTGACTATCGCTCATGCAGATACCGCCATCTGGTGGAATGATGTGCCCGCTGGCGGCAAGATCGCCGAGAATGATCAGCACTTTTTCACCGCCGGCATGGGAGTCAATACCAAGTTTGTGGATTTTAACCTTGCCTTTGCCTATCAATTGATCGGGCCTGAACCCATGTCTCAGGTGTCGGTTTCTGCCAGTGTAAACCCCGATATCTTCAAGCGCAGAAAACACCTCGGTGTGAAATGAAGAAGCCAAGAGTCCAAATCCGCAAGTTGAACAGCTACGACCTGGATGAGCTGCAGGATGCTGTGGGAACCTTCATCAAGAGTTGCCGCAATCCCAAGCTGCAGAAGTCCAAGCGCGTCCTGATCAAGCCCAATATGCTGGGTGCCTACCCGCCCGAGAAGGCGGTGACTACGCATCCTGTGGTCGTGGAAGCGATCGTGCGCTACTTCCTGGATGCAGGGAAGGAGGTTTGGGTGGGAGATTCGCCCGGAGGCAGCGTTTCCGTGGAAGACGTGTGGGAAGCCACAGGCTTCAGCGACCTGGCAAAACGCTATCCCATCAAGCTGCAAAACCTCTCCACCATGGGCTTCAGGGAGCTGAAGATGGATGGCAAGACGTTGCGCATCTCGGAAGCCTTTTGGCGCTGCGGCATCGTCATCAACGTAGCCAAATACAAGACACACAGCCTGATGGCCTTCACCGGTGCCTTCAAGAACCTCTATGGCCTCGTGCCGGGACTCATCAAGAGTGATTATCACCGCCAATACCCCGATACACACAGCTTTTCAGACCTGCTGATCGCCCTGTGGAAACTCACCAAAAACAGGGTGACTTACAACTTTATCGATGGCATCTTGGGCATGGATGGAGCGGGACCATCAGCCGGAAACCCGCGTCACTTCGGGCTCTTCTTTGGCTCTTCCTCCATCGCCGCCCTGGATTATGTGGCCGCCACCATGATGGGCTTCAAGCTGAAAGATGTGCCCTACCTCTCACCCATACTGCACGCTGAAGGCGT
Source organism: Candidatus Cloacimonadota bacterium (assembly GCA_029781115.1). Taxonomy (GTDB): domain Bacteria; phylum Cloacimonadota; class Cloacimonadia; order Cloacimonadales; family Cloacimonadaceae; genus UBA3900. The sequence continues at coordinate 14,343 of JAKOXG010000005.1, forward strand.
GCTCCCCTCCAGGATCAGCATCCCCAACAGCTTTAGAGATCATCCTTCCTTTGATGCGGAACTGGGAGTGGTGAAGCTGCGCACTGACCTTGTTAAATACCTGCCTCAACCCGTCCGCCGCGGCTTTAAGAAGCTCTACTACGCACGGCCGGTGATCGGAACGGATTGCAAACGCTGTGGCGTGTGTGTGAAGAGCTGTCCCGTCAAAGCGATCAATTGGCAGGATGACGGCTTCCCCCTGATAGACAACGCCAAGTGCATCAAGTGTATGTGCTGCCACGAGATGTGCCCCTATCATGCCATTGATATCAAAAACTCATTCTTATGGCGGATGGTATTTGGATCATGAGCACCAACGCTAAAAAGAGATCCAAGTATCACAAGCTTTACAACCTGATCTTCTGGGTGGTGCTGATCTATTTGGTACTGTGGGTGCTGTTTCTGAGTGAGAGCAGCTTTTACAAGGCGAGGCAGATCCGCAAGAAGATGGTAACTTTGGAGCAGGAAATGAAGGTCTTGCAGGCGCAGAACGATAGCTTGAAAGAGGAAAACCACCGTCTCAAGACAGACCCCAAAGCCGCGGAGGCGGTAGCCAGGGAGAAGTTTGGGCTCACCAAGGAAAATGAGACCAAGTATATCTTCTTCCCCGGGAGCCCGGCCACCAAGGATAAATAGCCTTGTTTAAAGACACCGATCCCAAAGACATCAAGTGCCGCAAAGAGCTGTCCGCTCTGGTGAGCTCGTTGCTTGACTCCCCAGAGGAGTTGCGACCGGATTTGGTGGCTCAACTGGTGGAGCTCTGCGGTTCCGAGCGCGTGCAACACCTTCAGAGTGATGAGTATAAGGAGTTTTGGGCACTGGTGATGGACGGCATGATCGAGCGCCTGGCTGCCATCAGGTCTGCAGATCAATCCTTGCTCTTTCGGGCACTGCAATTGATTCCCAGGCTGCCGCTGGATGTTCGCAACTATAAACACACCCTTCTGCAAAGGCTTTGGATGCATATAAACAGGCTCAACGAAGCCAACTTTGAGCTCTTTGACAAGGTGCAACTCATCTATCTCATGGTGAGGCTGGGAGACTTTGGCTCTGCACTGCGCGTAAGTAACCAGATTGAACACCAGATAGACAGCTCCGAGCCCCTGGGATACCTTATCTATAATGCCTGTAAAGCGCATATCCTCGCCCATCATAACCAGGGCTCCGATTTTGCCTGCCTGTGGCTGAACCTGATCCCACACTTTTACCATACCGACAGTGCAGACACGGCACTCTTTGTCATCATCCTCTGGATCAAAGCCATGAAGTGGCCCAGCGACTCCCTCACCAAGCAAAGGCTGCTTTCCAAGATCAACTCTTTGGTCAATAAAAACATGAACGTCAACACCGCCTTCGTGCTCTACGACATCTTTTCCCTGCAGGATCGCCTCATGCCGCCTGATAAAAAGATGATGATCGCCGAGCTTTTAATCAATCGCCTGGCTCCATACTTGAGTGTGAGACAGCTGCAAGAGTTGCACTTTTTCTGTGGAAACTACTCCTCTGCCATGCGTACCGACTTCAATGAAAGCATTCAATACTTCAAGTTTTCAAACTACTATCAAAACAGGGTGTTGCTTCATCAGATCAAGTGCTCTCAATTCATCAGGAGCATACTGAGTGCGGAAGAGTTTGTGGAGGTGATGCCCTTCTTTGAAACACGCATCATGATGCTGGGCAACCAGATAGGCATCTACAACAACACCTATGTGGAGTCCTTGCAGGCAGACTATGACAAGATCGAAATGCTGCTCAAGCAGGTGGAAGAGCTCTCGCTCACCGACACCCTCACCGGTTTGAAAAACCGCCGCCACCTGGAGGAAAACCTCATCCAGATCATGCGGTTGGCCACTCGTCACGGGACGCCTATCAGCTTTGCCATGGTGGATATAGACCACTTCAAAAAGGTGAACGACAAGTGGGGACATCCCGCCGGAGACAGGGTTTTGGTAGGCTTGGCAGAGATCCTCAACGAGGAATTTCGCAAGAGTGACGTGGTGATCCGCTACGGTGGTGAGGAGTTTTTGATCATCCTCTTTGATTCCAAGCTGGAGGACACTCTGGTCAAGATGGAGATGCTCCGCGCCAAGGTGGAAGCACACGTCTTCCGCTACAAGGACATAGAGATCAAGGTCACCATCAGCATAGGCGTGAATAAGCAAGACAGGGGCATCTACGATGAAATGGATGTGGCACGCTGCATCGAAGCGGCTGATGATGCCCTTTACAAAGCCAAGAACGAAGGCCGCAATCAGGTGAGAATCGCATAAATGATAAAACAACTATTGACATATATGCTCTATATTTTAGGCAGGTTCAAAGGAGTATTTTGATGGCCAAGATAACGATTAAAAACCTTAATAAGTTCTATGATAACGGCTTTCATGCCGTTAAAGACGTCAGCTTTGAAGCACTGGACAAAGAGTTCATGGTGCTGGTAGGTCCCTCGGGATGCGGCAAGACCACCGTCCTCAGGCTGATCGCCGGCTTGGAAGAGATTTCCAGTGGCGAGATCTGGATCGGGGACAAACTGGTAAACAACGTGCACCCCAAGGACAGAAACATCGCCATGGTGTTTCAAAACTACGCTCTCTATCCGCACATGACGGTGTATGACAACATGGCTTTTGCGCTCAAGCTGCGCAAAGAAGACAAAGCCACCATCCAGAAGAAGGTGGCTCACGCAGCCGAGCTTCTGGGCATTGAAAGCATGATGAAACGCCGTCCCGCACAGCTTTCCGGTGGACAAAGGCAGCGTGTGGCTCTGGGTAGAGCCATCGTGAGAAACCCCCAGGTCTTCCTCTTTGACGAGCCGCTCTCCAACCTCGACGCCAAGCTGAGGGTGCAGATGCGCTCCGAGATCGTGAAGCTGCACAGGCATCTGGAAAACACGATGATCTACGTGACGCACGACCAGGTGGAAGCGATGACCATGGCAGACAGGATCGTGGTGATGAAAGACGGCGTCATCCATCAGATAGACACGCCGCTGGACATCTACAACAACCCCGCAAACATGTTTGTCGCCGGCTTTATCGGCAGTCCTGCAATCAACCTGCTCGATGGCAGACTGGAAGCCAGGGATTCGCAACTCTGCTTCGTCACCGAGGGTGTGAGCATTGCACTCACCAAGACGCAGGAAGAGACGCTGAAGTCTTACAAAGACAAGGCAATAGTCTTTGGCATCCGTCCGGAAGACATCTACGACGCACGCTTTGACAGCATGGCGGATGCACCGCAGCAGATCATGGCACTCTGCGACATCGTGGAGCCCTTGGGCAATGAATATCACCTGCAGCTCAAAGCCGGCAAAGATGACCTCACCGCCCGCTTTGACCCCAAGGAACTGCCCAGAGCGGGAGAACAGCTCGCCATCAGCGTAGACATGGCCAAAGCGCACTTCTTTGACCCTGAGACGCAACTGAGCTTGGTCTAAATCCGTAATCGCTCCCATTCATGCTTTCTGTAGTGGACAAAGCGGCTGTCTGGCAGCCCCTGTTGCTGTGTATCATGGTCTTTGGCACAGTTGCCAACCTGACGGCAGACCTGAGCGAGGAAAGCGCATCCTCAATCGCTTTGAGCGGCATCACCTTCCTTTCCGACAGCCCTGCAGACCAGACGCTTTCGCCCCTGATCAGAGGCAATGGGATCAGCTTCAACTACCACCTCCCCTTCAGCCAGCCCGAAGCACAGGTATGGGGAGTGCACTACGCAATGGACTACAAGACTTTACACTCCGGCTTTGGCTCCACTTGGATGAGTCATCCGGATTACAACTATCGAGACTACTATCTGAACGCCAATCTGGGCAATGAAGAGATAGTGCTGGGCTACACTCAGCACCTTATTCACGAGTCTTTCAGCACTGATGACTCCTACCTGACGTGGCATTCGGACTTGGGGTTATCCGCCATGCACGCCCCTTACGGTGGTGAAATCCGCTGGCTGAGGATAGCAAGCCTGGATGCGCAGTGGCATTTCACCGCACTTTATCGCTTTGGGCTGGGTGGCAAGTCCGCCGTGAGCTACGTGCATCAGCCCCATGGAGACGACAGTCTTCGCAGTAGCATCTCTATTGCCGCCAGTGATTTACTCCACTTTGCGGCTTCCTGGCAGAGCCATCCCTCCCGCTTTGGGTTTGGCTTGCGCCTCAATTATGGCTCCCTGGCGCTGTTGTATGCCATTCGCACGCATCAGGAGCTCAATGCAGATCACAGTTTGGAAATGAGGTACCAATGGTAAGATACTTACTTGTTTTATTGCTGCTTTTCAGCGTTCCGATCTGGGCGCAAGTGCCCGATCAAGATGAAGAAATCCAGAGCCCTGAGCTGATAGAGCTCACTCTGGACGAGATTCAAGTGCAAGGTTGGCAACAAGATGCGGCTGACCTGCTGCAACAAACCAGGATATGGGCTTTGGAAAACCGCCTCTGGTGGGATGGCGAGCTGGAAAGCCTGCACCGCTTTGGCGGCTGGTATACGGGGAACAGGCTGGACGTGGCTCTGCTCCACAATTGGGACAATCACAATACCCATTTCGGTGCTTCGCTGAAGGTCGACAGAAGCGGCGCCATCAGAGAAATGGCGGTGGGCAACTACCGTCCCCGTTTTGGCAGTGGAGTCAGCCTGGGTGTTTCCGGAAGCGGACGCCGCGGCCCGATGTTTGAGCTCGGTTCCATGAGCCCCGTAGACCTCTACAGCCCCATGGGTGCCGCCGTGATAGCCGATATCTGGGAGCTCAAGGCAATGGCCTTTGGCTCCATCGTAAACCGACCCATCAACGTGAATACAAACAACCAGGTCGCCTCTTTTGCCAAGCGCAAGGTCGATTATGACACCCTGGACAGGGAACGCATCTGGGGCGCCGCTTTGGCCTATGAAGACGAATACTTCAGCGTGGGCGGCATGCTCTATGAACAAAAGCACAATTGGGAACATCAAAACGTGGTCTACAAGCAAAAGCTGCTCATCCCTGCCCTGGCTTTCAAGCTGGATCTTCATGAGTTTGAGCTGGATTTGGAACTGGGCAAGATCAAGAAAAAGGTGCACGCCTACGCCGCCTTCCGCTATGAACATGAAGGCTTCAAACAGCAGATCAGCATGGCCAAAGACCCCGATAGAAGCAAGATCGCCTACAGCAACTTTGCCCAGGCAGTCGTCCGCAATCCAAACAGCATAGAGCTCGCTTACGATGCGCTTTTCCCGCTGGCAAAGTATCTGAAGCTGCACCTGCTCTTTTCCGCCAATCAATACCAGCAACCCACCTCATCCAACAACTCCATCAAAAGCAGGCTGGCCGCCTCTCTCAGGTATGCAGACAAGGTCTCCGCTTTCGGCATCAAGGTCAGCTACTTTGACAGGGAAGTGCTCTCCAACATCATGCAAAACTATGCGGTCACGCGCCCCAATCACTGGCGCTTTGAGCTGAACATGAACCACAAGGCGCTGGATCCCTTGCAGATACACCTCAACTGCCGTTACCACATTGAGGATAAAAAGAACTACAAAAACAACGGCTTCTATTACAACAGCGGCCTCAGATACAAACACAAAAACGTCTGCTTTGATGCCGGTTACAGAGCCTGCTTCAGAAACAAATACGGGATTTACTACCTTGACGAGAGCTATGAAGGCTGGTCGATGTCAGTGCGTGAGGATCAGCAGATCTATCTGGGCGGCAAGCTGGATTTCCACCCCGCCTACGTGAGCCTTCAATACAACCAATCCATCCAACACGCCAAAGACTACAGGATAATCGCCGGCCTCACGATCAAGTATTGAGGCCAGTTTAGCTGGATAGGTGTTAGGTGTTAGGTTTTAGGTGTTAGGGCTGCGCTGGTTTCGGGGATGCGTGTGCTTCTTCTAAGGCGCAGGTAGCCGTTTAGAAGGCGTATCGATAGCCCAGGGAGACCAATATCGGGATACTCTTGCCAAACTGCGGATAGCCTTGGCTTTCCAGCTCCTCGATGCGCTTATTCTGAGTGGTGTAGACGATATACAGAATATCAAAATCCACTCCATGCCTGCGCCGGGAGCCAAACATCAACTCTCCCCCGGCTCCGACGGTAAAGCCCTGATGAGCTTCCATGACCTTGGTCATGCCTTGAGGATTGGCATACACAATGCCATTTACGCCATACCAAACACTCAACTTGGGACGCACACGCGCATCAAACTTTAAAAAGTAGTATTTTAGCCCCAGCTCATAGCCACCCACATAGCCAAAGGTGCCGATGCTGCCGCTGACGGCGATGTCATCGGTAAAATTGTAATCTCCATTGAAGCCCAAGCCCCCATAACACAGCCCATAACCGATGCCCAATGCGCCACGCCTGTGTCTGATCGTGGGTGTGAGGGCGAGATCCGTCTGTGCCTGCAGGGAAAGAACTGCCGTGAGCATCATGCCCAATAATACAAATATGTTGAGATGTTTCATTATGACTCCATACTATTTTGATTTATGCTATTTGGCGGGGCTTTTATGTCAAGCTAAATCTGCTAACTGTGCTTGGACGGGGAGATTAGGGTGCCAAGCTGCCCAAGCTGACCTGATTTTGATGAGCAGCAAAAAGCCCCAGGAAAATCCCGGGGCTTATCTATCATTTACACTGTCATTATTTCATCAGCATCATCTTGCGGGTTTGGCTGTGTTTGCCGGCTTCCAGGCGGTAGAAGTAGATGCCGCTGGGCATGATGTTGCCGTGGTTGTCTTTGCCATCCCACACCACTTTGTGATCGCCGGTGTCTTTGCGTTCGTTCACCAGAGAGCGCACCAATTGGCCTCTGAGGTTATAGATGCCCAGTTTGGCATCACCGGCTGCGGGCATGGTGTAGCTGATGGTGGTTTCAGGGTTGAAGGGGTTGGGATAGTTTTCATGGAGGATATCGATGGAAGGCTGCACCACCGGATCATCTGCATCCGGATAATGTCTTTGGAAAGCGATTTCCAGCTCCATAAACATGGTTCTCCCACCATCGTTATTGGTGTGGTATTGGGGAGCATTCACATGTGATCCCCAAGTGAAATCATCATAAAACATAAAGGCGATTTTTCCCATCCGATAGCCATTCTTGATACCCGTATAATAGACTCTGTCTGCGGGAAACACATACATGGGCTTGATGCCACTGAACTCAGGCGTTTCCTGGTTGTTGATGTTGATGGGCTCGCTCCAGGTCATGCCGTTGTCATTGCTGATTGAGATCCTGATCTCAGGCGTATCGAAGAAATCGGAATACTCAGAGATGTTTACATCGTTGTAATAGCGCGCTCTACCGCTATCTTGCCACACCATCACCATCCACCCCCAATCGTTTGGCCTGGTCATTTTGATGTGGTTGTAGTGGAATATCATTGCGTTATCATGGGCGCTTGTATCCCAGTGTGGGAAAGGCCAGATGGTCTCGATGTCCAGATAGAGTTCTCCCCCAATTTCGACGTATTCGGGTTCTCCAAAAGGCTCCTCGGTATCCCAGGGTGTGTGGCAATCGTTGTAGTAGTCATCAGGATTTTGGACGGGGTGTACATCGTGGATTTCAATCTCACCGATGGAGGGATCAAATACCAATTGCTTCACATGGTGCAAGGCGGGGAAATAGACGTTATCTGTCGCTCTAAGTGACCAGAGGGCAGGCATATGCAGCCTTCCCAGATTGTCGACGACAGCATTCACATGGCCGGAATTGATGATGCCCCAATAAAGCTCTTCCGACGCATAAGGCGTATTACCCTCTTTTTTGAAATAACCTGTGGGGTCGGTGGGAGAAGTGGCCGGATTCCAGGTCGGGAAATTGCCCAGCCTGTCATAGGCAATCCAGTTTCCTTCGCCATAATTGTCACACTTCAACACCTGCAGATCGTTTTCGCCCAGATCGTTACCATCTGCATCCACGGCAATGCAATAGCCTATGTAGTAGATGTTTCCTGCCTCGTCGGCACAGATGGTGGTATAAGGCCTGCGCAGGACTTCTGTATCGACGTTCCAGAGGTCATACATGGGCACTGTTTTATAGTTCCAGGCGAGGTCTTCGTTTCTTTCGATCGTAGGTCCGTCAAAATCCGCATAGGCGATCAAGGCGTTTTCGCTGGGTCTGCCACCGCTGGCGTGGGTAATTTTATTGCGCATGGACACATAGATGCGGCGCATGCCATCGATGGGCGAAGGGCCAATCACGGCTGTAGGCCAGATAAATTCGTTGTCTTCCGTTACGACGCCGTTGGGTGCCGTGATGGTGGTGGGGTTATCGGCAAGATAAACGATATTGGTCCAAAGGCCGGTATTATCCCACATGAAGGCATCCCAAATTCCCAACGATTCCAGTGCATCATCCGTGGTATCTTCGTTTACGTGCCAAGCGTAGAAGGGTTTGCCGCTCACCGGATCGACCACCAAAGTGGGGAAGCCTTCGTGTTTTTGCGAGTTGGTGATCTCGCTGTTGTTCTTCACGTTACCTTGGCGATCCAGGTGCGTGAAGTAAATCCTGCGGTTGCTGCCCGCTTCCCGTCGACCGTGATAGGTCATAAAGTATCCGCGGCCATACTCCGGCGGGATCATTCTCAAAGGCAGGCTGCTGTAACCTCCGATAAAGTAGTCGTAAAAGTTTGTCATGATAGGCAATGGCTCGCAGGAGAATTCGTAGTATGGTGCCTCCCGCGTGGCCGCTTTGGGCCTGGTGTGGGGCGTATCGATGGGCTTCATAGCCGGCTCCGGTGCCGGAATCTCTGCATACACAAAGCTGAGCACCATGAACAGGGCTAACACGATTAAAGCAAATCTTTTCATCTTTACCTCCTAAGTAATTGGTTTGTTAATTTGCTCTGGTTCGTTACTCTCTGATCTGTCAGCAGATAGCCACTTGGAAGCAGGCTCCCTGCGGGAATTCCTAATGTTTGTCTCTACTGCGTTTTATTGTATGCACAAATCGAGCCTAAACACAGAATATCTTTACTTTTGCTTTTTATTTTGTGTATATCCGCTCATAAAAACAGCTAAGCCCCCTGGTTTTCCCTTTGGATAAAATGCCCATTTTGGAGCCTAATTTATTTGCAGAATCCCTATGTTTGCAAAACATTTGACTTTTGCCCCGGAATGACCTCCCGCCCCGAAGTGCTTTTTGCTCCCCTTGGCTCTGCCTCCTAACTGCCTGCTTTGCTACTCGTTACTTACTCGAGGAGCAGGAGAGCAGCAGGGAAGGAGTTGGGAGCCCGCATGGAATCGACATTTGAGAAGGGTCTTTGATAGCGGTTATTGCTCATTGTATTATGTGTAATAGTCAAATATTGATTTTCGGCTTGGGTTTTCCGGCTCCATGCTTATCCAAAGATCACCTACTATTTTCATGGGTGTTTTGCAAGAAAACAGCTTCAGAGCTGTGCGCAGCGCAGCCGGGATCACCTGCGTCCCGGAATCCAGCGCCACAACAGACAACCACAAAAAAGCCCGTGGGGATACCACGGGCATTATTGATCAGAAGCTTGAAGTCTCTTACTGCATCAGCATCATCTTGCGGGTTTGGCTATGTTTGCCTGTTTCCAGGCGGTAGAAATAGATGCCGCTGGTCACGCTGTCTCCGTTGTCATCCTTGCCGTCCCACACCACCCTGTGGTCGCCACCGGCTTTGGGTTCATTTACCAAAGTGCGCACCAATTGGCCTCTGAGGTTGTAGATGCCCAGTTTGGCATCACCGGCTGCGGGCATGGTGTAGCTGATGGTGGTTTCGGGATTGAAGGGATTGGGGAAGTTTCCCTTGAGAATGCCTATCCCCGGTGCTGAGGCCAGAGATTCGTCTGCATCTCCGGCAGGCTCAAAGGCGATGGTCAGCTCCATAAACATGACTTCTCCACCATCATTGTTGTCGTGGTAGGGGGGATAAAGCTCGTATGAACCCCAAGTGTTATCATCATAAAACATAAGTCCCACCTTCCCCATGTGATAGTCTCTGCCCTCTTTGGGATTGTGGGCTACACCTGCATAAACGACCTCATCCACGGGATATACCCACATGGGAGTGAGATCAGCAAGTTGGGGAACATCCAGGCTGTTGAGGCAGATGGGGTCTTTCCAGGTCATTCCGTTGTTGGGACTTACAGCGATCATGATATCGGGTGAAAATCCAGCACCAGGGTCATCTGACTGGTCGTAGAGCATGGCCCGATTACAATCTTGCCACACCATCACCGTCCAGCTATGCTGGTTTGGTTTGCTCATCTTGATATTGTTATAATGAGCCATCATAGAGCTTTCATGGGCAGTCCTGTCCCAATGGCAAAAAGGCCACATGGCATTGATGTCCAGATGCCATTCTCCATCTACCTGGATATACTCTGCCTCTCCCCAGGGCGGTTCGTTATCCCACGGATGGTAACACTCATAATCAGCGGTGTTATCAGGGTGCTTGATGGGATATACCTCATGAATGCTGACTTCGTTTGTGGCGGGATCAAAGATAAGCTGCTTCACATACTGCATGTTTGGATAGTATGATGTATCGGATGAAAGTGCCCAGAGGGCGGGGAAATGGATCCTTCCACTGCGATCGACAACGGCATTCACATGGCTGGAATTTTGGATCGCCCAGTAAAGATCGCCCGGTTCGTAGGGGTTGCCATCCTCGTCATAGAAGTGGGGTTCAACCCAGGGAGGTCCTTCCGGAATCCAGGCAGGGATATGGCCGGATGCGGTCATCATCGTCCAAGTGCCTTCGCCAAAGTTGTCACACTTCATCACATGCACATCAGGTTCGTCAAATGGGTTGCCATCCAGGTCACGGGAGTCATGATAACCAATATAGTAGATATTTCCTGCATCATCAGCGCAGAAGGTGGTAAATGGTCTGCGCCAGTTTTCCGTGTCTACATTCCAGAGGTCAAAGGTGGGCACAGAGGTGTAGTTCCAGACGGCCGGGATGCCTTCCTCTATCATGTCTCCATCAATATCCGCATAGGCGATCAAGACGTTTTCACTGGGAAAGTTGTTGGGAACGTGACTTCTGGAGTTGCGCGTAGCCACATAGACACGGCGCTTGCCGGCTATCGGTGAGGGACCGATCGTGGCTGTGGGCCAGATAAACTGGTTATCGCCGGTGACTACCCCGTTGGGAGCAGTGATCTGGGTGGGGTTGTCTACAATCGTCTGGTAATTGGTAAACAGACCGGGGAAATCATCCATAAATGCATCTGCGACAAACACCACTTCTTGCTTGCCATCATGATCCACATCCGTGTGCCAGGCATACATGGGCTTGCCACTCACGGGATCAATAGTCATGGTGGGATAACCCTCAGTGGCGCTACTGTCAGATATTTCGCTGTTGGATATGACGAACCCCGACTGATCCAGATAAGTGTAGTAGACTTTCCTGGTGCTGTCGGGAGCGCAGCGTCCTTGATAAACCATGAAATATCCGCCGCCGAATTCACCGGGGATCGCCCTCAGGGGCAAGCCGTTGTAACTTCCGATCATGTAGTCGTAAAAGCTGGTCATGATGGATATTGGTTCGCTGGAGAAATAGTAGTAAGGCGCATACTGCGAGGTCGCTCTGACTGTGGATTGGGGTATATCAATAAAGACAGGTTTTTTAGCCTGCGCCGGTGCCTGAATCTCCGCATACGCAAAGCTTAGCACCACGAGCAGGGCTATCGTGCTTAAAGCAATCTTTCTCATCTCTCCACCTCCTCAAGTGGTATTGGGTTGCTACTTTTGTTTGAGTTGGTTAATAAAGGGATTGCAGGATGCCTTGATAAAACACGGGCTCCTGAAGGGATATCTACAAATCGCTTATGCAGTTACGATTAACTTGCACAAATCGAGCCGAAATAGAAGATATTATTGGTTTCTGAGTGTGCTTTTGTAGAAGTCCTTTCTCAAAACGTAGGTTTCAAAGAGGGATTTGGCACTGCTGAAGATGATCCTGGGCTCCAAGGATTTGCTCTTGATGGCTTGGATAAAGAGGGGGATCAATTCGCGCCGCTTGGCCCAGTAGATCTTGAGGTAAGCTTTGGGCAAATACGCTTCCATCTGCTTGTAGGTCATGCCCAAGGGGTTGTAGACGCAGTGGGTGATGTCGTAATCCTCCCAATTGTAGTGCCGGATGCGGTTTTCGCGCTTGAGTCTGTCATATACGGCGGTGCCCGGGAAAGGTGTCATGACGGAGACGAGGATGAGACCGGGGAGCTTGCTGGCGAACTTGATGTTCTTTTCGATGATCTCGGGGGTGTCAAATTCATCGCCACTGCCGAGGATAAAGAAGAAGCTGTAGCTGATGCCCAGGTTCTTCAGGATGCTCACGGCTTTCATGATCTGATCGGTGCTGATCCTTTTATTGAGGCTTTCCAACACCTCCGGCACACCGCTCTCGATGCCGAATCCCATCAGGGTGCAGCCACAAGCAGCCAATCTGGCCACCAGCTCGGGCTTTCTGATGACCATGTCTATTCTGGTCATGCAGGCGAAGGTAAACTTTAGCTTTTCCTCTTCCACCAAGTCACAGAAACGGGTGATCCAATCGGCATTGGTGGTGAAATTGTCGTCATGAATCCAGAACTGGTCGTATCCCCAAGAGATAAAGTCCTTGATTTCCCCGATCACGTCTTCCACTCTGCGTTGGCGGAAACTGCCACCATAAAAAGCGGAGATGGAGCAATAGGAACACTTGAAAGGACAGCCCCTGCTGGAGACTATCTTGGGCGTGAAGCTGAACTCCGGGGCTACCAAGTCCATGGTGATCTTGGGAATGGAGTTGATGTCTTTGAGTAACACGATCTCTTCATCGTTGTAAAACTCACCGTCTTTCAGGTAAGCCATGCCGGTGATGGCGGGATAGCGGTCTTTTGCTTCCAGAGCCTTGACAAGGGCGACAAAGGTCTCCTCTCCCTCACCGCGACAAACGAAGTCTACGCCTGTCTCTTGCAGGGTTTCCTTGTACATGAAGGTCACGTGGTGACCGCCGATCACGGTGATGATCTCGGGATGATGCTCTTTTACATAGCGAATCATTTCTCCGGCCAGGGGATAGACCGCCGTTACAGCGGTAAAGCCGATCACATCGGGTTTGTATCTGCGGATATAGCGGTGCAGGGTGTTGACATCTGCCTGAACCACTACAGACCTGTAGCCCGCATCCCTGACTGCGGCAGCCACATACAAGACTCCCTGAAATATCTGGTGCCCTTTGCGCGTCCTCTGCAGGCCACCGGCGGTAGCCTTTGGCGAAACAAATAGAACTGTCATTGTGAAACCTTCCTTTTTACTCAACTGGCGAAGGAAACAGGATTCCGTGCCGATTTTTACTTGAAAGATATGCGCCAATGATTATCATCAAGACCATTACGTTCTCAATGTAGCCTTGGCTTGTGGGCACAGTGTATGCACAAATCGAGCCAAACTTGTTATGTTATTTGGTTTTACGTATGCTCTTGTAGAAATCCTTTCTCAAAACATAGGTTTGAAACAGGGATTTGGCGCTGCCCAAGATCATTCCCGGTTCGATGGATTTGGTTTTTAGCGCCTTGATGAAGAGTGAGGGTAATTCCCGCCATTTGGCCAAGTATATCTTCATATAGGCTTTGGGCAGATAGGATTCCATCTGTTTGTAGGTCATGCCCAGGGGATTGTAGACGCAGTGCGTGATGTCGTAATCTTCCCAATTGTAGTGGCGGATGCGGTTTTCACGCTTCAGTTTTTCATACACGGCTGTGCCCGGGAAAGGCGTGAGGATGGAGGCAAGGACGAGCCCGGGGAGCTTGCTGAAAAACTTGATGTTCTTGTCCATGATCTCGGGGGTGTCAAACTCATCACCGCTGCCCAGGAGCATGAAGAAGGTGTAGCTGATGCCCTGTTTCTTCAGGATATTCACCGCCTTCAAGATCTGGGGGATGCTGAGCTTTTTGTTGATGCTTTCCAACACCTCCGGCACGCCGCTTTCGATGCCGATGCTCATCATGGTGCAGCCGCATTTGCCCAGTCTTTCCACCAGCTCGGGTGATCGCTCGATGAAGTTGATCCGGCTCATGCAGCTGAAGGTAAACTTCAGCTCTTCCTGCTCGACCAGATCGCAGAAGCGCGTGAGCCAGGCGGCGTCTGTGGTGAAGTTGTCGTCATGAATCCAAAACTGGGTGTAGCCCCAGGAGATGTAATCCTTGATGTCTGCGATCACGTCTTCCACTCTGCGCTGACGGTATTTGCCGCCATAGAAGGCGGAGATGGAGCAGTAGGAACACTTGAAGGGGCAGCCCCTGCTGGAGACTATCTTGGGCGTGAAAGTGGATTCCGGCGCCACCAAATCCATGGTGATGCGCGGGATTTTGTTGATGTCTTCCAGCAGCACTATCCTTTCGTCGTTGTAAAACTCGCCGTCCTTCATGTAGACCATGCCGGTGATGGCGGGATAGCGGTCTTTGGCTTCCAGAGCAGAAAGGAGGGCGGCGAAGGTCTCTTCACCCTCGCCGCGACAAACAAAATCCACACCTGTCTCTTGCAGGGTTTCCTTGTACATGAAGGTCACATGGTGGCCGCCAACCACGGTGATGATCTCGGGGTGCTTTTCCTTTACATAGCGGATCATCTCGCTCACCAAAGGGTACACGGCTGTCACGCAGGTGAAGCCGATCACGTCGGGTATATAGCGGCGGATGTAGCGGTGCAGGTTGTTGACATCAGCCTGAACCACTACGGCTCTATGGCCTGCATCCCTCGCTGCGGCGGCTATATACAAGATTCCCTGAAACACTTGATGCCCTCTGCGCATCATTTCCAAGCCACCGGTGGTAGCTGTGGGAGAAACAAGTAGGATCGTCATATTATGCCTTATTCAAATGGCAGGAAGTGCAGCAGCTCGTGCCAGTGGGCGGTTGAAAGGAAGGTGCCGATGATGATCAGGAAGATCATCACGATCTTGAAGTAGTCCTGCCCTTTGAGCATACTCACCAGCTCGATATTGCGGGAGAGATAAGCGCTGGCGGCATAAAACTCTTCGCCGATCAGTGTATAGTCACAGGTGGTGATGAAGAAAGGAACCTGCGTGATGGCGTCTGTGCCAGCGATTTGGATGGAGCCCATCTGGTTTCCGGTCTCGGTCATGAGCAGGGCTTCGGCGTTGAAGTAGCCCATGTAGAGCACGGTTGCGGCTCGTTCACGGATGATGATGCCGTTTACACCTGCGGCAAAGGCAAATTGCGAATCCGAGATGTAGAAGATGTCTTCACGGTTGAAGGCATCCGGTCTGCCGGCCTCGTTGTAGGCAGTCTGCACTATCTCCTGCGCCAGCGGCATCACAAAATAGTCCACGTGCGGCGAGATGAGGCGGACGTCAAACTCGGCCGTCTTCTTCGCCGTTTCACTGAGGATCATCAGCGCACTGATGGTGCAGGGATCACCCAGGCCGCCCCAGCCGGGCACAAACATCACGGGTCTGCCCATCTCGGTGGCACGTCCCACAGCGTTGTCCAGCTCCTCCAAACCTGCGATGGGGCGGATGTAGAGCTCCCTGCGGCGGGCTTGCACCAAGGCAACGACAATCATGATGCCAAAAGTGAGGCTGCCGATGAGGGTGGCCAATTTGGTCTTGTCAAACCATTGCGGCTCGGGGAAGAACCACTGGTTGCCCTTGGGATCTTTGTAGGTGTCTGTCTGTTGGATGAGACCGTGACCGTCGGTGAGCAAAAGCTGATAGGCGTAGGTGCGGGAGTTGCGGTGCATCTCTGCCAGCAGTATCTTGCGCCATGCCTTCTCGCTGCGTGCTTTTTGGGCTTGCTTGTAGGCGGGATGGTTGATGATAAAGTTGTAGCTATCCTGAGCTTGGGTAGCCTCGGCTTGACTGCTCAGATAGGCTTCGCTGAGCGTATCTCCGGTAGCCTGCATACCCTTCACCAGCTTGCTGAGGCTGTCGGCCTCCGCCTTCATCTCCCTCAAGTCTTTCTCAAATACGCCGCGATAGATGTTGCCAGCAAAGCTGAGCATCTTGTCTTCGTCAAAGGCAACTGTAAAAGCCGGGCTTAGCAGCAGTCTGCGGCTCTTGGCATCGTAGTTTGAGATGGGTTTATAGAGTGCATCAGGGTAGTTGATGGCGTGATCCAAGGCGCGGATCATACCGTTAGAGCGCATGCCGGGACTGAAATAGGGGCTGAGCTTGTTTTTGATCAGCACATCCATGTAGACGCGGTCGAGACGCTTGCCGGCGATGCTCAGATGCTTGCCCAGATACCTGTGCGTAGCTTCCTCAAACAGGATATCCTGATGTGCGGCAGGCTCTTCATATTTGCCCTTGTTTTTGCGCAACATCACCTGCGTCTCCACCTTGAAGCTCTTGCCGTGCGCAAAGTCTTTGGGCAGCTTCATCGAGATCACCTTATCCGGATAATACTCCGTGATCTGAGCTATCTCTTTGCCGCCTTCCTCCCTGAAGGTAAAGCGCAGACGCTCAATCGGATACAGGTCGTTCTCAAGCAGCTCATAGGTAAACTTGAGCTTGTTGTGCTTGGCTGAAGTGTAAGAGGCCTGCGTGATGTAGGCGATGGGCTTGCCCATGGAGAGGTAGTTGTTGTCTCCCTTGTCATTGGGCTTGTCCTGAACGCTGAAGGCGGGAAGATTGGGATACTCAGCGGAGTTTCTGATGTAGAGTGTATCTGCGATAGAGGCGTTTTGATACTCGGAATAATCCATGTAACTCAGCACGGGCAGATAGTCTGAGGCAGGACGGCTGAGGCTGATGCCTGCTTCTTTGAGATCCACCTTTTCATAGAGCGTCTTGGAGCCTGAAGTCACATAGGAATCAAAGACCTTGATCGCTCTTTCTTGCCAAGCGGCGTGGAACTGCTCGTCTGCCGCAGTGAGGTTGAGCTCCTGCTCTGATCTGAAGAGTGGCACCGACTCCTTGGGGAGCAGCCAACCGCTGTAGAGAGCGATGTCATAGCCCACTTCAGGCATATTCCACTCAAAGCCAAGCTCCTGCGTATCTTCCACGTAGGTGGCGTTGACCACTGCATCGGGCGCAGGACGGTTGTCCACCGGGATGGCGGAGACTATCTTGGCGGCGGGCAGGTGGTGTCCGCGCTCATTCACCGCCACCACGCTGTAATAGTATTCATTGCCAACTTTGGGGTTGGCCAAGATGAGGTCAAACTGGTTGAGCTTGTAGCCGGCATAGCTTTCTTTATCCAGCTTCACCTGCTTGGATTGATGGTAAAACACGCTGTGCTTGATGGAACCCAGCATGTCATAGCGATCGACAAGCGAGCCGATCACCTTCGGGTCGCGGGGTACGGCTCGATACAGCGGGCTGTCGGCAGGCTGGTGCTTTTCCTTCTTCAGCTTTGCGGGTGCGGTTTCAAACTCATACAGCGGTTGATAATCCGAATCGGTAAAGCGGAGCTCATCACCGATCACACCCATAGTGGGGTCTACATCCAGATTGCTGAGGAAGAAGAGGGTATCCGGGCTGCAACCCCGATAGATCTTATACTGGATAATGCGATGCTCTTTGCTGAGTGGTGTCCATTTCAACACTATACCTGAGCCATCGTCAAAGGGGGCATCCATGGCGATCAAACCGGTCACCTGA
The DNA here is from genome assembly GCA_029781115.1 of Candidatus Cloacimonadota bacterium. GTDB lineage: Bacteria > Cloacimonadota > Cloacimonadia > Cloacimonadales > Cloacimonadaceae > UBA3900. The sequence goes on from JAKOXG010000005.1 coordinate 31,937, forward strand.
CCCTGTTTTGCCACCTCCGGTGAGGAGGCGGAAAACAGGATCAAGCTTCCCAGAAGAACCATGGCCGTGAACAGGCTATATTTCTTCATTGGTCATTCCATATATAGTCGCCCGACAAAGCGAGCTATGGCAGGACGGCTATGCTATAAGGTTTTAGAATATCTTGGCGAAGACATCGTTGACCAGGAACTGGATACGTCCGATCAACAATGAGATACGAGCCATCACGGTGAGTCCGAAGGAGGCACCAAAGCCCACCATCATAAACCACTTTCCGATCGACACAAACTTGCCATAGACGCCGGTGTGTGCTTTGGAGAAGAAGAAGTAGAGCAACACGGTGACTGTGCCCAGGAAGATCAGGAAGAGGTTGAGGTTTTCGATTGGCACCATCGCCTGACGCATCTGCACCAGGATAAGGCTGTGCATAGCCAAGGCCACGCTGGCACCTGCTCCCATCATGGAAAAGGCGATCGGGTAGCGGCTCAACCAGCTCAGTTTGCGGCTGAAGCGGAAGAGGTAGAAAGCACCGATGATAGCCGGAATGATGAGGATAAACTCGTGCTTGAGTATGATGGGCTGCCAAAAGAAGGGGATGAACACACGTTCGTAGGAGAGCACCAGGCTGTAGCCCAGTGAAATACCCACCAAGAGCTGTTCAGACATCTGATAGAGGGGGTTGTCCTTGTAAAGGAAGGAGAAGATAGCCAGGGTGAAGAAAGCACCCACTAAGTTACTGAATAGTTCAAATGACATTTTTAACCTCCTTTACTGCTGCTTTGCCTGGCGGGCTTTTTGGATGAAGTAACCGATATTACCCAGGATAATGAACACGATGATCATGATATGGGCCACGGATTGAGCGTTCATGCCGATGCGCGCTACTTTAAACTTATAAGGAATGTTGTAGGTGAGGCGGTTGAGATCGTTGAAAGCCACATAGCCCAGCTCATCCTTTTGAGCTTCTGTGACCTTGGTGACGTCGATCACAACCTTGCCATCTTTCTCTTCTTTGAGACCATCAAAGATGTCCTGTTTTTCAGGATGTTTCGCTACAAACTGTTGATATTCTGCAGGCGTGAATTTAGCCGTATTCTGAGTGGTGATATTGAGGTATTTCTGGATAGACTCATCCCTCAGGATATCGCTGCTGAAGGAGCGTCCGTGCGGGATCTTGTTGCCATCTTCGTCTACGCCCAGATCCAGCGGAGTGCCGGGTTCGCGGTAGGCACCAAAGACGTCGGTGAGCTTTTCATATTCAGCCGCACCCTTGAGCCCGGAAAGCATGCCGATAAACTGTCCGGTTTGCAGGTAGGGATACATGTCTGCAGCCATCACGGCGGTCACGCCCACGGCGATGTTGAGACCAAACTTGGGTCTGGCATAATAGAGCCACATTCCACCGGCGGAGCTACCGGAAAACTCGATCACCAAGTTCAATTCGCTGTAGTTGGTCAGACCTTTCATGATCTCCAGGTTTTCCAGCTTGCGTCCTTCGGCGTCCGTCTTCACTGCGGCGGCGATGTTGTCTCCCATACCCAAAATGGTAGGCATGGCCAAGGTGCCGGGAATGTAGCCAAAGTTACAGTAGTCCACGCCGGATTTGATGTTTGGATACTCTTCTTTCACGGTATTGATGGCGTAGTCGATGATGGGACCTGCGGAAGGCAGCCAGGTGAGCGTAAAGACCTTGATATTGCGCTCAAAGCAGTGCCTCAGGATGGCCACTTCCATGGGGAAGAGCTCCGGCATCGTGGAGGCATCGTGGTAGAAGCTCAGCAGGATGGCTCTATCCGGCCTGCCGGCAAAGCTGTCGATAAACTGATACAGGTTTTCTGTAGGTGGCGAGGTGACGTTGTCTGAATTGAAGGGGAAAGCCAGAGGCAGGGCGATGGCCAGAGCCACCACGATGTAGATCCAACGGCGATCCAACTTTTGAATGCGTTCAAAGAAATTCATTGCATGCCTCCATTAATCTCCGCCCAAGTAAGAGCGTTCGATACCTAACATAATCTTGAGGGTGGTAGCCACCGAGCCCAATCCCACGCCCAGCATGATGCCGCGCTTGGCTGCCAGGTTTGGGACGTCCAAGATCCACTGTGAGATGGCGGGCAGGTATTTGGAAATCTTCACTCCGATCGGCACCTGTGCCAGCATCACCACGATAGCAGCAGCGAGCAGCACAGTAGCTTCAGCGGAGCGCGCCCTGAAGGCTTTATAGGCTGCAGAAGCCATATAAAAAGCCAACAGCGAAAACATGGTGGCACTCATGGGCATAGCCATGTTTTCAAACATCCACATGTAGAGGCCACCCTTTTGCGTGCCTCCGATGAATCCGGCAAGTGAGGTGGCGATAAAACCTGCAAAGAAGAAGTAACTGTATTGCCATTTGGGTGCACGCCGCTTGATCTTGGCGGTGTGCATCATGGAAAGGCTAAACACACCCAGGATGATGGCAAAGGGTGCCATCGCCCTTGCCCAGGGCATGTAGAACTTATAGTAAAAATCGTCGGCCATGACTCTATGGGGTATAAACACCCAGAGGAGCCACACTATTCCTCCGGCGATGACGATGATGAGTGGTATTGTCTTTTTCATAATGATTGATCCTCTATTACTTGGTAGGGAGAATATTCAGTAGAGTCATTACCTGGAAGCTGGAGAGCAGGGAGCCCACAAGCACCAAGAACACGATAATGATCTTGAAATAGTCCTGAGCCTTCAAGGTGCCCAGCAGCATGGGTTCACGGTTCAGATAAGCACCGGCGGCGTAAAGCTCTTCGCCGATCAATGTATAGTCACATGTGGTGATGAAGAAGGGAATCTGAGTCACGGAGTCTGTGCCGGCGATCTGCACTGCACCCACCGTGTTTCCGGTCTCGGTCATCAGCAACGCTTCCGCCGAGAAGTAGCCCAGGAAGAAGTTGGTCGCCATCTTTTCACGGATCATGATTCCATTCACGGCAGCCACATAGGCAAATTGGGAGTTGGTAAGGTAGAAGATGTTGTTTTTGTCGTAGGTATCGGGTCTGCCCACGCTGTAGTGGGATTCTCTCACGATTTCCTGCACGATGGGCAGCACGATGTAGTCATAACACGGCACGATCATCTTGGTATCATATTCTGCCGCTTTTCTGGCCACCTGAGAGATGATGCTCATAGAGGCAAGTGTCGCCACGTCTGAAAGGCCACCATGACCCATACAATAGAGCATCGGGCGTCCCATCTCGGTGGCGCGGCCCACGGCGTTGTCTATCTCATCCAATCCCGCAATGGGGCGGACGTAGAGCTTTCTACCACTCTTGGCCATAGTCACAAAGGCCACTACCAAAGCACCGTAGACAATCACGGCGATCAGCGTCACAAACTTATCCGTGGCAAACCAGTTGGAGATGGGGAAGTAGAAGTTTGGCTCTTCCTTTTCGTTGAGGTCCAGATCCCCTTCGGTATACAAGCCCCTGGTATCCGTCTTCACCACGCGGTAGTTGTGCTGACGGCTTTCCGGCTCTCTGATCTTGGCGATGAAGGCCGTCCAGGCGCGCTGGCCTTTGCGCTTCAAGGCTTCGATCACGTTCTCGTTTGTATCATAGAGCTTCACTTGCTTTTCCAGTGCATCCACCTTGGCCTGCAGTTGAGGTTTGAGGCTATCTGATGCGGCAGCCACCTGTCCTTTGAGCTCGGCCAGCTCTTTCTTGCTTTCATCCATCTGCTTGAGGGCTTCGTCTCTGAAGATATTGAGGCTGATGCGGGTGTCGTTTTCCACATCGTAGGTAAAGTCTATCTCAGGCGAGACGAGCGCATAAGCGCTTCTGGATTCGCCAGGTTTGAGCTTTCTCACAAAGCGTTTGCCATTCATGTAGGTATGCAGGTCGATGCCTTTGACAAAGCTGAAGCCATAGACGCCCCGGCCCACCGTGGAGGGGTAAGGAACGTTGACGTCCAGGTTGTTGTCAAAGCAGGTGTTGTTTTTCAAGGTCATATACATGGGCGAGCTGATGCCGCGTCTGTAGACCACGTTTTGGATCTTGGACACTTCCACGCCATTGCGCCAGAGCTCTTTGGTGGGCATTAAGGTCATCATGCCTTCATCCCAAACGAGTTCCTGCTCCAAGGCATAGGACTTGCGGTCTACCTTCTTGCCTTCCATGGTGATGCGCACCCTGAAGCCCTTGCGGTAATCATAATCCTTGGGCACGTTGATGTTGAAGCTCATATCCTGATAAAACTCTTTTATCGTGGCAAATGGCTTGCTCTCACCCAGCTTGGTAAATTCAAAATAGAGGTTTTTCACATCCTGAGTGTCGGTCTTATTGAGCTGATAGTTTACCTTCAGCCTGGTGTTTTCCCGATCCAGCGATGAAGTCTTGGTGATGAAGACGATCGGGTGATCCCAGATCACGCAGAGGCGGTCTCCCTTGTCGTTGGGCTTGTCTTCCACGTAGAAGGTGGGCTTTTCAGGCAGATAGCTGCTGTCCAGCATCCTGGGTGTTGATATGGCAGAGAAGGCGGTGCCTTCACGGTTCATCAGCTCGATCACAAACTGCGCATTTTCCGGGATGCCATCCGGCATGGGCACCGTCTTATAGGCCGGCAGTGCACCACCGCCCACGGGGCCTGCCGTAACGGGACGCAGGTAGGCGCTGCGCTGCTCAGGATTGTCTTTCACGCTCTCCCAAGCTTCCGCACCGATGCCGCTTACCAAGTAGATCTGATACTGCAGGATGTTGTCCTTGATCGTGGGATATTCCCACTCAAAGCGCAACTCCTTGGTATCGCTGAGCCACACGCTATGAAGCGCAGCTGCCGCTTCCGGCGCATTGGCCACCGGGCTGCCGGAAACCACAGGCGCAGGATCCTGGAATCTGCTGCGCTCATCCACCGCAACCACGCTGTAATAGTAAGTGTTACCGGGTGCCAGCGAAGCAAACAAACTCTGATGCTTGAATTTGAAGCCGGCATAGGCGGTGCTGTCAGCCTCATCGGCAGAATAGACCTTTTGGCCCTTCTTGTAGAAGGCGCTCCTATCCACCGAGGAAAAGATGCTGAAATTCTCAGACAACCTGGCTGCAAGCTCCATATCTCGCGGAATCCGGCGATACAGGGGGCTGCCCGGCTTCTGCTGCTTCTCTTGCCTCAGCTTGCCCGGCGAGGTGAGATCGATAAACTCTCCATAACCGCTATCATAAAAATACATCCTGTCACCGGCAAAACCTGTCTTTGGGTTCACCGGCACAGCCTGAGTAAAAAACAGGGTATCGGGATGAACACCGCGGTAAACGCGATATTCAATGATGCGTTTGGAGCGGTGCAAAGGCTTCCAGCTCACGATCAAGCCGGAACCATCATCGGATGGCAGGTCCTCAACCTTGAGGTCATCCACCACATTTCGCCCTGAAGCCGGGTCTTTGCTCGCTATGCTCAACCCGAGGGCTACTGCAAAAGCAAGCAATAACGTCAACTTCAGCAGTCGATTAGACAGTCTCATATGCTATCTCCATTCTGGATATTATTATTTATCATGGTTCAAAGCATATCCCTTAGAAGAGCGTTTATTGTCAATCACTTTTTTTGATTATTCGTGTTTAAACACCCATTTTCCCCATGGATAAAGCACCATATCCTTACCTTTTAGCTTCCGATTTTACCCTGAATATTCCCATCCATATCCGCCACCTTTTTCATGACCCTTTTACCCGCTCAAGACCTCGTGCGCCTGTCCCTGCCCCAACCGCTGCATCAATCACAGCCCTACCCGGATTGAAGTGTTACTTCCAAGTTCCAACCGCCCAATCCTCCGCATACACTCCCAGCCTGACTCCCTACCCCTGTAAGCTTTGGACACATTTATTAAAGTAATGGTAAAAATAGTGCTTGACAAAAAGCTGGACATGAGTTACTTTGGTTTCAGTAATTCAGAATAACTAAAAGGAACACCCGTTTTTTTACCAAGGAGGAACAATGACTGGAGAAAGACTAAAAGCCGTAAGAAAAAAGCTCGGGCTCAACCAACAAGACTTCGGCTCGGCATTGAAGATCAACGCTTCCGCTATCTCACAGATGGAAAACAACCGCATCAAACCGTCTCTGGACACACTTCTGCTCTTGAGCAAACACTTCAGGGTAGACCTGCACTGGCTGATCACCGGCAAAGGCGACATGTTTATGGACACTGAAGAAAAACGCACCAACGATGCCAACCGCAGCCTCAACAAACTCAAGGCCTTCATCAACGATGAACTCCTGAACATCGTCAAGGTAAAGGAAAGCAACATCAACGCCGAAGCCTTTGACCTGCCCGTGATGGGCGAAATCGCCGCCGGACCCGCCGTCGAGACCAACGACGCCGTCCTGGATGTCGTCAGCATCAGACGCAGCATGCTCAAAGGCAACATCACCGAATATGTCTGCCTCAGAGTCAATGGCCACAGCATGGAACCCGATATCCACAACAACGACGTCGTCATCATCCGCAAAAGCAACGACTGGGAACGCCTCCAAGGACGTATCTGCGCCGTGCGCATCGATGGCAGCATCACTCTCAAAAAACTTAGCATGGATGACAAACGCAAGCTCATCATCCTGCTGCCCATCAATGAAAGCTTTGCCCCCATCGTGATCGACCCTGACGACCACGAAGACCTCGGCATGATCGGCTATTTGCACTATCTCTACAGAAAGCTGTAACTGAGCTATCTTTTAGCGGGAGAGCACTGCCACCCACTCACCGGCAAGGCTCTCCCTTTTTCTTGCCCACTGATTTTAGCTTTATCTTCTGCTGCCATTCAATAAGTTTTCCCAGCCCAAAACCTCCGGCAAAGCCAGCTGGAAAAACCTTCCTTTTGTGGCTCGATATTGTTTGCATAAACCGGTATTCCACGCAAATATTGACTTTTCACCCCGATTGACCGCCCACCAAAAGCTACTTTTTCTTCCACTTGGCTCCTGCTCCTAACTGCCTGCTTTTCTACTCGTTACTCGCTCGAGGAGCAGGAGAGCAGCAGGGGCGGAGTTGGCAAGCCGCATGGAATCGGCATTTGAGGGGTATCGAAAAGGGCAGTTTCTCTTAACCTGTTAATATAGCATGGTCAAATATTGATTTTTAGCCGGCTTTATCCGGCTTCCCACCTCACCACCATGGGCGATGCTTATCCCAACCCCTTCAAACAAGTCAACAGCTCCCCAGCGCGAATATGACCAAGAAAATGGTTATCGTGAAATAAAGTCTTTTAAAGACGCACAAAAGCCCCGGGACATCTCGGGGTTTTTCCTTGTACGGGCGGTTGCTATACCGCCGGAGAAGTTCTCCAGTAAGGCTAACTGGTTCTATCCATCTGATTCCAAAAGCACTATTTAGCTTGACAAATATCCACACATTATTATAGTGTGCCCGTGAACAAAGGGTGGTGGTGCCATCATCTTTTATTAGTGGATGAGTGGGCTCACGCCGCATATTTATACCACGCAGCGCAGGGTGAAACACCATGAATTACGGGTTCTTCGGCCAACCGGCAAATTCCAGGGGCAAGACTTCTTGTCCTCGAAGGGGTCGTATGCCCATATTTACCCCAACGCTGCATCCCCAACCCTTCAACCCTATTAAAATCAAACTGAATGAGGAGACATCTACTATGAAAAGTCGTTTTGCATTTATCCTGCTGCTGGCCCTGATGCTGAGCGTCTTCAGTATCGGCAATGCAGCAACCGTGCAGATTGGCAGTGGAAGCGGGTCTACCGGATACCTTCCGTTATCTGGCTCATACGCCTACAGTTACACTCAGCAAATCTATACCCAAGAACAGGTCAACTGTGCCGGAACCATCACCAAAATCCGCTTCTATTACGTTTCAGGCACGATCGACAACAACAAGGATTTGACCATCTACTTGGGACACACGCAGAAAGATACTTTTTCCAGCACCGGCGATTGGGTTGTTTATTCAGACCTCACGCAGGTATTCAGCGGCGATGTGTCGTCTCTGATGCCTGCATCGACCTACGCCTGGATGGAGATCACGCTTTCTACTCCCTTTGCCTACAACAACATCGACAACCTGGTGCTTGCAGTTGATGAAAACACCCCTGACAGTGGAAATATGAGCTGGGGTGCCTTTACCAGCGGGAGCAGCACCGGTATCTACTATCGGGACAATACCACCAATCCTGATCCCAGCAATCCACCTTATGCAAATGGAAGGACAAACATCATTAACCGCATCCAATTGGAGATCACAGCCACCGCAGCACCTCTGGCCCCCACACTTGTATCCCCTGCAGATGGTGCTTATGCTTTTGATACCCACAGTCTGAGCTGGGCTTCGACGGTTGGAAGTGCCGGTGTGACCGGCTATGACGTCTACCTTGACGGCAACCTCGTAAGCAGCAACCAGACAGAGACCTCCTATCCACTCAGCCCCACGAAGGGACTGGGACAGCACACTTGGTATGTGGTGGCGCGCAACGAGCTTGGTGCTTCACCTGCGTCTGAGACCCGGACTTTTGAGCTTGTAGAGCCGGTGTTCATCGGCAACCAGAGTTACCTCAGACAAACCCCTTTCAACGCTTACAACAGCTATGGACGCTCCCTGGCGCTCTATACCTCTGCTCAGATCGGGCAGGTGGGTCAAATCAGTGGCTTGGGTTGGTATGTATACACCCCCGGTCATGCCTCAATCCCTTACAAGGTATATATCAAACCCACCACCGCTGAAGAGGTTGCGCCCATGACCTGGAATGCTTTCACCGCGGAGGCTACTCTGGTGAAAGAAGGAAGCTACAGCTTCGACAGACAGGGCTGGCATACTTTAACACTGGATACGCCATTCACTTTCAGCGGTGACAACCTGCTCATCGGCGTGGAAGCCAACTTTGGTGGCAATGGAGCCGGAAGCGGCGGCTATCCCAGCTTCTATCATTCTTCTTGCAGTGCAGGTTTACATCAATATTGGCATTCAAACAGTGCTCCTCCCACAGGTGACGGAACCCCGATCACATATTTGCCCAACCTGGCAGTGATCATGGCACCTGTTGCTGCTGAGCCCTCGTTTGTGCTCAGCCCCACAGAGTGGAATTACGGCCCCACGATCATCACCATCACAAGCTCGCGAACCTTCAGCGTGGGTAATGTGGGCGATGGAACTCTCAATATCACCGGCATCAGCCCCATATCCGACGGGTTTTTCACCCTTGTGGATGCGCCTGAATTCCCTGTGGCTTTGACCTTTGGACAAACGGCCTCCTTCACCATCAATTATACTCCCACCGCCGTTGGCAATCATAGCGGCACCTTCACCATCTCGCATGCAGATAGCACGGCAGATCTCACGGTGAGCGGCGAATGTTTTGATCCCACCATCCATAATTATCCCTACACGGAAGGCTTTGAAACGGGACAGGCGCACGACACACCCGTGCAAAATTGGCTGCAGATTCTGGATAATGGCAAGACTAACTATTGGATGGCCAACTCCGGCTATAGTGACCAAAACCGTAGCCCACGCAGTGGTGAATTCAACGCTTTCCTGAAGTGGGACAGCAACGCCTGGCTGATAAAACCCTTCCAGATGCAGGCGGATCAATCCTACGACGTGGAAGTGTGGGCGAGACAAAGCGTGAGCACTCCCGCATATGCCAAACTGGCGCTGTACTACGGTACAGAAGGTTCCATCGCCGCCATGACCAACACCATAGTTGCTCAAACCGGGATCGTCAGCGGAGATTACCAAAAGCTGAAAGGCAGCTTCACGCCTGCCGAAAGTGGAGTTTACTGGATCGGCATCCATGGTCTGACCTCCAACTCAACCTGGTATATCAGCATCGATGACCTCTCGGTGCAGCACACACCGGTAAATCCTGTCTTTACCCACACTCCTGATGCTATCGGCTTTGGCTCCATTTACGCCAATACAACCACAGAATATCAGGATATCACCGTGACCAACACCGCCGGCGGCACGCTGAATCTGACTGCGGCGGACATCAGCATCACAGGCCCGGGTGCGGCGATGTTTGAGATCGATCCCACTGGCCTGCCTCTGGCTCTCACTGCCGACCAGAGTGGCGTCATCCCGGTGCGCTACAACCCCACTGTTACAGGCAAACACAACGCTACCCTGCAGATGGCTTTTGCAGGAACCAACCATGAGGTCGCCTTGAGCGGCAGGGCGGTGGACGAGAATGCCCTCTTTGAGAGCTTTGAGGACACCGAGTTCCCGCCGCCCGAGTGGCATGGCAACTGGAGCCGCAACACCAGCCAAGCTCAACACGGAAGCGCATCCGCCTATAAATACGGTCATTACCTCAACCAATATGTGCTCAGCACACCCATGCTCATTATTGAAGATGACAGCATGCTCGACTTCTGGGCTTGCTGCGCCAATAGTGCCGGCATCCTTCAGGTGGTATATTCTTCAGATAGAACCAACTGGATTCAGATTGGCGCTAACATCACCTTTGCCGAAAGCAATACCTGGTACTATCACGAGATAGATCTCAGCTTCCTGAGCGGCACCAATTACTACCTCGGCCTGCGCACCGGTTTGGTCAGTTACTGTGCTTACTATGTGGATATGGTGGTTGGGCCGGAAGTCGCTCCCCTCCCGCCTGATGCGCCCGTCCTCATCTCTCCTGCGAATAATGCCAGCGGCGTGGCTGCCAATCCCACCTTCGCTTGGGATGATGCCATAACTGGCGGCAGGCCGGCATCTTACAAAATCTTCTGTGATGCCAACAACCCGCCCACCACGCAGATCGGCACCAGCACAACCTGCAGCTTCACCTCGCCGATTAACTACCCCTACGACAGCACTTTCTATTGGACGGTAACAGCTGCGAATGATCTGGGAGAAAGTGAGCCCGCCACGCCCTTCAGCTTTACCACCCGCATCGATCCTATCATTTATGACCTGCCCTGGCTGGAGGATTTTACCGCCACCGCCTTCCCGCCTGAGGATTGGGCTCGCTACACGGGCTTGTATCCCACAGAAACCCTCACCCCATACACAGGTGGATGGACGAGAAGAAACTTTGACGGCAATCCTGCCGCCAGCCTCAATATCTATAGCACTCCGGTCAGGTATTGGTTAGTCACGCCGCCCATTTCTATTCCGGCTGGAGCTTACCGGCTGAGCTTCGATCTGGCTCTCACTCAACGCAACAACTCAAATCCGGTTGATCCGACCCTGCAACAAGATGACAGGTTCATTGTCTTTATCGCCGATAACCCCACCATGGTTGACGCCACGCCCCTGAGAGAGTGGAACAACACCGGCTCTCCTCATGTGTATAACACTATCTCGCACACGGGCACAAAGCAGTATTTAGACCTCAGCAGCCACAGCGGTGTCAAATACATCGCCTTCTACGGTGAATCAACCGTCTCCGGAGGAGGAGGCAGCGTCTACGTGGACAATGTCTTGGTAGGTGAAACGCCTGCTACAGCCATTTTTGCCTATACACCTGAGGCAATTGATTTTGGCCAGGTGGCCTACAACACTCCCAGCGAAGCGGTGAATGTAACAGTCACAAACACCGGCTCAGGTGTCATCAATCTCAGCGCATCTGACATCAGTATTATTGGCACCAATGCAGCTGATTTTGCCTTTGCCGCCAGCAACCTGCCGGCAAGTTTGGCCATGGGCGAATCCGTGAGCATCCCCGTGAACGTGCAAAGCAGCACCGAAGGCAACATATCCGCCACCCTGCGTTTAGCTTACAACGCTGAAAACTACGACGTGGCGCTGAGTGCCTTTGTGCTGCTGGAAGGAATGGCAGTGGTGGGCAACGGAACGAGCTACAATAATCACTATACCAATCCATCGGTCTATGGTAGTTACCACAGATATGGCCGTGAGCAATACATCTTGACTGCCGCTGAATTGACCGCAGCAGGTGTGCAACCCGGCCTGATCAACTCCATCGGCTTCAACGTCTTTGCTCCCAACGACTGCGCAGACCTTGCCAACTTCAGCATCAGCATACGCGCCATCAGCGACACGGAATTTGGGAACTCCAGCTTCTTTACCGGTCTTACCCAAGTGTATGCTGTAGACACCTACACCCCCGTATCCGGTTGGAATCAGCACGTCCTCACCACACCTTTCACCTGGAACGGCTCCTCAAACCTCGTGATCCAGACCAGCTTCGGCAGGTCAGCTTCTTATACGCAAAACGCCAGTGTCTATTACACCGATACTTCGCCCGCAAAGCGAACCTTGTTCTACCGTCATGACACCACTGCCTGGGATACGGTGGGCACAGGAACGTTAAGCTATAATCGCCCTAATATAGCGCTTCTCATGGATACCGAATCCAGTGTTCTGATTCCACCTGTGGTGCAGGCGTCTATCTCTGGCTCGAATGTGGTCTTGGAGTGGGAGCCGGTATTTGGTGCTACCAGCTATCTGGTCTACGCCTCGGATGATCCCTGTAACTTTGGCTCTGATCCCATAACCACCGTTACCACCAATAGCTGCACCCTGCCCGCAACAGCAGCCATGCGCTTCTTCAGGGTAGTCAGCAGTAACGAACTCTTTGGTGAATAAAGAAAACTCTCTCTCCTCACATCAGATAAGCCCGCATGTCCTCCCCGGATGTGCGGGTTTTTCGTACGGGCGGTCGTGTAGGGTCGCTCGCCGAAGCGACCAAACAAGCGCAGCTTGTTCCCGCTCCAAAACCATCCGGATCCCAAACAAAAGCACGCGCACCCCAGAAACTTGCGCAGCGACTAACAACTAACAACTGTCAAATCGTTAGTGCGAATTGACCACAATCTCCTCTTTCCTAAGCCTTCTCTCGCTACCGGAAAACACGTTCAATGCCTTGCTATAGAGCGTTTTGTCGTCTTTGGGATAGCCAAAGGGTGACATCGCCACGATGCGGTAGCTCTTTGGCAAATTCAGATATTTAGCCAGTTTCTCTTCGTTGAAGGCGGCCAGCCAGCAGGAGCCCACGCCGTGTGCCCAGGCGGCCAATATCATCTGATGAAAGGAGATAGCCACATCCACCAGATAGTAGTCCTGCTGATTCAGCCTCACGCTTTTCTTCGCTTCGGCGCAGGCAATCACCAGGCAGGGAGCGTCCTTGATGAAGTAGTTGGAAAGGCCGATCAAGCCTGTGTGTTTGACTAACTCTTTGATCTTTTCCGGCTCGGTGATGATCACATACCGCCAGGGTTGCCGGTTTTGGGCAGAGGGGGCCAAGCGGGCGGCTTCGATCATGTCGTCGATCACTTCCTGTGGAAGAGGATCGGGCAGGAAGTCACGCACGCTGTAACGCTTTTTGATAAGTTCAATGGTATCTTTCATGGGTTCAATTCTTTTCATCTGTGCAGGTTAGTCAATAGAAAAGAAATGCAAAAAAAGTGCCGCTCCAGGACTTAAGTAGCCCCGAAGCGGCTTTTATCACGGTTTTTTATCTCTTATTTATCTGCAAGTTCTTTGTATTGCAGGTATCTTTCCTTGTAAAACACCTTGCTGGCGTCTTGGAACTTCTCATAGCGATCCGGGAAGATGGCTTCCAAGCCGGCATAGCGGCGTTCGCCTTTGAGGAATTCGGTCACGGGCTCGGTGGGCTCTTTGCTATCCAGAGTCAAGGGGTTCTTGCCTTCCAGGGCTCTGAGTGGATTGTAGCGGTAGAGCACCCAATATCCGGTTTCCACAGCCTTTTTCTGACGGATCTGTGAGTGTGACATATCGATGCCGTGGTTGATGCAGGGAGCGTAGCAGATGACGATTGAGGGGCCGGGATAGGCTTCTGCTTCCTTGATGGCGTTGATGGCTTGCATCTTGTTGGCGCCCATGGCGATAGCGGCCACATACACATAGCCATAGCTCATCATCATCATGCCCAAGTCCTTCTTGTTGGTGTTCTTACCTGCTTCTGCAAAGCGGGCAATGGAGCCGAGCGGGGTGCTCTTGGAGGCCTGACCACCGGTGTTGGAATACACTTCGGTGTCCAGCACCAGCACGTTGATGTTCTTGTTGGAGGCCAGCACGTGGTCCAAGCCACCGTAACCGATGTCATAAGCCCAGCCGTCTCCACCAAAGCACCAGATAGATCTTTCCAAGATGTAATCCTGCAGGACGCGGATGCGATCAAGGTGTCCGACACAACCTGCACAGGCGTTCTTGATTGCTTCGGGCAGTAAAGCTTTGATCTTCTCAGCGTTTTCCCTGGCTGCCTCGTCCACATCGTTCCAGTGCTCCAAAGCGTAGCCAAAGGCTTCTTTCAGAGCGGGATCGATGCCTTTTTCCAGCATCACTTTCATGTCTTGTTTGAGCACTTTGCGATGGGAATCCACGGCCAAACGCATACCAAATCCATACTCGGCGTTGTCTTCAAAGAGGCTGTTTGCCCAGGCGGGGCCGCGACCGTCTTTGTTGACTGTATATGGAATGGTGGGGAAGGTTCCACCCCAGATGGAGGTGCAACCGGTGGCGTTGGCGATGATCATGCGGTCGCCAAAGAGTTGCGTCACCAGCTTGATGTAGGGTGTTTCGCCGCAACCGGCACAGGCGCCTGAGAACTCCAGGAGAGGTTGCTTGAATTGGCTGCCTTTGACGGATTCGGCTTTGGTGTTGCCCATCACGTCGTAGGGGAGCTTCTCAAAGTATTCGTAGTTGGCCTGTTCGCCTCTTTCCAGCTCCTCTTCGATGGGCATCATTTCGAGGGCTTGCTTGGGACACTCGTTCACGCAGACTTTACAGCCTTGGCAGTCGTCCACATATACTTGCAGTTTATAGCGATAGCCTTCTGCGCCGATGGCTTTGAGGGTATTGAAGCTGGCGGGAGCGTCCTTGAGATCCTCTTCCTTGATCAATTTGGGTCTGATCGCAGCGTGAGGACACACGAAGGAGCATTGGTTGCACTGGATGCAGAGTTCCGGGTTCCAGCGGGGCACAAAGGGAGACACACGACGCTTTTCCAGCTTGGCGGTGCCGCTCATGGCGTAGCCGTCAATGGTCATCTGAGAGACCTTGATCTGGTTGCCTTCTTCGCGCATGATGGGCTCGATAACATCTTTGATAAAGCCGGTGGAGCCTTCCGGAACCAGTTGCTTCATGGGAGCGTGCTCCTCAGGAAGTGTGGCGGGAACATCGACCTGCACCAATGCTTCGCTGGTTTTATCGATGGCGTTGAGGTTCATCTGAACGACCTTCTCGCCTCTGCGACCGTAGGTCTTGATTGCGGCTTCTTTGATCAGCTTCATCGCTTCTTCGCGGTCCAAAACGCCGGAGATGAGGAAGAATGCAGTCTGCATCACGGTGTTGATGCGTCCACCCAAGCCTACTTCTTCGGCAATCTTGAGGGCATCGATGTTGTAGAATTTGATCTTCTTGTCGATGATGGTCTTCTGCATGTCGCGGGTGAGGTTTTGGAAGGCTTCTTCGCGACTCCAGAAGGAGTTGAGCAGGAACACACCGCCTTCTTTGATGCCGCCAAGCAGGTCGAAACGGCCGATGAAGGCTTGGTTGTGACAAGCCACAAAGTCTTCGCGGGCAACCAGATACTGGCTGTGGATGGGAGCTTTGCCAAAGCGCAGGTGGCTGCGTGTGATGCCGCCGCTCTTTTTGCTGTCATATTGGAAATAGCCCTGCACGTTCAGGTCGGTATTGTCACCGATGATCTTGATGCTGTTTTTGTTGGCACCCACGGTTCCGTCCGAGCCCAAGCCCCAGAATTTGAGACTGATCGTGCCTTCAGGAACGGTTTGGATTTCCTCATCCAAAGGCAGGCTGAGGTGGGTGACGTCATCTTCGATACCCACGGTGAAGCCATGGAAGCCCTTGGCCATCAGGTGCTTGTAAACTGCCAAGACCATGGTGGGGGTAAATTCTTTGCTGGAAAGACCATAGCGACCACCGATGATGAAGGTATCCTTGCGGTCCTTCAGGGCAGAAACCACGTCCAGATAGAGGGGTTCGCCGATGGAACCGGGCTCTTTTGTCCTGTCTAAGACTGCGATGTTCTTTGCGCTCTTGGGAAGCACGTCCAGGAAGTATTTGGTGCTGAAGGGACGGTAGACTCTCACCTTGACCAATCCCAGCTTCATGCCGCGCTTGTCGTTGAGGTAATTGATTGCCTCTTCGATGGTTTCGCAGCTGCTGCCCATGGAAACGATCACGTGTTCGGCTTCGGGGTGTCCCACATATTCAAAGGGCTTGTAATAGCGACCGATCTTGTCGCCCACCTGCTTCATCGTCTCGGCGATGACGTCGGGTGCAGCCTGGTAAAACTTGTTGGTGGTCTCACGTCCTTGGAAATAGACGTCCGGAGAGTGCTGACCCACTTTGACGCGGGGCTTCTCAGGGTTGAGGGCGTTGGCGCGGAACTTCTCGACCAGCTTGGGATCGTTGAGCTCGGCCATGGTCTCATAGTCAACCACATTGATCTTTTGCAGCTCGTGCGAGGTGCGGAAGCCGTCAAAGAAGACCAGGAAGGGGATGGAGGTCTTCATCGTAGCCAACTGAGCCACGATACCCAAGTCCATCACTTCCTGCACGCTGTTGCAGGCCAAGAGGGCAAAACCCGTGTTGCGGGCAGCCATCACGTCTGAGTGGTCGCCAAAAATGGAGAGAGATTGCGCCGCAAGCGAGCGTGCGGTCACATAAAAAACGGTGGGAAGCATCTCACCGGCGATCTTGTGCATATTGGGAAGCATCAACATCAAGCCTTGAGATGCGGTGAAAGTGGTGGTCACAGCACCGGCAGAAAGAGAACCGTGAACTGCGCCTGCTGCGCCGGCTTCACTCTGAAGCTCGATCACATCTACAGTGGTGCCATTGATATTCTTGCGCCCTTCCGCTGCCCAAGCATCGGCGAGCTCTCCCATCCCTGATGAAGGGGTGATGGGGAAAATGGCAGCAACGTCTGCAAATGCATAAGCTACGTGTGCTGCTGCGGCATTGCCGTCCATGGTAGTTTTCTTTTGTTTAGCCATGTCTGCTAACTCCTTTTATTCTTTTTTTATTGTTATACCAAAAATAGGGTTTGCAGACATGGGAATTTGAAGGGGCTTTTATGTCAAGCAAGAAGTTGATAACAGGGGTAGTTGGGGAGAAATCAGAGGCTATGCTGCTATGGGACGGCAAGGCTCTTCCTCTGCCTCCAATCCGGCAGATACTGATCCAGCAAGCCGTAGAAGCGTTCGTTATGCCCTCTTTCCAGCAGATGCACCAGCTCATGCACCACCACATATTCCAGATATGCGTCGCACTTCTTGGCCAGTTCCAAGCTCAGCCAGATGCGCTTGTCACGCGTGTTGCAGCTACCCCACTTGGTCTTCATCCGCTTGATATTCCAAGAGTTTGCCTGCACGCCCAACACCCTCTGCCATTTATTCATCAAAGGCTGCACCCTGGCTTTGAGCCTGACTCGATACCACTCTTGCAGCATCCTGGGCACCTGCTCCGGAGTCCTGCCCGGCTTCAAATACAAGTCTATACGCCCTTCATGGAGATGGATGCGGTTTGAGCTGGCGTCCGGTATCAGGTTCAAGATGTAGCTTTTACCCTCCAATTGGTGCGTGGAGCCACTCTCGTAGCTGATAGATGCTGCTGGCTTTACCTTTGCCAATTGCCTCTCGATCCAACTCAGCTTGGACTCCAGGAACCGCCTCACGCGCTCTTCGTCCATGCGCAGCGGCACCGAGACCCGGATCCTTCCCGTAGCGGGATAGACCGCCAGGTTGATATTCTTGATGCGCTTGCGCTGCAGCTCGATGCTGTGTCCTTGCAGGATGATCGTCTTTTCTTTGCTGTTCATGCTTTCCACGTTTGGAGAGTGCCCTCTTTTTGTCAATAGTGAAGCGTCATGATATTTGCAGAAACCCTTGAAAGTGTCAATTATAGCGAAATAAAGCTTGACAGATTTCCACAGTCAAAAGACAATGCCGTTCAATGCTTGACTTTACATAGACGTGTATTGACGAGGAGCTGCAAATGCCCTCCAAAGAACCTTTCAAACAACTAACACTCAACCAATAACACATGAGGATAACATGAAAAAGCTTATCTTGGGACTGCTGTTGCTGACCCTGCTGACATGCCCGTTGCTGGCCGCACGCAAGGCCTTAGTGATAGGCAATTCAGAATATTTGACCGCACCGCTGCGGAATCCGGTGAACGATGCCCGGGCGATGGAATTGGCCCTGCGTGACCTGGGATTTGAGGTCACCGTTGGCTATAACATCAAGGACCACCGCGAAATGCTGCGTCTGATCCTGGATTTTGGAGCCGAGCTCGATGCTGTAGCGGACGAGGACGAGAGCGTTGGCTTATTTTACTATGCCGGTCATGGCGTCCAGAGTAATGGCCGCAACTACCTGATACCCACAGAGGCGAACATCCGCAGAGACCAGGATATTGAGCTGGAAGGGGTTGAACTGGACCGCGTGCTGCGCGAGATGGGCTATGCCCAAAATGACGTCAACATCATCATTATGGATGCCTGCCGCAACAATCCCTACGCCTCCAGCTTGCGCTCTGCCATGCCCGGTCTGGCACCCACCACCGCCAAAAGAATCCCCGGACTGCTGATCGCCTATGCGACCGAGCCGGATGGCGTGGCACGGGATGGATCGGGAGACAACGGCATCTACACCGAAGAGCTTTTGAAAAACATCAACACCCCGGGCTTGACCCTGAACCAAATCCTGATGAAGACCCGGGAATCAGTTATAGCCAAGACAAACGGAGATCAAATCCCCTGGGAAAACAGCTCTCTGACCCGGGATTTTTACTTCGACCCCAACGTCGACCCCACCATGATAGACGTCCCGGCTCCACCGCCGCCTGTGGAAGGCCGCGTGCAATTCAGGCCCAACTACGGCTGGATCGAGGTCTCTTCCACGCAAGAAGCGGAAGTGTTTTTGGATGGAGTTTTCAAGGACAAAGTCTCCGCCGCCAACAACCTGGAGATCCACAACGTCCCCGTGGGCAGCCATACGCTGGAGCTGCGGAGCCCGCACAGGACCGAAAGCCAAAGCATCTATGTGGATAAAAACCTCAAGAGCGAAGTGCACTTTGGCAGAACCCTGGAAAACATGGTATTTGTGGAAGGTGGCAGCTTTACGATGGGCTCGCTTGACGGAGAAGATAACGAGCAACCGGAGCATGAGGTGAAGGTCTCGCCTTTCTGGATTGGCAAATACGAGGTAACTCAGGCGGAATATACCAAGTTTATGCAGCCGGCCTCAAGCTGGACAGCCGAATACGGAATAGGAGACAGCTACCCCGCTTACTACGTCTCCTGGTATGCCGCTCTCAAATACTGCAACTACCGCAGCATGGCGGAAGGGCTCACACCCTGTTACACGATAGATGGCCAAATCAATCCCGATAATTGGGGTGCCATCCCCACCTTCACAAACCCTACCTGGGACGGCGTTGTCTGCGATTGGGAAGCCAACGGCTACAGACTGCCAACCGAGGCGGAATGGGAATTTGCAGCCCGCGGCGGAATCAAGAGCAGGGGCTACAAATACGCCGGCGCCAACGAGCTTACCCCCGTGGCCTGGAACATCGACAATTCCACCTACAAAGCCCACGAAATTGGATCCAAAGCCCCCAATGAACTGGGCATTTACGACATGAGCGGCAACGTCGGGGAATGGTGCTGGGACTGGTATTCTGGCTCTTACTATAGCGAAAGCCCAAAGGACAATCCCACCGGTGAGGAAAGCGGCTATTGGAGATCTTTGCGCGGTGGCGACTTCTACAAAGAAGCCACCGAATGCCGGGTCTACTCCCGTGATTTCACCAGCCCCTACTTCAGCAGCCACGAAAGCGGCTTCCGCGTCTGCAGAAACTTAGATTGATAAGCCCTTGGCTCATGTGGCTTTGCTTCCGGCAATCGCTGCCATGGTGGTGGTGCATTGCCGGAGGCGGAGCGTTCGCCGTGGTGATGGTCACTTCAACCTTCAGGACGGCTTTTACTGATCTTTCTTTGCAGGCGGATTCGCCGTTTGTCTATCTCGTGCAATGTCTTAAGATCCGGCAGGGAAAGGCTTTGCTGCCAGCGCAACAGCTCTTCAGTGCACCTTAGAGCCTGCTCAAAGTCCCTCTTTTGCTCCAAGATAATAGCCAAAGCCAGCAGGGAAGGCGGATGCAAAAGCGCAGCACCATATTCAAAGCACTGCTGCGCTTCCTCCAGCTCCCTGTCCCGCTTGCAGAGCTGTCCCAGCTCATAGACGCTTTCCACCGTGGCGATATCCAACTCCCTCATCTCCTGCAAGATCTGCTTGGCCACTTCCGTTTGGCCCTGACTCAGATACAGCTTTGCCACCGCATGATAATCCACCCTGGGGTCTTTGCCCACCTCCATTGGCAGGCGGATGGCGTCACAGATAATCACCATCAAAGCCATGGTGTAGATGATGTCCAACTGATTGTGTTTGACGATCTTAAGCAGCGGCTCCACATCGCCGTAGACGAGATAGTGGTTGTAAGCCTGCGGGATCATGCCGCCGTTGATATCCAGCTCCGGATCCCTCAACACGCCCATCACATAATATTCCAGGCTCTCCAAGGCGCAGGAGGGCAGGGTGCCTTTCCACAGGCGCCGCGCCATGTGCAGGAGGTCTATGTGGTCTTTTCCTGCAAGGTTCAGCCAGATGCGGTGATAGAGCAGACGGGATTCGAGGACGGGGATATCGAAGCTTTTGCCGTTGAAGGTGACTAAGACGCTGTGGCTTTCCAGTAGCTCAATCAGGCGGTCAAAGCTGTTGAGTTCGGCGTCCGGTTCTGGCAGTAAGATCTGCTCCACCACGTAGTTACCTTCCTCAAAATAGCCCAAACCAATCAGGAAAGACAGGGTGTTGCCTCTGCCTAAGCCAGTGGTTTCGACGTCCAAGACCAACAGCTCATTCACATCCAAACCCTGCGAGGCATCCAGCTTGGCCCAGTTCAACAGCACCTCCGGGATGTCCTGCAGCTCCAGACTCACCCCCTCATCGCTGTAGCCGGCCCAGCTCTCGGAGAGCAGCAGCACGCTATCTTCTTTGTGGGCAGAGTACTGTCCGCCCAGCGTCGCCTGTAAGAGCTCGCGGGTAAGCTGTCTGAGGTCGAAGTCTTGAGTGTGAGCCATGAGAGCAAATCTGGATGAGGGGCTGTTGCTGTCAATGTATTTAGGAAAATTCTCAAGTGTACGGGCGGTCGCTGAACCGCCGATTGCCAAGATATTAGGAAAATCAAGCTGCGCTTGATGGCGGCGGTATAGCAACCGCCGGCTACAAGATGGGTCGCTCAAGTAGGGTCGCTCGCAGAAGCCACCCCCTCCTTCCTGCCTTAGCCTCCCGGTGATTCCCCGGAGCCTCCCGGGAAAAACCCGAGTATCTCCACGGCATCTCCGGGTGGGTGAGTAAGGGCCGAGCGTGAAGCGCGGTCATGAGAAAGTCTCATCTTATCATTTGAGTCCAAAGTGTGGTGATTCATCAGGCAAATCCATGGTTTTTTAGGCACCTTCCACCTAAATAGATTGACAGCAAATCGCTTTCTAAAAAGCATGCACTTTAGTGGAATATTCTATATTAAAAGCAATCTTAAGGATATAAGTTAATGGAAAAACGAGAGTTCGACGTCTTTGAACTGATCAAGATCATGTTGCGCCATCGCTGGTTCATCATCATCTTTGTGGCCATCGTGAGCATTGGGGCGGTGATTTATTCACTGCTCACGCCTCAGATCTGGGAGAGCGGAGCCACGTTTTACATCGTGGGCGATGAAGCTACCGCCTTGCCCATCAATCTCCCCGGCATAGGCAGTTTGGCTTCCAACCTGATGAATCAGGACAACTTACAGGGTGGCCTCAATGCCGTTTCGGCGATGTATTCGAGACGCTTTTCGGAGGATGTGATCCGCAAATTTGACCTCATCAGCTACTTCAAGATCAACGATCCGGACACCTTGTTGCAGATGGATGTTGCGCTCAAGAAGCTGAAAAAGGGCATGGTCGACATCAATCTCAGCGAGGAAACCGGCCTCGTCTCCATCAGCGTGGAGACCAAAGATAAAAAGCTAAGTATGGACATGGTAAACTATTACCTGGCCAAGCTGGATGAATATAACCGCGAGCAAAAGCTCACCAAAGGCAAGCGTGAACGTGTCTTTTTGGAAGAAAGAGTGGCGGAAACACGGGCGGTCTTGGATTCCCTGATCGCTGCGGATAAAGAGTTCAGGCTCAGCAGCAACGCCATTGACATCGAAGAGCAGACTGCGGCATTGATGAAGAGCTATGCGGATCTGGTTGCCCAGAAGTTGGCTGCGGAAACAGAGCTGGAAATGGCACGCCAATCCCTGAGCGAAAATTCGCCCATGGTGCAGGAACTCAGGACCAAGCGGAATGTGCTCAATTCTCAGATTCGAGAGCTGGAGAGCAGCAAGGATAAGGTCAAACCCCGCTATCTGATAGACATCGCCTCCTTGCCGGATCTCGGCTCGCGCTATGCTCAGCTCAAGATGGAGCTCATGATCCAGACTGCCGTCTTTGAATTTCTGTATCCCCAATATGAGGCTGCACGCCTGGAAGAGCTCAAGGATATGCCCTCGGTGGACATCCTGGATTCCCCTCGGGAAGCCGGCTTACGTGCCCGTCCCAAGCGCGCCGTGATCTGCATCATTGCCTTCTTCCTGGCTTTTGTGGTGGCTGTGTGCATCGTGCTTTTCAAAGCCATCCTGGAACGCAATAAAGATAGACTGCTGGAGTTGCGCCAAACCCTTTAGGAGCTTAAGACTTTGGGAGCACTGCAAAAAATAAGCAAGCCGATCATCTATCTGGCATTGATGAGCTTGTGCATCTATCTCGCACAAGCTATGCAGACTGCGACCTTTGGCATGCTGGCTGTAGCGGTGCTGTTTTTGGGCGCTTGGCTTTTCTATGCCTTTGCTTTTGGGCTCGACTTTCGGGCTTGCTTGGTATTCTCCACCTTCTTCTTTGTAAAGCCTTTCATTCCCACCTTTTATGTGGTGTTAGTGCTGCTGGCCTTTTCGCTGCTGACCCAATACTATCAAGAAAGGCGCAAGCTGTTGTGGCCCTACCCTTTGGCCACCGCTATCCTGGTAGCGACCGCTTTCTATGGCCTGATCCGCAGCAGAGCTCCCGGCAGTGCTCTGCCCTATTTCTTTTCCACGGCCATAGTTCCCACGCTGCTTTTTATCTGCTTTGCCAATAGCAAGATAGACGCCAAGCTCTTTGATCTCTGGGTGCGCCTCATCGTCTACATCAACGTCTTTTTGGCCTTTATCGGCGTGATCGTGGCGCTGCTCAATCCCACAAAACGGCTTGGCTCACTGTGGATTACGGCCATGACCATCAATGGCTTTTACCTGATGGGGCTCTTCTTTGCCATCGCTCTGGGCATCCGTGAAAAGGACAAAAACAAGAGCCTGCTCTGGTATCTGGGCGCAGTAATCATCTTCCTGGGCATGGTTTACACTTACACGCGCATGGCGCTGCTGGCCGTCTTTTTCGGCTTTTTCCTGATGATGCTCAAGATGAAGCGTTTCAGGCTGATCGGCATCATTATCCTGCTTTTGATCCCGCTTTTGATTCCCGCCTCCATGCTCGAGCGCGTCCAGAGCACTTTCAGCTTCGATATGTCCATCTTCATCCGCCTTTTTGCCTGGTATCATGCGCTGCGGCAGATCAGCCTGCACCCCTTCTTTGGCATAGGCATCAGCACTTGGGAGACCTGGTATCGAGGCGTGGTGCCCTTCTCCTTCCTCTATGCGGAACACCCTCACAACCTCTTTTTGAGGATCTTTGTCGAGATCGGCGTCTTTGGCTTCATCAGCTACTTCTGGATCATTTACCGCGTGCTGAAAGACTTCCGCAACAATGTGGTAAAGCGCAGCCAAGAGCCCTACTACTGGGTGATCTACATCGGCGTGCTGTCGCTGCTCTTTTCCTGCCTGACTGATATTTTCATCCAACAATACAGCATCAGCTTGGCATTTTGGACCTGCTTGGCCTTTATGTATATGCTGAGCCGTCAACAGATTGCAGATAACGAGGATACATGAAACAATTTGACCAACTGATAGAGATCATGGCGCGGCTGCGTGACCCTGAAACCGGCTGCCCCTGGGATAACAAACAAACGCCTATGTCCTTGAGAGCCAACTTTATCGAGGAACTATATGAGGCCATCGAAGCCATCGAAGCGGATGATGCTGAGGCTCTCAGCGAAGAGCTGGGCGACCTGATGCTGCACATCGTTTTCCAGGCGCGCATGGCTGAAGAGGCGCAGCGTTTCGACATCCGCACCGTGCTGGAAAAGATCAATGACAAGCTGATCCGCCGCCATCCCCACATCTTTGCGGATACCAAGGTCGAGGATGCCGAAGGCGTGAAGCAGAATTGGGAGCTGATCAAAAAGCGGGAAAAGAAGCACCGCAAGAGCATCTTGGACGGCATCCCCGGCTCCATGCCTGCCCTGATCCATGCCTCTCGCACACAGGAAAAGGCTGCCGCTTTGGGCTTTGATTGGGATGACATCCCACCCGTGATCGAGAAGATCGAAGAGGAGCTGGAAGAACTCAAATGCGCCCTCAAAGCGCAACAAGAGGGGCAAATCACCATGGAGATCGGCGATCTGCTCTTCAGCGTGGTAAACCTTGCCAGAAAGCTGAATATAGACGCCGAAGCCGCCCTCAAAGCCAGCACCCGTAAATTCACCGAACGCTTTCACTTTATCGAAGAATACTATGAGAAAAACCAAAAAGACATCAGAAGAGCAGGATTGGAAGAACTCGACGAGATCTGGGAACTCGCAAAGAAGCACTAACCGCTTCCGCCTGCTGCGTTTCTACATGATCGGCGGTACGGTTCTGATCCTCATCGCCTTTGCTGCCTACAACCTCATCCTTGTCAAAAACGCCAAGAGAGAGCAGGAATGCGTGCCCCGGATGTTTGCCCAATATATTGCCTACACGGATAGCTATCTGCGTCAGGCAGAAGAATATGAGCGTCTGATCAGCGAAGTGCGCACCCGCTACTTCCAATTTGCATCCAAACAAAACTTCCAGGAAGAGCTCTGGGACTACATCAGCATCGATTTTATGCAGAAAAACCCCATCCCCGTGATCATCACAGACGAAGCCTTCACGCCTCTCTTTTGGAACCGGGTGGGAGTGAGCCAGGATTCGCTCTACTCCGAGCTTTCCTACACCTCCAAGCGCAAGCTGCAGGAACACATGTCCAGCATGATCCACTCCAAGCTCACAGACAAAAACGTCGTCACCGGCTATGCATTCTATGCCAAACCTGTTTCATTGCAGGAGTTTGTGAGCCGCGTGGACTACTCCATCGTGGTTACCGATCGCGACAAACAGCCCCTCTTTTGGCACAATGTGGGCGTGCCGGAATCGCAGAAGTATGAGGAAGTGGAGCCCGAGCACCGCGCTGAACTGCAAGAAATGATGGCTTCCATGACCGAGATGCCGATGGCCAGCGATGCCGACAGCCTCGGCTACATCTATTTTACCGTGCCGCGTTCGCTGCATCAGATCCGTAACTTCGTGGTGCTACAGCTCTTGATCGTGCTGATTTTGATCGGCTTTACCACCTATGGCATCTTTCTGCTCAAACGCGCCGAAAAAGACAGCCTCTGGATGGGGCTGGCCAAGGAAATTGCGCACCAATTTGGCACACCCATCACCTCGCTGATGGGCTGGCTGGAATACCTGAAAAGCAGGGACACAGAGACGCCCACACAGGTGGATAACCAGCAGATCTTGGACATGATGGCCACCGACGTCGACCACCTCAAAAACATCGCCTCGCGCTTCGGTAAAGTGGGCTCACAGGCAGAGCTCAAGCCCACTGTCCTGCACGACATTATGGAGGAAACTGTGGATTATTTCCGCAAGCGCATGCCGCACCTGGGCTCACGGATAGACATCCACCTGATCAGCAAAATCCAAGGTGTGAATGTGATGTTGGATGTGGAACTCTTCAAGTGGTCGATGGAAAACCTGATCAAAAACTGTGTGGATGCCATGGTTCCCAAAGGCGGCAACATCATCATCACCGCCACACAGAGCGAAAGACACGTCTACCTCCAGATACGCGACGAGGGCAAAGGCATCCCACGCTCGCAATGGAAGAAGATCTTCGAGCCCGGCGTCACCAGCAAACATCGGGGCTGGGGCTTGGGACTGAGCCTGGCCCAACGCATCATTCAAGACTACCACCAGGGCTACATCAAGGTGGTGACCAGCACCGCCGATGAAGGCACCACCATGGAGATCAAACTGCACAAAGAAAACCGTGAAAAGGACAAATCATGATACCTATTTATAGCCTCAAACAGACCAAAGACGCTGACACTCACGCCATCAAAGGATTTGGCATCCCCTCCATGTCGCTGATGGAAAATGCCGGATTGGCAATCGCCAAGCGCATCTTGACACTTTACCCGGAGATAAAGCACTGCACCATCGCTTGCGGACCGGGCAACAACGGCGGCGACGGCCTGGTGATCGCCCGCTGGCTGGTAGATATGGACGTGGATGTGACCATCATCCTGCTGCCTCACCCCAGGCTCAGCACCGAGATGAAGGCACAGCTGCAGATCTGCCGGGAGTTAGACCTTTATATCCTTGATTTTGATGAAGATAGCCTGATCGTCGACGATGCCTTTTATGAGACTGACCTGATCGTGGATGCGCTCTTCGGCAGTGGCTTCAAAGGCGAAATCAGCGGTGCTGCGGCAGAGTTGCTGACCATGATCGAGGATTCCCCTGCACCCGTGCTCAGCGTGGACATCCCCTCCGGCTTGGATGCCGATACCGGCAACAGCAGCAAATGCGTAAAGGCCGATCATACCATAGCTTTGGAGACGCTCAAGCCGGGTTACTTCATGAACCTGGGGCCGGTGGTATGCGGTCAACTCAGCGTCGCACCCGTGGGTTTGCACCTCAAGACCCAAGCCATGGCTCCCCTGCTCCACAAGCTGGAAGAGAGCGATCTGATGCTGGATTATCGCACCCGAGCCTCCCACAAAGGTGTGTGGGGCAAGCTGATGATCATCGGAGCTTGTGATGGCTTTACCGGAGCCACCTTCATGGCCACCGCCTCCGCACTTAAAGCTGGTGCCGGATATGTGTTTGTGCTGCACAGATCTAACCAGGGCTCACTCTTTGCCGGACGCCTCACCGAAGCCATCTATCAGAAGGTTCCCGAAACCAAACAGCAGCTACCGGATACCCGCAAGGTGAAGCAAATGCTCAAAGAAGCCACCGCCATCCTCATCGGCCCGGGTTTGGGACAGGATGAGTGGTCGCTCAAGATGCTGGAAATAGCAGTGCAGCATAAGGATATCCCCGTGATCTACGACGGGGACGCCCTCAACCTGCTTGCCAAACACCCCAAGCTTTTGCAAGAAACCGCCCACGGCATGAGCATCTACACCCCGCATCACGGCGAGTTTTGCCGCCTGGCAAAGGTAGATAAATCCACACTGCAGAGCGACCCCATCGCCACCCTCAAAGCCTGGATGCCGAAGTCGGACGCCTGCATCCTGCTCAAGAGCCATTATAGCCTGATCCGCTGCGGTGAGGAGCTTTACCTCAATAGCTTTGGCAACGACGGCTTGGCAAAAGCGGGTAGCGGCGACGTCTTAGCCGGCATGGTTGCTTCTTTCGCCGCCCAAGGCTTGCCTCTGGAAGTCGCCGCCACCAACGCCTCCATCATCCTGGGTTTAACCGCCGAAAAGATGGCGCAAAGCATGGCTACCCAGGCGATTACCGCCTCAGGCATCATAGACAACCTGCTGAAGCACAACAGGTAGGAGGAAGAACATGCACAAATTAGCCAAAATGGGCACGCCCATCTTCTGGGCAGAGGGTCATCCCGGGCGTTTGGAAAAGGAAAAGTGGAGCTTGAAAGTGGAAGGACTCTGCGATAACCCAACCGAATTTAACTGGCAGCAACTGATGGACTTACCGCAGGTTACTGTCAATGCGCGCCTCACCTCTGTGACCCGCTGGTCTGTGCGTGGAGATTGGGGCGGCATCAGGTTTAAAGACATCCTGGACGCCGTGGGTATCAAGGATAGCTGCACGCATCTGCGCTTTTGGAGCCATGGTAACCACTACGACACCTCCATCCCCTTAAGTATTGCGCTCAAAGAGAAAAGCCTGCTGGCCACCAGCTTTGATGGTGAAGATCTCAGCGAGGATTACGGCGGCCCCATCCGTGCCCTCATCCCCTATCTTTGGGGCTATAAATCTGCCAAAAGCATCGTGAAAATCCAGCTTATGGACTACTATATGCCCGGCTTTTGGGAGCTGAGAGGCTACACGGATTCAGGCGAGCTTGAGGAAGGCCCCTGCCGTGACATCAACGACGAGGGCGTGGTCAAACACATGACCATAAAGGATTTTACCAGTTAGAGATACGCCCTTCCAGCTCTACCGGAAACCTATCTACTTGTCGTCGAAGCTATCCCAATCCGGGATGGTGTGATATTTGGCCTTATCGCCTTCCCGCACCCGCATATTGGGCCTGGGCTTGGGTTTGGGTGTAAATCTTTGTTGCGGGCGTGAAGCAGATCTGTTGGGTTTATAGTTGCGTTGCTGCCTGGTTTGCTGTGAATCGCGCTGTTGCGATTGGGGTCTGTTCTTGGGGGTTCTGCCCCGGGATTTGTTTCTCCGATCATAGCTTCTGGAGCCACTTTGCCCTCTATTCACCGCCGATTTGCCATAGCGCTTCCGCTTTTCCCAATTCATCTTTTCCGTAGCGTGTTGGATCACCAAAGGTGCCGCTTTGTCCTTGTTATTGGCCAGAAACTCCTCCACCGCTTCGGAATAGAAGCCCCACAGCTCCATCAGATAGATGCCAACTGCCTGCTGCACTATCTTTTCGGGATCATTGAGCAGGGGTTCTGCAAATTCCAGCAGCATATCGGAAGAGACCTTATCTTTCAGATACAGCATGGTGAGGATGCCCACGCGGCGGGTCCACTTGCTTTCTGCCTCTCTCCAGGCTTTAAAATCATCCACGCTCGCTATGCCCAGCTCCAAAAACACAGGCGTGATCTTGGTAGCCAGAAGGTCGATGATGAGGACGTTTTCCAGACCGTCATCCAGCCAGCTTTTCACCTGATCATAGCAATGGCGGTCCATTCGGGGTCTGTGTTTCTTCAGCATTTGGACGGCCAAAAGCTGCAGCTCATATTTATGCGTGGCTACACATATCGTCCCAAAATCCGCCAGTTCAGGCACGGTGAGGCCATAGTTGTCCAGCACCATCATCAGCATCTCTCTTTGCTCTTCGTCGGTCAAGCCAAAGGCGTCATAGATCGAATCCTTGTGCTGGGGATAGTTCTTAATCACCACTTGTGGGTCTTCATGCTCATAGAGATACTTCATGCAAGCATCCAATATCTCCTGTTGAAGAGCGCTTATTTCAAGGTTATCTTTCATTTTCATTACTCCAAATTATCGTGCGAGAAGCCTTTACCTTTGCCGGTAACCAAGACATGCCAGCGGTTGAACATCTGTTTGAACCGCCAGCTCATCATCTTGCCCGGGTTGAGTTGCATCAGCATCCTGCGCAGAAATACGTCCCAGTTTGTGCTTTCATGATCCTGGAAAAAGCCGCTGCTTTCCATCACATCCATCATATAATGGTGCAGATATTCCATCTGAGGCCGCTCCAAAGGCACTTCCTGACCCGCTCGCCGCCGTTCCTTGACTGAGTAAATCTCCCAGCAGGCGATGGCAACGGCTTGCGCCAGATTGATGGAAGGAAAGGCAGGATTTGCCGGGATATGACAGCGCAAAGGGCACAAATCCGCCTCTGCATCCGTGAGCCCAAAGGTTTCTCTGCCAAAGACCAAGCCCAGCTTGAGGTCTTGCGCCTCGCTCGCATATTGGGCCATGGCTTTCGGGTCAAAATCTATCGGTTTGAGCTTGCCCACGCGCCGGGAAAAGGCGATCACCCTGTCCAGATCTGCGGTGGCAGCTTCAAGATCATCATATACTTGCGCATTTTCCAGGATGAAGGTGGAGTGCATGGCAAGGTAAAAGTCGTTTTTGGTGGGCAGCGAACCCACGATGCGCAGGTTGGCAAAAGAAAAGTTGTTCATGATCCGGGCCACGGCACCCACATTGCCCTCGTAGATTGGCTCCACCAGGATGATGTAGATGTTTTCTGCTTTGCAGCCCGGAGTGTTCATGATTGCCTAAGATTGCAATATTTGATGCAGACGGTTGCCCATCTGAGATACCAGCGGTGAGGAATCCTTGCGCCAATCACCAACCACACGCCGGGTGATGGTCCAAAAATCATTGCTCTGATCCTCACGTTCCCGCCGCGCCACGATGGCGGCCAGCACCTTCAGGGCATCCCACAAAAGCCTGGCTCTGTCTTCATCGCCAAACTTCAGCCAGCGTAAAACATTCATATAGGCGTGCTGGGGACGGTGACGCGCCACCGAGATCAGCGTCTTGACAAACTTCTCCTGCACGTCGGGATCTTCATCATCCAACAGCTTTTCCAGGTGCATGAGCACAAATTGCGGGCTATCCAGCGCAACCCTTTCCATGCCGTGCATGCTCATCGCCCGTTTTTTGGGTGAGGGTGACAATGCCCACTGCGCCATCTCCTGCTTCATCAGCTCAGGGTGCGACTTCCAGAGCTCCTCGATAATGTGCTCGCTCTCCCATCTGACCGTCTCCGCAGTCTTGCTCAGGATGCGCAGCAGCACCTCCGGATTATCTATATTACTATAATAAAAGTAGAATAAAGCGGTAGCACGAATCCCGTAGATGTGGTCGTCCAACAGTTTGGAACACACCTCTTTCATCGCTCCAGGCCCTTCATAAGTTGCCAAACGCTTGCCCAGCTCCTCGCGAACAAAATAGTTCTGCGTGTTTGCCATCTCAGTTATCAGTTCAGTTGCTTCTTGAATGCGGTCTTTACCCAAATTGATAAAGATCTTTTCCACTTGGGAATCAATTAGCTTGTAATCGTCCAGATTTAGACGACCTATACTCTTGATCATATGTGCTTACTCCAGCAATTTGTGCTTTCTAATACTGTGCATCCCATACACGAAAAACGAGGTAGAATACTTTTTTCTCTCGGACTTTCCCCAGAGGATGCATTAAGGTAAGGTATTGTGTTTGTAGGTAATAACACAGACGTTATAGTGCCAAAAAGATTGTCGTGTGGTGGCCATCTGTAGAACCCATGTAACTTGGATACTAAGATATTGAAGAGGCCGTTTTTGTCAAGAGAATTCGGATTTTGCCCTGTTTGGAGGCTGATATATCTCCGCTGAAGAGTGGTAGAGGACGCTGTGTTGTCTGCACCGGCAACCTCGTCTCGGAACCCCTTCCACCAAGCAGAAAAGAGCTGGAAGCAAATACCAGGCTCTACCCGGAAGCGATGTCACCGATATTGGTTTAGGTTACCAAAATATACATTGTTGGCAAGCATGTGCCTGAATTGGCATGGTGTCTAATCCAAGCTACCATCCACCTTGGGTTGTAATTGCGGCGTTTTTGCCACCAATCTACGACACCATTATCACCAAAACCAGGCCCAGTTTTGCCCCCATTTTATTTGCCACAACCAGAGAATAGCGAAACATTTGATTTTTCACGTCTGCCGACCACCATCCGAAAGGTGCTTTTGCCCCCACTCGGCTCTGCCTCCTAACTGCCTGCTTTCTTACTCGTTACTTGATCGAGGAGCAGGAGAGCAGCAGGGGCGGGGTTGGCAAGCCGCATGAAATCGGCATTTGAGGGGTGTCTTTGATAGCGGTTATAGGTAACCTTATTATGGGCCAAGGTCAAATGTTGATTTTGAGCCGGCTTTTTCCTGTTCCCTGTTCATCCAAATATCACCTACTATTTTTATGGGTGATTGGTGGCTGTTTTAACTTAGCTTTTTATGCCGGAAGCGTAAAGCCGGCTCACCTGCGGCTCAATTTCTTCCGGGACCAAGCCCCGGATGCTGAGCCCTTGGGCGATTTTTTGTCTGATGGAGCTGGAGGAGACCTCCGGGGGACGGATGTCTTTGATCAGGTAGTTAATTCCCAGCTCATCAAGGCCTTGCAGCTCGTAACCCACTCTGGGGACGATCAGGAAGGTGACGTTTGCTTTCAGCCACTCAAAGTCATACCAGTGGTGCAATGTGGCCAGGTTGTCGCTGCCGATCACAAAGGCAAAGTGTTTCTCGGGGTATTTAGCCTGCAGTCGGCGCATCAAATCTGCGGTATAGCCGCTTCCGGCGGCGTCATCCAGCCAAACTTCCACGCCGGGTTGCAGCACTGTCTGGATCAGTTGCAGCCGCTGCTCAAAGGGCAGTATCGTTGTATCTTTCTTAAAGTGGTGATTTCCCACGGGCATGAGCGCCACGGTTTCGATCTCCGGATCAGCGCTGAGCCGTGCGGCTAAATATAAGTGTCCGTTGTGGATAGGGTCAAAGCTGCCACCGATGATGGCGGTGTAGCGTTTGGGGTTTTGTGCTTCAGTATTTGGCAAATTTCTTGGCCAGCTTTTTGGCTTCTTTGCTTTGGGGATACTTCTGTGCCAAGCTCTGGTAGTAGCTTACCGCCTCGTCCCTGCGCTTCTGTTTCTTGCAGATGACGGCGCTGTAGTAGAGGGAAAGCTTGTCCCATTCATTGTCATTGCCGAGGTCTGTCACTTCGTCAAAATACATGAGCGCCGCACTGTAATCCTTCATTTTGTAGCTGATATAGCCGTTGCGATAGCGCTTTTCGATCAGCTTATTCTGTCCCTTGCGGATGTATTCGATGGCGCTCTGGTAGCGTTCGTCGTTGGGATATTTCTCGATAAAGCGGCGGAAAACGTTGATGGCGGCGATGGTCTCGCTCTGGTCATATTGCGCCGGCAGTGATTCTTCCAGCATGCAGAGTGCGGATTGGAACATGGCGGTGGAGGCGTTTTCATGCTTTGGAAATGCGTTCATAAACTCTTCGTAAGCGACCCTCGCCTCGGCAAACTTATTCAGAGCAAAATAGCTGTCTGCCTGACGCATCAGCGCATAGGCCGTCTGGGCGGTGGAGCGTTCAAAATAGACGTCCTGATACAGTTCTGCGGCGCGGGCATATTTCTTGTTGGCATAGAATTCATCGGCTTTGGCGAGCTTTTCTTCGCTACTTTTATATACAGCAGTCTTGGCGCAGGACATGAGCAAGGCCATGACTATCAATAGGATAACTAAACGCAGTTTCATGTGAAAGTTCCTCATATGCTTATTGGGTGGTCCAGAGTAGATAGATGATGGAGGCGAGAGCAGCCGTGATCAACATCGGTTCAAACCAAGTGATGCCTTTGGTAGCCTTCTGGGTGTCGGGGCTGGTTTTTGCCTCCTGGGTGAAGGAGTCCAGCTGCAAAAGCTGTCCCGAAGGCAGGGCTATCTGTTTGATATTAAAGTGATATAGCGGGATCCTGGTCGAGGAATAGGAGAGGAAGCCGCGTTCTTCCACGGTTTTCCAATCCAATTCCATCTCCACCAAGACCAGGCGTGCTTGAGCCAGGCCGAGCTGCGAGAGAGCTCTTGCCTGGCTGATAGAGTGTTCGCTGGTAGAGTCTTGGGCTGGCTCAAAGTCACCTAACTCGGCCTCGCGCAGGTCGGCTCCCTTATCCAAGAGCTTCTTTTTCACTTCGTTGGCCAAGGTGTTGCTGTGTTGACCAGCCCTGATCTCCAGAAATATAGGCTCGCCTGTGTCTATGTGTTGCACGATCATCCGGCTGGCTTCCGGAAGGGAGGGTCCCGAAGACAAACCGGAGAGCATATTGACCGAAGCGATCAATAGCAAGCAACACAGCCACAGGCTTTTATGCATTTAAGAATTTGCGGTCAGTTGCAGATACCTATTCACCAAATCCATGCGATTGTATTTGGGATAGGTATCTTTGATGTGTTGGAAGACGTCGCGTGCCTGCTGCCTCATATCCATGTTGTAATAGGTCATCCCCAGCTTGAGATAGGCGTCTTTTGCCTTGGGGTGCTCGGGATATTTGTCTATCACTTGTTGGAAAATGTCCGCAGCAGTAGACCATTTCTTGCCGGCGTAGTAGTTTTCAGCCAACCAGTAATAGGCGTTGGGCGTGAGCTCTTCCTCGGGATATTGGTTGATAAATTCTTCAAACATGCGGATGGATTCTTCTTGGTTGAACCTGCTGTAGGCCTTGAGAGCGGCGTTGTATTGGGTCTTGATCTCGGCGGCGCGACGCTTTTCTCTCTTGCCGCGCTCCACTGCGATCACAGATTCCAGATCGGTGCTGATCTCGCCAACGTTGCTGCTGACGCTCTCGACCTTCTTCCTGAGCGAAGCGACGTCACCTCTGAGGTCGCCCATGGAGGAAAGCTGCTCCTCACGCAGGGTGCCGACTTCCTGGCCGAGCTGGTCTACGTCATCACGAATCTCTTGCAGCTCTTCATCGACAGCGGCAGTCCTTTGTCCCATGCTGCCTTTGAGCTCACTTTCCACGGCGGTAATTCTGGTGAGCAGGTCGTCCATGTTCCTCACTCTTTTGGTGGATTCTTCGCCTAAGCGTCGCTCCATTTCTTCGCTGGCGACCATGCCGGATGCGGCAAATTCGGAATAGAGGTCTACCACGATCTCGCGCAGGTCGTCAATGTCTGCCTTGAGGGCATTGAGGCTGTATTCGCCTTCCAAAAGAGCGGGATCAGCGCCGGAAGCGCCGGGATCCTGTTTCATCTCGGCGATATTTTCGGTGATGGCATCCAGGATGAAGTCTGCATCATGCTCGATCTGCTTGAGCTCTTCTCTGAGATCGGCAATCTGCTCATCGATGAGCTCGGTGAGGCTGTCCACCGACTTTTCACGCAGTCTGGTGATCTCTGCTTGCTGGTCTGCCTGTTTTTGATTGGCGAGGTTTTGGTCGTTGATCACATCGGCCACACGGTCTACCAAAAGGGCGACCTGATCGTGCAAAAACGCCAAGTCTTCCGCACTGGCTTCCAGCTCGAGTTGCATGGGCTCGACAGCCTGGATGGCGCGCTCGTGCTCCTCAAAACCAAGTGACATCTCGTCCAGCCTCTCCTTGATCTGGAGATTTTCCTTGCGGAGCATCTCCATTTCTGCGGCTTGTTTGTCTTGTCTGGCATCGAGGGCTTGCGTCTTCTGGCGCTCAGCCCGCATGGCACGGTTGCTCACGCAGCCGCTCAGCACCAAAACCGCGCATGCCAAAAGGATTATGACTCTTTTCATTTATGGTGTCCTTATTTGTGGATTAAAAAGGCTTTGTAGCCTTTGTAGGTGTTGTAAAGGTCAGCTTTGGAGCACAATTCGTAGAGTGAATGCATGCCCATCAAGCCAACGCCACAGTCTATCACTTCGGCACCCTGATTTGCCAAGATGTAGGCAATGGTGCCGCCGCCGCCCTCGTCCACCTTGCCGAGCTCGCCCATCTGCCAGTAAACATTGGCTTTGTTGAAGATACGGATCACCTTGGCGACAAATTCGGCATTGGCGTCGTTGCATCCGGATTTGCCACCGCTGCCGGTGAATTTGGAAAGAGCGATGCCATGGTTGAAGAGGATGGCGTTTTGGATCTCATGAACTCCCGGATAGTTGGGATTGACCGCTGCAGCAACGTCCGCTGAGAGAACCATGGAATTCATGATGGTGCGTCTGAGGTTGCTGGAGCTGTCGCTTTCGCCCTTGTGCCTGAGCAGTGAGGCGATAAAGTCTTGCAAAAACACGGATTGAGCGCCGGTGTTGCCCTGGCTGCCCACTTCTTCTTTGTCTGAGAAATAGACAACCATGGTGCGCTTGGGTTTGGCGTCCAGATTGGCCAAAAGGGCGGTTAAAGCGGTGTAGGCGCAGATCCTGTCATCCTGGCCATAACCCAAAACCATGCTGCCATCGAGGCCGGCATCACGGGCTTTACCTGCGGGAACCAATTCCAGCTCGGCGGAGAGGAAGTCGTTTTCATCTATGCCGTAGCGCTCGTTTAACAGCTTGACGCAGTAGAGCTTGAGGCGATCTTTCTCTTCCTTGTCGAGATCGTGCATGCCGCCGAAGATTACGTTGAGCTTGGAGGCATCGATAGCATCGCCCAAGGTTTTGGTATACTGTTCTTTACGTGCCAAGTGGGGCAGCAGATCGGGGATCACAAACACGGGATCATCGTCTTTCTCACCGATGCTGATATCCACGACCTTGCCATCGGCTTTGATTACCACGCCGTGCAGTGCCAGGGGTGTGGAAACCCATTGGTATTTCTTGATCCCGCCATAGTAGTGAGTGCGACCGCAGAGCATGCCGCTGGGGCCGTCCTCATAAAGCGGATTCTGCTTGAGGTCCAATCTCGGGGTATCTATATGGGCGGCAACCAGATTGCATCCATTGCTCAAGGGCTCGCTGCCCAAGATAGCCATGGCCATAGTCTTGCCACGAAAGATGGTGTAGACTTTGTCTTTTGCGTTTTTGGCATCAGTGGTGGTGAATTTGTGCTTCTTGAGCACGCCTTCCGTCCAGGCCACTGTCTCGCGAACCGTCTTGCACTCATCCAAAAAGGTCTTGAACCCTTTTGCATACTTGAGGGCTTCGTCACGCTCTGCTTGAGGAGCTTCTTTGAAGAAGTTTTTCCTCTCGTAGAGCAGTTCGCTTCTTTTGGATTCCTTTTTCTTTGTCATCTTGTCTCCATTTATCTCTTATTTTTATCTCAAATTATGTTCAACACCTTGAGGTGTCTGTCACCCATAGGTGCTTTCACGACAGCTACTTGCTGGGCAGATTTGCCCAAGAGCGCCTGACCGATCGGCGACATGGCAGAAACCGCCTGGAAGTCCTCACCGGTCAGAAAGTTTACCTCATCCACTCCCACGACGCGGTAGGTGACCTTTTCACCGGTCTCCAAATCCTCGGTCTCGCAGGTGCTGCCAAAGCGGACTTTATCCTTGGGGAAGTCGCTGGGGTCGATCACTTTAAGCCTGCTGGCACGGCGCCTGAGGTAGTCTATTTCTCCATCGATGGCTCTTTGCCTTTCGCGGGCTGCCTTGTATTCGGCATTCTCGGAAAGATCGCCAAATTCCCTGGCCACGGCTACGGCTTGAATCACTTCCGGCCTCTCGCTCATCAGTTGAGCGATGCGCTTCTGGATCAACTCCATCCCGATGGCGGTGATATAGATGCTTAAATCCATTTACTTACTTTTTGATCTTCTTTTTCTTCTTTTGCAGCATGCGCATGGCGGAAAGTCCTGCTTTCTTCACCCTGGCGTTGCCGCTTTTGGTCCAAATCTCAACAAATTCTTCGATGTCAGGCTCCCAGTGTTGCAGGGTGCCGGTCAAGATCTCCACGATCTCGGGATCGCGCTGATGTCCAAAGTCTCTCCAAACCTTGCTATAGGCCTCAGGGGCAATCTTGCGGATGGCTTTGAAAAGCGCAATGTGGTTTGCCTGATCCTCGCCCAGGGGTCGGAGCCAGAGGGCGGTGAAATGGTCTATGATTTCGGGGATTGAGTCCGGCCTGCGCTTGATCAGCTTGATGATCAGATTTACGCTGGCCTTGCGAATTTCGGGGTCACTATGTTCATTCCAGGTAAGCACTTGAGGCAGATATTTCGGAATGTCTTTTCTCAAAACCGGCAATATCACCCGCTCCAAAAGCGAGGACAGCTCGGTGGGGTCGGCGCTTGCCATGGCGTGTTCCAGCACTTCCAGATAGGTGGCAGGTGCTTTTTTGAAGAGCCTGCTGAGAATCGTGATGAAGGCGCTACGCCCATATTCTCCCTTCTTATCCCAAAGATGCAGATAAAAGTGGATGTATTTAGCATGTTTCTTACCCAATTGAGTGACGATGTTGCCACTCACATAGTTGATCACTTCCGAAGGAATCTTGCCGCTCACGCGTTCGGGATAGGCGTTGAAGATGATGTCAAAGTCGTAGTCTTTGTTTGGCAATTTGTTTGTGAGATAGTCTTTTGTATCGTTGGCCAACCGTTCTTTCCAGTCTATGGTGAGCATGATTCTTCCTTCCTTTTTGTATTATTCTTCAGAATGCCATATCAGATTATAGGTCAAAACTGTCAAGAGAAAAGTGAAATCTACTTGGCAGCATGCTTTGGGCGGGATTTGGGGCTTTTTGGGGGCTGAAAGGGGCTGTTTACCCACGCTTTTGCGGCGGCTGGAATGACGCAGCAATGCCGGCGGCGGAATTTACCCTTGACAAGATAGCCCTTTCCATGATTTTGATTCCATTAATGAGGAAAATCTAAATATGTGTATGAAAGACGTACTAATATACAGCTATAAAAGCTTGGAGACAAAGGCATTTGCATGTGGGGCGAGTGCCTATTTTTTTGGGAGGATTTTCTTGTGAATTTGGACGAACTGATCAAAAGAGCCTTAGCTGAGGACATAGGCCACGGTGACATCACCACAGATTCCTTGGAGCTGGACGCCGTGGGCTCCACCGCCTTCATGGTGGCCAAAGCTGCCGGCCTGGTAGCCGGTGTAGAGATAGCGGTTCGCACCTTCAAACTGGTGGATAAAGAGCTCAAAATCACCCTCTATCGCAAAGATTCCGATGCAGTAAAACCCGGCGACGAGATCATGAAGATCGAAGGCCGCGCCAGCAGCATCCTCAAGGGCGAAAGAGTAGCCCTCAACTTCCTGCAGAGGCTGAGCGGCATCGCCACCGCCACCAGAGCCATGGTAGACGCTATGGCCGGCACGGAAACCAAGCTTTTGGATACCCGCAAAACCACCCCCGGTTTACGTGCCTTGGAAAAGTATGCCGTGCGCGTGGGAGGTGGACACAACCACCGTTTCGGCCTTTTTGACATGGTGTTGCTCAAGGAAAATCACATCCGCGCCTGTGGCGGCATCACGGAAGCTGTAAAACGCGTGAAAGCGCGCAACACCTCTTACAAGATCGAGGTGGAAGTCACCAATCTGAAGGAACTTAAAGAGGCGGTGAAGGCGGGCGCAGACCGCGTGATGCTGGACAATATGTCCCTCGCCCACATCAGAGCCGCAGTCAAAAGATATGCCGACGAGGTGGAACTGGAAGTCTCCGGCGGCGTCAACATCAAAAACATCCCAAAATATGCCAGCACCGGAGTGCACTACATCTCCAGCGGTGCGATGACCCATTCATATAAATCTCTGGATATCAGCCTTTTATTTGAGGAGGAAGCTTGATAAAAGAACAACTTAAGACCCTTTCCGAAATGCAAGAATTTGATGACAAGATCGGGCAATACCGCGTGTTGCAAAAGGAACTGCCCAAGCAGCTGGCCAAGATAATCGAATCCGTGGATGCTGCCACTTCAAACCTTTTGACGATTGAAAGTGAGCGAGCGGAACTCAACAAAGCCCAGCGCGCCGTGGATAGCGACATCCAACAGGCCAACACCCAGATCGACAAATACGCAGCCCAACTCTCTGACATCAAAACAAATAAAGAATATAAAGCCCTGAATAGCGAGATTGCATATCTAAACGAGAAGGTCTCGGAACTGGAAAACCTGCAACTGGAACTGATGGAGCAGGAAACCGAGATCAAAGAGCGCATCCAGGAAGCCAAAAATGGCTTGGCCAAAGCTGAAGACGAGAAGCGCAGCCAGGAAGGCGCCCTCAGAGATCAGATTGACAAGCTCGAATCTCAGATCGAAGAAACCAGAGCCGAGCGCAACAAACTCGCCGTCACCCTGCCCACAAACATCATCCGCCACTATGGCAACATGATCAAAAACAAGGGCAACCTCGCCGTATCCTTCACCAAAGACGGCTCCTGCGGTGCTTGTGGCTTTGTGATCAGACCCCAGATTCGCATCGAATTGCAGCTCTTTTCCCGCATTATCTTCTGCGAAAACTGCGGCAGGATAATGATAGATCCCGCTCTATACGACGAGACTGTAGAAGAGTAACGCTGAAACACACAAAGAGATAGCTGATCTGCTGTCAGCTATTCTCCGTGCAGCTGCGCCCATCCGATGAGAGGGCAGCGGCTGACCGCTTCAATATCCAACCCTCAATCCCCCAAACAAATGCCCACGCCCCGGGCTGTTTTTACCAGATCCGATCTTAGATCTATGTAGTTATACTTCCGCACTGCATCTTTGAGGGGAACCGCAACCATATCCGGATGGCGATAGGCCACCATGTGTCCCCACTCCTTATTGAGCACCATATCAAAGGCTTTCACGCCCATCATGGTAGCGAGGACGCGGTCGAAGGCATTGGGGCGTCCGCCTCTTTGCAGATGACCCAGGATGGTTTCCCTGATCTCCATTTCCACACCCACATCCTTGAGCTCACGCGAGAGCTTCAATGCAGCTCCACCCAGCTTGATCTTCATGGTGCCGGGCGTTTCGCTTTCCACGTAGGTCATCTCGCCGCCTTTGGCTTTGGCGCCTTCGGCAACCACAGCGATGGCAAACTTCTTTCCGGAATCCAAGCGCCTGTCTATCGCCGCTTTAACCTTGTGGATATCGTAAGGGATTTCCGGGATGAGGCACACCTCCGCACCACCGGCGATGGCCGCATGCAGGGCGATCCAACCCGCATAGCGTCCCATCACCTCCAAAATGAGCAAGCGGTGATGACTGGCTGCGGTGGAGACCAGCTTATCCACGGCGTCGGTTGCCGCATCCACAGCCGTTTGAAAGCCGAAGGTGAAGTCAGTCTCGGAAAGATCGTTGTCGATGGTTTTGGGAACTCCGATGATGGGGCATCCCATCTGAAAAAGGCGCTGTGAGATGCGCTGTGAGCCGTCTCCGCCGATATTGATCACGGCACTGATACCCAGGTCTTTGAGGATTTGCAACATTTCTTTGGAGCGGTTTTTGGTAACCCACTTGCCCTGAGGCGTCTTGACCGGCCAGTGAAAAGGGCCGCCCCGGTTTGTGGTGCCGATGATGGTGCCGCCTTTCACGTGGATTCCGGCAACGGTTTCGAGGTTGAGATCTACCAGTTGAATCGGATCGGACAAGAGTCCGTTGAAGGCATCAATACTGCCCAAAACCTCCCAACCTTGCTTTTGATATGCACGCTTTACTATCGCTCTGATCACGGCATTGAGACCCGGACAATCACCGCCTCCGGTTGCGACTAATAACCTTTTCTTCATGTCTTCACACTCCAGCAAATAATATGATTGTTTACAGATAGAATAAGAGTTAACAGGCTAAAACCAAAGGGGAAATTGGGCGGGCGAAAACACCTCTGAGGCTGCCGGGAAGCAGTCACGATCGGCCTTGAGGCCGGGATTGCTTTATTTCGTTTGACAATTCCCATCTGTTAATTTATCTTGCCATCAGTAAGAATAATCACCAAAAGAAGGCATAAGATGGAATTGACCCTTATTATCATCACTTTAGTGGCGGTGCTGGTAAACATCATCGTCACGCTGCTCAGAAAACCCTCTGCAGAGGCAGACCCCGCCAGGCTTATCTCTATGATACAGCAGGAGTTGGACAGGCTTTCCGGCAGCATCAAGACGGACATTTCAAACCTGAAGACGGAGTTTGAAAACAGCTTTTCCAACCTCAAAGCTGAACTGGATAAGAACCTGCAGGCCAATCGCACCGAGCTGGGCAACAATATGGAAAGCCTGCGCAAGACGGTGGAAGAGAGATTGGAAAAGCTGCAGGAATCCAATAGCAAAAAGCTGGAAGAGATGCGCCAAACCGTGGATGAGAAGCTGCAGAAAACGCTGAATACGCGCCTGGCAGAATCCTTCAAGCAGGTGCAGGAACAACTGGAAAAGGTGCACGCCGGCTTGGGAGAGATGACCAATATGGCCAAAGATGTGGGCGGACTCAAGAATGCACTCACCAACGTGAAAACCAAGGGCATCATCGGCGAAATCCAGTTGGAAGCGCTGCTCAGCTCCATCCTCAGCCCGCAGCAATATGAAAAGAACGTCCAGGTCAAGGCAAACTCAAACGAAAGAGTGGAATTTGCCATCTGCCTCCCCGGTGACGACGAGAGTGGCAAGCCCATATATCTGCCCATAGATTCCAAATTCCCCCTGGAGCCCTACAACAATCTGCTCAAAGCCTATGATGAAGCAGATGCGAATGGCATCACCAGTGCCCGCAGGGAGCTTTACAGCTTCGTTAAGAACAACGCCAAGCTCATCCGTGACAAATATATAGACCCACCCAACACCACAAATTGGGCGATCATGTTCCTGCCTTCGGAAGGCCTCTACGCCGAACTGCTGCAAAACACGCAACTGGTGATGGAACTGCAGAGAGACTACCAGATTGCGCTGGCCGGCCCCACCATCCTGGGAGCATATATCAACAGCCTGCAGATGGGCTTTAAAACTCTGGCTATCCAAAAGAGCTCCAGCGAGGTATGGAAACTGTTGAGTGCCGTGAAGACGCAATTCAGCAGCTTTGGTGTGGTTTTGGAAAGAGCTCAGAAAAAGATAGCGGGCGTGAGCACCGATCTGGATACCTTGGTGGGAAGACGCACCCGTCAGATCCAGGCCAAGCTCAGAAATGTGGAAGAATTGCCCCAGCAAGAGGCAAGTGCGATGCTGGAGATGGACATCTTGGAGCTGGAAGAGGACGAGGAAGAAGAGGTCTGAAAGCTACCGTATCCCGCCGGTGAACACTGCTAAGCCGGCTACGGGGCCGACTGAGTCGGTTAGGTGTTAGGTGATAGGTGTTAGGGGTTAGGGGCTGCGCTTTGTTTAGAGATGCGAATGCTCTGAGCAAAAGCAAGACCAGCTACAGAAAGGCTTTTTCCCACAGTCTCGTCCCTGTATGGTCGCTTGCCATAGCGACCCACCTGTAGCCGGAGGTTGCCAAACCGCCGCAATCAAACGCAGTTTGATGCTCCTTCCAGCTCGCCACTGCCTCAATCTCTACCACAAAATATATCCAGCTCCAACACCAGCACAGCTCCGATGATGCGTATGTTTTGGTATGTGGAGTTAGGCCGGGGTAAACTGCATTTGCCGACTCTGCAGGCTGCGCCTGCATGCGGCGCTATGGCAAGCGCCGGCTACAGGGCTGACGCAGTCGGCCTGCGGCTTTGCTGCCAAGTAAAAAGAACTTGGGCACGATCGAAAGACCGTGCCCAAGTTCTCATTTTGTTAGAGGCCTTAGAACACATATAATATAAGGCGTTAAGGCATCCCTATAGTCATTTGATACTACTTCATCAGCATGATCTTTTTCGCTTTTTTGGCCTTATCGACTTCAAGCACTACAAAGTACATGCCGGAGGCAACAGGGCTGCGGCGTAAATCCGTGCCATCCCACACCACTTTATGAAAACCTCTACCCATGCGCTCATTCAGCAATTCACGCACCTTTTGGCCTTTGATGTTGTAGATGGACAGTTTCACATTCCCTTGCTTGGGAACGGCAAAAGATATTGTGGTAGATGGATTGAAGGGGTTGGGATAGTTGCTGATGTCCAGTTTCGTGGGTACAGGCACCATCAATTCGGATGGAGTTTCCGACCTTGCCATTATCTGCTCCCACAGCTGATCAATAGTCTGCCTGGCCTCAGTTAACGATCTTATTTGTAACCCATGCTTGGTATAATTGACCTCGGGAGCGGATTTGCCCTGATCATCATTGAGCATTTCCTCAACAGTGTAGGCTATATCCAGCAGACAGAATAAGGAATCCATCTCCGAGTCACAGGCAGTAAGACGCTCTTCATAAAACCCCAAAGCCTTCAGATACAGTCTGTCGAATCTATCCAACATCACCCGTTTGCTGGAAGCCAATTCCACGTAGACACTATCAGTACAGCTTGCAAAGTAGCTGTCATAGATGCCATGTAATTCGCTGAACTGTCCGGGAGCAGAAGCATAGATTGAATTCAGGCGTCCCAAGCTCTGGATGGCTTCCACGCTTTGAGGATCAGTTAAGACGATATCCGTATAGAGCTGCTTGGCCATTGGTAGGTCACCGCTCAACTCTGCCTGCGTTGCTGCATATAAGGGGCTATCTTGTTGAAGGACAGTATTGTTAGGCTCAAGACTATATGGCTGGAATACCACATCCCAATGCGAGGGATAAATGGAGTTACGAATTGAGGTTGCGTTTGTCAAGCCCCAATAGTTATATCTTGCATCGAGCCTCTGTAATCTGGATGTTGGTGACGATACATAATAAAGGGAGTAACCTACGCCATCATCAGAATTGATATCATTTAGGTTGTAATCCATAACGGGATACGCATGTCCTTCCAGTCTTATCTCTGGCATGGCCGTACCTGCGCTTCCTGAGAGACGGATAGTATTGCACATCAGAATTGGTTCGGAATAGTGCAGTAGGAGTAAGCCAGCATGAGTGTTGCTGTTTATATGGTTTGAAGTGAGCTGAGTGTTGCTGTTGAAGCACTTAACTCCGTAGTTATTCTGCGTGATCTCGTTCTCTTCAATAATAGCCTGATTGCCAGTTGTGATATTATCGATGATTTCTATACCACATTCATTCCCCTCAATCACGTTTCCGCTTACAAAGAACTGGTCAGCACCTTGAATGTATATGCCCGTTCTACACCCTTTAATCTCGGAATTTGTAATGGTGACAGGACCACGAACCCACACTCCAGTATTAGCATTACTAATCGTTGCCTGGTTGATATTAAGGAGTCCAAATT
The DNA here is from genome assembly GCA_029781115.1 of Candidatus Cloacimonadota bacterium. Classification (GTDB taxonomy): domain Bacteria; phylum Cloacimonadota; class Cloacimonadia; order Cloacimonadales; family Cloacimonadaceae; genus UBA3900. The sequence continues at coordinate 76,523 of JAKOXG010000005.1, forward strand.
GTGAATTGGTGATTCCAGCCCAGGTTTGGGCTTCGTTACCTATGCTGATAGAACGTGAAGTTCCACCGTCTATTGTGAATGTTCCATAGTTCATAATACCAGCTCCATTGTTCACGGTTATCTGGCTGCCTGCCAGGATGTTCAGGCTGCCTGATTGCTGAATAGTAAGGTTTCCCGTCAGGACTATGGAGCCATTGAAAGTGATATTGTTATTGATCTGATATGCTGGTACGGTCCCCTTTGCTATGACCATGCCATCAGGTAGTTGCCCATTGATTAGGAGCTCGTCCCAGCTATAGTTTACATAGAAATAATTGTCATCATAGGCAAGGGTACTGACGTTGTTTGAAAGCGTTCCCCTTGCCGAGGATGTAGTGTCATTTGGTGCGGCGACTTCCAAGCCATATTCTGTTTTGGAAAAGAATTGAGATGGCATCACCCCACACCTTTTAATCCTGTACCTTGGATATAAATTTCGATCCGACTTAAAGGTGACATATAAACTACAACCATCCCAACTTGCTATTGTTTCATCAATTCCAGATGTGTGGCTAACGAATATGGTATCTGGCGGAGTACCGCTACTGGGAGCAGCTTTCAGTAAGGTTGCTTTAGTCAATATCATCTCATGAAATGAGCTCAGGTCAGAATCAGCTTCCAATAACATCAGCTTGGCGTCCGTCACAAAACTATAATTTGTGTTTGGGTATGATATGGTTGAATCATTGCATAGAGAAACAAACACCTTCCTGTCATTATCATCAACTATAAACCTATAGCCAACGGAATCCCGTATTGCTGAAGAAAATATGTTTGTAGAGTTGGTAATACCTGTGCTGGGATAGAGAAACGTGACAAAACTTTCACTGCGTTTGCTGCTGGCAGCTTCAATGGATAATCTAAACATTTCTCCAATTAATGTACCCGTGCTATCACGGCACCAGTCATGCGGCGTCCACGCAAGCCTTGCATAATTACTCGACAATTGTCTGAAGGTATTTGGGCCTGATATTGAGGATCCCATGGCAAAATACATGCCCATATTTGTATCTTCATCGTAGTACCTAAAATTACCCATCTTGTTAAGTGGGCGAAATATATAATGCCTGTGACCAACTGCCCTTGATTTAAGACCTTTCAATAAATGCATCTGATTTCTAAAAGTATTTGGGGTACCAGGTTCTGACTCGAAAATGGCTTCATCCAAGATCAAGAAGTATTTGTCTGACACCTTATAGAAATTCCTAAACACGTTACAGGGGAACTCTTGGTTATTGTGGCTTAGGCTGTCAGGGGTAGGGCTAAAGGAGTTACTCATGCTATTCATATACCTAAAGTGGATGTTTAGGTGTTCAATATCATTTGAGGACATGTCATTCCGGTTACGAATTAGAAAGCGTTTTCTGGCCCCATCATAATAAGGACGTGTCTCTTGAACGCTTGAGAGCCAAGATATTGGCCAAGTAAAGTTCATGGGGTCTTCATACTTGAGATTGTAATTATTTACGACCCTCCAATCTTTCCTAAGATATGTTACCTCATCTAATCTACCAGACGATTGGGGGAGGTGCGGGTTTATTAACAATATGTTCTGTGAGAAAGGGGATTGGTACCATTCCCAATATCTCATTTCAGAACTAGTATCTTTGTCTCCGATGTAAGGGGCATATCCAGCTTCAACAATTACAGGATGGCCCCATAAATACAACTGATATGCTGTGGTATCGTTGTTGTTATGATACGGAATGAAAGAATTCTCGTGATTCACCACCAGCATATGTGAATTATTGTATTCGCTATAAATATTCGAGGGACTCCTGAGTATGCTTGATTCAGAATCACTGTATGTACCTTGAGCGATGAAAGAGGGTATTGTTCCGCCACTTGTTACTGATGTAGGTCCTCCGTGTATACTTGCACAATAGCTCATGACTGTCTCAAAGCTGGAAAAGAAATCGTGCTCGTATGCTTCACGGGGTGGTGTGTTGTTATTGGCACTCTGTAATTCACCAACGTACCAGCGAATGTTGTCCTGACTTACAGGGTCATCTGTATTGTTGTAGTAGAAGCTTAGTAAGCCGCGTTCAATCTGAATTGAATTGTCTTTGTCGGGATTCTCTCCGCCAGAAGATTCAATTCCATAGCGCCTCCAATCATCTCCATAGGTAATATGGTGCAATTCGGGATCAATACGTCTCAGCGTATGTCGAACCATTCTGGGTATCATATCGCAGTTCCAGGCGTTATTTGAGTTATACAAGTTGATTCCCTTCGTTCTTTTCAGAGCTGTAAAGAAGAGATTCGATAAAAAGAGTAGCCGGTTTTGGTAGGTTAAGCCTCCTACAAACATGCCGCTATTTGTGGTTAAATAGTCGTTAAAACCGTAGTAAGAGGTTTGGTCTGGCAAAGGATCTGATGATTTAAACTCATTTTTAACAAAGTGATTCAACATGTCGTCTAACCCTGTCAAGATACTCGCATAACCCATGCCACAAATAAGGTGAAATCTGGAAACTGAGTTGTTTATCCTTGGCAGGAATTTATTATCTCCGTTTTCATTGCTATCATAACACATACCTTTAGGAGCAAGTATGTTTGGGTCTCCGGCTTCGTAAAGATTGTTAATATTCCATCCAACACTATTCCAATCGTTCGCAGAACCTGGGAGTCCGTACTTGAAGAATGATCTGTGTATCCATTCTACGTGCGCTTTGAGGTCACTTATAATGTCCTCAAATTGTCTGTATACAACCGTCGTCGTATCACTTCTGTCATGCGCATAATACAGCATATCAACGGTGAAGGATGCAAGTAGCAAGTTATAGCTCAGCTCTCTGGCTCTTTGATAATCATCTAATTTCCACCATTCGCCATTCCAGCCAGATCGTACTACTTCAGTTGAATCTGCAGTGTAATAATGTTGCTTCAGAATAGCATTTTGATAGACTTTCCACTTGAACTCGCTGAGGTCATTGCGTATTTCATCCAAGATTGGTGAATAATCATCAGGATTTTGGTCGTATTTTAGAACAGCAGTATATGCATTAATTGCCATTTCGACAAACCCAAAACTGTTTGTGTATGCGCGTCCCTGTTCAATATCGCTTGGATCCGATGCTTCGTTTCTAAACGATTGTGTATAATCATCCCAATACTGGGAGATTAGTGGATCCGAAGTTTCTCCGGCTACCAGTCCTGCTGCGACACGGATTTGGTGCAGAGAATCAGGACAGATAGAAAAAGTGCGTGTCAAAGGATAGGTTGCCTCAATATTCTGAGTTGAAGCTAACAGCGCGCAAATGAATATGATTGATAGCATTATGCTCTGCTTCATTATATGTCTCCTTTTGTTTATTTGATTACCACCAGTTTGGTAGTTGCTATTATCCGATTTCCCTTCTCTAAGCCAATCAAGTAAATACCGTTTCTTAATTGTTCTAAAACCACTTGGGGGAACTCAACATCCTGCTCTCTTTGATGTCCGCTAACCTCGCCGGTATACAGCTTCTGCCCCTTGATATTGTAGATGCTGTAGCTCAGATCACCCGGCAGGTTGCTTTTGATGGTTAACGTTAATTTGTCATTAGCCGGCTGGGGATAGGCTGAAATAGACGCCACGGGTACGGGAATAGTGGGATCATCATTGGCTACCACGTTGCCCTCTGAGTCAGTTTTGATCAAATATGAGTATCTCCCATCACGATTAGATAACAGGAAGAGAATGCTGCCATCCGGCATAACTAACAGGTTCTTTGAGCCTGTTCCAAGGTAGGTAGCCCAAATATTGGTATCATATGATCTACTCCATTGATGTACTCCATCAGGGCTGTAGCAATGGAGAATCTCGCCTGTGTCAGCTCTGCCAGTATACACGATATTGCCATTGGGTAGGATATCAATAGACCTTACCTTATAGTTATGGTAATCAAACCCACCAGGGGTATCTTCGGCAACCAGACGTGGCTCATGGTCAACCATATCCATTTCCCATAGCTTGTACAATCCTAATAAAAAG
>JAKOXG010000007.1 GCA_029781115.1 Candidatus Cloacimonadota bacterium
CGGCCCATCACCGTTGGTGTCACCCCCATAGGCATCGTCGAGCGATGAGGTAAAGACCACGGGATCAGCGGTTGTTCCCTGCAAGTCAAGAATGCCATTAACCACTATTCTTCTTCGGCCATAATTACTGTCAGATGCCTCAAACTTGATGACTGTTCCGGCTGGTATCGTTAATGTCACATCAGAATTGATGGTAAGATCGCCTGTAACAAGGTAAACACAGTCAGAGACCCAGGTTGTGTTTTGTGAAATAGTTCCACTTACCCGCACTGTTCTGATAGATTCCAAAGCAGCGTGAGCATTTATCCTGCCCCAGCCCATGAATTGATCCCAGCCAGCAAGGTCTTCAGATGAATTACCCACTTGGTCTTCAGCGGTTGTTTCGATAATGTGCTGGACTTCAGTTGCTGTTTTCTCTGGCCTGATAGAGAGAATAAGTGCAGCCAAACCGGCGACATGGGGAGCGGCAGCAGATGTTCCGGTAAAGTTGTTGTAGTAATCTCCAACGGCATCACCGTTAGCGGTAGTTCCAGCATTGTATCCGCCAGTTCCCGAGATATCGGTTGTCCAGATTCCATCTCCTGGAGCGACAACGTCAAGTTCTGCTCCAAAACAACTGCCCTGCGGGTTTCCATCACCGTCATAGCCCCAATCTGAGGGCGTGCATCTCCTATCCTGATTGTTTGTTGCGCCAACGGCAATTACTTCTGGCAATCTGCCAGGATATTTGACGGCATTATTGGAATTACCGGCCGAAAAGACAACCACACAGCCTTTTCCATCTCTACCGTTTGCTTTTGCGGTTTGAATGGCTGATGTAACAAAGTTCGAAGGAGCACTGCCTGCCCAACTGTTACTCAGGACATCAGCATCCCTGATCAGGGCGTTAAGAATTCCCAAGGCAAACCATTCGTTGCTGCTTGTCCAAAGTTCACCAGGGGCTACGGAGTAAGCAACCCTGATAGGCAATATCCTGCAATTCCACGCCAAGCCCGTTATTCCGGTATTGTTGTTTGAGGCTGCGGCAATGATCCCTGCACAGGCTGTTCCGTGGCCATCCCAGGCATTGGGCTGTTGGTCATTGTCTCCATCAGTTGCATCAAATCCTTCCTCAAGCTTACCTTGCAAATCGGGGTGGTAGATATCCACGCCACTATCCAGGACTGCAACTGTTATCGCATTGCTGCCGGTAGTGATGTCCCAAGCTAATGCTGCGCCTATATCAGCACCCGCGGTGCCTCCGTTTTGTCCTGTGTTGTTCAGTGCCCACATCTCAGGATAATAAGTGTCGTTGGGAGTCGTGGTGCTTTTTTGCATCTGGTATAGGAAGTTGGGTTCAGCCCACTCTATGCCGGTGTCTTTATTGAGGGCGGAGATTATCTCAAAAATGTTGTCAGATTTTGGGTTAGTGATTTTAAGGACATGGACACCTTTGAGGACATCAATGGATCTATCTATATAGCAAATGTTTTTGTCAATCAAGCCCTGAAGAGGGTATAAGGTATCGCCACGTAACTTTACCAGTATCTCATCGGTAGGGATACATCTGGTGCCATCATATAGCAATACCGGACTAACGTATTTAACGCCCGTAAGTTTGTTGTACTCCACAGTCAACTGGGTAATTTGTGCTGCTGATTTAGCTGATCTCAGCCTAATCAGAGTGATCTCGGGATTGGGTAAATTGGTTATTGCTTTTACATCTTCCGAGTGTACACTCCTGATCAACCGCTCTTTGGAAGCAGGTGAGACATGGCTCTCAAACTTGATCGCCAGCTCGGATGTTGACAACTGGAGATCAATTGTCTCCTGTTGATGTAGATAAGAATACTGATAACCAAAAAGACAGCCAAATATGGTTGCCAAAAACACAAAAACCAATGCTTGCCTCATCTTTCCTCCAGCATGATAAAGACTACAATAAGGTCATAGCAACTTTTCGCTACTCCTTTAAATACTCAAGAACTGCACCGCGGCGACGAAGGTTTCTCTATCCATGATGCAAGTTCCAAACTAACTTGATTACACTCATTTTCTGATGGCATTAAAAGTGGCTCACCATTCACATCTATACTAAGTCATGAACTTTGCGCTCAATTGTTATTGACTTGTGATATTAGTCAAGTACTTTTTCATTAACGGCTATAACATGCTGGGATTAGGTTGTAAGGATCAGGCTTGTTGCCTGAACAAAGAGATGGTGTTGTCAAAGCGATCTAAAAACAGGTGCAGTAGGATATAAGTTGCTGAATCTGGAGGATTGAAAGAAATGTAATTACCACTTAGCCAATATGTAGTCGATGATTTTCTTTCTTCTAATCGATGTGATACCTTGATGAGCTTTGAGTTTTGCTTTTAGAGAGCTGTTTATTTCCTTTTAAATACCCGACACGAATGGCATTTGGGGCAGTTGTCGTGGGTTAGCGATGTCGAAAGTGGAGAAGCTACTGTTGATACGGTTTGGCCGGTATGTCTATATCCACAAAAGTGGGTCAATATTTGCGCTATTTGTATAGCTATCCCTGTCAGTGGGTTACGAGACTATTATTTTGTATTTTTGAGCTCCAAGTGAGATCGTCAGTGTATATAGTGAAGGGTGGCAGCTTCGCTGCAGTTGTGAGTTGTCAGTTGTGAGTTGTGAGTGGGAGGTAAGTCGTTGATTGGTATTGAATTGATGTCAATGAGTTGTCAGTTGTGAGTTGTTAGCGGCTGCGCTTTGCTTGGAGAAGTGCGTGCTCTTGGCGAAAAGCGAGACCGTGTGAAGCAGCGGCGGTTCAGCGACCGCCCGTACCAGCCAGTGGCTGCGCTTTGCTTGGAGAAGCACGTGCTTATGGATGGATCCGTATGGCTCTGAGGCTTCTCTTTTCCAGGAATGAACACCAGTCTTATTTACCCGGTTCAATATGTGTATCTTTCACAAAAGTGGGTGGTTGGGTGTAGTCTGGTGAACTTAGTTGTTGTTTTGGAATCAATAGTGCTTAGCTTATCATTCTACTTTAGAAATACAATCATGTGGAGCGAACATGAATACAGAGAAACTATCGAACCTGGCCATGAACGACAACGGTTTTATCTTTGACCCTGAATCCGGCTACAGTTACACGGCCAACGAGACAGGCATCTTCATCCTGAAGCGGATGGCAGCGGGAATGAAACAGCAGGAGATCTTTGAACAGCTCAGCGAGGTTTATGATGTGAGTGAAGACAATTTCAACAGCGACTACAGTCACTATATGCTGATGCTGGAAGCATTGGGTCTGGTTGCCTTTGAGGGAGGTTCCCTTGAATCCGGATCTGAGTAAGTTAGACATCACCATAGCCGTGACGGGACTCAAAACCGGGGATAACCCTCAACCTGGCGTGCCGGTTATCCGCAGCATCCGGTCAGCAGGATTCACCGGCAAGATGGTGGGTCTGGTGTATGATTCCCTGGAGAGCGGCATCTATCTGGATGACCTGGTGGATCAGGTTTATCAGATGCCTTATCCATCGGCGGGTGCGGATGCCTTCCTCAACAGGCTGGATCAAATTTTAGAGCGGACGCAGCTGGATGTGATCGTCCCCACGCTGGATTCCGAAGTCATCCTCTACATCCGCCTCGCTGAAGAGCTCAAGCGGCGCGGCATACACACCTTCCTGCCAACTGAAGAATGCTTCCTCTTGCGTGACAAGACCAAGCTGGAAAGCTTCTTCGTGCCTCAAGGAGTGCCGGTGCCCAAGACCGTCTTGCTTACCAGTATCTCGCAGCTGAACACCCTCCATGAAGAGATCGGCTATCCTTGCTTCATCAAAGGCAGATACTACGAGGCATTCAAAGCCGGCACTTGGGAAGAAGCAGTCAAACACTTCTATGACATCCAGTCACGCTGGGGCTTGCCGCTGCTGGCGCAACAGATAGTACCCGGCGAAGAGTATAATATCGTGATCGTGGGTGACGGCGAAGGCGGGACCATCGGTATGGTGCCGCAAAAGAAGCTGGTGATTACCGACAAGGGCAAGGGCTTCGGCGGTGTGGTGGTGAAGAGCCCCAGCTTGGAAGAATTTGCCCGCAAGATCATCTCCATCCTCAAATGGCGCGGACCTTGCGAACTGGAAATCATCCGTGGTTACGATGGAACCCATTACCTGATTGAGATCAACCCCCGCTTCCCAGCCTGGGTGCGCCTGGCGGAAGGCAGCGGACAAAACCAGCCCGCAGCCGTAGTGCTCAAAGCTTTGGGCCAAAAAGTGGACGAGCTTCCCGCTTGCAAGACCGGCACCATGTTTGTGCGTCATGCGGAAGACATCATCGCCGATATCTCCGTGATGGGCGAAGTTTCCGCCAAAAGTGAACTAATAAGAAGGTAAAGTATTATGAAAAAGACATATATAGCCCCCAATATCGAGCGGAACTCCGCCGGGAATACAAATAAATACGGCGCCAAGAGCGTGGTGAGATATCAGGACAAGATCGACGGCATCCCCGTCAAAGAGATCGTTGAGCAGTTTGGCTCGCCGGTCTTGGTGCTTTCTGAAAGCCAGATCCGCCGCCGTCACCGTCGCCTCATGGACGCTCTGCAGATGCACTATCCCAAGGTCAGACTGGCCTGGAGCTACAAGACCAACTACCTGGGTGCAGTCTGCAACATCTTTCATCAGGAAGGCTCATGTGCGGAAGTGGTTTCCGGCATGGAATATGCCATGGCACGCAGATTGGGCATACCCGGCAATGAGATTATCTTCAATGGCCCGGGCAAGAAGAGACATGAACTGGAGCTGGCTATCCGCGAGGGCGCCAGAATCCATATCGACCACCTGGATGAGCTGTATCTGATCGAGAAGATAGCACAGGAGCTGGATCTGGTGCCGCAAGTTGCCATCCGCGTCAACATGGATACCGGCATCTATCCGCAGTGGGATCGCTTTGGCTTCAATTATGAGAATGGCGAGGCTTACCGCGCCATCAACCGCATCGTCTCGGGTAAAGCCATGAAGATCGTGGGACTGCACGCCCACATCGGCACCTTCATTCTGGATGCCCAGGCGTATTACTATGAAGCTAAAGCCTTGCTGGAACTGGCACAGAGGATGAAGGATGAGCTGGGTATCACGGTGGAATACATCGATATGGGCGGCGGCTTTGCCTCGCAAAACACCCTGTTGGGCTCCTATGCGCCGGGCGAATTTATCTCGCCTTCGTTTGACCAATATGCCGAAGCCATCGGTGCGGCATTCAACGAATCGCACTTTGTGAGCCAGAACCTGCCCAAGCTGATCCTGGAGACCGGCAGAGCCCTCATCGACGAAGCTGGCTACCTGATCTCCAGCGTGGTGGGCAAGAAGAACCTGCCCTCCGGCGAGCGTGCCGTGATCTTGGATGCGGGTGTCAATACCACCATCACCGCTTGGTGGTACAAGCTGAAAGTCACGCCCACCCGTCCCTTCCCCGGCGCTTATCAGAACACCATCTTCTACGGGCCACTGTGCATGAATATCGACATCATGCGTCCCGCAGTGCCTTTCCCCGATCTCCAAACCGGCGAACCGGTGCTGATCACACCCACCGGAGCCTACAACAACACCCAGTGGATGCAGTTTATCGAATACCGCCCGCCCGTGGTGTTGATCTCGGAGACGGGCAAGCTGGAATTGCTGCGTCCGCGAGAGGAACTGGATGACGTGATTGGCCGCGAGATGATACCGGAGCACCTTAGGAGTCAATGAGCAGAAACAACGTCGGCTCCGCACTGATCAAACTGGGCAAATCCATACCCCACGCCTATGCCACGGTGATGTTTTCAGACAGCCTGTGGGTGGGGACGGCCATGTTGCTGCTCACTCTGGTTTCGCCCATCGTGGGAGTGGCAGGACTGTTGGGACTGCTGGCAGGACTGCTTTCGGCTCGGATATTAGGCTTTGAGGGCTGGGACTCCTCCAGCGGGGTGATGGCTTTCAACAGCCTGCTGATCGGGCTGGCGATAGGTTATTACTACCCTTATGCCGGAGTGCTGGAAAGCCCTTGGAGCTTCATAGCCCTGATCATAATTGCCGCGGTGGGAACACAATTGCTCTATGCTGCGCTAAATTACCTGACCCAGAGCTGGTTCAGGATGCCTTCCATGAGTCTGGCCTTTTCGCTGAGTGCCACTCTGGTTTGGTATTATTTGGTGCGCAGCGGCAACTTCACCGGCGTGGGTTTTGAAAAGCCCCTGCTCTTCAGTGTGCAGCTTGAATTGCCCTGGTTTTGGAAGGATTTCTTCCTCAGTATGGCGAGCATCGTCTTTGTGCCGGATGTCCTGGTCGGCATCCTGCTTACGGTGGTGCTGCTGTTTATCTCGCGCATTGCGTTTATGCTGGCTCTGATGGGCTGGTCGATCTGTTTTGCTCTGCTGCAAGTTAGCGCCGTAAGCAGCACCTACGGGATGTTTTTTCCGGGCTTCAACCTCATCCTGATCAGCATCGCCATCGGTTCCATCTACCTGATCCCCGGCAAGACTTCATACCTGCTGGCTGCTTTGGGAACGGTGATCGGCTTTGTGTTTTCCTATGCGCTCTCCGGGCGCTACTACTATCCTGATGTGATGCCTGCCCGTCCCGGCGTGCTTTTTGTGCCAATGTTTGCCCTCCCCATGAACGTGGTGGTCATCGCTCTCATCTATTCCCTGCGCTTGCGACTGCGGCAGCGGGCAGCTGTGATCAACGACTATGGCATCCTGCACCCGGAAAAGGCTTTGGAGGCTTACATCTCCAGATATCAGCGCTTCTCCAGCGCCGGAGTGCCCCAGATACAGCTGCCGATAAATGGCGAATGGAAGATTACCCAATCTCACAACGGTGCCCATACGCACAAGCTGGATTGGGCTTATGCTTGGGACTTTGAGATTGAGGACAGGTTTGGCAAGAAATATCTGGAAAACGAAGCTGACGTCAGGGACTACTACTGCTTTGGCAAACCGGTGCTTGCGGCTGCTGCGGGATATGTGGCAAAAGTGGTAAATTCCATACCGGACAATCCCATAGGCAGCACCAATACCCAAGACAACTGGGGCAACTACGTCACTATCTCGCATGGTTATGGCTATTTTACGCTCTATGCGCACCTGCGGGAAGGCTCGGTGAAGCTGGCAGAAGGCGACTACGTGAAGCTGGGCGATAAGATCGGCATGGTTGGCAATTCCGGACGCTCACCCGTGCCGCACCTTCACTTTCAAGCGCAAAGTGGCGTGGACGCCGGCTCCCCCACCATCTTCAGCCACATTGTAAACTACAAGAGGCAGACCGAAGACGGCGGCTACGAGCTTTGCAGCAGTGGCGTTCCCGAAGAGGGTGAAGTGGTCTCTCCCTTGGTGCCGGAAAAGGATCTCGCTCCCATCCTGCAGTTTGGCTATGGGCAAAAACAGCGTTACGCCGTGCAAACGCCGCGCAAAGAATGGCGGGAAACCTGGCAGGTCGACCTGGACCTGACCGGCACGCATTCTCTGGTCAGCGACCACGGCAGCAAGCTGGAGTTTTCCATCTACAACGGCATCTACAACAGCCTCAAGCTCTCCCACGGACGCAAAACCGCTCTGGCTGCTTTTGCCATGGTGGCTTCACGTTTGCCTTGGAACGAAAGCGGGAAACTGACTTGGAAAGACGAGCCCAGCCTCTCCGTGCTGATGGGACCCTTCTGGAAAAACGTCACCCTCTTTCTGATTCCCTTCTTCCAACCCATCCGCGTCTATGCCAAAGCGGAACTGCAACCGCAAGACCAGAAGATCAAAATGGAGAGTGTTACCTCCCTCAGCGTGCTGGGCATAGTGATCAGAAAACTGGAGGGAACCCTCACTCTCAGCCGCAGGGAAGGCATTATCGACTTCTCCCTGCGGGAAAACTCACAAACCCTGCTCAGTGCTGAACGCATGGAGCCGGAAGAAACAAAGGTAAACTCATGAATATCCGTATATCTATCTTGACTTTAGCCCTCATTATCACCCTGCCGATGTTGGCTCAGACCCGCGACATTGCGCAGTCCTACGCCTTGGAAGGCCAGGCAAACTATGTTGGCTCGCTGGAAATCATGCGCGAGTTAGCCGCAACCGACGCAGCGGAACCATTTTACCAAGTGAGAATCGCTTGGCTGGAATACCTGTTGGGACGCTATGAAAGAGCCATCTCCAGCTATCGCAAGGCGATCAGCCTGCGGGACAATCTGGACGCCCGCATCGGTATCATCAACTGCCGTCTCGCCTTGGGAGACTATCGCTTAGCCCTCAATGCCGCAGACAGTCTGTTGGTGGAGCATAGCCATAACACGCAGGTGCTCACCAAGGCAGCTTATGCAGCCTACATGCTCAAGGAATACTCCCAAGCCGCAGACTACTACACGCGCATCATCCAGCTCTACCCTTGGGATATGGAGATCAGGGGCTATCTGGTAAACAACCTTTATCTTGCCGGTAAGGTCAAGGAAGCGAAGGCGGAATACAAGCTGCTCAAGAAATACTATCCCCTGTCCGGAATCGTAGCCCAATACAAGGGTGTGTTGGAATAAGCTTTGAAACAAGCCATCCTGGTTCTGCTGCTGCTCTGTCTGCTGCTCGGCGTGATGGCTGAGGAGACAGACTACCGCAAGCTGCTGGAAGCTTCCAGGCTGGCTCTGGCCTACAATCCCCTGGATGCCGGGGCGCAATTGAACCTCGCCTACAGCCATATGATGTTAGGCGAGACGGATGAAGCCTTAGCTCAATACCAGAAACTGCGCCAGCTGAATCCCCAACTTTCCGCTGCAGCTATCGGTATTCTCTGGGCACTTGCTGCCAAAGGGGACTGGAAGCAGTGTCAGCAGTTGGGGCGGGAGTTCCTTGCCGAATTTCCCCAAGAGGGCATGATCCACCACTATCTGGCGGCAGCTCAAGCATATGACCGGAAGCCGCAACGGGCCAGAGTGGGCTATCTGAAAGCCATCGCTCTATTGGAGACATCCCCGCTGCGGGCTTTACCGGAGGAGGGTGCCGCTTGGGCTTATCTGGCTCTGGACGACTATCCCGCTGCGGCACGTCACTTTAGCCGCTTGGATACCCTCTCTGCGTCGCCCGGTAAACTGGCTGCCAAACTGCATTCCGGCTTCGCCATCAAAGGAGCTTCGGGGCGTTTCCTGAACCTGGGCACCGCACTCTCCCACCACTCCTGGCAAGTCGCACTGGACGCTGGGGAAATGTGGTGGAAAGGTGATCCCTTCCGCTGGCAGATCAAAGCGTCAGCCCGCAAGCAGTTGCCGCTCACCGACCTGAATCTCAGCCTGCAATATCTGGATGGCAAGGACGAGCGCATCTATCCCGGCAAGACAGTCTCGCTGGCACTCAGCCCCAGGATCTATACGGAAACCTTGATCATCCGACCCCGCCTGGCGCAACACTTTTCCAGCTGGCAACGGCACAACAACTACCAGACCGACCTGGGCCTTAAACTGATCAAACAGCCACTCACCTTCACCTACGCAGCCTCTCGCATCTATCAGGACAACGAGGCTGTGGGCGCAGACACCGCTCATTGGGTGCACAGCGCGAGCACCTCCCTGCGCATCTGGCGTGACTTCTGGTTAGCTGCCCACGCCGGTTTTGGCGATCTCGCTTTCTTCGCAAGTCAAGCCGGAAGCTACAACGACGACTTTGAACCGGGCAACGCCTACTATGGCCTTTCCCTGGATGCGCCCCTGCCCGGCAAGTTGCAACTGCATCTCTATCATCAAATTGGAATCAAAGATAATGACCCTACCTCCTTCACTTCGTTGGGACTTAGCGTTGCGCTATAAGCTCATCCTACTCCTGCTGTTTCTGGCTTTTCTGACAGCCTGCAACCTGCGTGAAAACGCACTGCTGCCGCCAAACCTTGACCCCAAGGAATACATCACGGAAAACACCATCAAGGTCTATTTTGACCACCTGATCAAGTCCTCCAACGACGACAGCTACCTCTACATCCCCAAAGAAAGCATTTCTGAGGCAGGCCTCTGGTATGGAGACCGGGTGACGCTCACCCGCGTGAAGGCACTGGCAAACAGGGACAGCCTGGCTTTACCCGTGGGCAGCAAGGCTTATACAGACACCTACCGGATCTCCGTCCTGCGCTCCGGACAGGAAGTGATTATCGACTCCCTGCGCTCTTTTGCCACCCTCTACACCGGCCTCAAACGGGATGCCGAGCTCGGCTCGCTGCGCATGGTAAAGAGTGCCTGGACCTTGGGTGCACGGCGGGTTGAGGTCTATCCTTACGGCTCCGGACGTTGCTGGTTTGACCTCGACGGCAGCGGCGAACTCGCCTTGATCGACTTTAAAGATTCCAACGAGCTGCGTTTGCCGGCTACTTCCAAAGCCTTGCAAGCTTTGATGATCAACTCCGCAGATTCCCTGCGCTTATGGTTCCCTGCAGGCTCCCTGAGTTCTGAAGTAACTGTCAAGCTGGAGAAAAGCCTTTCCACCACCGAAATCAGCACCGTGCAGAACCTTTTCCCCGGCTTTACGTTGAACACCCCCATCCTTACTTTGGAGGGGAATCTGGGTTCAGCTCCAGTGCCGATCGTCTACTATCGTATGCCCCAACCGCGCATGCTGCAGCGGCAATGGACGCGTTTGCATGGAGGCGAGGTGTATGGCTGGCCGCAGGGCGAAAACACCTGGCTCTGGCGGGATGGCGAACTGGTGAGCTTCCTCAATGGAGCGGGCAAGTTTTTCCTGCTCTCACCTCTGGAAAGCCAAAACCGGCTTGATCTACCCCTGGACGGCTCACTTTCCCGGCTCTATCTGCAGGATCTCTGGATGGATCTGCGCGGTCTGAACCTACCCGGCATCAATCTGTGCCTCGACCTGCAGCCCGATGCCCAAACCCTGCTGACAGACTATTTTAAGGGCAGCCCCTTCAAACTTTCATCAGACCGCCAAATCTTCGACATCAGCTTCACTCAGGCAGGCACGTTGCTGGAGAATCTACCCTCGGAGGAGTGGGTCGAGTTTGGATTCCGTTCAAAGCTGCAGAACCGCAATGCCGCCAAGCTGTTCCGTGCCTTCAGATCAGCGACTGCTGACAAGATCAGCTTCAAGTCTTTGGCAGACGGCTACGACGCCAACCATTACACCATCAGCGATGGCTTTGTCTACAGCGGCGTCAGCTCCAGCGGTGTCTATATCTACGGCAGAGCCACGGAAGAAAGCAGCCGCCTGCGTGTTCCCTGCCTCAAGCCCCAATTGCAGTTGCAGACTACCCGCAGCTATGTGAGCTACAACGATCCTCAGCCACCCTGCAGCAGCTTGGAACTGGAATACTCTGCCAGCGTGCCTTCCGGTCATCCCTGGCTCTCTGGTTCGCCCTATCAGTTAAACTCCAACCAAGCGCTGATGCGCATCTCCGCCTTCAACCGTGGCCGCAGTCAAGCCGAGCTGCCTGACAATCTCTTCCTTTCCACCGCCTACGGCAAGACGCTGTCCAGTGTGGTAAATATCTGGCCTTCAACAGACTACCCTCAGTTTTACCGCTACATAGCTGCAACGACTTTCCAGCCCAACAGCTTCGTGCAAAGCGGTGGCAAGTTGCAGATCTATCCCACTTGTGCGGGTTATCTTTTGGACGGAGCGCAACTTAACTCTCGCTCCTCTGACAAAAATCTGGCTGTGTTTAACCGTATGGCTTTCGACGACTACGACTGGGAAGCCTGGCTCAATTCCGGCCTGGACGTGATCTCCGGCACCACCATCAAGGTAAGCCCGAAAAACGCTCTCAGCGACGCCTACGGGGTGTTTGCCACCCAATACTCCCTCAGCCCGCTGGCGCAGATTTACAGCTTCCAGGCTGTGGGTGATCCCGAGTTCTACTCCAAATTCCAACCCCTGATCCGCCTCCGCCAAAGCTCACGCACCCAGAATCTGCTGTTTTCGGTCTCGGATGGCGATTTTTACCGCATCTATGCCTACAACCAGAGCAGCGAACTGGATGGCTGGCATTTTTACCTGGCAGACGGATATGCCTCCTTCTATCTGCTCTATGATGCCGAATATGCTGTCGTGCAAGACCTTGCGCCCCATACCGAAACGCAGGCTACCGTCACCGATACCAGCCGTGACCTGATCGCCTCGCTCTATCAAGCCCAGATAACCATGCCTTCCAAGCTTCTTGGCAACCTGCTGCCACTGGGATCACGCATAGAGCTCAGTCGTGTCTCCGCTCCACCTGTGCCAAACACCCTTTCTGCCTATCAGGTGCTCTTCCGGGATGCCCAACAGCAGCCCATTGCCACCAATTTCTACACCGATCCCACCGCCACCCGCTGGCCTTATCTCTACATTCCGGTTCCAAATTACACGCCGGGACAGCAGATTCGACTCTTTTTCCGCGATTCAGACGGCAACACCAGCGAGTTTAACCGGGTGCAGGCTTTCTCCGAGCTGCCAAATTACGAGTATACGCTGGTTGGCAACTGCGCTGTCTGCTTCATCGATAAGCCCGGGCTGTTCTACATTACCGGCACCTCTGGCAAACGCGGATACTGATAGCGAAGATAACTACTGAAAGCTTATTGCATACCCGCATCTTCCTTGCTTAGCCTCCCGGATATTACTCGGAGCCTCCCGTAAAAAACCCGAGTATCTCCACGGCATCTCCCTGCGGGTGAGTAAGGGCCGAGTGAGTGATGAATCTATAAGGAGAAAGCCTCTTGCTTTCCTTGAGGCAAATCATCATAAATTGGTGAGCAGCATTCATATAAACGACGGAACTTGTCATCCGGTTCCACGTTATTAATACAGGCTTTCAAAGGGAATTGGGTGCGGAAAAACGCAAAAAAGTGCAAGCTTTTCTTGACAAAATACCATATCCAAATCAAGGTGCCTCCTTAAGAATAACCTGTCGGGAGACGCTTATGATACAAGAGAAACTGATCCCATATATTGTTGATTCTATTAAGACTTACTGGGATAGACCCGCTTTTACAGATTATCCTGGGCCGGCAATCAACTATTCGGAAGTTGGCAGAAGGCTCATCTGGCTGCACCGTGTATTCAAGGCCTGCGGACAGACCAAAGGCAGCAAGATCGCCCTGGTGGGCAAGAATTGCGGAAACTGGGCTACGGTGTGGCTTTCCAGCGTTACCTATGGTGCTTCCGTAGTTAGCATCCTGATCAATTTCTCACCCGAAGAGACTCATCACATCATCAATCACTGCGATGCCGAGGTCTTGTTTGTCTCTGCAGACAAATATGAGACCTTGGATGATAGTCGTCTGCGCAAGGTGAAATACATCTTTTCTCTGGATGACTTCAGCCTCCTTTACAGCAAGGAAGCGTCTCTGGGAAAATTGATCAAGCCCTACTCCGAGACTCCGGACCTCAGGCAGCTCAAAGCTTCGGACATGAAGGTGCCGGATGTATGTGACAACGAGGATATTGCCACCATCATCTACACCTCAGGCACCACCGGTTTTTCCAGAGGAGCGATGATCCCGCATCGCAGCCTGCTGGCCAACCTGATCGTGGCCAGAGAAAACCTCCTCTTCAAGGAAGGGGCGAATGTGCTGAACTTCCTGCCCCTGGCCCATGCCTATGCCTGCAGCTTTGATCTTCTCTATCCGGTTACGCGCGGTAATCATATCCACTTTATGGCCAAGCTGCCGGCACCCAGAGTGCTGCTTTCTGCCCTGCAAAACCTCAAGCCGGATGTGTTCCTGGCGGTTCCCTTGCTCATCGAAAAGATCTACAAGCGTCAGGTGCAACCCACCTTGCAAACGCCCAAGATGAAAGCCATGCTCAAGGTTCCCCTCCTCAAGACGGTGGTGGAAAAGAAGATCAGGGAAAAGCTGATCCAGGCTTTTGGCGGTCAGCTCCGGGAACTGATAGTGGGCGGAGCGCCCATGAATGCTGAGGTGGAGCGGTTTATGAAGCGCATCAAGTTCCCCTTCACCATCGGCTATGGGATGACTGAGTGCGGCCCCTTGATCTCTTATGCCAGCTGGAGTGATCATCGTTTTGAATCCAGCGGCCACCTGATCAAGTTTATCCAATGCAAGGTGCAAAGCCCCGATCCCGTCAATATCCCCGGCGAAGTGCTGATCAAGGGACAGCAGGTCTTCAAGGGCTATTACAACAATGAAGAAGCCACCAATGAAGCCCTGATAGATGGCTGGTTGCACACGGGCGACATCGCCACTCTGGACGAAGACAACTACATCTATATCCGTGGACGCAGCAAGAACGTGGTAATCGGCCCCAGCGGCGAGAACATCTATCCCGAGCTGGTGGAGCAAAAGCTGGACAACCTGCCCTACGTCTCCGAAAGCTTGGTCTTGGAAAGAGATGGACAGCTGCACGCCTTGGTCTATCCAGACCTCGAAGCTCTCGATGCGGCAAGCATCCCGGTATCCAAGCTCCCAGAGCTGATGGAAACCAACCGGCAAGAGGTAAACAAGGTCTTGTCCGACTTCAGCCGCATCGCCAAGCTGCATATAGTGAACGAGCCTTTCCAAAAGACGCCTACGCAGAAGATCAAGAGATATCTATACAGCTAAATAGCCCGAAAAGCTCGAAGCATTTGCCCGGCCTGCTGACCTCGGTTGGCAGGCTGAGGCGAGCCTTTCCCTCAAAGATAAATGTCCCTGCTTAGGAGGTGGCAATTGTTACATCTCTTGACACAAAACCCCTTTGCAAAGTATTGGTTACCCAAACGATAATAATGGAGCATAATGATGGAACGTCATATAAATGATCTACTTAGCTTCCTGGATGAAGGGCCCACACCCTTCAATGCCTCGCAGGCGATTACCCGGCGTTTGGAAAAAGCCGGCTTTGCCAAAATCCGGGAGCAGGATGCCTGGCAGCTGAAACCCGGCGGCAAATACTATCTGGTGCGGGGCGAGACAGCCGTGATGGCCTTTGTCATCGGCAGCCAGTCTCTTACGCAAAGCGGTTTTCAGATCGCCGCTTCCCACATCGATAGTCCCGCCCTCAAGCTCAAGGGTGCTTCGCAAAAGAATGTGGCCAACACCTCCAAGATAGGCGTGGAAGTCTATGGTGGGCCGATAGTTCACACTTGGTTGGACAGGGAACTGGGCTTGGCTGGCAAGGTGATGGTGAAAGAGAAGAAAGAAATCAAAACACATCTCGTGAACATCCCGGAGCCCATAGCCATCATCCCCAATGCCGCTATCCACATGAACAGAGACCTCAACAAGGGCTTTCAATACAATGCTCAAATGCACCTGAATGCCATCCTGGCCACGGGCAGCGAAGAGCAAAATCCCGTGAAAGCTTTAGTGGCAAAGGAGCTGAAAGTAGACGTGGAGCAGATAGTCGATTGCGAGCTTTACTTTTATGACCTGGCCAAAGCCACCCGTCTGGGAGCGGATAAGAGCATGATCAGCAGCGGCCGGCTGGATAACCTGGCTATGACTCACGCCATCCTCACTTCCATTACTGAAGCAAAGAAGCCCAAGAGCACCTGCGTCGCCGCCTTCTTTGACCATGAAGAAATAGGCAGCACCACGCTTCAGGGTGCGGATTCCTCCTTCCTGGACATCGTGCTCAAGCGCATCTCTGCCCAACTGAAATGCAGTGCCGAAGACCATTTCCGCGCCCTCAGCCAGAGCTTCCTGATCTCGGCAGATATGGCGCACGCTCTGCATCCCTCTTACCTGGAAAAGTATGATCCGGACTACTCTCCCCTGATCAACAAAGGCCCGGTGATCAAGATCAATTCCAACCATCGCTATGCCTCCACGGCTTCCAGCAGCCAATACTTCATCGGACTCTGCACCGAAGCCGGCGTCGGATTTCAAAAGTTTATGGTGCGCAGCGACATGCCCTGCGGCAGCACCGTCGGCCCCCGTGTCTCCGCGCTTTTGGGCATTCCCACCATTGATATCGGCAACCCCATGTGGGCCATGCACTCTGTGCGCGAGGTTTGTGGCGTGCAAGACCACGTCAGCCTCATCAAAGTATTGAATAAATATTACAGATAAAAAAGGAGAAAAAGACTTATGGCAGTATTCAAGCCCTTCAAAGCCCTCCGCCCTTTACCGGAATACGCTTCCGCAATCGCTTCACCACCTTACGACGTTTTGGATTCGGATGAAGCCCGTGCCATCGTGGCCGAGCAGCCTCTCAGCTTTTTACACGTTGAAAAGGCTGAAATTGACCTCCCCCTTGGCACCGATCTTTACGATGAAAAAGTCTATGCCAAAGCCCGCGAAAACCTGGATTCCTACGTGACCCGCGGCCTGATGGCACAAGACGAAAAGCCCATGTTTTATATCTACCGTCAGACGATGGATGGCCGTCCCCAGGTGGGTCTGGTTGGCCTCGCTTCTGTGGATGAATACATGGAAGGCAAGATCAAGAAACACGAATTTACCCGTGCGGACAAAGAAGCAGACCGCATCCGCCACGTTGACACCTGCAATGCGCATCCCTCACCCGTGTTTTTCACCTATCCCCACCAGGAAGAGATCGACAACGTGGTCAACAAGGTGATGGCCTCCAAAGATCCCGAATATGACTTCGTGGCAGACGATGGCATCGGACACACCCTCTGGTTGATGGATGACCCTGCAGACATCGCCTCTATCGAAGCCTCATTTGCCAAGCTTCCCTGCCTCTATGTGGCAGATGGACACCACCGCACCGCCAGTGCAGCCAAGGTCGGCCTCGTGCGCAGAGAGCAGAATCCAGACTACACCGGCGAAGAAGAATTCAACTTCTTTATGACCGTGATCTTCCCGGACAACCAGCTCAAGATCTTTGACTACAACCGCGTTGTCCAAGACCTCAACGGCCACACCATCGAGGAATTCTTTGAAAAGGTGGAAGAGAAGTTTGAGATCGAAGCTCAGTTTGCCAATGGCGACCACTATCCCAAGAAGCTGCATGAGATCGGCATGTATATCAATAAAACCTGGTATATGCTCAGACCCAAGCCCGGCAGCTGGGACTTTATGAACGTCGTCGCCAGCCTCGACGTCTCCATCCTGCAAGACAATCTGCTGGACCCCATCTTGGGCATCAAAGACCCCAGAAAGGATCAACGCATCGACTTTATCGGTGGTATCCGCGGTCTGGATGAGCTGGAAAGACGCGTGGATAGCGGACGTGACGCAGTGGCTTTTGCCATGTATCCCACCAGCGTGGAAGAGCTGATCCGCATCGCCGATGCAGGCGAGATCATGCCGCCCAAATCCACCTGGTTTGAGCCCAAACTGCGCTCCGGGCTCTTCATTCATCCCCTTACATGAACCAAACTTACTATATAGAAAGCCTCGGCTGCGCCAAAAACCTGGTAGATAGCGAGGCTTTCGCTTTTCTTTTGGAAAAGCACGGCTATGAATGGGTGAGTGATCCCCGCGAAGCGAACTTGATCCTGGTCAATACCTGCTCTTTCCTCCAGGACTCCCTGGACGAGCTCAGGCATCATCTCCAAGAGCTGAGCACCTTCCAAGACGCACAGCTCTGGGTTACCGGCTGCGTGATGAAGCGGGGCTTAAGCCAGTTTCAGCAGGAATTTGCCCAGGTGCATCAGTGGATCGGCCTCAAGGACTTTGCCGCCTTTGAAAAACTGCTCACAGGCGCCACCTCATCCACCCAACACCGTTACCTGGAAAGAGTCCCCGTCCAAGCCGGCTTCCACGCTTACCTGCGCATCAGTGACGGTTGCAACAACAACTGCAGCTATTGCACCATTCCCTCGATCCGGGGCCCCTTGAAGAGCGTTCCTATTGAGGACTTGGTGGCCGAAGCCAAGAGCTTGGCCAATAATCCCGACAGAGCCGCCCAGGAACTGGTCGTCATCGCTCAGGATACCTGCAGCTACGGACTCGATCTCTATGGCGAAAAGGCGCTACCCCGCCTCTTGACCGCCCTGCACGACATCCCCGGGTTCAAGTGGATCAGGGTGATGTATATGCATCCGGATCACTTTGAACTATCCTGGCTGGAACTCTGGAAGAGCCTGCCCAAGCTCTTGCCCTTTTTTGAGATACCCATCCAGCACTGCCACGACGCCATCCTGAAATCCATGGGACGCCGGAAGGGCGAGCGCGAGCTGGAAAACCTCTTTACCAACATCCGTGAACGCCTGCCGGAAGCCGTCCTGCGCACCACCCTGATGGTAGGTTACCCCGGCGAAAGCGATGCCATCTTCAGCGCCCTCCTGGACTTCGTAAAGCGAGTCAGGTTCGATCAGCTTGGCGCTTTTGCCTATTCACAAGAGAGCGGTACGCCCGCATCACGCCTGCCAAATCAAGTTGCACTCGCCACCAAAGAAGAGCGCTACAACGCGCTGATGACTCTGCAGGAAGAGATCAGCGAAGAGTTGCTTCAGCATTATATCGGCACCGAATTGGAGGTGCTGATCGAGGATGAGGAAGTGCCCGAAGACGATCTTCCCGCCTCTGGCAGAGTCTGGTTTCAGGCACCGGATCTGGAAACCAAAACCTTTTTAACCGGCTCAGAGATGCCCTTGGGCAGCCTCGTCAGAGCCAACATTTACGATTGTGACCCCATCAGCCTCTATGGAGAATAAAGTGACAGACACTAAAAAGAAAATCGCCCTCACCGGCATCAAGCCCACCGGCATCCCGCACCTGGGCAACTACCTTGGTGCCATCCGTCCCGCCTTGGAGCTTTCCAAAACCTGCGAAGCCAGATACTTTATCGCAGATTACCACGCTCTCAACGCCTGCAAAGACCCCGCCATGCTCAGGCAAATGACCCTGGAAGTGGCCGCAACCTGGCTTGCTGCGGGCCTGGATCCCGACAAAGTGCTCATCTACAAGCAATCCTTGGTGCCGCAAACCCATGAACTGCTCACCATCTTGCTGGCTTTTACGCCCAAGGGTTTGATGAATCGCGCCCACGCCTACAAAGCTATGTTGCAGAACAATGCCGAAGCCGGCAAGGATCCCGACGACGGCGTAAATATGGGACTCTTCACCTATCCGGTGCTGATGGCGGCAGACATCCTGCTCTTTGATACCGACTTTGTTCCCGTGGGCAAAGACCAGTTTCAACACGTGGAAATGGCCGTCGACATCGCCCAAAGCTTCAACCACGTCTATGGCTGCGAAGCACTCAAGATACCGCAAGCCCTCAGCTCAGACGTCTCCAGCATCCTCCCCGGCCTGGATGGACGCAAAATGAGCAAGAGTTACGACAACACCATCCCCCTCTTCGAGCCGGAAAAGCAGCTCCGCAAGCATATCATGCGCATCATCACCAATTCCCAAGGCGTGGAAGAACCCAAAGACCCGGATAGCTGCACCATCTTCAGCATCTACAAAAACTTTGCCACCCCAGAGCAGATCCAAGCCCTCAGGGAAAGATACCTGGCGGGCGGCATGGGCTGGGGACACGCCAAGCAGGAGCTCTTTGAGGTGATGAATGCCCACTTGAGCCCCATGCGTGCCCGCTATGACGAGCTGATGGCCAATCTCGCTGAAATAGACCGGATCCTGGAGGAAGGCTCTGCCAAAGCCAGAGACTTGGCCGCTGAGAAGATCAGATACCTGCGCCAGGTAATCGGCGTGGTCTAATGGCCTAACCTTTACAGAGCCAAGCTATTAGCCTTATATAAGCAAAGGGAGTGCAACCCTGACTCGGCGTGAACCGCATTCCCTTAGATGGACTTTTATCACTCTGGCCTTGACAAATACAGCCTTTGGATTAACCTGTCTCCTTAAGGAAGAATTGTTAAGTGAATAAAGACAAAATATACGTTTTGGAAAGCATGCCCGTAACGCGTGCGATCATCACCCTATCCATCCCAAGCATTCTCAGCATGCTGGTCACTGTCCTCTACAATCTCGCGGACACCTTTTATATTGGTAAGCTTGGTGACCCCGACCTTGTGGCTGCGTTATCCATTTCCATGCCGCTTTTCACGCTGCAGATGGCAACTGCCGGCATCTTTGGTCATGGAGGCGGGAGCTATGTGTCCCGGCTTTTAGGCCGAAAAGACTATGTGACTGCCCATGAAACCGCCACTACAGCCTTGTTTTCCATGGGGATAGCCTCCATCCTCTTTGGTCTCTTGGGCGTATTCGGCATCCCCCTCTACCTCAAGATTGTGGGAGCCAGCCCCAACATCTATCCCCACGCCTATAAATACATGTTTTGGATCCTCTTGGGCACTCCCTTCACCATGGCCAAATTTGCACAGGTTCAGCTCTTACGCGCAGAAGGAGCCGCCAAGGCTGCCATGGTGATACTCATGATCGGCACGGTGACCAATATCATCCTGGATCCTCTCTTTATCTTCGTCTTCAAAATGGGCGTCACTGGAGCAGCTGTCGCCACCGTCATTGGACAGGCCTTCGCTTCCATCTATGCCGCCTGGTATTACACTTCCGGACGCACCATCATCACTCCCAAGCTCAAGTATCTACGCCCGAGATTGGAAACCTACAAGCAGATCTTTTACATTGGCATCCCTTCTTCCTTGTCCCAGATCACACTGGCTATCGGCAACACCGTTGCTTACAACATGGCCAGCCGCTTTGGTGATGCCCACGTAGCGGCGATCGGAGTGGCGGGACGCGTCTTCAGCATTGCCACTTTCGTTTTCATCGGCACCTCGGTGGGCGTGCAGGCCTTGATCGGCTTCAACTATGGAGCCCGCAATTATACGCGCATGAAGCGGGTGATCCGCACCGCCATGTTTCTCTCACTCTCTTACGGTGCCGGGCTTACCCTTATCTTTGCCCTCATACCGGAGGCTTTGATCTCCATCTTCATCCAGGATTACGCCGTGAAGATCTATGGCGCCCTGACGCTGCAAGCCTATGTATTTGCGATACCTACGGCTTCTGTGGGCATGATCCTGATGTCCAGTTTGCAAGCCATGGGCAAGGCATTACAAGCCTTCTTTGTAGCCATTTCCAGACAGGGAATCATCTACATCCCACTTCTCTACATCCTCACCCACTTCTTCGGCTTCCAGGGCTTGGTGCTGGCCATGCCCGCCTCAGATTTCCTCACCACCTCCATGTCCTTCTTCTTTGTCTTAGGCGTGGTGAGAAAGCTGAAACACACTGAGACTGTGGACTTTGATCCCGCCAAACTGGAGACTTCCGACCTCCTGGGAACCTGAGCCCACCCCTCTTATTTATAAAAGGACTTGACCAAATAGTGCCTGATCCAAAGCTTGGGATCAGCGACTATTTACACTAAGCAAGGATAGATCTCAATGGTTGGAAACGTTTTTACCTATGCCACCTTCGGCATTGATGCACTGCAACTCAACGTGGAATGTGACACCTACGGCTCTGCCTTTGGCGTCACCATCGTTGGTATGGCCACGCGTGCGGTTCAGGAGAGTAAGGAAAGGATTTTTGCCGCACTTCGCAACTCTGGGATTCACATCCCCACCCGCTTTTATACCATCAATCTTGCACCCGCAGACGTCAAAAAGGATAGTGCTACTCTGGACCTGCCGGTAGCGATCTCCGTTTTGCAGGCCATTGAAGCTGTGCCCATCAGCGCCACCAAAAACATCGCCATCGTGGGCGAGCTCTCTTTGGATGGAAACCTGCGTCCCATCAATGGTTCTCTGCCTATCGCCATCTCTGCCAAGCGTGACGGGATGGATGTGCTCATCGTTCCCATCGAAAATGCCGAAGAAGCTGCCATCATCGACGGCATTGAAGTGATCGGCGTTACCTCCATCAAGGAAACTATGGGCTACCTGCGCGGTGAATACCACATCCCGCCCACCCAGGTGGATAGAGACCGCATCTTTGACGTGCTCAATACCTTTGGCGTGGACTTGCACGACGTGAAAGGCCAATATCAGGTGAAGCGTGCCCTGGAAGTTGCCGCCGCTGGAGGTCACAACCTGATGATGATCGGCCCTCCCGGCTCCGGCAAAACCATGTTAGCCCGCCGCGTTCCCACCATCTTGCCCGAACTGAGCATGGACGAAGCCTTGGAAGCTACCAAGATCCACTCCGTTGCCGGCTATTCCCGCAATTTCAAAAACGGCATCCTCACCGCCCGTCCTTTCCGGGCTCCGCACCACTCTTGCAGCGATATTGCGCTGGTCGGTGGCGGCGCCTTCCCAAAACCGGGTGAAGTCAGCCTCGCCCATCGTGGCGTGCTCTTTTTGGATGAATTGCCAGAATTTAAACGCGGTGTGCTGGAAGTGCTGCGTCAACCCTTGGAAGACGGTATGGTCACCATCTCCCGTGCTGCCACGTCCCTCACCTTTCCCGCTGAATTTATGCTCATCGCCTCCATGAACCCCTGCCCCTGCGGATATTTCGGCGCCAAGATCCCCAACCACCAATGCAATTGCGATTTCGGTGCCATCCAACGCTACCGCAACAGGATCTCCGGCCCGCTCTTGGACAGGATAGATATCCACGTGGAAGTCCCCGCCGTCACCTATGCAGACCTCAGTTCCCTACCCGCTGGTGACAATTCCGCCCAGGTGAGAGCCCGCGTCAATAAAGCCCGCAGCATCCAGCTTGAACGCTTTAAAGAGCACGACGGCATCTATTGCAACAGCCAGATGAGCTCTAGACTCCTGCGCAAGTATTGCATTATGGATAAAGACAGCCAAGCCCTGATGGAAGACGCCATCGACCGACTTGGCTTTTCTGCCCGCGTCTTTGACCGCATCCTCAAAGTGGCACGCACCATCGCCGACCTCGAAGGCCTCAAAGACATCAAAGCTGAACACATCAGCGAAGCAATTCAATACCGCAGTCTCGATAGGAAGTATTGGAATTAGGGCTGTTCTTCTACGGATGCACACGGATTAACACGGATGGCGGTCCGCCACCGCTGGCAGTTTAGACTTTCCACAAATGAACACGAATTTCCACGAATGGGGCCAGCGGGGCTTGGGCAGTTGTCAGTAGTCAGTCGGCCCTGTACGGGCGGTCGCCGAACCGCCGCTGTCTCACATTGTCTCGATCCATACCTCAGAGCTTTCTTGATCTTATGAAGTCTACCCATTATATCCCCATATCACATCATTCGTGTTAATTCGTGTAATTCGTGGAAAAACAAGAAAGCTCAGAACCATCCGGATTGTCACCAAAAGCATGCGCATTTTCGCCACCTGCGTCAGCTCTAACACCTAACACCTAACACCTAACACCTTGCCGAAGGCACAGCTCTAACACCTAACACCTTGCCGAAGGCACCCCTCACTATATACACTGACGATGTTGCTGCGACCCCAAAAACACGAAAAAATAATCTCGTAATCCCTTGATGGCTAAACCTATACAAAGCAGTCAAATGTTAGCATACTTTTGTGGATGCAGAAATACCTGATAGCCAGCACCAACAGTGGCTTATCTGTTTTAGCCACTCCTAACCCATGATCATGCCAATAGTTACCGAAGAGGTAGCCGGCGGTTGCCACACCTCCGCAAGTATGGTCGCTTGCCATAGCGACCTCAAACTAATTCTGTCCTTGGTGTGTTGTAAAACTGTATGGTCGCTTGCCATAGCGACCCCAAACTAATTCTGTCCTTGGTGTGTTAGGTGGATGTTGTAAAGGTTGTACGGGCGCTTGCCATAGCGCCGCTTGTTGTTGGTTTAAATCCTTGTTTTGCCAGATGGGGTTTGTAAAGCTAACACCTAAAACCTAACACCTAACACCTGCAGCTTGCTGCCATTTAATCCTTGGTGTGTTGTAAAACTGTATGGTCGCTTGCCATAGCGACCCCAAACTAATTCAATCCTTGGTGTGTTGGATGGGTGTTGTAAAGGGATTGTCCCACTATGAAGCTGTTGTGTATGCAAGTTTCAATCCTTGGTGTGTTGGATGGGTGTTGTAAAGCTCATGGAGACCGCCGCCCTCACCTTTACCGATTTGTTTCAATCCTTGGTGTGTTGGATGGGTGTTGTAAAGGCTGCTGAACAGACGCACCAAGGCGTCTGATGAGCAGTTTCAATCCTTGGTGTGTTGGATGGGTGTTGTAAAGGATGCTGCCCAGGATGTCGGCGATCTCGTCAGCTTCGTTTCAATCCTTGGTGTGTTGGATGGGTGTTGTAAAGGTAAGCTAACCTTTTTTTCCACCACGAGCCCCGACGTTTCAATCCTTGGTGTGTTGGATGGGTGTTGTAAAGGCCTGGGTGGAGCGCAAGGGCTTAGCCTGGGTGGAGTTTCAATCCTTGGTGTGTTGGATGGGTGTTGTAAAGGCGCCGCAGAGGTCGAGAAAGCCGCCCACAGCTTCGCGTTTCAATCCTTGGTGTGTTGGATGGGTGTTGTAAAGACGGGTTCCGTAAAGTAGTGCGGAAAGTAGGTCTTGGGTTTCAATCCTTGGTGTGTTGGATGGGTGTTGTAAAGAATCCCTCTCTGCCTTCGCCTTTATATTCTATCCTGGGTTTCAATCCTTGGTGTGTTGGATGGGTGTTGTAAAGAGATACCACCGCTCACCCACCACTATTACCGCTTGCTGTTTCAATCCTTGGTGTGTTGGATGGGTGTTGTAAAGGCCAGCTCCATCACCAGGGCGATCAGCAAGAGCATGTTTCAATCCTTGGTGTGTTGGATGGGTGTTGTAAAGAGCCAGGATCGCCTTCCAGGAATCGTCAGACGCCAGTTTCAATCCTTGGTGTGTTGGATGGGTGTTGTAAAGAATCCTTTCATAAAACGGGTATCGCTCTGCGCTTGAAGTTTCAATCCTTGGTGTGTTGGATGGGTGTTGTAAAGTCGGAAGTGATCCATCCCACCACTAAATATGCCTAGTTTCAATCCTTGGTGTGTTGGATGGGTGTTGTAAAGGCTGGCGAGATCGAGAAGATCAATCAGAAAGTGGAGTTTCAATCCTTGGTGTGTTGGATGGGTGTTGTAAAGAGAATCCGGATATTACCAGTGGCGCAAGAAAGAGAGTTTCAATCCTTGGTGTGTTGGATGGGTGTTGTAAAGAATGCTTGTATTGTGCTATCTGCCATATTTATCTCCGTTTCAATCCTTGGTGTGTTGGATGGGTGTTGTAAAGCAGATGGGTACGAAGACGGTTACATTTGCCGGCACTGAGTTTCAATCCTTGGTGTGTTGGATGGGTGTTGTAAAGCCATAAAACTTGGCCTGGCTGATGGGCGGGTGCCAGTTTCAATCCTTGGTGTGTTGGATGGGTGTTGTAAAGCTCTTTCTCTACCATATGCGCCAGGCTGAAGCCCTGTTTCAATCCTTGGTGTGTTGGATGGGTGTTGTAAAGCCGTAGTTATAGCCTGATTTCTCGTTCAAGTCCTGGAGTTTCAATCCTTGGTGTGTTGGATGGGTGTTGTAAAGATCTGCCTATCCTGGGCGGTTTGCCGTAAGTTTCTGGTTTCAATCCTTGGTGTGTTGGATGGGTGTTGTAAAGAAACATAACCATTATTCTGGCTCCAAAAGACATAAGTTTCAATCCTTGGTGTGTTGGATGGGTGTTGTAAAGCCTGGGCATAGCTGCCGGTATCGCCTTCCTGGGTAGGTTTCAATCCTTGGTGTGTTGGATGGGTGTTGTAAAGCTTGTCTCGTTGCTGATCCTCTTCACTTACATACTGTTTCAATCCTTGGTGTGTTGGATGGGTGTTGTAAAGGCAAAGATCATGGTTTTGACTTCCTCTGTCAATCGTTTCAATCCTTGGTGTGTTGGATGGGTGTTGTAAAGAATATCAATATCCTCTGCGCTCTTCTTACTGCCCGGTTTCAATCCTTGGTGTGTTGGATGGGTGTTGTAAAGAACTACCCTGACTTTTTACTATTTCATTGGTTGGTTTCAATCCTTGGTGTGTTGGATGGGTGTTGTAAAGCTTCTCGCTTCCGGATGGCCTGTCCAGCCCCGGCAAGTTTCAATCCTTGGTGTGTTGGATGGGTGTTGTAAAGCCACTCTGAACGAGATAGACGTCTTAAGACAGGCCGTGTTTCAATCCTTGGTGTGTTGGATGGGTGTTGTAAAGACAACGCCAGGGACTATCCGGGCGAGACGTTTGTCAGGTTTCAATCCTTGGTGTGTTGGATGGGTGTTGTAAAGCATTCGGCAATGAATCCCCTCGGATTATATGCTTTGTTTCAATCCTTGGTGTGTTGGATGGGTGTTGTAAAGTCCATTGCTTCCAACCACTCTGGCTCCTGAAAGTCGTTTCAATCCTTGGTGTGTTGGATGGGTGTTGTAAAGTTGTCTCGTCACTCCGACACTTCTTCAGCTCCCGCTGTTTCAATCCTTGGTGTGTTGGATGGGTGTTGTAAAGCAGGTACGCCTCAACTTTCTTTTGCATCTTTGCCTTAGTTTCAATCCTTGGTGTGTTGGATGGGTGTTGTAAAGAATGTGTGATTGACATTTATACTACTCCTTCTCCTAGTTTCAATCCTTGGTGTGTTGGATGGGTGTTGTAAAGTTGCCTTCAGCAGGTCCATTCTTGCATCCTGCATCCGTTTCAATCCTTGGTGTGTTGGATGGGTGTTGTAAAGTGAGGCCGGAGTTGAGCGGTATTTCCAATTGATGGAGTTTCAATCCTTGGTGTGTTGGATGGGTGTTGTAAAGAGCAATTGATGTGTATTTGCCTCACTGATAGTAAGATAACCCGAAATCTGGGAAGGCGAGATTTGGGTAAACAGGAGCCTTCTTAACGACAAACGACTCATATTTGCACTCTCGGGTAAGGCATAAACACGCTATACGACTGATAAAGAGCTATATTGGCAGCAGAAAATCCGATAAAATGCGCTCAGGAGCGGCAGAGGTTTCTATAGGTGCAGTCCTCACATTTTCTTTGGTTTCTGATTGCCTTTGGATAATACGACTGATTTATAATTTCAAAGATTTCGTCAAGCATTATTTTGGCTTTCTCGCACATTTCTTGAGTTATGGGCAGCTCAATGAGTTTATTCTTGCTGCGGATGTAGACGATGAAGGCTCTATCAACTTTGACATCAAAGTTTTCCATGATCAAAAGCGCATACAGGGTTTGTTGGTATTTGTGGGTTTTATAGATTTTATCTTCCCAGTAGGCATATTTATAATCCAGTGGTGCAGCGGTGCCATCGCTCAAGAAGAGCACTTCATCCACCTTGCCCACCAGCCTCAGTTTTTCGCTGGACATATAGACGTCCAGGGCTTTGTCCACAGCACCGATCTTTTTCCTCAGGTAGTCCTTATTCTCCACCAGCTTCAGAGCGTGCATCTCTCTTCCTTTATTAACCAAAGCGCGACGATGCTCATGTTGACTTATCTTCATCACATTCAGGAAATAAACGAAGCGTGGGCAAAAGAGATATTCCATCACGTCTGAAGGTGTGATATAGGTAAAGTCATTCATATGAAAAAGGCTTTTAC
Source organism: Candidatus Cloacimonadota bacterium (assembly GCA_029781115.1). Classification (GTDB taxonomy): domain Bacteria; phylum Cloacimonadota; class Cloacimonadia; order Cloacimonadales; family Cloacimonadaceae; genus UBA3900. Next base: position 27,266 of record JAKOXG010000007.1, read on the forward strand.
TTCGTCTGTAATCAGTTCTGGATCAAAGGCTTGTCCCATCAGTTCGCAGGCTGAGAAGTCCTCTCTGCACATGGGGAAGATGTAGACTTTATCCGTTTCTGCATCGATGAGGTCTTCAATTACGCATTTCAGTTCCTTTCTCTGCGTCTTGTTCAGGTCTCCCAAAAAGACGGAATATTGCACCCTATAGATGCCGGCTTTTTCACATGCTTTTGCCACTTTGGTGCGGGCTTTATCCTCTACGATGTCATACATTACCCAGGTGAGCATTATTCCTCCATGTCCTCGGTATCTTCAGAGTTCAGAAAGTTGTCCAATCTGGTAGCCACCGTGCTATCCAGATAGCTTTTCCTTCTATTTATGATAAAGTTGGCAAAGGCATGGGCATCACTGCGGATCATGTCTATACGTTTCCGGTTTTTGTTGTGATGGCGGATCTTGGTATCAAAATGTTCCAGGATCAGAGGAGCCAAGAATTTCTTTCCCGCCGTGGTGAGCACCACTCCCTTGTGGATGGGCTCTATGTAGCTGGAATCAAACTTATGACGTGAGAAGATATAAAACACAGGCTCATCGATCAGGATGCGGTAGGGTTCGATAAAGTCGAAGACAAAGGACTTTTTATTGTAATTATCACAGTGCAAAAGCCCGATATACGGATCCAGCCCGGCGATGACCAGAGCTCGCTCCACCTTGGAATACAGGATGCCATATCCATAATTGAGCATGGCATTGAATGCGTCTTTTGCAGGCCTGTAACTGCGGCCTGAAAACCTATGCACTTCTGGGATGAGCTCGGCCAAGATGGAAAAGTAGCTTTTGGATGCAGTGCCTTCCCAGCCCATAAAGGAACCGGAAAGCTCATCCAGTGAGCCTTCAGCTTCCATCACCTTGATGGCAGAATCCCGCATGGTGTCCAGCTTTGCCTGAAATGATTGCGGATCGATATCCCTCTTGGAGATCAGCTTCTTGATAAAGCGATGTTGATTCATGATCTTAAGGACAACCCGCTCCTTGATAAACTTCAAACCGGTAGCATCGGTGAGCATCTCCAATTGCCTTCTACGGATGGCCACGGTGCTGCCCATCTTGGGAAACCATACCCTGCCATAGGGATCGCCATACTTATCCAGAAACACAATGTCGATATTGTGTTCCATCGCCAGACCGATGGCGTCCGTGCTGATCAAAGCAGCGTTGGAGATGACGATGGAAGATATCTTCAGGGGCGAGAGCTTGACCTTTTTGCCCTCTACGCCCAGCTCAAACATCTCATCTTTTTTCTTGAGCCAACTGCCGTAGGTGTTTAGATAGAGTTCCATTTAAAACTGCCACTGCTCATGGGCGTGTTCAACTTCTTTCTTAAAGCCCATGTCTTCACTATAGATGGTATCAATATGTTCTTTTTTTACGTAAAATTCATTCTCACTCAAAGTAATAAGGTGGGGGTTTTGCCCTTTTTGAGTGCTTAGATCCCTGTGGTGCAAGCTTATTTGGAAGTTGGCCAAACGGTTTCGCAATCTCTTCAAGTCCATTATCAAACGATCTCTGCCTTCGCTATCTCCATCATGTGCTTTCAGGGCTTTTTCGGTGTTGGTGTATTCAACCATCATATCTTGAGCTTCATCGTTGACCAGAACAAACAGTGTGGTGTCTTGGTAGTTATCCACAATCAATTTAAATTCAGATACAGGTGTTTCTCCCACTCTATCGTCATTATCATAATTCAGGTTTGCAATGGCGGCAAGATGCATTATGCTCCGGGCATCAGATTGAAGTGAACCGAAGTATTGATTGGATAGCTCAAAAAAGTCTTTGCTGAACCACTCTTGTTTTTCGCTTAAAGCGGCATCTGTCTGCTGGAGCAGATATTTGTCATAGATCCGATAAGCATATTCCTTTTCGTTATTGTCAGTAAGCCGCACTAACCGCATTTCTCCACCCAAAACACCATATTCACCACTACGGTTGCAGCGTCCCGCTGTTTGAACAACACTGTCCAGGGGTGCAAAATCTCTTATTACCAGTTTGAAGCTGATATCCACTCCCGCCTCAACCAGTTGCGTGGAGATAAGGACGACCTTTTCTTTATTCTTCAGCCTTTGGACAACCTTAGCTATGATTTGACTCCTGTGCAGAGGTATCTGGCTGGTGCTGAGGCAGTATATCTCAAACTCGTTTCCATATTCTTCGGAGAGGGTGTCATAAGCTTGTTTCACGGCAGCTTTGGTGTTGAGTATGAGCAGCAGATTGTCAAATTCTAAAGTGCCTATTGTCTCAAGGTAGTCGGACAGCTTCACTTTTTCAGGATTATAGGTCATTTTTACCCTGTTAACCACTGGATTTTGAAAATATGCCAAGTCGCTCAGCTCTTTATCGCTATCACCATCGGAAGTGGATTCAAACAGAAAAGGACGTGTAGCCGTGCAGAGCACGATATAGGTTTTAAACCTCTCAGCCAAAACCTTAAAAAGCACTCTCAACAGATAATAGTAGTCCGGACTAACGTTTTGAACTTCATCCAAGATAATGATGGAATTGATGATATTGTGCAGCTTTTTCAGGGTCTTATTTCTGTTGCCGATCAGGGTATGGAACAACTGCACAAAGGTAGACACCACCATGGCACTTACCCAGGATTCAACTATGAGCAGGTCGTTCATATAATCCCAATAATCATAGTCTGGATCATCCTTGCTGAGTTTGTAATAATCCTGCAGGTGATGGTGACGAATGATGTACTTGTAGCTCTCGTCCTTTAGCTCCCGGTGGTTATGCTGGAATACGTCCTGATAAACCTCGTAGTTTTGGTCTATAATTGACGTAAATGGCAGGCAATAGATGATGCGTCTCATGCGATCCAGCTTGCTCTGCAGTGTGCTGACAAATTTCATACAGGCCAAGGTCTTTCCTATGCCCGTGGGTGCTGTGATGGTGTATTGATACTGATCGCTTGAGATGATCTCATTTGTGCCACATTTAGCGTAGAATTCGGTGCGCAGCCTGTTTACAGGTGTATCCTTAGCTGTTTTGAATTTGGCTTTCTTATAGGGATCTGGGTTCATGTCCAGCGTTTCAATACTTTTATCAAACCAAGCTTGATCCAAGCGGGCCGCATCCATCTTATCCTTGGTTATCAGGATAGAAAAGAGCAAGTTGGCAATGATGAACAGCTCCATAGAGTTTTCTTCAGCGATACCCTTGGACTCAGCTTGAGTGTGGTCACTGAATTCAAACTCAGCGATATCTTCTATAAGTTCCTTAAGCCCTCTCTTGGATAGTGGTTCAAGCTGAACCCCATTGTCACCTAAGAACTTCTTAAACAAAGGATGGGAGCGCACATTTGAGCAGATGTCTTTGTAGACATCTACCAACCGTAATAAGGCAGCATTACTACACGTCAAACTATACAAGTGCTCATAGGAATCAAGGTTCCCGTGATGGCGTTGGATGATTTTGAAGGCTAAAGGTGCCGCGAAATCAGGCAAATCTTTCAGTCTCTGCATGTTTTGATATGCTATAATAGCTGAGATCAGACTGTGATTTGCCATTTGACCCTGGGATTCATCTCCACCCAGTTTCTTTTGGAAATAAGTAGAGGCTTTGCCGATGTCATGCAACAAACCAATACGAAAGGCAAGCTCTGCAAGTGAACTTTTGTCGATCAAGTGCAGGTTCAGGTCCAGATCTTCAACAATTCTCTTGCAAGAGCTCGCCACATTTAGGAGGTGATCAGCAAGATAGATTCCCGCGAATCCTTTGAATTCGGGGTGTGAATACAATCTTTTCTCGCCAGCCAATCTCATTACCTCAGAGGAAGTAAATCACTTCTTCTTGTTCATTCTTGATTTTGCAACAATCCTTGAAAATGCCTTCAATGCGTTGACCTGAAATATGGAAAAGTATCTCCTCTGCCCTTATCAGGCGACGCACTTGCTCATTATTTATCTTCTCTTGACTTTGCTCTAAAGGCATCCTCTCGATTTGCAACACGCCCTGCTCATCCAAGTTGGGCTTTGCTTTTCCCAGGGCTATGGCACTATCCACATAGGCAGATTCACTTACCATCTCAAACTCAGATTCATCATACCGGTTTACAATTTCCAGGTCAGCTCTGAATTGCCTCTGTCCCAGATAAATACCATAACCGAAGTTTCTGTCTGAGAGCAGCTTTTCAATTCCGGCCAGCTTTTCATTTTGGGTATGGAAACCAAGCCAAATCCGGTAGCTGATATCTTTGTCATCACCGCCAGTGAGCAATTCAAAACGGCATTGGCTGTGTACCGAGACATCATTTATAGGGTTTTGTTTGGATTTGTCTTTGATATAATTCAAGGTTTGCATAAACTTACGCGGCTGGACTCCTCTTTTTACCGCAACTGCTACGAAGAGCTTATCCGAGCTGAGAGCTTCGTAATAAGAATCCCTAGAACACTTAAGTACAGAAGCGATCAGGCCAGCCACGGCTGTTCGGGGCGGAATAGTAAAGGTAAGCGAGGAAGCGTTGGTGTAAAACTTGCGAAAATGCGCAAATTTGCCGCTTAACTCCAGCTCTAATATCCTATTGGGGTGACCTCTTGCATCCATTGTCAACCCCATTAGTAAGTGAGCTTAGATACATCATTTTCGAGGTTATTAAAATTCGTAAGTTCCAATTCGCTATCTTGCCATAGATGGATTTCGTTGATTAGATCCTTGTTTTCGTTTAGATAAGCTACAAGCTTACTCATATCCAGCCGGTAATCATCTATCTTTCTGATCAGATGCAAGTCATCGCCTATATGATCTTTGGGGACAAAGTCGATCATGGAGCGCAGGTCCTTTAGAAAGCTTAGTTTGTCTTTCATCTCTACCCTCATGTAGAGCCTCGGATATTGCCCAATCTTACTGCGGGTTCTGAAGAAAGGAATTGACTTTAACATCGCCTCATCCAGCAGCTGCAGGTCTTCAGGGGTCATTTTAGTGCCTTTCGCAATATTGGCATTGATGCTACCGGAAAAGGCGATCAAAGAATAGTAAAGCCGATAGTCTTTGCCTACCCCTTCTCTGCTGGAAAAGCTGGAGGTTATAGTTACAGAGTCTACCAGTTCGACGGGATGTAGTGAGTATCCCCAGTTGAATTGAACAGGTCCGGTATAGTGTCCTTCGGTAGTTTTTTCTTCTGCAGTAACCGCGCCGAAAAGTCTCACATCAATGAGGTCGAAATGGGTGATCTCCTGTTTCTTGATCTGCTTGTTGCGGTCCTTGGCATCCTTGGCAGACGAGGTGATGAAGATATTCTTCTCTAAGCCAGTTTCAAAATAATCACGTAGATAACGTTTTAAGCGAACATCAGATACGAGATTGGTGTTGGTGTCAAAATCCATGCGGGGTTTGTTTTCATTGTCCATGTCTCCGTTGGGGTTGCACATCTGTGCGTCGTAAAGGAAGAGTATCTCGGAATTGTTTTTAATTGTCTCCATTGTTTAGCTCCTGTGTTTGTTGTTCTTGTTCTTTGTTTTTGCCGTAGTATATACGTAAATAGCTTTCGTAAGCTTTGCCAGCCAAGATATAAAAAACCACTTCCTGGGGCAATAGATCTGAAGATTCAATACCTATCATGGACTCAGTACAGTAGGCCAATAGCTGGTCGTCTCTCCATACATCACGAATCTTAAGGTATTCTTCCACTGTGCCATAAAGGGACTTCACCTTTCTGGGCGAGATGCCTCTAAAGTTAAGTCGGATTGAAAATGTCTTTTTGTCTGTTTTCTTCCATTCTGCATGTTCGATTCGGTCAATCAAGACTCCCAGCAAAAAGAGCCCTCGATGATATTGGCTCTTTTCTGCCTCATTGAATATATGTGCATGATTGTCGAAGTAGTTCAGATAGTCCTTATGCGCCTTGGGATCTAACTGAGTGGTTAGATTCTGCTCATTTGTCATAGTATTTACTCCTTTTAATTGATTGTAGTTTTTGAGATGTTTTAGATATAGTGTGAGTATAAAGGCAGCCAAATCATGGTCAGGATATATCTGTTTTTTGTTATACTCAATCCTCGACCACACATCTATGAATGACCGGATCAGGTTCTGGTAATCTACGGCTACACCATTCACGTAATCTGATACAAACTGGGATACTTGTTTTGCCACTACTTTGTGTTCTTTGAGCTTATGTGAGCGTATAGAGGGCAAGACCATCATTCTAAGCCCATTTAAAGACAGATCCAGTCTATTAATAATTCTGTATAAAGAATAGTCCTCACATATTGCCTCCAAATCCTGGGTTTTATCTGCCAGATACTTGTAATCCACATTTTCAATCAGCTTAAATACCACAAACTCCTGTTTTAATGGCTCTTTATTGTAGAAAAGCATAGAGAAATTGGGACTCTTTTCTGATAACCTCATCAGGGTATCAATATCCTTTGTTATAGTATCCCTTCTGTATGCACCACTGTTCAACACTCTTTCAACAGCTTGCATTTCGCTTGTTTCGATCAATCCGGTGTTTTTGTTAATTGTGGGAAGGACAATACACGGCAGCCTCATGATCTGGAAAAGTAGTCCCTTCATCGCATGGCCCATTCCAACCGCGAGATTCAAATTACATTCTTTGCAAATTCCAAAAGATGTATAGGTTCTGTTTTTGCTCGCTCCATCAAAGTAAAGCGGATTGGTGCTGCCGTAAAACTTCTGGCGCATTGATGTGTCCTTACCAACAATACCCTTAACTGAGCACAAGTGGCAGGTTCCCTTGAACGTTTTATCATATCTTTTGCCTTCAGTTATCCTGTTGAACAGAAAGTCAATATACTCAATCCAGTATTCGCCCTGGTGCAGATACTTGCCATCAATTGCAAGAGCAAAACCTTGTGTTTCACAGTAAAAAGCATTCAGTTTTTCTTTATGGAAGTCTGCAAGATCTTTCTTTAAGTCTTTGGTCTTAGTTTTTTTCGGCTCCGCATTGTCGTTGTTATCAACTAAGGGTTGTGGGAATCCATCTGCCTGTGAATCAATTATTCTATCCTTATTCAGGAGGTATCCTTTAGGAGTTTTGACAAAGAAAGTATCCCTGATTGATTCAAGATATGCTTTGAACTCCTTGGCTTTTTCAGGTCTTGTCCAAATCCCCTTTTTATCAATCACTTCTTCTAACTTATCCCATAGATTGAAACACAAAATGTAATCTATAGAGTTGGTAACGCCGTAGATATTTGGATCACCAGAATAGATATCACTTTTTCTAATAAGCATTATCTTGTTGGCAGAAGCGGGAATGAGCTCCTCTGCCAGAGAAAACTCGGCTTTTCCAGTGCTTCTATCCAAGTTTAGTTTTAGCAGCCTGCCAATCGTACGTTTCCCTGTCGTTTCGTCTGTGGTAACAAACTCCCTTAAATCAGAACAATAATACTGCAAGACGTAGCGCTTGAACTCGGTAGAATTCCTGTCCTGAAAACCTGCTTTCTCAATCAGCAACTTGCCGATATTCCAGTAATTTAGGATCATCTTTCCTCCTGTTGTTTTGATAACACCAAACCGCCGCTGTACGGGCGGTCGCTGAACCGCCGCTTATTGATCATCTTTCCTCCTGTTGTTTTATCACCACCCCAAAGCCGCGGGCGCTTTGTTTGCCCAGCCCTAAGTATTGGGGGATGTGAAAGTTGGTGGTAAAATCGCCATAGAAGCACTGCATGGCTTGGTTGTGAAAGTTTACGTTTACGCCTCTGAACCAGCCATCTACGTTGAGGTTTTCCACATTGGGGATCCAGTAGTCAAAGGCCTTGGAGAGTGTCTTGAGGTTGTTTTTGAGGATGGTTTTGAGCAGTTGTTTGCGCTCGTAGTCGTCGTAAGAATCGTAAAGCCGGTGGTTCTCCTGGTTTAGAGCCATCCAAGGGCTGGCGAAGCGGTATTGATGATACTCCTCACAGCGACCGAAGTCCTCTTCCCGCAGCGAGATTTCCCGCTCGTTGGAGCGCAGAGTGCGGCCATTGATCTCCAGTTCGTCCACCTCCATAAACACCATTTTCAATAGATCGATACCTTCGCCGAAGGCCAAAAGAGCGGGATGGGAGTCAATAAGGCGATACTGGATCCTGGGCGCAGCATAATTGAAACCACGGCCCGGAGTGTGATTGTGGAACAAGGGGAAATCCGCAAATTTATGCGCAAAGAACCCTCTCAGCTTCGGGATCTCCCGAGGCTGTAGCCGGATGTCATTCCAGCTAACTAACAAATAACGTATCTTTTTCATAGTTCCTTCTTTGATAATTGTCTCTTATAAAGAACGACCTCAGGTGCAAGTGAATACCAAGTCCTTTTTTTGTCAATACCTTTTAAACGATAATATGTGTTTTTGTAGCAGAAGTCTGACATTTATTTCCAAGTTGAGTTCATGCTTGGGTAGTTGATGCCCAATCTGCACCCTGCAATTCGGTCAAGTCAGTGCAGAGCTTTCTCGAACATATCTCTTGGTCGCTACGGCGAGTGCCCCTTCCTTACTCAGCCGCCCGGTGATGCCGTGGAGATACTCGGGTTTTTCCCGGGAGGCTCCGGGTAATCACCGGGAGGCTCAGTAAGGAAGAGGTAGGTAAGGGCGCCAGGCAGCTTCGCTGCAAGTTGTCAGTTGTGAGCGGCTGCGCCGCAGGTTTTAGGTTTCAGGTGCTAGGTTTTAGTCGCTGCGCTGGTTTCGGGGATACGCGTGCTATCTGCTTGGCTCCGTATGGTTTTATGGCTGATGTAGCAAACTGCGCCTGCTGGCGGCGGTATGGCAACCGCCGGCTACCTTCTTTGGGTCGCTATGGCAAGCGACCATACTGGTGTGAGCGGCTGCGCCGCAGGTTTTAGGTTTCAGGTGCTAGGTTTTAGTTGCTGCGCCGGATTCGGGGATACGCGTGCTATTGGTATAGATGTGGTTAGTTTTGGGGTTGTGTTGGAAAGCAGGCTGCGCCTGCTGGCGGCGGTATGGCAACCGCCGGCTACCTTCTTTGGGTCGCTATGGCAAGCGACCCTACAGCGTGCGGCAGCGACTAACACCTAAAACCTAACAGCTAACTACTTCATCAATATCATCTTGGAGGTCTTGTGGTAGCCAGGTGCCTGCATCCGGATGAGATACACGCCGTTAGAGATATTGCGGCCTCTGTCATCCCGCGCATCAAAGATCTGTTTGTAGTGGCCGGTGGCGTGCGCTTCATCCACCAAAGTGCGCACCAGTTGCCCTTTGATGTTGTAGATTTGGATCCTCACCATTCCAGGTTCTTTGACACTGTAGCTGATGGTGGTTTCGGGGTTGAAGGGGTTGGGGTAATTGCCACTCAGGGCAGTAGCGGTCACGGGGATCCGGGGATCGTCTACAGATGTAGCATCCAAGACAAAGTTTACTGTGGCAGTGAGGTCTTGTTCAACCAACACATCTTCCACGGTTTGATCACCAAAGCCGGCAGCGGATGCAGTCACGGAGTGGCAGCCCACGGGAACTGAGAGAGCGTAGACTCCGGCAGAGTTGGTGGTGGCGGTGAAAGTGCCGTTGGTCACAGTTGCAGCGGCGATGGGGGTGCTGTCAACGCTTCTCACTGTGCCCACGATCATCCCCATGGGCACATCCTTGTAGATGATATTTGAGAAACTGGGCACAGAGGTAACGCCGCTGGTGTAAATGGCTTTGACCGCCCAGCGGTAGCCTCCATTGGGGACGGTGAGCCAGCCGGTATCGACGAGGCTGAGAGCCGTGACCGGAGCTGCGGAAAGAGGGTGCCAAGAGGCTTGATTTTGTTCCTGTCCTGTCGGCAGCCTGTAAACCAGGTAGCCTGTGTGCACTCTTGAGTGTGTGTCTTTCTCGAGGTGGGAGCTTGTTTCAGTGGGCCAGGTGGACTTTTCCTCCCAGCCTGAGCTCATCGCGGTGGTGCTACTGCCGATATGGAGGTTGTCGATAAACCAATAATATCTGAGACCTGAGTTTTCAAGCCCACCTACGGCATGGAAGGCAATCTTGAGAGCGTTGCCGCTGTAGCTGCTGAGGTCTGCGCTTATGGGTGCGGCATATTCGTTCCAGCCGCCGGTCTGTTCGGAAGCATCCCAGAGAGGTGTCCAAGTATTGCCGTTGTCTGTGGATAGTTTCAGGTAGTAGTGGTCGCCATGGTCAGAGCCGAGGAATACGTGGCTGTCAAAGGTGAGCCAGGCGTTGGGTGGGCAGATGAAGCCAGGTGAGATCAGCCATTCATCCTGATGGCTGTTGCTCCAGAAGATGCCGGCTTGGTAGCTTCCATCCGTGGGATTGATCTCGTCTCCGGCGATGCTGAGATTTGCCGCCCTGCACCAAGTGGGATAGAGGTCATAGGCATTGGCAGGTCCGTTGTTGGTAGTGATCTGAATCCAGCCTGCGGGTGGGAAGGTGGCGCCTTCAAAACTCTGAGCAAATTCCTGTGTGTCGGGATCGGGAGCCAGCCAAGTGATGTTCACGGCGTCGCCGCCATCGTTTTCCGCTGCTGCCACGCCCAAAGGAGCGTAAGCCGCTTCGCTGAGGGTGATGATACCCATATCGTGGTCTGTGAAGCCCAAGGTTATCTGACTGTTGAGCGTGGAATATCCGGGGGCACTGATGTTGTAAGCGTAGGTATGATCGGCAAAGACTGCGGCGATGGTGAAGTTGCCCGCTATATTTGTGGTGGCGCTGTAAGGCTCATAGCCACTGAGCCTGATCCGGGCACCGGGGATTCCCACTCCCGTATCACTGGCCAGGATAGTTCCGGTCACACTCACCCGGGACATGGGTTGCAGGGTTACGTCAATGGTGAGATCATCGTCTGTTTGGATTGTGACGGTCTGGGTGTGGCCATAATAGCCGTATAAATTGAAGGAGAGGGTATAGGTGCCCGCGATGACGTTGCTCAGTTGGTATTGTCCGGATGTATTTGTTATGGTGTAGTTTATTCCATTGTTGAGGCTTACTGCCACGCGGCTGAGGGGTTGGTTGTTGGCATCCGTCACGGTTCCTGAGATGCATCCCAACATGCTGGGGATCAACACAAAGGTGGTCTTGGGGAACAGGCCTGTCCTCATTCCAACAGGAGGGTCAGCGGGGTCAAGGTCGTCATCGTCTGAAACTTCCATCCTGCTGGGGAATGTTGGTGCAAGCTGACATTTGAATTTGTTGATCAGGGATTGCGCATCGGTATCAACTTTATTTACCATCATCACCAGATTGTTGTCACCCAAATACAAATATGGCTCATCGAATACGATGGTGGTGATGCCTTCGCCGTCGGGGAAGTGCACGGGTCCACTATGTACCAAGGTGAGCTGCGTGGATGGGATAAATGCATCAAGCAAATGGGGTTGTGAGGTGGTGCCCAGCCAGATGGAGACAGGAACATCCGATACACTGTTTTTGAACTTGTTGTAGAACCTTATACCTGTGATCTCTCCGATAAATCCACACATTTCATCCTGCCGATAAATGGTTTGGTAGAGGGAGTGATTCCAGGAGAAGTCTACAGGAATATGGCCAATGAGGTTGCCATCACCCACCGTGAGAGCTATCACTCCTTCAGGGTTGACGATGAGATCGAAAGGCGGAGTAAGGTTGTTGGTGGCGACCTGATCGCCGTTAAGCTCCACTTTGCCATAGATGGCGTAGTTTCCTGAGGTGGCGGGCGTCCAGGGAAGTGACAGTTCCAGAATCTGCTGGGCAGGGATTGCCGGTCCGGTCGCACTGGCAAGCTCCACATCGTTTTCATCCACCAGTTTCACGGTATAGCTGTCCTGGATTGCAGTGCCGTTATTTCTGATACGGACTGTGAAGGTGGATTCGGTACCCACGGTTGGGCTACTGTTGCCGACAATAGTCAGAGCGCCGAGGTCGTTTTGGAGCAGATCCGGGGTATAGTAAAAAGTGATCTTGGGAAATTGGCCGGTAAGCGAGCCTGCAGGTGGGTTGTAGGGATCATAACTGACATAATTGTCATAGATATTGCGGGCACGGTTGGTGCCCGATGTCTGGCATTTGAAGAAGTTATTTGTACTATAGGCGCTTGAATCCATGGGACGGTTAACCATCATTACCAAGTTGCCGCCTGTGTAGAGATAGGGTGTGCGCAGGGTGATGAGGATGGTGTTGTTTCCGTCCGGGAAGTCTACATTTCCCTCAAAGACCAGGGTCAGCTCTGAAGCAGGGATCCAGCCATTGCTGAGGTTATGTTGCCCGGTGCTTCCCAGCCAGATTTTGATGGGTGAATTGAGTACTGGGAAACTGAACTGGTTGTAGAGAGCGAGGGAGGTGATGGTTCCAGCGGTAAAGCCCAGCTCATGGGATAGATACAGCGTCTCGTAAAGCGAGTTACAGTAGTAGAAATCCAGTGGAAGGCGGGCATTTTGCGTTCCTGCACCTATGGTGACAGTTTGGATATCCCTGTCCCGGTTCTGTAACTCCAGGGCAGGGGGTGCTGTGCCGGTCGCTGCTGTGGAATTAAGGCTTACAGCCAGCCCCAGCGCCAGCAGCGCAGTCAAGGTGGCAAGTCGTCTCATAACTCTCTCCCTGTTTAGTCTATTGCATGAGTATCATCTTGGAGGTCTTGTGGTAGCCGGGTGCTTGCATCCGGATGAGATACACGCCGTTGGAGATATTGCGGCCTCTATCATCCTGCGCATCAAAGATTTGTTTGTAGTGGCCGGCGGCGTGCGCTTCGTCCACCAAAGTGCGCACCAGTTGGCCTTTGATGTTGTAGATTTGGATCCTCACCATTCCAGGTTCTTTGACACTGTAGCTGACGGTGGTTTCGGGGTTGAAGGGGTTGGGGTGGTTGCCGTTCAAGGCTGTAGCCACTACTGGGACTTGGGGGTCATCATTGGGCAACTCGCACAAAATAAAGTTTAAAGTGGTGGTTTCATCGGGGTTGATCAAGACTTGATGATAGCTTGTGGTATCAAAGCCTGGTGCATATGCTGCGATCTGGTAGTGATAACCTGCGGGAAGGGTGAGGCTGTAAGCTCCTTCGGCGTTGGTAGTGGTGTCACGTATTCCGTTGGTCACGATTGCTCCGGCGATGGGATTGTCATATCTATCTTTCACCGTACCCGCCAAGGTGCCGGACTGCACAGACTTGGTATAGATCCTTGAGAGGGTGGCTGCGGAAGTGAGACCGCCGGTGTAGACGGCTTTGACCGCCCAGCGGTAGTCCCCATTGGGGAGGTCATACCAGGCTAAATCGGTGATGGTGAGACCGGTGGTGGGTTCGTCAGTCACAGATACCCATGTGGATTCATCCTCCTCTTGCCCAGCTTCCAGCCTGTAGACGAAGTAGCCTGTGAGTGCTCTTGATCCTTTGGGCGGCTGGTCGGCAAAGCCCAAGCCCGCTGAGACAGTGAGATCGCTGACGTAGATACCGGTGATAAACCATCCGTAACTGAGCCCGTGGTCTTGCCCACTTCCCAAGGCATGGAAGGCAATCTTGATTTCATTGCCGTAGTAATCACCCAAATCTATGGCGAAGGGAGTGTTATATTCGTTCCAGCCACCTGTTTGCTCGGAGGCATCCCAGAGTACGGTCCAGGTGGCTCCATCATCTGTAGATATTTTCACATAGTAGTGATCACCCTGCAAAGAGCCCAAATACACGCGGCTATGAAACCCGATAAATGCTTCGGGCGGGCAGATGATGGACGGTGTGATCAGCCACTCATCCTGGTGTTGGTTGTCAACACGCAGGCCGGCTTGGTAGCGTAGATATGGAGGATCGTTGTTAAGAGGGCCTAATTTGCACCAAGTGGGATAGACGCCATGAAGATTGGCAGGGCCGTTGTTGGTGATAATCTGAGTCCAGCCTGGGGGTGGGAAGGTCTCTTCTTCAAAGGTCGTAGCGATGTATATAGCGCTGGGGTTGGGCTCCAGCCAGTGGACATCCATGGCGTAGACCTGCTCATTTGCCTCAGCATATACATACTCAGGTTTGTAAAGTGCTTCATCCAGGGTGAAGGTGCCCATGTCAATATCCGTAGTTCCCACGCTAATCTGGCCGTTTACAGAAGCATAACCCCAAGCATCGATGTTGTAAGTGTAAGTATGACCGGAATGGACTCCTTCGATGGTGAAATTGCCGGCAGCGTCTACGGGTGAGAGATAGCCTTGATAACCTCCGAGTTGGATCCGTGCGTTGGGTGGTGCAACTCCAGTGCTGCTGGTCAGGACAGTTCCAGTCACGCTTACCTGGGGCAGAGGTTGCAGGGTGGCATTGAGGGTGAGATTGGCGTCTGCTGCCAGTGTAAAGCTCTGAGTGTGTTCAAAGTAGCCATGTACGTTGAATGAGATGGTGTAGGTGTCGGCAACGATATTGGTCAGAGAGTATTGTCCGGCGGTATTGGTGGTGGTGTGGTGGATGTTGTCGCTGAGGCACACAGTTGCGCCACTGAAGGGCTGGTTGTTTGCATCTGTTACAGTTCCAGAGATGCTTCCCACCGGAAGGGGAGTGAGCACAAGGGTGGTCTTGGGAAACTGTCCGGACAGCGTACCCGAATTCAGGGGAGCATAGGGATCATCGTTTACAGTATCGGAGTATGCGTGACGGGCACGTGTTGAACCTATCGTTTGACCCTTAAAGCGGCACATATTTGAACCGATATAAAAGCTGATCGGGGGTCTCTTATACATAATCACCAGGTTCTTACCCCTGTAGGGAAAAGGCGTCTGCAAGGGGAACACAATCTCGCTTTCACCTACGGGGAAGGTAACTGTGCCATCAAAGACGAGTGTCATCTGGTCGGCAGTAATCCAGCCACCGCTAAGGTCGTCCAGATCAGTGTTACACATCCAGATTTTCACCGGCATGTCTTCCAGGATGGTCTGGAATTGACTATAAAGAGCAAGGCTGTGGATGGTGCTGGGCGATCCGATTTCATCCGCATAATACATGCTCTGGAAGAGGTTGTTCCTGTAGTAGTAATTAAGCGGCACAAGAACGTCCTGATCTCCGACACCGATGGTGACCTCCTGGGCGTTCAGCATAGAAACAGCCGGCAAGAGCACGGCCAAAACCACGACTAATATGAAAGTTTTGTGCATGAAAAACTCCTCGCTATTTAAGTAGCATCATCTTGGAGGTCTTGTGGTATCCCGGCGCCTGCATCCGAATCAGATACACTCCGTTAGAGATGTTGCGGCCTCTGTCATCCAGGGCATCAAAGATCTGTTTATAGTGTCCGGCAGCGTGCTCTGAGTCCACCAAAGTGCGCACTAATTGCCCTTTGATATTGTAGATTTGCAGCTTTACCTGCCCCGGCTCCTTCACGCTATAGCTGACGGTGGTTTGAGGGTTGAAAGGGTTGGGATAGTTGCCGTTGAGGGCGGTGGCAACCACGGGTGGGCTGCCGTCATTGTGCGGGTCTCTGGGCAACACACAGTTCACGATGGTGGCAAGATTGCGGTAGACCAAAACATTGGATTTGATCAGTGTTTCATAGCCCGTGGCAGATACTATCACCACGTTGACCCCCGTGTGAGCTTCCAACTGATAGGCTCCCTCAGAGTTTGTGGTGGCGGTAAAGGTGCCATTGGTCACGGTTGCACCGGCGATGGGTTCGTCGTTCTCATTCTTGATCGTGCCCTCGATGGTTCCCATTGGCTCACCCTTGCTGAGCATGTTTGAGAGAACGGGCATGGAGACGAGACCACCGGAATAGATGGTTTTGACAGCCCAGCGGTAGTCTCCATCGGTGAGGTCAGCCCAGGCTGAATCTGTAAAGTTGAGGGCGGGGGTGGGTTCTGAATTGAGGGAGACCCAGGCGGCTTGATCCTGTTCCTGGTTGACCTTTAGCCTGTAGACCAGGTAACCGATGAGGGCTTTCGAGCCTCCGTCTTTGGCTTGGCGGGAGCTGGGGCGCAGGGGCAGACCGGTCAGGGCGCCAGTGTCAGAG
The DNA here is from genome assembly GCA_029781115.1 of Candidatus Cloacimonadota bacterium. GTDB lineage: Bacteria > Cloacimonadota > Cloacimonadia > Cloacimonadales > Cloacimonadaceae > UBA3900. The sequence continues at coordinate 43,154 of JAKOXG010000007.1, forward strand.
CGCAAGGAACTGTCCTCGGCAGCGATGTGGACATTGTCTATAAACCAGGCAGGTCGGACGCCCGGGAGCTGAACCTCGCTAAAGGCGTGGAAGGCAATTTTGAGCTGGGTGCCGCTGTAGTCGCTCAAGTCTATGGAGATGGGTGTGGTGTATTGGTTCCAGAAGGCGGCTTGCCCGGCAGCATCCCAGAGCACCGTCCAGGAGGCGCCGCCATCTGTGGAAGCTTTGATAAAGTAGTTGTCTCCCAAGGGGGAACCGAGATAGACGTAGCCGTCAAAAGTAAGCCAGGTATTGGGCTGGCAGTTGATCAGCGGTGTGATCAGCCATTCATTGAGGGTGTAGTTGCTCCAAGTCAGGCCGGCCTGGAAGTTTCCATCCGTGGGGATGATATTGAAACTGCCGATGTGGGCTGTGGCGGCTCTGCTCCAGGTGGGATAGATGTCAGAGTGGGGCAGGGCAGAGTTGTAGCTGATCCGAGTCCAGCCCCGGGGCGGGAAGGTCTCGCCTTCAAAGCTCTCGCTTATCTGCTGAACGCCTGAATCTGGAGCCTGCCAAGAGACTTCAATCTGATCTGCATCGTTTTCTACAGCCAAAACACTCACAGGGGCGAAGCCAAGTTCTTCGAGCGTGAAAGTGCCTAAGTTGTGGTTTGTGGAGCCCACTGTCACTTCGCCGCTTGCCGAGGTATAGCCCGGGGCGGTGATGGAGTAGGCGTAGCTTTGGTCTGCAAAGACTCCCGCAATGGTGAAGACGCCTGCTGAGTTGGTGCTTGCCTGGTATGATTCATAGCCGCTGAGCCGGATCAGCGCATTGGAGTGTCCGCATCCGGTATCGTTGGCCAGGACGGTTCCGCTTACGCTTACCTGAGGCAGAAGTTGCAGGCTGACATTGATGATGAGCTGTTCATTCGCTTCCAGGGCAAACTCTTGAGTGTATTCCTGATAGCCATGTGCGTTGAAGCGGATGGTTTGAGTGGTGGCAAGGACGTGAGGAAGCAGGTATTGTCCCGCATCGTTGGTGGTGGTATGGATTGTGCCACTATCGAGGCTCGCCGACACGCCGCTGAGGGGCTGGTTGTTTGCATCGGTCACGGTTCCACAGATTTGTCCCATTGCACTGGGAACCACGCTGAAAGTGGTCTTGGGGAAGAGGGTAGTGAGTTCTCCGGCGGGTGGAGATGATGCTTCAAAGGGGTCAAAATTGGTCCATTTGTAGAGACTGCGGCGCTTTTCACTTCGCTGACACTTGAAGAGGTTTTGATAGTAATAGGTGGGTGGGTGATCTTTGTAGACCAGCATCACCAGGTTGTTGCCATCCGCGTAGGGGTAGGGCTCGTCCAAAGGGATATTGATGATGTTTGTTCCGAAGGGGAAATCTACCGTGCCGCTAAACACCAGGGTGAGCTCATCGGGGAGAATCCAGCCCCCGCTGAGATCATTCTGCGTGGTTGTGCCCAACCAAATGGATATGGGCACGTCAGTCATGTCGAAGTCGAAGTTATTGTCAAACTGCAAAGCGTTGATCAATCCGGTGAATCCGCCCATTTCATCCGGATAGTAAAGGGTTTCAAAGAGGCTGGTTTCCACCTCCGTAATCACGGGAAAGCTGTTCTCTTCATTTCCGGCACCCACCGTCACTTCAGAGACACCGGTGGGTTTGATTTCAAGATCGAGGCTGGCGGTGCAGTTGTTGATGGGGGCTTCATCCGCAGCAAACTCTATCTTTCCATAGATGGAGATGGGGCCTTGTGTGGTGGGCGTCCAGGGGATGACCGCTTCCAAGCTCTGCTGGCTGCTGATGGGAGGTCCGGCCAAGCTGGCCAGCTCGATGTGGTTGGAATCCATGAGCTTGAGGGTGTAGTTGCTCTGGGTTGCTTCTCCATTGTTGGTGAGGTGGAAGGTATAGTTGGTGGCTATGCCGGTGGTGGGAGTGAGGTTTCCAGTGATGGCCAGAGCTTTAAGATCGTTTTGGACAAAGCCTGTGGTGTAAGAAAAGGTGGTTTGCGGTGCTATGTTAAAGGGCCGGCCGAGGTTGATATTGTTTATATCCACCAAATTATCATATCCCCAAACACAGCGAGAGCGGAAGCTGCCCATGTCTTGACACTTGAAAAACTGATTCTGATGGAAGTAGTCAGGGTCGTCCCAGGTGTGGTGGAAGAAGAGCACCAGGTTGCCACCCGTATACATGTAGGGTGTCTGCAGGGGGATGTTGATGGCGTTTTCACCCTGTGGATAGCCTATATAGCCATCGAAGACCTGGGTGAGCTCGGAAGCCTGGATGGGGCTTAGAGCCAGGTCAAGCTGGTCTGTGCTGCCCAGGTAGATGGCGGTGTGTTTGCTGCCCACGTCGATAGTGAAGTGGTTGTAAAGGGTGATGGAGGTGATGGTGCCGCTGTCAAAGCCCAGTTCATCCGCCCTGTAGATAGTTTCAAAGAGGCCATTGGAGGAGCCGAAGTTCATGGGATGGCATTCAAGCTCATCACCTGCGCCAATGGTGACGGTGTGGTTGTTTTCAGGCAGGATGGTGAGCTGCAGGGGGCGGGTCTGGTTGTTGGCTGCAAAATCGTCGTTATCCAGCTCCACTTTGCCATGGATAGCGTATGTCCCCGTGGTGGTGGGCGTCCAGGGGATCTGGTAATCTACGCTCTGCAGGCTGTTGAGCGGGTCTCCCGTTCCGCTGAAGAGTTCAGTCTCATCTGGCCCGATGAGCTTGACGGTGTAATTGCTCAGAGTCTGGAGGCTGTTGTTGCGGATGCGCAGGCTGTAGAGAGAAGTTTCTCCCACTGCGGGCAGATGGTTGCCGGTGAGGCTCAGGGCTGCCAGGTCAGCCGTCTGATTGGAGGCCAGGTGTAGCATGACGTTTGGCACGCGGCTATCTAACTCGCCACTTACTTCGGGATTGTAGACTTCCCGCCTCCAAAGCTGATGTCTCATGGCTACACCGGAGTCTGTGTATCTAAAGCTGTGGTTCCCATAACCGTTGCTGCCGTAGTTGGTTTCCACGGCGATGATCAGATTCCCGCCGGTGTAGGCAAAGGGGGTGTCCAGTTGAAATTCTTGCCAGCCAGTGGTGTTGGCTGTGAAAGTGCCTTCTTTGACCAACGTCAGATCGGCGACAAATGACTGCCACATTACCGATTCCATGGCGGTGGCGGTGGTGTTCCGGGCCCAAATCCTGTAAGGGATGATCCTGTCTGAAGTGGTAGCACCATTCCAGGCGATCATATCTATCAAGCCGGGGCCGGCGATCTGATCCGCGGTGTAGATGGCGGCAGAGCGTTCACTGGGATAATCCACTCCAAAAGGATGCCTCTGCGTTGCGCTGCCGGAGCCGATGATGATATTGCCTGCAGGCATGACCATGGCAGTCAGGACTATATCATGCTGCTCATCAGCATAGGTAATGCGCAGGGTGGCAGAAATCTCACCTTCGGTAAGACCCGTGACATAGACGGGGATCTGCAGCCGCTGCATGGGTTCTATGGCTGCGGGTAGGATTGAGTTATCGAAGGAGAATTCAGACGCATTGGGGCCGAGGAAGCTGATATCGCTCTGGGTGAGGGTCAAGTTTCCCGCTCCATAGTTGAGAATAGTTACATTCAGAGGGGTTGAGGGGCAGTTACACATGACCGAACCAAAGTTTAAGGTGGGGGTTTCCACCCTCAGGATGGGAGCGGTGGGCAAGGGAGCCATGATAATCCTGGTGTTGGGTCTTGCAGCTGCCAAATCTCCCCACGGAGTTGCAGTAGGGAAGGGATCATCGCTCCACTCATCGTTGTAGTAAATGCTGCGGTTTTGGCCCGCGGTGAGGGTATTGTAAAAGTTACATAACCACCACTCGGGGCTTCTTTTATAGACGGCGATCACCAGGTTGTCTGTGTTGTTGTACAAAAAGGGAGTATCCAGCTCTATTTCCATCCAGGGATTGTCTGAACGGCCCGGTAAAGTGACGTAGCCATCGAAGACTTTCACCAGGTTGGTAAGGGGAACCCAATCCCGATCATGGGCAAAGGTGGCTTTGGAGGTGTGTCCCAGATAAATCACCCAGTCACTGGTGAAACTGTCGCTATTTTGTCTACCCCAATAGTAGCCCAGCTTCTCAATACGCTGGTTGCTGAAGTCGATTTCCGGCTGCAAATAGATGCTTTGAGAGTAGGTGTAGCTCCATTCGCCGGCGGGGAGTGGATAGTCTTGATAGCCGCTGCCTATCTGAGCACCTGCGATCACCTCAAAAGTGCCCGTCTCCGAAGTTGGTGAAGTGCCGATGGCGTTGTGAGCCACCACTCTCCAGGTGTGGGTGCCTGGAGTCAAGTCATTGAAGATATAGCGATTGGGCACCTGGTTTTCGCTTACCAGGTTTTCATCTATGTAGAGGTCATAGCCATCTGCATCTGCGCTGCCCTGCGGCAATTGCCACTTCAAATAATGACCGTTGAAAAGAGCAGTATTGTCTTCCGGGTAGACCAAAACGGGTGCCTGCGGTGCCTGGGTATCCGGAAATACGAGTTGCAGAGCGGCTATCCTGGTTTCCAGCCAGTTGGCGATGGGGGGATCGGTGAGGTCTGGGTTGATGGTGGAGCTGCCAAAATATAAGCCGGAACCCACGCCGGTATCAATGCGCCCCCAATATACGCTCGACTGATTGCCGGGGAACATCGCATGGATGGCTATGATCAGGTTGTCTGTATTGTTGTAGAAAAAGGGAGTATCCAGGCTGATTTCCATCCACTCGCCTGCAAGCGGGAGCAAGTGGGTGGGGATGGTGCCGGCAAATACCTGGGTGAGGTTGCCTATGGGCTCCCAGTCTGTTCGAGATGCAAAGCAATCCCGCGTGGTGTGTCCCATGTAAATCGCCCAATACTGGCCTCCCTCAAAGGAGCTGTTTCCGCATCTATCGTGGAAGAACCTGATCTTGGAGACATTACCCGAGTAATTGATCAGCGACCTCTGGTAGAGCTGTTGAGTATAGCCGTCATAAGGCCTGGTGTAGACCGGAAAGCTGGAGGTGGTGCCCGTAATCTCGCCCACGGTGACGGTATGAGCAGTGAGGCTGCCGGCAAGGCCAAGCAGCAGCAACAGGATCAAAACGTTCAGTTTTCTCATGATATTCTCCTTGTCCATCTATTGCATGAGCATCATCTTGGAGGTTTTCCGGTATCCGGGTGCATCCATCTTTATCAGGTAGATGCCGCTGGCGAGGCTGCGTCCTTGGTCATCGCGGGCCGCAAAGATGCGCTTGTAGTGGCCGGCGGGCTGCTCTTCATCCACTAATGTGCGCACCAACTGGCCTTTGATATTGTAGATGGTCAGCTTTACGCGTCCGGGCTGTGCAAGGCTGTAGCTGATGGTGGTCTGGGGGTTGAAGGGATTGGGGTAGTTGCCGTTTAAGGCGGTGGTTAGTGCGGGAGTCTGAGGGTCATCATTGGGTGTATAGGTCAGGATAAAGTTGATGATGCTATGCTGGTTGAGCTGAACAGGCACATTATAATAGGATTGGTTGGCGTAATCTGCAGCTTTTGCGGTGATCGTGTGAAGTCCCACGGGAAGACCGAGGATGTAAAGACCGCCGGAGTTTGTGGTAGTTGTGACGCTGCCATTGGTGAGGATGACCTCGCTGAGAGGGTTGCCATCTGAATCCATCACGGTTCCGGTGACGTATCCCAGTTCGGCAGGCGGTATGATGAAGGAGGTCTTGGGAAACTGACCTGAAAGGAAACCGTCCGGCGGATCATCGAGGTCCCATTGTTCTTGGGCTGAGGAGGTGTAGGTTTGCCTGCTGCGGCTGGTTCCCAGTGTCTGACACTTGAAGTAGTTTAAATAGTCGTACCTTTGGGTTGACGACCTGTAGACCATCATCACCAGGTTGCCACCCTGATGGAGGTAAGGTTGGTCGAAGGGGATGGTGACGACGTTTTCTCCACTGTCAAAGCTAAAGGAGCCATCGAAGACCACCGTCAGTTGTGATGCGGGGATATAGCCGGCGGATAGATCGTCTTGTGTGGTGCTGCCCAGCCAGATGCGGAAGGGCAGATTCTGCACACTGCTATAAAATTGGGTGTAGAAGCTCACTCCAGTGATCTCGCCGGTGTAGCAGCCCAGTTCTTCCGGGAAGTATAGGGTTTGGAAGAGAGATTTCTGGTATGTCAAGTCAATCGGGATTCTGGCATCTTGATCTCCATAGCCTATCGTAAGGGCCAAGGTTTCGGCAGGATTGACGGCCAGATTTAGGCTGGCAGTGCGGTCATTTGAGGCGATTTCATCATCAGCGAGTTCCACCTTGGCAAAGATGCTGATGGGCTCCACGGTGGTAGGCGTCCAGGAGACCACCGCCTCAATAGTCCTGCCGCTGTGGATGGGCGGGCCATTGATCGCTGCCAGCTCGATGTTATCTGCGGACATCAGCTTGACCTGATAATTGCTCTGAGTGTTGCTGCCGTTGTTGCGCAGGCGCACGATATAGTTTGAGGCATTCCCTACCGTGGGTGTGAGGTTGCCGTTGAGGCTGATGGCTTCGAGGTCGTTTGCCATGCTCCGATTGAAGTGCAGCATGATATTGGGCACGGAATCTGTCAAACGTCCTCCAGAGTAAGTTCCATACCAATACACGAACCTGGGGGCTGCGGTGATAGTGAACCAAAAGTCGTGGACATAGCCAAAGCCATAGCCGCCACAGCTTGTTTCCACTGCGACAATCAAGTTCTCGCCCTCATAGGCAAAGGCTGTGTCCAGCTCGAAGGTGTGCCAGCCCGTGGTGTTGGGTCTGAAGATGCCCTCTTTGACCAAGGTCATATCATAGACGAAGGTCTCCCAGCGAACTTCGCTCAGAACGGTAGCAGTGGTGTTTTTGACCCAAATCTTGTAGGGAACGGCTACATAGGAGGGGCGCGCACAATCCCAGCCAATCAGGTCCAAAATACCGACGGAGCCCAGCTCAGCCGCTGTGTAGAGCGTGGCAGTGCGCACGAGAGGCTCGCTCGTTGCAAAAGGATGCTGCTGATAGGTGGTGCCGCTACCGATGGTGAAGGTTTCAGCGGGCAAGACCTCTGCAGTCAAAGGCAGATCATGGTTCACTCCGTCATAAGTGATGCGCAGGGTAGTGGAGAGCTCGCCTGCGCTGAGACCCGTCACTGTGACGGGGATAAACACACATTGGCCAGCTTCCAGGTTTGCGGGCAGGCTGGAGAGATCCAGGGAAAATTCGGAAGCATGAGCGCCGGTGATGCTGATGAAAGCTGTAGCCAGGTTGATGCTTCCCGTGCCGGCATTGGAAAGCATCAGTTGCATTGTGGTGGGTTCTTCATGGAAAACCAGGCCAAAATCCAGGGATTGAGGCGTGATGCTCAGGATGGGCTCAGCGGGCAGGGCGCCAAAGCTGAGCTGGATATTGGGGATGGCATTGATCAACACGCCAAAAGGCGGGTTGTCCGGCTCAGGATAGACATAATCATAACAGATCAGGCTGCGATGCTGATTGGGGGTGTAGGTGCTGTAAAAGTTGCGACGTCCACGATCATAGCGGGGTGTATGTTCCTGCACGGCGATCACCAGGTTGCCCGTATTGCTATACATAAAGGGAGTATCCAGCTCTATCTCTATCCATCCGGGGACGGCAGGGATATTCAGGTAGCCGGCAAAGACCTGCATCATTTCACCCACGGGAATCCAGTCTGTATTACCGGCAAAGCTCGCCCTGTCCGTGTGACCCATATAGACGTTCCAGCCACAGCTATTGTCGCCGCCTCCGGCACCATTCCAATAGTAGGCGATGCTCTCGATCAGGAAAGGCGTGCTCTGCCCACCGGGGTTGATCTCGCTCTGCAGAAAGATGCTTTGAGTGTAATTGTAACTGAAGCGGGGATCAATGGGTAGGTGGTAGTTTTGATTGCCGTCACCGATGGTTACAATGTTGGAAGACAGCGTTTCGCAAAGCGACGCCGAGTCTGCGGTCAAGGCGTTGGCACAGAGGCTCAAAACGAGCATTAACAATGTGGCTGAAGCCGCCAGTCGTTTCATGGGTCTCTCCTTGTTTGACTATTGCATGAGCATCATCTTGGAGGTCTTGTGGTAGCCGGGTGCCTGCATCCGAATCAGATACACGCCGCTGGCGAGCCTACGGTCTCTGTCATCCCGCGCATCAAAGATCTGTTTATAGTGGCCGGCAGCGTGCTCTGTATCTATCAAGGTGCGCACCAATTGGCCTTTGAGGTTATAGATTTGCAGCTTTACCTGCCCCGGCTCTTTCACGCTGTAGCTGATGGTGGTTTGAGGGTTGAAGGGATTGGGGTAGTTGCCATTGAGGGCGGTAGCTACCACTGGGGTTTGGGGGTCGTCTGCGCCCGTTTCTCTGTGCAAGACTATGTGCAGTGTGACAACCTGATTTTGATGGATGATTACATTTGTCTTGATCACGGTTTGATAGCCTTCCGCAGAGACTCTCAAGGCGATGGGGCCGGTGGGAACTTCAAGCGTGTAAGCACCCTCGGAGTCTGTGGTCGTGGTGGTGGAATAGGTGCCCGAAGTGTTGGTCAGGATTGCACCGAATATCGGCTCTCCTTCTTCATTTTTCACCGTGCCTGTTATCGTTCCCATAAACATGCCACGATTGACGCTGTTTGAGAATACGGGCATGGAGATGAGGCCGCTCGGGTAGGTGGTTTTGACAGCCCAACGGTAGCCTCCATATGGCATGGACTCCCAATCGGTGTCAGAAAGGGTGAGCTCTTGGATGGGCTGAGAGTTCAGGCAGACCCAATTTGCTTCATTCTGTTCTTGGCCGGAGCGCAGCCTGTAAACCTTGTAGCCGGTGGGTTCTCTCGAGGTTTTGGTGGGTGGATTGGTGTAGTCTGCACCGATGTAGATATTGTCTATAAACCAAGTTGAACCGAGGATATTGTAGTTATCCGTGTAGGCATGGAATGCTATTTTGAGCTGGGTGCCGCTGTAATCACCCAGGTTAATAACGATGGGGGTTTCATACAGATTCCAGCCACCGGCTTGGTTGGCGGCATCCCAGAGTATATTCCAGGAAGCACCGCCATCTGTGGAGGCTTTCACATAGTTGTGACAACCATTGGTGGCACCCTGCAATACGCAGGTATCAAATCTGAGCCAGGAATCCGGCTGGCAGTTGATAAGCGGCGTGATCAGCCAATCATCCTGGGGGTGGGCTATGCCGGAAATGCCGGCATGGAAGCTTCCATCTGTGGGAGTGAAGCCGTAACCTGCTGAAGACGCTCGGTGCCAAAAAGGTATGATATGATCGATGATCACTGCCCCGGGATTGAAAACCTCTTGAGTCCAGCCCGCCGGAGGGAAGGTCTCGCCTTCAAAGCTCTCGATCACTTCTTGAATGCCGGGGTCTGGAGCCAGCCAGGAGAGCTGCACCTGGTCTTCGGCGTCACCTTCCACAGCAAGCACGCTCACCGGAGCGTAAGGCATTTCGTTGAGAGCGATTTCCCCCATGTTGTAGTCTGTGGAGCCTATCGTCACTTCGCCGCTTGCGTCAAGGTAGCCAGCTGCGGTGATGGTGTAGGAGTAGGTTTGATCGGCAAAGACTTCTGCGATGGCGAAAACGCCGGCAGCATTGGTGGTCGCTTGATATGGATGATAGCCGCTGAGCTGGATTTGGGCGTCCGGGATTCCGGAATTGGTGTTGGCGTCCAGGATGGTTCCGCTCACGTTCACCTGAGACATGTGCTGCAAGGTGGCGTCTATAGTTACCTGATCGCCTTCCACCAGTGTAAAATCCTGCGTGTGGCCATGGTAGCCATGTTTTCTGAAGGAGATGGTGTAGTCGCCGGGGAGGATGTTGAGCAGCTGGTATTGTCCTGCGGTGTCGGTGGTGGTATAATGGAAGCCATCGCTGAGGAGCACGCTCACAGCAGCGAGGGCTTGATTGTCTGCACCCGTCACGGTTCCAGCGATGTTGCCCGTGGCAAAGGGAGCTATCATGAAGGTGGTCTTGGGGTAGCTTGCCGAGAAGGTTACACCCGGATGATTGGTTCGATTGGGGTCGATATCTATGCCATCAAAGGCTGCAAAGCGGGCACGGGTAAATGTGGCGGTTTGACCCTTGAAGCTGCAATTGTCATATATGGTGCCCATGGCTCTCTTAAACAACACCACCAGGTTGCCGCCCATGTAGGAAAAAGGCGTCTGCAAGGGGATAATGACCTCGTTTTGCCCCATCGGGAAAGTCACGTTGCCATCGAAAACGAGCGTCAATTGGTTGGCAGGTATCCAGCTGGCAACGAGGTCTTGCTGATCGGTGACACCCATCCAGATTTTCACGGGCATATCTGACAGGTTTGAGGCAAAATCGTTGTAAAGGACGAGCTTGTAGATGTTGCCGGCTGTGCCAATTTCATCGGCAAAATACAGGTTTTGGTAGAGACTGCACTCGTGGCTGTAATCAAAGGGCACAGAGAGAGTTTCACTGCCGTTGCCGATGATGATGGGCGTAAGTGCTGCCGGCGTGACATTGAGGAGCAGGGCTGGGGTTTGGTCGTTGAAACTGTATTGATCGCCGACAAAAGCCACCTTTCCATAGATATTCATCTGGGTCACGGCGGGGGGCGTCCAGGCGATGCTTACCTGCAGGGTCTGTTGCGGTTCTATAGAGGGGCCGGCGATGCTGGCAAGCTCGGTTCCCGCTTCATCCACCAGTTTGACCTGATAGTCGTTTTGGGTGTTGACGCCGTTATTTCTCAGGGTAATGGTATAATTTGTCTGCTCTCCCACCGTGGGCGAGGGGTTGCCAACAATGCTCATGGTGCCGATATCTTCCAGATCCGGGTTCAGGTGCAGCATCACGTTTGGCATCTTGCCGTTGACATTTCCGATGCCCGTGGGCGGTTCTACATCACTTTTCCAGAAACGGTGTCTGTCTGCATCGACTTCGGTATATCGATAGCTGTTGCTGCCTCCCGCACCGTTGCCGCCATAGTTGCTTTCCACGGCGATGATCAGGCCGTCTCCGGTGTAGGGGAAGGGCGTGGTCAGTTGAAAGTTGTGCCAGCCGGTGTTGTTGGGTCTGTATCTACCCTCTTTGAGCAGCGTCATATCCGTGATGAGTTCTTGCCAGCTTTGAGGTGTCAGCGTGGTTTCAGTGGTGTTTTTGGCCCAGATCCTGTAGGGAATAATCGAATTGGAGGGCGTAACACAATGCCAGCTGATCAAATCGATAAAGCCGGTGGTGCCGATCTGATCCGCCGTGTAGAGGGTGGCGGAGCGTTCATGACCGTAAAGCAATCCAAAAGGATGCCTCTGCCTTTGCGTGCCGTCTCCTATCACGACCATGCCGGGGGGCAAGACATTGGCGCTCAGGGCAACATCATGGTTTTGTCCGTCATAGATGATGCGCAGGGTGGCGGAAATCTCGCCGGTGCTGACGCCGGTAACGCTGACGGGTAGATGCACACTCTCTCCCGGTCCCAGAGCTGCGGGCAGATTGAGCGGCTGAAAGGAGAACTCAGCCGCATGCGTGCCGATGATGCTGACATCGCTCTGAGAAAGGTTGAGAGTTCCACCGCCGGCATTGGCAATCATCACCGTGGTAGGAGGGCTGGGCTGAGCATTCAGCACCGTGCCGAAGTCTATGCTTGGAGGAGAAACACTTATAATGGGGTTGGTGGGCAAGGCTCCAAATTGCAGCATGATATTGGGATATGCGTCCAAGGCATTGCCAACGGCAACCGTGGCGGGGTCAATATTGTAGCCATTGGAATACATGATTTTGCTGCGATTTTGGCCTGGGGAAGAGGTGTTGTAAAAAAACAGATTGCTGTCGTCGCTTCCAGGCGTATTCTCATCCACGGCAACCACGAGGTTGTCCATGTTGTTATAGGCAAAGGGGGTGTCCAGCTCTATCAATATCCAACCGGGTGTGGCGCTGAGATCAACCTGGCCGGCAAAGACTTGCGTCAATCCATTCACCGGAATCCAATCATCGCCACCTGCAAATTCCGTCCTCTGCGTATGTCCCATATAGATCACCCAATCACGGCTGTAATTTGCCGCACCGGCTCCGTTCCAGTAGTAGGCGATGCTTTCGATGCGGTGGTTGCCGATGTTGATTTCCGGCTGCATATAGATGCTTTGGCTGTAACTGTATCTAAATGCAGGGTAGATGGGTGTCATGTTGACGGGGGCGCCCGTGCCGGTGCCGATCACGATGCCCTCAGCAAAATTGAAGTTGCGGATTTCAGAAGCAGCCGAGGTGCCAATATTGTTGCGGGCTACCACCTGCCAGGTGTGGGTGCCGGTGGCTAAATTGCTGACTGTATAATGAGTTGCCGCCTGGTTGTTGCTCACAATGACGCCGTCAATATAGACGTCGTAGCCGGAAGCATCCGCACTACCGGCAGCTGAAGTCCAGCACAGATCCTGGCCATTCACGATGGAGGCGTTGTTCTCAGGGAAGACCAAGACAGGTGCCAAGGGAACTTCGGTATCCGGGAATACGAGCTGTATCGCATTGATATGGCGGCTCCTTCCCAAGGCGGCAGGTGGGTTGTTGACGTCTATTTCGTTGAAAAGCTCATAATAAACCAGACCGGTAAAGTTGTTGGTTTCAAAGGCGCCCCATTCTGCGGCCAGGGTATTGTCCCAATAGGGGGTGCTTTCGTGGATGGCCACGATCAGATTGTTTACGTTGTCGTAGTAAAAAGGCAGATCCAGCGTGATTTCCATCCAGTTTCCGGGAGCAGGGAAGTTGTCGAGAACGCTGCCCGAAAACACTTGCGTGAGGTTGCTAACAGGCTCCCAAGCTGAATTATGAGTAAATTCACTGCGGCCGGTGTGCCCCATGTAAATCGTCCAATCGTTGCCGCAATCCAGGCTGCCGATGTAACCACGATAAAACCTGATCTTTGAAATCTCGCCCTGGTGGTTGATCTGAGGCTGAGTGTAGAGCTGTTGGGTGTAGCTGTATTCAAAAAAGGTATTAATCGGAAAGCTGTCCACCATATTTGTAACCGTTCCTACATTAACGGTATGAGCACTCAGGCTTGCGAAAAGTCCAAGCGCAAGCAGCAAGGTCAAAGTTGCCAATCGTTTCATGGTTCTCTCCTAATTTTCAAATCTCTATCGTTTCTCTCATGCAACGCTTGCTAAAAGCTATGCATAGTCTATAAAATCTCCCGGCGACGCCGGGCATTGAGCCAAGAATAATAGCGGAATCAGCGCATAATCAGCCATCAGGACAGGCGATAGCGCATCTGCAAAACCAATTCAACATCAGATCATAAATACTGCTGATCATTGGGGATGCACATATCGTTCCAAACTTTTGGGAATGTTGATGTTTGGGGCAGGGATCACGAAAAGCTCTGCAATCCCGGGCACAAAAAAAACGTGGAAGCTACCGGGGTGGTACTCCCACGTTTCGGAGGGCATTCTATGTAGGGTCTGTATGCTATAGTTAATATAACCTGATTATCGCAGGAGGCAAATCCTTTTTTGGCGCTCAGGATAAAACAGGCGTAAAGGGTTGACTTAATTGTGTCTTATATATGTGTGTTACTCAAGTTTCTCTGAGTTTGTTGAGCAGCTTTTTCAGCTCCATCAATTCTTCCTGGCTGTTGTAGCTGATGTTGATGCTGCCCTTGTGGATGTTTCCCTTGATTTTGGTGGGCAGTCCCACGATGCGTGCGATGTCATTTTGCATGCTTTTGATCAGCGGCGTGGTGGCGCGCTTGGCTTTGGGAGCATCGGGGTTGAAGCTCTGTGCCTTTTCTTCCGCTTGGCGCACGCTAAGTCTATATTTGAAGATATGTTGGGCAAAAGCCAGCTGATGCTCTTCACAGACGCTGAGGATGGCTCTGGCGTGTCCGGCGCTGATCTCGCCGTCGTTGATGAGTTCCCGGATTTCGGGTTGGAGCTTGAGCAAACGGATGCTGTTGGTGATGGTGCTGCGGTTTTTACTCACCACGGTGGCGATTTCGCTGTGTGTGAGCTGAAAGTCTTCGGCCAATGCCTGGTAGGCCATCGCTTCCTCGATGGGGTTAAGGTCTTCACGTTGCACGTTTTCCACGATTGCGAGTTGCAGCAGTTCTCTGTCGCTGACGCTGCGGATCACCACGGGCACCCTGTCCAGTCCGGCAAGTTTGGCAGCTTGCAGACGCCTTTCTCCGGCGATGAGCATATAATCCGAGCTCTGGGTTTTGCTCACGATCAGGGGTTGGATGATGCCGTTTTCCTTGATGGACTCGGCCAGTTCATTGAGTTTCTCTTGGTTGAAGCTCTTGCGGGGTTGGTGTCGATTGAGGCGGATCACCTCAATGGGCAGAGTGCTGAGCCCCATGTTGGAGAGGCTTTGCTCCTGTGCTTGCGGGATGAGGGCATCGAGGCCGCGTCCAAGGCGTTGGTTCATTTTTGTAAGCTCCTTATTTGCTCCGTTCTATCACTTCCGTAGCGAGTTCCAGGTAGCTCATGGCACCGGGAGAGCGGATGTCGTATAGAAAGATTGGTTTCCCAAAGCTGGGTGCTTCGGTGAGTTTGATGTTGCGCGGGATGATGGTGCGAAACACCTTTTCCTTGAAGTAGCGCATCACTTCTTTAGCCACTTGCGTAGAGAGGTTTACGCGTTTATCAAACATGGTGAGCAGCACTCCGATGATGCCCAGCGAAGGGTTGAGGTTCTTTTGGATGAGGCGGATGGTAGAAAGCAGCTGGCTCACGCCTTCAAGTGCGTAATATTCGCATTGGATGGGCACCAAAAGATCGTGGCTGGCGGTCATGGCATTGACGGTGAGCAAGCCCAGCGAGGGCGGGCAATCTATGATGATGTAGTCAAAATCATCCACGATGGGTTCCAATGCCTCTTTGAGCCTGTGCTCGCGGGCAAATTCCTGGACCAATTCTATCTCTGCGCCCGTGAGGTCCACGTTTGAAGGGATGCAGTAGAGGTTTTTGGTTTCGGTGGGGTAGATGGCGTCCACGATAGGCGTTCTGAGCACCAAAGCGTGATAGATCTGCTTGGCATCGGCATCTTTGTCCAGTCCAACTCCGCTGGTGGCATTACCTTGCGGATCAAGATCCACCAGGAGTGTCTTCTTTTCAAGCACTGCCAAGGCAGCAGCCAGATTCACGGCTGTGGTGGTCTTTCCCACACCACCTTTTTGGTTTACGATCGTAATTATCTTTCCCATGTTTGTCCTAATATATCTATTGTCATGCCAAAGCTTTGCGAGAAACTTCCCAGAGGCTGCGAGAACCCCAGGGGTGTTGCTCCTTCAGCAAAAGCTTGGGCTGGTAATCATCCAGATCAGAGCTTTGGATAGCCTTGAAAAAGACCACCTTGCCGCCGTCGTTGAGCAGCCGGTAAAGCGGGTAGCGGTAACGCTCTTCCATCTTTACCGCACGGCAAAGGATCAGGTCGTAGCCAATGCCTTGCGTCGCATGGTCTTCCAAGCGGGCGTTGACCACGTGAACTTTGTCCAAACCAAGCTCAGCGGTCATCGTTTGCATGGCGCGGGCTTTTTCCCAATGCTGTCCAGAAGCGTGATCCTGATACTCGGCACGGCAAGCTTGAGCGGAATACCCGGCAAACCTGCTCCCGAGCCAAAATCTAACGCTTTTTGCCCTGTTAAGTCCAAACATTTCAAAAG
Source organism: Candidatus Cloacimonadota bacterium (assembly GCA_029781115.1). Taxonomy (GTDB): domain Bacteria; phylum Cloacimonadota; class Cloacimonadia; order Cloacimonadales; family Cloacimonadaceae; genus UBA3900. The sequence continues at coordinate 58,764 of JAKOXG010000007.1, forward strand.
CAGTAGGCTGTCAAGGAAATGCTTCGTCCACCATTTTTCTGAAGGCTCGGCGCGCGATACCAGATTCACCATCCTGTTCTGCTCTTCCAGCAGCTTGTGATAAGCTTCAAAACGGCTCAGGAGCTCTGCCGGAAGCTCCAGTTCCTTCAGGAACTCAGCAAATTCACGTTTCTCAGGGCTCAAGGTTTTCCTCCTCTTTCAGGGTGCGTACCACGCTCTTGACCAAAAATGAGGGATCGTTGCGCTTCTGCCGCAAGCGTTGCCTGGCTTCGGGTAGGTCGATCTGTGCCATGCTCCGGGCGGCGATGTAGCGGTAACGCTCCAAGTCGTGATCCAGCCAGGGGCTGAGCAGTTCCAGCGCCTCCACGGTGTCATACAGCCCTAAGATTGACAGGCAAGTAGTTATGTATTTATCTTGATTCAAAAGCTGTTTCAGCTCCGGGATGAGCAGGCTGTCTGCATCGGTGGCCAGTAGCGAGAGGGCGTTTTTGGCTTTCAGGCTATCCGCATGATGGATATAAGGATAGAGCTGAAAAGCCATCTGCGGCGCACTCTTGAGCAAAGCTTCCAAGGCCCGGTATTCCAAGCCTGACTTGGTGCCCAGCTTGTGTTCCAAAACGTAAGGGATGGCTTCAATACTGCGCTCAGCCATGATGGAGCGGGCTTTTCTCACGCGCTGAACTGCGCTGCCCACCTCCCACTCTGAGGCAATGGCGAAGATTTCATCTATGGGAGCATCCTCAGCCGGCATCTCTGCGCTCTCGGCCAATTCTTCCTCTTTGGTTTTCACTTCATCATAAAAGTTCAGGTCTCTGCCCAAGCCGTAACTGCCGCGCACCCAGGTGCTGTCGTTTTCGGTGACGCTCAGAGGGTAGCTGTCTTTGCCGCCCAAATCCAGGAATAGCCCGATGCTGCCTGTGCCTCGCGAGAAGGCGCCCCAACCATAGTTTTTGTCGTAATTGCGTTCGTAGCGGTCATTTCCGCTTTTATCCACAAAGATGCCCACGCTGTTGGAAAGCCCCACGCCCTGGCCGCCCTCAATGGAATAGGCATCGTTGCCGGCTCCGTCGATAAAGACGCCCAAACCCCAGTCGTGTCCGGCTCCTTGACCCGGCCCATGGCGGCTGTAATAGGCATCATCGCCTTCCGCATCGTAGAGGATGCCCACAGCCAGATGAATCCCGGAGCCTTGGGGATAGTAAACTGCGTTGTAGACGTCGTTGCCTGCCAAGTCGATCAAGATGCCGGTGCTATACCAATAGCCTGTGCCTTGAGCATATACGCCACCCAGATAGCGGTCGTTTCCATCGGCATCAAACAAGACGGCGATGCCGCCGGCATAGTCCGGACGCAGCCCAAAACCGGCTCCCTGACCCAAAGTCCTGTGATCCAGGGGCATCAGCGGAGCGTGATAGTATTTGCCACCCAGATAGTAGAGGTCGTCGCCCTTTTGGTCATAAAGCAAAGCCACAGAGCGCGTCATGGCAAAGGCTTGCGACTGACTGGGCGCATCATAGCGATCATTCCCTTCGGCATCAATGAGCAGCGCAACTCCAAACAGAGCCGCCGCCTGGCTGAAGGTGCCGCATTGGTAGATGTCGTTGCCGCCCAAATCCTGATGCAGACTCAAACCCAGATAGGCGGCAAAAGAGAAGTCGTCACCTTGGTAGAAGTCGTTGCCGCCAAAGTCCTTGCTGTAGGAAATGCCCATACTGGCAGCCATCAGCTCGCCCGGTGTGGAGGCCAGATAGCGGTCGTCTCCCTCAAAATCCAGCAGCGAGAAGAAAGGATGGCTAAAGCTGGCCTGCATAGGGATTTGATAGGTGTCAGCGCCGGCGGGATCGAGGATGAGACAGACTCGTTCCTCGCCTCTGTAGACGTCGTCCTTATTCGAGCCAAAGATGATGAGCCCATAAGGCGTTTTATAGCTCTTGGGTTTCCTGGGATACTTGAGCTTGGGTGCCTGTATATTCACCGCTTCACAGAGCTCCAGGTATTCCGAAATCGCACTGTGCAGGGCGTAAAAGTCTATCTTTTCAAACAGGGTGGCAAATTGAAGCAAATCCACCTTTTCCAGCTTGGGCAGGCCGCGCTGCGAGACAAACTCATCATACTTGTCGCTATCTTCGCCCTCAGAACAAACCTGAAACCAAAAGCTCTGCAAGCTGTCCATCTGCGCTTCGCTTAGCTGGGCAAAGGCCTCCTTGAAACAGGGAGCGATTTCATCCAGATTATCCCGATATATCTTGGCAAACTTGGCGATTGAGCTGCCGGCTTTGCCGAGACGGGAGAGGTATTTGCTTTCCTTGGGCTTGATCGGGTCTTCCAACTGCCAGGCTTCCAGCATGCAGGCATCGGCCAAATCACGTTCAGAGCTGTGCACCTGCCCACGCCAACGGGCGATTTCATCCAGACTCTGCCAAGGGTCTTGCAACACCCTGAGCTGGCTCTGCATCTTGAAACGTGTGGACAGATCCCAATCCTTTTCAAAAGCGAGGTCGCTGCTCTGCAGTTCCGCCTCCTCAAGCAGCTGCACCATTTGGCTGATATCCTCCGGTTCCAATGGCTGAAAACCACTGGCAAGCAGCTGGCTAACCATCAGCAAAGACAGGGCAATAAGTATGTTTTTCATCTGTGACTCCTTCCAAGAAGGCAGTTTAACAAAGTGCGGTTTTTTGTCTATAACTTTGTCGTTTCTATGTTGAAATCACGTTCAGATGGGCAGATTGAACTGTATCCTTCCCAAATCCTTGGACGTTCTTATCCAGTCTCAGGCTCCCCTCTATCTATCGCTGAGCCAAACAATTATCTTGACAAATATGTGTTATCAATTATAATGCGCCCCATCGTCTGACAAGCTCCGCTATCTCAACTGACAGCAGGGTTTAGCCAGCTTATTTGAATTTAGATGATGCTTGTGCAGCATGAAGGAGACACTATGGATTCTGGGGTCTATACCCGGATGGGAGTCAGAGGCTTGGGACAAACTGTCCTACAGAGGAGTCGTGCCCACTCATTTGCCACCTTGCTGCACTCAACCTGCCTTTGTCAAAATCTTACCCCGCAGCCAATCAATGGCGTTGGCTGGTGTATACTGATGTTTATTAATAATCGTCGCACATTATTCTTTTTCGCCGCTGTATACACCAGTCAGGGCCATGTTTATGCGCTGTGCGGGGCAAAACAAGACCAAACCCATTTTTCAAACAGGACTTTGCCTGTGATCCCATAGAGCTGAGCCGGACAAAGCCCCACAACCATTAGATACTCAAAATTTCAGGAGAAAGACACCATGAAAAGACATCTTTTACTTGTTGCACTGCTGGCTCTGATGCTGTTCAGCTTCACCCTGCTCCAGGCCCAACTCCAGACTGTAACGATAGGCAATGGAACAGAAATCCAATATTTCCCTTTCAATGCCTACTATGGCTATGGCCGCTCCCTGGGGCTTTACACTCAGGAGCAGATTCAACTGTTTGGCAAAATCTCCAGACTGGCCTGGCAAGTAGCCAACTCCAGTTCTGTTACCGTCCCCTACAAGATTTATATCAAGACCACCACCGAAAGAGACCTTACCAAGCTGACCTGGGCCCAGTTTACCAGTGGGACCACTCTGGCGGCTCAGGGAAGCTACACCTTCAATACTCCGGGCTGGCATGAGCTCCTCTTGACTACCCCCTTCGTTTATACCGGCGGCAATCTGCTCATTGGTGTGGAAACCAACTATGGTGGTGGAGGAGGCGGAGACTATTGCCCCCAATTCTATTACTCAAACGGTGATGTCAAGTCACACCAGTCTTGGCAGAAAGATGGTTCTGCGCCCACGGGCGGAGGGTTCGTGCACCGTTGGCTGCCCAACGTGAGATTGAAGATCGCACCTGCTGATAACCACCCTATCCTTTCCGTCTACCCCCTGGCACACAATTTTGGCAACACCGTAGTCAACTGCACCTATCGCAAGACCATCACCATCGGCAATTCCGGCAATGGAAATCTCACTGTCAGCAGCTTGACTCCCAGCTCATCCGGCTGCTTCAGTGTGGAGTCGGGGTTCGTCTTCCCCTTTATCTTGCCCGCCGGCAATACTGTAAACTTCACCATCAAATATACGCCCACATCTGTCGGCAACCATTCAGCAAGCTTCACCGTCACCAGTTCAGTCGGGGGTGAGGTGCCCAAAACCGTTACGGTCAGCGGCTCAGCCCAAGATGTCACTATCTCCACCCTGCCCTGGATGGAGGATTTCAGCTCGGAAACCTTCCCGCCTCCAAACTGGGCTCGCTACAAGGGCTGGTATCCCACCCAATCTCTTATCCCTGTCACAGTAGAATGGGGAAGGCACAACTTTGCCAACATTAGCGATCCCGCCAATCCCGCTGCCTGCATTACTGTTTGCGATATTTCCACCCGCTACTGGTTGGTATCCCCTCCCATCTCCATTCCCGCTGGCGGAGACTATCAATTGGATTTTGATCTGGCTCTTACCACAGCAACCGTCCCCGATCCCGTTCCTCCGGACAATCAACAATCCTATAGATTCATAGTTCTCACCTCTGACCAACCCTATATGGAAAACGCCACGGTGCTGAGGGAGTGGAACAATACCGGCTCGCCCTATGTGTTTAACAATATCGCCACCTATGGGGAGCACCTGACTTTCAGCCTGGATGGCTACACGGGCACCAGGTTCTTTGCCTTCTACGCAGAATCGACCGTAGCCGAAAGAGCTGCCAGCGTTCATGTGGACAATGTGTGCGTGAGAGAAGTTCCCGCTTCCATCACTCCCGAGGCTCTTGATTTTGGCACTGTGATGATCAATTCCACCAGCCCGGCAATGAACGTCACCGTCACAAACCTGAGCTCCAGCATCCTCAATCTCAGTGCTGCGGATATCAGCATCAGCGGGCCCAACGCGGCTGACTTTGCCTTTTCCGCCGCCAACCTGCCCGCCAACCTGGCAACGGGACAATCCGTAGTCATCCCCGTGACCGTGAACAGCAGCACCGAAGGCGATATCTCCGCCACCTTGTGCATAGTGTGCCAAGGATTTAGCTACCACGTTGCTTTGACAGCCCATGTGACGCAGCAGAGCACTGTATCTATCGGTAATGGCACGCTCCATAACTCAGGAGTGCACTATCCGGCCGTTTACGGAGGCTACTACAGAAACGCCCGCGAGCAATACATCGTGACCGCCGCTGAATTGACCGCCGCCGGAGCCCAGGCGGGACTCTTCAATTCCATTGGCTTCGATGTGGTCAGCCCAAACAACTGCGGCAACCTGCCCAACTTCACCATTAGCATGGGAACCACCGCTGCCGAGGAGTTTGTAGATGATGTCTTCCTCACCGAGCTCACAGAAATGTATTCCGTAGCAGGCTATACTCCGGTAGCCGGCTGGAATATCCACACTTTCACCTCACCTTTCTACTGGGATGGAAGCTCCAATCTCGTGATTCAGGCCAGCTTTGATATGCAGGACACCTACTCACAAAATGCCAGCACCTATCACACCGCTACCGACCCCGCATTTCGAACCCTGTACTACAGGAGTGATGGGGCTGCTTGGAATACTGCGACAACGGGTATCAGAAGCCTGGACCGCCCCAATATGAGTTTCGTGTTCAGATTACCCCTCGCCGGAGCCCCTGCAGCACCGCTTCTCAGCTCTCCCGCCGATGGCAGCACCGGTCTCTCCAAACGCGGCTTTGAGCTGAGCTGGGCAGCAGATTACGACAACGGCGGAATACCGGATCACTACCAGCTCTACTTGAGCACCGATGCGGCAAACATCGAAGGCGGATACAGTTGGACGACCACAAGCAACCGCTTCAATCCCGTGCTTGCAGACCCTACCTTCAGCTTCAGCTACTCGCAGCAGTACTATTGGAGTGTCAAAGCGGTCAACAGTCACGGTTCTTCCACCGCAGCCGCACCCCGCTCCTTTGTGATTGAATCCGACCCCACAATCTACAGCTATCCCTGGAGCGAAAACTTCGATTCCGTCAGCGCAGGCAGCATGCCGGAGCGTTGGACTGTCATCGCCACTCAAAACTACGGTAACAGTATTCCGGGCTGGACAGCCACTCCCAACGTGGGCTGCCGTTCTGAGCCCCATGCCGCAGTGGCCTATGCTTCTTTCCCTGCTCCCAAAAACGAATGGATGATAACTGTCCCCTTCAGTATGCAGGCCGGGCAAAGCTACAACATCTCCTTCATGGTGATCGCTCCACGCAGGGGCCCTGCAGGCGAAGCTTTTGCCGTCTACCGCGCCACAGAACCCACCGTAGCCGCCATGACCGCCAATCCGGCTTTGTTTGACAGCAACCAAACCAGCTATGACGATTGGACCCGGGTAACTTTCAGCTTTACCCCGCCCAGCACAGATAGCTATTACTTTGGCTGGCATGCCTACTCGCCATCTGACTTGAGCCCAATAGTGATAGACGATATCAGCATCAGCGAAATCAAGGCTGCAGACCTTGCAGTGGTGAGCCTGGATAGCGGCTTGTTTGGCAAAGTTGATGCCGCCTTCAGCCAAACTGTGAAAGTGCAAAACGTGGGCACCAATCCCCAATCCGGCTACACCATCTACCTCAAAAAGCAGGGCACGGGCGCCGTATTGGCCCAAAAGCAGATCTCTGCCACCATAGCGGTTGATGAAGTAAAAGAACACACCCTAAGCTGGACTCCAACCACGACGGGCTTTGTGAATGTCTATGCCGAAGTCGTGCTCGCCGGTGATCAGGTCAGCTCCAACAACTCTTCCGCCGCAAAGGCTGTTTACATCACCGCGGCAAACGCCCGGACGCTGTATGTGGGTGATCCTGAAAGCCCTTATATGGCCAATTTCATGCCCTTCGACAGCAATGAGGCGAGTTTTGTAAATGAGGCCATCTACTTTGCCAGCGAAGTCCAAGCCACCAGCGGCACCATCCAAGCGATCAGCTATAGCAGCATGTACATAGAAGGTGCAGACACCCTCCCCGTGCAGATCTGGATGAAAAACACTACCGCTACCGATCTGTATGACGGCTGGCTTTCCAATGATGACTATCAACTGGTATATCAGGGTGATGTAGTCTGCCCCGCCGGTTACCACGAAATCACGGTACCGTTAGATACACCTTTCAACTATACGGGTGGAAATGTGGCCATCAGAATCGGTAAAGCCGCGGGTGCCGTCGGGCCTTTTGGCTGTTGGTGGAGAGTCACAGGGGATTACTACTACCCGGATAGAGTCAGAGCCAGTGCTGCTCCGGTAGACCCTGCGAACCCTTCAGGTGGCTCTTTGTGGGACTATGTCCCCAATATCACCTTCGTCATGGCCAACGCCAACCTGGTGGAAAATTTGGCTGCACCCGTGGTGAATCTGACTATCTCCGGCTCGAATGTCACCCTGGCTTGGGAACTCATCCCCTATGCCCACAGCTATAAGGTCTATACCTCAGACGATCCTTACAACTTTGGTGACGAACCTTTGGGTACGACCCGTTACAATACCGCCAACCTGGGTTCAGCACCAGATGCCAAACTCTTCTTCAAAGTCACCGCCAATACCTATCGTGACTCTGGCAGAGGCAGTGAAGTATTGCCTGTTCTGGAGCCCGGAGATTCCAGAGCCTTAGATGCCAATCCAATTCTGAGAGGCAAAAATAATATAACAATGAACCCCTGATCTCCTGTCAGGTGTGAGGATTGACCCGCATGTCCCTTGGGATGTGCGGGTTTTTGCTTTGTAGCCGGCGGTCGCCGAACCGCCGCATGTATGGTCGCTCGCCGTAGCGACCTGAAAAGTATGGTCACTCACCATACCGCCGCTTGCAGGGGATTCGCGTGCTCTTCATGATAGATTGTGCTGCTCAAACACCTACTAAAAAAGTGGGACAATTTGGCAGAGGCACGGCAGCGGGAAAAGTCAAGCGAAAATCAATATTTAGCCTATGCGTATAATTTAGTAACGAAATACTGCCCGTTTCGACCACTCTCAAATGCCGATTCCATGCGGCTTGCCAACTCCGCCCCTGCTGCTCTCCTGCTCCTCGAGTAAGCAAGCAGTAGGAAAGTAGTAGCTTAGGAGCAGGAGCCAAGGGGAGCAAAAAGCAGCTCGATGAGGGCATCTAACCAAGGTGAAAAGTCAATATTTGCACATGCGGCTGTTTTTAGCAAACAAAATACTGGTGAAAAGGGGCGGGATTTTGAGGTGAGGATGCCTTGAGAGGGGGAGAAAGGTCGACGGCGCATTTTCTCCTTGTGTGGAGGTGTTGGATGCTTAAATTTATCTATATGCGATACAGCCCCGTGATTTGGATCATCATCCTGCTTTGCTTGAGTGGCGGTTTGGCCGCTCAGGGGGATTCTTATGTGCCCAAATATCTGCTCTCCTATCCTGAATCTGTGGTCTATGCTCTCAAGCAGCCGACGCAGTGGGGAACTGAAGGTTGGCTCAAGACTGCCGGCGTTTTGGGTGTGGGCGTGGGGCTCTACTTTGTGGAGCAGGAGCTGCAGGAGTGGGTGCAGAGCAATCGCTATCAGGCTTTGGATGATGCCGGCGGGGTGGTGGAGCATTTTGGCAATTTCAGGCTGCTTGTGCCGGCGGCGGCTTTGACGGCTCTGGGTGGCTACGTCTTTGAGGATGATCACACGGTGGATACGGGGATGCTGAGCCTGAAAAGCATGTTGCTCTCGGGTGCTGCCAGCTTCACTCTGCAGGTGATCACTCAGAGAGAGAGGCCGGAGGCGGGTTTGGGACATGGCTTCAACACGGGCAAAGGGTTCAGTTGGAAGCGGGATTCTTTCCCTTCGGGACACAGCACCATGGTTTGGAGTGTGGCTCCCATTCTGGCCAAGCAATATGAGCGGCAAAGCTGGGTGGCACCAACGGTTTACACGCTGGCCACCCTCACCTCACTTTCCAGGATATATGCAGATAAGCACTGGGCGACAGACGTGTTTGCGGGTGCGGTGATCGGCTATTTGGGGGCGCAGGTGACGCTTAACAGCAGTCCACGTTTAAGCCTCGGAGTGAGCGGAAATGAGGGTCTCTGCTTGGTGTGGCGGTTTTGAGAGACGGAAGGGCTTGACAGAATCGCAACGCTTTAAACAGATGAATAAAATCAAAATGGAGCAATAGACAAATGAGTATACGCGGTGAACGCCTTATCATCACCCTTTTGGGCAAGCGCAATGTGGGCAAATCCAGCCTCATCAACGCTATTACCGGTCAAGAGATAGCCATCGTTTCGGCGACTCCGGGCACCACGACCGACCCCGTGGCCAAGCGCTACGAGCTGGTGCCGATCGGGCCGGTAACTTTTTACGATACAGCGGGTTTGGACGATGTGGGCGACCTGGGGAAGAAGCGCGTCCAATCCACCTTCAAGGTGCTTTTCAGGACAGATATCGCCATCTTGGTGAGCGACGGTTTGGCATTTGACAAGGCTGAGCTGGAGATGATCGAGCGGCTCAAAGAGCTGAAGATCAGCTTTGTGGTGGCTTTCAATCAGATGGATTTGCGGGAAGTGGCTCAGGCAAATGTGGATTTTTGCAAACAGCATGGAATCAAGTATGTGCGGGTTTCTTCCACCACCAAAGCAGGCGTGGATGAACTCAAGGACCTGCTGATTGGCTTGGCTCCGCAGGCGCAGGAAGAGCGCATTTTGGCGGGTGATTTGGTGGAAAGAGGGGCGAGGGTGGTGCTGGTAACGCCCATCGATGCTTCCGCACCCAAAGGCCGGATGATATTGCCGCAGATGCAGACGGTGAGAGACCTCTTGGATCATCACGCAGTTGTTACCTTCTGCCAGCCACAGGAATTGGATGCTACCCTCAAATCTTTCAAGGAGCCGGTGGATCTGGTGATCACGGATTCGCAGGTGGTCAAGCAGGTGGAACAGATCGTGCCGCAAGAGATTGCGTTCACCACCTTCTCCATCCTCTTTGCGCGCTACAAGGGCGAGCTGGAGATCATGGCGCGGGGAGTGCGGCAGATAGACAAGCTGAAAGATGGAGACAAGGTGCTGATCGCTGAAGCCTGTTCACATCACGCTCAAGAGGATGATATCGGCACGGTCAAAATCCCCAAATGGCTGATCGAATATACGCAAAAAGACTTGCACTTTGAGGCCAGCAGAGGCTACGACTACCCCGGCAATCTGGAAGATTACCGGCTCATCATCCACTGCGGTGCCTGCATGCTCAACCAGGCAGAAATGATGCGCCGGATCGTGGAAGCAGACAGACGTGGCGTGCCGATCACCAATTACGGTTTGGCGATCACCAAGGTGCAGGGCGTGTTTGAGCGCTGCGTTAAACCGCTGGGAATCTAAGCTTTGGCAGGAATTGGAGTCCAAGGTGGATGAGTTTGGAAGCGTGAAGCAGATGGCTGCCTGTCAGCTAAAGCGGCACCTTATCCATGGTTATGGGCTTATCTGTTCAATTCCATTGACAGATATCGGCTCTTTAGATATTTGTCTCAACTTAATGATAACGAATTATTGGAGAGCTCAATGAAGACTACCAGACGCGCTTGGACGCCAACCATGACCTTGGCCGGGCTGTTTGAAGAACAACATCAGTTTTTCGATGCCTTGGCCACCTACGAGCTGATCAATCAGACGGATTCCTCGCCTGAGATCCGTAAGAAGATAGAAGCATTGCACTTGCGCATCCTCAGTGATCCTTCGGTTCGTTATGATTCGCGCATCGAAAAGCTCTTTACTCCGGAGGAATTGGCCTACTTCAAGGTGCTGGATCACACCGGCTTTGAAAACCTCTCTCTGGCATATCAGCAGCTGGCGAAAGGGGATCTGGCCGAGGATATCATCATCGAGGAAGAAGAGGACTTTGAGCTGGAGATGGACGGCGAAGACACTGCGCTGGATTTGCTGCTGGATGAGATCGAAAGCCAAGCTCAGATGCAGGTTCCGGATCTGCCCAATGAGCTGGAGGACAAGAGCTTGCGGAGCCTGATGGTGAGCCTCTTGAGCAAATATGATCTGGATACACCCCTCAAAGACATCCGCCTGAGCGAATTTATCAACGCACTCATAGACCTGCAAATACCAAAGAAATAAATGAGCGATAAGACCGACCAGAGCCAATACAGCAAGCTTTGTCAGAAGTGTGTGCGCAACTGTAAGCAGAATAAAGCGGTTACGGTGATCAATTGCCCTCGCTATGTGCGTGCGCCTGTACAGATGACGCTGCCCTTGAAGTTTGGCCCGGGGCGCCCCAAGAAACACAAACCTCTGATAGACTTATGAGGATCATCAGCGGACGCTATAAAGGCGCAAATATCTATAGTGTTCCGGGGCAAAAGACGCGTCCTACCTCCTCCTTTTACCGTGAGATGATCTTCTCTATGGTGACGGAATATGAGGGCAAAAGGGTGCTGGATCTCTTTGCTGGAACGGGGTCTTTGGGCTTGGAAGCCCTTTCCCGGGGCAGTGTGTGGGTGGATTTTGTGGAATTTTCCTCTACCGTCATCGCCGTGCTGCTCAAAAACATTCAAAAGCTGAGGTGTGAAGAGATGTGTCACGTCCATCGTCGCAAAGTGCAGGCATTTCTGAATAAAACGACGGATCAATATGACCTCATCTTCATCGATGCACCTTACAATAAAGGCCTGATCAATCCCACCCTGAATAGCATCTACGAAAATGACCTGCTGGCTGAAGAGGGAATCATCGTGCTGGAACATGATGTGCGCGAGGCCTTGGATGAGCAGCTGCAAGAGAAAGTCATCAAAAGCAAGATCGGGAAAGTGACGGGAGTGACGCTGCTGAGCTGATTGTGGGTCTTTGGGAACAGTGGGGCAAAAGAAATAGGTGCAGGATTGGTCTGAAAGTTGCGTATTAGAGTTAGAAGTTCTTTTGATATTGACAAAAACCAAAGTGCTATTACCGTGCATCCATAGGAGAAGGATCACCGTAGTAGCTGATCTTAAAACATTATAATAACCAATGGAGGAACAAGATGAAACTTAGCAGATTGTTAACCGTCGCACTCGCCATGGTTCTTTTGGTAGGCATGATGGCCTGCTCAAAGAACAAGGGTGCCAGCCCAGCCGTCGAGGGTAAGGTGGTAAACATGCCCTCATGGTGGAATACACAGAAAGATGACGCTTATGTCTGCACCTATGGCATGGGCACAAATGTGAAGCAAAGCACTTCCCTGGATACCGCCAAAAACAATGCGCTGTTTGAAGCAGCTCAATATGTGGAAGTCCAGGTGAAAGGCATGCTCAAAACCTACGAGGAAGAAGCGGGAGTCTATGATCCCCAACTGCTTGCGCTCACTCAGAAAGTGATCAAAACCGTTACCAACACCACTTTCTCCGGCGTGATCAACGGACAGATGGAAACCAGAAGAGTCACCGAACATGGCGGCCCTCGCTATACCACCTATCTCCAACTCAAGATCCCCAAAACTGAGATCAACAAGAGTCTTTACACAAACATCCGCAACGAAGAGGCATTGTACAACCAGTTCAAAGCTTCCATGGCTTTTGAAGAGCTGGAACGCACGGTCGGCGAATGACGTTTTAAGCGATAAAAAGCCTGGTTTGCACCTAAACCCGGCTTTTTGTTGCTTGGTGTGAGTTTGGGAGAGGAAATAATTATTTGCGTGCTATATTAGGAGAGAGAACTGCCGCATCAGCACGTGTCTGCAGAGGCTTGTCTCACTTTTCTATTGACAATAAACGGGTATTTAGAATACTGACGTAAAATCTATAAAAAAAGGTGGTGATTTGTTTGCCGACAGTCGTAGCGAAAGAAAACGAGTCCTTCGACGTTCTACTGAAACGTTTTAAGAAGAAGTGCGAAAAAGCCGCAATTCTTTCAGAAATAAAGAAGAACCAAGCCTACGAAAAGCCCAGCGTCAAGAAAAGACGCGAGGCCAACGTGGCTCGTCGCAAGATTCTCAAGATGCAACGCAGAATGAAGCGTTACATGAGATAACTTTCTGGTTTAATTAACCTTACACACATCAATTTCACTGGCATACAGGGGAGAATTGCCTCCCTGTATGCCTATGGTATTTATCACAATAATGAGCTTAAGTTTAAGGTAAGGGACAAATTATGGGTGTGATCGACTGGATTATCCTGGCCGTCATTCTCTTCTGCATGTTTTGGGGATGGCGCAGAGGGTTCACTGCCTCCTTGATCTATCTGGGAGCTTTGATCTTCAATTTCTACTTCCTGGGGCAATTATATCCACTTTTGGCGGGCACAATCCGGGTCAAATACAACCTGCCTCCCTTCATCGCCACCATTGTAGCCATCTTCTTTGTCGTCATCCTGATCGTGGTGGTGGCCAAGATCATGATCACCCTGCTGAATGCAGTGCTCAAGGCATTGAAGCTCAGCTCGATCAACCGCTTCTTTGGCTTGCTTTTGGGCTTGCTCAACGGTGCTCTGATCGTTATCCTGGCGATGGTGATGATCGACCATGCGCCCAAGCTGGCAAAGCGCCTGAAAGACCCGCAAAAACACAAGGTCTATGTGCAGGTGGATCGCTACAAGGACGTCCTCCTGGAGAGGCTGAAGCTCACGCAACACGAGAAATACCTGCAACTGAAAGAGCGTTTCAAGCTGGATAAGGCAAAAGAGGACGAGAAGTCCTGATACCGATAAGCCCAATGCAAGACAGCTACCACGATCTTGAATACTCTGTCCTCAAGCGCCAGATAGAGCTCTTGTGCCACAGCGAGTTGGGCAGGGCGGAAGCGGCCAAGATGCAGCCCATGAGCGATTTGGCCAAGATCAAGGCCGAACTCACCCTGCATAGCCAGAGCATCCAGGCGCTCAAGGATGGCATCGAGCCGCGCCTGGAGGATCTCAACGATCCTGTGCCTCTATTTGGCATCGAGAGCGGCGTCTTCGGCTATGAGGAGTTCTTTCTCTTCTATCAAAATGCGGCGATTTCAGCCTTTGTGGCACCGCTCAAGGACAGCCTGGTTGATCTGCCGCAGCTCAAGAAACTGTGGCAAAGGATAGTGCCGCTGCCTCAGATTAGGGATAGATTCAACGCTATCTTTGATGCTGAAGGAGAGGTGCAGGATAGTGCCTCGCCGGAACTTAAGCGCATCCGTAAGCGCTTTTCCCAGCTCAGGGGAAATATCACCAAAACCATGAATGAGATGCTGAGTGACCAGAAGATGGATCAGCACCTCATGGACAAGTTTTTCACACACCGGGAAGACCGCTATGTGCTGCCCATCAAGGAGAGCTCGGCCAAGCTGGTTGACGGCATCGTGCAGAGTCATTCGGGAAGCGGCTCCACGGTGTTTATCGAGCCGCAGAGCATCGTGCCGCTCAATAACGAGCTGCAGCTCATCAAGCAGGATGAGAAGAAGGAGATCTACCGCATCTTCAGCGAGTTTAGCCAGCAGATCAGGGATCTGGAGCAGGAGTTTGTCTCCAACACTGAGGTGCTTACGCGGCTGGATTTCCTCTTTGCTACCGCCAGGTTGGGGGTCAAACTGGACTCGCAAGTGCCGCAACTGCAAGCCTCGCCCATCTTGGAGCTCAAGAATGCACGTCATCCGCTGCTCAGCCTGCAGATGGGGCTCAAGAAGGTGATACCTTTTGACCTGGAACTCAGTGACAAGCGGGTGCTGGTGCTGAGTGGCCCCAACACGGGCGGTAAGACAGTGCTGATGAAAGCGGTAGGCTTGATCTCTTTGATGGTGCTCAGTGGTTTGCCTGCGCCTCTGGATCCTGACAGCAAGATCGGCATCTTTGACCACATCTATGCGGATATCGGGGATGATCAGTCCATTGAGGCAGCGCTTTCCACCTTCAGCTCGCATATAGGCAAGATCAAGACGATGTTGGACAACGCTACCAAAGATAGCCTGGTGCTGATCGATGAGATAGGCGCAGCTACCGATCCCGAGCAGGGTTCCGCCTTGGCGCAAGCCATTTTGGAGCAGTTTGCCGCCTTGGGTTGTCACACCATCGTTACTACCCACTACACCAGCCTCAAGATCTTTGCCGAGAGTCATCCGCAGGCGCTCAACGCCTCCATGCAGTTCAATCTGGAAGGTATGAGCCCAAACTACCGTTTTGTGACAGGCTTTCCCTCAGACAGCTTTGCCATCGAGGTGGCTGCTTCGCTGGGTTTGGAAGAGGACTTGATTCAGAGGGCCAAGTCTTTGAGTGGCACGCAAAACCGTGAGTTTACCGAGCTTTTGCACAAGATGCAGGAAGAGAAGAAGTCACTGGCACGCGAAAGCTATCAACACCGGCTCAAGCGGTGCACTTTGGAAATGCGAATCGAGGAGTTGGAAGCCAAAAATGAGGCTTTTGAACAGGAGCTGAAACAGCGTAAACAGAAGTTTATCAAAGAACTGCAAGATGAGCTCAGCTCTCAGCAGAAGATCTACCAACGTGAACTGGAAGAGCTGAAGCGCATGGATAAAGAGCAGCGCAAGAATCACAGCGAGAAGAAGATCAGGGAGACCTCAGACAAGATTCAGGAGCTGGACGCACAGATCAAGGCAGCAGCGATGAAGCACCGCAGTGCAGTCTACAAGCCCAAAGTGGGCGATAAGGTGTGGATATCCAGCCTGGATGCGGATGCCATCATCATGGAGATCAAAGACGAGGTGGTGACGGTGGATATGAACGGCATTGGCTTCAAAACCTCTTTGGATACCGTCTTTGAGAGCAAGGAAGAACAGCAGAGCAAGCCGGAGCCCAAACACTATGGCAGGGAAACAGTGAGCAATAAAGCTGCTTATGAGCTGATGCTGCTGGGACTTACCTTTGATGAAGCCAGACCCATGATAGACAAGTTTATAGACGACGCCGTGATCTCGGGATTGCACAAACTGCGCATCGTGCACGGCAAGGGGAGCGGTGCCCTGAGAGCCAAGACCAGAGCTTACCTCAAGCGCAAGAAGCAGGTGATCAGCTTTGAGACACCACCCTATAGCGAAGGCGGGGACGGTGTGACGGTGGTAACAGTATGATAGACAACCAGATGATAGACCAAGTGCGCCGTGCCAACAACATCGTGGAGGTCATCCAAGGATACATCCCGTTGAGGAAGGCGGGCAGCAATTGGCGTGGTTTGTGCCCCTTCCACCAGGATACCAACCCCTCGCTCAACGTCTCCGAGACCAAGCAGATCTTCAAGTGTTTCGCCTGCGGGAAGGGCGGCAATGTCTTCACATTTTTGCAGGAATATGAAAAGATCGGTTTCATTGAGGCGGTGCGCAAACTGGCCACCAGAGCGGGAATCTCTCTGCCTGAATACAGGCCCACCAAGAAGATCAGCACCAAAAGAGATCAACTGCTGCAGATCTACCAGACGGCGCGTGACTTCTTTGCCGAAAACCTCTTCCGCTACGGCGAAAAAGCCCTGGGCTACCTCAAAAACAGGCAATTCAGTCCCGAGACAGCCAAGAATCTGGAGCTGGGCTTTGCTTTAAACGGTGAAAAGGCGCTGCTAAACCACCTGATGAAGGAAGGCCACTCCGTTGACATCCTCAAGGAAAGCGGGCTCTTTGGCAATTATAGCGGCAATCTGGTGGATCTCTTCCGCAACCGGCTGATGTTCCCCATCCACAACAGCAGCGGGGATGTGATCGCCTTTGGTGGCAGGGTGATGGACCCCAAAGCACCCGGCGGGAAGTATGTAAACTCCCCCTCCACAGAGCTATACACCAAGGGGCGTGAGCTTTATGGCTTTTACAAAACCAAGTATGAGATCCACAAGGCAGACCAGGTGCTGATCTGCGAAGGATATTTTGACTTCCTGCGTCTCTATGAATATGGCTTCAACACCTGCGTAGCCACCTTGGGGACGGCGCTCACCAACGAACAGATCCAGCTGCTTTACCCCTACACAAAAAGGGTTTACATGCTCTATGACGCAGATGAGGCGGGTATACGTAACGCCATCAGAGCCAGCGCTTTGTGCCTTGGGAAACAGATGTATCCCTTTGTGGTGCAACTCCCGGATGGGGAAGACCCGGACAGCTTCCTTCTGGCGCACGGCAAGGATGAGCTACAGGCATTGATTGACGCTGCGCCCAGCTTGATCGAATTTCTGGCCAAAAGCACGCAGGTGAGTCAGGATGCGGCTGAACGCATAGATTTCCTGATCGACAACATCAGGCAAATGAGCGACGAGGTGCGCCAAGAGCTGGCATTGCAAGAAGTATCTGAGGCATTCAAGATTTCTGTGTCCGCACTGGCCAAAAAGCTCTCTTCCACCATGCGTCGCAGCTACCAAAGTGAAGAAAAAGAGCAGCCTCATGCATTTAGCAGCCTGGAAAGTCATCATGAGGAACGAAACTTGCTTGTCATTTCACTACAGAATGTTGATGACTACAAAAGACTTGTCTCAGAGGTCAAAGACGATTACTTTATCAACGAGAGCTATAGAGGAATCTTCAAATGGCTGCGGGAAAACGTTAAACCGGAAGCAATTGAGAGTTCCTCTACGCTCTTGGATGATATTGAAGATACACGATTAAGGGATGCTTTGGCAGACCTGATGTTTGAAGAAATGCAAGATTTAAGCTTTGAAGACGCCTTGATTCAGGTGAGAATCCGCAAGCTCCAGCTTGACTTGGAGCTGATGCAACGTAAGCTGATAAATGAGCCGGAAAACTTGGATTTGTTCAAGCAGATCAGGTCGCTGAGCGAAGAATACAAACAGCTGACCCGCAAGGTCGTGCACAAATTACGTTTCTGAGGGCAGAGCCTTCATATTCGAGGAGTTTAAATGATTACCTATAATGAGTGTTTGAAAAAGCTGGTGGATTTGGGCAAGGAATCCGGATACATCACCTTCAAACAGATTAATGACATTCTCCCCAACAGCCCTTCTTTTTTGGACAAAGTGGATGACATTATTTTCGATCTCCAGCAAGAAGGAATCGAGATCATAGACGAGACCGAAAAGCGCCTCACCAAAGGCGGAGTGGTGGTTCGCAAACCCGCCGCCCCCAAGAAGTTCAAGACCAAGCGCTATTACGATGATCCGGTGAGAATGTATCTGAGAGAGATGGGACGCGTGCCGCTTTTGGATAGAGAGGGCGAGGTGCGCGTGGCCAAGAAGATCGAGACCTATCAGAAGATGATCAACCTCAACGTCTTCAAATCTGGCAGCACCCTCAAGGAAATGTACAACTTCTTGCACCGCTACCGTGAAAAACGTGTGCGCCTGGATCAAATCTTCAAGATGGACATCGGCACCTGGATGGACAAAAACCAAGACACCAGGCTGATCGACGTCTTTATGGACATACTCAAGAAAAACGAAGCCACCTTTGAAAAGATAGGCCAAATCCTGGATCTCTGTGAATTTGACGAGACCGGCACTGCCAACCGCCAAGAAGAAATCGATGCCCTCAGAGAAGAGATCAACGACACCTTCAACATCCTCAGCTACAACGATAAACTCATCAAACGCATGGTTTACCGCATCCGCAGCCTGGTGGAACGCATCGAGGAAAGCTACAAATCCATCACCGACCTCACCCGCATCAAGCGCTATACGATCGATGAAATCTGCTCCTACGGCCGCCGTGCCAAGCGAAGCGACAAGGATTTTGAAGAAGTGCGCCAGGAAACCGGGATGGACCCAAACGAGTTTGTGGAACGCCTACGCAAGATCAAGAATGCGCGCCGCAAGATCCGCAGGGTAGAGCTGGAAACCAAGATGACCGGCACCGAACTGGTGTTTTTGCTGCGTGAGATCGACCGTGCCGAGCGCAAGAAAGAAGAGGCGCAAAACGAGATGATCGAAGCCAACGTGCGCCTGGTGATATCCATCGCTAAACGCTACAACAACCGTGGCTTGGAGTTCTTGGACCTCATCCAGGAAGGCAATACCGGCCTCATGCGCGCTGTGGAGAAATATGACTATCGTAAGGGCTTCAAATTCAGCACCTATGCCACTTGGTGGATACGTCAGGCCATCACCAGAGCCATTGCCGACCAGGCAAGAACCATCCGCATCCCCGTGCACATGATAGAATCTATCAACAAGATCAACCGCACCTCACGCCGCTTGGTGCAGAAACTGGGGCGCGATCCCTATCCCTCCGAGATCTCAGAAGTGCTTGATATGCCGCTGGATAAGGTGAAAAGCATCCTCTCCATCGCCAAGGAACCCGTGTCCCTGGATAAACCCATCGGACACGATAGCGAAGACAGCATCCTGGGCGACTTTATCGAGGATAGAACCATCATCAGTCCCGAGAGAATCGCCGAGCGCAGCCTGCTCAAAAACCAGGTGGATGAAGTGCTCAAGACTCTGACCACACGTGAAGAAAGAGTGATCCGCCTCCGCTTTGGCATCGATGATGGCTACCACCGCACTCTGGAGGAAGTGGGCAACATCTTCCAAGTGACGCGTGAGAGAATCCGCCAGATTGAAGACAAAGCCCTCAAAAAGCTACGTCATCCCAGCAGAGCAGCAGCTTTGCAACAGTTTTTGGATACCTTCCACGTAAAGTAAAACCAGATTCCCAGCCCACGATGTGAACTCCTCAGGCATCTGTGGGCTGTTTTTTTGTTTATAACACACCTCCGGCCAATGGGTTAACCGAGGCGATCAATCAAACTGTAAACCTGTAAACAAAGTTTACAACAGGCTCTCTTTCACCTGAGCAATATACTCATTACAGCCCCTAATTTGTTTGCGATAAACAGCCATATATGCAAATATTGACTTTTGACCCGGATTGACCGCCCTCGTGACACCCCTTTTGTCACTACTTGGCTCCTGCTCCTAACTTACTACTTTCTTACTGCTTACTTAGTCGAGGAGCAGGAGAGCAGCAGGGGCGGGGTGGGGAGGCGGCATGAATAAAGGCTTTTAGGAGGGTCTGTAACAGTGGTTATTTGTTACTGTATTGTGGGATGAGGTCAAATATTGATTTTAGCCCGGCTTTTTCTGCTCCCGAACCGCTGAGTTTAACTCCCACTATTTTAGTGGGAGATAAGCTCCCAACTTTAAAAGCAGGTTTTTGGCTTTGGGTTCCAAAGAGAAAGCTGTCCGGTGGGCCAATCAGCGCACGTATTTCAGCCCCAGGCCACCAGATACCTTGCTTTCTCTGCCCCATTTCACCACGCCATCCTCATTTCTATCTTTGAAGTTCAGGCCGAGTTTTGCGATTGCATACCAGTGATCACTGAGCCTGAAGGTAGATGATGCAGAGATTTTGGTGCCATGTTCGTTGAGTCTGGCGATGGAGAGCCGTTTCTGGTTGGTGCGGCTGTAGGAGATGGAGAAGTTTTCCCAGCGGTGGTATTGGGTGTCCGCCCAGAATCTGAGCCAGAGGGATTTGCGGTTGCGGAAGTCTTTGCCGATAACGTTTTGCCAGGTGACGGAGGCCTTGATCTTGTCCTTATAATTGCCTTGCACACTGCCATTTATGCCGTCTGCAGGGCTGAGGGTTTTCACAAAGTCCCGCTTGGTAAAATAGCGGTAGGTGTCCGCATCCTCATTGTATTCCCATTGCCCGCGCTCCTCCTCGTAATCCCCGTCAAAGAAGGCGGGATCAAACTTGCGGCCATAACGCCGGTATTCCAGATTCAGCTTGATAAAGTGGAAATCAGCATAGATGCCGGGAATGATGGCGCCGGAGCCGAGACCGATGATATTGGCAAATTCGCTGTAGGTGCCAAAGATGTATTTTTCATACTTGTAGAGCGGGAAATCGAGGGCTATGCCTATCATCGTGACGCCCTGGCGCTTCGGCTTGCCCAGAACGCTGTAGACGGAATCCGGAACCACCACCTTGTAGTTGCTATATTGGTTGCGGTCGGTCACGATATTGATGCCCCAAACCATGTTGTCAATTACCTTTACAGTGGAATCCGGCAAGGGTTTACACCGGGCGGAAAAGCTCAGGATTTCGTTTTTGAAGATGTTGGAGCTGAAGATCTCAAAGCTGGGATTGGTGGCGATGGGTGGATTGGCTCCGATCATCAAACCCAGGTTGCGAACCTCGGGATAAAGGTCCATGTTGCTGTATTTTCCCATGATCAGACCGTTGCCGATGGTCGTATTTGGGAAACCGCCGATGTGGCCGTAAATCATGTCTTTCCTGTTGCCATATTTGAGGTAGTAAATCTTGTAGAGATAGTCGATCAGATGGTCCCAATCCTGCACTCTGAGCCGGAAATTCTTGTCCACCAAAAAGTCCAAATCCACTCCCATCTGCACTTTTGAGATCTTAAATTCCTGGATCAACCTGGCACGATAGTAGCTCAGAGAATCCACCGTCTCATAACCAACCATGCCCGAGGAGGCAAACTTGGTTCTTGCCCTCACCGCAAAAGGCATGTCCTGCGCATAGATACACAGCGGCAAAACAAGTAAAAACAGTAAAACAAACTTCTTCATGGTCTTCTCACTTTAAAGTAAAATTAACACTGATCGCACCCTAAGGGCAGGGCGGGTTTTTGTCAATGTTTTTGAGTCAAGAGGCTGTTTTGGGGGCGAATATATGCCTTTTATTCCACGGATACTGTCCGTGAGAGCACCTCTTTCATGAGTGCGAAATCTGCCAAAATACCAAAGACAAAATGGGTGCTGGAGCTCCCATCCCAAAGAGAAAGGAGAGCCAGCACTGTGGCTCTATCTTCGTGTTATTTGGGCAGTTAAATTGTCTCTAATCAGCCTTCAAAAGTCTTCTTCATCTTCGGGGTCATCGAGCTTGAATATATCGAATAACTCGCTCAGCATCTGCCTGATCCAGTCATCACTTTCACCGGTGGCTGCCTGAATCTGAGCTTCCAAAGCCACGCTGAGATAGCTCTTGCCCAGGGTGTTGTTGCGGCTGTATTTCACGCCGGCCGGTGTCTTGAGAAAGCTGATGATGTCTTGCAATTCCTGGCTGGTATACTCCTGCATGATGATGGGCACGCAGAGGTCTTCCAAAGCCTGATAATCCATGCCATTGACCATGATGATATCCAACAAACCCCTTAGCAAACCTGTGTCGTATTCATCAGAGAGAGATTCGAGAGCTTCGGCACTGAGCAGTTCTTGCGGCATGTCCATGCGGAAGAATTCACGTGCCAAATCCTCGGCTTCCGCCCCAAAGACAAAGAGGGGTAAAAGCAGCATAGTGCAGATAATTAAGATTGTGCGTTTCATAGATAGCTCCTAAGTTTTTACATTGTGTATCGTTAGATAGTATAACGCTTTGAGGTGCTGAGGCAAGCTTTGGATTTGCTGCTGCGGCATGGGAGGATGTTGCTTTGGCCTGCCCGATGCGCTTTTACCGGCCCAACGATTTGGACTTCCGGCTAAAATACCTTGACGAAATCCAGCTTATATAAAAATTGGCTCACTCATACCTATTGCAATGAAAGGGCCTATAGCTCAGTTGGTAGAGCTTCCGGCTCATAACCGGACGGTCGGGGGTTCGACTCCCTCTGGGCCCACCATTTCTTTTTGGCGAGTGGTAAGCATGCGGGAAACGTGGATGGATGCACACTTGGCAAAAGTGGCAAGAGCTGTTCACGGCTCTCGGCTTTGGCAAAGTAGAAATAAAACCCTTTACACAAATCCTCATTTGGATTATCTTGTATCCATGAAGAAGAATCTCCTTTTGACACTGATGGCGCTCTTGCTAAGTGCGAGCATTTATGGCACCTCCTACGCTGGCGAAATCTTTCGCCTGGCTCCGGGTGTGCAAAACATGGCTATGGGCGGCACAGGGCTCAGCTATGCTGAAAATCCGGCTGCCGGCTGGTGGAATCCGGCTTTGATGAGCCTGCAATCCCAGAGCGGCGTTCAGGTGATGCGTGCCAACCATTTTGGTGGTTTGTTGCAGCAAAATCAGCTCTCATTAGCTCTGGGCGGGAAGGTGCGCAGCTCCTTTCATCTCAATCACTTATCCATAGACAAGATCAAGCTCACCACCTTGGAAAACCCTTCCGACACGCTTTCCAATTTCAACAGACCCATCGTCTTCAAAACCGTCACCAATAGCGACTTTATCCTTACCGGCTCCCTGGCGCGCTCCTTGAGCCGGAAGTTTGCCCTGGGCGTCTCACCCAAGCTCGCCTATCGGGATTTGGCGGGCAATTCAGGCTATGGTGTGGGTGCGGATTTGGGTTTTTTGTATGATGGCGGCAACTTCATGGCAGGGGCAAACTTAAGAGACTTCTTTGGCACTTGGATTCTGTGGGAAAACGGCACGCGGGAAGTGGCGATTCCCTCTCTGGATTTGGAAGGCTCCTATGGGTTCAAGCTCTTTAAAGACTCCATCCCTCTGAGGATTGCGCTGCGCAGCGAGCTGTTTCTGGAAGACCGCGGAGAAGCCTCCACCTTTGCACTGGGAGCGCTGACGGGAGATTTGCACTTTGGCGTGATGGTCGCCCCCCTCCCTTATGTGAAAGTGATGGGCGGCTATGATGCTGATGCTCCCACCGCCGGTTTGGGGCTGACCTTAGGCTCTTGGGGCATCGATTACGCCCTCAAAACCAAGGCACCTGAAGGGCTCGGTTCCACGCAAAGGATTTCGCTAAACTTTACATGGTAAACAAGATAAAGCTCGCCCTCTTGGGTGCAACAGGGTCGATCGGCAGCAGCACTTTGGAGGTGATGCGGGAGCACAGGGACAAACTCTCACTCAAGCTGATCTGCGCCGGTTCCAGCTACGAAAAGCTGCTGAATATCGCAGAAGAATTTGACGTTCCTCTTATCTTCCTCAATTCCATCACCGACACAGCTTTACAGGCCAAAATCCGCAACCTGGCTCCCCGGAGAAAGGTCTACTTTGGCGAGGCGGAGCTATTGAAAGCTCTTGCAGCCGAGGATTATGACGTCTGCCTCAATGCCATCGGAGCCTCGGCGGGCTTATTGAGCAGTCATGCGGTGATCCAAAGAGGAAAACGCCTGGCTTTGGCAAACAAGGAATCCCTGGTGATGGCAGGGCACATCCTGCGGCCTATGTGGCTGAAAAACAAGGTGGATGTGATCCCCGTAGACAGCGAACACAGCGCCATCTTTCAGGCCATTGGCTCACATCCCACTTCCGAGATCAGAAAGCTGCACATCACCGCATCTGGCGGTGCTTTCCGGACTTTGCCACTGGAAGATTTTGCCTCCATCACACCGGAACAAGCACTCAAGCACCCAAATTGGGAAATGGGTGCAAAAGTGACCTTGGACAGCGCCACCATGGTGAACAAAGCTCTGGAAATCATGGAAGCGCACTGGCTTTTCGGCCTGCCCTATGAGGACATCGAAGCCATTATCCATCCCCCTTCCATCATCCATTCCCTGGTTCAATTTGTCGATGGCAGCATCCTGGCTCAGCTTTCCACGCCGGACATGAAGCTGCCCATCCTTTACGCACTTTCCTGGCCCCAGAGATGGGCGTCCAGCCTGGTGCAGACCGATCTGTTAAAGCTTCCACCATTAGAGTTTTATCCCATCGAAGCGGAGCGCTATCCGCTCTTTTACTTGGGCGTGGAAGCGGCGCGCGAAGGGGGCTTGATGCCCACGGCCTTCAACGCAGCCAACGAAGTGGCGCTTAAGCTATTCCTGGATGAGAAGATACGCTTTGACCAGATCTACGATGTGGTGCGGCAAATCCTGGATGGCATCGAGAATGTGGAGAATCCGAGTTTGGAGCAGGTGATAGCGGTCAATGCCGCCTGCAGACAGGGCTAATCGGGGTAAAAATAGGGTCTGGGAAGGGAAATCCCTTGACGAATGCAGCCCTTTTAAAAACTTAGCTTAAAATATTATTATTCATGGAGGTCGGATGCTCAAGTTAGATTTGAATCCCGATCTGGTGTTGCGTGCCCGCAATGCCGCAAAGAGTATCACAGGCTCATTTTCTTGGTTGTTTGAGGGTTACAGCTCTGTGACCATCGAGCGCACCGTGTTGAGGATGATGGGCTTGGATGGTGCTTTAGCTGATGGAATGCCACTTCCCAACGTGGTGGTGGATCGCTTATTGGAGCAAAAAGCTCTGGATCAAGGAGCAGCTATCCGCTTGGCTAACGCCATGTTGGTCAAGAAGATGGATGCTGAGCAGGTTGCCCGCGCCATGGCGGAAGACAATCTGGATATCGCCGCCCTCAATATGGCAAGTATGGATGAGATATACGGGCTCCTTGACGAGCTTTCAGACAAGATGCTCACCCATATCAAATCTCAAAAAACCAAGCGTGAAGAGTTTTTCCAGAAATACGGCCCCAGACGCGTCCCCGCTATTTACGTGATCGTGGCTACCGGAAACATCTACGAGGACGTGGTGCAAGCCAAGGCTGCGGCTGCCGAAGGTGCGGACATCATCGCCGTGATCCGTTCCACTGCCCAATCCCTGCTGGACTATGTGCCCTATGGTGCTACAACTGTTGGTTTCGGCGGCACTTTTGCCACTCAGGAAAACTTTAAGATCATGCGTGCCGGGCTGGATGAAGTCAGCGACAAAGAACAGCGTTACATCAGTTTAACAAACTACGCATCAGGGCTTTGCATGCCCGAGATTTCGCTGATGGGAGCCATCGAGAGGCTGGATCTGATGCTCAACGACGCCATGTATGGGATACTTTTCAGAGACATCAACCCGCGTAGAACCCTGCTGGATCAGCACTTCAGCCGCATGATCAACGCCTACGCCGGCATTGAAATCCAGACCGGTGAAGACAACTACCTCACCACCTCGGATGCGATAGAAAAGGCTTATACAGTCACGGCTTCCCAGCTTTTGAACGAGCAATTTGCCCTGCTCAGCGGTGTGAAACCGGAGAAGATGGGCTTGGGTCACGCCTACGAAGTGGATCCTGAAGTGGAAAACAGCTTCAGCTACGAGCTCTCGCACGCACTGTTGACCAGGACTCTATTCCCTGACGCTCCAGTGAAATACATGCCGCCTACCAAGTTTGCCAGCGGCAATATCTTCAAGACCCACCTCCTCGACGCCATGTTCAACTTTGTGGGTCAGCTCACGCATCAAGGCGTTCAGCTTTTGGGCATGATGACCGAAGCCATCCATACGCCTCACTTGGCGGACAGGTCTCTGGCTATCGAAAACGCCAAATACATCTTCAAAGCGGTGAAGGATTTGGACAAGAGCCTGATGCTGGCGCCAGATAGCTTCATCAACAAGAGGGCAAACGACGTGCTGGCAGAGGCTTGTGAGTTTTTGGAGCGCGTGGAAAAGGAAGGAATGTTTGAATCCATGGCACGTGGCGACTTTGCGGATATCAAGCGTCCGGAAACCGGTGGCAAGGGCTTGAACGGCGTTTTTGCCAAGCATGAGGACTATTACAACCCCTTCCGCAACAAGATGAAAAAGGAGCTGGGAATATGAAAGACACGATCATTCGTCCCTATGGAGACACTTCCAACGACGGCAAGATACAGTTTTCCTTCTCGCTGCCCGTGCCGGCGGATGAGTATGGCAAGGAAGCAGCGCGGCTGTTGCTCAAGCAAATCGGCCTGGAAGATATCGAAGTTTGCGGCATGCGGGATTTGAATGAAGGCTTCACTCACTTCATCGCCTATGCCGTTACAGATAAAGGAGTTGACCCCAAGGATATCAAGGTGAAAGTGGTGGATACACCGGTGATGGATATGGAAGCCACCGACGCCTATATCAAGGAGCATCTGGGGCGCAAAATCACCGTGGTGGGTGCCTGCATTGAAAGCGATGCTCACACCGTGGGAATCGACGCCATCATGAACATGAAGGGTTACAGAGGCCGCTTTGGCTTGGAGCGTTATAAAGGCTTTAACGCCATCAATATGGGTGCGCAAGTGCTCAGTGAAGACCTGCTCAATAAAGCCCGTGAAGTCAATGCGGAGGCGATCCTGGTCTCTCAGGTGGTCACTCAGAAAAACATCCACATCAAAAACCTTACCCGGCTCATCGAACTTGCCGAAGCAGAAAGGCTTAGAGACAAGATGCTCTTCATCTGCGGCGGGCCTCGCATCTCGCATGAACTGGCCATCGAACTGGGATATGATGCCGGTTTTGGCACCGGAACCTACGCCACGGATGTGGGTAGCTATATCGCCATCACCTTAGCTGCCCGTCAAAACAGGTAACACCTTTTGGTATTAGTAGTTACCATCCTGGCTTTTGCCCTGATGATCTTCATCCACGAGCTGGGTCACTACCTGATGGCCAAAGCTCTGGGTGTGGGGATAGAGAAGTTTTCTATCGGTTTTGGCAAGCCAATCTTCAAGTTTAAGCACAAAGAAGAACAGTGGCAGATAGCTTTACTGCCCCTGGGTGGCTTTGTGAGCCTGAAAGGGCAGGATCCGGATCAGGACACAGACTCTGAGGATTCTTTCCTGCGCAAACCCTGGTGGAAGCGGGCTTTGGTCGTGTTTGCCGGTCCTTTTGCCAACCTGATCTTAGGTCTCTTGCTCTTCATCGTCTCTTTCATGCTGCCCATCCGCTTTTCAGATCACAGCCCCGTAGTCTTCAAAGCCGAAGGCATCTTCAGCGAGGTCTTTGTGCCCGGCGACAGCATCTACAGCGTAAACGATACGCCGGTACAGGGTTACGTCCAAGCTTTAGGCGAGCTGTCTGCCAAGAAAGACAATGTCATCCTGCTGCAAAGAGACAGCCTCAAGGTGGCGGTCAAACTCCCCGGAAACCAGGTGGATAGCCTCCTTGCCAGCGTAAGCCCCATGGTGAGCACCCGCATCGGTGAAGTGTATGCCGGCATGCCTGCCTGGCGCGCCGGAATCCGCGATAACGACGTAGTTCTCCAAGTGGATAGCGTGAAGGTGAGCGACTGGTATCGGATGCGGGAATTGATCACGCAGGCACCGGGCAACGAGGTGAAGCTCACCCTGCTCCGAGACGGCAAGAAGCTGGTGCGTGAGGTGGTTTTGGAAGAGAATGAAGCCTTGGGCAGCGAAAGGTTGATCGGCATCACAAACTACCAACCGGTGGAGAATGTGCGCCAGTTTGGCTTTGGGCAAGCCATCGTCTTGGGGAGCGGTTCGGCGCTGGATTTTGTGGTGCGCAATTATGAGGCATTGTTCAAACTCTTTGCCAAGCCGGAGCAATTGGCCAAAAACGTGGGCGGACCTGTGATGATTGCCACTATGAGCACTCAAGCAGGCAACAAGGGCGCCGCCTATCTGATCATGTTTTTCGCCTCCATCAGTCTAATCCTGATGGTCATGAACCTGCTGCCTATCCCCGTTTTGGATGGCGGTCACATCTTCTTTTACCTCATCGAAGGCATCTTCGGGAAGCCGATTCCCTTCAAGATTCAAGCTATCCTGCAGAGGATAGGCTTGGCCATCCTCGTTTTGCTGATGGTGATAGCCTTCTATTCCGACCTCTCAAAAGTGTTTATGAGGCTGCTCTCACGGTAGTTTATGTTTACTTTCAAGATAGATTCCACCTCCGGCAAAGCGCGTGCGGCGACCATCACCACCGATCACGGCGTGATCAAAACGCCCGTCTTTATGCCCGTGGGTACCTTGGGCACGGTGAAAGCCATGAGCCCGCACGAGCTGGAAGAAAGCCATGCGCAGATCATCTTGGGCAATACCTATCACCTTTACCTGCGACCGGGACATGAGCTGATCCGCGCTGCCGGCGGCTTGCACAAATTCATCGCTTGGGAGCGCCCCATGCTCACCGATAGCGGTGGATTTCAGGTGATGAGCCTCTCAGATCTGCGCAAAATCACCCCCGAAGGCGTGCATTTCCGCTCTCATATCGATGGCAGCAGCCACTTCTTTTCCCCGGAAAAGGTGATCGAGATTCAGACGGCTCTGGGAGCGGATATCATCATGAGCTTTGACGAATGCCCCGCGCTGCCATCTACACGCGAATACGTGGAAAAGTCGCTCAAACGCACGCTCAAATGGGCGGAACGAGGCAAGAAAGCCTTTACCAATGAGGCACATCAAGCCCTTTTTGGTATCGTGCAAGGTGGTATCTACGAGGATTTGAGGGAAAAGTCCGCCCTGGCTCTGATGGATATGGACTTTGTGGGCTACAGCATCGGCGGCTTGTCCGTGGGCGAATCCAAGAAGGATATGTTTCGCATTACCAACTTCTTACACGACATTTTGCCTCAGGATAAACCCCGCTACCTGATGGGCGTGGGCACTCCCACCGACCTGCTCAACAACATCGCCCGGGGTGTGGATATGTTCGACTGCGTGATGCCCACCCGCAACGCCCGCAAAGGCAGTATCTTCACGCGCCACGGCAAGATGATCATCAAGGCAGCCCGCTACAAAGAAGACTTCAGCCCCATCGACCCCGAATGCGGCTGCTACGCTTGCCAACACTTCTCCCGAGCCTACATCCGCCATCTGATCACCATGAATGAGATCTTGGGCATGCGCCTTGCCACCATCCACAGCCTCTACTTCTACCAAGAACTGATGCAGATGGCCAGAGCAGCCATCCTGGAAGACAGATATGAAGACTTTTTGCAGCAACAGCTTAAGGTCTTGGATAGGGTGATCTGATTTCCCTCCCCCCAAAAAGTGCTCGTTTTGTCCCTTAATTTGTTTGCAGTAAACGGGTAATTGCGAAACATTTGACTTTTCGCCTTGGCTCACCTCCGCCATGACATCCCTTTTGCCCCTACTTGGCTCTGCCTCCTAACTGCCTGCTTTCTTACTCGTTAGCTGCTCGAGGAGCAGGAGAGCAGCAGGGGCGGGGTAGGGAGGCGGCATGAATAAAGGCTTTGAGGAGGGTCTGTAATAGCGGTTATAAGTAACTGTATTATAGGTTGTGGTCAAATATTGATTTTTACTTGGCTTTTTCAGGTGGCGGGTGTTGGCAGGGAACTCCTACCTTTTTAGTGGGTGTTTGGTGTTGATTCCCAATTAATAATGGTTGACTTTTGGGTGCGACACACTCCAGCGTTTGCCTCCGCATCTAAACGGCTTATCATATATCTATCAAAACGATAAGGATTACATATTGAGCACAAACATAATAGTAGGCATAGATGGTATGCACTGCGCCGCCTGTAGTGCCCGGGTTGAGAAGGCTTTGAGCGAGCTCAGGGGCGTGAAGTCGGCGCACGTAAACCTGGCTTTGGAAGAGGCCAGTTTAGAGATTGAGCCGGGGCGTGTCAGCCGGGAAGAAATAGAAAAGACCATCGTGGCGCTGGGTTTTAAAGTGCGTGCAGAACTGGGCAAGGATGAAGACCAGCTGGTTTTGGAAGCCCGCCAAGCCCGCAAGCGCATGTGGCATATCTGGTTGATTACACTTGTGGTGAGCGTCTTTATGGTGGCTCATATGTTCTTTGATAGCCACGTATTAAGCAGCCAGGCTGATGGCTGGATCGTGTTTTTGCTTACGCTTTATGCCATGCTTTTCCCCGCTCGGGGTGTCTATCGCTCCGCCTTTGTCTCCCTCAAAACCGGCTCTGCCAATATGGACGTCCTCATCGCCATGGGCACCTTGGCCTCGCTATTGGTTTGGCCGCTTTCCTTCTTTGTCAAAGATATTGACCCTCACGCTTTTAGCGGCATTGCGGCGATGATTTTGGCCATCCATCACACGGGCAGATATCTGGAGAGTCAAGCCCGTGGCAAGGCTTCGGAAGCGATCCGCAAGCTGATGAACTTGGGTGCCAAAACCGCCATCCTTTGGGAAGATGGAGTAGAGAAGGAAGTCCCTATCCGCAAAGTGCAACCGGGTGACGTCCTGATCGTGAAAGCAGGGATGAAGATTCCCACGGATGCCGTGATCGTCGAAGGAAAGGCAAACATAGACGAGGCGATGGTTACGGGAGAATCCATGCCCGTGAGCCGCAAGGTGGGTGAGAGAGTCTTGGGAGCCACGCTCAATGTGGATGGGTATTTGAAGGTGAAAGCAGAGAAAGTGGGCGCAGATACCTTTTTGGCACAAGTGATTAAGTTGGTTCAGGATGCGCAGCATTCCAAGGTTCCCGTGCAGCTTTTGGTGGATAAAGTCACCGCCGTCTTCGTGCCCATCGTGATCACCTTGGCCGCCTTTACCTTTGCCTTTTGGATGCTGTTCCCTGAAACTGCGCAGAATATCAGCATCGCCCTTTTACACATCATTCCACTCAAGGATCCAAACCACCTTCCCACCGGCCTGGCCGCAGCGCTGATGGCTTCCATCGCCACTTTGGTGATCGCCTGTCCCTGTGCACTGGGCTTGGCTACGCCCACCGCTTTGATGGTGGGAAGCGGCATGGGCGCCAAACGGGGCATCCTGATCCGCAATTCGGAGGCTCTGCAAACCATGAAAGATGTAAAGGCCATCATCTTTGATAAGACCGGAACTCTCACGCACGGCAAACCTGAGGTGATCGAAATCCATCTGGAAACGCTGGATGAGAAGATAGCGCTGGGCATTGCGGCGTCGCTGGAAGCGGGTTCTTCACATCCTCTGGCGGTAGCGTTGATCAAAGCCGCGCAGGATGAAGGAGCTATTATCTCAGAGGTGCAAGACTTTACAAACCATATAGGACAAGGCGTGAGTGCCAGCTTGGACGGCACAAAATACATCCTTGGCAGTCGTAACTTTATGGAAGCTGCGGGATTAAACATTCCTGAAAAGTCTTTTAAGGCGGATTATGCCAGCAGGGTCTATTTAGCAGATGAGGACAAGGTGTTGGCTATCTTCTTGATAGCGGATGCGTTGCGGGACAACGCTCAGCAGGTGGTGGCGCAGTTGAAAGAACGCGGCATCACGCCCATCATGATCAGTGGAGACAACCCGAAAGTGGCGCAGGCTATCGCTTCCCAACTGGGCATCAGCCGCTTTCATGCACAGGCTTTGCCGGAAGATAAGGCCAATCTGGTCAAGCAGTTGAAGGATGAATTTGGCACGGTGGCGATGGTGGGTGACGGGATAAATGACGCTCCCGCACTCAAAACTGCAGACATCGGCATCGCTATGGGGCAGGGGACGGATATCGCCATTGAGGCTGCCGACATCACCATCGTGAGAGATGACCTCGCCTGCCTGCCGATTGCGGTGGAGCTCTCCATCCAAACCTTCAGAAAGATACGCCAAAACCTCTTCTGGGCCTTTGCTTACAACCTGATCGCCATTCCTCTGGCAGTGTTTGGCGTCCTGCATCCCGTGATCGCCGAGATCGCTATGGCGGGCTCTTCCGTGACGGTGGTTACCAACGCCAATCTACTCAAACGCAAGGTGAAATGAAAGCGATAGAGCCGGTCGTGGCAGATATTTTAGGGAAGCTTGCGCAGTGCGGCATCCAGGTCTATGAGCAGGTTCCGCTGCAGTATGGCTTGCAGCTGAGGTTGATCTTGGAAGACGAAAAGGCGGTCTTGAATATCTATCATTCAGCCAAGAAGGGCATTTCCTTAGTGATAGGCGGCAAGACAGATACGCAGCTCAGAAGGATGTTGCAGGAGATTGTGGGCGAACACGTCAGTCAGCAGGTGGTGCAAGTGCCTGAAAGTAAACACAGTTGGGAGGATTGGATCGGCAGCGATGAATCCGGTAAGGGTGACTACTTTGGCCCCTTGGTGGTGTGTTCTTTCCGGGCGGACAAGGAGGCGGAAAAGCGGCTCTGGGCGATGGGTGTGATGGATAGCAAGCTCTTGAACGACCATCAGATAAAGGACTTGGCGCAGCGGCTCTACACAGAGTTTCCCGGCTGCATGAACGGTATCGTGCTCATGCCCAAGACTTACAACCGCATCATCGAGGACATGAAAAGGCAGGGGCGCAACCTCAACGATCTCCTGGCTTGGCAACACTTTAAGGTCTTGGAGGAGATGCTCAAAGCCACTGATGCACCCGATGGCATCCTGGTAGATCAGTTTACCTCCCGCAAGACGCTTTCCCGGCTCTTCCAGGCCAAGGAGTTAGATGTCAATTTAGTAGAGCGTCCCCGCTCAGAAAGCGACGCAGCTGTGGCTGCCGCATCCATCTTGGCGCGCTTTCAATACATCAGCGCCATGGCTGCCATGAGCCGCAAATGGGGGATAGGCTTTGCCCCGGGAGCCAGCGCCAAGGTGGATAGAATCGCCAGGCAATTTGTGCAAAAGTATGGTAAGGAACGCTTGGGCGAAGTGGCAAAGCTGCATTTCAAGAATACCTCCCGGGTTTGTTGAAGCCTGAGTGTGGCTGCTGAAACTGAAAGCCGCCATCCCGTTACCTGCGGCAGTGGCATAAGATGGGGATCAATGATACCGTGTCATCAATCTACGGGTAAGTGATGTGTTTACAAATAACACTTGACAAAAGGGAATGGCTGTCATACTTTGGATAAGATGCTCCAATTGCTTGAGGAAGGCCCTCAAATGGGCGGTGCCGAATTTGCAATAATTTGAAGTTCGGGCATTTATTCTCGGGATTGGATTGAAAATTGCATATACTGTCCGAGGTGCTTCTATAGTGTCTGGATATAAATGTTAAGGATTACTAATGTCACATAACTTAAGAGTGTCTTTAAGTTTAACGCAGGGAGGCCGTTCCGTCCCCGGAGCGGAGCTTGCCCTAGGTTGTATTGTCTATTTTCAAAATCAGAACCCTGAACCTGCCGGCTTTGAATCAAATGCCGAGCCTAATCACCAACAAAAAGGAACAAATCAATAAGGACAAGATTATGAAAACAACACTTCGCATCACTGTGCTCTTGGCCATACTTTTGGCCATGTTCAGCTTTACCCATGCGGTAACAGTGCAAGTGGGTGATGGAACTGCTACCACCGCCTATTATCCCATCCGAGGGATATATGGCTACACATATTCTCAGCAGATCTACACCCAATCTCAAATCAACTACGCTGGAGAGATCACCAAGATCCGCTTCTTCTACTCGTCCGGTAATATAGCCAACAACAAGGATTGGACTATTTACCTGGGACACTCGCAGAAGACGGAG
>JAKOXG010000018.1 GCA_029781115.1 Candidatus Cloacimonadota bacterium
CGGATCCAGTTGTAAATGGTAGCGCTACCCTTGATGTCATATAAACGCATAGCTTTAGTTATTGTCAAGTGTCCTCTTTCAATCTCCTCGACTACCTTGAGTTTGAAGGCTTCACTGTACCGGATAATGACTCCGCTGTTAGACATTTTTCTCATCATGTTCTCCTTAGTATTTTCTGTCCGGTATTTCAGTACGATACAGCGCTGATTTCGGGGATGCGAATGCTATTAGTTGGGTTCCGGATGGTTCTGGAGTGTGATGAGCTGCAAGCGGCGCTTGCATGGTCGGTTCGGCGACCGCCGGCTACGACTCAGTCAAGCGTTTGAAGCACTGCCAGATGTCGCCGGTAACGCGGGTGGGCTTGCCGTCAAAGACGTGCACCACGTGGAGCTCAGCCCAAAAGCAGAGCTCGCCATCCTGATTGAACAGTTCCTGCTTCCAGTGGGTGCGCACCTTGTTGAGTTCAAGGGGGACGCTGCGCACTTCCACCACATCGTCTACCCGCACACCTTGGAGAAACTCCATCTCCACCCTGCGGATATAGAAATGCCAGCCCATATCCAGCAACTGCTGCACCGGCATCCCTGCATCCACCAAAGCGTCGCTGCGAGCTGCTTCCAGGATGTCCAAGTAGTTGGTATTGTGCAGGTGACCATAGAGGTCACATTCAAAGGCGTAGATACGTTTCCTGAAGGGTTTTACCATGATGGGGCTCCTTATTTATCCAAGTCCAAGCCGGTGAGCGAGAACTGCTGAGTTGCGCCGCCGAATTCCATGGGATGCTTGCGGGTCTCATAGAGCTGGAGCATGCGTTCTTCCAGGTAGCTCAGCTTTCGGGGTTTCAGTTTGCTCAAGGTGGCTTTATCCACGTAGTCGGGATCAAAGGTGGGGATTCTGCGGGCTGCGAGCTCGTCCAAAAGGGTGTTGGCCATGGTGTTCCAGTTGTTGATGTCTGCCAGCGTGGGCGACATGAAGTTCACCTCATAGAAGAGCTTGAGCAGTTCGTTGATATACTTGGCTTTGGCAGGGTTTTTGAAGAAGCTTACTATGCCGTAATTGCCCAAGGTGCAGCCATCCAGATCCAGGTAGGAGGAGGCGGGCAGGAGCAGGTCTGCATCCGGGTTTTCATCCTTGTAGAGGCTGATGGCGATCTTGAAGGCGCCTTTGTCTTCCGCTCTGAGTCTCTCACCCCAGGAGAGGATGAAGTCAGCCTTCTTTGTGGGTTCAAAGCTGGGTTTGACGGCGAGTAAGCCGCCTAAGTTGGGCGCATCGGAGCCGACCATCACGTTGTCCGGGTAAGATGCTTCGCTGCGTGCCTTTTTCCACACCTTGAGTGCGTCTGAGGCGGAGAGGTGATCCAGGTTGTAAAGATAGAGGCGGTTGGATCCGGGTGGCAAGGTTCTGACAGTCTTGTAGGTTTCATCCACAAACTTGTGCCAGGGGGCGTTGTGGGCGCCGATCAGGATCAGCTTCTTGCCCTGCCTTTGCTTGAGCCTCAAGAGCGTGCGCAAGACCGAGTCTATGGGGCTGCAGACGACGTATTCGTCAAAGTCGTCCAGCCGCTTGTATGGTTCGGGATCGGGGTTGTGCAGGTAAGTGGTGGCACCTAAGTGAAGGTAAGCGGCATCAGCAGCGAACTCTGCGCTGATGTTGTGGGCGACGGCTTTGGCCATCAGCATCTCCTCAAGGGTGATGAAAGGCGAGATCTGCACTCGTTTGGTTTTGGCGGCTTCCGCCTTGGCTTGAATCAGCTCCCTCGCCTCTGCCCAAGAGATCTCTTTATACTTGCCTTTCTCTTTTACAAGAGGGGTGGTGAGGCGGTCTTCGCTGATCAGGGTCTGCCAACCGAAACGGCCTTTGAAGCAGAGGTTTTTGCCGTGGAAGGAGGGCGTGTCTTTCGGAGTATCCACCAGGCAGACGATACCGCTTTGGTCGACTACACGCACCTGGCATCCGGCACCGCAGAGGCCGCAGTTTTGTGGGGTTTCTCCCTTGGGATGCGGGTTCATCTTGTAGCCCATATTGCGCTCTACCAGCGCGCCCACGGGGCAGACGGCGATGCACTTGCCGCAGCTTTCGCAGGTGGTTTGGGTGAGGGATTCGCCAAATTCAGGTGCGACGACGGCAGCGAAACCACGGTAGATGAAGCCTAACACGGCGGGGCCTTGGATTTCAGCGCAGGTGCGGAGGCAGCGGGCGCAGTTGATGCACTTGTTGGTATCTCTGAGGATGAAGGGGTGGCCGTAGTCGATGGGGTGTTTGTTGATGGAGCCCATGAAGGGTTCGGGGTCTACGTTGTAGAGGGTGCAAAACTCTCTCAGCTTGCAGCTTTCGTTCACCTGGCAGCCGCATTCCAGGCAGCGTTCGGCTTCCGCCACCGCTTCCGCATCGTTGAAGCCCAGCTCCACTTCTTTGAAGGTGGTGGTGGCGTCTTTGTGGCTTATCTCTCTCATCTGAATGCGGTTGACCTTCTCGATGGTTTCAAATTCTTCGGTGGAGATGTCCTTCAAATACTTGCCTTTCTTGGCATCAAAGCGCAATCTCGGAGCCCGCAAGGAGGCGACGTTGAGGTATCTGTCGATGGCTTCCGCGGCAGCACGTCCATCGGCGATGGCTTCGATGGCTGTGGCTGGCCCACGACGGAAGTCACCGCCGGCAAAGACGTTACCGAGGCCGGTATACATGTTTTCCTCGTTCACGATGGCGGTGTCCCAGCGGCTTAAAGCGAGCGCTTTGCCGTCTATGTAGTTATCTTCCTCGGCAAAGAGTTCCACCTCAGGCACTTGGGAGATGGCGGCGATGATGGTGTCAAACTCCTGGCAAAAGCACTCTCCGGTGGGGACGGGGCGTCTGCGGCCTGAAGAGTCCGGCTCGCCCAGCTCCATCCTTTCTATTCTCACGCTGTTGAGGCAGCCACATTCGCCCATGTATTCCACGGGGTTGCAGAGGTAGTGGAACTCGACTCCTTCATGGATGGCGGCTTGCACTTCCAAGGCTTCGGCTGGCATCTCATTCTGCGTGCGCCGGTAGATGACGGTCACTTCGCAGCCCAGGCGGACAGCGGTTCTGGCGCAGTCTATGGCTGTGTTGCCGCCTCCGACGATCGCCACCTTCTTGCCAATCTTGGGGGTGTTGCCCAAGGCATGGCTCCTAAGGAAATCCACTCCCAGCAGACAGCCTTGCAGATTGCTACCCTGCACGGGCATGGGAACTGCCTTCTGCGCTCCGATTGCCAGGTAGACGGCATCGTATTCTCTGGACAGCTCCGAGAGCGTGAAATCTTCGCCCAAGCTGACGTTATACTCGATCTGCATGCCGTTGGCGCACATGAGCTCGATCTCGGCATCCAGGATGTCCTTGGGTAGCCTGTATTCGGGGATGCCATAGCGCAGCCAGCCGCCGGCTTGGGGAGCGGCTTCAAACAGCTTTACCTCATGACCCAGATTGCTGAGGTAATAGCCACAAGAGAGACCGGAAGGTCCAGCCCCGACGATGGCTATCCGGTTGCCTGTATCTTCGTGTCTTTCAGGGAGGTAGCTCCAGACATCGTCCAAGTCCATATCAGCAGCATAGCGCTTGAGCTGCCGGATGGCGATGGGCTCTTCCACGATGGTGCGGCGGCATTCACGCTCACAGAATGCAGGACACACTCTGCCGATGGAAAGCGGCATGGGAAGCGTCTCCTTGATCACTTTCACCGCTTCGTGATACTGGCCATTGGCGATGAGCGAAACATAGGTCTGCACATCCACTTTGCCCGGACACGCCAGCTTGCAGGGAGCTTCGCAATCCGCATAGTGGTCTGAAATGAGCAGTTCCAAAGCCATCTTTCTGGCTTCATGGATCTCTTGGCTATCCGTGACGATCTCCATATTGGGGACGATCTTGGTGCCGCAGGAAGTCACAAAGCCTTTGCGTCCTTTCACTTCCACGGCGCAGACCCAACAGGAGCCGAAGGGATTGAGCTCCTCATCATGACACAGCGTCGGGATGTGAATGCCCTGCTGCGTGGCCAGCTCCAGGATGGTGATGCCCGCAGGGGCTAAGATCTTTTTACCGTTGAGGGTTACTTCTATCATCATGTTATCAAAACTCCTATGCCTTCACAACCGCATCAAACCTGCATGAATTGAAGCAGGAACCGCACTTGATGCACACAGCGGGGTCGATCACGTGAGGCTGCTTGCGCTTGCCAGTGATGCACTTGACGGGGCATCTGAGCGCACAAACGTGGCAGCCCTTGCACTTGGTTTCATCGATGGAAAAGGTGAGCAGGTCTACGCAGACCTGAGTGGGACACTTCTTATCGACAATGTGCGCTTCATATTCGTGTCTGAAATAGCGCAGCGTGGTGAGCACCGGGTTGGGAGCAGATTGCCCCAGACCGCACAGGGAGCCGTGGTTGATGTTCTCAGCCAACTTCTGCAGGCGATCAATGTCCTCTATCTCACCTTTGCCGGAGGAGATGCGCTCCAGGATCTCCAGCATCCTGCGTGTGCCGATCCTGCAGTAGGTGCACTTGCCGCAGGACTCACTTTGCGTGAAGTGGAGGAAGTATTTGGCCACGTCCACCATGCAGGTGTCTTCATCCATCACCACCATACCGCCTGAGCCCATGATGGCCCCGGTGGCGTTGATGCTGTCGTAATCCACGGTGGTATCCAATAGTTCGGCAGGGATGCAGCCGCCGGAGGGGCCGCCCAACTGAATGGCTTTAAAGTTCTTACCATCCTTGATGCCACCACCCACTTTGTAGATAATGTCGCGGATGGTGATGCCCATGGGAACCTCGATCAGCCCGCTTCCTGCCACCTTCCCTGCCAAAGCGAAGACCTTGGTGCCGGGTGATTGCTGCGTGCCGATGGCTCTGAAAGCCTGAGGCCCATTGAGGATGATCCAGGGGATATTGGCCCAGGTTTCCACGTTGTTGATGTTGGTAGGTTTGCCCCAAAGTCCGCTCTCAGCGGGATAGGGCGGCCGCAGGGTGGGCATCCCGCGCATGCCTTCGATGGAGTGCATGAGGGCTGTTTCTTCACCACAGACGAAGGCTCCGGCTCCCTCCTTGATATGCAGGGTAAAGCTAAAGTCTGTGCCCAGGATGTTGGAGCCAAGATAGTTCCTTTCGGTGGCGGCTTGAATGGCTATCCTGAGGTGTTTGATGGCGAGGGGATATTCGGCACGGCAATAGATGTAGCCTTCATCTGCACCCATAGCATAGGCGCCGATCAGCATTCCTTCTATGATCCTGTGAGGATCACCTTCCAGCACGCTGCGATCCATAAAGGCACCGGGGTCTCCCTCATCCGCATTGCAGATCACATATTTCTTGGGTCCGGGCTGGTCAAAGACAAAGCCCCATTTGAGTCCCGTGGGAAAACCGGCTCCGCCTCGACCGCGCAGACCAGACCCTCTCACTATATCTATCACGGTATAAGGCCTCATTTCAAGCACTTGCTTAAGGGCTTGATAACCACCGCTTTGTTCGTATTCGTCTATGCTTTGGGGATCGATCACGCCGCAGTTTTTGAGCACGATGCGCGTCTGTGCCCCCATCAGGTCGTTGTGCTTGGCCTCATGCTTATCTGCCAGGATCAAGTGTGTCTCTGACAGATGGCCGCTGAGGTATTCATCCAGGAGGCGAGTGATGTCCTTGGGATCGACCTTCCCCAGGGTTACTCTGCCGAGATCGCCACCGTCAAACTCCACAATGGGCTCTTCAAAACACATGCCGATGCAGCCGGTGCGCTTGAGTTGCACCATCTTGCTGCTTTCCAAAAGGTAGCTCTCCAGGCGGCGATACACGTTGTCCGCACCTGCGGCTATTCCGCAGCTTGCCAAACCTACTTTCACTGTGATTGCTTGCATATAACTTCCTAAAATCAAGTATACTTAGCCAAAATGCCCACGATGTCTTCCGGGGCAAGCTTGCCATAGGTTTTATCGTCTATCATGATCACCGGCGCCAAGCTGCAACAGCCCAAACAGGCCACTTCCACGAGCGTGAAACGCATATCCGGTGTGGTATCTTCGCCGGGCGCAAGCTTGAGCTGTTCCATGAGAGCCAGCTTGATGGAGTCCACATCTGAAACGTGACAAGCTGTTCCCTTGCAGACCTTTATCACGTGGCGTCCCTGCGCTTTGAGCTTGAACATGGAGTAAAAGGTAGCCACGCCGAAGATTTCGGCTGCGGGGATCTCAGTCCGCGCCGAGAGATAGAGCATCAATTCCTTGTTCAGGTGTCCATAAAGCTCTTGAGCTTCTTGGAGCAACGGAATCAAGATGCCGTCTTTACCCTGATACTTCTGGATCAAGGCATCGAGTTTATCTGTATTTTCAAGCATTATTACTTCCTTTGGGGGATATGGCCTTATCTTAAAACCACTCTTTCCCACGCTAACCCAAAACCATAAAATAGGAAGGGCATATGTGTCAAATCCTTTTCATGGAAAAGGGGTCTAACTGCCATCTGATACGACAGTTACCGCCCTCTGTAGCCGACGGTGAATGCGGTAGTTGTTCCACACTACCAGGCCAAATATGAGATTAGCCACGATGAGCACGATATTGAGGGTGAGCGGCTCCCAAGTGGCATAGAGCGCACCGGCAGGGATGAGGATGGCGAAGATGGCTATCTTGAAGAGGATTATCCCCCTGGGCAGACCAAGCTTTTTGAAGATCCAACGGGCGATGGGGTTTCGCTCACGCTCGTAATGATTTGGCCTGATCACCAGCCAGGTGGAATGGGCATCCAGGATGTTGAGGACAGTAAATACTACGCTTGAGAAGATGAGCAACGGGGTGGAGTGCAGGATCAGCAGCAGCTTATTCATCATCTTTGGGCTCGTCCTTGGCTCTGGGATGCGCCTTTTGATACTGCTTCATCACCTCCTCCATGGTGACGTGCGTGTAGACTTCCGTGGTGGAAAGATTGCTATGCCCCAGCATTTCCTGGATGGCACGCAGGTCTGCCCCACCCGCAAGCAGATGCGTGGCAAAGCTATGCCTCAAAGTATGCGGCGAGAAGCCCTTATCATTGGCCACCAGCTTGATATAAGCCTGCAAAAGTTTATACACTTGGCGTGAATCCAGTGCTCTGCCGCTTTTGCTGAGGAAAAGCACGTCGCCACTGTGTTCGCTTTTGAGCTCTTCACGCACAGGCAGATAGTTCCGAATGGCTTCCACAGCACGCTTTCCCACGGGAACGATGCGCTGTTTATTGCCCTTTCCCGTCACCTTCACCAAGCCTCTTTTCAGCTCAATATCCTGCATCCTGAGGCTGGCAAGCTCCGCAGCACGCAATCCGGAGGAATAGAGCAGCTCCAGCATC
This sequence comes from Candidatus Cloacimonadota bacterium, assembly GCA_029781115.1. Taxonomy (GTDB): domain Bacteria; phylum Cloacimonadota; class Cloacimonadia; order Cloacimonadales; family Cloacimonadaceae; genus UBA3900. Next base: position 7,328 of record JAKOXG010000018.1, read on the forward strand.
GCCTTATTGCGGATGCCAAAGACGTCGTCAGTCTCCGGGATTTCCAGCAGCAGCTCCATCTCTTCGGGGCTGAAATGCTGCGGCAATGGCTTTGAATACTTGGGGCGCTTGATCTTATCCATGGGGTTTCTGGCGATCACATCCTGAGTCTTCAGATACAGGAAAAAGGCGTTCAATGCAGAAGTTTTGCGGGAAATCGACCTGTTGGAGGTATTATTATCGTGCACCTTGCGCATGTATAGGCGTATATGCTGCTCCGTGATTTTGGTCACGTCCACTTCCGGCTCAAGGCTCAGGTCTTTCAGCAGTTCATAGAGCTGCAAGATGTCTGTGCGATAAGCCTTTACGGTGTGAGCAGATTTACCCTCCAGGGCAAGCTGCTTCAGGAAAGAATCAAGGTAATTCAGCAAGTCAAAACTCCTTTTTTGGGTTTGGACACATTTTTTCCTTGCCTTAATTCTTGTCCATAAAATAGTTGACCTAATGAGTGGAGGTTTTATGAACAGCTATATAGACCCCAGTGCTAAGCTGGGCAAAGACGTAACTTTAGGCCACAATGTGGTGATCATGCAAGACGTGATTATCGGTGACGGCTGTCTGATCGGCAACAACGTCGTGATCCATGCCGGCAGTCAGATAGGCGAAGCTGTGAGGATGGACGATAACGTCATCATCGGCAAAAGGCCGCTTTCCTCACCCCGCAGCATCTTCAAAGTTCCCACAGACCTCAAGCCCGCTGTAATCGGCTCTTTCTGTCAGATTGGCGCCAACGTGGTAATCTACTGCCAATGCGAGATTGGCGAGCGCAACCTGATCGCTGATTTGGCTACCATCCGTGAAAACGTGAAGATAGGCGACCTCAATATCATCGGCCGCAATGTAGCGATCGAAAACTTCGTCACCATCGGCAGTCGCAACAAGTTTGAGACAAACTCTTATATCACAGCCTATTCCGAGGTGGAAGACTACTGCTTTGTAGCTCCCGGCGTAGTCACCTCAAACGACAATTACATGGCCCGAGACCCCGAACGCTTCAACCATTTCAAAGGCGTTACGATGAAGACCGGCTCTCGCATCGGAGCGGCAGCCACGATCTTGCCCGGCAAAGTATTGCATCCTGACGCCGCAGTCGCTGCAGCAGCGGTACTCACCAAGGATGCCCAACCCGAGGTGATCCATCTGGGCAGCCCCGCCAAACCCTTCAGGGAAGTGCCCGAGGCTCAGCTCTTAAAGAACAATTTGGACAAAAAACAATGAAAGCTTTAGTAATCATCCCCACTTACAACGAGATCGAAAACATCGACAAGATGATCAAAGCCGTGCTCAGCCAAGACCCAAACATAGATATTCTGATCATTGACGACAACTCCCCGGACGGAACCGCAGATGTGGTAAAAACCGTCATGGAGACCAACGACAGGGTCAAACTGATCGAGCGCAGCGGCAAGCTGGGACTGGGTTCCGCCTATGTGAGAGGCTTTGAATATGCCCTGGCCAACGGCTACGAATACATCTTGGAGATGGACGCAGATTTCTCTCACAATCCCAACGACTTGCCTCGCCTTTTGGAAGCGGCAAAGACCAACGACCTCGTGATCGGTTCCCGCTATGTCCACGGCGTAAACATCATCAATTGGCCCTTCAGGCGCCTCTTGATCAGCTATTTCGCCTCCAAATATGTATACTACATCACCCGCATGCCTATCAAAGACCCCACTGGGGGATTCAAATGCTTCCGCCGCAAGGTATTGGAGAGCATCAACCTCAAGGAAATACTCTCCGACGGCTATTCCTTCCAAGTCGAGATGAACTTCCGCACCTGGGTGAAAGGATTCAGGATCAAGGAAGTGCCGATCGTCTTCACCGAGAGGATCGGCGGTGTCTCCAAGATGTCCAAACAGATTGTCTGGGAAGCAGTTTGGATGGTTTGGCGTCTGCAATTTATGAAGCTGATGGGAAAAATTAGATAGGAGGTGCCCCACCATGAAGACCAAACATTGCCTTATCTTACTGCTGCTGCTGATCTTGGCTTCAGGGCTCTTCGCTCAACCCAAAATCCCCAGGATGTATGTGCGCAAGCTTGTCTTGGACAACGGCAAGCTACCCTTTGTAACTTGGCTTGACAAGGTCTCCGCACCCGAATACCTCCTGGAAGCCTGGATCACAGACCGCCCCTTCGACCTGCTGAGCACAGACACGCACACCGTTCACCACTTAGCCGTGAGCCAAGTGGGCGACGGTGTCAAGTTCCCCTTCACCGTAATTGCCAAGCTGCAATTGGGCAACTTCAAATTTCACTGGAACCCCGGCGAGACCATCCACTTCCGGCTGACGCACAAGGAGAGTGGCCAAGTAAAGGAATGGGAAGAGGTGATCCCTGAAGGCTCATACCTGATGAAGCACCTTGATGACCCCATCGTCATCCCGCCATATTCCAAAGATAAGTAAGCATGTTACAACGCTTTAACGATCCCATAGAAACGATACAGGACCAGGAGTTTGACCGCGCCTTGAGGCCGCAAACCCTCAAGGAATTCATTGGTCAAAGCCACATTAAACAGCTGCTGGACATCTCCATCCAGGCCGCCAAGCTGAGGAAAGAACCGCTGGACCACGTTCTTCTCTACGGGCCTCCCGGCTTGGGCAAAACCACGTTAGCCCAGATCATCGCCAAAGAACTGGGCGTCAACATCACCGTGAGCAGCGGCCCCGTGATGGAAAAGCCCGGCGATCTGGCCGGCATCCTCACCAATTTACAAAGCCATGAAGTGCTCTTCATCGATGAAATACACAGGCTTTCACATGTGATCGAGGAATACATCTACCCCGCCATCGAGGATTTCAAAATGGAGCTCATCTTGGACAGCGGCCCTAGCGCACGCACCATCAAGATAGATGTAGAACCATTTACGCTGATTGGCGCCACCACCAGAGCCGGCCTGCTTACTCCGCCTTTGCGAGACCGCTTTGGCATTGTCCTGAGGCTGGATTATTACGACCTCGATTCCATCTGCAAGATCATCAAGCGCAGTGCGCACATCCTGGACATGCCCATCGAAGATGAAGGCATCTTGGAGATGGCAAAACGCTCGCGTGGCACGCCCCGCATTGCGAACCGTCTGCTCAGAAGAGTGAGGGATTTTGCCCAAATCAAGGGCGACGGCATCATCACCAAAGAGATTGCCGATGCATCACTTGAGATGTTACAGGTGGATCACGCCGGCTTGGACGAGATGGATAAACGCTTGCTGCTCACGATCATAGAAAACTATCGGGGTGGCCCCGTCGGCATCAAAACTTTAGCCACGGCGATTGGTGAAGATGCAGACACCATCGAGGAAATCCTGGAGCCCTACCTGGTTCAACAGGGTTTTTTGGATCGCAGCCCCCAAGGGCGTCGCGCCACCCACAAAGCCTATTCCCATTTTGGTATTTCGCCAACTAATGCACAGACGGAGATCTTTGAATGATTCCTGCAGCCGCCCGCAGCTCAGGATAAGCTCTTAGCAGCCCACTTTTGATGATGACAGGTTATCCTCTCCGCCACGCCCTCAACCTGCAAATCCGTGCGTTTGATTTATGAGCTATAGAGCCAATATCACCAGCAATCTCATCAACAAGATCCTGCATTTGGTGCTGGGCTTTGTCGGCAGCATCATCATCGCCAGGGTCTTGGGCCCCGCAGGTCAGGGTTACGTAGCTTACATCACCTTAGTTTTCACCATGATAGGCAGTTACGGTCATCTTGGCCTCAACAATGCGGTGATGTATTTTTACAAACGCAAGAAGATACCCGCAAATCATCTCTATTACGTAAACACCACCTTCCTGACCCTGATCTTCTTCATCATTGCAGCCATTGTTTTGACGCTGAAGAAGCTGGACTTGATCCTGCCTGATTACCCCATAAGCTGGGTTTTGGGTGGCTTGGTATTGGTGATCGCCAGCTTCTATTATTACAACAACTACTCTTGGTATATTGCCAACGAACACATCCGCCAAGCAAACAGGCGCAACATCGCCGTCTTCCTCCTCAAATCCTTGGCTATCATTATCTTGGGCATCTTCAATGCCGGCTATTTCTATTGGGTCTCTGTAGCCACGATGTTTTTGAATGCGGCATTCCTGCATGCCGGCCTCAGGAAAGGCATTAAGTTTCGCTGGGACTTTGACCTCATCAAGCGTGAATATGCCTACGGATTCATCATCTTTTTGGCGGCTGCCTTTGACCATCTGCACCTCAGGGTCGACCAGCTTTACATCAACGCCATGTTGGGCAACGCTCAGCTTGGGATTTACACCCTTTCCGTCACCTTGAGCGAGCTGATGTTCATGGTGCCCGCCAGCATCACCACCGCCCTCACAGCGCGGCTCTACAACCTCAACGACGAACACAGCAGCGCCGACATCATGGCCAAAACCTTCAAAATAACCCTCTACGTATGCGTAGCTTTGGCTCTGCTGGCCATTCCCGCCTCTTTTCTCATCCCTCTTGTCTATGGAAAGGACTTTACCGCAGCCATTTACAGCACTCTCATCCTGATGCCGGGAGTAGTATTTGCCTCCCTGGCGCGGGTTGCGACGCCTTACTTCTTCACCTCCGGCAGACCGAAGGTACACATGGTAGTCGCCCTCACTGCCCTGATAATCAACTGCATTCTAAACTACCCTTTCATCCGCCTTTGGGGCATCAACGGCGCAGCCTTAGCATCCACATTTTCTTACTTTGTCTATGGCTGCTCCTACATCTACATCCTCACCTGCAAAGAGGGATTCAAGATGCGTGACCTCGTTTACCTCAGAGCCTCGGAGATAAAAGACCTGCTCAGGAGAAGAGCATGAAGATTCAACTCGCCACCTGGCACACTCCCAATTGGTCCAGCACCAATCAGATACACTGCCGCGGACATCTCATCGACAGCGCAGGAAAGATATATCAGCATGCTGAACTCTGCCAGCTTTTGAGCAGGGTGAAGTCCAGAAATGATCTGGAGCAGATTTTGGAGGGTACCAGCGGTCATTTTGCTATCATCATCGAGCTGGATAATGAGGTCTTAGCCGCTGTTGACCACGCTTCCACCATCCCCTTGTATTATAGTGACACCTGCATCAGCGACGACGCTTTAGCCATTCCTTCAGCACGAGAAACCCCCGAGGATGCCAAAAACCAATACCTCCTCAGCGGCTATCTGATCGGCAACCGCACCCTTTATAACGACGTCTTTATCATCCCCGCCGGCAACATCCTCACACTCAGTAAAGACCAGCCGCAAGCCTCTCTGCATCAATACTATACCTACAGTCATACAGAGGGCAGCCAGCAGAGTGAAACCACCATGTTTGACCGCTTGGATGAAGTTCATTACCAAGCCATCCAACGCCTGATCCAACATGCGGATGGCCGCCAATTTGCCATCCCCTTGAGCGGTGGCTACGATTCCCGCCTGGTTGCGTTGATGCTTAAGCAACTGGGATATAACAACTTGCTGGCCTATTCCTACGGCAATCCCCGCAGCCGCGAAACGCACATCTCCAAAGCAGTTGCCGCCCATCTGGGCATCCCCTATCACTTTGTGGTAATCACAGCCAAAGACTGGTTTGAAGGCTACCAAAGCGATGAGCGCAAGGACTATTACCAAAAATGCGGCATGATCGCTGGCAAACCCTATATGCAAGACTGGCTGGCAGTTAGAAGCCTGAAGGCAAAAGGCGTGCTACACGCTGATGCCATCATCACTCCCGGGCACAGCGGCGACTTTCTGGAAGGAACCCTCATCCCAGCCCTGTTTGTGGAGAGGGACGGACTGGACAGGGAGATGGTGCTAAACCAAATCTATAAGCAGGCATACCGCCGTTGGCCTCATCCGGACAAATACTCCCGGGAAATCAAGCAGCAGATTTGCTCATACCTGCAACTCCCTGAGCGGATGAGCGGCGAAGCGGCAGCCAGCTTTCTGGAGCAGTTTTTCTGGCAGCATCTGCAAGCCAAAAACTACCTCAGTGGCACCCTGATCTATGAATTTTTCGGCTTTGGCTGGACTTTGCCCTGGTGGGATAAGGGGCTCTTGGAATACTGGCGCAGAGTTCCCCTGAACCTGCGCTACAAGCGCCAACTCTACAAACGCTATGTGCAAGAGCGACAACACATTGACATCCCCGTCTATTACAAGCAGTATCTGCCGGTGAGAGCCTATGAATGGTATATGCGAAGAAAGAGTGGCCACGCCTATGATGCACGCTGGCATCGCTTTGCGGACTTGCGCAAGGATAAAGATGCACGGGTAGCAAGCTTGATCCCCACCGGTGTGACTCTGCCCGGCTTCATCGACCCCCAAACCCGCATTGCGGATTGCGATCTCAATGGCTTGCAGGCTTTGGTTGCTTTAGTGACGATTCTGCAGAGAAGCGCACCCTGATTTGACCGTCTTTACCGGTGAAGTTTAGCCCCGTTAAGGGGCTTTTTTTGTTTGCCCCAAACTTGAGGCCTGAGCAAATATTGACTTTCCGCATAGCCTGACCTCCCTCAAAAAGGTGCCTCAGCTCCCACTCCCCTCTGCCTCCTAACTGCCTGCTTTCTTACTCCTTACTTACTCGAGGAGCAGGAGAGCAGCAGGGAAGGAGTAGGGAAGCCGCATGGAATCGGCATTTGAGGAGGGTCGAAAACAGCAGTTTTCTATCACCTGATTCTGCAAGATAGTCAAATATTGCAAAACCGCCTCGTTTATCCGCCTCCAGAGCTCAGCCACAATCACCTACTATTTTCATAGGAGATTAGTCGCAGTTTACATAACGCAAAGAAGAGCCCCGCAGGATTTACCCACGGGGCTTGATATATCTGTTTTACAGCAGCTGTTTTATTTCATCAACATCATCTTCTTGGTGCTGGTGTAGTCTCCCACCTGCATTTTGTAGAAGTAGATTCCGCTGGAAACGCTGTTCCCATGCTGGTCTTGACCGTTCCAAGTGGTGCGGTGTTCGCCTTTGGGCAGGGTATCGTTGACCAGAGTTTTCACCAGTTGGCCTTTGAGGTTGTAGATTTCAATCTTCACCTTTGCCGTCTCTTTGAGGCTGTAGGCTATGTTTGTGGTGGGGTTGAAGGGATTTGGGAAGTTGCCTTTCAGGGCGGTGATGACCTGCTGCACGTTGTCATCGTTTGATACTGCCGTGCCTTCGCCACTGAGGTTGATGACGACGTTGGGTTCCGTAGCGTCCGTAATGATGGTCAGGCTTTCATTGAACACTCCCACACTCAAGGGCACAAAGCCGACGTTGAGCTCCATGAAGCCTTTGGGTGAGAGCACGATATTCATGCCTTGGTGCCGCTGTCCTGAGTCGTCGATCAGGCTGAACGGTTCCGGGACTTCGGCATGACCGAGCAAGACGGAAGTGCTTGGATTGCTGATAAATAGAGTTTGGCAGGCTTCCTCGCCCACGGGTATCGCTCCAAAAACCAGCTCACGCTGCTCTATATTCACGATGGGCGGATCCATGACCTCGCCGGTGGTGGGGAATGCGATGTCATCGATCCAGGCGCAATCCTGCAAGCTGCTGGTCATGCTGTCTTTGGAATATTCCCATTTGTAGGTGTTCATGCCGGCAGGCGTGGTGTAGGTAACCTGACTCCAGCCATCCGTTGTTCCGCTCCATTGGCCTTGGAGATTGTCATTGATGTAAAACTTGAGCCAGTCAAAGTTGTATTCGGAAGAGACTTTCTTCCAGAAGGAGATGACTCCGGGTGATTCGCTATTGAGGGTCACGCTCATGGTGGTGGCTTGGTTGTGGCTGATAGTGGGTGATTTGGCAGCAAAAGAGCTGTTGTAGCTGGATGCTGCCGTGGGTGTCCATTCTCCATTGGTGAAGAGCCAGGGGAATTGGTTCAATCCGCCTTCAAAGGTTTCCTGCACCTGTCCCAAGCTGAGGCTGTAGGTTCTGGCGGTGCTGTATTCGCCACCGAAGGCCATGGTGGTCATATTGACGATGGTTCCCACGGGAATCTGTGAGCTGAAGGTGATTGTGTAAGCCAAATCCACTTCTGCGTTCGCTTCCAGAGTGCTGAATTCTATCGACACGGGCTCGGCAATGTGAAAGACATCGTTTACCACCATAAAGCCGCTCAGATTGTTGATTGCAGCGTGGCCGTTATTGTGGATTTTAAAGAAAATATTTACCGTCTCACCGGGATCAAGAGCCTCATTGCCATTGCCCAGGACGTCGTCCACAGTCACATCACCAAACTCCAGCTTGGGGGCATTGATGATCAGGTTGCGGGTATAAGTAAACTCTTCCTGAGCTGCGGTGGTGATCTGCAGTTCCAAGCCCACTACATGTTGATCGGGAACGTTGTTGGCAATCTGGAGCTCAAATCCCTGCACGGTAGCACCGGAGCTGTGCGCCTCGATGAGTGACACTTGATCTTGGCTGTTGAGCAGGCTGACGTAAGGGCTATCGAGGGTGATATTCAGTAACACGTTCTCTGCGTTGTCGTTACCCACGTTGTTCAAATCAAAGTGCAGGGTGACGGTTTCGCCATATTCTGCGACGTTGTTGTTGTCGTCAACCACAGTCATATCGCCCAAGCAGATGTAAGCTCCATCTGCAGGGATGACGGAGAGGGTTGTCACCAGGGATTCGTGATTGGGAGCAGTGATAGTGAGGATGAGGTCCATAGGTTGCTCGGGAAGCACGTCCAGAGTGAGAGCTGCGAGACCGGCAGCGTTTGCAATTCCGTGAGCATAGACCACTCCGTCTGCATAGAGGGTGACTCTTGCGCCGGGAACGGTGGTCACGGAGAAGGTATCCATACCCATCAAGAGGTTTTCCATATAGGTTGCGGTGAGGGGCACGGGAATTTTGCTGCGCACCATCATGGAAGCGTCGCCAAAGATGTGCCAGTTTTTGTATTCATCGCTCCCTCTGCTGCCATATACTTCGATCATCTTGGAAGAGGCGTTGTAGCAAAGGCCGCCGAGGGTGTATTTGCTTTCGTTTACCAGAAGGTCTGCAAACTCATCCTGAGCTCTCATGGGTGGCGACCAGTCCTGGTTGACGGTGCTGGCATACATGGCGACGGCACCGGTGGGGTTGCCGGTAACATCGTTTTTAGCTCTCAGCCACGCTTCCGCGAAGCAGGTGCGCGAGACGAAGTTTCCATTCAGACAGGCTACGCTGAAGATGATGGGGAGCTTGTTGTCGTTGGTAAGCATGTTTACGTGGCTGTTGCTGAATCCGGTGGTGCCCCATCTGTCATCGAGGCCGTGCCCCACATAGTTGATGAGGCTGCGTCCGGCATTGACGTTGTTGCTCACTTGGGTGGCGTTGGCTCCCATGGTTTGGTAGAGCTGATCTACCGTGGAAAAGCCGTAGTTGAGCAGTTTGCCACGGATGATTTCCATGTGTTGCTGATCGCTCTCGCCGTTGTCTCCCTGACCGCCTCCGCCTTCATTGGATGCGATTCCCATGCCTTGGATGAGCCAGGTATCGGATGCGTCTCTATCACGCTCATATTCTACCACCTTTCTCACCTGGATCTGCATTTGGGCTGCACTTTCAGCGGAGAAGCGGCTCACGTAGATGTCCGGATAGCTGTCATTTCCCGCCAAAAGTGCATAAGAGGGGTCTGAACCACCGTATTGATGCGTGAGGGAGGGAACCTGCTGTGAGTCACCCATGATCTGGACAAACATGAGGCCGTTGTTTTGATTGTATTGGTTTTGGATGTAAGTCTTGATGTTGGAAGCGGAGGGACCGGCTACTGAAACGTCGACCACATCAACCACATAGCCGTTTTGACGCTTCCATTCCAGCCAAGGGACGATGGCGTCGTCAAACATGCTGTGTTTGATCACCAGGATGCGTCCTTCTTCGGCCAGGGATGGATATTTGGCCATGCCAAAGTTTAGGAACATGTTGCGGTAGATGCCTTCAAACTCTTTGCTGTAGCTGTTTTTGGGGGCGTTTAAAGAGTTGGTGAGATCGGTGCCGTTTTGGCTGATTGCCACCTTGATTTTGGTGAAGACTCTCAGCGTGCCCGTGGCGGGATAATAGCTGAAAGGTGTGAATCTGACAGTGATGCCGCGATAGTCTCTGAGGATAAAAGGCTCGCTCAGTTCGGCTTGGACTTCCGGCCAGAATCCCTGGCTTTGATAAAAGGGATCAAAGCTGTAGGGAACGGTGGCGGGATCTATGTTTCTGGTGAGGCTTCCCTTGGAGGGAGCTACCTTCATATCCAGGTCTATATATTCAGAATCCAAGACCTCAAGCTGCATCTTGGCAGTGTTTGGGATGATCACACTGGCGGCGAGGATGGGCACTTGCGGCAGGCCACGCTCCAGAGTGAGACCGCCTTTTGGGATGCTGAGATCATAGTAGATCTGGCCGTCAATCTCCACGGCTTGGCGCTCGAAATTTGCCAAGTTCAGCTCCAGGATCATGTCCCCGGGCTGCGCCGTGAGTAGACGGATTTCGTTGGCAGCGGAGCCAACGCTGATCTGTTCTGCTGCCAACATCCCCAAACAGAGCAGCAAAGTCAGAATGATAAACAGTTTTTTCATTTATGCCTCCATGGCTATTTCAATTTATTTTATATGGGTTATAGGGTCCACAACACTGCTCTCGATGCAAGAAATGAGCCATATAACGCACACAACATAATAAATATACCGGAGCGACGTGAGAACACATCGCTCCGGTGAACTAAGGAAGGTCTATTTCATCAGCATCATCTTCATGGTTTTGGTGTAAGAGGGGGTTTCCATGCGATACATGTAGATACCGCTGGAGACGCTGTTTCCTCTCTCATCCTTACCATTCCAGATGAGCTGGTGGTTACCTGCGGGATATGCTTTGTTGGTGAGCGTCTTCACCACCTGGCCTTTGATGTTGTAGATGGTGAGCTTCACGTTGCCGGCATCCTTGGTGGCAAAACGGATGACCGTTTCGGGGTTGAAGGGGTTGGGATAGTTCCCTTGCAACATGGTGGTAGCCGGAATGCTGGGATCATCGCTTGAAACATATGGTTTGACCACGAGACGCAGCATGATTGCGGGATTGTTGGCGTCGTTTGAGGTGATGATGATCACATTGTTGACGTTCACGGCGGGGTCTGGCACCACATATTCGATTCTGAACACGGCGTTTGAAGCCGCATCAATGCTGTAGTTGTAATCATTTGGCAAAGCGGTGCTGCCCAGATAGAGGGTGAATCCTGCGGGCACACTGATATTGCCGTTCATGGGGATATTGCCCAGGTTGCGCAGGGTGATATCCTCGGTGAGGACTTGCTCCGGCTCGACATCTGTGAAAGTGATGTCCTCTGCAGTGGTGTAGAAGATGGCTGCATCGGTGGAATTGCCGAAGGGGAAGGTGATGTCGTCTACCCAGGCACAGTCGCTACCGCTGGATATGGAATAGTCTTTTTGGTATTTCCAGGTGAAGGTATTGGTGCCCGCTGCCACGTCAAAGCTCACTTCCTCCCAATCCTTGTTGCCGGAATAGCTGGCCTTTTCGTCTCCGTTGATCATGAATACCAGTTTGTCGTGATCGGGTTCACAGGAGACTTTGCGCCAGAACTTGATCACACCGGCAGATTCGGAAAACGTGGTTACAGAGATCTGGGTGCTGGTGTTGTTGCCAATCGCACCAGAACGCATGGCATAGGTTCCGGAATGGACGTTTGTGGGGCCGGAGGCGAGAGTCCAGGCCACAGGGCTGTTATTCACCCAAGGGTAGCTGGTGAAGTCGCCACTTTCAAAGCCTTCGCCATGGTAGCCGATGGGGAGCGTGACGCTGTGATTGAGCAGCTGTGTTCCCGCTTCGATGGCCAAACCAACGGTGACTACATCGCCCAACTCGATGTCATCAGACATGGTGCCGACGATGAGCAGCTGGGTGAAAGCGCCAATGCCGATGGCGGGGAGTGGTAATTGGGTGTCGGAAAGCACAAAGCCTTCGTGGTTTGAGACCGCCAGGACTTGACCTCCATCCACGCCTATATGGCCTTGGTTGATGAGGCCGATCTGGATGGTGATGGTCTCGCCGGGTTCGTAAAAGCCGTCTCCACTTCCATCAATTACGGATGATTGGCTGATCACCACATCAGGTGCGTAAGCGGTGATGCTGCGCACTTTGCTCCAGGTATCGGTGCCGTCAGTCACGGTGATTTCAAAGGCGATTTCTTCCTGGTCTGGCACTATGGGGCTGATCTGCACGCTGAAGAGGCCGGTAAATTCTGAGACGGTTCCGGCGGGGATGTCAGAGATGCTGGTCTCTGCTTCGAGGATGTTTACCCAAGGGCTTTCTGAGGTAATGCTTGCGGTCAGGTTGGTTGCAGGCAGCACACCGACGTTGTTCAGGGAAAGATCAAAGGAGATCACGTCGCCAGCTTCTGCCAAGCCGCTGCCGCTGGGGTTGTTTACCGTGATGGGGCTCACGATCACGTAAGCACCTGTGTTTGGCAGCACTTGGATGTTTGCGATCATGGGTTTGCGGCGTGAGCGGGTGATCACCAGTTTGGCGTCTCCGGGCTCATCAAAAGGCGTGTAAGTCATGTTTACGTTGCCGTTTTCATCCGCCATGGCCACACCATGCAGGACTCCATTCATGGAAAGAGCAACGTGGCTGTAAGGATCGGCGGTAAATTCCAGCGTGTCCAAGCCCAAATGGAGGACTTCAGGCACCTCGGCAATGTTTTCCGCGGGGATGCCCAAGTAAGGGATGAGGCTGGCGTCGCCCATGATGGAATATACTTCCCAATAGTAGTTTGCCTGGCTGCTGTTGGATTGCACCACAGCCATATTGCCCATGAAGATGCCGGCACCCATCTGGCTTGCCCAATCTTCATAAGGTTCGCCGTGTTCGTGGAAAGCTGCGTCGACATAGCCCGTTCTTCCGGGGATAAAGGGAGAACCACCGGCCACGGCAGGCGGCTTGTAACCAACGCTCCACCAGTAGTCTTCGTTCCAGTAGGTGTTGTTTGTTCCACCCACATAGACCACAGCACCTTTGTTTTGTGCTCTCAGCCAGGCTTCACCAAAGCAGACTCCAAGCTGGAATGCGTTGGTGATGCAGCAGTTGCCGATCACTACGGGGTATTTGTTGGTGTTTTGCAGGCTGTTGATATTGGCGATGGTGAAAGAGGGGTCTGCCCAGGAGTATTCGCTTCCGTGTGCGGTGTAGGTGACGTATCCCACGCCGTTGGATACGTTTTGCACGATCTGACTGGCGGAAGAGGCAGATTGGGGATATAGATAGGCGATGGGATTTATGTTGTGGGCAGCGTTGAAGTAGTTTGTGGTGGCGTAGTTGATCTGTCCGTTTGCGTGAGTGGGTGCCCAGTAGCTGTCCACTCCTGCGATCAAAACCGCAGAGCTGAGATAGCTGTCATCCGGCATGGTGTATTGCTCGTGCATCAGGGTCTTGTTTACCTGGTTTGTCACTTCAGCTGGTGTGGTGGCTGAAAAGCGGCTGAAATACATCTCTGGGAGATAGTCGCTGCCTTGCAATCTCACATAAGTGAGGTCTGTGACGTGTGAGCCAGTGTTGCCTTGATTTGAGGGCACTTGGGCTACGTCGCCCACGATGAGCAAAAAGCTGGGAGCGGGGTTTTCAGCCGTGGAGCTGTTCCAGATGTTTTGCAGATAGTTTTTGATGGAAGTGGCAGATGTGCCGGTTTGATCCGTCGTAGCGACGATCACGTTGAAACCTTCCTGCGTCTTCCAGGTAATAAACGGCTGCAGCGCACTCACAAAGTTTGCCGGCGTGATGATCAAATAGCTCATGGGGAAACGTGTAAGAGAAGCTTTGGTGGAAGCGGGGTTGAGGAGGGTATTGCTGTAGACAGGCGAGAAAGCCGGAGAGAAGGTCTTGGCTCTCAAAGCTTCTGTGGCAGCATGATCTGCGCCGATGAAGTCTACCTTTACCTCGGCTTCGGTGATCACTTCCAGCAAGCCTTGCGCAGGATTGTATCGAATAGGCATAAAGTCTAACGCAAACATCCTCACGCCGCGCATGTGGCCCAGCTCGGTGGCTGTGACGCTGGTGCCGGCAGTCCAGGCAGAGAGGTTGTAAGCCTCACGATCCACCACAAAGGGCAGGGTGGAGAGGTCCTGGTTTTTGGCTACTGGAGCCTGTTGAGGCACTATCGGGTAGTGAATGCCTTTGGTGGGAAGGTCTATGCTCTGACGCCTTTCCGAAGTGATGCTGGCTACCACGGTGGCACCTTCCGGCACGGCAATGATCTGCCTCGTCAGGGGCAGCTTGGGCAAGCCAACTTCATTCGTTGTGGCATATTGCTCAATAAAGATGTCTGTGAAGCGACCCTGAGGGGTATCTACTTCATCATAGCCAATCTTGGCAATGGAATAGTGAACTTGTAGCCCGTCCTTGGTCTCGCTTTGAAGCTGGACCGAAGTGGGCTGTGACGATAGTTGCAGGCTTCTCTGTGCTGCCAGAGGCAACAAGACTAAGCCCAACAATATGAGTACCAGTATGTACCGTCTCATATAATCTCCTTTATTTGTTTGATTTTAATAGCTGGTGAGTGTGTGAAAATCATAGCCTACCATCTGATTATAGATTATAAGCAAGAATGGTGCCTAAACCCAAAAAACTTACAGGCAAGAGCAAAAAGCTCTGCCAGGGCAGGGATTACCTGCTTTTTGGGCTTGGGCAGCCACATCACTTTATCTCTTTGGAGCCGGGTCTGGCTCCGGGTTGTTTGTCTGTCGAGCACCAATCAGGGAACGTAAAAGACGCGTTCTACACTTTTGGCTTTGAAGCTCTGCTGCTGCTCTTCATCCCAATCATAGGCATCCACCCTCCAATAAAGGGTTTGACCTCTGTAGGGAGTCAGCACGTTGACCGGAACTCTGACATACAGCTCGTCCTCAATACCGGTCTGGATATCATCAATGGGCTTCCAGATCAGCTTGTGTTCAGAATCCAGAATATAGGGTCTAAAGCTTGAGGCAAAGCCGTTGTTGTCCCACTTCAGGCTGTCAGTGGTGGCATTGAAGGGGGCGCCGTTGGGTGGAAAGGTGAGCGTGGGTTTGCTGAGCAAGCCAAAGCTGACTGTATCGCTTAAGGCTGCATTGCCGGCGAAGTCCACCGCTTCGATGAAATAGGAATACCACACGCGCTCGATCAGGTCGCTGCTCTTGTCCACGTAGGTGGTTTGCTTGGGAGCGATGGAGTCGATCTGGGTGGGTTCTGTGTTCAGCTCGTCAAAGCGGAAGATGCGTATCAGGCTTACGTCATCGTCGATGAGGGGCTTCCAGGCGATCCTGATCCAATCGCCTTCGGCAACGGTGTCTATACCGTTATTCTCATCGGTGAGCTGGGTGAGTTGCCCATAAAAATCCGTGGGAGGATCACCCATAGCTCCCAAATAGGGAATCATGGTGGGAGGGTAAGGTGGGGTCTTGTCCACGTCTTTCTCATCCTCGCCGGAGCAGGATATCATGAAGGCTGCTACAAGCAGGATGCTGAGTAGGGTAAGGAACTTTTTCATGCCTTTTCTCCTTGTGTATAAAAGTTTAGAACCTGAGGCGCAAGCCCAGGCGGTTGGTAAGACCTAAGGGGTTGGTAATCAGGGCGTAATCAAGGTTTACGTCGTAGATGTTTAACGAAGCACCTGCGGTGAAGTGCTTTTCATAATAGCCAGCTCTCAAGGCAGCTCTGTCATTGTATTCCCACTCAACGCCATAGTGAGAAGTGCCTTCGTAGACGTAGTCGTAGTCATAGGCCAAGCTTATCTCGGATTTGAGGGACGGAATGGGCTGCCTGACGGCCAATCCCACTTTGGTGTTGAACAGCACTTCGTCTTTGATCCTGTTGGGTGTATCCCAAGAGATGTTTGTGCCGGAGATATCCTGGAAGTTCATGCCAAAATCCAGCTCGCCCAGCTCTTCCACATCAAAGATCACAGCCATATCTGTAGTGACCTTGAAGGAAAGGTCTATGCCCGTTCCGGTGCCGTAGTTGCTCTTTAGCTTGCGTTTGATGAACTTGACGTTGCCGCCCATGCAGATGTCAAAGGGGATTTCAAAGAAGAGCCAGCCCATATTTGCATCAAAGCTGAAACGCTTGGCAAAGGCAAACTGGTAAAAGTCGTCCGTGCTGTCAAAATAGCCATCCGGGACACCGGGCAGATGCAGGGCGCTGTTGTTGATGCGCTCGTCCACGCTGGTATTCAGCAGGTATTCTTCTGAGAAATAGGGGATCTTGCTGATGGTGAGACGGGTAAGATTGAAGCCAATGCTCACATCGTTGGGAAGCGGCTGCACGTAGCTGATGTTATCGTAGGATGCGAGGCCATTGTATAGGAAGGCATGCATGGCTGTCACTTCCCTTTCTCTGATGGCAGAGATGCCTGAGGCATTCCAAAAGACGGCAGAACCATCATTTGCGAGAGCGGCAAAAGCACCGCCCATACCCATGGCACGCACACCAGAGCCGATGATCATGTAATCCCCGGCATAACGTCCTGCACTCAATGATATGGCTATCAGGAGGCAGATTAAGGTGAGTAGATATGTCTTTTTCATGATATGCTCCTATTTCAAGATGGCCATTTTCATGGTCTTTTCCAGGGTTTTACCTCCCTTCTTGGCTATCACTTTGTAGAAGTAGACACCGTTTGCCAAGGGGAAGCCCAGCTCGTCCGTGCAATCCCAACCGTGGAGGGTGCGCGGATATTCGTGGTAACCTACGCCGATGGGCAGGTTTTTGAAGGTTTTCACCAAGCGTCCCGCCACGGTGTAAACCTTGATGGTCACTTGGTCTGCATCATCGGTGAGCACATAGGTAAAGCGGGTGCGCCCATCATTCTTGGGGTCTTCCGCTCTACCCAGAACAGGGTTGGGATAGTTTCCCACGCGGGTGAGCCCAAAGGTCTCACTTACCTCAAACTGCACCTCGCGGGTATTGAAGTTGCCGTTTACGTCCTTGCAGTCTACCACCAGGGTATAGTTGCCCCGGCCGAGGTTGAGCTGGTATTTGATGGGGATGCGGTTGATGTTTTCCAGGTTGATGCTGATGACGTAATCCTCCTGCGGGATCTGCACGCCATCCATGTAAAGCTTGATGGAATCGTCAAATACGTCTATACCATTGGCGTCGCTGAGCAGCAGTGAGATAATCCCCTTCCCAGAGATGTAGCCACCCACGGTGAACTCCTGATCTTGCACATTTACGTCTATGGTAGGGCGCACCAAGTCCCTGTTTCTATAGAGAGCATAGATACCCTGACGTCGCACCTCAAAAGCTACTTTATTGATATTGGTAGAGATGATGCCGCCCTGCAGGATCCACTTCCTGCCACTGGAGTCCCAACGGTAGATCTTGAATGAATTCTCACTTTCCTGAGTCTGAGTATCAGGATCCATGGCACTGTAGCTGAAGGTAAGCTTCATCCTCTTCCCGCCGATGAACACACCCGTGGAATCCACCAAACTCTCATCCAGGGTGCGCACCTCATAAGCAATGGACTGAACGGGCAACGAAGCACCATCTGAAGAAAGCAGGGAGACGCGATGGATGTCCGGCTGGTTGTTGGGATCGATATTGCCCAGCTCATTCACCGAGAAGATCGCCGATTTACCCGCTGGAACAAGGTTTGCCGGAATCTCACACTCCAGGTTCCCGTCCAAGGATTTGATGGTCTTGCCCTCGCTTTCCACGGTGTGATAGTTGAAGGGCAGCCTGATGAATAGCTCGTTGTTGGCATTGATAATGTAGTTCCATTCGGTGAAGGCGACGTTAGGATTGGCATAGACGTGGAAGTCAATCAAGCCAGGCGCCAAGCCGGTGAGGTCTATAGTTTCCCAACGCTGCTCACTTACTTCAAAGGCAGCCAAATCCTGATTGTTGACAACCCATGAGGAATCCCCAACTGCCTTGGTACTCAGCCTCAAAATCGTAGGGATAGAGGCGGCATTACCTATGTTGGAGATCAACACCTTAAACACAGGCTTATTGTTTTCAAAATCCAGCTTGGCGGCCTCCACAAAGAGGTCTGGTCCTGCAATCACAAAGTACTGTTCCGGGGTCTCAAAGGTTTCGGTCTGCCCTCCTTCCTTTTCCACTTCCAAGACATATTTGAAAGAGACCTCTTTACCCGTGGCGATGGGAGCAAGCTTGCCGATTGTAACCCAGAGTCCCTCGCTCGCGTTATATTGCATATGGTATGATTGCCAACCAGTTAGCCCAGAATGTTTGATCATACATTTCATGCTCACGACGGGGGTGGAAGCATGGACTTCGGCTTTGAAAGCCGTGGAATCTCTCCAAGTAGGCACTTCGGGACTGAAGCCCGCATGTCTCACATCCGGACGTCCCACTCCAAATCCGGAAAGCCCGATATATTCTTCATTGGCAGAATATCCTGCCACATACACGCTGCGAATCTGAGGCCCTGCAGGCTTAAGCGGAATCACATAGTCAGCCCGATAAGAGCCATTGATCACCGGCAGGTCGTAAGGCACGTTGACCGTCACACCATTGGGTTTGAGGATAAACAGTTTTGCAGCCGTGACATCCGGCGGGAAGGTAGCACTCACCCTGAGAGTATCGCCATGGCTCAAAACGTGGCTTTCAAGGCTCACTTCAGCACCCTTGATGGGCTTCTTGAAGCGGATGACCGGATCTCCCAAATAACAGGCACCATCCGTCAGCGCATAACGTACTTCCGGGATGGTGATCACGGAGAAGTATCTGGCTAAGGCATATTGCAGTGCATGACCCACAGAGGGAAAGTCGTGCTTAAACAACGCTTCCGTGAAGGCCAAGCCCCAATCCTCGTCCTGATAGAGGTAGCCCAGACCGGTAAAGCCCAAGGTGCTGATGGCGCCCTTATTGGGCTGCAACACCAAAGCTTCACTGAGGGAAGCCATGCCATTAGTATCAAAAGCCGAAGCGTAGCAGGAAAGGCTCAACACCACCGGGAAACACTGGTTGTTGAGAGTGGCTACGTCATTGAAGTTAAAGAGGTTGTAGTCCGCCCAGACACGGCCGCCGCCGTGACCCATAAATTGCACGTACTGTGTACCACTGTTGATGGCATCTTTGAGGTTGAAGGTTCCGCCAAAGTAATCCTGACTCACGGTTTGAACAGCGGTATAAACCCTTGTGGTCCTGTATTCTTCCGGAATGTTACGCCGGATCATCCTCTCGGATTGCTGGGCAAAAGTGTCTGTTTTATCTTCGACCTTTCCGCCCGTAGTAAAGGTTAGGTGGCTGTTCCACAGCTTATTGGTGTTCAATTGCTCTCTATAAGCCACCATTTTCTCTGCAACAGGCAGGATCTGCTCTACTTGCCAAACATTGATCCTGGCAATGGAAACATCCGGAATAGGGTCGTCACCCACGATGCAGGCATACCAGTTGTCACTGGGAGTGGCACCGTGCTTTCTGGTCCAAACGTTCTTTACGGGCAACACCGCATACTGACGTGCTGTGCTGAAGTCTCTTTCATCCGAGACGCCCTCTCCCAAGAGCAGCACATGTTGCATCGTTGGTTCCGCCCAGTTGTTGTAGGCGTAGGTCAGAAAGTCTTTGATCGGCTGTGCACTGCGGATGCCGTGATTGAATTCGTCCAATATATCTTGAAAGTCCACCCGCGCAACGCTGTAACCCTCGCTTTCATAGAGTGCTACCATCATATCTGTGCCTTCGTTGTAGAGCAAATCTCTGCGTGAGATGATGATGATATCCCCTTGATTCATAGGGTTTTTGAGATCCGAGCGAATATCCAGTCTGCCAAATTTCGGGCTCATCTTTTGGCTTTCGGTGCAGGCGTAGTATTGCACTTCCGTGGATGAAACACTATCTTGCAAAGTGACAGTCCAAGGTGGCATGAAATCGGCATCAAAAGGTTCTATCTGCATATTGCTAAAGATACTTGAGCCTACCTTATAGACGGAAATATCGCCTTCGGAAAAGCCTCCCAGCTCAAATTGATAAAGCCCGGCACGACGGTTTGATGGCTTGGTAAAGAGCAGTTTATCGCTATCTGTCCGATATTCTCTCCAATACTTGAGCTCAAAATAGTCCAGCAATACCTGCTCCATATCCCCCGAAGGTGTATTTCCTGAAAGACTTATGTAGAGGTTGTTTGTTCCGTGCATCAGGAAGGAGTTTGGAATGGGATCTTTATTGACGAAGATCTTCTCGGTCTGTCCGCTCCATTGATGAGTATCGATGATGCCTTGATTGATGCGCACTGCCGCTTCGTGATCAAACTGACCCGGGGGTAAATCATCAACGTAAGTGAGCCCATGCAGCACCACCTTGGCGCTTGCTGTGCGGGTCAAACCGCCGAACGGATACTCCAGTTCAAAAGGCACGATCGCCAAATCCGGTGCAGTGATCCTCCTCCAAAACCAAGTATCCCTATCCAAGTCTCTACTTTGCACACCCTTCCAGCCTCTTCCCAATTTATCTCTGATAAGCTGTTCCTCAAAGTGGACCGTGGATTCAAAGGCATCAGGCGAGATGTAGGACGATGGGTTGGATTGCACCAAACCACCATTTTCCACCGCCATCCTCGCTCCCAGGCCATCTTTGAGGTAGAGCGTGTAGACGTTTTCCTGCGTATAATTATCCATATAGGCGTTTTCGCCGGCATGCCTGCGCCCGTAAAACTCAAAGTGATCGCTGTGATTAAAGCGTCCATCTTCTTCACCCACAAAGTGGATGGGGACGCTTCCGTTCTTATCTCTGAGCTCCAATCTGCGCGGGTCTACGGTAGCCAAATCCCAAGCCATCTCCACGCCCCAAAGCTCTGTTTCAGAATCAATTATCTCCTGCAAGAAAGCTCTGTCCACCTTATAAATCCCATCCTGATCCACGATCAATTGGATGGCATTCACTCCATTGATGGAGTTTTTCGGAGCTTGATAGCTGTAATCGCGCTGACGTGGCAAGCGCCAGTTTTTGCTGCTGGCATTGTTGATGAAGAATGCATCAGCAGCGGCATCTATTGGGTTTGGTGACAAAGAGGCGTTTCTGACTCCTTCCTTGTTGCCCGAAATGCCCACGCGGATGCGGATCTGATCATATACGATCAATTCCTTGGCCGCCGCCCTGTATTGGAAAGGCCGGATGCGCAAAGGGACAAAGCGCCTGTCTCCGATGAAAGCTGCCTCGCCCTTTTCCACGATCTGAGCCGGATAGGGGTTGTTGGTGCTATACACGGCAGGGTTTTGGTAAAATTCATACCTCACCTCTTCCCCTTCCACCACCATCTTGTCCGCCGGTAAAAGGTTGATATTCCTCAAGGTAGTGTATTGTGAATTGATGATTTGGATGTTGATATCTCCATCAACAGGCACACCCACAGCTTCCGAAAACACCATCAAAAGTGGCATGCCTTCATTGGCATCCACGTTGCCATGTGGCGAAGTCAGTCTCTGCCAGGTGCCGTGAGAGTCTTGGATATGCTCCAAACTGTATTCCGGCAGCACAAAATCGATGATCAATTCATCCGAGCTTTGGCTGCTTAAGCTGATGCCCGCTGCGCCCAGCAACGAAAAACTGAGAGCGAGCATCAGGATCAAAATGTGCTGTAACTTCATGAGTAACCGCCTTATAAATCTGCATCCCCATTAACATCAGGGAAAAGCCTGAATCTTGTTATCCCGCAAGCTGATATCCTTGCGGTAATACTGATCTTGAAAATGAATCTTTTTCAGCTCTTTATACACTTGAGCGTGCGCCTGTTCTTTGCTTTCTGCCAGGCTTAGCACGGTCAAAACTCTGCCTCCGCTGGTGACGAGCTCGCCTTCCGGGGAAGCAACGCCTGCATAGCAGATTTCCGCTTCCAAAGAAGGGTCGATATGGATGGGATATCCCTTTTGAAAAGACCCGGGATATCCTCTTGAGGCCATCACAACAGCCACACAAGACTCCGGTTTCCAGCTTAGATTGAGCTGGCCAACCTGCTTGTTTACGATGGCTTGGCAAAGATCATAGAAATCTGTCTCCAAAAGCGGGAGCACGGCTTGAGCTTCCGGGTCTCCCAAGCGGCAGTTGAATTCCACCACCTTAGGCCCATCTTTTGTGATCATCAAACCACAATACAACACGCCCACAAATGGACAACCTTCTTGATTCATTGCTCTTAGCACGGGCGCAATGATCTGCTCTTCCACCTCATTTCGCCAAGGCTCGGCTTCGGGCACAGGTGAATATGCACCCATCCCGCCGGTATTCGGCCCCTGGTCGTGGTCGTAGAGCTGTTTGTGATCTTGGCTAAACACTGTGCTACAATAGTTTTCGCCATCGCTAAAGGCAAATAAAGATACTTCCCAACCCTGTAGGTATTGCTCGATTACTACTCCTTTTGATGTTTGACTCATCAACAATTGCACGGCTTGGATGCCCTGTGATTTGTCTTGAACTATGTGCACTCCCTTACCTCCAGCCAAGCCGTCAGCTTTGATTACCAAAGGAAAAGTGCCATGATTTTCTATATATTCAATCGCTTGATTTTCGTCGTAAGTAAAGAAAAAGGAAGCTGTGGGAATGCCATTCTTTTGCATGAGCTCTTTGGCAAAAATCTTGCTGCTTTCAATCCGGGCAGCTTTCTGACTGGGCCCAATGCAGGGGATACCAAGCTTTTCCAGCTCGTCTGCCAAGCCTTCTGCCAGGGCTTTCTCCGGCCCCACAAACACCATGTCCGGCCGGGTTTGAACACAATAGCTCACCATCTCCTCGAGTGTGTTAAGCTCAAGTGTCTCAAATTCTTCGGCTATGCCCGCATTGCCCGGAGCCACGATTATGCGCAGCTCGTGCCGGGACGCACCAAAGGCTTTGGCAATGGCGTGCTCGCGCCCTCCACTGCCTATCACTAAGACGTTCTTCATTGGGTTTCCTTTATCTTTTTAATCATATGTAAAATAGCCATTTCGGCTGCTTTGTGTCGGATCAGTTTTCGGGTGCCCGTGAGCAAGAATCTCTGCACCCAGGATGAGGATAAATA
The DNA here is from genome assembly GCA_029781115.1 of Candidatus Cloacimonadota bacterium. Classification (GTDB taxonomy): domain Bacteria; phylum Cloacimonadota; class Cloacimonadia; order Cloacimonadales; family Cloacimonadaceae; genus UBA3900. Next base: position 30,303 of record JAKOXG010000018.1, read on the forward strand.
AGAAAATCCAATATAAACCGTGCCTACAGGCGTGGAAGCGCTCCCCCCAGTGGGACCTGCCACTCCGGTCACAGAAACTGCAACGTCAGATTTTGTCAATCTCTTTATTCCATCCAGCATCTCAAAAGCGCACTCTTCGCTCACTGCTCCATACTTTTCCAAGGTTTCTTTACTCACGCCCAAGACTCGCTTTTTGATCTCGTTGGAATAGCTCACCACGCCGCCTGCAAGGTAATCTGATGCACCCGGTTCATCGGAAAGCATCTTCATGATCAGGCCACCGGTGCAGGATTCCGCCAAAGACAGGGTGAGTCCACGCTCTTTCAACAGTGATGCCAGAACGCTTGCGGGCGAATCCTCATCAAAACCCCAAACATGATCCGGGATCTGCGCTGCGACACGCTTCTGCCATTCGTTCAAGAGCTCGATATCATAGCCGGACAGCCTCAAGTCCACCCTGCCCGTCTGAGGCAACCAGGCAAAGGTCAGCTCGGATGGCAAATCCGCCAGATCCAAGTCCTCCGCCAGAGCTGATTCCGAGATGCCAAAGCTGTGAATGGTCTTTTGAATCAGGCTCCCCAGTTGCGGATATTCCCTTTTGAGAGTAGGGGTTATCTGCTCTTCAAACACATGCCTCATCTCCACCGGCACGCCTGCCAGCGCAAAAAAGCAGCCCTTTTCATGCCGGTAAAACAGCCCGGGCGCCGTCCCTTCATTATTGGGCAAGGCAGTAAAACCATCCGGAACCAAGGCCTGATTGCGGTTTATCAAGGGCGCCTGCATGCCTCTGACAGCAAAGCGGGCTTGCACTTTCTGCCAGATATCCTCATGATGGCTCTGCCCCACGCCAAAAAAGGAGGCGATGGACGCCTTGGTTATATCATCCGCCGTGGGTCCCAAACCACCTGTAGTGATCACCACTTCAAAGCGATTTACACAATAATCCAGAGCTGCGATGATATCCTCAGTTTTGTCTCTGATGGTGATGTTGTAAACCACGGGGGCACCCAGCAGTGCAAGTTCTGAAGCCAGAAAGCTCAGATTTGTGTTGATCGTTTTACCCAGCAATATCTCATCGCCGATGGTGATGATGGCTGAGCTGATCTTTTTAGTATGATTTGGCAAAAACCACTCTCCGCTTGGAAGCCTTTCCACAAGAGATGCAATTGCCGTCTTCTTCAGCTACATCAAAGGGAATGCAGCGCACCGTGACTTTGAGATCTTCCTTGATCTTCTCTTCACAGGCTGCATCGCCACACCAATGCGAGAGCGCAAAACCGCCGTGTATCTCAGGCTGCTCCTCATTTTTGGGTGTGAAATACTTGTAAAAAGCTTTATTATCATCTATCTTGATGGTATTATCTTGTTGGAACTTTAGAGCTTTAGCATAGATATTCGCCTGGATTTCCGCCAGAGTCTTGAGCACATAATCCTTGATCTGAGCCATTTCGACAGCCACTTTGTCTCTGGGCCCTTGATCCCTGCGGGCGATCATCACTTTACCACTGGCAACGTCACGAGGCCCAATCTCCATCCTGAGCGGTATGCCTTTCTTGATCCAATGCCAGTTCCGCTCGCTTCCCGTAAGCTCTCTATCATCAAGCTCTGTATAGAGATGCACGTCTTCAAACCAGGTGCCTTTAAACATTTCTTGCACCTGTTTAACCACCGCCATCACCGCCTCTTTCTCCTTTTCATCCCGATAGATGGGCAGGATCACCAGATGTGCGGGTGCGATTTTGGGAGGCAAGACCAAGCCGTTGTCATCGCTGTGAGCCATGATCAAAGCCCCGATCAACCTGGTGGAAACACCCCAGGAGGTAGTCCAGGCATAGTCAAATTCACCTTCACGATTCTGATAGCGGATATTTGAACTGCGGGCAAAATTCTGCCCCAAAAAGTGGGAAGTGCCGCTCTGCAAGGCCTTCTTATCCTGCATCATTGCCTCGATGCTGTAGGTATTGACGGCGCCGGGGAACTTTTCCCCCTCCGTCTTCTCTCCCTTGATCACTGGAATAGCCAGATAATCTGCGGCAAAACGTGCATAAACTTCCAACATCTGCATGGTCTCTTCCATCGCCTCTTCAGGAGTCTCGTGCACGGTGTGACCTTCCTGCCACAAAAACTCGGAAGTCCTTAAAAATAAACGGGTTCGCATCTCCCGTCTCACCACGTTTGCCCATTGGTTGATCAACAGTGGCAGGTCACGGTAGGAATTGACCCATTTGGCGAAAGAAGCTCCGATAATGGTCTCACTGGTGGGACGCACAATGTAAGGCTCCGTGAGCTCTCCAGCAGCTTTCAAGCCGCCATGCCCGTCATCCTCAAGACGGCTATGCGTGACCACAGCACATTCCTTGGCAAAGCCTTCCACGTGCTCGGCTTCCTTCTCAAAATAGCTCTTGGGGATAAAGATAGGAAAATAGGCGTTTCTGTGCCCAGTTTCTCTAAACATCCCATCCAAAACATGCTGGATATTTTCCCATATGGCATAACCCCAGGGTTTGATCACCATGCAGCCTCTAACTTCACTATTCTCAGCCAGATCAGCAGCTTTGATCACCTGCTGATACCACTCGGCATAGTTTTCTTCCCTGGTGGGTTCGATTGCAGTTCGTTCTTTTTTACTCATTTCATCTCCATTGTAACAAAGGTATGTAAGTCAATAATTATAGCATAGCTTGCTTGTCAAGTGAGAAGTAAAAAAGCTTGAAAATATCAGGTGCAGAGAGCATCTGAGATGGAGCTGAGGTAGCAAATCGTAATATTCCTTTCATGAAAACTGTAAATTGATGGAAAACTACGGATCGATCACCTACTATTTTAGTAGGAGTTCATTGCCGCCACCCACCTCCGGTAGATGCAGGCTTAAAAATCAATATTTGACCTCATTACAGGTTAGCGTCAAGCAATACCCCCTTTTTTGACACCCCTCAAATGCCCATTTCATGCGGACTCCCAACCCCTTCCCTACTACCCTCCTGCTCCTCGAGTAGGCAAGCAGTAGGAAAGCAGGCAGTTAGGAGGCAGAGCGTTGGGGAAGTCAAAAGGTCTCGCAGAGGGAGGTCAACCACAGCATAAAGTCAAATATTTTGCAATTACCTGCATTTAGCAACTAAATTTAGGCTGAGAAAGAGCATGGTTTTTGAGGTGAAAAGACTCACGCCTCTGGCCGTTTTTACATTCGACGTAAGACGGGATGAAAGCCCTCAACCGGCGCACATTTCAAACCCTGTTCATCAGCCGGCTTATTCATCTGTGCGTCAACTCTATAACCATTTATGTAATAGTCAGTTCCGCTTTGGCAGCTGTCGGGTGTGATAAATTTCACTTGACTGATTATCCCGCCCTTTTTTAATAGTCTAAATCTAATTTTTGAGGATCGTTGTGAATAAATACCTATTCATAATCTTGCTGTTGGTTATGTCTTATGGGCTTTTTGCTCAGAGTGACACCGGCATGTCAAACGTTGGCGGCATATCCGCTTACACCTATGACGGAGCACGTTCCGGAGTGGAAAAGCTCAAGATGAACGTGTATATACTGGGTCAGGTCTACAAACCGGGGCTTTATTTGGTGCCGGATGATACCAACTTTCTGACGCTTTTAGCTTTAGCCGGAGGGCCAAAGGAAGATGCCAAGCTCAACAAAATACGCATTATACGCCCACGCGGTGAGGATGAACAGCCCGAAATCCTGTGGGTAAATCTAAAGAAATATATGGAAACGGCTGATGAAGACATGCTTCCCATGCTTATGCCTGGAGACACGGTGGTTCTTTCTGGAACGATCTTCTATGCATTTACCAAAGTTGCGGATTTTCTCTCCAAGGTGGCTGTTGCCCTCAGCGTCTACAACCTGATAGCCAATTTGAAATAGGAGCGCATGAATAGATATGGAACAGCAAAACATCCAAAATCCTGCTACTGAAGAAACAAATGTATCCGATTACCTTAGAATAATCGCGCAATACCGCTATTTGGTGGTCCTGATATTTATCATCGTTTTGGTGGGCACGATTTTCTACACCGCCCGTCAACCCAGGATCTATTCAGCATCAAGCAGGATACTCCTGGAGACACAAAAGAGTGGGGCTGACCTTTTCTTAGCCGGCACCGGCACAGGTAAAAACGAACTCAATAATCAAATTGAGCTGATCAAAAGCAAACCCATCCTCAATGCTGCTTGGGAGATCATGAAAAAGTATCCCGAGTGGGAGAGCTTCCCGGCCGCATCTTTAGCCAACCCTGCCAGTCATTTGTCTGGAGTGAAGGTGGAGGCCAAACGTGAGACGGATATCCTCACCATCAGCTTTGAATCCACCTCACAAGGCGAGGCCATGGCAGCTGTAAACAGCATTGCTGAGGCGGTTCAACAGGAAAATACACAGTTTGCACGCCTTGAATTTACCACCATCAGAGAGTTTTTGGAAACTCAATTGGATGCCATTTCCAGACGCCTGCAGAGCTCGGAAAACGACCTGCGCGAGTTTAAAAACATGAACAAGCTCACCGAGCTTTCTACAGAAACCACCAAGCTGATTGAGGAATCTGCCAAGGTTGAAGCTGAATATGAAGCCGCCCTTACGGAGCAGGCTGTCAAAGCCCGCACCTTGGACCTCCACCAAAAACAGCTGCAAAAGCAGGACTCCTTGGTGGTCAATGTAAACTCCGTGCTCAAAACACCTTACATCAACGAACTGCGCAAGCAGGTGACAGAAACTCAATCCTTGATCACCAAACTGCTGACCAAGAACAACTATCCTACAGACCATCCACAAATTATAGCTTTAAATGCCGAGCTGGAACGCACCAAAGCCGAGCTGGATATTGAGATCAAAAAGCTGGTCGCAGCCACATCAACAGATGACCCTTTGGCTATGCGCAATGAAACTATAGTAAAGATCATCCAGACCAATGTAGAGCTGGAAATAGCGCGCACCAGAGCGGAAGGATTGGCGCAAACCAAAGAAATGTATGACGAGCGCATCATCTCGCTGCCAAATACGGAACTGGAACTGGCCAGATTGATGCGTAACGTTCAGTTGGACGGCAAGATACACGGCATCATGATGGAGAAATATGAAGATGCCAAGATTGCTGAGCAAGCCAAGGCGGGTAATATCCGCATCGTGGACTTGGCCAGCAGGCCCGGAAGCCCGATCAAACCAAGGGTATCCATGAATATCTTGGTGGGTATCATTTTGGGCTTGGGTCTGGGAATCGGAGCCGCTTTCCTGGTGCATTCGCTGGATAACAAGCTGCGCACCTTGGAAGACATGGAAACCTATGTGAGGCTTCCAATTGTGGGTACTATTCCGGTGATCCAGGAATCCGAAGCACGCCTGGAAGAATTTAACGCCATGATCGAGAATGCCGAAGGCGAAAACAAGGAGCAGCTCAGCAAGTCCATGCACTATGTGATGATGCAATTGGTCTCGCACTATGCACCCAAGTCGCCCGTGGCGGAATCTTACCGCACCCTGAGAACCAATATCCTCAGCCGCAGATCATCCACCGGCAGCACTTCCATGCTCATCACCTCGTCCGGCCCCAAAGAAGGAAAATCCACCACTATCGTCAATACAGCCATCACGTTGGCACAGATGAACTCCAAGGTGGTCTTGGTGGATATGGACATGAGACGCCCCATGGTTCACAACAAGTTTGGCATCGAGAAAGAAAATGGCCTATCGGACTATTTGATAGACCCGGATGTGAGCATTGAGCAGGTCACCAAAGCCACCGGCATCCCCAATCTGGATGTGATCACCAGCGGATTTGTGCCGCCCAACCCGGCTGAGTTGATCTCATCTGCAAGGGCAGACACACTCTTGGAAGAGCTCAAAGCACACTATGATTTTGTGCTTTTCGATACACCCCCGATCATCGCTGTGACAGACGCCCTGATCCTTACCAAAAAGGTAGACCTCACCTTCCTGGTGGTGCGCTGTGGTTTCACTGAAAAGGGCATCATCAAACGCACCAAAGAACTGATGGCAAACGTCGGCGCCACCATCGATGGCATCATCGTAAACGGCATCTACACCCAGAAATACTACAGTAGACAAAACTACTATTACTACTATTACTATTACTACTACTATGGCGATGAAGCTCCCAGTAAGCTGAAGAAGAAAAATGCGGGCCGCTTCCTACGCAAAAATAAACCTGTCGCTTGAGGTTTTGGGAAAGCTCCCAAACGGCTATACTCGTATTGAGACCCTTTTTGCGAGTGTAGATCTTAAAGATTTGCTTAGATTTACTTTGACAAAAAGCCAAGGTATAAAAATATGGTCTAACCTGCCACAATTGAATACAAAAGACAACCTCATATACAAGGTGGCTCTCTATTTACAGAGCCGCTTTGCCCCCGATAAAGGGGTGGAAATTGAGCTGTTTAAGGATATTCCTATTGCCGCAGGTTTGGGTGGTGGCAGCTCCAACGCAGCCGTCACTCTATTGGTATTGAGCAAGTTGTGGAGCCTGCACTTAAGTGAAGAGGAGTTGCACAGGATCGCTGCCACTTTCGGGAGCGACGTCAATTACTTTCTCTTGGGAGGCACGGCACTGGGAGAGGATCGTGGTCAACAGATTACACCTGTGGACGACATCCTTCTGGACAACCTTCTCCTGGTCAATCCACATGTCGCAATCTCGAGCTCTGAGGCCTATCAATTGGTAGACCACGGAGCCCTCGAGCCCTCGTTTTCATATCTGGACACGATCCAGAAAGGCGTCTTTTTCAACCGCCTGCAGCAGGGTATCGCAGCCCGGTATCCCGTGATAGGCGAGATTTTAGGCAAGATGCGAGAGCATGGCGCAACCGCTGCTCAGATGAGCGGAAGCGGCAGCACCTGCTTTGGCGTCTTTAAAACCAAAGCTGCTCTGGAGGCCTGTCGTGATGAATTTGACGACTCAGGCTTTTGGACCAAGGCTACAAGAACCATTAGTAAGGAAGAATATTACAAATGTACACAAAACTTAAGCTATTGACTGGTAAAGCAAACCGTCCCTTAGCAGAAGAAGTGGCCCGGCATGCGGGGATTCCACTTGCGGACATTGATCTGTTTAAGTTTGCAAACGATGAATCGTTTGTGAAGATCAACGACAACGTCCGTGGAGCCGATGTGTTCATTATTCAACCCACTTGCCGTCCCGTAAATGACAACCTAATGGATTTGCTGATCATGATCGATGCCCTGAAACGCGCTTCGGCACAGAGGATCAACTGTGTGATCCCCTACTACGCATATGCCCGTTCAGACAAGAAGGATCAGCCGCGTGTGCCCATCACAGCCAAGCTGGTGGCAGACCTCATCACCGTAGCCGGAGCAGACAGATTAGTAACCGTGGATCTACACGCAGATCAAATCCAAGGCTTTTTCGACATCCCTGTAGACCATCTCTACTCTATACCTTCCTTCGCCAGATACTTTGAGAGCATGAAGATGGAAAACATCGTGGTGGTATCTCCGGATTCCGGCGGTGCAATACGCGCCAGGTCTTTGGCTACCAGGCTCAATTGCGGCCTCGCCATCGGAGATAAGAGACGCGTGGGAAACGATGACAAGGCAGAAGTGCTGAACATCATCGGAGATGTAGAAGGCAAGACAGCCATCCTCTTTGATGACATCATAGACACCGGACGCAGCCTCATCCAAGTGGCTCACGTTTTGGAAGATCATGGTGCCAGCAAGATTTACGCTGCCTGCACACATGGCATTCTTTCGGCGAATGCAGTGGAGTTGCTCGAAGCTTCGCCGATAGAAAAGCTCTTCATCACAAATACCATCCCGCTCTCCGAAGAAACAGCCAAATGCAAGAAGATCGAGCAGATGTCCATTGCGGAAATGTTAGCCGTGGCCATCAAGAAGATCCACATCGAAGAATCGCTTAGCGTATTATTTAGATAGTAACCTACTGGAGGAATAAATGATATTTACTCTCGAAGCACAGATGCGCAACACACAGAAGAAATCTGACCTCACACAGCTGCGTGCTCAGGGTATAGTACCTGCCGTACTATACGGCCCAAACATGGAGACCATGTCCATAAGCATAAACTTGGCCGAGTTTATGAGATGCTACAAGAAAAGCTTTACCGAACTCGCCTTTTATGAGATACATATGGATGGCAAGAAATACCACACCCTTCTCAAGGACAAACTGATACACCCTGTCCGCCGTGACTTCCTGCACCTGGACTTTCAGGTGATCCCCACAGAAGTTGAGATGGAATTTGAACTGCCGGTCAACTACATCGGCGAAGCCGCAGGAGTCAAAGAAGGTGGTTTTGTGGATATTATCCAGCGCACCGTGAAAGTGGTGTGCCAAGCCACTAACCTGCCCGATAACATCACAGTCGACCTCAGCCCCCTCAACGTCGGCGATGCAGTACGCATCAAAGACCTTATCCAAGGCGAATGGGTCTACAAGGATGACGAAGAGGAAGTCCTTGTGGTAGTCCACGCCCAGGTTGAAGAGGAAGAAGAGGAAGAAGAATCCGAAGAAGGCTTGGAAGAAGGCGCAGAAGCCGAAGCCACTGGTGAAGCAGAAGAAAAGACCGAAGAATAATCAGGTAGGTAGCCACATCAGTGAAACTCATCTTAGGCCTTGGGAACCCCGGAATGGAGTATCAAAACACGCGTCATAACGTTGGGTTCATCTGTCTGGATGAGTGGGCTCGCTCTCACAAGAAAGCCTTCAAGCAAGACTCTATGTTCGCCTATATTCACACTCCAAAAGCAGTGCTCATCAAGCCGCTCACCTGGATGAACCGCTCCGGTGAGGCCGCACGCGTGGCACTGCGCCGCTGGGATATAGACCAAAGCCTGGTCATCTATGATGATCTGGAGCTGCCTGCGGGCAAACTCCGCATCCGCAGCTCTGGCACTGATGGTGGGCACAATGGCATCAAATCCCTGCTGGAAGTGATCAATGGCGACGACCTCAAACGCTTTCGCATCGGCATTGGCAGAGAAGAAAATGCAGATGCCAGGGACTATGTCCTGCAAGCTCCATCGCCTGCGCAAGCAGAAGCTATCCAAGCTACGATTGGCAAAGTGGTGGAGTTATTAGACGTTTTTATACACAGAGATTTCACTGCTGTACTAAACGAGTATAGCAAGTGGAGAAAATCCTATTCCGAGGGAGAACCTTCGGAATCATAAGTCCATAGGAGGAACTTAAATGATCAAAAACTACGAACTTATGGTGATCATATCACCAAAGCTCTCCGCGGATGAAGCCAATAAAGCCAACCAAGACCTGCTCACTTGGGTGGAAGAAAACGGCGGCGAGATCGGATCCACCGACCCGTGGGGAAAGAGAGCCTTGGCCTATCCTATCGATAAGGTCACAGAAGGCTATTACTATGTGAACTACTTCAAGCTGGAAGCCACTTCCGTGAAGGTGCTGGGACGCTTGATGAACATCAACGAAAACATTATCAGACACATGTTTGTGGCTAAAGATGCATAGTGAGGAATCAAATGGCAGACCTTAGGTTACCCCGTTTAAACAAAGTCATCGTTTGTGGCAGGATCACACATGACCTGGAACTCAAGTTTACCCCCAAGGGCACCCCTGTGCTGAGGTTTTCCTTGGCCAGCGACCGTGCCTACAGAGACGAAAGTGGAGAATGGCAGACCCAAACCTCCTTCTTAGACGTCGTAGTGTGGAGTGATCGCGCCGAAAACCTCACCAAACACGCCACCAAAGGCACCGCAGTATTGGTGGAAGGCCGCATTGAAACACGCACTTATACAGATCAAAACAACATGAACCGCAAAGTGTGGGAAATCATAGCTGATAATGTTCAACCCTTGGAATGGAGACCCCGAGAAGATGGCAGTGTCCAATCAGAAGACATCCCGCTTCCGGATGATTCCAGCTCAGCTGAACCCACCAGCACCACAGACAACCTGCCATTTTAAGGAGAATTAATGAATTACTCAGATAGAAGAAGAAGATTCTCGCGCCGTAAGTATTGCCGCTTTTGTGCAAACAAAGAGCTTCAGATAGATTACAAGAACGTCGATATGATGCGCCAATTTGTGTCCGATGTCGGCAGAATTGACCCCGCCCGTATCACCGGAACCTGCGCAAAACATCAGCGCAAGCTCACCACCGAGATCAAACGTGCCCGTCAAATGGCACTTATCCCCTACGTGATCGAATAGTGTTTTTGATTCCTTTGCTCTTGGGTGCCTTGGCCACCATTTTCCCGCCATTGGCTATGGTAGCTTTGATGGCGCATAACGGTCGTGCCGCCAGGCTTCATCCCATGCTGCCGCTCAGAACCATCAGCTGGTTTTTCCTGATCCCGCTGGCATCCCTGCTGTTCTACGGCAGCGATGTCCTCTCGCAGATACATCTGACTGATGCCGTGTTGGGAACGGGAGCCATAGTATTGATCTACCTTCTTGCCCTCAAAGCAGGTGCCAAAAGCAACACCGCTTTCAGTTGGGCTACTCTGGGGATCATCATCTATGGCCTTCTGCGCGCTTGGGGCTGGGGCTCACAGCTGGAGCCTCTTCACACCGAAGCCATCAACACCGCCTTGGAGCAAATGAGACAAATCCAACAGAATATCGACGAATCATTGATCAGAACTACCTTGACAGCAATCACCAATCTCTGGCCGGCACAGTGGATGGTCACCCAGATTCTGGCCTTGTTTGTGGGTTTTATCCTGTTTAAAAAGTTCAGCAGGATAGACGAACCGATCTCCGACAGGACGTTCCCCGCATTCTATAACATCTTTATCTTGGCTGCTTTACCGCTCTATTTCATCCCCGGTCTCGAGCTGTATTTCTACAACGCGCTCTTGGCGTTGTGCGTAGTCCCCTTCATCCAAGGCGTGGCTATCGTCAATCAGAAATCAGCCGCCATCTTTCAAAATAGAGTGGTGAGAGTCTTGATCCTGATCCTCTTGCTGTTAAACTATATAACCTATATCATATTGACCATACTGGGCTTTGCCTACATGTGGAAAAGCCCCTTAATATCACAACAAGGAGATACTCCCCAATGAAAGTTATCCTCATGCAACATATAGAAAAGCTGGGAGCTAAAGGCGACATCGTGAATGTGAAGCGTGGCTATGCCAGAAACTATCTGGTTCCCAGAGGCTTTGCCATCTACGCCACACCTCACAACATGAAGAAGCTGGAAGAGATCCGCGCTATCGCCAAACAAGAAGAAGCTACCCGCTTGGAAGAACTCAAAAACCTGGCTTCCAGAATCAACGGAACCACCCTCAGCTTTATCCGCAAGACGGATGAGCAAGGCAACCTCTATGGCTCCGTCTCTGATACTGACATCGTAAACGAACTGAGCGCCAAAGGCTTTCAGGTTCACAAATCCGCCGTCCAACTGGAAAAGCACATCAAAGAGCTTGGCATCTTCGATATAGAACTCAAGCTCCATAAAGAAGTGGAAGCCCAGATCAAGGTGGAAGTTCAGAAGGAAGATACCACTGAAGCAGTAGAAGTAGAACCCGAGCCGACAATCGAAGTCCCCACCCCTCAACCCGAAGCAGCAGAAGAGATCCCGACACCTCAACCTGTTGAAGAAGAGATCCCTGAAGCTCAACCCATAGAAGAAGAAACCGAGACAGCGGAACCTGAAGCAGCAGTGGAAGAACCCGCTGAATCAGAAGAGTAAACTATTTTAACAAGACCGGGAGGTCAACATGAAAGACAGATTTTTCAACATTAGGCAGATAGTGCTGACCGTTATCTTCATCGCCGCACTTTCCCTGATGGGAATGATCACTGGCGAGAAATACATGGTGGCAGTGTATGGAGCTGCGATACTTATTATATCCGGCATTATCTTCCTGTTTGTAAGGAGAAACCAGCGCCACAGCGAGATTTCGCTCGTGAAGAACCGTGCAGTCGGCGTCGTCGCTGGCGTCGTGCTCTGTATCTTGGCCCTGATCACTCCCTTGATCTTGGTTCTGAAGAGCAACGTCATCAATGTCGGCGAGGAGATTACAGCCATGACGATCGTTGCAACCCTCGCTGTAACCATACTGTTCATCGCTCTCTTTGCCTTGGCAGTACACCTGATCAACAACAAGGGTGAAACCTTTGCCATGCGTGCTTTGGGCTATCTGATCATCATCATCACATCCCTGATCCCTGGCATCTTGATGTCCCGTTTCGACAAAAACACCTCCACCATTGGCTCCATCTACTATGTAGCCCTGGCTGTGCTGATCTTGTCTTACAACGGGATAAACCTTCTGAAATCAAAGGAATAACACACCCCGGTTACTAATAAACATTCTTAGTATCCCAAGACCCATCCGTTTTGGCACCCCGCTAAAGCGGATGGGCTTGGATTATATGTGACTTAAGGTGGCACTTCAGAGCATTGCAGACATAGGCAAGACCTTGGCTCTCCGCTTAGGTGGAGAGAGATATGCCTCTTTCATCCGCCTCTACTTGGATTATAAAGAAGTGGTAGGCGAGCTGTTAGCCCAAAAGTCACACCCTTACCGCTACAAAGACGACGTCCTCTTCGTGGCGGTGGAAAACAACAGCTGGCTGCAGGAATTGGTACTGAAGAAGCAGGAACTCATCGCCAGATACCAAGCCGTCAGCCGGATCAAACCCAAAGACATCCTCTTTTTCATCCGCACTCCCAAGGATAAATCATGAAACGTCCCCTCGTCGCTGCCAGCGTCCTTTCCGCAGATTTCGCCCGCCTGGGTGAAGAGCTTTCCCGTCTGGAACAATCCGGCGCAGACCTCATCCATCTGGATCTGATGGATGGTCATTATGTGCCCAACCTCAGCTTTGGCATGCCGATCATCAAGTCCATTCGGGCGCACACCCGGCTACCCTTGGATGCCCATCTGATGGTGAGCAATCCCAGCTTTTACATCGAGCCTTTAGTCGAGCTGGGCGTCTCTTGGGTCACCTTCCATCCCGGCACCGAGCCACATAGCCACAGATTGCTCCATAGAATCCGGGAATTGGGCATGAAAGCCGGCGTAGCGCTCAACCCCTCCGATGATATTGACCTGCTCAAGTGGCTGCTTCCCGAGCTGGATTATGTGCTCTTGATGAGCGTCAATCCCGGCTTTTCCGGCCAAAGCTTCATCACCGGCATCATAGATAAAGCCACCCAACTCAAGCAGATGATCCGAACAAGCGGCTATGATATTGACATCCAGGTGGATGGCGGCGTCACAGGTGAAAATGCACAGCAGCTGATCGACGCCGGCGTCACCATCCTGGTAAGCGCATCCTACATTTTCAACCACTCAGACTATGCCCAGGCAATCCGAAACCTAAGGGGAAACACGCATGTTCAATAGCTTAAGCGAAAAACTGGATAAAGTATTCCGCAACCTCAAAGGCAAGGGCTATCTCACCGAGCAAAACATCAAGGATGGCATGCGCGAGATCAGAATGGCGCTGCTGGAAGCGGATGTAAACTTCAAAATCGTGAAAAACTTCGTGGCGGAAGTGCAGACCCGCGCCTTGGGAACCGAGGTGATGAAATCGCTCACGCCCGGACAGCAGATCGTGAAGATCGTCTATGAGCAGCTCGCCGCCCTCATGGACACCGAAGGCTTTGAATTTAAAGTATATAACAACCGTCTCACCAAGGTCATGATGGTGGGTTTGCAAGGCTCCGGTAAAACTACCGCCTGTGCCAAACTGGCTCTTCTCTACAGCAAAAACAACATCAAACCCATGATGGTGGCTTGTGACGTCCATCGCCCCGCCGCCATCGAACAGCTCAAAGTCTTGGGCAAACAGGTGGACATCCCCGTGGTCAGCGTGGATGGCAGCAAAGACGTGATCCAGATCGCCGATGCCGCACTGCGCCAAGCTCAGAAAGATTTTACCAACCTCCTCATCTTCGATACCGCCGGACGCCTCCACATCGATGCCGAAATGATGGAAGAGGTCTCACGCCTCAAAGACTTTGTCAAACCAGACTACATTTTCTTTGTAGCCGATGCGATGACCGGTCAGGAAGCGGTGAACGTAGCCAAGGAATTTCACGACAAACTGGCTTTTGATGCCGTGATCCTTACCAAGATGGACTCCGATGCACGTGGCGGTGCCGCCCTCTCCATCAAAGCCGTCACCGAACGCCCCGTAGCCTTCGTCGGCACCGGTGAAAAGACTAAAGACATCGAAGTCTTCCACGCCGAACGTATGGCTTCACGCATCTTGGGCATGGGCGACGTGCTCACCCTCATCGAAAAAGCCGAAGAAACCTTGAACCTCGAAGAGGAAGAAAAGCTGGCACGCAAGATGCTCAAAAGCCAGTTCACGCTCAACGACTATCTCAAGCAAATGCAGAGCATCAAGAAAATGGGCTCTCTCGAATCCATCATCCGCATGATCCCCGGCTTGGGAAGCCGAATCCCCAAGGACGCAGTCATCGATGACGACGCACTCAAACACGTGGAAGCCATCATCCAATCCATGACCGAAGAGGAGCGTGAAAAACCTCATATCATCAACGGTAGCAGGCGCTTGCGCATAGCCAAAGGCTGCGGACGCTCCGTGACCGATGTAAACCGCCTCCTGCGTGTATTTAACGACACACTCAAAATGATGAAGCGCTTCAACAACCCTAAAGGCAGAAAAGAGCTGGAAAGGATGATGGGAGGCTAACTCTTTAACCTGAAATCATTGTAAATATGCCCGAGGGATAAGAGCAAACATCCTTCGGGCTTTTTTGTATTCGGACAGCACGGTATTCGCCGGCGCATTTATTGGTCGCTACGGCGAGCGACCATACTGCGGCGGTTCGGCGACCGCCTGTACATGCGCGACCCTACTCCTTCCTTGCTTAGCCTCCCGGTAATCCCCCGGAGCCTCTCGGGAAAAACCCGAGTATCTCCACGGCATCTCCGGGCGGGTGAGTAAGAGCCGAGCGAGTGAAGAGAAATTGATAATGTGGGATTAACATGCTTCCCATTGGGTTCTCACGCTACTTTGACATTGCTTTTATCAAGCTAAGCATAAACAATCTTAAGTTAATCCTTGACAAAATATGAGGATACTTAAACATGACCTTAGTATAATCAATATGGAGGTTAAATGAACAACTGTCCCATCTGCAAGAGCCAACTTCAGGTGCATGAGTATCACTGCCCTCAGTGCAAGATCAGCTTCAAGGGCAATTTTGAAAGCACCTGGCCTGCTGCCCTCAGCGAGGAGCAGCTTGAGTTTGTGCGCACATTTATCATCGTTCAGGGCAATATCCGCGAGATGGAAAAAGCCCTGGGCATCTCATATCCAACGGTTAAAAATCGTTTATCAGAAATAATCGGCAAGATAGCTGATTCGGCAACCGTGCCCGGAGATTACATCGATGTGATGCATGATCTGGAGCAGGGTTTCATCAATGTCGACGAGGCTATCGCCGAAATAAAAACAAGGAGAAACAAATGAAAACCATACCGATGAGATTTGAATACGACTACCCCAATCTTGAGAAGATCAGCATTGACAACGAGATGGCGCCGCTTAGCATCGCCAATTCTGATGATGGCAAGATCATCATTGAGGCAGAGATTGCACTGCCGGATCGCTACAGCGACCTCAATCTTGAAAGCTATTTCAGGGTAACCCTCGAAGAATTGAAGCTTAAGGTAGAATTTGACTGCCTGGCAGAGGTCACCGATGGTTCCCTGCATCTAAACCAGTCGCAGATCCACATGCGCGTCCCCAAGGGCGTGGAGCTGAAGGTGGAAGCGGAAAACCTGCCGCTGCAGCTCTCCGGTCTTGAAAACAAGATCTCCGCAGACAATGAGAATGCGGCTATCTTCGTCCATGCCTGCGAAGGGAAGCTCAATCTGGAAAACGAAAATGGCCCCATCAGGATCTCCCAATGCGCAGGAAACATCAGCATCAAACAGGAAAACGGCCCCATCATGGCAGAGGAGATCAGCGGGCATTTCCTGAAAGTGTCCTCAGAAAACGGTGCCGTGAAGATCCGCCTGGCTCAGTTTAACGACCTCAGCATCGAGAACGAAAACGGCATGATCTACTACGAAAGCCTGCCCATCGAGCAGGGCGGGTTTGATCTTAGCAATGAAAACGGCAAGATAGTTCTGGTGCTCCCGGAAGAGATGGAATATGCCATCGAAGCCAAGAGCGAGCTGGGACGTATCAGAAGCAGCCTAAAGGCTGATCAGCAGCGCATTGACGGCAAATATCTCTTCACCAATGGCGAACCCAAGGTGAAGATCAACGTCAAGACCGAAAACGGCAGCATCAGGCTGAGCAGCGATCCTTCCATCAACTTGGGTGCTTTCAAGAGCAAGCTGGACGACCTGCGTGAGACCATCAAAGAGGCCACCAGTTTGGAAGACAATGAGAAGGTGCAACAGATTCTGCAGAAGACAGTTGAGAGCCTGAATGCCATCAAGGATAAGGTCACCGAAGCCAAGATCAATGAAGCCATCCAAAAGAACATCGCTTCACTGAGAGAAACTCTTGCCGAGGTGAATTGGATCGAGACCAAGGACAAAGTCCTGAGCACGATCGAGAAAATCAACACCGACATCAACAACAACCTGCGCAAGTTCTTTGAGAAAGTCAGGCAGACTGATCCAGACAAGGAGTCCGGCTTCAACTTTGGCAGACGCTTTGATGACTTTGGCGACACCTTGCAAAACATCTGGAGCAAAAGGCCTTCCTGGGGCAGATCCGGCAGAGATATGGATGACGAGCTTCCCAGGGATGTCAGCGAGCAAAGCCGCAGGAAGATTCTTCAGATGCTGGAGAACGGCAAAATCACTGCTGATGAGGCTGAGCGTCTCTTGCGTGCCATCGGAAAAGAATAGACTTGACAGAAAGGGGCGGTTCATAATAATTGAACATATGTTCACTTGGAACATGGCTAATTTAACCAAAATAAGGAGATTAACATGGCGAGACCAAAAGCGAAACGCATACTGCGAGACCTGCCCAACGTAAAGGGGTTCAGGCCCTTATGGATGCGCACCAACTACCGCTCGGCCGTCGTCATGCCCTTGGAAGAATATGAGGCCATCCGCTTGGTGGACTATGAAGGAATGACCCACGAAGAAGCGTCACAGAGCATGGGCGTTTCCCGTCCCACACTCACCCGCATCTACGAACAAGCCCGCAGCAACCTCGCAACCGCGCTGGTGGAAGGGCGCACCTTTCTGATCGAAGGTGGCGAGGTGAAAATCGCTGAACCTCACTACTATTGCGAGGCTTGCCAGCACAAGTTCACCGCCACCTCCGAAGCCTCAGATTCTGACTGTTGCCCCAGTTGCAAATCGCAGCGTGTGGTTTCGCTTAACAAATGCTTCGTCGAAGGATGTCGCAGATGCTCACGCTGCCGCTAACCAACCAAAACAAACCAATTCTATCATAAATAAGGAAGTTACACACATGAAAATCGCAATACCAACCGCTAACAAAGAGCTTTGCTCTCACTTTGGACACTGTGAAGCTTTCGCCATCTTCATCGTGGATGAAGGCGAGATCGTTTCCCAGGAATTCATTACCCCTCCCGTGCACGAGCCCGGATCACATCCCGCTTTCCTCAGGGATTTGGGATGCAACGTCGTGATCGCAGGAGGTTTGGGTGGCCGTGCACAAGATTTGCTCCACGGCTATGGCATCAGCACCGTGATCGGCGTGCAGCCAATGCCGCTTGAGAAACTCGTAACCTGTTATATTGATGGCAGTTTGGAGGCCGGCGACAACCGCTGCGACCACTAAATGAGAATTGCTATCGCCAGCGGAAAAGGGGGAACCGGCAAGACCACCTTGGCGGTCAACTTGGCACACTATATGGCCGGGAGACACGACACGCTACTGGTTGACCTTGACGTGGAAGAGCCTAATTGCCATATCTTTATCAAAGGCGCTTTAAGACAAAAAGAGGAAGCTAAACGCATGGTTCCTGCTTGGGATACCCAGGGCTGCTCCATGTGTGGGAAGTGCGTCACCTGGTGTAGGTTCAACTCCCTTATCCGCTTGGGAAATACCATCTTAGTGCTGCCGGAGCTGTGTCATGCATGCCACCTCTGCAGCGAACTTTGCCCGGATTCAGCGCTTCCCCTGCAGGCTTTCCCTCTGGGCACCATCAGCTGGATCAAAGACGGTGCGCTGGACTTCCTGGAAGCACGCATGAAGATCGGTGTGGAGCAAGCTTCTCCCCTGATCGGCCAAGCCTTGGACTATGTGGATAAGCACTTTGCCGGCAAAGAGTTCCAGCTTTTGGACAGTCCCCCGGGAACATCTTGTTCCATGATTGCGGCAACCAAGACGGCAGACTTTGCCCTGCTGGTCACCGAGCCCACCCCCTTCGGTTTGCACGACCTCAGCCTGGCTGTGGATACGCTCAGACAGCTCAGGGTTCCCATGGCTGTGGTGATCAACCGCAGTGGCGCAAATGACGGCATCATCGAGGATTACTGCGCCAGCGAAAACGTGCCTATCTGGAGCAAGATTCCGCATCTGCGCAAGATTGCAGGACTCTACAGCGACGGGAAGCTGCTCTATGAACAGGTGCCCGAGCTAAAGCAAAGCTTGGATCAGATCATAGCAAAACTGGAGGAACGCACGTGAAAGAAATAGTAGTGATTTCCGGCAAAGGCGGCACAGGTAAAACCTCGGTTTGCGCAGCTTTAGCATACGCCAAACCCAGTGACCTGGTGCTTGCTGATTGCGACGTGGATGCTGCTGACATGCACCTGATCTTCCAGCCCAAAGTGCACAAGGATGAGCCTTTCTTCAGCGGCGTGAAGGCCGTTATTGATCCCGCATTATGCACCAATTGTGGCAGATGCGCCGAGATCTGCAGATTCGATGCCATCAGGCAAGACAAAGACGTCCGCTTTGTAGAACTCTTGGATTGTGAAGGCTGTGGCTATTGCGCTTTGATCTGCCCGGTAAAAGCGATTGAGATGCCCCAACAGAAGGTGGGACGCGTCTTTGGCTCGGAATCCCGAACCGGAACGCCCATGGCTCACGCCCGCCTGGATATCGGTGCAGACAATTCAGGCAAGCTGGTAGCCAAAGTGAAAAGCGACGCCAAATCACTGGCAACGGAGCATTCCCGCGACCTCATCCTGGTGGATGGATCTCCGGGGATTGGCTGCCCGGTGATCGCCTCCCTGGCAGGGGCTGATTTGGCTCTACTCGTCACCGAACCCAGCATCTCAGGCTTTGAAGATCTCAAGCGCGTCTGTGATCTGGCATCCAAATTTGACCTCAAAATGGCCTGCGTGATCAACAAGGCCGACATCAACCCCAAGATAGCGGCTGAGATACGCAACACCATGAAACAACGCAACATACCCATCCTGATGGAACTGCCCTACAGCAACGACTTCTCAGAGGCCATCAGCTTGGGTCAGACTTTAATCGAATACAACCCTTCCCAATGGCAGGCTCCTTTTGAGCAGCTTTGGGACAAATTACTCAAGGAGATACGATGAAAATAGCAGTTACAGCAAAAGGTGGAAGCTGGGACAGCCTCGTGGATGCACGTTTTGGCAGAGCAGACTATCTTGTCTTCTTCACCGAAGGCTCAGACGAACTGGAAGTGATAGACAACCGCGATATCCAAGACGTTGCGCACGGAGCAGGCCCCAAGACCGCCCAATTACTCCATGATAAGGCACCTGATGTGCTGATCACTGGAAATGGACCCGGAGATAACGCAACCGCAATCTTAAAACACTTAAACATCGAGCTTTACTTGGGCGCAGCGGATCTGACCATCCGTGAAGCCTACCAAGCTTACAAAGACAACAAGTTAAAAAAAAAGGAGTTAGCAATGCCTAAACTTGACGGAACCGGCCCCTTGGGTGATGGACGCCCAGGTAGAGGCTTAGGACCCTGTGGACAGGAAGGACTTCCCGAAGCCGGCTTCAGAGAAGGCCGCAGAGGTATGGGCAGGGGATTGGGTCCCTGCGGAAGAGGCGAGCAGCATCGCCATGGACACGGCTGCAGAGGACACCATCATCACGGCCCCGGACATGGACACGGCAGAAGTCACTGCTGTTGCCATCCACACCATCACCACGGCTACCATCATCAAACAACAGACATCTATCCTTACGACAAAGAGTCACTTCAGGCTCACAAGAAGGAGCTGGAAGCGAAAATTGCCTGGATAGACAACCAACTAAAGGAAGAGAATTGATAAACTAATGGAACAAAAGAACAAAGAAGCCCAGATCAAAGCAAACCTGGACAAAATCAAACACCGCATCGTGGTAATGAGCGGGAAAGGCGGTGTGGGTAAAAGCTTCATCGCCGTAAACTTAGCCTATGGCTTGGCCATGCAGGGCAAGAAGGTGGGAATACTGGACGTGGATATCCACGGCCCCTCGGTTGCAAAGCTCACCAACATCGAAGGCTTACCCGTTGGCGTGCACGTGGAAAGCGGTAAGCCCATGCCTATCAAGGCGCTATCCAATCTCAGCGTGCTCTCCATCGCCTCCCTGCTTGCCAATGACAGCGACGCCGTCATCTGGCGTGGCCCCATGAAAATGGCCTTGATCCAGCAGTTCTTCAGCGACTTTTACTGGGAAGAGCTGGATTACTTGGTCGTGGATTGTCCTCCGGGAACCGGCGATGAAGTATTGAGCATCGTGCAGACCCTGGAGCATACTGACGGCGCCGTGATCGTGACTACGCCTCAGGATTTGGCCATTCTGGATGTGAAGAAGTCGGTGGATTTTGCCGAGAAGCTCGAGATGCCCATCCTGGGAATTATCGAGAACATGAAATACTTCCGCTGCCCCAAATGCGGGGAAATCACACCCATCTGGCAAGGTAACCAATTGGAAAAGCTGATCTTTGACCACTCGCTCGACCTGATTGCCGAGCTGGAGATAGACCCCATGATCGCCAAATCAGCAGATGAAGGCCAGCCCTACATCTATTTCTACGGCAAGCAACCCTCAGCCCAGGTGCTGATGCAAGCAGTGGAAAAGCTGATCGCCAAATGTGAAGGCTAATTACTCAAGAGAGTTGCAGATAAGATGCCCAGGCCAGCGTGCTTGGGCTTCTCTTTTTGGTGAAAAAGGCCTTAGCCTTTAGAACAGGAACTCCACGCCAAAGCCCAAGTTCTCCTCGATCTCGCCTCTGCCTCTGATGCGTCCATCGTGGTTTACATCAGTGTAAAATTCGCTGTATCTCGCCATCAGGTTGGCGTTTTCGGAGATCTGATAGACCAGCTCAGCGACCACATAGGCACGCTCATTGCGCAGGTTGATGAAGTCTATGCGGTCGACATCAGTTTGGGAGTAATAGATGGAGATTTGCTTGAACTTGGGGATGAAGCTGGGAGTGGCGCCAAGCTTGAACCAGAGCGACTTTCCCGCAACCCCATTGTCGCTATACATATCCTGATAGCCGATGCGCAGGAAGGCATATTCGGGGAAGTCAGCTTGCAGACAGCCAAACCATCCCAGCGAGCTTTCGGTGCTCTTCAAAATCTCATCTTTGGTGCTCAAAAAGTAGTGCTTCTGCTTGGTGGTGGGATCGACCACCGTCCTCATTTCGCTGCGTTTACCCTCATAGATTCTATCAAAATAGGAAGGCAGGAAGCCACTGCCAAAATTACGAAACTCCAGCTTGGCCTGCAGGAAGCGATACTGCATCTTAAAACCCGGAAAGACAAAGCCGCTGCCGTGGCCATCAATGGAAGCCAGTTCGCCATAAGTGCTCCAGAGAAACTTGCCCTTCTCCATCAGGGGCAGCTCCAAGTCCAAACTATAGATAGAGATAGGCTTTTTATCGGTGTAGCGGCTCAGGGAATCTGGAAAGCACTGAGTATCCAGATTATAATCCGGATAGTAGGTGGCAAAATTGGGGAAGACCTCATCTACATAGGGGTTTACACTTGGATCATCTATGATGCTGTTGCCGTTCAGATCCCAGTCAATCTCATCTGCGATGCCGTCACCATCGGTATCCGCAGCAAATAGCGGATCATTGGGAAAGCGGTCGTAGATATCCGGCACACCGTCGTTGTCGCTATCCACAAACCTGCCGTATTGGTCTCTATCCCAGCCCACATTCAACCCCAGATGCAGCTTTTGCAGCCAGGGCACCTTGAGCAGACTCAAAGGTTTGGCGTGCAGGTTGCCGGCCAAGATTTGGTTGCGGAAGATGTCATGCGTATAGATTTCCATGCCTATGCCACAGAAGCCTGTATTGAAGCCGATATAGCCGCCGATATTCTTCTCATCCGGATAGCGGAGCATATTGGAAAAGTTGTTGAAGATCAGCCCATGCGCCAGGGTATAATCTGAGATACTGCCCGTCTTGAAGTAAAAGCGGTCATTGCGCTCTGCATAGCGCACATAGAGCAGTTTGCCCACAAAATCCTGCCAGCTGTCCCAGGTCTTAAAGCTCACCCTGCCCTGCGCATCAAAAAGCAGGTCAATATCCAGAGCAACGCCTATCTTGCCAAACTCCAGCTCCGGACGCAGGCGTATCTGTGAGTAGGTGACTCCATCGATGGTGATGGCGCCCACCGCTCCCTTGGCAAAAAAGTTTAGAGAGTCGGCACTACTGGGAGCATCCATAAAGTCCGGCTCCGGCTCTGGAAGTTCCACCACTTCCGGGGGCTGCTCTTCCGCCTCCTGCGCCCAGATGACCAAAGGCAAGAAGATGCAGATGAGTATGAGGAGCTTTTTCATGCCTCACCTCCGTTTTTCGTGTGAAGGCACTATTACTGAGCTTGCCTCTGAGGTCAAGATAAATCTATCAAAACTCAACGAAAGCCGGTCGAGACGAGGAAGCTGAGCAGTTTGATTTACTGCTTTGAGTTTGGATGCACCACAAACCCAACGCGGATACCAAACATATTCAGATTGTTGACCCTGTCTTCCTGGCCTGTCACTTTTATATCGCCAATTCCAAGCATGTAGTAGACTTGCAGGTCAAGATAGACGTCGCGAACGACGGCGGCCAAAGTGCCCACCTTGGGAGTAAGGAGCATACCTCCATACTCAAATCCTCTGCTGGAATAATAATTCCTGTCTCCACCCATCTCATAGTGAAAATCGATCCCGGCATACATCTTTTTGAGAAAATATCTGCTGCCCGCACCGATTGTAGCTGTCGCCACATACCTATTGTTGCACCCAATAGCCATGCAATTCAGTGTCAAATCAGCAGTTATATGATCGGTCACAAAGCCGCTGAACTGAGGAATAATCCCAAGAAGGATGTAACGCTCCCCATCCCACGCTCTGAAGGTGGCGACTTCCAAATCCCCGCCCATCAGCACATCACCGGCCTGGAAGGCAAAAGCACCACTCACGGACAGCAATGCTACGAAAATCATGATAAACTTCTTCATCTCTTTTATCTCCTATCGCTTTGGGATGTTGCCCAAGTCATTGATCCTGCTTCGAGCTGCGCTTACGGTCAAAGTTCACCTGCAAGCCAACGCGAATGGCAGCATAATCCGATCCCTTATAACGCTGCCGCGCGATAGACCTCCGGTAGTAGGCCTGCACGTCTGCATAGGCATTGGGAACGATGGGAACCAGGTAGCCAAGCTTTGGAGTGACGTGTAAGTAGCCATCGACAAAGCCCCTCATTATGGCAAAATCCACACCTGCGTAACAGTTCTTGTAGAAATACCTGCTACCCATACCAAGACCAACTGCCGTTGGAATTATGCTGTTTACCCCAAAAATAATGTCAAAAGTGACATTATCGGAGACAAAAGCACCAAATTGAGGATAAAAGATAACGGTGCTGGCCCATTTGTCTTCAGTTGCGTGTTTTCTGACTGTAAGCTCGCTTATCCCACCGAACAACACGCCCCTGGCTTCAAATGCAAATAAGCCATTTACGGCCACCAATGCGACAATGAACATCAGTAACTTTTTCATCTTTCTCTCCTTATCTTCCGGTTTATAAGAGCTTATAAACACTTGGCCAAATTACATGCAAGATTCAGACCACTTTTTGGAAAATATTCAACATTGGTGGAGCCAAATGAATATTGCACCACTCCTATTTAAAGGCCAATCTCCTACTAAACAGGTGGGAATTTATTACCGCAACCCGGCACCTGAAAAAGCGGGACGAAAATCAATATTTGATCGTGTCATACAAAGAAGTCAAGAGAAACCGCCCTTATTGACACCCCTCAAATGCCCATTCCATGCGGGCTCCCAACTCCGCCCCTACTGCTCTCCTGCTCCTCGATCAAGTAAGGAGTAGGAAAGCAGGCAGTTAGGAGGAAGAGCCAAGCGGAAGAAAAAGCACATAGCAGGGGGTAGCCAACCCATACCAAAAGTCAAAATTTGCGCAGGCTCATGATATGTGCAAGCAAAATAAGCCCCAAAATGCGCACCCCGTAGCCGGCGGTCGCCGAACCGCCGCATGCTGGCGCAGCCGGCAGTTGTATCGCCTGCTCTCCGATGAAGAGAGGATTCAAACAATGTCGATGCTGAAAAACAAAAAACCTGAGATGCCGAACACCTCAGGTTATTGATAATGGTATATTCTTATGGCTTAGATGTTCATGTTAAATTGCACACCCAAGCGGATGCCGAGGCAGCTTTCCTCGTTGTCTATATCTTCCATATCACCGGTGTATTCGCCCAAGCCCAGCTTGTAATAACCTTGCAGGTCGATATAGGTGTTGGGCAAGACGGGTGCGAGATAGCCTATCTTGGGGGTGAGGTACATGGCGTTGTACTTTGTTTTTACGGTACTACCAAACATGCTCTTGTATTTTGCTCTGTTAAGCGCATAGGTAAAATCCGCACCGCCATAAAGGTTTTTAAAGAAATATCTGCCACCCACTCCGATGCCAATAGCTGTGGCACTGTCATCATCCTGGCTCATATTAACTAAGCTCAAAATGAGATCTGCACTCAGGTTTTCAATCACAAAGCCGCTCAATTGGGGGTAAAAGGCGATAGTGTTGACTGCATCTGCGTCGGAGTCATCTTTTTGGGATGTAAATTCAAACCCTCCGCCGATCAGCATGCTGCTCGGTTCAAATGCAAAAACGGCAGTTACTGCCATTAATGCGACTACGATCATAAGGTACTTTTTCATGTTTTTCTCCATGTGTTTTATTTTATGCCTACATCAGTCCGATCATGACCCGGCATATGGATAATATAAGGGTATGCGCAAATAAAGCCAATAAAATCCTCAATCTCAGTTAGTTGCAGGCTGAAAAAGCTGCTATGTCCGGAGTTATCTCGATGGTGTCTCAGCAGTTCTGCTGCTATTGTGAATCAGAATATTCTCTTGATTTGCCCATCATCAGTGATTTGCAGGGGCAGATCCGGGAAGTCAGCCCGGGTGAGTTTGATGATTTTTTTGAGGGCGGCGTTGTTCTCATCCGGCACCGGCCCTCCCCTGCCTCTTTGAATCATGGAAATGATCCGGGCATCGATGAAAGAGCCATCAGCAGCGAGATTGATGGAAAAGATGGGCGACAAACCCAGGGCACCGCTGAGGGCAAAGAGCTTGTAGGTGGCAAAATTGCCCATGGAATAGACGATGAGCCGGTCTTTGTAGAGATCCACCGCTCTGGGAACGTGAGGTCCATGCCCCAGAAGCAGGTCTGCGCCGGCATCGATGGCCACTCTGGCAAAACGGTAAGGGTTGCCCCGGTTTTCCCGCAGATAGTATTCGGTCTTTCTGGTAATATGTTGGCGTGCAGTCCCTTCGGCACCGCTGTGGAAGGAGACGATCACGATATCCGCCTCTTGCTTGAGGCTTTGGATGGTCTGACGCACCAGGTTGTAGTCGTTCAGCTGCAGGGTGGCAACGTTGGGAGCAAAGCCACAAAAGCCCACCTTGAAACCGTTTACCTCAAACACCTTGGTGGGGCACTCCAGCAGCCCGGCATAGTGAATCCCGGCTTCATCCAAAAGACGCATGGTATTGCGCCGCCCTTTCGCTCCGAAGTCGTTGGAATGGTTGTTGGCCAGGTTGAGCAGGTTAAAGCCAGCATTCTTGAGGTGCGTCACGTAGTGGTCTGGGGATTTGAAGGCAAAAGTCTTACCGGTTCCCGCCCCTGCTTTGGGGGTACCGGAGCCGCTCAGCAATACGCCTTCCAGGTTTCCAAAGAGGATATCCGCATCCTGGAAATAGGGAATGGCAGAGCTCAGCAGATCGGCTCCATCATTGGGAGGCAGGGAGCTGTGCGAGGGAAAGTTGGAACCCAGCATGATGTCGCCCACGGCTATCACCTTGAGCTGCCGGGGATTGAGGCTCTGCGAAGAGTCCAGATCAGCGTGCAGGATATGAGGCTGTTGTGTGCTGAACAACAGAACCAAGCAAAAGAAGACAAAGCTACAAGCACGGCCTATCCTCTTTGCCCCCAAGGTGCTACGGCTTTGTCTGGAAGTGCTGAACATAGAGAACTCTCCCAAGGTCTACTCCTATAGTGATGATATAGACGCAGTTTATTTTTGGTGGTTTATATGTCAAGCCCTATTGAGGCTATCGCGGGAAAACGAGTGATCATGCGACTTGGCAGCTCACATCACCACGAAAAATGCACCCTCTCCAGAAATGCTGATGTCCCGATCCAAGGCATCGCAAAAGGCGGCCTTGCCCCTCTGGAGCCGGATTTGGGAACTGCTTTGAACCAGGCTCAGTTCTCCCTCCATACAGAGGATGATAGCCGGTGTATCCAGCTGTAAATCCAGCCGAGATGCGGGATTAACCTGTGCATAACCCAGCTTGAACTCATCCGCTTTTTGAGGGAAGAACCCAAGACCGGAGGTGCCGCTGTTCAGCCTGAGGATTTCCGGAGGCAAAGGCTTGAAGATCAGCACCTTACTCAGCTCTTTGAGGTCGATGTGCTTGGAGGTGAGTCCGGCGCGCAGGACGTTGTCCGATGCGGTCATCACCTCTATGCCGGCACCATGCAAATAAGCGTGTGGTGTGCCGGTATCCAGAAATAAAGCTTCCATGGGCTGCAGTTGCACGATATTCAAATACAGTGGCGCCAGGACACCACAATCTTGAGGATAAAGCTGTGCCAGCCTCTCTATCCAGGCCAATTCCTTTTCCCAGATATCCGGGTCGAGCTGCGCTGTATTGTGCAGGGTTTGAGCCAAGGTGTCGCTTTCCAGGCACAAAAGCGTGGCAAAGCATTCCTTCCAGCTTTGAGGATTGGGGTCTGTGCAAAACCGCTCACAGGCGGCAATCCCGCTGCTGATGCCAAGCGCATGCAAGGCTTCGGTAATCTGTTCATATGACCTGAAGCCGCACATGGCTTCAAAGGGTGTGAGGGCGCAGATGAGCTCCAGTTTGTGGTTGGCGTCTCGGTAATTGCGCACGGAGGAGTCCAGAGCCAAGCCGAGCTCGTTCTCGCGCTCAAAGCCTGCTTCTGCCTGCGCTTTATCAGGATGAACCTGGATGGAAAGCGGCGTCTGCGCAGCCAAGACCTTCAGCAAAAATGGCAGTGGCTGCTCGCTGGAAAAGCTATCGCCCGCCAGATGCGGATTCTCTTTCAGAAAGACGTCCAAGCTTTGTCCGTCGATCCAAGCAGGAGCCTTGTGATGTGCTCCCAACCACAATTCTGCCAGAGCTTGCTGCTCTTGCTCAGGTAAGCCGATCAGCTCCTGGATGTAGCTGCAAGAGCCCCAATCATAGCGTTGCAGGCTGCCTTTAAGAGGATGGATCAAGTGTCTTCCTGCTTTATCCTGCTCTTGAGGAGCACGAGGACGGGTGTGAGGCGCGGGAGATGTTTTTCAGCCATCTCAACCGTTTCCAGCGCTTCTTTATACTTGCCTTTCCTGATCTGCATGCGCATGATCTCCTCATAAAAGGTGCTGTTGTAAGGATCCTTTTCCAGCGCTCGGGAAAGTATCTCTATCGCCTTGTCGTCCAAGCCGATACGCATAGCACTGACGGCAAAGGAAAAGAGGTAGTTTGCCTCTTTGAGGGGTCTGATCTGGTCTGCTTCATTGAAGGCATCATAGGTTTGCAGCCACTTTTGATCCTGCGCAAAGACGATGGCCTTGAGAAACATCAGGTGTCCGTGTTTGCCGATCTTTTGCTCTGCACGGCGAATGTAGGCTTGAGCTTCTTCATATTCGCTGAGGCGCAAGAGCTGCTCGATGATCAGGAAATAGAGGAAAGGCAGGTTGTCCACCTTGTGAAGCAGCTCCTTGATCAGCTCAATGCACTTGTGAGTTTCGCCCAAGTGCGCCAGCGCCAGAGCTTTATTGTATTGAACGTCTGTGAAGGGACGCTGGATCAGGTCGTAATAGACGATGGCGGTGCGATAGTCCCCGGTGGCAAAATAGCAATTGCCCAGCAGGTATTTGATGCTGTCGTCATGAGGTGCCAGCTTGGATGCGGTTTGCAGGTTTTTGATGGCTTTATCAAAGAGCTGACGTCTGATGTAAAACTCGGCAATGCTCAGGTAAGGCCTGGGATCTTCCGGATAGTCCTTGATCGCTGTCTCCAGCAGGTGCAAGCCGTGGATCCAGTTGCTTTTCATCAGAGCTTCTGCTCTGAGCAGGGTGTGAGTAAGCTCTTGATCCGACATCTTAAATCTCTTTGAGGATCTCCTTGATGGCGCGCTGCAATTGGGGATCGCGCTCTGCGATGGTATCGTTGGGAGTGTGTTGGATGATGATATCCGGCATAGCGCCTGTGCCTTCCATATTGGTTCCATCCATCTTATACCAGCCGGAACCGGGAAGGCGCATGGATGAGCCATCCACGAGATTGTATTCCCAAGTGCCGATCACCGCACCGCTGGAAGGGTAGCCCACCACCTTCCCCAGCTTGAGCTGCTGGTACACGATTGGGAAGATCTCGCCATCAGAGAAGGAATGCTCGTCTACCAGCACGATGCTGGGTTTGTCCCAAGCGCTATAGGGCTCCGGTCTGGGTTCATAGGTTCTGCGGCGGCTGGTGGAATAGGCATATTGCTTTTTGATCAGGATACTGATCAGCATGTCGTGGATGCGGCCACCCACATTGCCCCTCACGTCGATGATGAGCGCTTTTTTATCCACATTATCCGTGTAGAGCTCCTTGGTAAACTGCTCATAATTTTCCGTGCCCATAGCCGGGATGTGGATATAGCCCACTTGGGAATCGGTGAGTTCATCCACCAGTTGACGGCTTCTGGCCACTTTGTAATCGTAGCCCAGCTTCCTGACTTCGCTCCAAGAGAGGCCGTTGATGTCTGCCTCGATCTCCTCGCCATCACGCTCCAGTTTGAGATAGATGCGCTTGCCCACTTTGTTCATCAGCAGCGAATCCACGGGTGTGTGGGCGGTGATCTCGTGACCGTCTATATGCGTGAGCAGGTCGCCGACTTGCAGCTTGTAATAGTGATCCAAGCGAGTGTGAGGATAGACGAAAGAGATCTTGATGCCCCGATCCAGCCGGTTTTCCCGGTCAAAATCCAAACCCAGATAGGTGGTCTGATGATACCTGCTTCGCTCGGTCTCACGTCTGGGATAGAAGCCAGTGTGAGAGGCATTGACGTCGCCTATCATTTCGTCCACCACGGTGGCCAGATCGTAGATATTGCGGGCTTGCTTGGCGTAGGGCAGGTAGAGGTCATACATCGCCTGCCAGTCCCTGCCGTGCATGGTGGGATCATAAAAGTTGTCGCCAAACACGCCCCAGACCTCCTCAAAGACCCTGGTATTGAGCGTGCTTTCATCCCACTCATAATCCACATCCACGGTGATCTCTTTGGGAGCGCCGCCGATGGCACAGCTATTGATGGTACCATTGGTGATGTAGTAATAGGTGCCGCTACTATGCTGCACGTTGAAGGTTCTGAAGCCAAAATCCAGCTCAGTTTTGCTGTCTTTTCCATAGATGGTGGCACTCTTGAGGATGAAGTTTTTATTTGAGCGGCTGCCGTTGCTGAAGTAGTAGAATTTGTTATCACCTTGCATACGATACAGATAGAGATAGGCCTCGCTATCCTTGAGGATGTTGACCAGACGCTGCTTGAGCCCCGGCCAGTAGATCTCCAGGCTGGGCTTTTCCGGCTCCGTCTCTTCTATCTCTTCTGACTCTTCTGGCTCTTGCGGTTCTGTGGCTTCCATCTCTTGCGGCTCTGTGGCTTCTTCTACCTGAGCTTCTTCATCTTCCTCTGGAGGAGCAATTTCTTCCTGTGGAGCTTCTGGTTGCGCCTCTGGCTCCGGATCCACGGCCAAAGCATCCGCCCAAAAGTCTTCGTCATACTCAAATTGATCTCTGGGAACCAAATCCAGCCTGTAGATCTCGCCTCCCATAGACAGGACCAGGGAGCGATTGTCCGGCGTCCAAGCCACATTGGAGACATAGCCATCCATATTCATCAGCTTGGTATGAACTTGAGTGGCAAAGTCATAGACATACAGTTCATAGACATAATCCGGACGCACGACTGCATAAGCGGCAAAGTCCTGGCTGTCATTGAAAGCAAGATTTGAGACCATCGGCCAGGGTGCGTTTATGGGTCTGAGGTTGGTAAAACCGCTATCGGCGATCGCCACCTGCGAGCTCATCACCGCTCCATCGTAATAGAGCACCCACTTTCCGCTCATATCAAGGTAAAACCTGTTCACATTGAGGCTGTCTGAGCCAAACCACCTTACCTTGGTGAGGTTGGTAGGGTCATCGATGCTGGTGGTAAAGAGCTTTTCCTTGCCCTTATACAGCTTTTGGATCATCAGGGTGCGGTCGTCTTCCATGAAGGTAAAATTGCTGATGCCGCTCTGATCGAAGGTGATGCGCCTGGGCTCTCCGCCCTTCACCGGACGCAGGAAGGCATCATATTTATATTCAAAAGCCATCAGCTTCTGGTTTTCTGAGACGGTTACCCTTGAAATGTCGTTGCGTGCCTGGTCAAAGCGGCTGCTATCCTGCCACATATCTTCCGGGATATTGACGTCCAGCAGCGTCACCTGCGCTCCCTTGGGTGCGTCGGGATCGTATTTGTAAAGCTCGTCAAAGTGCTCAAAGACTACTCGCTCATTGTCTTTGGCGATGCTGATGTCCCTTGCAGACCACTTATCGAGCCGGCTGAGCTGCTTGGCAGATTTGAAGCTCAGGTTTTTAGCCCTGAAGAGCTGATACCTTTCGCCATCGGATTGACAATAGAACAGCGCTCCGGTGCTGTGCGAAAAGCGCGGATAGCGGTAAGAATATTTGCCATCCGTGAGCTGGGTATACTCCTTGGTGGCGATATCTATCTTCCAGAGGTTACCGCTCAGAGAGCCGGTGTAGGCCTCACGGTAGGCATCTCCATAACGGTTGAAGACGATGGATTTGTTGTCCGGCGAAAGTGTGGCAAATCTCTCGCCAATCTCCGCCAGCAAAGTGGGACGGCTGCCATCCAGCGGCATCTTGTAGAACCCGGAGCCAAAGCGGGGATTATACTTGGTGACCAGCAGCGCATCCGAATCCTTGAACCATTCCACCACGCTGTAAGATTCCGAGATGATGGCTTTGGCATCGCCACCTTGAGGTGAGATCAGGTAAGGATAGGTGATTCCACCACGGTTGGAATTGAAGGCAATCCACTTGCCGTCATAAGACCATTGCGGCCCCCATTCCGAGGCTTCGGTGGCGGTGAGCCTGCGTGCGTCACCTCCGGCAAAATCCACAATCCACAGGTCATCATCAAACACAAAGCACACCTGAGAGCCATCCGGAGAGATGCTGGGATCTCTGGGAAACAGGGGCTTGGTTGCCTGCAACAGGCTGGCCATACACAGAAATGCTACAATAGCTACAAAAGCTGTCTTTCTCATCTATAGTTCCTTATTCGTTCTTTTCTTCAATATCCAAACCGTTTTGGGCTTGCTGTATCTCATAGCTGTGCTTCAAAATCCTCACCTTGAGCTGCGGCAGGACTTCGCCGCTGATCACGATGCTGGCGGGTTCCCTCTCCTCATCGGTGAGGAAGTGCTCCAGTTCCTGATCCAGCTCTTGCTCTATCTTGCTTATCTTTTGGGAAATCTCCTCGGTCTGCTGCGTTGAGCCCTCTTGCTTGGCATGCACCAAATCCTTGGTGAGTTGCATGAGCAGCGTCTTGTAGAAGGAACTGATGGTGATCTCCAACTGGGTAAAGTTCTCCGCACCCTGCTGACCGACGTAGCCGGCCCGGATGCGCTTGATGCTCTGCACGTTGCTGTTGATGATGCCGCCAGCGTCAGAGACCTGCACGCCCAACTCACCCACGAGCTCGCACTGTTCTATCCCACTGCAATTGACCTCGCCTTTGCACAGCAGGCGTGTGCTGCTGATAAAGCCGCTCTTTACCGAGCCCAAAACCTCTATGCCCGGTTTGCGGCACTCCTCGATCTCCTGCTTTACCAACAGGTCTCCCCCACAATACACTTGGCTTTGGCTGATGCGGCCTGTCACAAGCAGGTTGCCGCCCACCCACAGGGAGCTGTCCACCACGTCGCCCTCCACGTTCAGGTTTACGGGCAGCCGCAAGCCTTGCACCCCTGTCAGGTCACCACTCACATAGAGCTCATCGATGATGTGCATGCGGCCATCGTCATCTATGCTGACATAGCCGGCTTTGGTGCTGGTGAAACGTCCCTTTTCGGGATCAAAAACCACGTTCTCGCCTGCCAGGCTCTTGTCGCCCTCCAGCTGCTTGGGGTCAAAGCTGATCATCTCACCCAGCACGTTGTAGATGCTGCCTTCGCGCTCGAAGATGTTGTCGTTAAAATCTGCCAACACGGTTCCCGCTTCCAGGCAGGAAAGGTGCGAGATGCGCAGCGGGTCTATATTGGCGCCAAAGTCTTTGGCTTCCTCCACATCAAAGTAGTGGTTGATGGTCTGATGGATAGACGTGGCTTTGCACATGGCGATGGGGAATTTGAGATCGTATTCTCTCACGAGGTTGTGCTTGCGGGTATAACGCAAGGCGCCTTCAAAGCCGTATTTGATTCCTGCTGCATCGATGAGGTCGAGTATCTCCTGTTCGTCGATCAGCCTGCCTGTCTTCTTGATCGTCAGCCAAGCGGAGAGCCTGTCTTCGCTTATCTCTAAGATCAGGTTTCCCTGTTTGTTTGTAAAAGTGTCATTCATGCTCTATTCCCACTAAATTGATTTGCCTACGGTTGCTGCCGTCTCTGCGGAAGGAATGGTAGCCACGGTCTGCATGGGTACAATTCATATCTTGATCTATATCTCTAAAAGCCACGCCCGCGCTGAGCAGCTGCTGAAACACAGCTGAGCGAATGTCCAACTGATGGTTGTCGTTGAGCCGGGGATGCAGCCCTTGCTCCTGCATGGAGCTGACAAACTGCTCATAGAGCTCGGGGCTCACCTGATAGTGCTCAGCGCAGATGCAAGCACCCACCCACACGCTGAGGTCTTGCGGCAGGATGCCAAAGTGTGCCCTTAACATATCGATAGCTTTGCCCACAATGTTTTGCCGGGTGCCTTCGCGTCCGGAATGCAAGGCTGCCACTGCCCGATGTTGTTTATCCATCATCAGGATGGGCGCACAATCCGCAGTGCGGATCATCAGATACTGCTCCGGCACCTGTGTGATCAAGCCATCCACACCGGCAATCTTCGCTTTATCCCCAAAGCCGGCACCGGAATCGCTCTGGCTGCAGATGTGTATCCGGCTGCCGTGCACCTGTTCAGCGCTCACCACTTGGGAAAGCGGGATCACCTTATCCTCCAGCCTGATGCAGTCCTGTTGCAATAACTGCCGATATTCAGGCTCTCTTTTCCCAAGGTAAAAGTAGTTTTTCATGTCCTACAAGATGAAGCGTGCCAGGTCTTCGCTTTCGATCACCGCAGCCACCTTCTCTTTCACCAAAGCGGGTGTGACTCTCAATTCTTTGAGCTGGGGGCTGGGCATTTCAAAGAGGTATTCGTCCAAAAGGGTGTTCATGATGGTGTGCAGACGCCTTGCGCCTATATCCTCCATCTTTTCATTTGCCAATGCGGCATACTTGGCGATCTCGGCGATGGCCTTCTTTTGAAAGATGAGCTTGCAGCCATCTGCGGCAAACAACGCTTGATACTGCTTGACCAGCGAGTTCTCAGGCTCCACCAAGATGCGCTCAAAATCCGCCTGCGTGAGGCTCTGCAACTCCACGCGAATGGGGAAGCGTCCCTGCAATTCCGGGATCAGATCTGAAGGCTTGGCCGTGTGGAAAGCCCCGGCAGAGATAAAGAGGATATGCGCCGTATCCACAGGCCCATACTTGGTGGGAACCACACTGCCTTCCACGATAGGAAGCAGGTCTCTCTGCACACCGCTGCGTGACACATCGATCTGCCCGTGCTTATCCGGCGAAGCGATCTTATCTATCTCATCAATGAAGATGATGCCATCGTTTTCCACCGATTCACGTGCCGCTTCGATCACCTTATCCCGGCTCACCATGCGGTTTGATTCCATATCCAGATAGTAATTGAGGGCATCCTTGACGCTCATCTTCATGCGCTTCTTTTTGTTGAAGGAACCGGGAAAGATCTGCGACATCACCTCGGTGAAGTCGATTTCCGGCAGATCCGGCCCCGTAGGCGTGAGAAATTCCAGCGTAGCACCCGTGAAGGGCATTTCAGCGATCTCCACCTGCCTGTCATCCAGTTTCCCGCTCTCAAGCTGCTTCCTCATCTTCTCTTTGGTGCGCTGATACCTGGATTCACTGTCGTCAGTCAGCGTCACTTCATTGTGTTTGGGCTCGGGCACCAGGGCATCCACAACCTTGGACACCGCAATCTCATATGCTCGGTCATAGACCTCTTCCAGCATGCGCATGCGCGTCTGATTGACGGCGCTGCTCATCAGCTCGCGCACCATGGATTCCACGTCTCTGCCCACATAGCCCACTTCGGTAAACTTGCTGGCTTCCACCTTGATAAAAGGTGCATTCACCAGCCGCGATAGCCGCCGGGCTATCTCTGTCTTACCCACTCCGGTGGGCCCCACCATGATGATATTGTTTGGCATGATCTCATCTTGGAGCTCGTCAGTGATCTGCTGCCTGCGCCAACGGTTCCGCAGTGCGATGGCCACACTGCGCTTGGCTGCATGCTGCCCCACGATGTATTTGTCCAGCTCCGCTACCACCTTCTTGGGTGTGAGTTTTCTATTGTTATCGCTCATATTTCTTCACTTACCAGATTTTCGTTTGTATAGATGCAGATTTCAGAGGCGATACGCACCGCTTCCGTGACCACTTCCAGGTTTGAAAGCTTGCTGTGCCTCACCAAGGCTTTGGCAGCGCTGAGCGCAAAGTTGCCTCCGGAACCGATAGCCGCCAGGCCGTCATCCGGCTCCAACACATCGCCCACGCCACTGATCACCAAGATACCGGTGGCATCTCCAGCGATCAGCATCGCCTCAAGGCGTCTCAGATACTTGTCACTGCGCCATTCTTTGGCCAGTTCCACCGCCGCTTTACGCAGAGCACCTTTATTTGCCTTCAGTTTGTCTTCAAACTTCTCAAACAGCGTAAAGGCATCCGCCGTAGCACCTGCGAAGCCGATGATCACCTTGCCATCAAAGATGCGCCGGATCTTGACCGCTTTGCTCTTGACCACCGCATCGCCCATGGTGACCTGTCCGTCCCCACAGAGCGCGGTGTGTCCGTTTCTATGAATGCCCAGGATTGTCGTTCCTTGCCAGTTAGTCATTGTCTTCTTCCTTTGATTCTTCTTCAAGCTCCAGGGAGAGCGGTTCGGCAACATCGGTTACAGGCTCGCTGTGCCCAAAGCGCAATTCCTTGGCTTTATCATACTTTTCCTGCACCAAGGGCTTGAACTGCTCATCTATATTATCCAGGATCAGCCCAAAGATATCATCCGTGCCAAGGGTCTCTTTTTCAAAGAGCTCTTTGCTCATCAGTTCCAACAGTTCACGATGTTCGATCATGATCTGGATGGCCTTCTGATGCGCTTCCGTGATGAACCTGTGTATCTCTTCATCCACCGTCTTGGCGGTTTCATTGCTGTAGATATCGCGGGAGACCAGCTCTCTGCCGAGGAAGACCTCGCCTTGATCGCGCCCGACGGTCATGGGGCCAACTTTGTCGCTCATCCCCCAGCTGCAGACCATCTTTTTGGCGATCTCGCTCACCCTTTCCAGGTCGTTGCCTGCGCCGGTGGTAAGCTCGCCAAAGACAACCTCTTCCGCTGCTCTGCCTCCCAAAAGCTCCACCATCAATTGCTCCAGATAGCTGCGGGAATATCCCGTCTTATCCGTCTGCAAAAAGTGCGTCGCACCCATGGCAAAACCTCTGGGAATGATGGACACCTTGTGCACCGGCTCCGTCTTGGGTTGAAAGATGCTGGCCAGCACGTGTCCGATCTCGTGATAGGCGGTGAGCTTCTTATCTTCATCAGGGATGACGCGGGAGCGCTTTTCCTTACCCAAGACCAGCTTGTCCTTGGCTTCCTCAAAGTCTTGCATGCCGATCTCTTTCTTATTGGCGCTGGCGGCGATCAGGGCAGCTTCATTGACGATATTGGCAAGATCCGCTCCACTGAAACCGGGTGTGCCGCGTGCGATCAGCTCCAGATTCACATCCTCAGCCAGAGGCACCTTGGCCGCATGCACTTTGAGTATCTCCACCCTGCCTTTGATATCTGGCAGGTCGACGGTTACCTGACGGTCAAAGCGTCCGGGTCTCAAGAGTGCAGGATCCAGGATATCCGGTCTGTTGGTGGCTGCGATGATGATCACCGCTTCGTTTGGCTCAAAGCCATCCATTTCCACCAGCAGCTGGTTCAGAGTCTGTTCACGCTCATCATGTCCGCCGCCCAGTCCCGTGCCGCGGTGTCTGCCCACGGCATCTATTTCGTCGATAAAGATGATGCAGGGGCTATGTTTCTTGCCCTGGTCAAAGAGGTCGCGCACTCTCGCCGCTCCCACTCCCACAAACATCTCCACAAAGTCGGAACCGCTGATGCTGAAGAAGGGCACGCCCGCCTCGCCGGATACCGCTTTTGCCAGCAGCGTCTTACCCGTTCCGGGACGTCCCACCAGGAGCACACCTCTGGGGATGCGGCCACCCAGCCTTTGAAACTTCTTTGGTTCCTTCAAAAACTCCACAATCTCCTGCAATTCCTCTTTGGCTTCATCCACTCCCGCCACGTCTTTGAAGCTGATATTGGTTTTGCTGGGCACGTGCAGGCGCGCCTTACTCTTGCCAAAGCTGAAGGCCTTGGTATTTTGATTGCTCATGCCCCGCAGGAAGAACATCCAGAAGGCGATCAGCAAGATAAGCGGCAGCACCAGCTCCAGCACACGCCCCCAGTTTGAGGGCTTGTTGGTCACCACCGTCACGCCCCGCTCCACCAGGCTATCCACCAAGGCAGGATTGGCAAAGGGCATCACCGTATGGAACTTGGCACCTTGGATATCGGTGTAAAAGATGTCACGCTCGGTAAACTCCGCTTTCTTGACAGTGCCCAGCTTGACGCTGGCGGCAAATTCTGAATAGCTGCTATTGGTGATCTTGGCCCGGCCTCCACCCCAGAAGGTGAAGAAGAAATAGATCAGAGCCAAAATCAGCAGCAGATAAGTAAAGGGTGCAAAGGGACTTCTGGGGCGCATCTGTATGCGTGGCGGCATCTGTCCGTCCTGCTGTTGTTCCTGCTCCGGAATCTTCATCTCAGGCCGCTTGGGCGGACCGTGCTTTTTGATGCGTCGCTTCACGATGATGATGCGCACGATGCTGAAGACACTGACCAGGATGATGATCCCGATAAACCAGTTCATCAGATGGCCAAATTCCGTAAATGCGCTTTGCACCTTATCTGCAGGCAGTTCAGGTATGGCCTTGTTGATCGTTTCATCGGCCGCAGGTGCAGCCTCTGCAGGCTCTGTAGGCTCTGCAACCTTTGCAGGCACTGTAACCACGCTGTCCACCGTAGCAAAGAGCAAGCCCATGCTCAGCAGCAGCGCCAATATGGTAGTAATCTTTCTCATGAATATATGCTTTCCTTTAGGATTCCGATATAGGGCAGGTTGCGGTAGAGACCATCATAATCCAAACCATAACCCACCACAAATTCATTGCCCACCTCAAAACCAACATAGTCGATTGTCAAGTCCTTGGCATGTGCCTCGGGTTTGTTTAAAAGCGCGCAAACCTTGAGCGAACTGGGCTTATGCCTCATCAGGTAATCCCTGATATAGTGAATGGACAGCCCGCTGTCGATGATATCTTCCACCACGATCACATGCCGTCCCTCGATATTGACATCTATATCTTTGCGAATCTTCACAGCTCCACTGGACGTGACTCCGCCTCCATAGCTGGAAATAGCCATAAAATCCACCTCCATGGGAATATCCAGCGCCCGGATCAGATCCGCCATAAACATAAATCCACCCTTGAGGATACCGATCAAAACCGGCACCTTACCCTCATACTCACGGGATATACGGCTGCCCAGCTCTTGGACTCTTGCCCTGATCTGCGCCTCATCAAAGAGAACCGCAGTGATATCCTGATGCATTGTGCTCATTGCTTCTTTCCTCGTTTTTTTACTCTGGACATGCGCTTTGGCTTCTCGTCCGCCGGCTCGACAATGATCTGCACGAGCTTGGTCGAATCCTCTTTGGGCAAAGCGCGCTCATCAACTCTATAGCCCACCACCCAGAGAATCCGGTTTCCATCTGCAATGATGGGCACCTGATCCCGCTGCCGGGCAGGGACTTTGGAATCTATAAAAAAGTCTTTCAGTTTCTTGTGACTGGTCATACCCGAGGGGATGAACCTGTCACCCGGCTCACGGCTGCGGATTACAAGGGGCCATGCTATCTCGTCCGCATCCAGGATCACGTTTGCAGCACTGGGCTGATAGCCTTGTGGCAGCAGCTTCAGGTTTTTAAACTGAAAGCGATGGTTGCCAAACACCGCCCAGACCCTATCCTCTTCCACCGTCTGCTCCTGCAGCTCCGGCGGCTCCAATTCACCCCAGCTAAAGCTGATCAGATCATATTCCCGATAGACGACCACATCGTTGGAGAGATGCAACATGGCGCTGCCGTTTCCCTCCATCAAAGCCTTGATCGCTTGGAAGTGACTGTTGAAGAAATCCATCTCTTCCAAACAGGTCTCGGTATAACAAAGCTTGAAGAAATAGTAAAGCTCGGTATCGGAAAGCTTTTTCAGCCCTTTGATCGGGAAG
This sequence comes from Candidatus Cloacimonadota bacterium, assembly GCA_029781115.1. Classification (GTDB taxonomy): domain Bacteria; phylum Cloacimonadota; class Cloacimonadia; order Cloacimonadales; family Cloacimonadaceae; genus UBA3900. The sequence continues at coordinate 69,427 of JAKOXG010000018.1, forward strand.
CTGATCAGTCCCGGCTCGCTCTCTACACGCCTCTTTTTGAAACGCATTGCCGCCTGCTGTTTGAAATAGACATCCGCATCATCCATCACGGAGGCCAGATGCGAAAGCTTGTCCAGCAAATCCGGCGCAAAATTGGCCTGCAGATAGGGAATCAACTCCCTGCGCAAGTGATTGCGCTTGAAGCCGGTATCCTCGTTGCTGGCATCAACCGCCCACTCAAAGCCACATTCGCTCACGATGGCCTGCAGCTCCTCACGACTGAAATCCAAAAGCGGGTGCAAAAGCCGGTTTTGCTTGACCCGGATGCCCGCCATGCCGTTGATCCCCGTGCCCCGGAACATATTCATCAATATAGTCTCAGCCTGATCTTCCTGTTGATGTCCCAACACGATAAAATCGAAACGGTAAAGATCCAGGACGTGATAGAGAACCTCAAAACGGGCTTCACGCGCCCTGTTTTCCAGATCGCCGCCCTCATCAAGCTGCACTCTCCGACAGAGCACCGGCACATTGAGCTTGAGACAGATCTCCTTGACCAAGGCCTCATCCCTGTCGCTGTGTTCACCCCGCAAACCGTGATTTACATGACAACAAAGCAGAGTGATGGAGCTCTGTAAACGCAGCTTGGAAAATAAACACAAGAGCCCCAGCGAGTCCGAACCGCCGGACACGGCCAAAAGCAGCTTTGCTCCTGCGGGATACAACTGCTTGTCATCTATGTGCTTGCGTAGCTTTTCCAAGCCACTCTGAAGAGCAGACATCAGGGCTCCTTGTGATATTTGTAGGAATGACTATGATTTTGAGGTGAGGTGCAGTGTCAAGGGTTTTTTGGAGGGCAAGCGAAGCTTGCCAGTCGTCAGTAGTCAGTCGTCAGTCGTCAGTCGCTGACGCACGCTTTAAAGGATACTGGTATAACTGACTTAATTTGAGGACATTATATAACTTGGTGGGACAAGAGGAGCTTGCCAGTCGTCAGTCGTCAGTCGTCAGTAGTCAGTCGCTGCGCTGGATGCGATGGTTAGTGTACTTTTGGAGCAACCAGTATGGTTTTATGGCTTATGTAGCAAATTCCATTTGCTTGCGGCGGTTCGGCGACCGCCGGCTACCTTCTTTGGGTCGCTTTGGCAAGCGACCATACAAGGATCCGTGGGAGAACAAAGAGCTCCAGGGCTACCCGGATTGCCACCAAGAGCATGCGTACCCCGAAACCAGCGCAGCGACTGACTACTGACGACTGACGACTTGATCCAGCGACTGCGGCGAAGCCGCCTAAGACAACTTGGGCTCAAACTTCTCCGGATTGTTCATCATGGATGTTAGCATTCTGCGAATCTCACTGTATTCGCCTATCAGGGTGTTGTACGTAGACTCATCAATGTATTTGAATCTGAGGCAAAAAGCTAACCAGACTTCTGTTTCCATTTGCTCGGATAATGCATCGCTGAGTTTGTTTATAAATACTTTGGGATAGATCTTTCTTCCCCAGGCTTCTGCAAGATTGGCGCATATAGACCTTGACGATCTTCGGATCTGGTCTGTCAGCGAATACAGCTCCTCTTTAGGAAATGATCTTGTGATTTCATAAATCTTGCATGCCAATTCAAACGATTTCTGGTATACGATTAAATCTCTAAAACTCTTTATTACTGCCATTCTTAACCTCGCTTTTAGTTAATACCATACGTATTCTTGAAGCCAGCGCAGCGACTGACGACTGACTACTGACGACTGGACAAAAAAAAGCCCCGGCGCAGCCAGGGCTTTTTTTGTCTTAAAAAAGACTATTTCACAATAACCATCTTCTTGGTCATATTGGTGCTGGGGGTGCTGAGCTTGTAGAAATAGATACCGCTGCCGCAGTTATTTCCACGTGCATCTTTACCGTTCCAGTTGATCTGGTGTTCACCTTCGTTGACTTTGAAGGTCTTCACAATTTGGCCAAGGATGTTGTAAACGGTCACTGTGCCATTTTCACCTTCCTTGATGGAAACATCAATGGTGGTGCTGCTTGATTGTTTGAAGGGGTTGGGATAAGCATTGCCCATGGTGGTGATGGTGGGAAGGACGGAAGGAATCTCGCCTTCCACTCTCACGGTGAGCGGACCATAGAATTGGCCAGTGCCGTTGACTTCAACAGCTTCCAGCCAATACCAATAGGTATGCTGAACTTCTACCTCTGAATCAACCCAAGTATAGTCGATGACGTTACTTGTGTTGTTTGCAGGGATGAGAACGGGAAGCATCATGGATGATGCTTGGACATCGCTTTCACCACGGTAGACACGATAGCCCAACATTCCAGTTTCACTCTGAGTTCTCCAAGAGAGCTTCACGAAGTTCTCTGCGGTGAGCACAGCACTGAAATTGCTGAGTTCCACGGGCAGGACTGGAGGATCTTGACGAGTGACGGTAAAGCTCCAGGTTGGAGTATTAACAGCATCGCCCTTGATCTGAGGAGCAATCAGTTTGGCTTGCAGGGGTGCAAACTCACGGGTGAAACCAGTTGTCTTGCCACCGGGAGCGGGAGCGGGAGGAAGCGGATCGTTGAAGTAGGGTATCACCATCCAGGTGTAGGTGCCTTCCGCGATTGCGGGGGTTTGCCAAGTAAGGTTACTTCCGACATCAACCGGTGCTCCGCCATTCCAGATTACCTTGTAACCGTCGACGTCACCAGCTATGGGAGCTTCCCAAGTAAGGTCGTAGTTGGATGCTTCTGCATCATGAGCTATTTCGAAGTTGGCTCCATTTGCAGGATAGGGATTGCCGGCTGCGATGGCAGGAGTGTAAGTACCAATGAAGGTAACCGTAGCATCTGCAGCACCATCATAGTTGTAGGATGTGTCGGTTGTGCCTTGAACCACGAATGTGGTTGCATCTCTCACCACGGTGTATACACCAGCAACCTCAGCTGTGGGGCCTATGAAGGTCCAAGGTGTAGTCTCACCGGTATCCGCACCATCTTTGCGGATGGCAGCACCAACGTAGTTGGATCTTACCGTGAAGTTAATCTGTGGGGGGGCTGGGGTGCCAACCAATGCATCAGGCAGAACCCATTGCATAGGCGGGGCAGATCCCTCATAGTCAAGAACTGGCCCGACGCCAGAAGGCAAAGTGCGGATACGTGTGGCAAAGTTTGCCTCATCTCCGGTGGGGAGGTACCTTAGCTTCATGTGTATTTCTTTACCGGCAGAGGGTCCCAGTGGGGAGAATACTTGACAATCGAAAAACGCCCAAGCTCTCATCGGCTGTGATGCGCCGCCAACCTGGAACTTACCAACCTTGATTCTATTTCTGGGGTGAGTTTCAGTCGACCCCGTTTCGCCAATTTCTGGGCAAGACACTTCAAAGTACCAGTTGGGATCATGCTGGCCATCGCCAAGGTTTGGCCACGCTTCGTTAGAAATATAGTCCAATATATCCAAGTTCTCTAATACGATCTGGGTATAAATAGACCTGCCGGTCCAGGCAAAGGCACAAACAGCCATTGCCAGCATAGCGATTATTAACAAATGTCTTTTCATTATGTCTCCTTATTTTGATCCTGACATCATTAATTTTCTTGTGGGGGCGGGAGCGGGTGGAGCAGGCCAAGTCGAAGCAGCTCCCACTCCTACGAGTAAAGGCTTCCCGATGGAGATGGAAAAATCATTATCCCACCATCCGGGCATTAGTTCTGAGATCACCGGATCCCAAGAATCGGAAACGGAATCCCAAGCTTGAACAACGTTGGCACCTATTTCCGTTCCTGCATCACTCGCCATGGTCAAGTCAGACCTATTCAGGGGAATCATGATTGCATTGGCACCCGCGACCAGTGAATAGGTTGCCGGTGTAGGAAGACCACCTACGCTGTAGAGTGCACCTGCACTTGCAACACCAATCAGAAGGATATCACCAACACCTACTGCAAAGTCATTATCCCACCATCCAGGCATAAGCTCGGAAATGACCGGATCCCATGACTCAGAAGCGGGATTCCATTTCTGAACGATATTGGCACCTGCATAAGTCCCAACATCAGAAGCCAAGGTGAAACCCTGTTCCATGGGCAGAGCTACCAAGTTGTTGCCCGCAGTCATGTCATACTTAACATACCCAACTACCGCAGAAGGGTCAGATTCTACTGCTGCCAAGAAGCAAAAGCTCATAACCAGCAGCAACGGTATTAATACCTTTTTCATAACATTCCTCCGTGAGAATGTATAAAATACAAACTGTCTGGAACCCGACGTCAGGTTCCAAACGGCAATGAAAAGATGCAAACCGGAGCCGGAAACCGGCATCCAGCCTCGTCTTTTCGAGTTCAGTTTAATCGTCGCCACTAAACTTCGTTTGGGTTATCTATTAATACGGTGACATGCTAACAAAGGTGCCTTTCCTGTCAAGAAGAATATTGGGCTTTTTTCGTTTTTTTATGTTTCTTAACGGAGGCCGACTGCGTCGGACGGTTTTAGGTGTTAGGGCTGCGCTGGTTTCGAGGCTTTCTATTTTTTCCACGGATACACACGGATGTGCACGGATGGGGGCAGCTTCGCCGCAGGTGTTAGGGGTTAGGTGTTAGAGCTGCGCTGGTCTCGAGGATGAGAATGCTCTTGGTGGCAATCCGGATAGCTCTGGAGCTCTTTGTTTTTCCACGGATGCCTTGTATGGTCGCTTGCCAAAGCGACCCAAAGTAGGTAGCCGGCGGTTGCCATACCGCCGCCAGCAGGCGCCAGCCTGCTTTCTACCACAACCCCAAAACTAACCACATCTATACCAAAAACACGAGTAACTCCGAAGCCAGCGCAGCTACTCACAACTGCGGCGAAGCCGACACAGTCGGCCTGGAGAGCGAGGTCATGTGAGGTTGGTCGCTATGGCAAGCGACCATACAAGAGCAGGCGTATCTTTGGCTCCAGCGCAGCTCTAACACCTAAAACCTAACACCTAACACCTGGACGACGCAGTCGGCCCGGAGAGCGAGGCCATGTGAAGCAACGGCGGTTCAGCGACCGCCCGTACAAGAGCAGGCGCATCTTTGGCTCCGGCGCAGCTCTAACACCTAACACCTAAAACCTAACACCTAAAACCTGGCCGACGCAGTCGGCCCTCCTTCCTTACTGAGCCTCCCGGTGATTACCCGGAGCCTCCCGGGAAAAACCCGAGTATCTCCACGGCATCTCCGGGCGGGTGAGTAAGGGACAAGTGGATAGCGAGGTCATGTGAAGCAGCGGCGGTTCAGCGACCGCCCGTACAAGAGCAGGCGCATCCTCGAGACCAGCGCAGCGACTGACTACTGACGACTGACGACTAAAAAAAACACCCCCGGATCCACGAAGGACCCAGGGGCGCTTATTATTTCTTCTTTTCAGAAGGTTGGGTTAGGGGGTTGCTTTCCGACGGCCATTGATATCTTTCATATCTCTGACGATCGGATTATCATCTGCCGGTACGATATTCATTTTTGACAGATTGCGCAATGCCAACAGGCCTCTTGCTGAGTCACGGTAGGTATTGGCGGTGACTTTGTAGAAGCCTTTACCTGCCGTTGTGCTCATGGTGGCGGTGTTGGTATAGACGGTAGCTGCAGGCACAGTACCGAAGTTGTAGGGATCTTCAGATACGTAGACCTTGTAGTTGTAGGCATAGGGAATTGCCGGCCAATCCAGCACAGCGTTTGTGTCGGAGAGTGTCACACTCACCGTAGGAGCGGCTAATGTGGTCACCAAGGAAGCGGGATCCATGATGAATATGGTGTAGGGCACATTGTTGGATGCATATCCACCAGTGGGGGCGGCGTGATCCAATGTTCCATCAGCGCCATCGGAATAGACATATCTGGTTCTACTGGGATAGTTGGCATCCGGTGTGTTGAGCCAGAAGCAGTTTTGGACCCAGCCATCCTCCCAGGTTTTACTGGTTCTGATAGCCAGGTTTCCGCCCGTGTAGGTGAAGGGCGTGATGGGGATATGGACTGCGTTGATGCCTTCGGGGCAGAAGATGTTGCCATCAAATACGAGTTGATAGCCGTCCCAAGGCAGCCAGGCGCCCACGTTTACAGCATCCGTATTTTTCATCCAGATTTGCACAGGGGAAGTGTGATCTGTCTGGAAATGGTTGTAGTAGACGAGAGCGTTGATCGTGCCACCGGTAGCTTGGACTTCGCTTGCCAGGTAGACAGTCTCTGCCACGAAATCCTTGTAATATACGTTGAAGGGATATACGTTTGACATCTGTAGGTTGCCAGCATCGCCTATGGTAAGGAATGACGAGCTTGCTGCGTAGACGGTCACATCCTTTGCTGCGGTGGTGTTGTTGGCGACATTCTGGTCACCGGCAAGCACTACTTCAGCGTAAATCGCTGTAGTGCCTGCGGCGGTGGGAGTCCAGCTAACAGTATGCACCTTGCTTTCCAAGGAATTGATGACATCAGAAACCTGCAGTTGGCCCAGCGTGGCACCGGAGCCCTGCTCTTTGATGTAGACAGTGTAGTTGGACTGAGCATCCATGCCTGCGTTGTTCACAGTCACATACTGTTCCTTGGCGACGCCAACTTTACCATATGGACTGCCACCAAGGAAGAGGGCTTCCAGATCAGCAGCAAAAGCCTCGGAAACGCGGATATCATCCACAGCGATGAAGTCCAGATTAACCGGTGACTTGGCATGCCAGCCTAAGTAATAGAGACCAGTGGTGACAGGGGTGAAGAACAGGTCCATTTGAGTCCAATTAGGATAGGTGAGCTGACCATCAAACAGAGCAGCATTGGCGGTCATGGAAGCCACGGTGGGCTGTGTGCCCCAGTGTACTGCCAATTGTTCGGGAACTTCATTCCAACCTTCGCCCTTCACCTGGAAGCTTATCCTGTAGGCCTGATTGGCTTGCATGCTGAAGGGGACGGTGATCATCCACTCATCTTTGGGATAAGAAGAGCTGTAGAATACCGCCGCAGCATTGGGTAGAGAGGTAGCACCAACACCGGAAGAGGCTTTCCAGGGTCTGTTAGCCGGGGAGGAAATAATAGTCCATTGAGCCGGCATTTCACCCGCTGCAAGAGCATCGAAGTTCTCTGTCCAGGGGTAGCTATAAACGACAGGGTCGTCCTCAATCACAAAGGAATAGGAGGTGGTTTGCACAGCATCGCCATGAGTATTGATGGCTTGGATAGTCCAGTAGTAACGCTGTCCGTAAGTGTAGCTATAGGGAGGATCTGCGAGCACTGGATTGAGGCCGGTGTTTGTAGTTTCCCAATAGGTGCCACTAAACACATCATCCGGATCAGTGCTCAGGAATACGGCATAATAATCCGGTACTCCGCCATTGTTCAGGTCAGGACTCCATTTGAGCTCAAATCCAGCCTTGGGAAGACCCGTAGCTCCATCAGCAGGAGAGACGAGAGTGGGTGCAGCAGGGGCACCGGCAATAGGCTCGTCTATATATATCATCATGTTGGGACGATAGTTGCTGAGAGTTCCCGTAGTGACGGTATTCCATTCAGTACTGTCGTGGCGATAATACAGAGTCTTATTTACTGTAGTATCAGTATAATAGGTACTGGCATTCAGCACTGCCGATGGCAGCAAATCATAGCTGGTTTGGACCACCAGGTTGGACACTCCATCCCAGTAGAAGGGGGAAGTGAGATTGTGGCTGTTCCATCCGGCTACGGGAGTATAAGTACCTGTACCGGTTGAATACGCTTGGGTGAGACCGGTCAGGAAGTTGGTATCGGCAAACTCCGTGGCTGTAGTAGCACCGATGCTAATGGTGAAGTTTGGCAGGTTGGCTGAGGTGTTGGGATTTTGAACGTTGAAGCCAAGGGTTTTGATGATACCTGCTTGGGCTCCCAACGCTGTCAGCTCAGCGGCAGTGAATATATACTGCTCACGGCCATTCTTGTAGTATCCACCATAAACACATGGAGCACCTGTATTGCTATTGGCAGTCGTTCCCTCACCCACGAAGAAGATATCTTCCGGCAGGATATTGGCACTCAGAGCCACATCGTAGTTTGTTCCACCATACGCAATACGCAAGGTAGCGGAGATGGGGCCTTCTGTGGTGCTCTGCACCGTTACGGGAACAGTTACAGATTCATCCCTTCCCAAATCTACTGGCAGGGCTGGGTCGGTGGTTCCAACGGAGAAATCCGCTGCATTGGGACCAACAAAACTGAAGCTGGATGTGCTCAGGTCTATGGTTCCCGAACCTTCGTTTGTAATGGTGACCAGCACTGGATTGCTGAGGGTGTTATAGAGCAAGGTACCAAAGTTAATGGCATCAGGCGTGTAGGTGAAGACCGGAGCCGTGGGCGCGAGTGTCACCGAGATGTCGTCAATACTCATATACATGGGATTATAAGCGACCACGCCATGGATGCCAATCCAATGGATACCAGTGGTTTCCGGGGTGAAGGTTCCTCTGATCTGCTGATAATCTCCACTGACAACGCCGGTTTGTTCCACGATGGCGGTCATGCCATCAATGGTGCCAGAGCTGCCGTAGTAAAGACCAACGGTGGCATTAGCTGCGGTGGTTGTATTCTGCCTGGCCCAGACTTCCACGTCGTAGGCTACCCCACCTTGCAAGGAGAAGGGTCTCATCAACCAGGCATTGCTGCTCCAACGCAAGGTGGCATTGAAATCACCATTACGTGGGGTACGGTAGTAATCAGTGTTGGTGGAGTTGGCCATCCAATAATTGCTACCACTCTCCAGATGCTGCACCCAGTTTTTCACTTGAGCACCATGCGTCTGCCCCTCTTCAAAGCCTTCAGTGAAGGGGATGGTATAGACGGTCGGGTCTGCCATGGTGGTGAAGCTGCGCGGCGTAGCTGGGGCACTTTCGTCTGTAGTGTTCACCGCTGTCACAGTCCAATACAAGGTGCTGCTGTAGGGCAAGCCTACAGTGGGTGTGAAGCTGGTAGTCGTGCTGGTGCCGATCAGCGTGGTAGGCATAGTGCTGGCATCACAATAGATATTGTAAGATGTGGGCACACCACCTGTGCTGGAAGCAGTCCAGGTGAAGGTGGGATTAGGGTTCAGATCAGTAGCAGCGTCTGCGGGAGCAGTAAGTGTGGGAGCCTCAGGGGCAATAGCAGCGAAATCCGGGCCAATGACATAGTCTACATAGTAGGTGGCTGCATACAAACCGGTTTGGAAGCCAAGGTAGTAGTTGTTACCAGCCAGCGTGCTGAGGTCTATATCGACATTGTACCAGGTGTTGCTTGCGTCGAAGGTGATATCGCTTCCCAATTGAACCCAGCTGACCCTGTCTGTGGAGTATACCACTTGCAAGATGCCACTGGTATTGGTGCAACGGGTCCAGAAGTTGAGTCTGCTATCGGTATCAATGGCGAGCATAGGCGTGCTGAGCACGTATTGTGTGCTGGCAGAGCCATACTTGGAGGCAGACTTTGTTCCATGGAAGGGAGTGGTGCTGGTGCTCCAGTTACCCTTATCCCAGCCCGCAGGTGGGAAGCTGGTGGCTTCAAAGCTCTCAAACAGAGCGTTTTCGCTCAGAGCTCTTCCGCTTAGGGCCACATCATAGTTATTCCCATCATGAACCATGCGCAAGGTGGCAGTATGTGTGCCTACTGCGGTGGGGTTGTAACGAACCGGGATGGTGCCGCTTTCGTTTGTGGCAAGAGCAAAAGGCAGGTTGCTGTTATTGAGCTCAAACATCGCCGCATCAGTTCCGATGATGCTGACGTTTGCTACAGCCAGGTTCAGGGTACCTGCACCCGTGTTTGACACAGTTACATCCTGATAGGCCATGGGAGTATTGACAAAGCCAGCGCCAAAGTCAATTGTAACAGGTGCATAGGCGAATACGGGTGAGGGTGGAATATCGCCAAACTGCATCTTGATATTGGCATAGGCATTCCTCTGGCTGTAGTACGCTGCGGCGTCGGGAGGAGTGGCAGGATTAGGGTTTGTGTTATCGTCGTAGTAGAGCAAGGCACGTGTGCCGGTTACAGAAGTGGAGTAGAAGTACCCTGAGCTACCACTGTTTCCAGGCGTGTTTTCGTAAACGGCGATCAGGAGGTTGTCTGTGTTGTTGTAGACGAAGGGGGCATCCAGGGTGATATCGACCCATCCCGCTGTAGCTGGAAGGTTTAACTCGCCGGTGTAGACCTGGGTGAGATTGTCATAAGGCACCCAATCCTGACCATCGGTGAAAGAGTCTTTATTGGTGTGTGCCATATAGACCGTCCAACCTTTGCTGTTGGTTCCTGCTGCGGCACCGTTCCAGTAGAAGGCGATTTGCTCAACGCGCTTGTCAGGTATGTTGATATCGCTCTGGAGATAGATGGTCTGACTGTAATTGAAGTTGTAGTAGGGATAGATGGGCAGGTAGCCATTGCTAGTTCCATTACCGATATACACCAAACCTTCCGGGAGGGTGGTGAAGCTGCGCGGTGTAGCTGCAGGACCATCTCCGACTGCGTTCACAGCCTTCACAGTCCAGTACAAGGGGGTATTGTAGGGCAGAGGAGTGGTAGGTGTGAAGCTGAGCTCTGTGCTGGTACCGATCAGCGTGGTGGGGTTGGTGTTGGCATCACAATAGATCTTGTAGGATGTGGGGATGCCACCCGTGGTGGGAACAGTCCAGGTGAAGGTGGGAGTAACGCTCACTTCGATAGCAGCGTCCGCTGGTGAAACAAGCCCAGGAGCACCCGGGGCAAGGGGTGTGATATTGGGACCAACAACCATATCCACGTAGTAGCTGCCACCAGTTAAACCGGTGCGGAAGCCGATATAGTAGTTGTTACCAGCCAGCGTGCTGAGGTCTACATTGACATTGTACCAGGTGTTGGGCTCATTGGGCTCAGCAAAGCTGAAATCGCTGCCCACCTGAGTCCAGTTGGTTCTATCCGTGGAATATACAACTTGCAGATAGGCGGTGGAATTGGTGCAACGCGTCCAGAAGTCGATGCTGCTATCGGCAGTAACGGTAAGCATGGGGGTGCTGAGCACATACTGTGTAGAGGTAGAACCAGTTACGTTGGCAGATGCGCTCCCTTGCACAGGGGTTATGAAGGTAGTGCGTCCCCAGTTACCGGCATCCCATCCCATAGGCGGGAAGGTGGTGTCTTCAAAGCTCTCCAAGAGAGCGTTTGCACCCACGGCTCTGCCGGTCAGGGCTACATCATAGTTGTTGCCACCATAGCTCATGCGCAAGGTGGCAGTATGTGTACCTGTTGCGGTGGGGTTGTAGCGGACCGGGATATTGCCACTTTGATCTGCTGTGAGCGCAAGAGACTGGAGGTTGGGATCAACTTGGAACATGGCCGCATCTGTTCCCACGATGCTAACATCTCCCGGGTTCAGAGTCAGCGTACCAATACCGATATTGGTGACAGTGACATTCTGATATGCTGTAGCAGTATTGACGTAGGTAGTATAGAATTCTATGGCGTCAGGAGCATGGGAGAAGATGGGAGCGGTTGGCGTCTCACGCACGCGCACCTGATCCACGTAGAGATAGTTATCGCCTCCGGCTTCGGTTGATTCCCCGTAGAAGGCAATGTATTTGGTACCCACATGTGCACTGAGATCTATGGCAATAGCTTCGCCCAAGGGAGCGATATTATCATACACATCAGTAGAGCCGGCGTTATCCCATCTTTTGAGTTCTGTCGCACCTGACATATCAGGGTTGTCAGAGATCAGGACGATGAACTTGTCATCTTGTTGTTCGCCAGGGGTAACTGCAACGCCGCTACCATTCCAGTATGAGAGTGCCAGATCAAAATCCAGTTGGTAACCAGTAGCAGGAATAGCGATGGGTGGTGTGACTAACCAGTATCTGGTGGTAGTGCTGAAAATATTAATCCTGGCACAGGGATTACCGGAATCGGAAACATTGGCGAAGTTGGCGGCTCTGCGCCAACCATAGGTAGTAGGGGTGAGCGTGTAGGGATTCTGATCATCATACAAGCCTGAGTAGCGTGCCCATTCTGCAGGCGGGAAGGTGGTATTGGTGAAACCCTCCACCCAGGGGAAATCATAGATGGTGGGATCATAACAGGCGCCACTGACGTTCAGGGTGGTATTGGCACGTCCATCAGAGATGGTAAAGGTGGCACTATGGGTACCAACAGCCGTGGGAGCATATTTAATGCTGAAGGTTGTGGTTTCACCCATAGCCAAAGACACTGGCCATTGAGGGGCGTCCGTCACGCTAAAGAAGCCATCGCTTGTGGGGCTGATACCGGTGACGTTTAGCGTGCCGCCTCCAGCATTCATGATGGTGAAGGTTTGGCTGCTGGTGGTGTTGATAATGAGGCTGCCAAAGTCATACCCTGCGGGATTGATGCTAAAGACAGGATTGGTTGGCAGGGGCACGAACAACATGAGCACGTTTGGTAGATTAGTGCTCAGCGACCCGTTATCTGTAGGTTCGCTACCGTCTTTATACCAACGTTGATTTGAGTCTGTGGTACCGGTAGTGTAGTGGAAATAGGGAATATTTTGATATCCCGCTCCGGAGCCACCATAGTTGACTTCCACACCGATGAGCAGGTTGCCACCGGTGTAAGGAAATGGCGCGTCCAAGGTTAAATTGTGCCAGCCTGCGCTGTCAAAGGCGTATTCCCCCTCTTTTACCACAGTGGCACCAGTGGTGAAATCAGCCCAGGGCATCTGAGCAAGTGCTGTCTCGGAGGTAGGTTTGATGTAGATCTTATAGGGAATTAATGTGGCTTTGGGAGTAGCTACACTCCAGCCCAAGGTGGTGATTTGGCCAGTCTGCCCGATTTGAGCTTCCGTGTAGAGTGATAAGGAACGAGTGTATCCATAGTTGACATAAAATGGATATGTTTGGTTGGAAGTTCCCGTGCCGATAATCACCCCATTGACAAATTCAAAGGTACCCGTGGCAGAGGCAGGCGAGACACCGATACTGTTGCGAGCTTTCACATACCAGGTGTGCGTGCCTACGCTTGTAGAGGCAGGCAGTGCATAAGTGGTTCCCTCCTGATTGCTGCTGACCATGGTATCGTCGATATAGACGTCATAGCCAGTAGCATCAGCAGGTCCAGTGGGCTGAGTCCAGCATAGGAGCTGACCAGCCATCACCTGAGCACCATTTACGGGTGATACAAGTGTGGGAGCCGCAGGTGCCACAGTGTCTGGGAAGACAAGCTGGATGCGGTTGATGTCGCTATACATTGTTGAATATGCTGCACCAGGATTGTCAATATCAAAATCAGTGCTATCACTACGATAATACATACCGGTATCGGCTCCGCTGGTGAAAGCTCCACAGTACAAATATGATGAAGTCCAGCCGGAAGTATACTGGTGTACAGCAACGACCAAGTTATCAGTATTGTTGTAAGTGAAGGGGGTAGTCAGAGGGATCTCCATCCAGTTACCCGCCGCGGGCAGCAGGGAAGATACATCACCATCAAAGACTTCGGTTAGGCCAGCAGGTGTTTCCCAATCCGAGGCACTGGAAAATGCCGTTTTCTGAGTGTGTCCCAGGTAGATTCGCCAACCTTGACTGTTGGTTAAACTACCCGACGCATAGTAGAAACGGATTTTACTTATTGAACCACCTTGACCAATTTGGCTTTGGGTATAGATCTGCTGCGAATAGGTGAAGTGATAGTAACCATCAATGGGCAATCTTCTGGTAGTTGCAGTTCCATCACCTATTTGCACGGTAAGCGCATAGCTCAGGCTGAAGATACTCAGCATCAGAGCTATGAGCACGATTAAGGATAAATATCGTTTCATAATATCTAAGCTCCTTAAAGTAGATATTTTTAAGGTTGTTAGGGGAGTAGGCTTTGCCTATCTTAGGGCCATAGGCTTATAGGCAAAGTCCTGTTTGGTAATAGACGTTGAATTGTTCGCTCCTCGCAGGTGGGGAAAACCGGCTCTGACAGGTGGATACACCAATCCTAAAGAATAATGTGCGACGATTATTATTATACAAAGTGCATACACTCTTCAGGCCTCTTTCCTTGGATGCGGGGATGGGAATACAAAAACTGATGTGGCTAAAATCAGCACGGGGAGCAAAAATTGCAGACACGAATCCCCTCAGGAGCCCTAAGCCCCTGCTTTTTTTTGTTTCCGGCTGGGTAAAGATCCCGAAATTCATCGTGTCTCCCTTGTGCTAAGTTAGCCTTGTTTCTAATGTGAGGCAAATGTAACTCTTTGTGATTGCATGATGTTGCAAATCGCATTGAGGAACAAAACTCACACAATAGCAAGGATTGCAGAGGGGGGAAAAATGTCAAGGATTAAAATAGGTGTTAGGTGTTAGGGGTTAGGGGTTAGAGGCCGACTGCGTCGGCCAGGTGTTAGGTGTTAGGTGTTAGGGGTTAGGGCTGCGCTGGAGCCAAGGATGCGCGTGCTCTTGTACGGGCGGTCGCTGAACCGCCGCTGCGCCTTCGGTGAGGGGTTAGGAGCCGACTGCGTCGGCCAGGTGTTAGGGGTTAGGGGTTAGAGCTGCGCTGGAGCCAAAGATACGCCTGCTCTTGTACGGGCGGTCGCTGAACCGCTGCTGCGCCTTCGGTGAGGGGTTAGGAGCCGACTGCGTCGGCCAGGTGTTAGGGGTTAGAGGCCGACTGCGTCGGCCAGGTGTTAGGTGTTAGGGGTTAGGGGTTAGGGCTGCGCTGGAGCCAAGGATGCGCGTGCTCTTGTACGGGCGGTCGCTGAACCGCCGCTGCGCCTTCGGCCAGGTTTTAGGGGTTAGGGGTTAGGGCTGCGCTGGAGCTAAAGATGCGCCTGCTCTTGTACGGGCGGTCGCTGAACGCTGCTGCGCCTTCGGCCAGGTGTTAGGGGGAGGACGTTTTTAACCTGGTGCGCATGGTGCTAAGCATTCGGCCAATTTCGTCACACAGAGACAAGGGTGTCTTGGCATCTTGCTCACTGAGAAATTTAAGCCGGATTGACAGTAGTAGTTGAGTTTCCAATTCGCTTAATGAACCTTGGGCAATAGAAAGAAAGCGCAAATACTCCTGCCTGGAATCCCTGCCTTTCCCTTCAGCAATGTTGGAAACTACAGATACTGCTGCTCTGCGCATCTGGTCTGTAAGTGAATACAGCGCAGCTTTGGGAAAACCCGCTGTTATCTGGTAAATCATCTCAGCAAGGGACATCCCCTTCTGCCACACCATCAAGTCTTTATAACTCTTAATCTTGTTCATATCATAACCCCTAACCCCTAACACCTAACACCTAACACCTAACACCTAACACCTAACCCCTAACACCTAACACCTAACACCTAACACCTAAACTCCCAATGCACATTATCGTGGTTCAGCAGCAGCTTGCCGCCTCTTTCCTTGATAGTCTGGTGGATATACTGTTTGGCTAAGTAAGTTTCTTTGCGGTTGACGTCGTAGGCAGAGGTGATAGCCAAAGGTAGATGGAAAGCGGTGGGGATAATATCGGCAGGATAGATGTAGAATCCGTCTTGGGCTTCGATCTCAACGATCTGGCTGCCCACGCTGTGTCCGCCCGTCTTTTTCACTTTGACGCCCGGAGCGATTTCGGCATCTCCGTCCACCAGAGTGAGTTGCAGTTGTGAGTCGCAACCAGTATGGTCGCTTGCCACAGCGACCCCATCTCTCACCTGCATCTTTTCTTCCAAAGGCTGCAATTGATTGGGATAATCATAAGCCGCCTGGTTCAAGCCATCGGGGTTTTTGGCCATTTCCCACTCTGCCTTTTGGCACCAGAGCCGGGCATTGGCAAAGGTGATTTTATCTTCACCTTCATGGGAGGTGATCAGCCCGCCCGCATGGTCAAAATGCAGGTGACTGAGGATGACGTCCGTGACGTCCGATGCCTGATAACCCAGCGCCGCCAAAGACTTTTCCAAGATATATTCGGAAGGCTTGTAGATCTTGATTTGCTTTTCGCTGAGTCGGTTGCCGATGCCGGTATCCACCAGAATCACACGCCCGTGACCCACGATAAGGAGCAGGTCGAGGGCGAGTCTGATGCGGCGCCGCTCGTCCGTGGGCTCTTTTTTGCCCCAAAGAGCCCAAGGATTCACGCCCATCATGGCGCCGCCATCGGTGTAGTAATGGCCGGCGTCTACCTTGAAGATCTTCATTTAGTCTTCAGTTCTTCTGCCGTGATCCCCCCTTTTGGGAGGGCGTCTGTTGGGATAGTATTTGGGTTTGCGGTAGCCGGATTTGTCCTTATCCTTCCTGGGGCTGTAGTCCTTTTTACCGGTAAACTGTTTATTTTGCGGGGCTGCCTTCCGGGGCGCTTTGCCGCTGAACTTTATCTTTTTGGTGCCGGTTTGATCCAGCACTTCCTGTTCAGAAAGCTTGGTGGGGAAAACGATGATGCGTTTTTTATCCCCATCACCCACGGTGAGGGTGCGCAGGCCTTTTTGCCGCTTTACATATTGATGGATGACGCGGCGCTGCGAGGAGTGCATGGGATCCAGAGTGAGCGGTTTGCCACTTTCACGCGTCTCCTGGATGCGGGAGGTGAAGCGACGCAGGAAGTATTGATCCTTCTTTTCGCGGTAGCCTTCGCTATCCAGATAGATGATGCTGAGGCGGCGGTCGGAATCAAAGACACGGTTGATAAAGTATTGCAGCGTATCCAGCATGCTGCCGTTTTTGCCGATCAGGAAGCCGGGTTCGCTGACTCCGGCGATGTCCAGATACACGATTTTACCTTCGCGACGGGCGTCTATCTTTTCAAAGTTTACGCCCATCTTTTGCAGCAGCAGCTGCAGGAACAATTTCACTCTGTTTTCCACTTCGGGCAGGTCAAAACTGACGACGGCGGTTTTGGAAGCGAAGAGGCCCAAAAAGCCTGCCCTTGGCTTTTTGACCACCTCATAGCTGAGCTCCCAATCCTGAACTTGGTATTCCTTGCGGAAAGCGGCAATCACAGCTTCCACGCTGGTTCCGCTTCTTTTTATCTTTGTCATTTAGTAATAGTTTCCTTGGTTTTAATCTTTTTTTGCAGGCGATATTGCTGGATGGCTGAGAAGATGCTATAGACGGTGTAATATAGCACCAAGCCGGAGGGTAAGCCCTTGAAGATAAAGAACATCATCACCGGCATGATATAGCCCATGAGTTTGGTTGTCTGTTGGGCTTGTTTCTGTTGTTCGGTCATCTTGCTCTCGTCCGGTGCAGCTGGCTTGACAAATCTGCTCTGCACTATCATCACCAAACCCATGAGGATGGGCAGGACGTAGTATTTATCCGGCAGGGAGAGGTCTGTCCACCAGAGGATAAAGCTGGCATTGCGCATATCCAGCGTGTAGCGCAAGACGTTGTAGAGCGAGATCAGGATCGGCATATTGATCAGCAGCGGAATCCACATGATGCAGCCGCCAAAGACGTTGATGCCGTGTTCCTGTTGCAATTTGACCATTTCCGCTCTTTGAGCGTTGATATCGTTGGCATATTTCTTGCGGATGGCCTCCATCTTGGGTTGAATCTCCTGCATCTTGAGATTTGCTTCCATGCCCTTGCGGGTGAGCGGTTGTTGGATGGAGGTGAGGACAATCGAGAGAATGAGTGAAAAGACGATGATCACCAAGCCATAGTTGGGCAAATACTTGTGCAGAAATTTGAGGAAGCTGGCGATCAGATTGGCCAACCAGCGCAACCAGCCGGGCCCACGCTCGGCGATGAGCTGCATCTGTTGGTCATACTTGGCTAAAATGTCATAATCTGCGGGACCGGCATAGATGAGAAACTCCTGATCCCAAGCCACTTTGCCTACACTGCTCTTGGCAGAAAGCGTCATGGCGGGATTGCCGGTTTCCTGCTGGATATAACCGTTGATCTCGTTGATCAGGTTGGGCCCGCGCTCGGCCAAAGCGATGGTGAAATACTTGCTGCGCAGAGCAGCCCAGCCAAAGCTCTGAACTTCGCCGGAGACAGGCTTTTTCTTCAGCTTGGACAGAAGCAGCTTCTGGCTCTCGTTGTTGGCATAATAGACAAACTTATAATCCTGCGCCTTGTATTTGGTATAAGTCTCGCTATCGGCAATGCCGGCATCAAAATCCAGTGCCAAGCCATGGATATTGCCCATGTTCTGGACGTTTACCTCACATTTTATCCCATAGCCATCATCCAGACGATAGCTGCGTCTGACGGCTGGCATGGCTTCGCTGCCAAGATAAAAGACCAGCTCCAGGGAGTCCATGCTCACGCTGTAGTTGAAATTGACATCTTTGAGATCGCTCTGGGTGGCGGGATGAAAGACGGTGAGATCCGCCACTTTTTTGCCTTTGGGGATGAGTGTTACGAGGGTATCTGCCTGCACCACGTGTTTTTTGAGCGTCACTTGCGTGATAGCACCACCCAGCGTGGAAAAATCCACCTTCATCAGCTCGTTTTCCAGGGTGATGATGGAAGTCTGTTGGGGCTCCACACCCAGGCTGTCTGCAGAGTAAAATGGCTGCATGGCACCATTTTCTGCAAGGGTATCCAGAGGTGCAGCTTGCGTGGCAAGCGAATCTGCCGCATCAGCGGCGGGGGGAGCGGGTTTCCAGATAAACTGATTGAACACAAAGTAGAGGGCAAACATCAATAAGATGGCGAGAAGGGTTCTTTTATCCATTACTTAAGCCTCGCAAATTAGGGAAGGGGGTCGTAGCCACCGGGGTTGAAGGGATTGCAGCGCAAAACGCGGTAGATGCTCAAGCCAAGTGCCTTGAAAACATTGTATTTTTTAAAGGCCTGCAAAGCATAGCGGCTACAACTGGGCGTAAAGCGACAGGTGGGCACCATCAGGGGAGACAGTGCAAGCTGATAAAAGCGGATCAAGATGATAAATACCAGATTTGGCAGACGCAGGATCACTTTGAGGGGCGATCCTTTAAGCTTTGGATGATCTGATTGAGTTGATCGCAAAGTGAGGGCCATGATAACTGTGCAGCTCCGACGCGGGCAATCAAATTGAGCTTAAAGCCATGCGGAAGCAGCTCATCCCGGCTGCGAATGAAGGCTTTGATCCGCCTTTTGAGCTTGTTGCGTTGATGGGCCTTGCCCACACTCTTGCCGATGGTGATGCCCAGGGAAAACTCCTCATCTGAGCGGGAAACTGCTGCCAAAAAGTGTTCAGACCGCAGGTAGAATTCACAAGGAAAAAGGCTCCTGTATTCATTGTGCCGCGTAATAAAACGCGCCATAGCCTATGCGCTGAGCGTCTTTCTCCCTTTGGCACGACGACGCGCCAAAACTTTGCGACCATTGTGGGTGGACATGCGAAGGCGAAAGCCATGCGTGTTCTTCCTCGATCGGTTGGAAGGTTGATAAGTACGTTTCATTTTTGTAGTATACTCCTAAGTTTTATGTGAAAAAATCACAGATTAACCCATGATTTTGAGGGGGGCTTGGATGTCAAGGGGAAAAACAGGTGTTAGGTTTTAGGTGTTAGGTTTTAGGTGTTAGGTGTTAGGTGTTAGGGGTTAGGTGTTAGGTGTTAGGTGTTAGGGGTTAGGTGTTAGGTGTTAGGGGTTAGGTGTTAGAGCTGCGCTGGTCTCGAGGGTGCGAATGCTCTGAGCAAAAGCGAGATCAGCTACAGAAAGGGTTTGTCCACGGATGATCACGGATGCACACGGATGGAGGGGCGGCTACGCAGGTGTAGGGTCGCTCGCTGGAGCGACCAGCGTACTCTGAGCAAAAGCGAGATCAGCTACAGAGAGGGTTTGTCCACGGATGATCACGGATGCACACGGATGGAGGGACGGCTACGCAGGTGTAGGGTCGGTCGCTGGAGCGACCAGCTTCACACGACCTCGCTATCCACTTGTCCCTTACTTACCCGCCCGGTGATGCCGTGGAGATACTCGGGTTTTTTACGGGAGGCTCCGGGTAATCACCGGGAGGCTCAGTAAGGAAGGAGGGCCGACGCAGTCGTCCAGGTGTTAGGGGCCGACGGGCGTCGGCCAGGTTTTAGGGGTTAGGTTTTAGGTTTTAGGGGGAGGGTGTTTTTAACCTGGTACGCATGGTGCTTAGCATTCGGCCAATTTCGTCACACAGGGACAAGGGAGCCTTGGCTTCTTGCTCACTGAGAAATCTAAGCCGGATTGATAGTAGTAGTTGAGTTTCCAATTCGCTTAGTGAACCTTGGGCAATAGAAAGAAAGCGCAAATACTCCTGCCTGGAATCCCTGCCTTTCCCTTCAGCAATGTTGGAAACTACAGATACTGCTGCTCTGCGCATCTGGTCTGTAAGTGAATACAGCTCAGCTTTGGGAAAACCCGCTGTTATCTGGTAAATCATCTCAGCAAGGGACATCCCCTTCTGCCATACCATCAAGTCTTTATAACTCTTAATCTTGTTCATATCATAATACCCCTAACCCCTAACCCCTAACACCTAACACCTAACACCTAACCGACGCAGTCGGCCTAAGAATACCTCAATTCCGTATCGCTTTCACATAGTAGAAACCCAATGGCAGATTGCTCAGGTCATCGTATTGAAGGGCGCTGATATTGGAGCCGATCCGTTCGTAAGTGCCGTAGGGCTCAGTGGCGCGCCAAACTTCGTAGCAATCCGCATGTTCAACCGCAGTCCAAGTGATGCGGAAGCCGCCATCTATCTTGGTGATGGCAGTGATCTCAGGAGTTGGGACGCTATCCCAGACCTCCATGGTGGCGTTCACATTGGGGCTGGGATTGGCGGTGTCGTTGGAATAAACGGTGATCTGAGCTGCATAGTTGCCCACTGCCATACCAACAGCGGAGAAATTGGCGGTAATGGTGACGCTTTCACCTCCGGCAATGCTGCCAGAGACAGGGTGCACGCTCAGCCAGTCGATGGGGAGAAAATCCTCAGCCAGCGCCACGGAACCTGAGAGGGTATGGGGTTCGGATTGCCACTCGTCACCGTTGATGGTCCAGGGCAGGGTGAGGTAGCCGCTGAAGCCTGAGGCTATGCTCACATTGACCGTGGCGGAAGCGGATTCGCCGCCCTTGATCAGGCCATAGCCGTTGGATGTCTCACCGTGCCAGGTGATGGTTACACCTTCGCCACTGCTCAGATTCGGAGTCAGGTCTCCCCCACTGCCGCCCACGAAATTGGTGACGCTATTTACGGTCACGCCGGTGGGGAAAGTGATGATCATATCTGTGATCCACTCCGTATCTGTACTGCCATTGGTTACGGTGAAGGTCCAATCCACCGTGGTGCCGGGCAGGTAATGCGTGGCGTCCAGGGTAAAGGTGCTGCCTGCGATACTCTTATCTTGTTTTGAAGCTGCCTGCGGTTTGTCGATGGTTCTGGGGCTTTGCTGTGCCATGCAGATATCGAAAGTGAGGGGTCGGCTGCCGTTGTTGGTGATGGTAAAGCTGTCGGTACCGCTGGTGCCCACTTGCAGGTTGGCAGAGAGGGCGTTGCCATCGATGCTGATGGTGGGCAGGATATAGCCCGTGCCGCTCACGGCGATATTGACGCTGGCTTCGTTCACAGCATTGCCGGAAATCACCACATTACCATTGTAGGCAGTCGCGGCAGTGGGTGCAAAAGTGAGATTGTAGGTCTTGCTGGCTCCTGCTGCTACTGTGAAGCCCATGCTGTAGCGGCTTCCCCCTGTGGATTCCAGGATGCGTGTGGAACGACCAGCCTCAGCCACCGTGTAACCTGCGGGCGTGGTGATGGTGCCGGTGAGGGTCTGGTTTCCAAAGTTCCGGATGGTGAAGGTTTTTACTGCGTTGCTGCCCACGGCAACGTCGCCAAAGGCCAAGCTTACAGGAATTACATCTAACAGTGGTCCATCCGGGGCAGCCTGATAGGCCAGCTTGAGATTGGGGCGCAGGTTGGAGGTGGAGCCGCCACTGAAGACGTTGGTTTGATCATTACCGTCTCTGCGCACGTAGCGGTAACCGTTGGGCACGGAAGTGTATTGGGTAGTGCCGCTCCTGTTACAGTCGCTACATATACCAAAGGCGGTGTCGATTACAATGTTGTCTATTCCGTTCCATAAGAAAGGAGTTGAGAGGACATACATGTTCCAGCCGGTAGCCGTGGGCTGGTAGGAGGCGCTGTTCCAGACTTGTTTGAGACCGGTGGAAATCCAATCTGAGGCGTCTGCAGCAGCGGTGTGTCCCATACGGATCACAAAATTGGGCATGGCATAGTCCGGTAATCCGGTTACGTTGAAACCGATCTGGTTGATAATGGTGGGGCCGATCACGCCAACAGCATTGAGTTCCGCCTTGGTGTAAACCGACTGTCCGTGCAGACTCTTGTACCAGACGTTGATCGGAGAGGCTGCAGATGTTCCGGTGGAGCCGGTTCCGGAGCCGATGGTAGCCTCTATGGGCAGCACAGCGAGCCTGATATTGGGACGATAGTTGGAGGTGTAACCAGTGCTAAAGATGTCGGTCTGATCAACAGAGTCGCTTTGTCCATAGCGGTAACCGCTGGTCACAGTGGTGAATTGGACGGTTCCGCTGGAGTTCCAGGATTCGGTCAAGCCAAAAGCAGTGTCGATCACGATATTATCTGTTCCATTCCAGAGGAAAGGAGTGGAGAGGGTATACATGTTCCAACCGGTAGCGGTAGGCCGGTAGGAAGCTTCGCTCCATACTTGGGTGAGACCGGTGGTGATCCAGTTTGAGGCATTGGTGGCAGTGGTGTGCCCTATGCGGATCACGAAATTGGGCATGGTTCTGGCGGGCAGACCGGTGATGTTGAAGCCGATGCGGGTAATTTGGATAGGTCCCTCCACTCCGGCAGCGTTGAGCTCCGCCTTGGTGTAAACCGATTGTCCGCGCCGGCTCCGGTAATAGACGTTGATCGGAGAGGCTACAGAAGTTCCGGTGGAGCCGGTTCCGGTGCCGATGACAACTTCACGGGGCAAGCTGGCGGAAGGTGTTGCCTGAACGGTGTTTGAGGGATCAGAAACTCCGCTGCTGTAGATGGCTATCACGTGATAACTATAGGTGGTTTCATTTACCACGGAGTTGTCTATATAATTGAAGTTGGTGATTGTAGTTAACAAGCTGCCATTGCGATAGATGCGGTAAGAAGTAGGAGTGCCGGTAAGCGGAGTTTGCCAGTCGAGTCTCACAGAACCGTTGCTGGCTGTGGCGGTCAGATGCCTGGGAGGGAGCATGGTTCCTGTGGCTACTGCGAAGGGATAGTAGTTTGAATCCCATTGGTTTGAAGAGAGGTGAGTAACGCGGACATGCACATCCTCGCTATTGTTCATGGCAGGCACGTTGTTCCAGGTATAGCTGCCGCTATTACTCGTGCTTGAGGTGATCAGATTCCAGTTTTGGCCGCCATCACTGCTATATTCCAGCTTCACGCTTCCCGTGGTGACCTTGCTCTTCCAGGTGATTACTTTGCTGGTGCCGCTTTGCCAGATCTCGCCTCCATGCGGCGAGGTGAGCTGAATCTCAGATATTTTCACCTTGAAGGTGATGGTATCACCGGCAGTGCCCACATCAAAGAGGTTCAAGCCTCCGGCTGAGTCATCACGCAAAAAGCCGTTTGGCGTGGTGGCTTCGCTGAGCTCGGTGCGTCCGGTTTGCGCTGAAAAGTGTGCCTGACTCAAGTTGCCATTAATGCTGTTTGTCCCGCCCGGCCTGTAGATATAGAGCTCATCCGGGGGGCCATCAGCGTTGCCCTCCACACTCGTATTCAATCTATAGACCAGCAGTCCGGTACCCGGAAGGTTGCCATCATAGGTGCCGTCCGACTTCCTGTATTCCAAGAGGTAGTCTTCGCCAGCTTTCCAGCTTTTGATGCGATAGATATTGTTGGTGGAGGCAGATGCCACCGGGTGCAGGGTATAAGTTCCGGAGGTGGTGATGGTGGGCACGTTGCTTGAACTTATCCACTGCCCGTATCTGTGTTTCATCCAGGCGCTCATGTGTTGGGGTGGGGTGAGGTTGGTGGCCATCAGGTCCCAACTTCCTACGGGAGATATATCAGTGTTATAGTATCTATACAGGTCTGGAGCTCCCAAGCTGTGGAACATCTCGTGAGACAGCACGCTGGCTCCGGAGTAGTTGAGTGAGTTTTCCAATTGGAAATTGAAGTCGTAGA
Organism: Candidatus Cloacimonadota bacterium; assembly: GCA_029781115.1. GTDB lineage: Bacteria > Cloacimonadota > Cloacimonadia > Cloacimonadales > Cloacimonadaceae > UBA3900. The sequence goes on from JAKOXG010000018.1 coordinate 93,419, forward strand.
CGCGTTTGTTATTGATGTAAACGTAGGTGGTATACATATTCCAGCGATGCGGCCAAAGCAGATCCGCCCAGCCATCCGTTGCCCCTTGGACGATGAAGCAAACATTATCCACCTTGCCATCGTTGTCCCCATCGATCACCAAAGAGCTGGGAATACCCGATCTCACAGCTTCCACAGCCCTCTTCAACAACTGCCGCTCGCGTGTGGCGCGCTGGCTGTCCCCAGAATAACCATTGGGATTGGAAGAGCTGTAGGGTTGGAAATAGCTGCGCGGATAGCTGTCTGTATAAGAAAGCACCGTATTCCCATTGGGCGCAGGATAGAAGTGGGAATCTATGGTCAGCTGATTGTAGGAGGCAGCTTGGAAATAGCGCTTCATCGAGTCATCTGCCGGCGCATTGTGAATCTGCTGATAATAGCTGAAGGAAGTGCTGAACTCCGGGCTGTCTGAAAACTTGATGAAGATCACGATGTTGTTCAATTGACCGGAATGAGGGGCACGAGAACCGCTGTAATCGCGCATATGTGAGTAGCGTTCATACTTTTCCCTGATCTCGTCTTGGCTCAGGTTCAGTCCCGGAACGATACCACGCACATTGGGTCTGTCTCTGCCCACCAACAGGTCTGAGGGAACCAAGCGACCACGCTCTTGCATTGCGTAGACATAGGCTCCGGTATCGTCCTTGACTATGGTGTAATTATCCGCATCATGCAGCCAGTTGTGAAATTCGTCACCGCTGGCATAGATATTGATCTTGCTGCCGTCCGGCTGAGTAGCCTCGATAGGCAGAAAGCTGTGGGGTGCTGCTGCCAAGTTTGTGACAATCATAACCATGATTAAGATTGCCAGTCTTGCAATTTGTCTCATGTTTCCCTCTTTGTGTCTTAAAAACGTTTTGTTTGCTATCGCTATCCTGAACATCGCCATGATGTTCACGTAAACTCTAAACATTGGTTAATGACCCTTTATTCACATCTATGATTGGTCTTTCGATCTGTGGCATTATTTTTACGATGGTGATATGAGTCAAGGACTTTCTCGCTTTGCGCGAGAAGGCAAGCTTCGCTTGCAAGTCGTCAGTCGTCAGTAGTCAGTAGTCAGTCGCTGACGCCTTCGGCGAGGTGTTAGGTTTTAGGTGTTAGGTGTTAGGTGTTAGGGGTTAGGGGTTAGGGGTTAGGGGCTGCGCTGGGGCCTTCGGCCAGGTGTTAGGTGTTAGGGGTTAGGGGTTAGAGCTGCGCTGGAGCCAAAGATGCGCGTGCTCCGAGCAAAAACGAGCGGAGACTATTAAAGCAAAAGGCCAGCTTTTGCTGGCCCTTAATTCGTGTTAATTCGTGGGCAAAACCTTTCTATAGCAGGTCTCGCTTTTGCTCAAAGCATGCGTATCTCCGAAACGTGCGTCAGCCCCTAACCCCTAACCCCTAACCCCTAACACCTAACACCTAACACCTCGCCAAAGGCGCTGCCACTACGGATAAGTAAGCGTGCAAGGCTGCGAGACTTTGATCCAATAGCCTTTGCCTGGTTCCATGTTGGTGGGATTGGTGCCCAGGTAGCGCACCTCCTGCAGGTATGAGGAGATGGAAGCCAGAGCAGTGGAGGTGGGTTTGGCCACTTCAGGCAGGTAGGAAACGAGGTTCCAACCAGCTTTGAGGTCGATTGGGGTGGCAGAGGCTTCTACCGGAGTGCCGCTCACCGTCAGGGTGGTGGGAGCGGACATATTTACCCAGTAGGCACCGCCCGGGGTAAGCTCTTGCAGGGTATTGAAATAGGCAGCCATGGAGGGCATGTAGCTACGGGATTCATTCTTCACCTGGATGAGCCCGGTCACGCCGGCAAAGACATCCGTCAAAGCGTAAGAATCGGGAACCACATTGAGGCTGATCAGGTTCCATCCCTGATTGAGGGTGATGTCCAGGGAGTTGACAACCTCGCCAAAGACCACGGTAACGGGGGTCATCTGGCCTGCATTGACGGTCACCTGAACATTTTGGGGATCGTAACCCGCCGTGGTGACGGTAAGGGTGTAGGTGCCGGGTTGGAGGTAGCGGTAGAAATCACCGTGGGTGGCGTCGGTTTCGATGATGGAGTAGACGTCGTCATGGCCGGCGATGTTGATCTCGGCAGCCAAGGGATTGCCGTATGCGTCCACCACGGTGCCGTGGACACCGTCCAAAGCCAGTTCCAGATAGCTGAGTATGGCTTCGTAATTGTAGTTCCAGTAGTCGGGCATGGTGGAAGCGGCGGGCATCTTGGTGTTTGAGCATTCGATGGTCACTTCACGGCCGTTGCGCGTGTAGTTCATCCAGTCTTGGCGTCCACCGGCTATCGAATACCAGTCGGCACCGTTGATGATACCATTGGAGCTGATGTTGGTGAAATAGCCACTGGGGCCGTTCTCTTGAGCTTTGGAAGCGTAAACCAGGCTGGAGGAGATAAACCAGGCATCGTCCGCATGTCGGGTGCTGGTGAAATCCCAGGGGTAGTTCACCACTTCCGCGCCACCGTGGAAGTTTGCGCCAAAGACAAAGTTGTGAGCATTGGCAAAGTCCATCATGGCCTGAGTTTCGGGCTGGATGGCACCACTGTTCAGGCTGCCATTATAATTGGGATAATTGCGGTTGAGGTCAACTCCGTTGGCATTGTAACGGCGAGCGTTGGAGACGGTATTGTCGCCACCGTAGTAGGTGCCGTCGGGATTGGTATTGGGAGCGATATAGAGCTCCATGGAGTTGACGATATTGGTGAGGCGGGGATTGCTTCCGTATTGGCTGAGCAGTGTGTCGATGAGGCGCAGCATCAGGATCCAGCCGGTGGTTTCATCGCCGTGCATGGTGCTGGAGAGCAGCACTTCGGGCTCCTTCTCCTCGCTGGCAACGTTGTCCGAAATCTTGGCAACCAGGATGGAGCGACCGTTTACGGTGGTGCCCACGTTGATGATCTGGCATAGATGGGGGTAGTTGCTGGCAAAGCTGTTCATCGTAGCCACATAGGTGCTGTAGGTGGGGTAAGTGTCCCAGCTCTTGGCTGCGTTGACATCGGAACTCATCACCACGGGAAATTCGCTGGAGGGAGCGGGCAAAAGCTGGGGATTGAATCCCAGTTTGCCAAATTCCGCCCATTCAGAGTCATTGGCGTAGGCATAGACCCAGTTTCCCTTCACGTTGTCGATGGATATGATCCGGGTGAGGTGTTGCAATTGGGATTGGTCGATGAGCTCGAACCGGAAGTAATACTGGGTCCACTCCCCTGCCAGCAGGGGCAGGGAGAGTAGAACCAGCAGAATTGCTATGATTATGTTTTTCATACTACTTTAGTTTTTGATCGCCTTGATGTAGTAGAAGGCCTTGGGCAGTTCGGTAAGATCGTTGTACTGCAAGGCGTTGATATTGGAGCCGATCTTTTGGAAGGTTCCATAAGGATCGGTGGCGCGCCAAACTTCGTAGACATCGGCATTCTCCACGGCATTCCAGGTGATGCGGAAACCACCGGAAATCTTGGTGATGCCGGTGATCACAGGCGTATTGAGCTCGGTGATCGCAATCACACTGATGGGTGCAGGGCTGGCGGTGCTACCGATTACATCATTGTAGGCAAGGGTATAGGTTTGACTGGCGTCGTAGCTCTGGTTGGCGCTGTAGTCAAAGACCTTGAAGCTGACCACTTCGCCGCTGGAAGCCAGGTTTACCACCAGAGTCACATAGGCATTGCCGCCATTGATCACCACATCGGCCGTGCCGCGACATTCTGTGCCTACAAAGGCACCGACCACGTCGTTGAGTCCGGCTGCGACTTCATAGATGCTCACGATGCCGTGGATGGTGGCGGAATTGGGGTAGACAACGGGTGTCCAATCAGGGCGGGTCACTTCGTTGACGGTTACCACGACGCTGTCGTAGGCGTAGCTGTGGCCGTCATAGACGGAGAAGGTGATGGTTTCGCTGCCAGTCCAGTTTTGGGTGGCGGTGAAGGTCACATTCATGCCGCTGATGTCCACCAGGATATTGGTGTTGCCGCTGTAGCCCAGGGTGAGTGGATCGAGTTCCGGATCGGAGACGTAGGAGCTGAAATTTACAGTCAGGCTGCCGTTGCGGTCAAACTCGAAGCTGGCGGGCAGGGCTATCTGAGGCGAGGCGTTGTCCCATACGTCCATGCTGGCGTTGACATTGAGGCTGGGGTTGACGGGATCGTTGGAATAGATGCTGAGCAGAGCTGCATAGCTGCCCACTGCCATACCCACAGCGGAGAAGTTGGCGGTGATGGTTTGGCTTTCACCTGCGGCAATGCTGCCGGAGAGAGGCTGCACGCTCAGCCAGGGAACGGGAGGCAAGTCCTGAGCCAGCGTAATGCTGTCGGAGAGGGTGTGGGGGGCTTCACCGTGAATATCACCGTTGATGGTCCAGGGCAATGAGAGATTGCCACCAAAGCTTGAGCCTATGGTCACATTGACCGTGGCAGAGGCCGATTCGCCTGCCTTGATCATACCATAACCGTAGGAGGTCTCACCATGCCAAGTGATGGTCACACCGTTACCACTGTTCATATCCGGAGTCAGGTCACCATTACTGCCGCCTACGAAGTTGGTAGTGCTATTCACGGTCACGCCGGTGGGGAAAGTAATGATGACATCCTTGAGCCATTCGTAACCGGTGCTACCGTTGGTCACGGTGAAGGTCCAGTCCACCGTGGTGCCCGGCAGGTAATCAGCGGTATCCAGGGTTAAGGTGCTGCCTGCGATACTCTTATCTTGACCGGAAGCCAATTGCAGCCCCTTGTTGGCTCTGGAAGCGAGCTCTTCCATAGTGATATTGAAGCTGAGAGGCTTGCCGCCGCTATTAGTGATGATGAAGCTATCCGTGCCTTGGGTTCCGACCTTCAGGTTGGCATAGAGCGCGTTGCCGTCGATACTGATGGTAGGTGGGATATAGCCCATACCGCTCACCGCGATATTGACGCTGGTATCATTGTTGGAATTGTTGGCGATCACCACGTTGCCGTTGTAGGCAGTCGCGGCGGTGGGCGTGAAAGTGAGGTTGTAGGTCTTGCTGGCGCCTGCGTTCACGCTGAAAGCCAGGCTATTGCGGCTTTCCTTCGCAAACTGCATGCTTCTGGTGGATCGACCAGCCTCAGCCACAGTGTAACCCGCGGGCGTGGTGATGGTACCGGTGAGAGTTTCGTCGCCGCCATTCAGGATGGTCAAGGTCTTTACTTCGGTGCTACCTACGGCCACTTCACCATAGTTCAAGGTGTTAGGGCTGACCGCGATCATGGGTCCTCCCGCATTGGGCTGCAGGATCAGCTTGAGGTTGGGACGAAGGTTCGAGTTATAACCACCGGTAAAGACGCCGGTCTGATCTTCGTTGTCAGCGCGCACATAGCGGTAACCATTGCTCACGGACGTATACTGGGTAGTTCCGCTCTTATTGTAGCCACTTGTCGGACTAAAGGCGGTATCCACCACAATGTTGTCTGTGCCGTTCCAGAGGAAGGGGGTGGAAAGGGTATACATGTTCCAACCGGTGGAGGTAGGTTGGTAGGATGCACTGCTCCAAACCTGGGTGAGGAGCCCTTCAGGGATCCAACTTGAGGCGTCGGTAGCAGTGGTGTGTCCCATGCGGACCACGAAATTGGGCATGGCATAACCCGGTAAGCCGGTGATGTTGAAACCGATCTGAGTAATATAGACAGATCCAACTACACCGGCAGCGTTGAGCTCCGCCTTAGTGTAAACAGATTGTCCGTGCAGGCTCTTGTACCAAACGTTGACGGGACAAGCGATATTGGTGCCGTTTGAGCCGGTTCCAGTGCCAATGATGACTTCGGATGGCACGATGCCGGTAGGCATGACCTGAACCGTGTTGGAGGGATCTGAATCCCCACCGCTGTAAATAGCGGTCACGTAATAGGAGTAGGTGGTCTCGTTTACTACGGTATCATCGGTGTGAGTAAGGCCCGTGACCGTGGTCAGCAGGCTGCCATTGCGGTAGATGCGGTAACCTGTGGGCGTGCCAGTCAGCGGGGCTTGCCAAGTGAGCTCCACATAACCGTTGCCTGGTGTGGCACTCAGGTTTTGGGGTGGATAGAGCATTCCCACGGCGGGGAATATCTTCAGCTTCAGATTGGGCAGATTGGTGCTGGCAGTCAAAGAAACCGGCTGAGAGTTATCATTGCTGCTCTGCCGGGCACGGGCGGGAGAAGCTGTGGTATGGCGCCACGAAGGGTTAGCTGATGTCCACTGCTGGTTGCCCTTGATGGTAAGGATGGAGAGGTTGCTGCCGTCATAGGGGAACCGGTTATCCAGATCGACTTCCATCCAGCCGCTGGTGGCATTGTTGGGCCAAGGGCCACTGTAAACCTGCGTATAGCCCTCGGTAGTGTAGTTTCCGCTCGCCAAGGTGGTTGAACTGGTGTTCTTCATATAGACGGTCACGGCCTCGATGTCAGCCATATCAGAGCCGCCGGATTTGTAGAAAGCCATGGACTTGATGGAGCCTGCAGTGCCGATCTCAGAAGCCAGATAGATAGCCTCATGGCTGGAATAGTTGTAATAGCGATCCAGGGGGTATCTCTGAGTGGAGGTTCCCGTGCCAATGATCACTTCCAGCGGTGCTCCCACTTCCACGCCTTCGGTGATGTTGGCACCATATTGGCCGGCAGTCGCGGCGAAAACGAAGTCCACCAGTGTGCCTTCCGACATGGAAGCGGCGGCTGTAACCGTAAAGCTGAGGTTAGTGCTGCCACCAGCAGCGATGGAGCTGAAATTGGCGGTACCGGAATTGACCGTGATGCCTGTTGCGGAGCAATTGAGGGTAGCCGTTCCAGAAGTGGAGGCGGCACCACCGTTGTTGGAGAGCGGCATGGTGATGGTCACCGTTTCGCCCGGGTCAAGCAGGCCGTTGTTGTTGCCGCCGGGATCGGAAATAGTCATGGTTCCGAAGGACAAAGCCGGTGCTTTCAATGTCAGGGTGAAGTTATGAGTCCAAGGATCTTGGCCGCTCATGGTCATGGTGATAGTGAAGTTGGCCACGGTGCCGTCAGCAACGTTGTTGGTGATGGTGATCGCATAGGCATTGTTCGCAAATACGGATGCTCCGGCGGCCAGGCTGCTGATAGTGTGGTTGGCGTCGGTGATGGTGACGCCGGCGGTGGAGCAGCTCAGCACTGCACTCACGTTGGTGGCGTTGCTACTGCCCACGTTTTTGAAGGTCACATCCAGGTAGCCGCTTTCGTTGTATTCGGGAATGTCGTTGTTGGCATCGTCATAAGCCACTGTTTCCACAGACAGATAGGGGCCACTGGTGGAAATGACGGGGATGTCTGCGATCTTGGTGATGCGGTTTTGTGCGGTGAGCACCAACTTGGCGGTTCCGGCTGTATTGAAGGGATTGATGGTAAGGGTGAGATTGCCGGAGGCGTTGGTGATACCGCTGCCGTAGAGCACTCCATTCATGGAAAGGCCGACGCGGGTGTAAGGAGCGGCTCCGGTGATGGCATAGCTGGTGTTGCCGATCGCTATCTGGGTGGGATAGGAAGCCGGATTGGCGGTGGGGACACCCATATAGGGCATCAGTGAGGGGTCGCCCATGATGTGGTAAACTTCCCAGTAGTAGTTCGAGCGTGAGCTGCCGCTTTGCACCACTGCCATATTGCCCGAGTAGATGGTCTCACCGGTGGTGGTGGCCCACTTGTCATAGCTTTCGCCGTGGGTGTGGAACATGGCGTCGTAAGCACCCAACTTGTTGGCATCATAGGCGGGGGCGGAGCCGTTGATGTTGGTTTTGTAACCCACCGCCCAATAATAGTCTTCGTTCCAATAGGTGCTGTCTATGCCGCCGATATAGACCACGCCGCCACCGTCTGCCTTGCGGATGACAGCTTCGCCAAAGCAGGGGCTGGAGATATTAAAGTGGTTGGTGATACAGCAGTTGCCCACCATCACGCCATACTTACCGGAGTTGGTCATGGCATTCACATGGGAGGTATTGAATTCAGGGTTTGCCCAGGAAGTATCGCTGCCGTGGGCGGTGTAAACGATGTAGCCACGGCCTTCATTGGCGTTGGCTCTGATCTGGGCAGCACTTTGGCCGGACTCGGGATAGAGATAGTTGTTTGAGGTAATGCCGTGGGATGCGTTGAAATACTGGGTGGTAGCATAGTTGATGGCACCGTTGCCGTGGGTGGAGGCAAAGTTGCTGTCCACACCGGCGATGAGCACGGTCTTGCCCAGATAGCTGAGGTCTGGCATCAGGGTCTTTTCATAAGTGATGGTTTTATTGATCACGTTGGCCAGTTCGGTGGTGCTGGAAACCGAGAAGCGGCCGTGATACATCTCCGGCAAGTAGTCGCTGCCGTTGAGGCGCACGTAGGTGAGGTCGGTAACGTAGCCGGAAGCCTCGGCTGAATTGGTGGTGACAGCGATGCTGCCGGATTCGTCACCGATAATGATCAGATAGGTAGGTGCCGGATTCTGAGCGGTGGCATTGTTCCACAGGTTTTGCATGTAGTTCTTAATGGCCGTGGTGGTGTTTGCCATGTCACCGCCGCTGCCTACTGATGCCACGCTTACGGCAAAGCCCTGCTGGGTCTTCCATTCCACGTAATTTTGCAGGCTGGCATTGTTGGTGTAGCCAACCGGGCAGAGGATGACCATCTTGGTGGGATTACGTACCAGCACGGTGCGGGTCTCTGCTTCCCAGTTGAAGATGATGTTTGCATAAAGCTTTTCAAACTCCCAAGAGGCAGTTTTGGCCAGAAGGTCTGCGGTAGCACCGAGATCCGGATTGATGAAGTCTACACGCAGATCCAGGTTTTCCAGCACGCGGATGCTGTTGGTGACGGGATTGTAGCGCACGGGATAAAAGTCGAGGGCGAAGACACGCACACCGCGCATGATGCCAAGTTCCGAAACTTCCACCCAGTCGCGGGTGTTAAATTCGTTCTTGCGGTAAAGCGCATCATTTATCTCAAAGGGTATGGTGGTAGCAGATTTGGAGATGGGCGCCTGAGCGGGGATGACGGGATTGCGCAAGGTGGTGGCTTTGCTGTTCATTTCCCGCTCCTGCGGTGAATTGAGGGTGAGACGGACTTCTGCGCCCAAAGGCACGGCGATAGTCTTACGCAGCATGGGCAGCTTGGGCTCTCCCACTTCGGTGCTGAAGCCCCAACCTTCGATGGAAAGCTCATCAAAAGTGCCCTTCCGGGTCTGGACTTCAAGGATGTTCAATTTGCCAACCTGATAGTTGACTTCAAAACCGAGGTCGCTGTTGTTTTTCAGCAGAGCCCGGTTTGGGGTATGGTTCAGCTCTACCTGCCTGCTCTGGGCGGACAAGGCAAAAGCTGCGGATAATATCACTGCCAATAGCAGCAATATCTTAGCCTGTGACTTTAAGCTCATAGGTATCTCCTTGTATTAAGTTAAATATCTTCATAGAAATGCATGCTGAATTGCTCATGTGTTTAGAGCTCTTCACGGGCTACAACAATCGAACTCGACGGTATCTGTCAAGCGAAAAAAACATTTGGTAATGCAAAGCTAATTCAGAAGATAGCACCATTGTTTTGCCAGCCAAAGGCTTCCCGTTCTGAGGGAAAATGTGGTTCACGGAGCAAGCGGAGCTTGCAAGTCGTCAGTCGCCAGTAGTCAGTAGTCAGTCGCTGCGCTGGTTTCAGAGATAAGCGTACTCTGAGCAAAAGCGAGATCAGTTACAAATAGGGTTTTCCCACGAATTACACGAATTACACGAATTTGGAGGGCATAAAGGGGCGGGTCACGCAGGGCTGGGCGTGCTTTTTATGAGAAGCGAGATCAAAGACAACAATACGAAAGTCCACGGATGCCTTGTATGGTCGCTTGCCAAAGCGACCCAAAGAAGGTAGCCGGCGGTTGCCATATCGCCGCCAGCTGGCGCAGCCTGCTTTCCAACACAACCCTACAACAATCCGCATTGCCTCCACTTTCACACCCATCTTTGCCTCTTGCGAAGCTCTCACAACTCACAACTCACAACTTGCCGGCGCAGTCGCCCCCCTCTTCCTTACTGAGCCTCTCGGTGATTACCCGGAGCCTCTCGGGAAAAACCCGAGTATCTCCACGGCATCACCGGGCGGGTAAGTAAGGGACAAGTGGAGCTTGCAAGTCGTCAGTCGCTGCGCTGGTTTCAGAGATAAGCGTGCTCTGAGCAAAAGCGAGACCAGCTACAGAAAGGGATTTCCCACGAATTACACGAATTAAGGGGGCCAGCTTTTGCCGGCCCCCTTCCTTATATTCTACGGTCGTTTTTACTCAGAGCACACGCATCTCCGAGACGTGCGTCAGCCCCTAGAACCTAACACCTAACACCTAAAACCTGGCCGACCCCCGTCGGCCTGTGTTACTTTTTCAGAACCAGTTTCTTGACAGCGTTGTAGCTGCCGCAGCTCATCTTGTAGAGATAGATACCGGAGCCCAGGGCTCTGCCGGCGCTGTCACGTCCATCCCAAGTAACCTTGTAATATCCGGGAGCATCGTGGAAACGCTCAAAGCTGCGCACCAACTGTCCTCTGGTATTATAGATAGCTATCTTCACCTTGTCAGGAGCCTTGAGCTGGTAACGGATATTGGTATCGGGATTGAAGGGATTGGGGTAGGCATTCCCGAGCTCGGTAACCAGCGGGATGGGAGGTGTGGATGCTCCGATTTCAGTGCTGAAGATTACGCTCACGGGTCCGTGGTAGTTGGAGGTGCCGTCCATATCCACATCCTGCAGCCAGTAGTAATAGGTTCCGTCGTCTTCCAACTCCTCATCCACATAGATGTAGGTCTGGGCGATGGCGGTGTTTGTCCCCTCTGTCAGGTCAGAGACCTTGATGGCGGAACTCAGCTCTGAAGCGTGGTTACGATAGACGTTGTAGCCCAGGAGGTTGCTTTCGGTCTGAGAAGTCCAGGTGATCTGCACGTAGTTTTCAGCGGTGAGGGTTGCCGAGAAATGAGAGAGCTCCACGGGCAGGGTGGGGTTGTTGTCAGGCGAAAGGACGACGTAAACATCACCCTTGGCGGTGAAATCGATGCCGCTGAGCACGGCGGTGGTACTACTTGGTCCGACCACCAAGGGATAAGGCGCAGCATCATGCCAGCCTCCACCCCAATAGCCGATCAGATACCAAGTGCCGGCAGCAGTGATATCGAAGGTGAGGGTAACGTTGTTTCCTGTGCCAGAATAGCCGGCAATATGTGCAGTTGTGGGATCCAGATTGGGCAAGGCAGCTATCTCCGGTGTAGTTCCTCCAGCAGGAACGATGAACAGGTCATGGCTTGAGACGAAGGTGGCTCCGGTCACGTTGCTGGCAGGATAGGATACACCTGCCTCAATATCGGGAGCCCAGACCTCCATGGTGGCGTTCAGATTTAAATTGGGGTTGACGGCGTCGTTGGACTCAATGGTCATCAAAGCTGCATAGCTGCCCACAGTCATACCGACAGCGGAGAAATTGGCGGTGATGGTGGTGCTTGCTCCCGCGGCAAGGGTGCCGGAGAGGGGCTGCACACTCAACCAGGAAACGGGGGAAGCAGCCTCGGCCAACACGACAGAACCGGAGAGGGTGTGAGGATTATTCCCCCATCCATCGCCTGTGATAGACCAGGGCAGGGTAAGGTTGCCACTTAAACTCGGAGCTATGCTCACATTGACCGTGGCGAATGCAGATTCACCTGGTCTTACCAAACCGTAACCTTGGGAGTCTTGGCCATGCCAGGTGATAGTCACGCCGTTACCGCTGGTCACATTCGGAGTCAGGGGTCCCCCACCGCCGCCGATAAAATTGGTAACGTTGTTTACAGTCACGCCGGCAGGAAAAGTAATGGTCACGCCTTTGAGCCATTCATTGTCTGAGCTGTTGTTGGTTACGGTGAAGGTCCAATTCACCATAGAGCCGGGCAGGTAATCTGTAGTGTCCGTAGCAAAGGTGCTGCCTGTGATGTTCTTCCCTTGAGCAGGAGCTGTCTGAGGTTTGCTGTTGGCTTTGGAGTTTAGTTCTTCCATAGCGATGTTAAAGGAGAGAGGTATGCTACCTGTGTTGGTGATGATGAAGCTGTCTGTACCCTGGGTACCCACCTTCAGGTTGGCAGAGATCGCATTGGTATTGAGGTTGATGGTGGGTATTCCTGTAGTGAGCCTGAGGTTGGGACGGGAGCTGGAAATGGAGCCACCGCTAAAGACATAGCTCTGATCTGCACTGTTGCTGCGTACATAGCGGTAGCCGTTGGCCACAGTCGTATACTGGACGGTTCCGCTTGAGGCAGAAGATCCGATCAGGCCAAAAGCGGTATCCACCAAGATATTGTCCTTTCCATTCCACAAGAAGGGGGTGGAGAGGGTGAACATGTTCCAACCTGTAGCTGTGGGCTTGTAGGAGGAACTGCGCCAGACTTGGGTGAGGCCGGCGAAGAGCCAACTTGAAACGTCGGAGACACTGGCATGTCCCATCCGGATAATGTAATTGGGCATGCTCTTGGTTGGCAGACCGGTGATATTGAAACCGATCTGAGTGATGTAGATGGGTCCAAACACACCGGCAGCATTGAGTTCCGCTTTGGTATAAACTGACTGCCCGTGCAGGCTTTGGTAGTAGACGTTGATGGGGCTGGCCGTGGAGGTGCCAGTGGAACTGGTGCCGGTACCGAGAACAACTCCGGCAGGTGGACCACCTACATATACGTTCTTGGTAGTGGTTGTGCTATAATTTCCGGCTGTGGTGGAAAAGATAAAGTTGGCCAGTGTTCCCGGCGTCATAGAGGAGGCAGCCGTCACTGTGAAATTGAGATCGATGTAACCAGACGCAGGGATGGCGTTGAAATTGACGGTGCCGATATTGACCGTAATGCCCGGTTTGGTGCAGCTCAGGGTGGCTGTTCCAGTCGGTGAGGCTGCACCATCGTTGTGCAGTCTCATGGTGACTGTCACAGTTTCGCCAGGATCGAGCCTGTGGTTGTTGTTGCCCGTGGGATCGGAAATAGTCATGTTGCCAAAAGCCAAGACCGGTGCATTCAAGATCAGAGGAAAGTTGTAAATCCAGGGATTGTGACCACTCATGGTCATAGTGATGGTAAAATACGCTACGGTGCCGTTGGCGACGTTGTCGGCAATGGAGATGGCGAAGGCGTCATCAGCGAGCACGGAAGCTCCGGCAGCCAAGTTACTAATAGTGTGGTTGGCGTTGGTGATGGTAACGCCAGGAGTGCTGCAGCTCAGCACCGCACTCACGTTGGTAGCGTTTCCGGAGCCCTCGTTTTTGAAGGTCACATCCAGGTAACCGCTTTCGTTGTATTCAGGAATATCGTTGTTGGCATCGTCATAAGCAACCGTGGTCACCGACAGGTGGGGTTCAGCACCGCTCCTGACCTTGATGTCCACGATCTTGGTGATGCGGTTTTGTGCGGTGAGCACTAACTTGGCGGTTCCGGTTGTAGTGAAGGGAGTAATGGGGAGGTTGAGGTTGCCGGAAGCGTCGGTCATGCCACTACCGTAGATCACTCCATTCATGCTAAGGCCAACGCGGGTGTAGGGTGCGGCTCCGGTGATGGCATAGCTGGCGTTGCCGATCATAATTTGTGCATGATAAGAGGCGGGATTGGCAGTGGGGACTCCAAGGTAAGGCATCAGGGAGGGGTCGCCCATGATGTGGTAGATTTCCCAGTAGTAGTCCCTGAGTGTGCTACCGCTTTGCACTACCGCCAAGTTGCCCGCATATACAGTCTCGCCGATGGTGGTAGCCCATCTGTCATGGGCTTCACCGTGGGTGTGGAACATGGCGTCGTAAGCACCCAGCCTTTGAGCGTTATAAGGATGAGCGGTGCCATCGGGGCCGGGTTTATAACCCACTGCCCAGTAATAGTCTTCATCCCAGTAGGTGCTGTTGGTACCACCGACGTAAGCCACGCCGCCACCGTTGGCTTTACGAATGACAGCTTCACCAAAGCAGGGGCTGGAGTAGTTGAACGTGTTGGTGATGCAGCAATTTCCCACCATCACGCCATATTTGCCGGTGTTGGTCATGGCATTTACGTGGGTGGTATTGAATTCAGGATCTGCCCAAGAGATCTGGCTCCCGTGAGCCGTATAGACCATGTAACCACGGCCTTCATTGGCGTTGGCTCTGATCTGTGTGGCGCTGCTGCCGGAGGCGGGATAGAAATAAGTGTTGGAGGTGATGCCATGGTTGGCATTGAAATATTCGGTGGCAGCATAGCTGATGGCACCGTTGCCATGTCTGGGAGCAAAATTGGCATCCACACCGGCGATGAGCACGGTTTTGCCCAGATAGCTGAGGTCTGACATCTGCGTCTTTTCAAAGGTGATAGTCTTGTTGATGACGTTGGCCAATTCGGTGGTGGTGGAAACGGAAAAGCGACCGTGATACATCTCCGGCAAGTAGTCATTGCCATTGAGGCGCACATAGGTGAGGTCGGTGATGTGATCGCTGGTCTGAGTGGTGCAGGTTCCACCGGGATTGGAGACAATCGAGATGGTGCCGGATTCGTCACCGATGATCAGCAGATAGGTAGGAGCCGGATTCTGTGGGGTAGCGCTATTCCACAGGTTTTGCATGTAGTTCTTGATGGCGGTGGTGGTATTTGCCACGTTGCCGCCGTTGCCGACACTTACCACACTTACTGCTATGCCCTGCTGGGTCTTCCAGTCTACGTAGTTCTGCAGGCTGGCGTTGTTGGTGTAGCCAACCGGGCAGAGAATGACCATCTTGGTAGGCTGGCGCACCAGCACGGTGCGGGTGCTGGTATCCCAGTTGAAGATGGTGTTGGCATAGAGCCGTTCAAACTCCCAGGAGGCAGTCTTGGCCAACATATCGGCGGTGGCACCTAAATCCGGATTGATGAAGTCTACACGCAGATCCAGGTTTTCCAGCACGCGGATGCTGTTGGTGACGGGATTGTAGCGCACGGGATAAAAGTCGAGGGCGAAAACACGCACGCCGCGCATGATGCCAAGCTCCGAAACCTCCACCCAGTCGCGGGTGTTAAATTCGTTCTTGCGGTAAAGCGCTTCGTTCACCTCAAAGGGTATGGTGGTGGCAGCTTTGGAGATGGGCGCCTGTGCGGGGATGATGGGATTGCGCAAGGTGGTGGCTTTGCTGTCCATTTCCCGCTCCTGCGGTGAATGGAGGGTAAGGCGAACTTCTGCGCCCAAGGGCACGGAGATGGTCTTACGCAACATGGGCAGCTTGGGCTCTCCCACTTCGGTGCTGAAGCCCCAACCTTCGATGGAAAGCTCGTCAAAGGCACCCTTCTGGGTCTGGACTTCAATGATCTTAAGAGCGCCAACCTTATAGTTGACGTCAAAACCGAGGTCACTGTTGTTTTTCAGCAGAGCCCGGTTTGGGGTATGGCTCAACTCCACCTGCCTACTCTGGGCAGACAAAGCAAAAGCCGCGGTAAACATCACTGCCAGTAGCAGTAACAACTTTGCCTGGGACTTGAAGTTCATAAGATTCTCCTTAATATATCCATTAAAATATTGTATTAAAGAAAAGCATGTCAAATCACTCAGCTGTGCTGAATTCATCACGAACCCACATTCATCGAACATGATGGTATCTGTCAAGTGAAAAATCCATTGCACAAGGTAAGGCTAATCAGGGATAATGCGCTATTATCTTACCGGCCAATCGCTTCCTGCTCTGATTGAGAATTTGAATTGCGGGGAGCCGGTTGCGCCGGCGCCGGCACCGGCGCCGGCGAGTTGTGAGTTGTGAGTTGTCAGTTGTGAGTCGCTGACGCTGGAGCCAAAGATACGCGTGTTCCGAGCAAAAGCGAGATCAGCTACAGAAAGGGTTTTCCCACGAATTACACGAATTAAGGGATAATGGGGGTACAGCATTGGGCTGGGCGTGCTTTTTATGAGAAGTGAGACCAAAGACGACAATAAGAAAGTCCACGGATGCACACGAATTAACACGGATGGGCGGCGGTCGCCGAGCCGCCGCATGCAAACGCAGCTTGCTTCAAAACTGTCAACTGAAGCTTGTCTTCTCGCTATTTTGGCATCTGTCGTGCAGAAAGTTCTTGACATATTTCGGGCTTCGGTTAATTAGGTATTCAATTAATTACTAAACAAAGGAGAAACGATGTCAGATTCATTTTACAAGGCTATATCGGACCGGACGCGGCGGGAAATACTTTCCCTGCTGAGGCGTAAGGGACCGATGTCCGTGAACGAGATCGCAGGCCATTTCACAATCAGCCTGCCCGCCATCAGCGAGCATCTCAAGGTGTTGCGCAATGCAGACCTCGTCTCCACTCGCAAAGAAAAGCAATTTGTGTTTTATAGCCTCAACACCACGGTGCTTGAGGATCTGGGCAGGTGGGTGCTGGATCTGATCAAAAGAAAGGAGGTGAATGATGATTAGACTAAAGAAGTACAAATGGGCACTGCTGGTGCTGGTGTTGCACCTGGCGGCTGTGCTCTGGTTTGCCACCCAGCTTCCGGCAGACGTGCAAGTTCCCATCCACTGGAACTACCAAAACCAGATCGATGGCTGGACAGGCCGCACTACAGGCCTGGTTTGGGGAATTGGATTTAACGTGCTCTTGTTTCTGCTGCTCTATATGTTCCACTGGTACTCTCCCTGGTATGAGAAAAACGCCGAGCGATTCGAGAAAATCCTGCCTCCCCTTACCACCACTTTGTTGGTCTGTTTTGCCGCCATCAGCCTATACTCTCTGTATGTGGCCAAATGGGGCGAAGTTCCCGGCGTAAACCTGATCCTGGTACTCATCGGCTTAGTTTTGATGTTTTTGGGTAATCTGCTGCCGAAAGTGCCAAAGAATACGCTCGTGGGCATCCGCACACCCTGGACTATCGCCAATGAACTGATCTGGGAAAAGACACACCGCTTGGGCGGCTGGCTGTTCGTGCTCAGCGGCATCGTCCTGATCATCAAGGGGCTCATTCTGCCAAAATCCGCCTGGTTTCAAAATGTGACCACCGTGTTGGTTTTTGGCTGCCTGCTTTATCCGGCGCTGCACTCCTTTATCCTGTTTAAGAAATTGGGTAAGTAAGGAGGGTTTAGGTTAACTCGCAGGCAAGGCGTTGCAGAAAACATGCCGTTTGCCCAGCTCTTCCTTGCTTAGCCTCCCGGTGATTACCCGGAGCCTCCCGGGAAAAACCCGAGTATCTCCACGGCATCTCCGGGCGGGTGAGTAAGGGCGAAGGGGGCGCCTGGGGATTGATGCGGGCTCCCAGGGTATTTTACTTTTGGTCGGAACAGGACAACATTTAACCTATTTGTATCGCTATTGCTGTCAAGAGGTTGCGGACTTTGCTTTTGTGATTTTTCAAGGGTTGGGTGAGATCGTCAGTGTATATTATAGAGGGGCATGTTTGGCGAGTGAGATTTATGAACTTTGCCGGAGCTTTGGACTTCGCACTTGACATATTGGCAAGCGGGAAAATATTGGGGTCAAAACAAAGAATGGAGCCCACGATGGACATCACTTTTTGGAGCTGGAACGTAAACGGCCTCAGAGCCATTTTGCAAAAGGATTTTATCAAGACGATACAGACGGAAAAGCCTGACTTTCTCTGCTTGCAGGAGACCAAGCTGCAGGAGCATCAGATACCCAAGGAATTGGATGCTTTGACCGGCTATCAGAGGTATTGGTCTCATGCCGAGCGCAAGGGCTATTCCGGCACGCTTACCATGGCTGCCTTTGAACCGCTGAAGACGGAGTATGCCATTGGCGTGGAAGAATTTGACACCGAGGGGCGGATCGTGATGACTGAATATGAGAAGTTTGTTCTCTACAACATCTATTTCCCCAATGGGCAGCAGAATGAAGAGAGGCTGGATTACAAACTGCGCTTTTATGACCGTTTCTTTGAGGTGATGCAGGATAAGCGCAAGACGGGCAAGATGATCATCGTGACGGGGGACTACAATACTGCGCACCACCCAATAGACTTGGCACGTCCCAAAGAAAACGAGAAGACTTCAGGGTTTTTGCCCATCGAAAGAGAGTGGCTGGACAAGATCGTCAAGCACGGCTGGGTGGATACTTTCCGGCATTTTCACCCTGAACCGCATCGCTATTCTTGGTGGAGCTACAGGGCTGGGGCAAGGGTGAGGAACGTGGGCTGGAGGATAGACTATTTCTTTGTGGATCAGGAACATCTATCCTGGGTGAAGGATGCAGACATCCGGGATGATGTGATGGGATCAGATCACTGTCCGGTGACGCTGACGATCAGTATTTAGAGCTGCTATTTTACCTGGAATTTGAAATCGGAAGGGAAGTGGCCGTTGTTCCAACCGAAAGCCAGACGGTATGGGCCTTTGCCATAATCGAAGGGTAGCTCCAGCTTGAAGACAGAGCCCTCTTCCCAAGTGATTTGCAGAGGTTTGATGCCCAAGGCGTAGGTTTTGGGGCTCAGCATCACCTTGGTATCCTTGTTTGGGAGGATCAGGTAGGCGGCAAAGGTTTCCCGGGGCTCCACTGCCACATATTGAAAGTGAACCGGGTAGCTTTGCTTGAGTGAGTATTCCCTGAGGGGCGGGGTCAGCATTTTCACCACCGGATAGGCAAAGTTTTGCACCAGGTAGAGCTCATCTTCCAAGAGGAGCACACCCACTCCCAGGTGACTGTAATCCGGCGAGAGGATGTTATCCCGGTGCTCGGGGGAGTTCATCCAACCCTCCACGACCTGGGCGGGGCTGTATTTACGTTCGTAATTTTGGTGATAGGCAAGGTTTTCACCGATGCTGTATACCATCATTTGAGGGTAATATTTCCTTTGCCTGCCATCCACCTGCAGGTTTTCCCGGTCTTTGTGGGAGAAGAAGTTGTAACGGGACATATTGCGGGCATGACGACGCGCCAGGACGCTGAGACCTTCATCTGGCAACAGAGGCGGAAGCTGGTATTTGGCCCTGTATTGGTTTGTGATTTTGAAGATGGCCGCCTCAAACTCTGCTACGGAGAGCAGGTTTTGGCAGTGTAAAAGCGTTGATAAAAGCAGCAGGAAGATGGAAATAATGAGCCTTTTCATCAGCCGGTATTCTCCTGATCAAAAGCTGTATTCCAAGCCCACGCCGGAGGTGGAAAAGCGGAGCTTGAGGTCTTGCTTGTTGGAGTCAAAATCCTTGAGATGGGCATCTACAAAGGCATCGATCATGCTCAGTGCTGCGGTGATGCCTATCCACCAGACGTCGTTGTTGAATCTGTCTGTATAGCGTTGCTCCAAATTCTTAAGGCGGCTTGTTTCCAAGGGGTCAGAGCTGTTTGCAGCCTGGGAGCGGTAGTCCTTCAGCTTGCTGTCGTGCCGGATGGCGGAGGTGATGAGATAGCCTTGAACGCCAATCACTACTCCGGCTTTGACCCAAGCGTGGTTGTAAAGCTGGCCACCGCCGGGGATTACGGCACTGAGCAGCAGAGCTTTGGTGGGCTGAGAAAGCGGTTTGGCAGAGCAGATGCTGGGCAGCAGCCAAGCCAGGCAAAGCAACAGGATGATGAGAGAGCGTGTGTGTTTCATGGTGACAAGCCTCAGCGGTAATAGCTGTGGAGATCGTATTGGAGGAGCCGTTCCAGTTGCAGGCCTTCCCGCCAATGGTAGTGTGGATGAGAGTCAAAATCCAAGGCGGTGTCGATGATTCTCACCGCAGCGCGGCAGGAGGAAAAGAGGTCGTAACCATTGAGTAATCCAGCCAGGAGAAAAGAGGCAAAGCAATCTCCAGAGCCAGGATTCACACCTTCCTTGACGCCATAGGCGATGGTTTGCCAGCGGTCTTGATCTGCGTCGTACACGCCGTTGAGACGTTGCCCGGGATCCACCGAGGGAATGCTGCTGATCGCTACTTGGCGAGGGCCGAGCTTGCAGAGCTGCTTGGCAATATCCTCCCAATCAAGCAGCGGGTCATCCAGGGAATCCTCGCCCAAAAGAAAGGCCACTTCGCTGATATTGGGTGTGATGAGGTCTGCCTTTGCTACCAAACGACGCATGGCGGTGATCATGTCTGCATCGTAGCAGGAATACAGCTCTTGCTGGTCTCCCAAAACGGGATCTACCAAGACGATAGTGTGCTCATCTGCCAATGTATCTATGGCGTGGATGAGGATGTCCACCTGGTCTGGCCCACCCAGAAAGCCACTGTAAATGGCGTCAAAATCAAGCTTCAGCTCGTGCCAGTGGTCGATGAAGGTATTCATGCCATCATCGAAGGGCAAAAAGGAATAGCCCGGGTGGTCTGTATTGGCAGAAAGCAGGGCCGTGGGCAGGGCGGCAACCCGGATGCCCAAACGGTAGAAGATGGCAATGGCGGCGACGAGCGAGGTGTGCCCGACGCCGGAGAGATCATGAGCGGCTAAGACTCTTTTGGAAAGTGCTTGCATGTGGTTCCTAAGGGCGAAAAAAGTTGGGGTCTTTGGGGGCACAGTTGCAGTCGAGCGGAGAGATGTGGCTCCATCCGCTCGACACAACTATAGTTATTGTTTAATGGTTTTCTTTACAGAGCTCCACCAGCACACCCAGGGTGGATTTTGGGTGCAAGAAAGCTATATCAGCTTGATGGGCTCCGGGGCGGGGTGTTTTATCAATGAGGCGAATTCCCTTTTCCTCAGTCTCTTTGAGAGCAGCTTCCAAGTCTTCCACGGCAAAGGCAATGTGTTGCACGCCTTCGCCTCTCTTTTCGATAAACTTGGCTACAGGGCTGTCTTCAGAGGTGGGTGCCACCAGCTCTATGCGGGTGTCTCCAACGGGGAAAAAGGCTACCTTCACCATCTGGGAAGGAACTTCCTCCACTCCTTCGAGGGTGAGTCCCAGCTTTTGGTAGAGGGCAATTCCTTCGTCCAAGTCCTTCACTGCGATGCCGATGTGACTGACCTTCTTAATCATTTTTGGTTTCCACCTGTATACTGATCTGCCAGATCGTAGCCGATCTGCAGAGCTTTGAGGTTGAGGTCTACAAAGGCGGGCTTCACGTTCTGTTTCAGGGAAATCTCCAGGGATTTTTCGCTGACTACTTTGGTGATGCGCACCAGGAATCCCAAGGCAAGGATGTTGGTGCTGATCGCAGAACCCAGCCTTTCGATGGCGATGTCTGTGAAGGGGAGTTCGTAGGTATTGTCGGCAGCCAGAGCGATGTTTTTCACGTGGGTGGTATCCACGATGAGGATGCCTTTCTCTCTGAGGTCAAAGAGATACTTGTCGCAAGCCTCTTGGGTGAGGGCGAGCAGGCAGTTGAAGTTCATCGCTTCAGGGAAATAGATTTCCCTATCGCTGATAATCACGTCTGCGCGGGATGAACCACCGCGTGATTCCGGGCCATAGCTCTGGGTTTGGGTTACATGACGTTTATCGATCACAGCGGCTCCCGCCAGGATGATGCTGGCTAAGATGAGGCCTTGGCCGCCGCTGCCGGAAAGTCTGATTTCATAGTTTTTCATGCTTCTTCTCCCATGGCAGCAACGCGTGCGACTAAGTCTGCATAGCGTTCTGTATATTCAGGCATGATCTCTTTGCGCAGGGTGCCGCGGATGATCTTACCTTCTCTCTTTTCCGGAGGCAGCTTGTCTACGGCTGAGAGCGGGATGGAGTTGTCTCGCATATCCTTCATCATCTGGGCAGGGCCACCTTTCTTGTTGAGGCGTCCGAAGATGACGGGGCAAGCACTCACTATTTCCAGGAGGCTGAAACCGGGATGCGTGAGGGCATCAGACACCATCTTCTGCACCTCTTGAGTGTGGAAAGCAGTGGTGCGGGCTACGTGGGTAGCTCCGGCACCCAAGGCGAGCTGGCAAATGTCAAAATCCGGCTCGATGTTTCCATAAGGAGCCGTGGTGGCGAACGCCTCGTGAGGCGTGGTGGGCGAAGCCTGGCCACCGGTCATGCCGTAGATGTTGTTGTTGATCAAGATCACGGTGAGGTCGAGGTTGCGTCTTGCGGCGTGGATCAGGTGGTTGCCACCGATCGCGGTGCAGTCTCCATCACCGGTCACGACTATCACTTTCAGGTGGGGCTTGTGCATCTTGATACCCGTGGCAAAGGCGATAGCCCTGCCATGCAGGGTGTGCAGGGTATTGAAATCCACATACACGGGCATGCGTGAAGAGCAGCCGATACCGGACACCATCACGATGTCATCACGGTGAATATCCAGGCTGGCGACGCCTCTGATGATGGAACCAAGCACGATTCCATTGCTGCAACCGGCACACCAGACGTGGGGGAACTTCTTGTCGTGCCTCAGATAATCGTGCACTACTTTTTGGGGTATATTGGCCATTACATCACCTCCTTGACCTTTCTAAGGATATCGTTTGGAGTAAGCATCTGTCCGTTGACCTTGGTGAGACCCACCACATTGCCTTCACTCTTGTCTCTGGTCAGGCGTTTGATCTCACGGATAAACTGGCCTTGGTTGAGCTCCGGAACGATGACAGCCTCAACGTCTTGCAACATCTTGCGCACCGCTTCATCGGGGAAGGGCCAGATGGTGAGCGGACGCAAGAGCCCGAGCTTGATGCCTTCGCTGCGAGCGATGGCTACAGCGGCTTTGGCAGAGCGGGCGGTGATGCCTGCGGCGAAGATGGCGATCTTGGCATCTTCCATCTGATGGCTTTCGATCTGAACCAAGTCACGGATATTGTAGGTGATTTTACGACGCAAGCGAGCCATCATTTCGGCTGCTTCCGCGGCTTTATTGGTGGGGAAGCCGAGTGCGTCGTGAGTGAGGCTGGTCACGTGGAATCTATATCCTTCGCCATAGCTGGCCAAAGGTGAGAGATACTTTTGGTCTTTGTCATAGTGTTTGTACCAATGAGGTGGCACGTTGGGCTTGATTCTGCTGATCACACGCGTCTTTCTGAGGTCTGGCAACAGCACGGATTCCCTCATGTGGCCGATCACTTCATCCAGTAAGAGCACCACGCAGGTGCGGTATTTCTCGCTGAGGTTGATAGCTCTAATGGTGAGCTCATAGCTTTCTTTGACGCTGTCGGGATAAAGGACGATAGCCGGGCTGTCACCATGTGAACCCCAGCGGGCTTGCATGATGTCACCCTGGGAAGGGCTGGTGGGCATACCCGTGGATGGGCCTGCCCTCTGAACGTTTACCACCACGCAGGGCGTCTCGGTGATCTTGGCAAAGCCAATGCCTTCCTGCATCAGGGAAAAACCGGGGCCACTGGTGGCGGTGAGAGCCTTGGCTCCTGCTAATGATGCACCGGCGATGGCGCAGATGCTGGCAATCTCGTCTTCCATCTGGATAAAGGTGCCGCCGCGCTTGGGGAGCTCACGCGCCAAGATTTCGGCGATCTCTGTGGAAGGTGTAATGGGGTAGCCGGCGAAGAAGTTGCAACCGGCATCCAAGGCTCCATAGGCCACGGCTTCATTGCCCTGCATCAGCACGTTTTTGCGCTCATGCTTCTGCTCCAGTTCCTCCAGGGGACCGGGGACTTTCACTTCTACTTCGGCAACTTTGGCTTTGGTCTTGGGAGCTTTTTTCTGGCTTTCTAATTTTGCTTTTGGCATTTCTTGTTTACTCCTTAGCGTTCCTTTGCGCCGGTGATGGCAAAGTCTGGGCATAGCCTATCACAAGTCTCACAATGAATACATTTATCCGGATTTGCCACATAAGGTGAGCCATCCGCCCGACGTCCAAGGCACCCAGTGGGACAAAACGCCACACAGATGCCACACTTCTTGCACCAATTGTAATAGATCCACACGGGCGAACTCCTGTCACCCGGGTCTTTTACCTCGGTGATCTCGACTTCCATCTTTTCTGGAATGTCTTCTTCTCGGATGATCATGCCTGATTTGTCTCTCTGGACTTTGCTTGGCATCTCTTTTCCTCCATATGTCTTGTATTGATTTGTTTAAAGGGTTAGACGGCTCTCCCCCGCCTTGGAAAAGCTAAGAGCAGGGGAGAGATAATCGGTCTGTAATATTATTTGTTGTGGTTGGCGATCAGCTTCTTGTAGAAGTCTCCCAAGCGCTTGGCACCTTCGCGGTTGGTTTCCTCGCTCTCGTAGGAGAAGTTCAGACGCATGGTGTGGTGGCCACCACCATCGCAGAAGAAGGAAGTGCCGGCCACGTAGGCGACGTTTGCTTCCTTGATACAATCCAGCAATACGGCGTTTGTATCTAAGTATTTGGGGCCTTCCAGCATCAGGAACAGGCCGCCCTGAGGACGTGTCCAGGTAAACTCTTCCGGCATAAAGTCTTCCAAAGCTTTCAGCATGCCTTTCTGCTTTACGCTATACATCTTCTTGATCTCTTCGATCTTGCTGTCCAAGAGGCCTTTCTCCATAAAGCGGGCAGCGATGCGTTGGGTGAAGGGAGGGGTGCAGAGGTCTGCTGACTGCTTGGCAACGACGATCTTATCAAGGACGTCAGGATGCCCGATCACCCAGCCAATCCTGAAGCCGGGGCAGAAGATTTTGGAGAAGGTGCCCAGAAGAATCACGTGGCCAGTGCCATCCAGTTCGTAGATGGTCTTTTGCTCTTCGCCTTCATAGCGAAGCTCACGGTAGGGGCTGTCTTCAAGGATGAGGATGTCATAACGACGGGCAATTTCAAGGATTTGCTTCCTTCTGCGCTCGCTCATGGTCATGCCGGCGGGGTTGTGGAAATCCGGGATCAGATAGATGAATTTGGGTCTCTTACCCTGAGCTATCTGCTCTTTGATCTTCTCTTCCATGTAGACGGGGTCTTCGCCTTCTTCGTCCATGGGAATGCCTATCATGTTGGCACCGTAGTTATGGAAAGCATTGATGCCGCCCAGGTAGGAAGGCAAGCCCACGATCACGGGATCGCCCGGATCGATAAAGACCCTGCCGACCAGATCAAGAGCCTGCTGAGAAGCTGTGGTGATGATCACGTTTTCCTTGCCGATGTTCAAACCTTTAGCATTGTATCTCTTGACCAAGAGTTCACGCAACAGGTTGTCACCTTCGGTGGAGCCATACTGCAAGGCGATGTTGGCTTCGTTGTCCATCACTTCGTTCATGACTTCTTTGAGTTCTTTGACGGGGAATGTGAGAGGAGAGGGAAATCCTCCCGAGAATGAGATGAGCCCGGGCTGTCCCAAATACTTGAGCAGCTCACGGATAGCGGAACGCTTCATACCTTTTGCACTGGTAGATAACGCAGCTTGTAAATCGGTGATCATGATGATCCTCCATCTATGTTATTTTTGTCATATACCAAAACTTTCTTGTTTGTCTTGCGCCACTCTTGATATGCAGCCTTGATCTGAAGCTCCCAGACGATACGCTTGTCATTGTCTTCAAAAGTGACAATATCAATGTAGTGGGTGCGTTTGCTTTTGCCGACAAAGCTCTTGCGGGGAAATTCCACCACGATCTCGCCGTCATAGTTCAGGATGGCGATCTCGTTCAGAAAAACCCCATCGGCGATCTGGATAACCGCACGTGCTTCGACACTCCCGGACTGCACATCACGAAAGTGTATGTTCATAATTCACTCCATTTATCCATTTATCACCAAACTATATTTGAAGCCCATTTTGGTCAAGCTCTTTTTTAGCCCATCCGCTTTTGGCACTCAAAAGTAGCACACAGTGAGCCGCAATGCCACCGGAACCACTCACTCCAAGCCCCTCTTCTGTGGTAGCTTTGATGGAAATCTGTTCCTTTTCTGCCGCCAAAAGAGAGGCGAGGCTGGTGCGCATGGCATCGATATAGGGTTTAAGCTTGGGTTGTTCACACACGATGGTGGCATCCAGATTGACCAATTGATACCCCTTGTCGGTGACCATCTGCCTGACGGCTTCCAGCAACTTGCCGCTGTCGGCGTCCTTGTACTTGGGATCCGAGGGCGGGAAGTGAGCGCCTATATCGCCCAAAGCCAAAGCCCCCAAAAGGGCGTCCATCACAGCATGCAGGAGCACATCCGCATCCGAATGTCCAAGTAGGCCATATTCGTGCTCGATCCTGACCCCACCCAAGATGAGCGGGCGATCGGGCACCAGCTTGTGGACGTCGTAACCGTAGCCTATTCTAAGCATTCCTCAGTCCACGGTAATGGATTTGGACACGTTTTTGGGCACGTCGGGATGCACGCCGTGGTCCGCTATACCCAGCCTGTCCAGCTTCTTCATCTTGCGCACGCTCATCTTGAAAGCCAAAAGCTGCAAGACGACGGTAGCCGAGAAGCAGGTGAGCAGGCTGTCACCGGTTTTGGGCAGGAAGATGTAGTTCCACCCGTAATAAAGCTCTTCATTGGGCTTGGTGGCTGCGTTCTTGCGCAGCTTATCGTTTTCTTCGGCAATCACATAGGTATCAGCACCACGGATCTTGTGTGTGTTGATCTGAGAGATGGTGAGGTTCACGTCTCTCTCGCTGGGCCCCGTGATGTAGATCAGGGGATAGTTTCGATACATGGGCTGGATAAAGTCTTTCTCTTTGGTGATCTGGTTGAATATCCTGTAGCCTTCGGGACTGAGGTTGAAGGGTTTGGCTGCGGTAAAGATCCAGGCACTGAGCGCCCTGACGATCTCGATCATCTCCTTGCGATCTATGTTATTCTCGGTGCAGAGCTCGCCGACTTCATCCAAAGCATCGGTGAAGGCTTTGCTGTAGTTGCGCACGTGCTTGAGGCCAAAGACGGTGTTTTTGCCCAGGATGGTATTTGGCCCGTGTTTAAACTCGCTGGCTTCCTTGCCTTCGGCGTGGTTGAGTACCGTTTCCCTGATCTTCAAAGCTCCTTCCATGGCCACTCCGGTGATTTTGGTAGCCAAAATGTGCAAGGAAGGCTCCATGTAGATCTTGGCTGCCACAGCATCGATGATATCTGCAGTATTGGTGATGGTTTCCTTGATCAGTTCCGGGATGTAGGCCAAGCTCTTCAAGCGCGCTTCCAGCCTGGCTTGCCTTTGGCTCTTTTCCTGCTCTGTCCAGCCGTTTTCTGTCTCCTCGAGGATCATCTTTGCGGTGCGGATCGCCAAGTAATAGAGCAGCGTGATCTGGTTCATAAAGCTTTTGGTGGCCGGCACCGCGATCTCGGGGCCGCAGAGGATGGGGATGGCCACATCGCTCTTTTCCTGTCCCAGCGTGGAGTTCATGTTGTTTACCAACACCACCTTGGACACGTCCAGACCGGAGGAGTCAATATCGTTGAAGATGTCGATCAAATCCTTGGTTTCGCCGGATTGCGAGACTCCGATGATCAGGTCATGATCCTTCAGGCATTGTGAAAATTCGCCCCTGAAGTCGCCCGGCAGGATGGGGATGATCTCAAAGCCGGCAATTTCATTGAAGAACAGCGAACCCACCTTGGTGGCATGAAAGCTGGTTCCGCAGGCGATTGTATAGGCACGGCGCTGGTGTTGGACGGTCGTCTTGATCAGCTCTAAAAAGCTGAGCACTTCCTTTTCAAATTCGTCGACGCTCTTCAACTCACACACGCTGTCTAAAGCCTTGGCCAGAGCAATGCGGGAGAGCTCATATTCGTCGCCAATCAGGTCGATAAAGACGTTTTTCTCATTGCTGAAGAAGTATTTCTTATCAAAGTCTTGTTTGACAGCCACATCAAAGATCTCAGGGAAGTCCTTTCGGCAAATGGGGAAGAACTTCTTCCATTGAGCGGATGAATGATAGTCATCAAACACCTTCTCACGGCTGGCAGGGTCTTCTGCCTGCATCAGCTGGGCGACCAGCTCTTCCAAAGACTGGGTTAGCTTGTTGCTTTCCAAGAGCTTAAACATCCTCTTGCCAGTGTTTGAACCACCCAAAAAGAGCTTCACCAGCTTACCTGTGGATTCCACCTCGGCAAAGATTTCCTGCTCCATAAAGAACTCATACTCCGGCAAGAGCTGCACGTCTTCTGCCCTCAGCTTGGAATAAACCGCTTGAGTAGGGATCTTATCGCCTTTGGCATAGGTCTCATCAGGCTGGTTAAAGTGTTTAAAACAAAGGTCTTTACCGGCATACACCTGGAAGTAATCCGCGTTGTATTCCACAAACTCGCCTTCACGCAGATTCACCAACATCTTGGTAAACTTAAGCACGGCAGTGAGATCGCTGGAAGCCAAGGCAAACTTTCCTCCATCCAGCTCTCCGACGCCAAAATAGAGACTGCTGCCGCTCTTGATCGCCCAAAGCGTGCGTGTCTTGGGATGCACGATCACCGCAGCAAAGGAACCCACCAGGTCTTGCCCGGCACTCACGATAGCCCTGCGCATGCAAGCCTTGATCTTTTCTGCATCCTTTGGTTCACCGGCTTTTTCGAGCTCGATGTCAAAGTAGTGCTCCACCGTGTGAACCACGATCTCGCCATCGTTGTCGCTCACCACTGTGTGGCCTTCCTTGGTGAGAAATGCCTTGAGCTCACGCGTGTTGGTGATATTTCCATTGTGAGCACCATATAGATGCCGTTTACACTTAACTTCATGGGGCTGAGCGTTTTCCTTGGTAACAGCACCAAAGGTCGCCCAACGCACCTGTCCACAAAAGATCTGCCCCTTCTGGCGTTCGATGCCCAAGGTCTTGACCAAGGTGCTGGGAGCGCCCACATCCTTGAGCAATACTATGTTTTCGCCCTCCGCCTGGAATGCGGCTCCGGTGGAATCAAAGCCCCTATACTCCAGTGCTTTGAGCAGTTGCGAGGCATATTGCCCCAAGTTTGTCTGCACTTTTGCCAAAGCTAAACCCAAGACTCCACATCCCGTTCCAAAGACGGGTATGCGAATGCTGGGGTTGAACTTAGCCACTTTCCCGGCCAAGCGTTGCAGCCAGGAATTGTAAACCATTAACACACTCTTCATCATCATGATAAATCCTTTCTATAGTGTTTGACGAGCAGCTCAGCCAATAGCAGGTCTGCTTCATCCGTAATCTTGATATTCAATGCATCCGATTCCAATGCCCTCACCTCTGCCCCATAGTGTTGCACCAAAGCTGCATCATCAGTAGCCTCAAAGCCATCTTGCCTTGCTCTTTGGTGAGCATCATAGATGAGCTGGTATTCAAAAGCTTGTGGCGTGAGAGCTTGCACCAAGTTTTCCCTGGGAACATGCCTGATGATCAGACCATCCTTCACCTCTTTGATACTGGGTTTGACCTTGGCCACAGGGATCACCGCCGGACAGCGCTTCAGCTCCTGAGCAAGCTCTTCTATCAGCTTCTCTTGGAGCAAAGGACGCACCCCGTCATGGATAAACACCCGGCCACAGTTTTGCGGACAGGCCTGAAGAGCTTTGTAGACGGATTCCTGCCTGGTTTTCCCACCGGCAATCACCTTGATACTTTTACCTAATCGATGCTCTTTTATCAAGTTATCAGTGGTCTCCAGCTCATCTGCGGGTGCGGTCACCACAATCTCACCTATCAGCGGAGATTTTACAAAAGGAATGATAGCACGAATCAAGACAGGAAGCCCATCCAGCAGCATAAACTGCTTCTTGAGTTTGCCACCCATCCTGAGCCCACTGCCAGCGGCAGTGACGATGGCTACATTCACTCCTTCCATAGATAAAACACCCCTCTGGCCTCGCGCTTCACGTTGAGTTTGCCTTGGAGATTGAACTCGCGCAGGATCTTGCTAACCTCGTTGATGTGTACACCCAAGGTGACGGAAAGGTCTTCTGCAGTGCAAGGACGGCGCAGGAGCACAGCCCGGATCTGTGAAATGAAGTCCTCACTCACCGGCTGCAACACAGGCAGCGCGGCTTTGGCAATCACTTCCACCGGCATAGTCAAGCGCGATGAAAACAGCCTTTGGATGCCATGCAGCAATTTCGGCGGCGCAGCTTGCACCCATTCCTCCGCCCCGGGACGATCAAGCGCATTGAGCTGCACCAGATCCGGCTTGATTTTCTCAATGGCATTTATCAGCGCTTCCAGCTCTTCCGGCACGTCGTTTATGCCTTGGATGATAAACACTTCCAGCCATATTTGTCCCTCATATTCACTCCTGAGGTCTATCAAGCTTTGGATCAGCGTTTCTATCCTGAGCTGAGGATGCGGACGGTTTATCTTTTCATAGCTCGCTTGCGTAGCGGAATCCAGGGATGGCAAAATCAGATCGCAGGGGATGATCTCCTCACGCAACTGCTTGTCAAATAGCAGGGTTCCGTTGGTGAGCAGAGCCAGTTTATATTCCGGATAATAGGTTTTGATGTGTTGCACCACCCTTCCGATGCCACTATTGAGAGTTGGCTCTCCGGCGCCTGAAAAGGTAATGTAATCGAGATAGGGCTTTGGTTTTAGAGCCCGATCAATCTCTTCCAAGATGCCGTCTATTTCGATGTATTCTGCTCGCTCTATCAAAAGGTCGGTAGTGCGCTGAACTTCACAATAGACGCAGTTTAAGCTACAGTATTTGAAGGGTGCCAAATCCACGCCCAAGCTTAGGCCAAGGCGTCTGGAATTTACAGGGCCAAACAGATGACGGTATTTACTCATTTAAAAGGTTGTTCCAAATTGCAGGTGCGGTTCCCAGCCGCCTTCATCGAGGTTGTAAGCATAGTCAAAACCAATGAGACCAAAGGGACTACGAATGCGCACTCCGGCGCCGGTGCCTTTCTTAAACTTCAAGAAGTTGAATTCTCTCATCTTGTTGAAGCTATCTCCGGCATCGAAGAAGCCCAGGAAGATGATCTGATCACCCGCAATGGGGTATCCTATTTCTGCACTGAAGATTATGGCTCTGGTTCCGCCTCCGGGAGGGCCCACGCTACGATCAGGATAGCCACGGATGCCATCCACACCTGTGCCTCCCAGATAAAACTTTTCATCCGGCGGTGCATCTTTACTTCTTCCGTAGGGCATCACATAACCAAAGCGCCACTTATTCCTCAGCGTGATCTTTTCCCATGCTTCGGCAAACCAGCTCACCTGCATAATCTGCTTGAAATAATCGAAGTCACCGCCCAGGATGCCGCCTGCAAGCTCTGAAAACACCGTAACTTGCGAGCCTCTGGTGGGGAAAAAGATATTGTCACGCGAGTCACGGCTGATGGTGGCATTCACGGCGCTGGTATACCTCCAGGAAAGCGAATCCAGCTCGATCAAGGTCGCATTGGCCAAAGAATCCGCCATGATCTTGTCCATGTTGGTGATGCGGTATTTTTTGCTGTAGAGGGAGTAGCTGCCTACGATGCGGGTGCGGTCTATCCAAGGCAGGTATTGCCCCAGGCGCAGACTGGCTCCCCGCGTCGAAATCTTGTAATGAAATGAGCTCCAATCCTTTTGTGTGTAGTAGAGATTGGCACCGAAAAGGATGTCTGTATCATACAGATTGGGGTTGGTGAAGCCCAGCTCAAAGTTCTGAACGCTCCCACCAAATTCCCAGCTCAAGTTGCCAGCCCAGTTGTTGCCAAAGAGATTGTTTTGCGAGACCGAAAGCTGTCCCACAAACTTATCTTGGCTATTGTATCCCACGCCACCATTGGCCACACCCGAATGCTTATCCGTCACATCCAGATAGAGGTCGATGTCGCCATTTTGATTGATGGGCACATAGTCCAAGCCAATATCCGGCTCAAAGAAACCCAGGTTGTAGATATTCTGCTGACTGCGTATCACTTGGCTCTGACGGTAATAATCCCCGGGAGCGATGTCCAATTGACGCCTGATCACCTTTTCCTTGGTGCGTCTGTTGCCAGCAATATGGATCTGCCTCACCTTGGCCCGTGAACCTTCATTAACCTTAAGGGTCACAAACAATTCATTGTCATTGCGGCTTTTCTCATGCTGGATATGCGTGTAGATGTAGCCCTCATCAAAATACAGGGAGTAGACTTTACCCAGTTGCTTTTCAAACTTTGCCTCGTCAAAAGGCTCTCCTATTTTCTGGGTGAACTGGGAAAGAATCGTGTTGGTATCAAAGTTTTCATTGCCTTCCACCGAAATTCCACCCATCAGGTATCTCTCACCCTCATTTATCACGATCTTGAGCTGCAAATCCTTTTCATTCAAGGAGATCAACTCCCAAGGACCAATCTTCACATCCACATAGCCCCTCTGCTTGTAATAGGTGGCCAAGTTGACCAGGTCTGTCTCAAACTTCTCCTGTTCAAAGCGACCCGAACGCAGCAGTGACGCCACTTTGGTCTTCATTCTCTTTTGCAGGGCTGCAGATTCTATCTGCTCGTTACCCTCGAAGATAATGGATTTGAGAGCTACCCTTTTCCCTTCCTCAACCTCTACTTTCACTCGCACTCGATTGGTCTCATCCACGTTTTCAAAGATGGTCACCCTCACGTTGTTAAATCCCTTGCTCTTATATTCTTTGCTGAGCTTTTGTTGCAGGGTATTCTTCTGATATTCGCTCCAAAAACTACCCACTCTCAGGCTGATGAGCTCATCAACTTTATCCTTCTTGACCGCCTTCATGCCCAAGAACTCGATATTGGCCAATACCGGGTTTTCCACCACTCTGATGATCAGGTTCACACCCGTGTTATAAACCTCGGAATGCACCTGAATATCCTTGTAAACCCCCATCTTGTAAAGGGTTTTGATGGCACTCGCCACCTGCTCAGGATCAAGAGGGTCGCCCACTCTGATGCCAATCGCTGAAGTAGCCAACTCCGCAGAAGTGGTCTTATTGCCTTCCACCTTGATGGCGTATATGGTCTCGCCGTATGCTGACAAGCTGGCGATGCTGATCAATAGTGCAATGCACAGCAAAAGATGCTTTAATTTCATTACTCTTTATACCTCAAGTCGGTTTGAAAGTCCAGTCTTTAAAAAGCCCCATTTATGTAAAGTCTTTTTTTCAATCCCGCCCAAACAGCAGCTTGGATGACCGATTTTACAATCGCTTTTCATAACTTGTCACTCTCTTGTAAACCACAGTTTTATTTTTACCCACTCTCTGATACCTCCCTCTACTATGTACACTGACGATCTCACTCAGATGACAAAATATCGAGGACTCAAGGCTTGTAACCGATTGACAAGGATGGTGATACGAATCGGTCAAAGATTGACCCCTTTCGGACGAAAGTAAAATACCCGGAATGGAGCACCAGCATTGGGCTCGATTTTTCTAAAGCAGTCACAGCTCGTTCAGCAAAGGTATCTGACCAATTTTAAGAACAAATATACAGAAAACCTGCAAAATAATCCTTGACATAAAGGCAACCCTTAATATCATGCCTCTCAACACAGATTGTCTGTAAAGAGAGGTAAGAACATGATTATATCTTTTAGCGTACAAAACTTTCGCTCGATCCGGGAGAAGATCACTATGGACTTTAATGCGTCGTCGGATAAGCATTTGGAAGAATACTTTGTGTATGAGATACCCAAGCCCAAAATGAGAATCTTACGAATGGCTATGATTTACGGAGCCAATGCTTCAGGAAAGACCAATATCCTGAAAGCATTGGATTTTTTGAGAGATTTCGTATTGTCTCCAGTTAGTGATAAGGATGAACCAATTAAATACCTCCCCTTTGCCTTGGATAGTGAAAAACCAAGCACTTTTGAGATTGAATTCTGTCATGAAGACATCATGTATTCATACACCGTTGAGCTGAATACTGAAAGAATACTGAATGAAAGCTTAAACTATTACCCAAAAGGAAGAGCTGCCAATGTGTTTCAGCGCGATTACAATCCTAAAAAGGACGCCTACGAGTATAAGTGGACCTATCGTGGCTACAATAGGGCTATTCAGGACAGACTGGAGCTCAGCATACGCAATCAATCTGTCTTGACCACCATCGCTTCTATTGATGCCCAGGGTCCTCTACAAAAAGCTCGTGATTGGTTCAGATATTATCTACTCCGCCTGCTTGAACCACGGCATAATCTTAGTACGCTCGTAGTCAATGCAATTGGCGACAAAAAACTGTCTCGAGAATTTGCCCTCTCTCTGATAAAAACTGCTGATCTAATGATAAGTGACTATAGATTGGTTGAAATTGAAGTACCGGAGGAGATTCTTAAAAAGCTTGAGAGCTCTAAGAGGACATCGGACAAATCAGACGAAAGACCTATCCCCAAATTTGTTGATCTATTGATAGAGCACAGTGTTGATGGAGGTAACTTTGATTTAGATTTTAATGAACAATCATCGGGCACCCAACGCTTTTTTGGATTTGCCACCTTGTTAAATGATCTAATCCAAAGGCCAGTCACCTTGCCTATTGATGAGATCGATTGTTCCCTGCACCATGATTTAGTTACACACTTCCTTTACATGTTTCTAAACAACTCCAAAACTGGCCAGTTGCTCTTCACCACACACGATCTCAGCTTACTTGGCGAAAAAGACATTGCCAGAAGAGATTGCATTTGGATCACAGAACGCAAAAAAGATGGCAGCACAAAACTCAGTAACGTATGGGATAATTACCCTGTAAGAAAAGAGCACTCTATAGAAAGCCTATACAAGAAAGGTTTCTTGGGTGGGAAACCATTTCTTGGCAGCATCCATATTGAGGTAAACGATGGCGAAAAAGCGTAAGACAGAACAAGGTGCAAGATACAAACAATACAGACCCATAATCAAGGTGTTCTGTGATGGAGAAACTGAAGAGTATTACATACAATCAGTTGGAGAAAGGTTTGAACGCGATAGAGTAAGCTTTCACATAGCACCACTACTTAACCAAGCTGACCAGTTTAAAAGAGTTTTTAGGGAGATACGATCATTATTAAGAGACAAAGAGCATGAGCAATACAAACTGATTTTTTATGTACTGGATATGGATACTATTTACGCACAAAGCAAGATAACGGAATATACGCAAGCAAGGGATAATTGTTTGAAATCAAGAAATGCCAGTGGCCGGGTATTCATCATAGAGACCAGACCTTGCTTTGAGTTTTGGTTATTGCTTCATTTCGAGACAATATCCAGACAGTTCAACTGTTGTAATGATGTGATACGTGAGCTTAAAAAGCACTGGCCTAATTATACTAAAACCACAAAACAGGTCTATGATAAACTGCTAGACAAACTTGATACTGCCATTGATAGATCACGGTCAATCAAGCCAGCTCACTCATATTCTCAAATGCACATCCTTTTTGAGCAGTTAAATGAGAAATTCCCGGATTGTAGATTAACTTAATCCCTCCGTCTCCCCCACCCGCCTCTTTACTTCCACCCTTCATTAAGTAAGGAGGGTGTAGGGTAGCATGACCCTCCGAAAGTATATCATTTACCCACCTCTTCCTTACTGAGCCTCCCGGTGATTACCCGGAGCCTCCCGGGAAAAACCCGAGTATCTCCACGGCATCACCGGGCGGGTGAGTAAGGGACGATCCAGTTACAAATCCCCAAAAACACGCCGCAGGATCAGCCCTCGCACCGTTACACGCAGAATAAAAGTTGACACCTAACCATCTGCCTCACTTATGGATAAACCCCTTTTCAGCAACTACATTATTTTCATTAGACCGAATCACACAATAAGCTTCAAACCAGCGCAGCAACTGATGACTGACGACTTGGGAAGCGGCGGTTCGGCGACCGCCCGTACATGGTCGTTCCGGCAAGCGACCCTACAGCCAGCATCAGCCGCCAACAGCTAACATTATTTCCACTTATGGAAACAATCTTGCATGCCATTCATAGTAGCATCTATCTCAATAAGATGCATAGATCAATGAGGTTTTTTCATGAATAGAATTACCAAGCTTACCTTGCTGTTTGTCTTCACATTGTTGATCTGCACCAGTCTTTTTGCGCTTCCCAAGCCGATGCGCAAGCCTTGGTCTGCAGAGGCAATCCGAGCCCACAACCACAGCCGTGCCGATTCTTTGCATGGTTTTGATGTGCAAAAATATGAGATCACCCTGGCTATCAACGATGTTCAGCAAAGCGTTAATGGCAATGTTTTAGCCACCGTTATTGCCACCGAAGCCTTGAGTTCCATCCAGTATGAGCTCAACGATTTGACCGTGAGTCAAGTGAAGGTAAATGGCACACCCACCACCTTTACGCACACCAACGGCATCATCAACATTCCGCTCAACATCGCCTCCGGTCAGCAGTTTACCACGCAGGTCTTTTACAGTGGCAATCCCCAGCCCAGCCAGGATATATATCGCGTGGGCATGCTTTTCAGAAACAATGGCGTTTTCACCCTTTCCGTCCCGGATGCAGCCAGGCAATGGTGGCCCTGCTATGATCATCCCTGGGATAAGGCATTGGTAGATTTACACATCACCATGCGTTCGGACTGGAAGGTGGCAGCCAACGGTCTGCGTGATTCCATCGTTGACAACGGCAATGGAACCAGCACCACACATTGGTTGGGACAGCATCCCATGACCACCTACTTAGTTTGCGTGACGGCAGGCCCTTACGTGGAATTCCCTCAGACGGCAGGTGACGTCCCCGTCCTCAACTTTGTCACCCAAGGCCAATATAACAACGCCCTGATCGACCTGGCCAATCTGCCCGACATGATCCTCTATTTCAGCGAGATATTTGGCGACTATCCCTTTGAAAAATATGGAAATGCCACCGTCAATATGAGCACTTTTGGCGCCATGGAACACCAGACCATGACCACCCTGGGAAACTACATCATCAATGGCACCGGCAGCCAGCAACTCGTAGTGGCTCATGAGCTTGCGCACCAATGGTTTGGCAATGCCGTGAGCTTCCTCACTTACAAGGACGTGTGGCTCAGCGAAGGTTTTGCCACCTACAGCGAACATCTTTGGGTGGATAAGCTCTTGGGTTGGCAGGAAGCATGTGATTATGTGGCAACATCTTACCATCAATACTACAAGAGCTGGGAAAACTCCAACGGTCCCCAGGTGATCTACGACCCGGATTTTAATCGCTATTACACGCCCACCGTCTACGAAAAAGCCGCCAGCGTGCTGCATATGCTGCGGCTCAAGATGGGAAACCAGGCCTTCTTTGATCTCCTGCAAACCTGGTTTGAGACCTACAAACACCAAAATGCAGTCACCTCAGAATTTAAGGCCATGGCGGAGCAGATCAGCGGACAAGACTTGGGGCAATTCTTTGACCAGTGGATCTTTGGCTCCGGCATCCCCAGCGTGGAATACAGCGTCTGGAACAATCCCGATAGCGACAGCCCCGGCAAGATCATCGCCCGCACCACTTCGCCCACCACTACTCAATTTACCGTTGATATTCCTTTCAAGGTCACTTTCGAGGGCGTGAGCGATTCCCTGGTGGTTACCGCTGGCCCAGATTGGACGGTCAATCACTACAGCCAATACCTGCCCCTGGGTGTGGAAGTGATTGCAAATCATAACCATTGGACCCTCTTGCGGGACATCAGCTACCGCAAACCCGAGATCATCGCCTGCCTCAGCTCCAATCGCTCGGTGCACATCTCTTGGGACGCCTTCCTGAATGATCCCGAGCTCAGCTACAACCTCTACCGCAAGCAAGCTGACGCCGAAGAATGGCTTTTGATCAATGCTCAGCCTATCACAGGCCTCAGCTATCTGGATGTGAATGTGGAAGGCAATACCGGCTATGAATACATCCTCTGCGCCGTGGACGCTTTTGGTTGGCAGAGCACAGCTTCAAACACCGTAAGTGCACGCCCGCAAAGCTTTAGCTTTACCTATTCGCTACTGGTGGTGGACGAAACCAATGATGGCAGTGGCAATAGCACCATCTCACCCACAGATGAGATGGTGGACGATTTTTATGACGCCGCCCTCTACCCCCTGCAATACAGCCAATGGGACTGCGCAAATCAAGGCATGCCACCCCTTTCCACATTGGGAGAACACAAAATCGTGTTCTGGCATGATGATGACGTCTCAAACCACCTCCTGGATGATTATCAAGACACCCTTTGCGGCTACATCATGGGCGGCGGAAAGCTGATTTTGTCCGGCTGGAAGACGCCCGGTGCGCTCTATGAAGCCTTCTTTGATCTCGTAGCGGATTCCGTGATCCCCATCTATCAACATGCCGCTGTCTTTAATGGTGCCCAGAGCCAGAGCTATCCCAGCCTCGCTGTGGATGCCGGCAAGATGCTTGCCCCTTGGAACGGCATGCTGCCTTACTCCTACAGCTTCCAACACTCTGTAAACCCGCTATATACAGACATCGACACCGGCGATTGCGTCATCTTCAGATCGGATCAAGCCACCGGAGGCGGAATCCTGGTGCTGAGCGGCATCCCCTTATACTACATGGAGGCCTCGGGAGTGCGTGGCTTTTTGCAAGAACTGATTGCAGACCTGCCTCCCACATCAAATGAAGACCCCGTCCAGACGCCGCAACAGATTGTCCTGAAGGCATATCCTAACCCTTTCAACCCCCAGTGCACCGTCAGTTTCCAGCTTCCGGAAGCGGGATTGGCCACACTCACCCTCTACAATATCCGCGGTCAAAAGGTGAAAACCATCGCCAGCGAAGCTTACAAAGCCGGTGAGCAACATGTCACTTTGGACGCATCTGGTCTCGCCTCAGGCGTTTACATCCTCCGGATCAAAAGCGGCTCCCTCTCACAAACCAAACGCATCACTCTCATGAAATAAAGGATTTATCAAAACATGGACAAAAGACCCAGTTGGCAACAATACTTCATGGAGATGGCCTTTTTGGTCTCTCGACGCAGCACTTGCCTCAGACGCAAGGTAGGAACCGTCCTGGTGCGAGACAACCAAATCCTCTCCACCGGTTACAACGGCAGCCCCAAAGGCATCGCTCACTGCGCAGAAGTGGGATGCCTCCGCGAACAAATGAAACTCCCCGCCGGCAGCAATCATGAACTCTGCCGGGGTGTGCACGCCGAACAAAACGCCATCATCCAAGCAGGCTTAAACGGCTCCAGCACCCGTGGCGCCACCTTATATTGCACCCATCAACCCTGCAGTATCTGCGCCCGCCTCATCATCAATGCCGAAATCAAGACCATCTACGTGGCCAGCACCTATCCCGATTCTTTGGCAGAAAAGCTGCTCAGCGAAGCCGGAATCGAGGTGCATTTCTACGATCTTGAGAGCGAAAAGTTGGAAAGGCTAATCTGATATACCTTGCTTGATTTTGGAACTATTTGCTGTCCGGATAACGGCAGCAGCTGCGGCTTTGTGCCTTTGAGTGCTTTTTTTGCATTGACAGCAAAGCGCCGTCTATTCTTTTTGTTTAAAAATATAGTTTTAGCCCTATAGGGAGGATAAATGCGTAAGAAATGGATCTGGATAGTGGGGATAGTGCTTGTCCTCATCATCCTCGTTTTCGCCCTGGCTCAATGTGGCAAAAAGGCCATGGGTAAAGCAATGCAAGCCCAAGGTGGAGATCAACATCACATCGTTGCACGGGGTGACATCGAATCCCGCATCGAAATCACCGGCGAGGTTCAGCCTCAAAACCTGATCTCTCTCAAAAGCAAAGTAAGTGGCAAGATAGTAAAGTTTTATGCCGATGAAAATGACTTCGTGCGCATGGGACAGATAATTGCCGATATAGAACCTGACTACAACCAGGCAAACACGCTCTTCAACACCAAAGCCCAGCTCAAGCGCGCCAAGATCCGCCTGGACAAAGCCGTGAAAGACTTGGAAGATAAAGGCGTGCTCTTGGAAAAGGGTTATATCTCCCAAGAAACCTATGATGAGGCATCACGAGAGCTGCAAAACGCTCAGATCGAGCATGAACAAGCCACAAACCAGTATGAAGTGATCCAAGACCTCGATGTCCCCGGCAAGGTGACCCACGTCTATGCCACCGCTACCGGCGTGGTGATCGAGCGCAAGGTCAATGAAGGCGAGATGGTGCAATCCAGCCTCAACAGCTTTGGCGAAGGCACTGTGGTGATGAAGATTGCAGACCTCAGCAAGATGATCATCAAGAGCAATATCAACGAAGTGGACATCGCCAAGTTTTCCCTGGGCCAAAAGGCCAAAATCTCTCTGGATGCGCTTGCTTACGAACAATTTGAAGGTCAAGTGGTGAAGATCGCCCCCATGGCTATCGTGGAAAACAACGCCAAAGTCTTCCCCGTGGAAATCAGCATCAATGCAGATGGGCACAAGGTAAAACCCGGCATGACCGCCGCAGTCTCCATCCTGGGAGAAGACCGCAAAAACGTGCTCGTGATCCCCATCCGTGCCGTCTTTACCAACGACGATGATGAAGACATCGTGTATCTGCTCCCCAAAGAAGGCAAAACAAAGACAGACAAAGCCCAGGCTCCCACCCAGACGAATGGCGTCCCCACACGCGTGAAACTGGGAGCCAACGACATGCAAATGGTGGAAGTGATCTCCGGCCTCAAAGAAGGCGACAAAATCATGCTCAATGATCCCGGCCAGAAGTCATTCTTCCCCATGATGATGTAACGAGGAACATAAATGATTGAAATAAAGAACCTAAGCCGCACCTTTGGCCCCATCCGTGCGGTGGACAACATATCCTTCAAGGTGGATCGAGCTGAGATTGTGGGCTTCCTGGGTCCCAACGGCGCCGGAAAAACCACCACCATGCGCATGATGGTTGGATATCTGGAGCCCAACAGCGGCAGCATCATGTTGGATGGCAAGGATATCTTCGCCGACCCGCTGGGCACAGCGGCCAAAATCGGCTACCTTCCCGAACACAACCCTCTCTATCATGAGATGGGAGTGGTGGAATTCCTGGCCTATATCGCAGCACTCAGGCGCATGGACAAAGGCTTTTACCGGGACAGACTGGAATACGTGATTGACAAATGCGGCCTGGAAGGCGTCTTAAACCAAAAGATCGGCACCCTCTCCAAAGGCTACAAACAGCGTGTGGGCTTATCCCAAGCCATTTTGCACGATCCCGAAGTGCTGCTCTTGGATGAACCCACCAGCGGGCTCGACCCCAACCAAATCATGGAAATCCGGGAGCTGATCATAGAACTGGGCAGCGAAAAGACAGTGCTGCTTTCCAGCCACATCATGCAAGAAGTCCAAGCTGTGTGTGATCGAGTGATCATCATCAACAAAGGCCGCATCGTGGTGGATGAGCTCAAGGAAAACCTGCCCCTCCACATTGATGGCTCGCAACGCCTGATCCTGGAAGTGAAAGCCGAGCAGCCCGACCTCGCAGACTGGCTCTTCCTCTATCCGCAAACCCGTTTGCTGGAATACAGTGAGCTAAACATGGTGCACAAGTTTGTAATTCAAACCTCTACCGACGAAGACCTTAGGACTGCCCTCACCTCCTTCGCCGTGGAGCAGGGATGGGCTATCCAGAGCATCTTCACCCAAAACTACAGCTTGGAAGAGATATTCCGCAACCTCACCCTCCATGACCCCGCATCTGATGCCACAGCAGAGGATGCAGAGCCTGAGGATGCAGAACAGCCTGATGCAGATGAGCTGGAAGCAGACGAGCTTGAAACAGAACCTGACCCAGAGCCTGAAACCCAAAACGACGAGGAGGTGGATCAATGAGCCCAGCCCTCACCATCGCCAGAAAAGAATACTCACTATCCTTGCGCAGTGTGACCACTTACATCATCTTTGCCCTTTTCCTGGGTGCCACCGGAATCTATTTTGCCAACACCGCCTTCAAGATCGGCTTAGCCGAGTTGAGGAGCACCTTTGGCACCATCCACCTGATCTTTGTGGTCTACGCACCCGCCATCACCATGGGCTCCATCGCCAAAGAGCAGTCCTCAGGCACCTTCGAGCTGCTCTCCACCCTGCCCATCAAGCTTTCCCACATTGTGGGCGGCAAGATTCTGGCGGGCATTATGCAACTCATTACTGTGCTGCTCTTTACCCTGGTTTATCTCGGCCTCATCCTCCATTTTGGCATTGGGGTGGATTTGGGAGCCACCTTCACAGGCTATCTGGGCTTGATCCTGGCTGGCAGCGCCTACATCAGCATTGGCGTGCTTGCCTCCAGCCTCACCCAAAACCAGGTGCTGGCTTTCATCATCGGTTTGGCCATCAGCGCCAGCTTTTATCTGGTGAAGTTCCTAACCGTTCTGGTCCCACCCGGTTTGGCCAATGTCCTGCAGCTCTTCAGCTTTGACTATCACTTGCAAAACTTTTTCAAAGGTGTGATAGACACACGTGATATCGTCTTCTTCATCGCCGTCATTCTCATTGCCAAGTATCTGGCAGAGCTCAAATTACAATCCCGAAATATGATGCAGGAGAGGTAACAGGATGGAAGCAAGAACCACAAATCAGATCATCGGCAGCTACCTGCTCAAAATCGGCATCATTCTGATGTTGCTGCTCATAAGTACGCAGCTCTATTTGAGGCTTGATCTCTCGGCAAACAAGGACTTCTCCCTGGGCAAATACAGCCGCCAAACCGTGGCTGAACTCAAGGATAAGATGGTGGTCAAGATATATGCCTCCAAAGACTTACCTCCAGAGTTCGGCGCAGTGAAACGCTACATGCAAGACCTGATGGCAGAATACAAACGCGCCTCCAAAGGCAATTTCAACTATGAATTTGTCCGCTACAAAGACGCCGAAGAGCTGGCCAACTTGG
This sequence comes from Candidatus Cloacimonadota bacterium, assembly GCA_029781115.1. Lineage (GTDB taxonomy): Bacteria > Cloacimonadota > Cloacimonadia > Cloacimonadales > Cloacimonadaceae > UBA3900. The sequence continues at coordinate 135,809 of JAKOXG010000018.1, forward strand.
CTCAGGAAAACCACCTTCAGACCTTCCCCGTTCAGATCTATGAAAACGAATCCCTGGTGATGAAGGACGTGATCCTGGGGCTGGTATTCGAGAGCCAGGGACGCTTTGACATCATGAACCTCTACCCCGGTCTCGAGCCCACCATGGAATATGAGATCACCAAAACCATCCAGCAGGTTGACGGCAAAGCCCTGCCTTTTCTGCATGTATTCCAGGACACCCTCTATAAACGTTACCCCGCCCAACTCTTCAACCGTGAGATAAACCAAAACTACAAGGTAGGAATCACCGACCTCGAAAAACCTCTGCCACAGATCCAAACCTTGCTCTTCGCAGGCATAACTGACAGCCTCAGCCAGGAACAGCTCTACAACCTCGACCAATTCATCATGAAAGGCGGCAAGGTAGTGTTTTTGCAAGACCGTATCCACACCGATCAATACGGCATCAATGCGCTCCAGTCCAACATCTTCGACCTCTTGGCACACTATGGTGTGCTGATCCAGCCCAATATGGTCTTGGATTCCAGATGCTATGAAGGACGAGGCAGGGGCTTGGGAGAATACATCCCCTACCCCATCTTCCCTGTGGTGCGTGGCATAGACAAAAACCCCATCTCCCACAACACGGATAACACCCTGCTCTATTTTGCCTCCGAAATCACCGCCCTGGACAGCATCAATATCGAGTTTGAGCCCATCTTGCAGACCTCCGCCAGCTCCGGCAGGCTCAAAGGCCCCGTCTTTAATGTAGAGCCGATCATGAGCTACGGGCTCAGCTACCCCATGAACGAGCTTCCCATCACCGTTGCAGCCAAGGTCAGCGGCAAGCTTACCAGCTTCTTCGCCCGCAATAAAGACATGCAAAAACCCGGGTTTGTAGCCGGGAGGAAGGATGCACAGTTCATCGTATTTGGTGATAGCGAGCTGTTTATGGACCCTGAAGAACCACTTTACCTCAACCGCAGCTTCGTGGTGCTCAACGCACTCGACTACTTTATGGACAACCACTCCCTGATCAAGATCCGCACGCGTAACCCTGCCCCGAGTGTCCTGCGGATGGATTATTACATGTACAAAAAGCAGATCCAGCCCTCTGAACTGGAGCATTACCGTAGCATTTCCAGAACGCTGACAAGTATCTTCAAACTCACCGCTATTTTCTTGCCCGTCATCCTCTTATCTGCCATGGGCTTCTTTGGCTGGCTGCTGAGAAAACCCAAGAAGGTAAAAACATGAAGAAATACCGTAACCTCATCCTGCTCATCGTGTTCCTGCTACTGGTAGGTCTGTTTTTCCTCTTGCGTAAAAATGAACACCAGGAAACCCTCCTCAGGATCATGCCCGTAGATTCCCTGGAGGTGGCCAAATTCCAGATCTTCAATGCAGCGGACACGGTAATTGTGTATAAAAAAGACAACAATTGGATGATGAGCCATCCGGATCAAGCCAACGCCAATGAGGATATGATCAAATTCTTCTTCCGCGAAGTCCTCACTGCCACCTATTCAGACACGGCTATGAATGAACACGCCAAGTCTTTACACCAATATGGCTTGGACGCAGAAAAAGAGGTGCAGCTCAAGATCTTTGATGCAAACGGCAAACTGCTGAGCCATTGCCGCTTTGGCAATACCAACAACCCCTACGACTATTTCCGCTATGGAAACTCACGCAAGGTCTACCAAGTCCGCTCACGGACGATCTGTGGGCGCATGAATCCAGATTATAAAGCTTGGCGCTCACCCGTCATCCTCAGCATCAAGCCCTATGAAATGACCGGAATCTCAGTCACGCACCCCAAAAATAGCTATGTGCTCACCCGTGACAAAAACGACTGGTATTACATGGATAAAAGAGAGCAGTTTATGATCCCGCATGGAAACGTCACCATGGGCAAGATCTTAAACATCCTGGAAAGGTTTGAAGCCTACGAATATTCCATGGCAGACGAGATAGACAAGGGCAGCCTCAAAGTGGCAGCAGACGTTGATATCAGCCTCGTCAACGGTGGCAAACGCAAGCTCATGTTCTATCAAAAGGGAGAAGACTACTACCTCGTTTTGGACAGCCATGAAGATAGATATTACCACTTGGTTTATGACCAGGTGTTTCGTTTCCAAAGACACGCTATGGTGTTCAACGCAAGGGCTTGGCCATCCTGAGCCTGAGCAGTTTGCCGAAATCTGCCCGGTTTGAAAACTGACCGAAGTGGACAACCCCGCCCAGGGCGATAAGCTCGAAACCATCAAATACGCATCATAGCTCACCTTGCAGGCCATATTGGAAGTGCACAAGGATAACCACGGCGGGCGCTACCTCTATGAAAATGCCGGCCTTCAATACTTAGGCGGCTATCTGCTGATGGTGAAGAGGAAATAGGTTTTAGGGGGCTTTCGGGCAATGGTCAGTCGTCAGTCCTCAATTCGTGTAAATTCGTGGAAAGAATAGAAGCCATCCTTGGCCTCAATCTACACAGCAGAACACTCGTATCTCCGAAACGTGCGTCAGCAACTAACAACTAACAACTAATGAACCCCATTCACCTCATCTGATTTATCACCTTGCCTTAGCCCAATATACAGCTCCAATAAAACTCCCTGCAGGGAAATTAACAATTCTCTCCTTGACAAATCAGGCTTGCTTAAAAAAAAGGAAGCTAATCCGGTCACGGAAAAAAAAGCAATTCTATGATAAACTCTCTGGAGGAGCAATGAAAAAACTAAATTTGGCTATAATACTACTGGCTCTCATGCTGGTTATCTGCAGTTTGAGCCACGCAACCGAAGTAACCATAGGCGTCAGCAACGATGACCCAATTCTTAAACAGTGGGCTCGCCCCCCATTTAATATATTGCATGGGTTTGCGCGCTCCTTGGCACTTTACGAAGCTGATCAAATCGGGACAAGCGGGATAATCTCGCACTTGGCATGGGATGCGCGTTCGTCCTATAATGCCGAAGTCCCTTTCAAAATCTACCTGCACACCACCACCGCCACAACCCTTACTCCCCTTACCTGGCAAGAGTGGCTTGACACTAACCCCACTCTGGTGCTAAACCGCATGACAAACACCCACAACTTCAATAGCGTGGGTTGGCACAGATTCGAATTGGACACACCATTTCACTTGCCCCCAGGCCAAAATCTGCTCATAGGTATTCAGACTGATTATGGCTATATTTCATCACCTAGTAGTGCCGAGTTCTATTGGACCGACAATCAGGATCACCACCTATGGTGGGATACTCCAAATAGCCCCCCCTACAGGTAACGGGAACTTAGAAGAAAAGCTACCCAACCTGACAATCACATTTTCTGATCCAGTGCTTGCACTGACCCCCCCCATCACATGATTTTGGCTCTATCGCGCCCGGTACTACTGCCACTCAGACTTTTTCTATGAAAAATTATGGCACTTTAGGCATGCAAATCACGAGCATCACCCCCACCTCTTCCGGTTACTTTAGCATCACAAACGCCCCCAACTTCCCCGTGTCTTTGTCTTCCGGGCAAACTGCCAGCTTCAACATCGAGTACGCTCCTGAAGATGACACATGGCAGGAGGTTACCTTCAGTATCGCATATAACGGACGCGCCACTAAATCTTTCACGGTGAGAGGTGGCAGTAAAGATAACACCCTGCCCGTAACGCTCTCGCATTTCTCGGCCGCCCTCAATGCCCAAAACTATGTACTGCTCTCCTGGACTTCCCAGAGTGAAAGCAATGTCATGGGCTACAATCTCTTTCGTAATCACGAGCTGGAGCTGAGCTCGGCAGTCCAGGTCTCACTCCTGATCACCGGAACCAATACCTCGGAGCCGCACTCCTACAACTATTATGATGAGGGATTGACGGAGCCGGGAACCTACTACTATTGGCTGCAATGCTTGGATCTGGACGGCACCGTTAACTTCTTTGGCCCCGCAAGTGTAGCCTTCAGCCTGAGTGAAGAGGCAGTAAATCCCGGCGTGCCCACCGTCAACCTATTTGACAACGCCTACCCCAACCCCTTCAACCCCAGTACCACCCTGCGCTATCAGATCAAAGACCCGGGCAACGTAAGGATTGATATCTACAACACCAAAGGCCAACTGGTGCGCAGCTTCAGAGAATACCGTGATGCTGCCGGCTATTACCAGATCATCTGGGATGGTAAAGACCGATCCGGCAAAACCCTGCCTTCCGGCGTCTACCTCTGCAGGATGAACAGTGCTGACTTTAGCTCTACCAGGAAGGTGGTGTTGGCTAAGTAGTGGTCTGGAAAAGTTGTTAGTTGTCAGTGGTTAGTTGTTAGCTGCTGACGCCCGCTTCGGATATAAAAGTACATACATCATAAGCCCCGGGATCGTCTCGGGGCTTTTTTGTACGGGCGGTCGCCGAACCGCCGCAAGCAAACAGCATTTGCTGCATTAAGCCTCAAAACCGGTCTATTGAAAAACGTATCCAAAGCAGCTCAGGATACAAACAGAGGCTGGGTTATTCAATGGTCTTCACCTTTATTCAACATCCCCATGCAGTTTTTGGGATTGACAGAATCCATCAGACAATAATCCTGACCATAAGGCGATTCAACATCCCTTAAACAGCAAAGGAGTATTGATGGATAAGGACAACATGGATATCATAGTAAGCAATCTGAGCAAGAGCTTCCAAGCCGTGAAAGCCGTTGATGACATCAGTTTTGAGGTAAAGACCGGTGAGCTTTTTGGCTTTTTGGGACCCAATGGAGCGGGCAAGACCACAACGATCAGGATGATAACAGGCCTCTCCAAGCCCGACTCCGGCACCATCATCACCGCAGGCATAGATTGCTCCCACAATCCCAAAGCCGCACAGCATCTGATCGGGGTCGTTCCTGATGAGAGCAACCTCTATCCCGAGCTGACCGGATTTCAAAACCTGTGTTTTTGCGCTTCACTGTATGGTATGGGCAAGGCAGAGCGGGAACAGGAAGCCAGAAAGCTGCTGCAGGCTTTTGATCTCAGCAAGGCTGCCGACCGTAAGTTTGGCGGCTACTCCAAGGGAATGAAGCGCAAGCTCACCATAGCCGCAGGCATTATCCACAAACCGCGGGTCCTCTTTTTGGACGAACCCACCACAGGCATTGACGTTGCCAGTGCCAGAGCCCTAAGGATCATGATCAAGGATTTGCACAAGCAAGGCACCACCATTTTCCTCACCACCCACTACATCGAGGAAGCAGAGCGGCTTTGCGACCGCATCGCTTTTATCGTTTCGGGCAAAATCGTAGCCACAGACACGGTGCAAAATCTCTTGAAACATCATGAGGGGAAACATTTTCTTCAGGTAACCCATCAAGGCAGAAACGCTGATATTGCCGAAAGACTCAGTGCCAGCTTTGCCCACCTGAGCTTTTCCTTTTCCAAAGACAACACCTTCAGGGTGGAATCTTCAGAACCCATCAACATCACCCCCTTGATCATGTGCTTGGAAGAATTGGGCATCGATGTTAGCGAAGCAAAACGCATCACTCCCAGTCTGGAAGATGTTTTTGTTAGAATTACCGGCTTGGAAGCTGATGCCATGCGCAAAGACAAGGAAAAACAAGGAGGAGCCAAATGAAGAAGTGGATAGCAGCTTGGAACATCCTGCTCAAGGACGTGCGCACCTATTATCTGAAACCGCCCAATATCAGCTGGGGCATCATATTTCCCCTGGCTTGGACGGGTATGTTTCTCATCCGCTCCGGAAGCGGTCTGGACAGCATCCCCGCTTTATTGCCAGGTCTGATGGCAATCTCGATTCTCTTTGGAACCACCTCCATGATGGCGGTAACGGTCACCTTCGAGAAGAAAAACAGCTCCTTCGATCGCCTACTGCTGGCCCCCATCTCTTTTGACCTCTTAATGTTGGCCAAGACCAGCGGTGCCATCTTCTTTGGGATGATCAATGCCGTGATCCCGGTCCTGCTGGCGTCGTTTATCTCAGATATCCGTGTTGCCAGTTGGCCTTTGCTGATTCTCGCCGTCTTCCTGATCGCTACGGTTTCTACCTTCCTGGGCTTGCTCATCGCCATCGCCGTGCGTGAGGTCTTTGAGGCACAGACCCTTTCCAACTTCTTCCGCTTTCCGATGATCTTCCTCTGTGGCTTGTTCCTGCCGGTTTCCAAATTGCCCATCTTCATCAGACCCCTTTCCTACATCCTGCCGCTCACCTACGGTGTGGATACCATGCGAGGCCTGATCACAGGCGGAAACTTCATGCCCATCACCCTGTCTTTTGCTGTTCTGACTGCCTTCTGCATCATCATCTTCGGACTCAACAAACATTTCATCAAAAAACGCTGGATAACATAACCTTCAGGAGGAAAACATGAATCATACTCTGGTAATAGCAAGCATCCTCATCTTTGCTTCTCTATGCTCTGTCATGATCGCCGTTGACACCGGAAAACCCGTCATACGTGTATTTTACAAAAACAAAAAACCATCTCAGAAAGCACTGGAAAAGATCAATGAGGCATTGGACAACTACCGTGATCTCTATCAGATCCACTACCATGATATCGAAGATGAGATAAACCGCGAATTGATCCTTGATTTAGGCCTTCCTTCCACGCATTTCCCGGTCGCAGTGGTCATCGAAGGCAAGTTTACGGCTCAATTTGGTGATAGAATTGCCTCATTTGTGCATTTTCCAACTTTCATGCACGGCATCGGCAGGCATGAGGGAAATTGGTCAATCGCCGATCTGGAAGCAGCATTGAAAGATAATGACCTGCTGCTTGAGGAAAACATCCTGCCCGAACTTGAAGAAGGGGAGACTGAGGGAGAGTGCGAATAGCCTTCTTGCAGGAGTTTTGTTCCGCAGCGAAATACTGGAGAGTTTTGGGGCTAACCGGGCACGGAACACCCACCATTTTAGTAGGAGATCCTTTCCAAGCTCTGACACCTGAAAAAGCAGGCCTAAAATCAATATTTGACCCCAAGATAATATCTTCTCGGGTAAAATCGATTTTTCAACCCCTCTCAAATGCCCATTCCATGCTGCTTGCCAACCCCGCCCCTGCTGCTCTCCTGCTCCTCAAGCAAGCAAGCAGTAAGAAAGCAGGCAGTTAGGAGGAAGAGCCAAGTGAGGGCGAAAGGTTCTTTTGGAGGGTGGTCAACCGGTGTGAAAAGTCAATATTTGCACAAAAGGCTGGTTTGTGCAAGTAAATTATGGACAATAACAGGCAGGAATCAGCCACTTAAAACTACAAAAAAGTCCGGTGTTTCAGAGACGACGCACAGCCACTCACGATTGACAATCCACAGCTAACCAATCAGTGGCTCCACGCACTTGGGTCCTGTATTCTGGACCTTGTTTACGTAATAATCCACCTTATAGATGCTTAGCGGCATGAGGCCGGAATTTTGGATGAGCAGCTGCAGCCTCGCTGCATCGTCTATCTTGCCATCCAGCCAAGTGTTGGCTGCTTCCAGATCCAAAAGCACCGGCATCCTGTGGTGCAGGGATTTCATCTGAGGGTTTGCGTCCATGGTAATGATGGCCAAACTGGGGACAAATGAGCCATCCGCCCCACTCCAGGCATCATAGATCCCCGCCATCAGCATGGGGCTATCGTCTGCGTAATGAATAAACCAAGGCTGTTTGCTGCCCTTTTCAAACTCATAAAATCCCAGCGCAGGGATCACACAACGCCTTCTGCTGAGCGCACCCCGGAAGGAAGGCTTATCCGCCAGACTCTCACGGCGGGCGTTGATAATGGAGCTTTGGGGCGGCTCTCTCATCCAAGAGGGGATCAAGCCCCATCTGAAAAAGCCCAGATACCTGCCTTGGGCAGAGTCCACAAATGCACCCACAGTATGAGTGGGGGCAACGTTGTAGTTTTCTATCAGTTCCGGGATTTTATGTCCCAGCTTCAGCTCGCGCTCCAGCTTGGCGAGCTGATTTCTCTTGATTACTTGGGCAAATCTTCCACACATGGCTAATTCTCCTTTGGGGTTGACAAATATCCTGAGCGCAGATTTGATGCAAGCTAAATCTTTCATCAAAACCAAATAAGGACGTGAAAATGAGCACCAAGTTTGATATAGACGCCGTGATGGAGCAGCTTGCCATCCACTTTCACACGGTGAAAACCCCGATCGTAGACCTGATCCAAGTCAAGACCAAAGACCCTTTCAAGGTGCTGGTAGCCACCATCTTGAGCGCCAGGACCAAGGACGAGACCACCTCCAAGGTCTCGGAAGCCCTCTTCAAGGTGGTGAAAAACCATCATGACCTCAAAAAAATCAGCTACGACGAGCTGAACCAGATCATCTGGCAGGTGGGATTTCACAATACCAAAGCCAAGCACCTCAAGGAGTTGCCAGATGTTTTGGATAGGGAGTTCGGCGGCAAGGTTCCCTCAGAAATCGATGACCTGCTCAAACTGCCGGGCGTGGGTCGCAAAACGGCTAACCTGGTGAGAACAGTAGCTTTCCAGTTGCCCGCAATCTGTGTGGATGTGCACGTGCATCGCATCAGCAATCGCTGGGGCTACATCAAGACCAAAACCCCGTTGGAGAGCGAGATGGCGCTGCGTGAGAAACTGCCGGAAAAGCATTGGCTCAATTACAATTCACATCTGGTAGCCTTTGGTCAAAACCTCTGCACACCCAGAAATCCCAAGTGCTCTCAGTGTCCCATCCATCAGTATTGTAAAAGGGTGGGAGTGTAGGCCTTAGGCCTGTTTCCGGGTCCGGTTAAGAATCATGGCTGCAAGAAAATACGACTTGCGTGGCAGCCGAATCGGGTTATCATTTCTTTTACCTTGTTTTTTTCCAGGATCATCGGATGTCCGCTGGAAGATTCGTCTTTTGGAGGAAAGTCCGGACACCACAGGGCGGGATACTTCCTAACGGGAAGGCGCAGTAATGCGCAGCAGCTCCACAGAAACAAACCGCCAAAAGTTCTGATGAAACGATAGTTTAAGATTCTAAGCCGTTGTGAGACCTTCGGTTTCTATCGTGCTTTCAGGACTCTTTGGCAAGGGTGAAATGGTGGTGTAAGAGACCACCAGCAGTGATGGTGACATCATTGGCTGGGAAAGCCTTATCCGGTGCAATGCCAAATAGGGAAGCTCAGCGCGGCCCGCGCCATTATGCTTTCGGGTAGGCAGCTTGAGCCAGGGCGTGAGTCTTGGCCTTAGATGGATGGACATCGGTCTTGAGCAATTGAGACTACAGAATCCGGCTTATAGATGATCCTGGAATTTTAATAAAAGCCCATGAATTACACGAATTAACACGAATGAGGCAGCTTCGCTGCAATTGGTCAGTGGTTAGTCGTCAGTGGCTGACGCCCGCTTTGAGGATTTCTTCTGGCCCCTACGGCGAGCTACCCTACATCCCATAATCCGTGACAATTCGTGAAATTCGTGGACTATTGTATTTTATCCGTGTAAATCCGTGTTCATCCGTGGACTTTTATCCTTCATTAGTGTGTATTCGTGGAAAAAGAAAAGCGACCCTACAGATACTTCAGCATTTCCCTGCCTTCCACGCCTGCGTAGAGCTCGATGAAGGGCTTTACCGTGCTGTTGTTGATCTTGGGGAAAAACACCTCTTCGATCTGGAAAAATCCCACCGAGTTGCTCATGATCACTTTGATGCAGATGGGCTTTTCTTCGCCTTTGATGATCTTCACCTTTTGGATCGCCGAAGCGGAGGTGCGGTGAATGTCTCCCACTCTGGGTTCATTGGAAAGCATCGCCGGGATGCGCGCTCTACCCTTTTCCATGTCGCTGCCGTCGCCGATCAGCACCAATCCCGCCTCCAAGCTGTGAATGGTGCGGGTGGCCATGTGGCCAAAGATGCCCTCAATGGCGATGGAGCGGATGGCGGTTTTGCGCAGGTATTCTTTGGCCGGCAAGATCTTATCCAGGATGCTGTCTATATAGGGCAGAGCAAGTTGGATGCTCAAAATCTCGTGTGTGTCTCTGGTAATAGACATGCCCAGATCATGCAGCAAAGAGGCAAAGACGATGGCGGTGAGCGAGTCTTCAGCGGTTCCCACGCCTTCCTTTTCCAGGTTCATCTCAATGCCTGCATCATGGAGCAACTCAAACATGGTGATGGTATTCAGGGCGGCAGTCCGCATGTGGACGGGGCCGTGATCATTGAAGCCTAAGCGCTTGATAGATACCACGTTTGCATATTCTTGAATGGCCTGCAGGCTGGGGTCTGCAAAAAGCAGTTTGGCAGCCTCAAGAGGCACGCCCGTCAATCGCTTTAAGATCCTTGTTTCCAAAGACTTTTGTTTAACTGATTTATTCATTTATTCTTATCCTTATTGTTTGGTTATGGCCTATCTGTTACCGCAGATCTGGCGATCCGCTTGCCCAACAGCGTCACGGAAGAGACTACCGCAATTGCGATAGCGATGGTGCCGCCGATGAGAAACACATAGCCGATGTGATGCGAAGCCAGGGCTCTGTCTCCCTCAAGATAAGCTCGCATCGAGTAAAAGAGGCTGCTACCGGGCACCAAAGGGATGATCACACAGGTCACAAATACCGAAACGGGCGTGTGAACCAGGCGCGCCACGATTTCGCAATAGATGCTCACCAAGAGCGTGGCCAAAAACACGGAAAGCAGCAGCGACTTGCTGTAGTGCAAAATCACCAGGTAGGTGCCCCAGTTGAGCCCTGCGCCCAGCGCGATAAAGAGGACTTTGATGCCGCGCAGGTTCATCCTGATACTGAAACCGATGATGGAACAGCACGACCAGCAAAACTGCATCAAGGTGAGGTAGTTGAAGGGATGATCCATTTAGATACCTCCCAAGAGTGTCCAGATTTTAAACATTACACCTGTGCCTGTTGCGATGGCTACGGCGATGAAGATGGCTTCCACGCCCCGCGCCATGCCGCTTACCAGGTCGCCGCTCATGGTGTCTCTGATGGCGTTCACCATTGCCAGCCCCGGCACCAGAAGCATGATGCCACCGATGATGATTTTGTCTGTATTGAGATAGCCGGGCACCCAAACTTGAAACAGCTTGGTGAATAGGACGATGAGCATGGCTCCAACCGTGTTGGCAAGATAGAGGGTGAGCCTGAGCTTGCCGAGTAGATAGACGGAGAGGCTCACCAGCACGCCCACCGCATAGGCAACCGCAAATTCCAGCCATGAGCCCCCATAAAGCAGGCAAAAGAAGCCGGAAGTGGCACCCCCGGCAAAGATCTGTAGCCAGGTAGGCCAGTTTTGGGTGTGATCAACTCGATAGAGCTCTGCTTTGAGCTTGGTGACGCTCATCTTGCTGTTTGTTACATCGCAATGCGCTTTCTCCATCTCGGTGATCAAGCGGCTGATAGCGGTGATTTTTCCCAGGTTCATCTGCCTGGATTCTATTCTGTAGATGTTGGTACGATGCTCGTTTTTGCCGTCCGAGACGGTGAGAAAGATGCCCGTAGGCGTCACAAAAGCATGTGTTTTGGGGTAGCCAAAACAGTTTGCCACCTTGAGCATCATGGTTTCCACACGGTTGGTGGTGGAACCGCTGGCAAGCAGGATGCGCCCCACTTCCAGGATGACTTCCGATGCTTCCTTGATCGCAGGTTTACTCAAAGTTAGTCCCCCATATCTATGAGACTTAGTATCTCTTGTTTGAGCCCCAAAAGCTTGGCGATGGCGATGGCACTCTGGGGCGGTAATTGACCCTTATCCAGTCTCTTAAGACGATAATCCATCTTCTGAGCCAGTAGCTTCAGACGCTGTTTGGCACTTCTGGGGATGCTGAGGGAATCAAGCTGAGGCCCCAGGATGGTAAACTGGGCCAAACGCTCCATCAGCGCTGGCTTTGTGTAGTGAGTGGCTGCCACCACAAAGTGAGGGCTCTGGCTCAGGTATTCCAACACCGCACAGAGCAGCTTTTCGCCCTCGGCGGGGTTGGTGCCACGGGCAAATTCATCCAAGAGAATAAGGCTGATCCCTTCCTGCTCTATGGCTTCGTTGAAGGCGACCACCTCGGCACCAAATGAGGAAAGATCGGAGCTGCGGGTGCTGTCGATGTGGTTGAGCCAGATGTTGTGGATGGTGGTGATCTGCGCACTTTTGCAGGGGAGCGGGATGTGGTAGTGGGTCATGGCGACCAGCTGGCCAAGCGTCTGCAAAGCACAGCTTTTTCCGCCCATATTGGGGCCGGTGATCACGTTTCCCTGTGGCTCAAAGCAGAGGTCAATGGGCTGATATTCGCGCTGCTCTGACTGCAGATACAGCTTGAGGGGAAGGTTCACCGCTGCTTTGATCCTGATGTCTTGGCTGTTGAGCTCGGGAATGATGCAGTCATGCTTTGCGCCAAATTCGGCCAAAATAAAGCTTAATGCCTTCAAGCTGAGCAGGGCTACCGCCTCTTGGATGCGCGGCACTTGCTGCTCTATGTAAAGGCTGATCTTCTTTAGGATTAGCTCTTCTTCTTGGGTGCGATCCTGCTCCAAATCCTGGAGTTGCTTCTTGAGCTTGAGGCTTTCTTCGTCGTCTGCCAGGCTGAAGCGCAGGTTTGCCACGCTTTCGCTCACCAGCACCCAATGCGAGCTCTGCATGATGCGCTCACAGAGAGCCTTATCAGAGCGCGGCACCACGATCTGGTAGCCAGTGGCTTTGAGGTTCAGCTGCTTGAGAGCCGTCTCAAAGTGTGCCTGCACGCTCTTCTGCAGGGCGGTTTCCAGTTGCCGTTCCCGGGTAAATATCTCGCCCAAGTGCGCACTGAAAGCCGGATTCAGGTGAAAGGCGGGCGAACCGCTTCCTTGAGGATCGAGGTATTTGAAGACCTCATCCAAATCTATGAGCTCACCACCGAACAGGCCTTCCCGCCTGTCTAAAAGCTGCAAGCGGCCATAGTGGTAGAGAAACTCCTTGATGTGGAAGAGTTCGGTGATGCTGTAGATGTGGTCTGTGTATAGATTGGGCACGTGTGGTAGGTGCTCCAGCAGGCTCTTGCCCTTTTCTTTGAGGGCGGGCTGTGCCTTCAAATCCTGCATCAAGTCACCCACTGCGGCGTAAGAGGGCAGCGGGAGCTCACCCTTTTGCCACAGACGCTTTTGCTCTGTCATAAAAGCACCGGAGATGCCGATCAAATCGAAGATGGCGGGCATCCCCAAGGCTTCTTTTACCAGCTCATTTATCACTCGTTATTCCTTTATGGTTGATCTTGTTGGGATTTCAGAACCTCAGCCTCACTCCCAAGCCAAAGTCCAGCATAGACTTGGCGAAGGCAAAGTTCTTCTGGGGCAGCCATGGGCTCTCCACTTTGGTTGGTTTGGGCAGGCTGGGATCGGCCTTCCAGGCTTTCACCTCGCCACTTTTATACCAGGCACCGTCCTTGAGCTCACTCACTTTCACGCCTGCAAAGGCATAGAAGGCAGTGTTTTCCCAAGGCTTTACCTCCAGGTTTGCCGTTGCGCTCGCTCCCAGGGAATAAGCCAGGTTGCTGGTTTTGCCCTTGGAGCCGCTATCCGAGAATTTGGTAATATAGAGGTAATCGACAGCATATAAAAACTGTTTATCGGCCATCGGGCTGGCCATCAGATAGCTGGCATCCACATCAGCGAAGAGCTTGACCTTGCCGGCAAAGGGAGCAATGCCCGCTGTTGCACCCACTGAGATGAGATCGGAACTGAAAGACAGCTTGGATTCCTTGGGACTGTAGATACAATAAAGCTTGTTACCCAAGCCCAGGTAATACTTTAAGAACAACGGGCCCTTGGTGTGGGTATAGCCTGCCTGCAAGCCGGAGAGCGACAGGGCAAAACTGTGATTCACCTTGGATTTTGAGCTGGAGGGCGTAAAGTAATGCAGGTCAGCCCGCTCAAAGATGGAGAGATACATCCCTGCAAAGACGCCTATCTTGGCGGCTTCCTTATCCAGGTCAAAGGTGGTGGTTTCCTTGGCTTTCACTTCCAAGGGACCGGATTCTACCTTCTTACCGCCGGGCAAAGTCACCAGCAGCCTGTAAGTCCCTTCCGGCAGGCCGTATTCGGTCTGAGGACTCACGGCGGCATCGTTAAGCTGCAGAGCCGACATTTTCCGCTTGGTGAGTATCTTCAAGGTGCCCCACTTGTGGAAGAAATTGAACTTGTGATTGGTGTTCAAGCCTTGGCGGATTTCCAGACGCAAGCCCAGGTTTTGCGGCATGGCAGCAGGGTTTTGCCTGTTGATGGCCAGCACCTCCACAAAGCCCGGCTTCAGCATCATGCCTCTGACCTCGGTATAGCTCCTGCCTTGAACCACATAGCTGCTTTGCTCGAGGTCTGAATCCAAGTTCAGCACGCCATAGGGAAATTCAAAAAAGTATTGGCTTTGCTGATCGTGCCTGATCTCCACCCTCACCTGTGCAGTCAAAGCCGGATAGGCGGGATTGGCCTGCATGGCCTTGGCGTGGACGACGTAGCTGCCCTGCGTGAGCTGATATTCGCTTTGGGGGCTGAAATTCCCATCATCAATGGCGTAAAGCGTGCCTGAGATGGCAGATGTGAGCTTGAGGGTTCCATAGAGAGGGCTGAGGTCGGCATTGTTGGTGCTAAAGGCAGGGACGCTGACGATGTTCTTGCTGATCAGGCGGTTGTCCTGAAACACGTGGATCTCGTAATCCCCGGAGGGAAGCGCCAATACATCGCCATCCTGCAGGCGTTTACCCGACAGTTCATAATAGGCATTCTTCAGGTTGCTAAAGAGCCTCAGCTCACCCACTTGGCTCACACCCATGTAGTAATAATCGTTGTCCGTAAACTTCAGCGGCACGGCATAGATGCGGAATTCATAGTCTGCCGGTTTGCGGCTATCGAAGAAGGGATCCCAAAAGACGGTGAGCTTGCCCCAACCCGTGGGCAGATTGCGAAACTCGCCCATGATGGTGTTTGCCTTAAAGTAGCTCTGCGTGCCCTTTTCTCTGGCAAAGATAAACAGGTCGTAGTTGCTGTTCCAGTTGTCCGTGGGCAGTGACAGCTTGAATTCGTAGCGTTTCTCAAAGTAACGGAGCTCAAAATCCTTGATCTCTTGGGCGCAGATTCCGCCAAAGAGAGCCAGGAAGATGGCCAATATAACTATCTTTCTCATGTTTCTTTACCTCTCACTTGCTTTACTCGTAAAACCTCGAATCCCTGCAAGAAAGTGATCCAAGCCTTTGGTGATGCTTATTCTTCTCCTTCTTCGCAGGTGCAATCAGGGCTGCCACATCCGCCGCCTTCTTCGTGATCATCACAATGCTCGTGGTCTTCGGAATGATCGTGATGTCCACATTCTCCGTGTTCTTTGGCAGCTTCGGGCAGCATGATCAGTTTCAGCATGTTTTTATCGTAGCGCAGCCATTGCTTTGCCGCCTTGGAGATGGTGGCAGCATTGATCTTTTCATACATCTTTGGAAAGGAAAGGAAGGTGTCTAAAGCTCTGTCCTGGCTGATGCCAAAGAGGATGCCGTCCACCCAATAGCTGTTGGTCTTGATCTTGTCTGCATAGATGTTTTGCAGCGTAGCACGGGCGGAACTCACATGGTGGTCTGTAAAGTCGCCATTTTTAAGCTCATCAGCGGTTTCCAGAACGGCGTCCAGGAGTTCGTCCACTCGGGCAGGATCGCAGGCGAGGAGGACATTGGTCACCATGTGCGGACTGGGATAGCGTTCGATTTCCGGCCAAGCCTGAATCATGTAAACTCCACTCAGCTCCTCTCTTACGTTTTCACGCAGTCTTTCGTTGTAAACCTGGAAGAGAGCCTGCATGGCGACGCGGTTGTTCAAAGTAGCCTTGTAGGGGGCGTTGGTGACGACACTTGCAAAGCATCTGTTATCGATGCCACGCTCAAAACGCACTTCCGAGATGCCGCTGAAGGGACGAATATTGTGATCCCGGAACTTCTCCTTTCTCTTGGTGCTGGGCAAGCTGCCTAAATAGGTGCGCACATAAGTCTTTAGCTGCTCTTCGTCAAAGTTGCCCACGATGATAAACTCAAAATCCGAAAAGTCGGCAAAGCGATCGGCAAAGATACTCTCCATTCTCTGCAAATCCACATTCTGAAGCTGCTCCGGACGGATACTTTGCTGATAGGGATTGTTGTCGTAAACCGCCGCAGAAAGCTGATCAAAGAAGTAGTTTTCCGGGTCTTTGAGCGAGTTTTCCAGTAAGCTGCCAGCTCTATCCATAAAAGATGCATATTCTTCCTCGTCAAAGCGGGGATTGGTAGCATATTGATGGATCAGTTGGAACATCAGCTCGAGGTCGGTGGGTGAACATACGGCCCAAAAGCCCTCATATTCCAAACCCAAGGTTACATCTGCATGTGCGACCTTACCCACTGTAGCTCTTTGTAATTCCGTGGCGTCCAGCTCACCTACACCACTTTCGTAGAGATACCAGGTCAGCATATTTGCGGAGGGCAAATCTTCCAAGTCAAGCTGGCTGGAACCGCCCGGACTCCAGGCTTGTAATCTCACCTCATCCTGCTTAAAATCAGTCTTTTTGGAGTGCACTTTGACACCATTGGAGAGCACCCAGGTATTGATGCCGGCGCGGCGGTTCACCGTTCTCTTTTTGATCGTTCCCGCTTTGGGGATTTTGACGATCAGGGGCTTGTCTGAAGCCTTGTCTATATAGACTTCCGGGGTGGAATCCTTGGCTTCGTTGATCAGAGCCAAAAGTGCCGCTTCGGTGGGCAAGGAGGCTTTGTCGGATTCCGGTGCAATCAGGGAAACGAAGAGGTTGGTATCCGGAAAGAGGCTGCTGCCCAAGCTGTTGAGCTCTGCCAGAGTCACCTCTTCCAAGAGATTATTGGACAGATCACGCTCCTGCTCCGGACTCAAGTAAGCACCGCCAGAGTTGAGCATACTGATGAAAGCCCAGGTGAGATTCTCTGACACGCGGGTGGCTTTCTGATCTACTGCCTGCTGCAATTTACGCTTCAGCTTGGTCTTGGCACGCTCAAATTCGCCCTCTGAAAAGCCGTGCAGTTCCACTCTTCTCGCCTCGGTGAGGATGGTCTGCACCGCCGCTGCTGACTTACCGCTGGGCGTCATCGCAATGCCCAAGGTTACAGGCATTGATCTGATGAGTAGGCTGCCGTTTATCAAAGCGGCAAAGGAAAAGGGTGGATTGGGCTTTTTGCTCAGCTCTTCCAACCGCGTGTTCAGCATCTCGCAATAAAGCTCACACTTGAGTTCTTCAAAAAAATCACCCACCGTGATAGTGGGGCGTGCCTCGCGCTTCCAGATTATCTGAACCATGTTGTAAGGGTATTCCGGATCGGTAACCAGCACTACTTGCGGTTCGATATTCTCTGGAATCCTGATTTCGGGCATGATGCGCGGGTTTTCCTTGGCGGGAATGGGGCCAAAGAACTCTTCCACCAGAGCCTGCAACTGCGCAGGATCATGATCCCCGATCAGGATAACACTTTGATTGGCCGGATGATACCAGTCCGAATAAAAGCGTTTGATCGTCGCTTGGTCAAAGTTGCGCAATACCGATTCTATGCCGATGGGGCTGCGCTCCGCATATTTTGAGCCACTAAATAGCACCTTCTTATAGGCATCATCAACACGCTGCTGGGGACTTTGACCCAAGCGCCACTCTTCCAAGATGATACCTCTTTCCCGCTCCAACTCATCCTCCTCAAATGCCACCGCATGTGCCATCTCGCTCAGGATCTTGAAGCCGGTGCGCATTTTCTCATTATCATCGGTGGGAACCTTGAGCATGTAGTAGGTAAATTCATAGCTGGTGCCAGCATTGAGACCATTCATAAAACCCATGCCGATGGAGCTGAGATAATCCACAACTTCACTCTTGGCAAAGCTTTTGGTACCGTTGAACGCCATGTGTTCGGTGAAGTGTGCCAAACCGCGCTGATCATCATCTTCATTGATTGAGCCAGCTCTGACGTAAAGCCTCATCTCCAGACGGTTTTCCGGTTTTGCGTTTTGGAGGATGTAGTAGGTCAAGCCGTTTGCCAGCCTGCCCGTAATGAGATCGGGGTCTTGTGGTAATCTTTGAGCTGCTTGTTCCGGGGTCAATGCCAACAGGGCAAAAGCCATCAGAAACAAGAAGATAGACGCAATTATTCTTTTGCCTGTCATTAAGGAACTCCTTGTATTCGTTTTCATATCTGTTTTATACCTTGATAAGCGTTAGAGCTGCGGCTCCTCATCCGACAAAATGATCAAAAACTGCTCATCCACCCTAAGGACGTTGTTGTGGTCTCCGTAGGTGTAGGTTGTGCCGTCCTCCATCTGGATTCGGGCAATATAGTAAAAGTTGTCGCTGGGCGAAGCAAAAGGAAGCGTGCAAAAGGTGCTTTCGCCCGGCTCAAGGTCTTCAAAAGAGGCGGCAAAATACTCCATCACACCATCATGTTTGTAGATTTTAGCTTCAGTCATGGGCTGGATACTCAAGTTTTGGATCTTGACACCCGCTCGATTTCCCCTGATGTAGGCATTGCGCTTCTCGCCCACCTTGAAAATGGGATAGGTCACGTCCACATATTCATCCAAACCCTCATCATACATCTGATAGGTCTCTCCCTTGATGCAAACTTTCACCTTCTTCTTGACCTCTCCACCGAAGAAGTATTGGGTATCCGTATCGATATCCCAAGTGTAAGTGCCGTTGCTTGGAATGGTTACCTCAGCCTTATTGCCGACGGATGCGTAAAGCGGATAATTACTCTTGTTGATCACCGTAAAACTGGCTCCGGATTCGCATCCAACCAATAGCAATGCAGCTATGGCAAGCAAAAAGTACATGTAGTTCTTCATTTCTTACCTCCACATTTTCTTGATATGCTCAGTTTATGAAGTAGGTTTAAATGTCAAGAGCTTTCTGAGTTTTTTGGGTTGATCTTTATTGATATGTCTCCAGTCTGTTCCTTACTCACCCGCCCGGCGATGCCGTGGAGATACTCGGGTTTTTCCCGAGAGGCTCCGAGGTATCACCGGGAGGCTAAGCAAGGAAGAAGGGAAAGCCAAGGGGGAAATATGCACATTCCGGCAGTCAACCTTCAGGTAAAAACTGCGGCAACAGGGTTCAGGTTGACTTGAGTTGGCTTTTGGCGCCCAAGTCATCGTGAAAGAGGCTCCCGATATTGATCCAAAAAAACAGCTGTGTGGCAAGGCTTTCAGCCCTCCATTTGCTCATTTAACCGGATGATGCTCAAAACATCAGCTTCGTATCTAACTCTATCATAAACAGATAGACACGGCGTGAAATTTATGCCTTGACAAAATAGCCACCTCACAAAGTAATGACCAAACATACTCAAAAGAGGTCCAGTAACTCAGTGGTAGAGTATCTGCCTTTTAAGCAGAGAGTCGTTGGTTCGAGTCCAACCTGGATCACCATTCGCGACCCCTTCGTCTATCGGTTAGGACTCAAGGTTTTCATTCTTGCAAGAGGGGTTCGATTCCCCTAGGGGTCGCCATCTTTTTGAGGGAACTCATGTTAGGCAATCTTGCGTCCCGTTCGTCTAGTGGCCTAGGACTCGTGATTCTCAGTCACGCAACAGGGGTTCGATTCCCCTACGGGATGCCACACTTTCCTTTCTGAGTATTATGGGACATAGGCTCTTTTTTAGATTACGCGTCCTGAGCCTCATTGCAGGCTCAGGATAAGATAAATGGGAATACACTACAGATGACCGATAAGAAACCACAGGACAGCAACCTTGAACCCGAGCTGCCGGAAGCAGATCTTCCGGTGGACGATAGCTGGACAGACGTCCCCCAGCCATTGGCGTTCCCGGAACGCAGCTGGAAGCTGACGCTTTATCGTGGTTATGGGCAGCAAAACATCCGTATCAGCTTGGCCTTGGTCATCTTTGTGGTGGTTTTATTGCTGTGCTGGCTGGGGCTTACTCTCTTCCTGATTTTTGACCGCAATGGCTCGGATCAAGCCGCTGAAATCAATCAACTCAAGCAGGAGAACATCCGGCTGCACAAGAGGTTGGAGCATTACGAAGCCATCACGGATTCCATCTACAAAGCCATAGACATCTTGGAAGAGGAAACGAGCTCACCCTTGGGCAGAGGCGGCGGCGAATATCCCTATGTGCCGGCGCATGCTCCTGCCAGGAAAGCCAAGGCGCCCTCTCTGGAATCCAGATTCAAAGCTCTGGACAGCAAGCTGAACAAGATCTTCCTCACTTTGAATGTCAGCCATCCTGTGCTCGGAGATACGCTGGATACCCCGATGTTTGCCCCTCAAAGCGGAGACGGCATTCCCAGCATCTACCCCACCTTTGGCGTCATCAGCAGCGACTATGGCCTGCGCGTCCATCCCATCCACAATCAGCTTTTGTTTCATGAGGGCTTGGACATCGCCAATGAGATCGGCACGCCCATCTATGCCACTGCGGACGGTGTGGTGAGGGAAGTCAGCTACGAAGCCCACTACGGGAAACGGATCTATATCACGCACAGCGATGGCTATGAGACGCAATATGCCCACCTTTACAGCTATAAGGTTCAGGAAGGCGACGTGGTGCGCAAAGGCCAGATCATCGCTCTGATGGGAGATTCCGGCGTTTCCACGGGGCCGCATCTGCACTATGAAGTGATCGTAAACGGCTATAAGACCAATCCCGAAGCATACTTAAATCGCATCGATACCACCCGCTTTGCCGGTAGATGAACATCACAGCTTGGATCATCACCCCCTGCGCTCCTGACATTCTTTTCGATTCATATCAGGCTATCTCCTCCTCTGACATCATCATAGCCGTGGATGGCGGCTTGGAACGCTGCCGCGCACTGGGTTTGGAGGCGGATTATCTGTGTGGAGACCTGGATTCCCTGGATGATGCTTATCTGAAAACCTTCCCGCAGGATAAGATTTGGCGTTTTCCACAGGATAAAAACGAGACGGATACCGAGCTGGCTCTGCTGAAAGCACGAACCTTGGAAATCCGGAATGCGGTGATCTGCAACGATATGCAGGGAAGGGTGGATCACGTTATGGGCTTGGTACAAAACCTGCAGTGGGCACGCCTCCACGGCATTCAAGCCTGTGTGCAAAGTGCATCCCAATCCCTCTTTATCATAGACAACTCCTTTCAAGCCAAAGGATACCGGGGCTGCCTCCTCTCTCTGGTAGCCTTGAATCAACCCGCCCATCTCAAACGCTCCTCCGGGCTGAAGTGGGTCCTCAAAGACCTCGTCCTGGAGCCTCATCTCAGCCGCGGCATCAGCAACGTAATCCTGGATGACAACCTGGAAATAGAGCTGACTGACGGCATGCTTTTGGCGACAATCACAAAAATAGGTTGACAAAATATATAGCTTGTAATTAGAGTATATCCCACACTAAGATACATCAATAGCGAGGAGACATGAACTCACAAGTTACAGATACAAAGATCAGCTTTGAAGAGGCGATCCAAAAGCTGGAATCCGTCATCGACAGCCTCAACAACCCTGCAGAACCGCTGCAGAAGCTGATCGAGCTCTATGAAGAAGGTGTGGGCTACCTTAACATCTGCAAGCAACGCCTGACCGAAGCTGAAGCCAAGGTGAGCATTCTCGACCAGAAGCTTCAGCAACAAAACCAAACGGAGGCTTAAATTTATGGATTTGAAAGTAAAGCTAAAGAAAGACATGAAAGAAAAGCAAGAGCTGGTAAACATCATCCTCGACCGCTACCTCCCTCGCAAGGATGAATATCCCAAGAGCCTCCACAAGGCGATGCGTTACAGCCTCTTTGCCGGCGGAAAGCGGCTCAGACCCTATCTGACCATGCTCACATATCAGATGTATAAGAAAGACCCTGAAGAGATTACCCCTGTGGCTGCAGCCATTGAAATGATACACACCTACACCCTGATTCATGATGACCTGCCGGATATCGATGATGACGACTACCGCAGAGGCAAAAAAAGCTGTCATACCCTCTTTGGTGAAGGTGAAGCCTTGCTGGCAGGTGATGCACTGCTGGTAAATGCTTTTGAACTGATCACTTATGCTGACATCAGCCCCGAGCTGAAGGTGAGATTCATCCGTGAACTGGCTCATGATTGCGGCATCTCCGGCACCATTGCCGGCC
The DNA here is from genome assembly GCA_029781115.1 of Candidatus Cloacimonadota bacterium. Taxonomy (GTDB): domain Bacteria; phylum Cloacimonadota; class Cloacimonadia; order Cloacimonadales; family Cloacimonadaceae; genus UBA3900. The sequence goes on from JAKOXG010000018.1 coordinate 157,834, forward strand.
AGATGGTGGACATCGAATCCGAAGGCAAGAAGGTCAACAAAAAGACACTCGCCTATATCCACGAGAATAAAACCGCCAAGATGATCAATATCTGCCTGCGTTTCGGAGCCTTAGCTGCCGGAGCACCCGCCAAGGAAGTGGCTGCTTTGGAAGAATATGGCAACTATATCGGCCTCGTCTTCCAGATCGTGGATGATCTGCTGGATGTGGAAGGAGATCCTAACAAGCTGGGCAAGAGTGTGGGCAAGGATGCAGAAGCCGGAAAAGCCACCTTCCCCGCCGTTTGGGGGGTGAAGGAATCCCGCGCTCAAGCCATCGAACTCACCCAAAAAGCCAAAGACAGTCTCGCTCCACTGGGCGAGAAAGCTGCTCTGCTCAAAGAATTGGCAGATTCCATGCTCAATCGCAAATCATGAAGCTGGGCTACACTCTCCTCAATGCCAACGCCAAGGCTCCCCAGAGGATGACAGCCCACAGCGCAGGTTTTGACCTTTCCGCCTGTTTGGATGCACCTCTGGTGCTGGCTGCCGGAACCAGAGCCTTGATTCCCACCGGCATCGCCATCGCCGTGCCTGCAGGACATGAAGCGCAGGTGCGCCCCCGCAGTGGCTTGGCTCACAAACACGGCCTCACCATCCTCAACAGCCCCGGCACCATCGATGCAGACTATCGTGGTGAGGTGAAGGTGGTGCTTCACAACTGCTCCAACGAGGATTTCACAATAGAAAACGGCATGCGCATCGCCCAGCTCGTCATCTGCCCCATCGCCGTGGTGGAATTGGTGCACAAAGCCTCTCTGGATGACACCGATAGAGGTGAAGCAGGCTTTGGTCACACCGGTATTTGAATACATAGACAAAGAGAAATTGAATGCAAAACATGCTTGAAGAAATACGGGAACTCCGCAGACGGAAGAATGCGGTGATCCTGGCACATAACTACCAACCCACCGAGATCATCGAGCTGGCAGATTACATGGGAGATTCCCTGCAGCTCGCCCTCAAGGCCACGGAAATCTCTGCCGATATCCTGGTCTTTTGTGGAGTCCGTTTTATGGCAGAAACCGCTGCCATCCTCAATCCCGCTACCAAGGTCCTGCTTCCGGCTCAAGATGCTGGATGCCCCATGGCGGATATGATTACCGCAGAAGACCTTATCAGTTACAAACAAGAGCACCCAGACACAGTCGTCGTCTGTTACGTCAATTCCAGCGTGGAAGTCAAAGCCGAGAGCGACATCTGTTGCACCTCCGCCAACGCAGTGCAGGTGCTGGCTTCCATTCCCAAAGATAAAGAGATCCTCTTCGTGCCGGATCGCAACTTAGGCTCTTGGGCAGCCAAGCAATTAGGCCGCACCGTCCACACTTGGCAGGGCTTCTGCCCCATCCATCAACATGCCTTTGATGTCACCCAGGTAGAGGAAATGCGCAGCCGCTATCCGGACCACCTCCTGTTTGCTCACCCTGAATGCGATGCAAGCATCACCGACCTCGCCGATGAAGTGATGTCCACCGGCGGTATGCTCAAACGAGCCGCTGAGGTAGACAAGATGATCATCGCCACCGAGAAAGGCCTGCCGGATTACCTCAAGAAGATTTACCCGCAGAAGAGCATCGTGCACCTTAGCCCCAAAGCCGTGTGCAAGGACATGAAGAAGATCACCATCTCGCATATCCTGAACGCCTTGCGCCACGAGCAGCATGAGGTGAAGGTCGATGCAGACATCGCCGCCCGGGCTATCAACAGCCTGAACCGGATGCTGGAGCTCTCTCGCTGAATAGTGTCAAATCCGTGACTCTGCCCTTCGGCAAGGGACTCTTTTGGCAGGCTGTGGATGCGCAAGCTGTCTCAAGTGCCGCCAACTGCCTCCAATCCACTGCCATCACGCTTTTTAAAGACGAACCCCTGAGCGTGCTGGACCTCGGTTGCGGTAGCGGCATCGTTGCCGTGATGCTGGCTCTGCAACGCCCTCAGTGGCAACTCAGCGGCATCGACATCCAAGTTCCCCTGATCGCTTTGGCCAAAGAAAACGCCCGGCTCAACACCTTGGATATAGACTTCTTCTGCGCTGACCTCAAGGACTATCACAACCCGGAGGGCTTCGACCTGATCGTGAGCAACCCGCCCTGGCTTTGCAAAGACAGCGGCCGCAGCTCACCCAGCCTCTCCAAAGAACACAGTCGCAGGGAGATATTGTGCGAAATGCAGGATGTTATCGCCTGCGTAGCCCGCAACCTCAAACCCGGCAAAGATGCGCTCTTACTCTATCCACCCCAGCGCTTTGAACAGCTTCAAACACTCTGCGCTCAATATCTGCTTGACATAAAAGCCACCCTATTTTGTGCTGAGACTCACAAGCACAATATCTATCATATCAAATCCCGAAGGATGACACCATGAAAAGCCGCTTCTTCTTTATGACTCTTGCCATCTGCGTCCTCTTGGCCGGATGGATCGTATTGGAATATCAGTATGAGCAGGCGCGTCAGGAAAAGTATCAGCAACTATCCAACCTGCCCACCTACATTTACGTGGCAGACAGCACCAGGGTAGCTCCGCTTTTGGAACGCCTTGCAGAATTTGAGACCATCGCCGAGCTCAACCTGGAAACAGGCCTGCAAGCAGCAGATGAGCTGATCCATGCCTACCAGTTGGCCATTAGCTTTTCCTCCATCAAGGAATATGAATTTCCCCACATCATCACCCTGAAGTTCAAGCCTATCAAGGGCTCCGTGGAAGGCAAAACCGCTGTGATGCGAGCCATCGCCGAATATCAGATCCAGCTCTCGGACATCGACGCCCAATCCACCGCCTGGAACCGCATCGTGAGCGAGCTTAACACCTTACAGACCAGATGGATCACCTCCACCGTCATCACCGCCATCATGCTGGGGTTGCTCTTCTTTTTCATGCGCTTTGCCTACGAACTGCGCTTTTTACTGCTGCAAAAAGAGCGAATGGTCTCCGTCGCTGATGCCCTCCGCAAGAACACCGCAACCAACCGCCAGACCTGGCTGATGTTGCTCATCCCGCTCATCGTCAGCATTGGTGGCTATTTTATCCTTGGCGCCCTTGATGTCATCGCCCTCATCATCCCCCTGTGGTGGTTTGCCATTCCCACAGGCCTGATGCTGCTCACCACGCTTTGCGTCAGCCTCGTGCTCAATGTCTACTACCACGACCAGATGCTGCAACCCAGTTTTGAGCCTATCGAAGATGAATTCTAAGCTAAAAAACCACCTGCCCAACCTGCTCACCACGCTGCGTGCGATTGCCGTTCCCTTCTTCCTGTGGCTGGTCTTTGTGGTGGAAGATGCTCAAGCAGCGCTTATCCTCTTTGCCGCAGCCTCCCTCACCGATTGGCTTGACGGCTTCTTAGCGCGCCGCTGGCAGGTGATCAGCAACTTTGGCAAGATCATGGACCCTTTGGCCGACAAACTATTGGTGCTATCCGCTTTAGCCGGCATCACCTGGAGCTCGCCCTATCGGCTCAACGTGCTCATCTTCATCATCATCTTTGCCCGCGAGCTCATCATCACCATCCTCCGAGAGGTCTACAAAAAGCGCGGCATCATCGTCGCCGCCAGCTATTTGGGCAAGGTCAAGACCTTCATGCAGATGGTTGGCCTGGTCTTTGCCTACGCATTTTGGGCTTGGATGAGCGAAATCCCAAGCTACATTTTAACTATGGTAAACATCTGGTTTTGGCTGGTTCTCGCCATCACCATCATCAGTGCCCTGAACTATTTCAAACCCATCAATCCACAAGGAAATAAGCCATGAAACACTTTGTCTACATCACCCTGATGCTGCTTATCATGCTGCTTTTGCTCTCTTGCAAATCTTCACATGACACCCCCGCACACTATGATGCCTTCGACGACCTTTTTGACCACTCCAAACCCATCGCTTTCGGCGAGGATGAAGACATCTACGTATTCTGCGGTCAGGAAGTTCGCACCCAACTGGAACCCATCATCTTAGCCAGCTTGGAGCGCGAAGTAGCCCTGGTCTACAACGAGAAATTCTTCAAGGTTATCTTCTCAGACATCAAGGAGATGGACAGGCTCATGCGCTTTAAAAACCTGCTCTTCATCGGCACCATCGAGGAGGGAGACCCCGTGAGCCGCTATCTGCAGAAAGCTTTAGACCCCAAGCTCCAAGCCCGCATCCAGCAGAGCACCGGCGAGATTTTCCTCAATAAAAACCGCTTTGTCAAAGACCAGCTCATCGTCCAAGTCATCGGTCTCAACAACGAAAAGGTCACCGACCTCTTCACCCTCTCCGCAAACCGCGTCTTCGACCTCTTTTTGGATAGATATACCAAGCGCCTGGCCTACCAGGCTTACCAGACCAACATCATCGAGCCGGATTTCTTTGACCTCTACCCCTTTAGCCTCAAAATCCCCAACAACTACCGCCTCTATGCCAACGATAAAAACAACCGCTTCCTCAGCTTACTATATCGTCCGAGAATCCAAAGCACCAAGCATCCGGACAAGTTCATCAGCGTCTACTACGAACCCATGGAGCAGAACACTTTAGATGAAAAGTGGCTGACAGACACGCGCACGCAGATTGGCAAGGTACAATTTGGCGACAGCCTCAACGTGCAAACCCTGCGCACCGAAAGCTTCAATTTTGCCGGCTATCAGGGCTTCCGCCTCAGCGGCGCCTGGATCAACCTCGAGAAATTCGCCGGCGGCGCCTTCCAAAGCTATGCCTTCTGGGATGAAAAGACCAAGCAGGCATACCTCGTGGACACCATGACCTTTTTCCCTGAAGGAGACAAACTGCCCGTGTTGATGGAGCTCTTCATGATCGCCTCCACCATAAAAGTGAAATGAAAAGATTCACCCTGGCCCTGATCATCATTGCGCTGCTGCTGAGTGCCTGTAGCACGAGCCGGCGTCTGGGCCAGCATCCCCAATCCCTTTCCCGGCCCAACCACAGCTCCATGTATTACTACATGGCCGCCAGCTTGCAATTTTTGGATGGCTATTACGATAACGCCTGGACCCTCTACCAACGTGCTCTGAACCAAGACCCAAACAGCCCCAAGATCAAGAAAGAGATGCTGATGAGCGCAATGTATCACCATCTGCAACAACCCTCCGCAGATGCCGGCAAGGTCAAGAGCCTTATCGACGCAAACCGAAGCTTCATCCTGCAGGATGGGGAACTGCTGGACGCCGCCTATGGCTTTTATTCCACCCTGCGTGACACCGTTTCCCAACGCTGGGCTCTCGATAACATGCTTGCCCACCATCCCGGTGCCCGCGCCCATGTCCTCAACTTCCTTTACAGCTATTCCATCCGGGGTATTCCAGACTCAGCGCTGCTCCACCCCGCCCTGGACTACATCCAAAACGACTCCAAACAGCTCCTCTATCTGGGCAGCATGTTTGAAGCCGTAGACCCCTACTTCAGCATGAAAGCCGCCCAAAGGTTGTATGAGATCGAGCCCAACGACGCCAACACCCGCAATCTCGCCAGACTCTACCTCCAATTGCAGATCTCCGCAGGTAACTACTCCTTTTTTGATGCACTTGACTATCCCAAAGACCAGCAACTGATGCACTATATCCTGGATGCAGCCTTCAGCTACGAAAGCTGGGACTTCCTCAATCACGTAGCCCCCGAGATGATCGCCACCAACGACAATGACCTCACCTACATCGTGACCGTAGCCGCTCTGATGGAGCGCAATTCCCAGGCATTCGCCCAGCTTGAAACCAGCTTCCAACCCGATTCTTCAACCGAATCCGGATACATCCTTTCACTCATCATCGCCAATTCCTTTTTGGCGGATGACGATAAAGACCTCGCTCCCCTGCTGGATTCCATCACCTGCAGCACCGATCTGGAAAACATCATCCGCTTTTACACCCTCGCCATCTTCAAAGACCTCCCCCCGGATCAGGCTCCCCCAGATTCTGTCTTTACCGAATTTGCCGGGATGCTGCAGAGAAGAGTTCCGGAAGGCCTCAAGAAGGACTATCTGATCGTCACCACCTTGGCCATCCCGGATGAGGACGAGGAAGCCGAGACGAGATACAACCAAACCAAAGAGCGACTGATAGTTGGCTTTATGCAGCAGGGTTTCTATAATAAAGACGACATCGCCTGGCTGCTGCAACACTACTACTTTACGGAGCGCATGGACGAAAGGATCCCCCTCTTGCGCCTGGCGATCAGAGAATTTCCGGATTCCGCCATCTGGTTCAACGACCTCGGCTACACCCTGCTCATCACCGACGGCGACCTCGATGAAGCCGGCGAACTCATCTTCAAAGCCCTCAGCATGGAGCCGCAAAACAACTTCTACTTAGACAGCATCGCCTGGTATTTCTACCTCAAAAAGGACTACCAACAAGCCCTCAACTACATCACCCCCGTGATGGAAATGGAAAACATGCCCGCCGAAATCGCTTACCACATCGGCCTCATCCACATGCGCTTGGCTGATTACGACACCGCCACCCAGTATATGAAATATGCCAGCGAATGCACCGAAGAAGACCCGGATTTTGCCGAAAAAGCCAAACGAGCCCTGGAGATCTGGGGCAAATAAGGCTTTTACGGTTGTTCCCTGAATTCTCTCTCAGAAAACCTCCCTCCATAATATACACTGACGATGTTGCTGAGTCCCCAAAAACCCCAAAAAATAATCTCGTAACCGACTGACAAGGAAAGCTATACAAAAAGAGTAAATATTCACCTACTTTTGGAGAAATAGAAATACCCGAAGAGCCGTATCAAACCTGGATCCCAGAAACCCCTGCCCCCAGATACCGCATCCCATCTACATCTTGCGCAACTGAAAACCACCCTGTACGGTCACTCGCCGAAGCGACCATACTGCATAACCGAGTTTGTGACTCACCTATGCAGCACAACGGATCTTGTGTTGCAAAAAACGCCAAATTTGCAACACAAACGTGGTTGTGTGTATTTCGTGCAACACAAAACCACCCTGTATGGTCGCTCGCCGAAGCGACCAAAGAGGTAGCCGGCGCTCGCCGAAGCGCCGCAATCAAGCGCAGCTGCCCCATCCGTGTAATTCGTGTAATTCGTGGGTAAAACAAAGAGCTTCAGAACCATCCGGATTCCATCAAAAGCATGCACCTCTTCGCCACCTGCGTCAGCCGCTAAAACCTAAAACCTAACACCTGCGGCGAAGCCGCCACTCACAACTGGCCGGCTATGCCGGCACTGGCGACCGCCCCTACCTTGCTTAGCCTCCCGGTGATCCCCCGGAGCCTCTCGGGAAAAACCCGAGTATCTCCACGGCATCTCCGGGCGGGTGAGTAAGGGAGAAGTGACTGAGGAATCCGAGACTAACTTGCGTCAGTCCCCCTCCTCAGTCATTATGCACTATCCGTCCATCATAGAGATTGATAATCCTCTGGGCATAGCCCGCATATTTATCGTCATGCGTGACCATTACGATGGTTCTGCCTTCCGCATTCAAGTCCTGAAAGATCTTCATCACCTGTTCTCCATTGAGAGAATCGAGGTTGCCGGTAGGCTCATCCGCCAGGATCAGCATGGGATCGGTGATGATGCACCTGGCCACCGCAACCCGCTGCTGCTGTCCACCGGAAAGTTGGTAAGGATAGTGGTTCTTACGGTTGGCTATCTCCAGTCTTTCCAACACTTTCTGAATCCTGTCCTTCCTTTCAGGCGCCGCCACTCCCGTGTATAGCAAAGGCAGCTCTATATTCTCATAGACCGATAAGGAATCGATAAGATTGAATTTCTGAAAGACAAAGCCGATCGTGTTTCTTCTGAGGCGGTCACGTTCGGAAATACTGAGAGTCTCGGTCTTGGTGCCATTCAGAATGTAACTCCCCTCGGTGGGCGTATCCATCAAGCCCAAAATATGCAGCAGGGTGGATTTTCCACATCCCGAAGGCCCCTTTATGGCCACAAAAGAGCCCTTTTCAATGCTGAGATTCAGCCTGTCCAAGGCTGTTGTTTCGATTGTATCTGTGGTGTAAACCTTGCTAAGATCACTTATAGCTATCATGATATCCTCCTTCATTCAGATTGTAAGTATTGGATTGGATCGGTTTTCCAGGCTTTGCGGCTGTTCAGATACAAAGGCAGGAAAACCACGATAAACAACACTATCACGGAAAGCGGCAACACCCACCAAGGGTAGGCAATCGAGAGGGCAAACCTGGCGAAAAACAGCTTTGACAGATAGTAGGAACCGACAAAGCCGAGCACACCCGCCACGCAAAACAGCCACACATAGCTCTTGAGCAGCAAGGCCAGTATGTGACGGAATTCCGCACCACAAGCCTTCCGGATGGCGATGTCCTTCAACTGGCGGTAAAACTGTTGCGAACTCACGGCATAGACGCCCATGATGCTCACCACACAGATAATGATGGCAAACAAGATGGTAAGCGTTACATACACTCTGTCCGGCTGGTAAAAACGGCTGAACTCCTCTGCCACATCCAGCGAGCGGAATCCCAGTATCCCATTGCTGCTGACTTCCTCAAACAGCTTATCAAGCTTGCTCCACACTTCATATTTCTGCCCCGGTTGATAGCTTATCTGGAAAAACTGAAGCTGCCCCGGGTTGATCATATAAATCATGGGGATCATCTGGATATGTGCCGGGAAAAACCAGGCATCATTCACCACCGCAGCGATTTCAAAGAATCCATCTTCTTCACCGCCCATTGGTCTGATCGTCTTTCCCAAGGGTGAATCGGCGGGGGAATAACGCTCCACAAAGGTCTGATTGACGACTACTGCATTCATCTTTTCAGCACTGGGCAGCGAGCCGCTCAATATCTGAACCTTGCGCTTGGCAAAGAAATCTGCGCTAGCTCCAACCATATACGCCATAATCTGCTGAGGCCCCTTTGCGCCTCCCATTTCCAGGTAGGCTTCAAAATATCCCGAGTTCATATCCAACCTATCGGTAACGACGCTGTAATTCGTCGCAGATTCAAGCGTTACCCCGGGAATTGCCCTGATCCTCTCCCGCAGGGCATTGCTTTCATAAAACATCGGATGTTGGATTCCCTCCAACGTAACATACTTGTATTGGAAGGTGTTATCTGCCTCAAAGCCAAGATCCCGATTCAGTATCGATGCATAACCCACACCGATCACACCGGCAAGGGAAATAAAGAGGAAACCGATCGCCAATTCGGCATACAAAATAGCCTTGATCCCTATAGTCCGCTTCTTGTGGCGCTCCTCCACCGTGCTCAGAATGCCTCCGGAAAAGTGCCCCGCAGAGAGGAAGCCGGAGACAAAGACAACTGCCAGCAGACCCAGTGCGGCGAACAAAGTCTGGATAAGAGTGGGATTGCTGTAAAAGCCCACCAGTTTGTAGAAAACCTTGCCTACCAGCAGATACAACAATACACTCAGCAGTATCGCTATCAGGAAATAGCTGATATACTCGGTCAGCAATTGCCCAAAGATATTCTGCCGCAGTGCGCCGACTGACCTCCTGACGGCAAATTCATCCCTGCGTTGCTGCCAGGACAGGGCTACGATGTTGATGAAATTGAAGATAGCCGCCAGCAGCATCAATGCTCCGATCACCATCACGGCATTTACACTCATGAGATTCACGGTAGGCTCATCTTCTTCCAAATCGCCCATGAAGTGAATCTTACTTATCGGGTCGAGACTGACGGTCTGCCTTCCACCGGGATTGCCAAGCTGTGCATTGCCGGCCAACATCTTATTGATGGCTGCTTCAACCTTTGGGACGTCCTCGGGCTTGGGTATCCTCACGCGGATATGCCCTGTAAGCAGGTAATCATCGGCTGCGGTAACACTGGTGAGCGAGCTGGGGATCAGGGTATAGACGTCGGATCGCAAATGCAGATTCTGTGGCAAATCCTCAAATACACCTGAGATCACATAGCGGGGCCTGTCCCTCACCATTATCTGCTTGCCCACCGGGTTCTCATCTCCGAAATACCTCTGTGAAAAGCTCTTGCTGATGATCATGCTTGAATTGTCCACCAGCAGGGAATCCCTGTTCCCATAGATAATGCGCATCTTATAGTGCTCAGGCAGGTTGCTGGTAACCTTGCATTCATCATTGATAGCAATTCTCTTACCGTCGCACTTCAGGCTTATATCCAGAATGTTGTTGTGCATGATTACATGGTCTTTTATCTGCGGTATCTCGCCTATGATCATCCCGGCTGTCTGCAGATAAAACCCGCTTTCATGCACTTCGATGCCTTCAAAAGAATGGCTCAACCTCAGCCGATACCATTCGCTTTGATTGGAAACGGATTTGTCGTGATTCCAGTAAAACAGACAATAGGATAGTATCAGGGCACTCGCCACCAAGCTGAGCGCTAACCCGATGATGGCAATGCCAAGGCTTACCCTGTTTTTCCTAAACGTTTTCAACGCAAAAAGGATGTTTTTAAACAGCATGAGTCCTCCCTCTATCTGATAATAATGTAGTCTTTCTTCAGCCAATCCTTGTATGATGAAATGATAACCCTCTCGCCCGCCTTCAGACCGGATACGACCTCGATATCACGGATGTTCTTGAAGCCAAAGGTGACTTCCCTTCTGCTTGCCTTTTTCCCCGATTTATCCAAAACAAAGACCCAACGCTCTGCACTGTCCACGAGATATTGACCCTGTGGCAAGATGAGCGCATCTTCACGCTTATCAGAAAGCAGTTCCACCGAGACAAATTGTCCTGACCTGAAGCTTTTGGGGATCTCGCCCACCAAGTTCACTTGGATGTAATCACCTGTAAGCTTGGGGTTTATCCTGTCCACCCTCAGGGCAATCTCCTCCTCGCCCGCATAAAAACGGGCTTCTTGGCTAACATTGAGCCTGGGCAGATAAAACTGGCTGACTTGCGCCTGGACATAATAATCCGAAGTAGCTTCCAGGGATGCCAGAGTCGTTCCTGTGGAGACAATCTGCCCCTGATTGACGTTCAATTCGGTGATAACTCCAGCGATCGGTGCTTTTATCTCCAGGTCATCCAATTTAGCCCTGATCTGATCCAAACTCAGGCGGATGGTATTGATGGACTGGCGCAACTGGTCGATGTGCTGAATCCTGAACAACGAGTCAGAGGCAGCCTCTTCCACTCTGGCACGATAGCTGAAACTCGCCAACTCATATGCCTCCTTGGAAGTGAGGTATTCCTCCCTGGATATGTGTTCATTCTGCCAGAGCAGCGCATTTGCGTTATATGCACGCTCTGCCTTATTTAGTCTATTTCTCGCTTCTTCTATCTGAAGCTGTTTCGTCAAACGATTCTGGTTGCCGGCAATGATCGCATTGTTCAGATTGTTGGTTTGCTCGGTGATGGCCGTCTCCTGCGAAAGCACGTTCAGCCTCAGGTCATCATTGCTGAGCTTGAGGATCACGTCACCTGCAGAAACGCTATCGCCCACCGCATGATACAGCACATCTACTTTTCCACCGACAGAGGCCTCAATCTGATACACGTGCACGGGAACCACCCTCCCCTCAGCTTTGAAGCTCCCTTCCATGATGCCATGCTCCACAGCGCAGATCTGAATATCTTCAAGCTTGACCTTGGCCCTCCTGATCGATCGTAAAACACAAAACCTGACAGACAAAAGCGCCAAAATGACAGCAATGAGGATAATGCTATACCTCGCTACCTTCTTTTTAATCGGGTGCCTTGTCTCGATTATTCTATCCATCTTCTACTCCATCATAGTCTTGTGCGTCTCTCAAGCCGGGATAAGCCCCAGGTTCGGACTGCATATTTGTTTACAGCATATATTGTTCCACTTTCTCCATCATTTTTGTGTGGTTAAACGATCTAAGACCACAATCCTGCATGTGGCGATATTTGTCAAGTTATTTCGGGGGGGGGTAATATTATCATGAAAAGCCGCCACCCTGGCGATCTCTGGCTGCCGTTTGTATGGTCGCTTGCCACAGCGACCAACTCTGTAGCCGGCGGTTGCCATACCGCCGCCATCAAGCGCAGCTTGATTTCCTGCATTCAATCAAATATCTAAGGTTTCCTTTTGGTCGGTTCGGCGACCGACCCTACTGCACAAACCCCTTCCGAATCAATCCCCCGCCAAAAAGCTCCTCTTTCTCACAGTTCAGCAGCTCTGCCAGAATATCCCAGATAGACGGCCCTTCCAAGCCTTTTTGGATGCTCAAGCCCTGTCCATCCAGACTAAGCTGCCCGATAATACTTTTCAGATCATAGACCTTACTGCGCGTAGGCGTGCTTTTCTCCATCTGCCAGGTATCGGCAGTGGCAAATCTCTCTATCGTGGCGAGGACACGACCCTGCAACTCTTCAGGGACACGATAGTGGTAGATTTCCCCCTTGGGAAGCTCTGCTTTTGTCTCCAAAGGCTGCACCTTATTGATCTTAAAGCCCGGAATCTTGTTGAGCCCCAGCGAGTCAGCGATCGGCTCCACCGGATATTGAGTGTAAAATGACAGGTCAAAATACTCATCCTCCCCTTGCACCCCAAGTGGCAAGGGCGGCGAGAGACTCACCTTCGGACGCTGGTTAAAGCCCCGTGTATAAACGGTTTCCAGCTCCAGCTTGGAGATGATCCGATACAGCATCCGTATCCAATCCAGGTGGGAGATAAAGCGCAGCACATCCAGCTTTTGATAGAATACCCGATATTTATACTGCGGTGCGTGCAGAGATGGCTCTTCTTTGGCCGCAGTTGCGCCCAATTGAACTGCCTGCTTTGAAGGCTCCGCCCTCACGGTGTGCAGCTCTGCGTCACAGATGCCGCATTGGGTGCAAATCTGGCGGCAATCCGCCGTGGTTTCTGCCCTCAGAGCCTTGTCATACTCACCTTTGAGCCACTGGCGGCAGACACCCAGATCCACAAAATCCCAAGGCAAAGCCTGCTCCTCATCTCTTGCACCCAACATTTCTTCCTGATCAATTCCCAAGGCTTGCATCGCATCCTGCCAGGCGCCAAAGTCAAAGACCTCATGCCAGCCATCCAGGCGTGCCCCCCGCTTCCAAGCCTCATGGATCAGCTCTCCGATGCACTTATCTCCCCTGGTGATCAGCGCTTCCAGAGTGGAGTTTTCGATGTCGTGATACTTGATCTTGATATTGCGGTTTCTGGCAAAGGCGCTCTTGATGTGATTTGCCTTTTGAAAAAGCACTTCAGGATGCTCAAAAGCGCAGCGCTCAAAGGGAGTGAACGGCTTGGGAACGAAGGGAGAGAGGCTCACGTTGATCTGCATCCTGCCCCGGCTCAGCGAATTGATGTATTTGATCAACTGGATGCTGGCCTCGATATCATCCCAAGTCTCCGTGGGCAAGCCCAACATAAAATAGAGCTTAATCCTTTGCCAACCCAGTTCTTGCGCAATGCCAACCCCTCTGGTAATGTCTGCCTCGGTGATGTTTTTGTTGATCACGTCTCTGAGGCGTTGCGAACCCGCCTCCACGGCGATGGTCAGCCCTTCACGCCCCAAGTCTTTGAGCAAGCTCACCAAGTCTTTATCGAGGCTGTCCACCCTGAGCGAAGGCAGCGAAACGCTGGTTTTGGCCGCATCCAAAGATGCCAGCAAGGCAAAGAGCAGCTCCTTGATACAGGAATAATCGCTGGAAGAAAGCGACATCAGCCCCGCCTCATCCCAACCGCTGAGTGCCACTTCTTCAAGGAGCTTGGCCAAGATGTCATCTGGATTGCGCTCCCGCACCGGCCGGTAGATATAGCCCGCCTGGCAAAAGCGGCAACCTCGCGTGCAGCCCCGCATGATCTCCGCCACATAGCGATTGTGCGTAGCCAATTGCCAGGAAAGCAGTTGCGGTGTGTGCAACAGCTCACTTTTGTGAAAGCCGGCATATTTGCGCACCTTGATCTTGAAAGATGGATCCGCTTTCAGCAAAGCATCATGCACCACAGGCACATAACAGCCTTCAATCTGCGCCAGCGCCCGGGTGCGCTCTACCCTGCCTTGCACATTAGCGATCACCTTAGCAATCTCCAGAATACCTTCTTCCGCCTCACCGATAAAAAACACATCCACAAAAGGTTTTAGCGGCACGGGATTCACCGCACATGGCCCGCCTGCCATCACGATAGGGTCACCTTCCCCTCTTTCGTCGGCCAACACAGGTATCTGCGCTATATCCATCAGTTCCAGCACGTTAGTGAAGTTGAGCTCACTTTGCAGCGTCAGCGCCAAGACGTCAAAACACTTCACCGCCAACGAGCTTTCCAGCGCAAAGAGCGGTATCTCCTTATCCCTCAAGATGTCGATGAGGTCTATCCAAGGCAGATAGACCCGATCCGCCATCGCATCTTCGCTATCGTTGAGGATGCTGTAGAGGATTTTGAGCCCCAGATGCGACACTCCCAGCTCATAGACATCCGGAAAAGCCAGGCAGAACCGTGCTTTATACTGCTCCGGATCCCGCTTGGCCGCATTGATTTCGTTGTCTATATAACGGGAGGGTTTATTCACTAAAGGCAAAAACTTGCCGATATCTACATACTGCACGGCACCGAAGCCCTATAATATTCTTAATCTTACGGTTACATCGTGTTCATCCGCCCAGGTTAGTAGGTGTTGACACTGCGGCAGCTCATCCAGATGGAGGTGCTCGCTGCCAGCGTGATTCGGCGAGCTCAGGTCAGCCAAAGTCTTTTCATAGCGGCATTGCTGCAGATAAAAGTGATCCCCCGATTTGAGGATGGCTTGGATGCCACCAATATCTTCCCAAGTGAGCAGCGTGTCAAAAAAGGTGGTGCGAAACTCATATTCCTTGCCGCTTTTCCGGATCAGCTCCATGCTTTTTTGCATATTGTCCACCGGCACATCGCTTTTGGTGAGAATGGGATAGAGATGCCAAGGCGCCTTGATATCCATCGCCCAATAATCTACCAAATCATCGCTCACCAAGCGTTCTATCACCTCCGGATGCGAGCCGTTGCTGTCCATTTTCACCAAAAAACCCAGCTCTTTGATTTGGCTCACAAACTGCGGCAGATCAGCGTGCAGGGTGGGCTCTCCCCCCGTGATCACCACCGCTCCCAGCTTGCCGATGCGCCCCTTCAAGAAGGCGAGGACTTCCTCCTCGGGAATGGGCTCCAAGTAGCGGCTGGGCTCCACCAGCTCCGGATTGTGGCAGTAGGGGCAACGGAAGTTGCACCCTTGAGTAAAGACGATTGCGGCTAACTGGCCCGGATAATCCAGTAGTGAAAACTTCTGGAATCCGCCAATCTTCATGAGGACGCTTGCCTTTTGAGCGTAGGCTGGTTGTGATTGACCGTATCGAAGGTAGTCCGCATCCGGAATTCCGCCTGTTTCCCCTTGTTCCATTGGGACACGGGACGCAGGTAACCCACGATGCGGGAATACACTTCCGTGGTTTTGGTGCAGATGGGGCAAATGGGCTGTTCTCCCACCAAATAGCCGTGGTTGGTGCAGATGCTGAAGGTGGGCGAAAAGGTGAAGTAGGGAAGGTGATAGTTTTCGCAGACGCTTCTCACCAGTTGCTTTATGCTGCTGCCATGCTCAACCCTTTCTCCGCCAAAGATATGCAGCACTGTGCCGCCCGTGTATTTGGTCTGCAGTTCGTCTTGCAGATCCAGCACCTCAAAGACATCGTCTGAATAATTGACCGGAAGCTGCGTGCTGTTGGTGTAGAAGGGGTCGTCTTCCTGGCTGTTTGCACACACGATGTTGCCATATTTATTTCTATCCAAGAGCGCCAAGCGATAGCTGGTTCCCTCTGCGGGAGTGGCTTCCAGATTGTAATTGTTGCCTGTTTCCTCTTGGAACTCTATCAGTTTATCACGCAGAAAGTCCATGACCCTGAGGGCAAATTCCTGACCCTCAGAGCTGCCCAGATTACAACCCATCAGGTTTTCACACGCCTCGTTCATGCCGATGATACCGATGGTGGAAAAGTGGTTTTTCCAGTATTGCTCAAAGCGGCTGTAGATGTCCTTGAGGTAAAACTTGGTATAGGGATACAGGCCGCCAGTGGTGTATCTTTCCAATACTTTACGTTTGATCTCCAGGCTGTTTTTGGCTAAAACGACCACCGCTTCCAGCTTGCAGAAAAACTCCTCTTCGCTGCCGGAGAGATAGCCCAAGCGGGGCAGGTTGATGGTGACAACGCCGATGGAACCGGTGAGCGGATTGGCGCCAAACAAGCCACCGCCACGGGCTTCCAGCTTGCGCGTATCCAAGCGCAGACGGCAACACATGGAGCGCGCATCGTTGGGATCCATGTCCGAATTGATAAAGTTTGAAAAGTATGGAATGCCATATTTTGCCGTGGCTTCCCAGAGATAATCCAGCCTGGGATCGTCCCAATCAAAATCCTTGGTGATATTGTAGGTGGGGATGGGGAAGGTAAAGACACGTCCCTTGGCATCGCCGCCGATCATCACTTCCAGGAAGGCGCGGTTGATCATATCCACTTCACGCTCAAATTCGCTGTAGGTCTTATCCTGCGGTTCGCCACCGATGACCACAGGCTGATCCCTATACATATCAGGCACCTGCAGATCCATGGTGATATTGGTGAAGGGAGTCTGAAATCCCACCCGCGTGGGCACATTGATATTGAAGACAAATTCCTGCAAGGCCTGCTTGACTTCTTCGTAAGTCAATTGATCATAATAGATAAAGGGAGCCAAAAGGGTGTCAAAACTGGAGAAAGCCTGCGCACCCGCAGCCTCGCCTTGCAGCGTGTAAAAGAAATTGACGATCTGCCCCAAGGCACTCCTGAAATGACGTGCCGGAGAGCTTTCCACCTTGCCTTCAGCGCCGGAAAAACCCTTGACGAGCAGGTCCATCAAGTCCCAACCCACACAATACACCGAAAGCTGACCCAGATCGTGGATGTGCATATCGCCATCCACATGTGCGCTGCGGATCTCGGGTGGATATATCTTGCTGAGCCAGTAGGTCTTGCTCACTTCGGAAGCGATGTAATTGTTCAAGCCCTGCAATGAAAACGCCATGTTTGAATTTTCATTGACTTGCCAATCCAGCTTTTGCAGATATTGGTCGATCAACTTCACACCCGCCGTGGAAACCAGCTCACGAATCTTGGAATGCTGATCCCTATAGATGATAAAGGCTTTGGCAGATTGCTTGTAAGGTGATGCCAACAGCACTTCTTCCACGATGTCCTGAATCATTTCCACTTCCGGAATGCCGGTGGGAATGAGCTGATAAGCCAGATTCAAAACCCTCAGGGTAAGGGTGTTGGCGATGTCATCTCCATACTCTCCAGTAGCTTGACCGGCTTTCAATATAGCCTGAGTAATCTTGTCTTTGTCAAAAGCAACGATTTTACCGCTGCGCTTGCGTATCTTTGTAAACATGGCGTAACCTCTATATCTTCACTAAAGTAATAAATTGATAATTGTCTGTATGTCAGTTCATTACAACTCCATGGCCAGAATTGCTGATTTCATCCACAGAGTCGATAGTTACACTCTTTTAAAGACTTACCATTTTGTCAATGATTAATTAAGGTTTTTTGTCTGATTCCAAGTGAATTAAATCCACAACGCAGGGGTAACAAAAGAACAGGTATACAAATAGACAAGCCCGAAAAATCTTTCAAAATCACAACTTTTTGCTAATAAGGCTTGACTTTTTAGCCCCCATCCAAGGATAATCCTCATCATGAAGAACCAAGAACGAATACAAAAGATTAAAGACAGCCTAACTGGCGCACTACGAAGCTTTTGCCGCTTTGAAACCCTGCAAGAGCTACTGCGCCGGCTACCTCAAAGCCAAAGCAGAGCCCTCCTGGCCATCGGCAAAGATGCCGGTCGAATGATGGATGCTGCCCTGAAAACCATCAGCCCCACCGCAGGCAATGCCATCTGCCTCACCAAATATGGCTACTATCTGCCTCAAGATGAAAGAATTACCTGCCTGCAAGCCGGACATCCCGTGCCGGACGAAAATACCGTCAAACACAGCCGCACAATCCTGAACTGGCTCAAAAACCTGCCTCAGGACGCCGAACTCAACGTTTTGCTCAGCGGCGGCGGCTCCGCCCTCTTTGAGGTGCCCAAAGCCCCGTATGATCTTGAGGATGTGATCCGCATCAATAAAGAACTGCTGGCTAAAGGATTGGACATCAAGGAGATGAACAGAGTAAGAGTCACGTTTTCGGAAGTGAAAGCCGGTGAAGCAGCCAAGCATTTCAAAGGCAAAAGCATCCGGGTCTATGCGCTCTCTGATGTGGAAAACGACGACCCCAACGTGATCTCCAGCGGACCTTTCACCACCGACGGCGTGGAATATCGGCTCATCGGCAACAACTACAGCTTTCGCCAAATCTTGAAAGCTGAGCTGGAACAACGTGGCTTTGAAGTTATCAATTTGCAAGCTTTTGAGAGCTCTGACTTGGACACCCTGACGGAAAAGCTAAAGCAGCTTTTGGCAGAAAGTGCGCAAAGCCCAGCCCGCCCCATCATCCTCAGCGGCGGCGAAGTCCCTATCCAGGTGACAGGTAAGGGCTTGGGCGGACGCTGCACGCACTTGGCGTTGAGCATGGCGCCCATCCTGGCACAGTATGAATCGGCTCTATTTGTAGCTTTTGCCACCGATGGCAGCGATAACCTCAGCGATGTAGCCGGTGCCTGGGTGGATTCGTACACGCTTGGCAAACTGCAAGATAAAGGTGTAGCTATCACCCAAGTGCTGCGAAATTCTGATAGTTACACCGCCCTGAACTCACTGGGACAAGCCATATCCACTTCTGAATATCACGCCAATATCAACGATGTTTACATCCTCGCACCCTGATATTTGGAACGTCAGCCCGAAGATGCACGTGCTTTCTGTACGGGCGGTCGCTGAACCGCCGCAGCTTCACACAGTCTCGTCCCTGTATGGTCGCTTGCCATAGCGACCCACCCGTAGCCGGAGGTTGCCAGTTGTGAGTGGCGGCTTCGCCGCAGGTGTTAGGTTTTAGGTGTTAGGTGTTAGGGGCTGCTGTGCCGTACTGAAAAAGCCGGACAGTTTTTGTTAGTTTTTAGTGTTATTTCCCTACGCATTTTGTGCTCCGCGTAGTAAGTTTTGATATTGCTTGATTATCATATACTTCAGATGGCGTATTAAGACCTAAAGCTTGATGTAGTCTTTCATTGTTGTATAGATAGATAGCGTTCTTTATCGCATCTAATGCTGCGTTTTTGCTTATGATCACGCCACTAAGTCCATATTCGTGTTTTAGTGTATTAAAAACGCGCTCCATTTTGGCGTTATCATAGCAGTGATTTCTGCCAGTAAAGCTAGGCTGCATCCCGCTTTTATGTAATTGATTTAGGTATGAATAAGACGTATACTGGCAACCACGATCAGAGTGGTGAATAATGCCTTCAGTCTTATCTATATTCTTTAGGACACCCTTAAGACATTTAAGGGCACTATCAGTTCTTAAGTCGTTGCTAACATAATATGACAGTATCTTTCTTGAATATATATCCATCATGGCAAACAAATATACCACACCTTGCGCAGTAAGCACATAAGTAATGTCAGTGCAAAGCACCTGATTACTGTGTGTAACGTCAAGGTCCTTAATAAGATTAACATACTCTTTGCCATACACTCCAGGGATCGAGGTGGGATATTTTCTACCTCGACGCACAGGCTGCAGCATGCCATATTCGGCTAAATAATGATTTAACCGATCACGACCAATGAAATAGCCTTGTCTGAGAAGAATCGCTTTAACCTTAACTGTGCCACATTTAGGATGTTTCTTCCTTATTTCTCTGACCATGGATATGACTAACTCCTTTTCAGCTCGCTTCTTAGGCTCAGCCTTTAAAGTTGCGTAATAAGCAGTCTTTTTTACATTTAAGAATCCCATAATCATTCTTTTCGAGTGTTTGGCATTAACTTTTCTAGCATTATCTGATGATCGGGAGACAGCTTGGAACGCATAAGCTCTTTTTTTTTAGCGTCAATCTGTTCACCCTCTTCTACTACCTCAACATAACTCTGCAAACAGATGTTTTGCAACGTAAGGGAAGCAACGGCTGATTTTAAGCTACGATTCTCCCTCTCTAACTCGGCCATTTTGTCTTTCTCGTTTTTCATTTGTATCCTCACTATTTTCTTTAATAGGTGGCTCTTACCATACTTACGGATCCAGTTGTAAATGGTAGCGCTACCCTTGATGTCATATAAACGCATAGCTTTAGTTATTGTCAAGTGTCCTCTTTCAATCTCCTCGACTACCTTGAGTTTGAAGGCTTCACTGTACCGGATAATGACTCCGCTGTTAGACATTTTTCTCATCATGTTCTCCTTAGTATTTTCTGTCCGGTATTTCAGTACGATACA
>JAKOXG010000013.1 GCA_029781115.1 Candidatus Cloacimonadota bacterium
GGATCAAAGGTGGTTGTAAACTCCGAAATATAATTGTTGTCAACCTCCATCCCACCCCCGATTACTGCGATATTATCTTTAATTGTGGTACCAGACAAGGTCAAGTGGCATCGACCCGCAAAGACCCCACCCCCTCTTGTCGCCTGGTTACCGGTGATGAGGCAATTTGTGATCCGGGCTTTACGCGGTGCTTGCATAAGAGCAATGTTTACCCCTCCCCCAAAAGATTGATCTCGATTTGAGTAGTAGGTGCCCGTGCCATTGGTA
The DNA here is from genome assembly GCA_029781115.1 of Candidatus Cloacimonadota bacterium. GTDB lineage: Bacteria > Cloacimonadota > Cloacimonadia > Cloacimonadales > Cloacimonadaceae > UBA3900. Next base: position 268 of record JAKOXG010000013.1, read on the forward strand.
ATGGTGAAGCCGCGAATGCTCACATTTCTTTCTTGGTTGATGATCAGAATCACACTGCCATTTTGATCCCCATCCAGGATGGTGCTGTATTTATACTGCAGATCCCCTGTTGTCAGCTCCAAGCTGGCAAGCGTGATATTCTTGCCCATGAAGCTGATATTCTCCTGGTATCTGCCCGGATAAACCAACACCGTATCGCCATCTGCACACTCCGCAATCGCCTGCTGAACGCTGGTGTAGGCTTGCGATCCATCTATGGCTACCCTATAGGTGAGCGCAACACACAGTGATACGGTGCCAAGTATAATTGCAATGAGCAATAAAGGGCGAACTCTTAGCATTGCTTTTCAAATGGCTTAGCTATCGGGATGCTGATCATTTCTTTATCACCATCATCTTCTGCACCCTGCTCTCTTTAGATGTGGAGAGACGGTAGAAATATACGCCACTGGCAACACTTCGTCCATTTGCATCTTTGGCATCCCAGTTGATGCTCTGACGTCCCTTCTTGCCAAAGCCATCGTAGAGGGTGGTCACCTTCTGCCCCCGCAGGTTGTAGATATCTATTCTGACAGGTTCGTCTTTCTCCAATATCCAGGATATCTTGGTGTTCCCGTTGAAAGGATTGGGATAGTTTTGCATCAGCTCCGTTGCCAAGGGTACCAAGGAACTGCCGGGCTCGTGATAGAAGGATATATAGCCATATTCACCAATCTGGCTGGCTCTCAGGCTACCCGCTTCAAAGAGCATGGTTTCGGGATTGTATACCATCCCGGAAGGTGCCTTCTTCGTACCCTTACTGCCGTAATAGAACAGGATCTCGATCTCATCATTGCCTTTGGCAGTAGTGGGGTAGTAGTTCACCTCGATCAGGCTGCTATCTACGACCGCTGCACCCCGGCACTCACCTGCCACCATCAGGCCCACCTCACCCGGCAGGTTGTCGGGATCAAATTGGATGAAGATGGGGATGTAATCAATCTCTTCGACATAGCTGAACTGCTGGGGCTGCTCTCTGGTTCTGGGCGATTGAGCTGGAGCGGAGCAGGCCCAATACATCTCTCTGGGCGCGTCAGGGAGCAGCTTGATGGCTAACATGTCTCCCTCAGAAACTGTGTATCTGTTGGGATCAATAGCCCAAGGGCTATCGTAATCCCTGGTTATACGTCTGGTGCTCCAGTGTTGGGCTTTGATCTGATAAACATGATCAAGATAGGTCTCATCCGTGCTATTGGGCAGTAACTTGCCGAAAGCATCTCCCACGCCCTGAGTTTGAGGGACAAAATAGCCAATCCAATTTTCAAAGCTACCCTCTGTTCCACGGAACAGTTTTACCGGGGTGATGGCTGGATCAGCCCTTAAGCCATCTACCACCACCGGCTTGATTGGCCCCACATTATCAAAGAAGATTATCTTAAAACCCTTAGCCTGGCTTGCAAGATAGTCACAAGAAACCCAATCCCCCCCCAAGATATCGCATAGCCCCATCAGTACCATCATAATCCCACAAAATCGTAATGAGCTGAGTGTCCATAGGGGCAATATGCTGATTAAACAGAGCTCTAAGCTCATTGTAACGCACACCACTCTCATGTTTTCTCATATCCAAAACAGGAAAGCATCGCCAGTGGATGCCACTATTGTTGTAGCTGTGATCAAAGTTATACTCTCTTGTTTCGGTCTGAGGCTCAAGCTTTGATGAAGCCATGATTGCACTTACCACAGGGTCGGGATGCTGATGAGCAAAGCAAAACGAACAAAACACTAAGCATAGCAAGACCGCCAAAACCAGCTTGGACATGGCTTTGCTGTGGATGGCAAAGTGCATCTTAAATAAATACCTCATCTTACTAATCTCATTTATGTTTTGGCTTCTAACCGTTTATCGCAGGCTTACCAAGGGAAACTCAAGTTCTCATTATTTGGTGCAGAATGGATGTCAAAGAGTCTGACGGCATTGTTTTAGCTATGCATTTTTTGGTCAACAAC
>JAKOXG010000012.1 GCA_029781115.1 Candidatus Cloacimonadota bacterium
CCCCCCCCCCCCCCCCCCCCCCCCGCCTCTACTGTGAGTAGGCAGAGATCAAAAAGACTATTCTGATCGAGCCCAAATTCAAAAGTACATCCCGAACTGACGGTTATCTTCCTTTTCTTGGAGTTTATTATATCGCCGTGATGGATATAGTTGCTGTCTACTATCATGTTGTTTGTATTGATGTAGATGTCGTTCGCAAAGGGGCTTGGTTGTTGGTTAATCGGGGCTACAGTTGCCGTCACCCATCCGTTCCCATTGTATATCTGCCAACCTGCTGCATTGCTGATGGTAGGTGTGCCACTATTTGCTCTGTAATCACCCACGTTTTGAGCGTAAACCCCACAGATGCAACAAAGCAGCGCCCCCATGATGAGCATGTGCTTCTTTATAAGCGTAATCGTATTTTTATTCACTAAGTTCTCCTATTTAAGTCTTGTATTGCCAAGGCAGAAAATCGCTATCCGACTATACTCATAGAAGCAGTGTAATTGCAGAGCTCTATTTCCCACAGAGCCCAAGTGCTGGTATATTAGCCCAAGCCTCAAATGCCTATGTTTGTATAGATTGCTTGTCTCCTAACCTTGTGGTCAGCCTAACGACCGTTTCCCATTTTTACGCATAGCGCACTTCTGTCAAGCACTAATTTTGCTAACCCTTTACGCCATAACAAGTTACGCCACCCATGTGTGCATTGCTTCTATTTCATAACTACGGGAATTAAAGAACTTGCAGAAATGAATCGAAATATCGTTCACGTATATAACGATAATATGAAAATGCATGATTGTCACAGGGAAATTGCTCACCTTCCCGGGTAGATTTCCCAAAGAAACCACACAAGTCACACCAATATGCTGTCATATATATAGATAAGCGGATATTATGCATAACGTCAAAGCTGGGCACAGCATTGCAACTCCTTTCATCCTTACTGATTAGCAATGGAAATGAGTTCGTTCCTCTATCTCAGCATTAATCTCTCTAACAAAACAGCAGTTTTATTTGTGCAAGGAGGGTCTAAGGTGGGAGGCAGGTAAGACGTCGACAAGAAAACATGCTATCCGGCACCTCCGGCCACCTCTTCCTTGCTTAGCCTCCCGGTGATTACCCGGAGCCTCCCGGGAAAAACCCGAGTATCTCCACGGCATCGCCGGGCGGGTAAGTAAGGGCCAGGTGAGAGACTAATCTGTAACCGACGAAAAGTCCAACTATATCAACAGGCAAAGAAAAGGGATTCAACGGCCTTGTTAAAGAACCGTCAAATCCCAGATGGATATTATAAAAATGAGTTAGCTTATTACTTTGATAGGATTACCTTGCGGCTATTGCTCCTGCCATCGGCAGTGAATCTGATCAGATAGGCACCGCTGCCCAGCTCCGGCTTCCATGTGTATCTGTGGAAACCGCTATTTTGGTTGCGCAGGGTAAATTGATCCACCAATTGTCCCCTCAAGTTGTAGACCTCAAAGTCCACATCCGTGCCATTCTCCAGGTAATACTCAAGCTGAGTGCTGGGATTGAAGGGATTGGGATAATTGCGAATAAAGCTGCTCTTTAGTGGGATGTCAGGTACCTGGTTTGACCCGGTATTCAAAATCACATTCACCATAGCAGGTCCATGCAACTCCACACCGCCTGAGAAAGAGACATCCTGCAACCAATAGTAGTAGCAACCATCCTCATAGATGCTCTTATCCTCAAAACAATAAAAAGCACCCTGTGAGCTGTTTGTTGCAGCAATCAGTTCAGATACAACCGTTGCGCCGGCAGGTTGAGGCTCAATTGATCTCAGCACATAAAACCCCAGATTATCGGTCTCAGATTGGGTTTCCCATTGCATCATCACGCTGTTAATGCCATTAAACACAGCATTAAAATAGCTCAAAGTCACGGGTAGGGTTGGTCGGTAGACATAACCAGGACTGCCGTTGACAGTGCCCTGATAATTTCCTGTAACTGTAAGGGGCTGAAAGTTGGGACAAAGCCGCAAGCCGTTGGGATTGAGAATGATCAGGTCATTCACGGTGTTGGCAGTCAGACTGGTATCAAAGCAGCCGCTAAATTGATTTGTACTATTTCCATAGAAAACGTAGTTTGCCTCGCTGGAATAGGTGGCAAAGTTAGTTTGTATTGCGCCGGCTGCTATCCTGCCATTGCCATTATCTTTAACACTGGATATGCCATTCACATTGGAAGTCATAATCGTGGCACCGGGTTCCAAAATAAACTCAGCATCACATAATGGGTGGGTTTTTGTGGCCTTGATGATAAAGTTACCGGTATCAAGAGTGCCACCACTCTCTACTTTGACAAAAGGATCAGGCTTGGGTGCTTGAGTATCAGGTACTATATCCAAATCCTCGCTCAAAGTAAGCTTGGTACCACTGGCTACGGTCAAGAAATAGATGGGCTCGGGCAGATCACCGGTGACTTGGTTTGATCCACCGTTAAAGATGAAGCAAGGATTCTTCACATTCAATCTTCCGGATAGTTGAATGGCTGCAGTATAACCACCGGGATTGGCAATAGTGAAACCGGCACCCTCATCTTTGGCTTTCATCTGCCCAGTACCACCGATAACTCCATTGGGACCAGATACAATCCTGGCGTAACTGCCCACGTTTAAGTTGCCATTCATGGTTATGGTGCCGTTATTCTCCAGGATACCTCCCGAATTCGGGGTTGTACCATCCTTTAATTGGATATCGGCACTGTTACCTACTGCTGTCACGGTACCATTGTTGACAAAGCGACCTCCGGTATTCACAGTCAGCAGTGAAAGTTGATAGCTGCCACCAACCGTGAAAGTCTTACCCGAGTTAACGGTCAAAGGGCTTAAATTGGGGTTTGTTATAGCACCATTGATTTCTAAATTGGCATCCACTGTAACAGCGTGGCGAAAAGCAACGTTGGCTGAGATGGGTGACAAGCTGGACGGTGACTGGCCAAGAGCCACCCAAGCTGCTCCATTCCATTTTTGCCAGTTGGTTGCGCTGCCGGTCGTCGCTACACCAGTGGTTCTAATGTCACCCACTTGCTGTGCGTAAGCCAAGCAGATGAGAAAAAGCATTACTCCCATAATGAGAACGCTTTTCATTATTCTAAATGTTCTAATGTTCATTATCGTCTCCTTTTGTTTGTTTTGTATATCTTGAGCACAGCATTTTGGATTAATCTGTGCTCAATGAAACATGATTGTTGGTTGGGGGGTGTTATTAAAGTAGATTTGCCCGACATCGCTATATACTCAAACCCTGTGTTTATCAGCCTGTATTGATACAGCTCTCCTGTCTTCGATGCGTGTATTTGAATCCATAGCCACGGTCGTGTGCACACAATTTCAAGGCTCACTTGTTGTCAATAACTATATTGTTAAGAGTAGTTAACCACCTTGTAACATGATGACATTCTACATGTTACAAGGCTGAAGAATACGGTTAACAAGACCAACGGAATTGATTTGTTGGCCATATGAAAAAGGGATTCAACGGCCTTGTTAAAGAACCGTCAAATCCCTGATAGATATTATGAAAAAGAGTTAGCTTATCACTTTGATAGGATCACCTTGCGAGTATTGCTCTTGCCATCGGCAGTGAATCTGATCAGATAGACACCGCTGCTGAACTGTGGTTCCCAGGTATATCTGTGGAAACCGCTATTTTGGTTGCGCAGGGTAAATTGGTCCACCAATTGCCCCTTGAGGTTGTAGACCTTGAAGTCCACATCCGAGCCATTCTCCAAGTAATACTCAAGCTGAGTGCTGGGGTTAAAGGGATTGGGATAGTTGCGAACCAAGCTGGTGCTTAAAGGCAGATCTGGCGTCTGGTTGGAACCAGACTGCAAAGTCACCTGCACCATGATGGGGCCATGCATGGTGATCTCACCGGAGAAAGAGACATCCTGCAACCAATAGTAGTAGAGACCATCTTCATACAAATCATCATCGGTAAAGTAGTAGGTGGCACCTTGGGATGTATTGTTGGCTTGGATCAGATCGGAGATGACGCAGGCGGCGGCAGGCTGAAACTCGGTGGCTCTGAGCACATAAAAGCCCAGGTTGTTGGTCTCAGATTGAGTCGCCCATTGCAGTATCACACTATTGAAACCATTGAATACGGCATTGAAGTAGCTCATCTCAACGGGGAGGGTGAGGGGATCGCCATCAATATAACCCTCACCCAGGCCTGATTGAGTTGTGAAAAGACCCTGGTATCCGCCATCAACATATAACGGCTGGAAGCTATTATCAAGTTTCAAAATTTCGCCGCTGAGATTGATAATGTTATTCACATGGCCTGGATTAGTAGTTACGAATGCACCGCTATTCTGTCTTACACCAGTAGTCCCCGTACCACTGAAGACATAGTTTGCTCCACTGGAATAGGTTGCACCATTCAGTTGTATAGCACCGCTACCTATCTGGGTTCCAGTGCCGATAACGGAAGATATACCATCTGGATGGGCAGTGATAATTGTAGCTCCTGAATTCAATACAAATGGAGCATTGTTACTCCATGGAGCGTTAGAACTGATTACAAAGCCTTGGGTATCAAGAGTAGAACCGCCAAACACCTCTACCCTACTTCGGGCCATATTACCGTTAACTGTTAGGTCTTTGGTTAAAGTAAGCTTATGACCGCTATCAACTATCAGTCTACAAATAGGTTCGGGTAAGTTGCCAGTAACTTGATCGGTATCGCCATTGAAGATAAAGCAGGCGTTTTGCAGTTTATTCCCGCCACCGTTTGCACCAGTCAGAGCGATAGCCTCGTCATAACCGCCCGCATTGGCAATATGGACCATAGTACCACTTGCGTTTGTGTTAACTGATCCACTACCTTGTATCTTTGCACCCGCCTTGGAAATAATCAAGCTACCGGAGTTTGGGTCTAACTTACCATCAAGATTGATAGTACCATGATTTTCCAAGATACCTCCTGGCGTCGTCGTATCTTGGGATGCCAATATAATTTTGTCGCTAGTATCTACACCATTAACCGTTCCGTAATTAATGAACTTGGCACCTTTTTCCACGTACAATTGGCGCATATTGTAAGTACTGCCAGAGCTCAAGGTAAAAGTACTACCTTCCTTGACTTTAATTTCAGTAATGGCTGCTGGGTTTGCGCTGCTATAATGAATATTGCCTTGCATCTCGAAATCAACATCAATGAGGAAGCTGTTGTCGACGTAGATATCAGCAGTAAAAGGGTTACTTAAGGGTATGCTCGTATCACTCCAAGTACCGGTAGCACTATTATACACTTGCCAGCCACTTGTACCGGCAACAGACAACCCACCCCATTTCGGTCTATAGTCACCAGTATTCTGCCCATACGCCATACAGAACAAAGAAAGCAGCACTCCGATGATGAGTATTTGTTTCTTTATGTATAGGATTGTTTTCATATTTGTCTCCTTGTGTTATTTTGATTTTGTGAAGTATTGGTTTTTAAAGTGCCTACACCGATAAAGTTATTTCCACTATACATCTCTCCTGCCTGGAGAGCTTCGAGTGTATGTACAAAACCTAAGCCTTTGTGTAATAGAATGTCTGAATACATTTCTGCTGTCCTCGCGTTTGTTTGTTTGGTAGATCAGCCTACTGACCTGTGGCCCATTATTTACCAGAGCCTTCTCTTGTCAAATCAATTTTTACCACTTTTAACAGCTATAACATGCTACAAACCAATGAAGTTACATAATAAAATGTCATAAGTTCGCTGCTTAGGCAAGTTATGCTTATAGGCATGAATGCCGTTCACTATTGAAATAAACTTCAAGAAAGCATGAGCGAGTGCGGAATATACCCGCCATTTTGGAGTCAACTAATGGGTAAAAGTCCCCAAAACGCACTATCCATATCGCGGACACAAAAATAGGGTTCAACAGAATGGAGTCCGTCAAACCCTATAGTTATTGTATAGCTTGATTGGCTTACTTAGAAAGTATCACCTTGCGAGTATTGCTCTTGCCATCGGCAGTGAATCTGATCAGATAGACACCGCTGCTGAGCTGTGGTTCCCAGGTATATCTGTGGAAGCCGCTATTTTGGTTGCGCAGGGTAAATTGATCCACCAATTGTCCCCTCAAGTTGTAGACCTTGAAGTCCACATCCGAGCCATTCTCCAAGTAATACTCAAGCTGAGTACTGGGGTTGAAGGGGTTGGGGTAGTTGCGCACCAAACTCGTGCTCCAGGGCAGATCTGGCGCCTGGTTGGAACCAGACTGCAAAGTCACCTGCACCATGATGGGACCATGCATGGCTACCTCACCGGAGAAAGAGACATCCTGCAGCCAATAGTAGAAGAGTCCATCTTCATACAAGCCATCGTCGGTAAAGCAGTAGGTGGCACCTTGAGAGGTATTTGCAGCTTGGATCAGATCGGAGATGACGCAGGCGGAGGCGGGCTCAAACTCGTTGGCTCTGAGCACATAAAAGCCCAGGTTGTTGGTCTCGGATTGAGTCTCCCACTGCAGCATCACGCTGTTGAAGCCATTGAAGACAGCGCTGAAATAGCTCATCTCTACGGGGAGGGAGGGTTGATAATCAATCCAGCCATAAGCGGGATTATGGATGTAATCACCTGAATACGAACCTGTAACTGTCAGGGGCTGAAAGTTGGAAGAAAGCTGTAAACCGCCCGGGGTGTCCATGATAATACCATGGACAGTATTGGGTTCAGTTGTTACAAAGTCCCCACTTTTCTGACCCGAGGCTCCATTGAAGTGATAGGTTGCTCCACTGGAATAGACCGCATTATTGGTTTGAATGGCTCCCCCGGTTATCCTTGATTGTGATAGAGGATAGGATGATATACCGTCTTGATGCGCAGTGACAATCGTGGCTCCAGAATCTAAGAAAAATGTACAGTCTCCCCATGAGTTGATAGAATATATTTTATGGAGGCCTGTATTGAGAGTTGAACCACTGTGCACGCGTACATAAGGATCACCGCGAAAAATATCATTAAAACCCCACATGTTTACCTGCCTGCTCAAGGTAAGGGTTTGTCCACCCTCAATGTCTATGGAAAAGATACTGTCGGGAAGTTTACTGCCTGTTACTTGGGGTTCATCGCCATTAAAAGTAAAGCAGGCCTTGGAAACAGAGTGCGTTCCGGTTAGAGCAAAGGCCCCGTTATATCCATCCGTATTGGCAATTACCAAACTGACCCCATTCGCATTCGTTGTCAGCTTTCCGGGGCCGTAAATCGTCGCACCTTTCTTGGATACCACCTTGGCAAAACTGTTGACGTATAATTCGTCTTCAATCTGAATACTGCCATGGTTTTCCAGTGTACCACCTTCTCCCATATTTGGGCCATCGTCTAAAGCAATCCTGGAAGTAGTTTCCTTGGATACGACAATACCACCATTGATGAAACGAGCAAGTTTACTTACAACCATTTTACGGAGCTCATAGATGCTATCGGGTCCCAAAGTAAAAGTCGAGCCTTCAGCAACATGAACTGTTGTACCAGAATTTGGACTATATATATTGCCAGTGGTGGTAAAGGGAACATTCACAACCATGTTATGGGTAGCGTAGATGTTTTTGGTAAATGAGGGCTGATAATAAGTCAAAGGGTGTGGTGCAGGCACCCAATTGGCTCCATTATACATTTCCCAAAGGGTGGCATCGTTTACCAGGGCAACGTTCTGCGTATTTCTATAGTCGCCGTTCTGTGGTGGCGGGTTATATTGCCCATAAGCCAGGCAGGCTACAGAAAGCAGCACTCCGATGATGAGTAGATGCTTCTTTATATTTTTGATCACTTTCACATTGTTCTCCTTGTATTGTATTTGATTTGCAAGGCATTGGTTTAGAATCTGAATACACCGATAGAGCTATCATCTCCACATAGCTCTCTCATACGGATAGATTCAGATGTATATACAGTGCCCAAGCCTCTGCATGGAAGATTAGCGGCACAAGTTTATCGTATCGCCGCTTGTTTTTATGTGATTAGTCTGAAAACTGTGGCCAAGAAAACAGCGAGGGCTTTTCTGTCAATCAGAATTATATTATACGCTCAGACCCCAAGCATATCATGCTATATGTCAGGACGTTACCAAAGTTAGCCTTAGTCCATTTCAAACACAGAACCCTACCTTAACCACCCTCCTTTTTAGTTATCATGCTGATGGTGTTTGATCACCAAGCCATCCACAAAATAGATGGTGCTTTCTGCAATATTGGTGGAAAGGTCTGCGATTCTTTCCAGGTTAGATGCAATGCGCAGCAGATGCAGGTATTCTTCCAGATGTTGGGGGTTTTGTTTCATCATCTTGATCAGATCGTGGACGATGGAGCGTTCGTAGTCGTCTACGATGTTATCATCTTCGCACACTTTATGGGCGAGTTCGGTGTTTTCATTGGTGAAGGCATCCAAGCTTTCTTTGAGCATTTTCAGGGCACTCTCCTTCATTTCTTGGAGTTCGGGCATTTGTCCGGCGACAGGATTGAAGGAGAGATTTACCACGCTTTCGGCGATGTTTACCGCTTGGTCGCCCAGTCTTTCCAGATCGTTGTTGATCATATAGATCATCAGGATGGTGCGCAGGTCTTTGGCGGCGGGTTGATGCAATGCGATGGTGGTGGTGCATTTGTTGCCAATCTCCACCTCAAGCTGGTTTACTCTTTTCTCAAAGACCAGCACGTCGTCAAAGCAATTCTTTGTATCGTTATTCAGCCCCATAAAAGCCATGGACACCATCTTCTCTACGAGTGAAGCCTCAGCCATGAGGAGCTTTTTCAGCTCTATAATCTTTGTAGTAAGCATCTGTTCTCCTAACAATGTTTTTCTCTTATTATAATTGGATTGTGCAAAAAAGCAAAGTATCTCATCAGCCAAATGCTCCAGTGAGATAGGCTTCTGTGCGCTTATCTTTGGGGACGGTGAAGAGCTCGTCGCTGGCGCCAAATTCTACCAGCTCGCCCAGATACATAAAGGCTGTATAATCCGAGATTCTACCGGCTTGGGCGATGTTGTGCGTCACGATGAGGATGGTAACCTGGTTTTTGAGGTTCACACACAGTTCTTCGATCTTGGCGGTAGACTGTGGATCCAATGCAGAGGTGGGCTCGTCCAAGAGAATCACCTCCGGGTTGTTGGCCAGAGCTCTGGCGATGCAGAGACGTTGCTGCTGTCCGCCTGAGAGTGAGAACGCAGATTCATGGAGTCTATCCTTGACTTCGTCCCAGAGCCAGGCGTCTTTGAGGCTCTGCTCCACCCTGTGGCTGATTTCGGATTTGGAGTGTTTGCCTTGGATGGCGAGGCCGTAAGCCACGTTGTTATAGATGGATTTGGGGAATGGATTGGGCTTTTGAAACACCATTCCGATGCGGGTGCGGATCTGTGTAACATTGGCACCCTGAGCATAGATATCCTCGTCGTGCAATAACACTTTACCTTGGATCTTGGTGCTATCTATCAGGTCGTTCATCCGGTTAAAGCATCTCAGCAGTGTGGATTTTCCACAGCCGGAGGGGCCTATCATCGCGGTGATCTTCTTTTCATAAATCGTGATATTTACATCTTTGAGGACATGGTTCGAGCCGAACCAGAGGTTGAGGTCTTTGGTTTTTATCTGTTCTTTTACCATTTTCTGGTCTTCCTTATTTTGTATCTAATGGTGATTGCAATAGCACTAATACTTAGCACCAGAAACATCAGCACCAGAGCGGTTCCATAGGCGATGGGCACCTGCTTGGCGGCATGAGTTCCCTCTGTCATGAGCGCATAAATGTGATATGGCAGAGCCATCACTTCATCAAAAGGAGTTTGAGGCAACCGGCGCGAGTAGAAGGTGGCAGCGGTGAACATGATTGGCGCTGTCTCTCCCGCCACCCTACCAATACTGATGATCGTTCCGGTGAGGATATTGGGGAAAGCTGTGGGCAGTATCACGCGCAGGATGGTCTGTCTTTCCGTGGCTCCCAAAGCCAGAGATGCTTCTCTGAATTCATGGGGAACGCCACGCATGGCTTCTTCGGCGGCGTTGATGATAACCGGCAGAGCCAACACTGCCAAGGTGAGCGAGCCGGCCAGGAGCGAAACGTCCATTTTCATGAGATTGACAAAGATGGCCATACCAAAGAGTCCGTAGATGATGGAAGGCACACCGGCCAAGGTGTTGATGGCGATCTTTACGATCTTCACAAACCAGCGTGGCTTGCCATAGCTCACCAAATAAATAGCCGTCAGAATTCCCAGAGGTAAAGCAACCGCAATCGAGCCCACGGTGAGCCAAAATGTGCCTACAATCGCTGGATAGATACCGCCCGCCGTCATGGCATCACGGGGCGGACTGGTGATAAATTCCCAGCTTATGACGCTGTAGCCCATATGGAAGATACGGGCCAAAAATATGATCAAAAATACCGCTGTGAGCAGCAGCATGATCCCCAAGATGCCGATTCCAATGTGGTTCTTTATCTTTCTCATCTGCTGCTCCTCTTCAGAAACACCAGTTCGGTGATGAGGTTGGTAATAAAGGTGATGATAAAGAGCACGATAGAGATGGCAAAGAGTGACTGATAGTGCAAGTCGCCGATCACCGTCTCGCCCATTTCAGCCGCTATGGTGGAGGTCATAGGTCTCACGGAATCGAAGATGCTTTTGGGTATCTGAGCACTTCCGCCAGCTACCATCAAGACCACCATTGTTTCGCCAATAGCGCGGCCAAAACCCAAGAGCACGCTACCGATGATGCCACTCTTTGCAGCTGGGAGCACCACACGGGTGATGGTTTCCCACTTGGTGGCACCCAAGGCAAAAGATGCTTCTCTCAGGCTCTTGGGCACGGTGGAGATGGCATCTTCAGACATCGATGCGACAATCGGCACCACCATCATCCCCAAGATAATTGAAGTAGAAAAAATATTGAGCCCCGTCTGCAGGTCCAACCATTCACGCAGCAGCGGCGCCAAGAAAGCCATGCCGAAGAGTCCGTAAACCACGGAGGGGATGCTTGCCAGCAGTTCGATCACTGGCTTGGCAATCTCTCTGAGCTTGGGGCTGGCCACTTCCGAGATGAAGATAGCGGAGCCCAAACCCAGGGGTATTGCTATGACTAAAGATCCCAGGGTCACATAAAAGGAGCCCAGGATCAAGGTATAAATGCCAAATTCCGGCTCAGCATGTGTGGGATACCACTCCGTCCCCAAAAGGAATTCCTTGATGGAGACAGTGTCGAATAAGGGCAAGCCCTCCCTGAAGATGCTGTAGATTATACCAAAGAGAAACACTATTACAAAAAGGGACGCCACGTAGGTGATCCCTTTGAATAGCTTATCTTTATAGCTGATCATGAAAATCCTCTTCTAAAAAGGGGCGTGGTGCAGAGCTTTTGCACCCTGCACCACTATAAATGGACTAAAGGGTTATTTCAGACTGATGAATCCTTGCTTTTTGACGAGCTCTTGTCCTTCATCAGATTGGATAAAGGCAATGAATTTGCCTATCTCACCTTTGGCTTTGCCACTGGTGAACATATACAACTTACGGGAGAGGGGATAGCTGGCATTCTTCACAGTATCTTCGGTGGGCATCACGTTGGCCACTTTGATCACTTTGATGTCTTTGTTTACATATCCGAGACCGGCATAGCCGATAGCACCGGGGGTGCTGGCTACGGTGGTCACGACAGCATTGTTGGAAGCAAGCATCTGTGCAGTGCCATCGACCTTACCGCCTTTGAGAGCTTTTTCGTTGAAAACCTCAAAGGTTCCGGAAGCAACGTCACGGGAGATAATCACGATGGGCATATTGGGGCCGCCAACCTGATTCCAGTTTTTGATCTTGGCGGTGTAGATGTCACGGATCTGAGCCACTGAGAGGTTGGTGACTGTATTGCTGGGATGCACGACCATGGCGATTCCATCATTGGCAATTGCATAGGCGGAAGGGTTGATACCCTTGGATTTGCAAGAGGCTATTTCTTTGGATTTCATGGGACGTGAGGAGTTGGCGATGTCGACTGTTCCATTTTGCAGAGCGGCTACGCCCACACCGGAACCGCCGCCACGCACGGAGATGTTGATATTGGGATATTTATCCATGTAAGCTTCAGCAGCAGCTTGAGCTATTGGCAACACGGTGGTTGAACCCGAGGTGGTAATCTGGTTCTTTCTTCTTTGGGCACCCAGGGGCAAGGTCAAAAGCAGAGCTACGACTACGCTAAATATGATTATTGTTCTTTTCATTGTAAAACTCCTTATTTAATGGTGTTATCAAACTTGTATTTAAGCTGCATCATCACGGTGGTGGTGTCTTTCGCCTTGTTGGCATAACCAGCAGCGGATTCGTCTTCGTCATAGGCCTTCTGGACGAGGTTGAGCTGCAGTTGCATTTTGGGATTGGCTTTTGCATCGTGCATGAAGTTGTAGTTCACGCCACCGGTGATGGCATTCAAGAGATGTTTATCTGCTGCATCGTCTGTCGCATCCCATCTGTCATAACGACCGATCAGTTGGATGTCGTAATCTATTAGGCTGCGCAGAGAAATGATAGGCATGACCATGAATCCGTTTGCAGTGTAATCACTCACGCCACCTGCAACGTTGGGAAATTCCACATCTTTGTAAATATACTCCATCCAGACATCGACAGGGCCATAAGCCAGACGAGCCATACCGTCCATCAGCACTTGCTTTTGGTAGGTTGGTGCATCATCAGCATCGACACTGTTGGTCATGAAGGAGCCGCCCAAGGTCACTCCTGCGATAGGAACGACACGAACGTTGCCCAAGAACTCCGGAGAGATGTTGAGGTTTTTGCCATAGGCTTTGTAGCCTTCGCCGTTGTAGACGCCAACAGCGTATTCGCCAAAGCCGGCGGGAAGTTGTCCGTTGAGAGTAAGACCATAGTCAGCGGAGGTTGCCACCTTATATTCATCTGTGGGAGCCTTGCCGATCAGGGTGTAATCCCAATCATAAATGGTTCCAAAATAAACCTTCTGGAGTCCAGCGGTAAAGGTCATATCCTTAATTGGGATCAGGTCTTTGAAGTCGATAAATCCATACTTAAGCTTCAAACCTGCACCGTCTTTCTGACTATCGGTCGAAAACATGTCTACGGTGAAACGGCCTGAAGTGCTCTCAGAAAACTTGGGACGCAGGTCAAAGTAACCTCTTTCCAAGGCAAATGAGTTTTTCTTGGTGACGGTGTCGTTGCCGGACTTACCGGTCTGATAGGTCCAACGATTCCACAATTCGCCACCTACTCTGAGTTCTTGTGCGAAACTGAATACGGGCATTACGAAGATGATCGCCGCAAGTGCGGGAACAATCCATTTTAATGATTTCATGAATTTCTCCTTATGTTTGCATGATGACTTGTTATACGAAAGAAATGTTAAGATTTTATAAGGCTGAGGTTAAGTTTCCTTTAACATGCGACGTGAAGCTGCTTCATCTGGATGCCGGACATGAGGTTAACAGTTTTTGAACCCGGATCATCATCGCCCTTATTCTTTGCTTTATTTCCAATTATTAACACGAATTTTACACAGTAACTGCTCTATCTACTGTTATATAGGGATTTGTAGCCAAGATTATTTGGGCAAAGGTTATCCCGGCATCGTGGTAAAGCCTGGTAATTGGGAAGCAGGTCAAAGGAGTCCTGTTGAATCTCTCTCCAGCAAGCAAAATACCCACCATTTTTGTAGAGGTTTATTACTGAGCCCCGACAACGGGAAATCTCAGGCATAAGTCAACATTTAACATTTCCATAAGATAGAGTAACACAAAACCGTCCGACCTGACCCTTCACAAATGCTGATTTCATGCGGGCTCCCCACTCCTTCCCTGCTGCTCTCCTGCTCCTCGAGTAAGTAACGAGTAGGAAAGGAGGCAGTTAGGAGTAAGGGCGAAGCTGGGAAAAAAGCACCCTGCTGGAGGTGGTCAATCCGGGTCAAAAGTCAAATATTACGCAATTCTCTGCCATCTGCAAACAAATCAAGGCCCAAAATGGGCACCTATTCGTGGCAAAAGCAGCATGAAGAAGTTACCGTCGTGGACGAGTAGGGCGACGGACAATTTGCAATCACAGCATCGAGGTAATGTTATATCCCGCATATGGGCAGAGTCTTGCCTAAGAGCCACCTTTGGCAATTGTTAAGATTATGTTAAGACAAATTGAGGCTAACTTGCGCTGGCTCTATCGCTTGGCCTACTTGATTGTTAAGAATAATTGATGCCAAAATAACATTTTTCCCTTGTCAAAAAACAAGACTCAGAAAAGCATGCATACATCCAATACGAGGAGAGTATCATGCAGAAACTAATATTCATAGTTGAAGACGAAACAGACATCCTGGAGCTGGTAGCTATGAAACTGCAAGCTGCAGGCTATGAGACCAAGTGCTTTGAGCGGGCTATCCCCATGCTTGAGGCTTTGGAAGAGGAGATCCCCAGCCTGATCGTTCTGGACTTGATGCTGCCCGATATGGACGGCATGGAGGCCTGCAAGAAGATCAAAGGCAACCCTGCTACAGAAAGCATCCCTATTCTGATGCTTACTGCCCGCGTTGAGGTTGAAGACCGCATCATGGGCTTGGAGCTGGGTGCGGATGACTACGTTACCAAACCTTTCGACAGTAAAGAGCTCCTGGCGCGTGTGCGTGCCATCCTGCGGAGAGCGAGCTGGGAGACAGCCAAGAATGAACTGAAAATCAGTGAGGATTTCAAGCTGGATTTCAACCGCTATGAAGCCTTCCTTCATGGAAAGCGGGTAGACCTCACCCTCACCGAGTTTAAGATCTTACAACTGCTCACCAAGCGTCCGGGCTGGGTTTACAGCCGTAGCCAAATCCTGGACTACCTCTGGGGAAACGATAAGATCGTGATCGAGAGAACCGTGGACGTGCACATCAAGAATCTGCGCGACAAGATAGAAGATTATAGCACCTGCATCGTGAATGTGCGCGGTGTGGGTTACAAGTTTGAGCCGCCTGAAGAAGAGGATTGATGGAAAAACATAGCCTCAACGGCACTCTGATCATCTTTAACGCCTTTAACCTCATACTCTTGGGCGTGCTCTTGCGCTCCGGGATGCAGCTCTTCCCCATCCTGCTGATTATGCTGCTTTCCACCTCGCTGGTGCAGTTTCTCACCTTCAGATTGCTCAATCGCCAGTATCGGGAGATCAAAGACATCACGGAAAAGGTAAGTATGGGCGATCACAGCCAGCGCGTCCCCACGCTCAATGTGGAAGAGTTTAACGAGCTGGGCTTGAGCATCAATAAGATGCTGGGGCGGCTGGACAGCACCATCGGCCATTTGGCCATCCATAGAGAGGAGCTGCGCCTGATCGTGGGCACCATCCAGGATGCGCTTTGGTCTATCAATTCCGAAGGCAAGATTGAATGGGCAAACACAGCTTTTGCAGAACTTTTTGACCTCTATGACGAGACGAGGATGCAGTATTATTGGGAGGTGATCCGGGAGGTTTCGCTGCTCAGCTATATCCGGGAATTTGACAGCAGTTCGGAACACAGGATACAGGAGATTAGCTTGGCGGGACATACCTACCTCTTGAGTGGCTCGCAAAACCCTGATGCACAGCGGATGGTGTTGCTTATGCAAAATATAGACGACATCCACAGAGCGGAGCAGATGAAGAAGGATTTCATCGTAAATCTTGCCCATGAACTGCGCACTCCGCTCACGGCAATCAAAGGCTTCTCGGAAGCCATGGAAGAGACGGCAGATCAGCAAAACATGCGCTATCTGAAGATCATCAAAAATCACACCAACCGCCTCATCAACCTGATCAACGACCTCCAGACCCTCATCCGCCTGGAACAAAACTATAGCATCAACCTCCAAGAAATAGACCTGGTCACCTTCTTTGACAATATCAAGCTGATCCTTGACCCCCTGTTTGAAGACAAGGATGTGGAGCTGAAGGTGGATATAGACCCGACGCATCCACGTTTTTGCGTCGATCCTTTCAAGTTTGAACAGATCTTTATCAACTTGGTGGAAAACTCGCTGCGCTACACCGAAAAGGGGCAAATCCTGATTAAAGGAAAGGCGACTGAGAGCGACCTCACCATAACGATAAACGATAACGGCAGCGGCATTGCACCTGAGCATTTGCCCCGCATCTTTGAACGCTTTTACGTGGCAGACCCATCCCGCAACCGTAACAGCTCCGGCACGGGACTGGGATTGGCTATCGTAAAACACATCGTGGTGCTGCACAAAGGAACCATAGAAGTAGACAGCACCTTGGGCGTAGGAACCACCTTCAAGATCGTGATCCCGGCAAATAATGCATCATGAGCGACATAACACTCAACACGCCCGAAGATTATCCCAAGAATCAGGATGAGCTGATCCAGAGTTATGCCAAGCTGGCCTACGGTATCTGCAAGAGCTATCAAAATTACGGGATGCCGCTGGAAGACCTGAGGCAAGAGGCTTTGATCGGGCTGCTGATGGCCTATGAAAGGTTTGATCCCTCAAAGGGCACACTGTTCTCCACCTACGCCGTCTACTGGATCAAAAAGCAGATTCTGCAGGCACTGGATCGGGAATCAATGGGCACCAGCTATATTGAGAACTATGCCGAGCACAATCCGGAACAGAGCAATCCCGAAAAGGTGAGCGAAAAACTCACATTGCCCGTTGATATGCCGGAGCGTGAGGCACAGGTGTTGAGGCTCAGCTATGAGAAGAAGCTTACCATCAAAGAGATAGCACAGCAGCTGCAGATCACCAATGAACAGACCAAGCAATTGCGCAGTAAAGCGCTACGCCGCATAAAAGGCCACTTTAAAAAGGGCGGATTTCTGGCATAGTGAAAAAAGTGGTGGACAGAATAAGTGCAAATATTAGTATGGAATATAGGAGGTAAGTCATGACTTACAAAGTTGTTTTAATCAAAGTAGATCACCGTTCCAGTGAGGCTGCCAAAGTTCAGGATATCCTCACCGAATACGGTTGCAACATCAAAGTGCGTCTTGGTTTGCATGAAGTTTCCAAGGATTTTTGTGCCAATGATGGCCTGATCGTTTTGGAAGTGGAAGGCAAGGATGAAGAGCTTAAAGCCCTCGTGGACAAACTCAATGAGCTCAATTACATCCAGGCTAAGATGATCGAGATGTAAACTATTTCCAGTTGTATGATCCCAAGCTTCCCCGAATGGCATAGAAGATAAACTGTGCTGGGAAAGCGATGATTGCAACAGGGTAAAGGGCTCCGAGCCAGGGCAACTTGATCGCAACAGAATGCGAGACACAGAGCCCGAGCTCGGCGCCCATTTTTATTGCTATGGCTATGTAGAGCAGGTTGTTGCCGGGGTATTTAAACAGCAGTATCAGCGTGAGATAAAATAAGACAAAGTGAAGGAAGGCTCCCACACCTATACCCTGTAACCACAGAGGAAAGTATTGCAGTTTGGAGGCTCTGCGGATGTTGGTGTGGTGTCTTTTCACGATGTTGCGCCCCTCATAGGAGATCACCCTCATCTCTGGCGATGGATAGTAGATAGCCTTACGGATATGCGGCATCATCTTCATCAGCAGAAGATCATCATCTCCCGAAGCCAGATGCCCAATGCCATCAAATCCACCTGCTTTCAGAAAGATGCTTTTCCTATAGGACATATTACAGGCAACGCTGGTGAAAGGGCGTCTGATGCTCATTCCCAAAGCAGCTAAGCTGTAATATACCCCATCCTCAAAACACTTCATCCGCATGTAGCTGTCCCTTTCATCCCGTAAAATCAAGGCGTGGCTCAACACATAATCCACGCCATCTGCATAGGCCTTTGCCCAGCCGCGCAGCCAATTGGGCGGCACCACACAGTCTGCATCCGTAAAGGCCAGGATGTCGTGTTTGGCTGCGTTTATCCCCTGCAGAAGTGCTGCCTTTTTGCCCATTACTCCTTCCTGCTCGCCTTGCCAGTCTATATAATGGAAGTTGTAGTCTGCCTGATGGTTGGCTAATATTTCCATGGTGGAGTCGGTGGAGTGGTCATTGATGATGATGACTTCATATAAGTC
>JAKOXG010000009.1 GCA_029781115.1 Candidatus Cloacimonadota bacterium
CGGATCCAGTTGTAAATGGTAGCGCTACCCTTGATGTCATATAAACGCATAGCTTTAGTTATTGTCAAGTGTCCTCTTTCAATCTCCTCGACTACCTTGAGTTTGAAGGCTTCACTGTACCGGATAATGACTCCGCTGTTAGACATTTTTCTCATCATGTTCTCCTTAGTATTTTCTGTCCGGTATTTCAGTACGATACAGACGCTGGTCTCGGGGATGTGCGTGCTTTTGGGGACAATTCTCATGGTTCAGAGGCTGTTGTTTTTGCGAGCTGCGCTTGCATGGGGCGGTTTGGCGACCGCCCATACAAGGTCGCTATGGCAAGCGACCATACCAGGCAAAAGCTCAGCGGTCGAAATCCGGTGTCCAATCCGGAGTTGGTCTCAGCTCTTGGGCAAAGATATTCTCAAATCCCAGCTCTTCGGCGACATCAAGCACTTCCTGGTATTCATCATAAGTGATGCTGCGGGAAAGCTCCGGATAGCCTGCGCAGGAGGCGGTTGGGTAGTATTGTGCCATGAGGCTGAGGCTTACCGTATTGCCGATAGCGTCATAGATCATATGCAGTGCCTCTTTGGAGCTGGAGATCCCGTTGGGAAGCACCAAATGGCGGATCATCACTCCTTTGGTGGCAACACCCCAAAAGTCTGTCTGCAACTCACCTGCGCTGCCCCACATCGCTTTGATGGCGTTGATGGCGATGGCCGGATAATCTGAAATGCCGGAGTATTTGCGAGCGTGTTCTTTGTCAGCATACTTAAAGTCAGGCAGCCAGATATCCACAAGATCGCCCAAAGCCCGGATGCATTCTACCTTTTCGTAGGCGTTGCTGTTCCACACGATGGGGATGCGCAAGCCGGCAGCCTTGGCCTGCCGGAGGATGGGGATCAGCTGAGCGGTGTATTGGGTGGGCGAGACCAGGTTGATGTTGAGGGCACCTTGGTCTTGGAGCCCAAAGATGATATTGAGCAGGTTTTCCTCGCTGATGTGTCTGCCCTGTCCTAAATGGCTGATCTGGTAGTTTTGGCAGTAGATGCAGCGGAGGTTGCAATGTGAGAAGAAGATGGTGCCGCTGCCACCGGCCAGGCTTTCGCCTTGAGAGGAGGTGACCACACGGGCTCTATGCGCCTCAAAGCCGCTCAGGACAGGCTCTTCGCCATAGTGAAGAGTGGCGAGGCTTATCTTGAGCCGGGCGTCAGCTCCGCAGGCTCCCTTCTCTTGAGTGCGGTCTGCCAAACATTCTCTGGGACAGACGCTGCACTGCGATAGATCGAAAAGCTCTTTCACGGGCTCAGGCTGAAGGCGGAGGGCAGGAGCGTGGCGGAGTCTGTAATCTCGTATTGGTGAGCATTGCCAAAGATCACGGGGATATTGGGGGCAAACTCACTTATCACCTGCCTGCAAGCGCCACAGGGCGGGAAGATGGTATCGGCTTCCACCCAAACGGCTAAAGCTTGAAAGCTTCGCACACCTTCGCTGACCGCTTTGAAGATAGCGGTGCGTTCTGCACAATTGGAGAGAGAATAGGAGGCATTCTCCACGTTGCAGCCCAGGTGAATCTTGCCATGTGAGTCCAAAAGCGCAGCGCCTACCTTGTAGCCTGAATAGGGAGCGTAGGCATTTTGGGCAGCTTGTTTGGCTTGATTCAAAAGCTGTAAAAGTGAGTCTTTATCCATAATGCAGCCTTATGATAAAAGAGCCAAGACCAGTCCACCTGCGATCACAGAGCCGATCTGTCCACCCACGTTCACGCTCACTGCGGGCATGAGCAGGAAGTTGAAGGGATCTTCCTTCTGCCCCATCTGGTGAACCACGCGGGCGCTCATGGGGAAGGCTGAGATGCCGCAAGCGCCGATCATGGGGTTGATCTTGTTTTTGCGGATGAGGTTGAGCAGTTTGGCAAAGAGCACGCCGCCGGCGGTGTCAAAGACAAAGGCGACGAGTCCCAAAAGCAGGATGAAGATGGTCTGCACCCTGAGGAAGGCTTCCGCTTTCATGGTGGAGGCAATGGTGATGCCAAGCAGGATGGTGATGATGTTGCCCAGCTCGTTTTGAGCACTTTTGGAGAGGCTGTCCAGCACGCCACATTCTCTGATCAGGTTGCCAAACATGAGGAAGCCGATCAGGGACACGCTGTCCGGCACCAAGATACCGGCAATGAGCGTGATGGCGATGGGAAAGATGATCTTCACGATCTTGGGCACATCATTGCTGCTGTAGTCCATGCGGATCTTGCGCTCTTCCTTGGTGGTGAGCAGGCGGATGATGGGCGGTTGGATGATGGGCACCAAGGCCATGTAAGAATATGCCGCCACGGAGATTGGCCCCATCAGCGAGGGTGCAAAGCGGTTGGCTACGTAGATGGAGGTGGGACCATCTGCGGCTCCAATGATGCCGATGGCGCCGGCTTCGGGCAGGGAAAAGCCAAAGAGGGTGGCCAAAGCGATGGTCACAAAGATTCCCAGCTGTGCGGCCGCTCCGAAAAGCAGCATGGAGGGGTGTTGCAAGAGCGGGGAGAAGTCTATCATCGCACCGATGGCGATGAAGATGAGCAGCGGGAAGAGCTCGGTGCGGATGCCAGCATCAAAGAGCACGGTGAGCGCCCCGTTTTCACCCACGGCCGCAGAAAGTGGGATGTTGGCCAAAATGGTGCCAAAACCTATGGGCAACAAAAGAGCGGGTTCATACTTTTTGGTGATCGCCAACCAGATCAACACCACTCCGATCAGCATCATCAACACTTGCTCCCAAGTGAGAAGGCTGAGGCCTCGTGTGATTATTTCCATCAGTGTCTCCGTAATGTTTTAAGACTTAGTCTTCTTCCAAGGCCAATCTTAAGATTCTATTTTCCTGCGTGAGAGGCAGCAAAAGCTCGTTGGAGGGCTCGTGCCAATACATGTCAGCGGGGGTTTTCAGGTTTTGTTCAAAAAGGATAAAGCGGTTTTGCGTCTGCGGGATCATGATCACAGCTTGCTCCTGGCGGGAACAAAAGAAGATGCGACCCAGGTCATCTGCCTGGATACCGCTGATCTGTGAATACATGGTGTCTTTGAAGATGCTAAACTCATCGGTCTTGGTGTTGAAAGTGATAATAGGCCGCCTCTCCCCCATGCTCGTCACCATCATCTGACGGCGGGGTTTATCAAAATAGATAGCGCTGGGCTGCCTCAGCAAATGACTGGTAAACTGGGTCGGATTGCTGCCCTGCTTGTCCAATCTCCAGATGCACTCGGCGTCGGTATCCGTGAGATAGATTGCGCCCAGCTCGTCTACTTCCACGTCTATCAGCATCTTGGCTCCATCTATGGCTACAGTCTTGGAGATGATGCTCAGCTGCGGGTCTATGAAGTGCAGCTTGTCGTCGTCCACCACCAATAGTTCCTGGCCTCTCATCTTGATGCCACGGGGGTTTTTGATGCCTTTTTTGATCACGTTCTTGAGCTTGCCATCGGCATCCATGGCCACGATGGTGCTATTGCCCATATTGGAGATGAGGAATCTCTCACCCAAGGCATCGTAAGTAACGCTCATGGGAGCGCTGATTTTGGGCTGTGCTTTGAGGATGAAAAAGAGGGCGATGAACACCCCTATCAGGATGAGGATGGAGATGATCAGGTAGGTTTTGAAGGCTTTATTCATGATTATTGTTCCTTGTAAGACCACTCGGCGCCGGTGGCTGTGTCTTTGAGCTCAATGCCCAAGGCGGCAAGGTCGGCTCTGATTTCGTCGGAGAGAGCCCAGTTTTTGTCGGCACGGGCTTGAGCACGATACTTGATGATCAGCTCGATCAGCTGCTTGCTTTGATCCGGCAACTCTGCGGCTGCTTCCAGGTTTTGGAAAAAGCCAAGCACCCTACCCAGCTTTACCAGCATTCTGGCCGCATCTTGACGCTCCGCAGTGGGTAGCTGGCGATTGCGGATCAGGCTGTTGATCTCAAAGAGCACCGCGATGGCTTTGGCACTGTTGAAGTCGTCATCCATGGCAGCTTGAAACTCTGCTTCAAGCTTCTGGAGCTGCGGGTTGGGTTCAAAGGCTTCATCCAGAGAGAGGAAATCTATATCCTTGAGGCTTTGGCGGAAGTTGCCAACCGCACGCTCGGATTCCTCGATGATCTCTCTGTTGAAGTCAATCGGGCTGCGGTAGTGTTTGGAGAGGAAGAAGAAGCGGATGGCCTCGGCACTGTGTTGCTTCAGGATGTCACGTGCGGTGAAGAAGTTGTCCAAGCTCTTGCTCATCTTTTCACCCTCAATGTTGAGGAAGCCATTGTGCACCCAGTAGTTTGCCAAAGGTTTGCCGGAGATGGCTCTGGCTTGGGCGAGTTCGTTTTCATGATGCGGAAAGACGAGGTCTACGCCACCGCCATGGATGTCGAAAGTCTCACCCAGAAAGTGCTGGCTCATCACCACGCATTCGCTGTGCCAGCCGGGGCGTCCTTCTCCCCAAGGGCTTTGCCAGACAGGTTCGTTTGGCTTGCTGTTTTTCCAAAGGGTGAAGTCGGTGGGATTGCGCTTGAGCAAGTTTTCTGCCACGCGCGCACCTGCCTTTTGGTCTTCGATTCGCTTGCCGCTCAAGGAACCGTATTCCGGCAGCTTGGAGGTGTCAAAATACACGTCTCCCTCCACTTCGTAGGCATAGCCGCGCTTGACCAGCTCTTCGATGAGGGCGATGATTTCTGCCATAAACTCGGTGGCGCGGGGCTGATGATGCGGCGGCTTGATGCCCAAGGCTTTGGAATCCTGCAGGAAGGCCTCTGCATAGTGAGATGCAAATTCGTCGTATGGGATGCCTTCCTCAATGGAGCGGGCGATGATCTTGTCTTCTATATCGGTGATGTTTTGCACGTAGGTAACATCATAACCTTTGTATTCAAAATACCTTCGCATCACGTCGAAGAAGAGGAAGGCGCGGGCGTTGCCGATATGGAAAAAGTCATATACGGTTGGGCCGCAGGCATAGAGCTTTACCTTGCCTTCTTCAATGGGGACGAAGGGCTCTTTTTTGTGGGTAGCTGTGTTGTAAATGAGCATGGGTGGTTTCCTATTTATATATTACCAGCCGCTCGGTGGCTTCGGTGCTCTTGGAAGCGGCTTTGGCTTTTACTTTGATGAAGTAGGTGTTGTTTGCCAAGGGATGTCCATTATGGTCTCTGGTGTCGATGGGGATTTGGTTGAAGCCCTCACGTCCCGTGGTCTTGATGCGCTTTACCCTCTTGCCGGTGACGGTGTAGATGCCAATATCCAGAGAGGCATCTTCGCTGAGCATGAAGGTGATATGTCCCTCATCCTGCATGGGGTTGGGATAGGGGAGCAACCTTTGGATGGACAGCTCGGAGGTGTGTTTGGCCACAAAGTGAGTATTGGCTACCGAGGGTAGATTGAGGTTGTCAAAGGCTATCAATTGCAGGCTGTGAGTTCCTTCTGACATCTTGGGGAGCGGGTAGCGCAGGGTTCCTGCCGTAAAGGAATCCTTGTTGTAACTGAAGTATTGGGTGACAGGGATAGGCTGAAGGGCATCATCAATCACCAACAAGATGTGGTGACCCGCACTGTCAGTGATATTGATGCCGTTGTTATCTGAAATCTTGGCAATCAACGTGGTGTTGGTAGAAACGGTGTCGCCGGGCCTAAAATCCTCTGTCTCCACAAAGAGCTCTATCTTGGGCGGGCCATCGTTGTCCATCGCAACGGCATCATCGCTGGTGCTTACGGGATAGAGGTAATTGATATAATCCTGCTTGCCTTCTTCATCCCAGAGATAGCAGAGGATGGAGCCCGTGGTGCCGTTGGTGATGTCGTCAGGAACGATGAAGCCACCTTGATAGCTGCCATTATTGACCGATACATCACCCTTGAAGAGGATGCTGCCTTGTTGGCTCACACCTATATCACCCAAGGTATAGTTTCTGCCACTGTCATAGAGGCGAAGATTGGCTGTGCCGTTACCCGAAAAAGGTGATAAAGAACCTGCAATGGAGGGTTGTTGACGTGAACGCAATGTCGTTGATTTATCGCTTCTTGCCTCTATCTCCCCAACATTATGCTCCTTGCCTGAAAGCTGCTGACCTGAGCGCACAGTCGCTCTTAATCCACGGTTATCTACGCTCATCAGACTGTCTCTGGCCGGAGTATTGATGCAGAGGGTGGGATCGCCCAAAAGTATATAAAAGCTATCGTTGCCATCGTTTGTAGAATTGAACTTGGCTGCCATGATGCTTTTGCCTATGGGGTGGCGTTTGTAGGTCATCTCATTAAAGAGAAGGTCCATCAGTGTGGCATTTGCAGGGCCACTACTCATGCGGGTGGCAGCGAAACTGGCGATACTGCCGATGTTGTTCATCAAAACCACCTTTTGCCCCAAGCTATCAAAACCCCAGTGATCGTAATCCGACACACTACAGGAAGCAGCCACAAAGAGGGGCAGCTTGCCCTCGTTGTGGAGGCGACCGAGGTCCGTTGCTCCATTGAAATAGTCTTCCGAACCCAGGGAATCATAGGCCCCATGACCGGTGTAATACCACACAAGCACGCCTTCATTGATGGCAGCGATCATATCATCGCGGGCAGCCGGCTTGTTTTGAAACTCATCATAATCATATTCCCAGGCAAAGATCTTCGTCAGACGTATGCTTTTGTGCAGACTGTTGGCAGTAGCCTCCATATCCCTTGTATGGTAGCTTTC
Source organism: Candidatus Cloacimonadota bacterium (assembly GCA_029781115.1). Taxonomy (GTDB): domain Bacteria; phylum Cloacimonadota; class Cloacimonadia; order Cloacimonadales; family Cloacimonadaceae; genus UBA3900. Next base: position 6,679 of record JAKOXG010000009.1, read on the forward strand.
TGCTCCCGGACGGCTGCCATTGTAGAGGTCATCCGCCAGGAGAACCATGGAATTGCGCCACCAGCCGGGCGTGGGATTGCCCACATAAGCGCGGTAATTTGACAACATGATATCGAGCTCTGCTGTGGTGCGCACGGGATAGCGTCCGATTATCAGCTCCGGATAGTAGCTGGAGTCCATCATAACGTAGTAGTCATCAGACGAGGATTGGCCTCGCACATAGACCATCAGCTTATTCTTTGGGGTAGCAAGTCGGGATTTATTGCGCCAATCTATGGTTCCAACACCCAAGAGGGTCACGCCCTGAAGCTTGGGTGCGCTGATGTTCTTGTAGATGTAGCGCAGGTATTGGCGGATGGCATAAGGATCAGGATGTCCGCCATTGAACTGGTTGAGGATGTCCGCTTGGTCCACGATCCTCACGCTGAGCCCGTGAAACTCCTGATACATGGATGCCAGCGTAGAAGCCTGAGTGAGAAACTCAGCCGGACTGATGATGATGTGGTCTACTTGCGACTTATCTGCAGTGAGGTCTTGAGGATCGACCTTGGTGACTGAAGCGGGGCTGTGATACTCGCTGGGCTTGGTGATCACAAACTTGGTGGGAGCACTGCCGGGCGAGATGAAGGTGTTGGTTCCACTCTGCCAAGGCACCCGCGTCACATCCGCAAAAGAATCAATGCGATAGACCTCCAAGCCGGCACTATCTGTCTGCATTTGATAAGCTATCTTGGAGGTTCCGGTACTCTCTGGTGCGGCAATAAAATACTGTCCTTCACGCTTCTTCAGCTTCTGTTGATAGTCGATTTGGATAAAGTCCAGCATGATGTTATCTGTGATATTTCTTATCACTTGGATGCGAACCTGGTTTTCGCCTTCACGTACGTTTCCTCCAGCGCCATTGAGGGTAAAATCAAATGGTCCAGACCAGCTAAAGTAACCAATACTGGGGGGCGGCATTTCTTCATCGTTTACCCACAATCTGACTTTATGCTTGGCATCTTCTTCACTTACACCTGGCGGCAAAGTGCGTTCTTCAGGGCGCATCCGCACTGTAATCCTGCTTTCAGCCCCAATCACGACATCCGATAGCTCAATGTTAAAGAGGTAATCAGCAGTTTTGTTGCCATAAAGCTTGTCACTATACCAGTCAAAACCAAAGTCGTCGAGGCGGTAGGTTTCTTTTTCAAAGCGGCCACTGGCTTTATGGCTATTCACAGCATTGTCATAACTGCCAGATGAATCTTGCATTTGCATCCTCAAGGGAGGTGCGGAGAAGCTGCCACCAAAGGTGAGCCAATAGACGCCATGCAGACTGTAAGGATTGTGAATAGTGGGAGCTGATCCCGTTAGGTTTTCTGTTTTATCCAGCCCATCACGGTTTTCGCCGTAGAAGAGAATCTTGTCGGAGGCATCAAAGTGGCCATCCTCCTCGCCTATAACCTTGATGGGGATTTCCCTGAATTCAGGCCCCGGGCTATTCACTGTGTGAGTATTGATAGCACCACCGGTGGAAAACATCCTGATGGTGCGGGGATCAACATCATCCAAGGGAAGCAAGCTGAGGTTTTGCCTGTTAAGCTGTTGGATACCATCCTTGTCTACTTCTATCTTGAGCCAATAATCCGCATTGGCGAAAGGTGCATAGTTGATGCTTGCTCTGTGATAATTTTGCCAGTGTTTGGCTTGCGAGGGGTTGATCACGGCATCCATAAAGACCTCAGCCAGATCATCCTGCACAGGTGCTGCCTTGTAGGATACATCACCGTCAATTGTGACGCTGATGAGGGCGCGCTTGAGGACGCTAACTCCATGCTGCCCGTCATACTTAAATGGATTCACTCTCAGGGTCACAAATCTATAGCCCCGGAAGATATCCGGCTCCTTTTCCGTAATGTATGAGCTCCGGGCTTGTGCGTAGAGTGCTTCATCTATGATATAATGATGCTGACTTACTCCGCTTTTCTGCTCTGAGATATGAGGCACGGGCGCTACTCTCTTGTTCAAGGTCAATTGCTCCTCTTCCAGGATGGTGAGGTGCCACGCAATGCTCCCTGAGGGAGGCAGCGCAATCTTGAACTCAGTGAAAGGCAGTGCCGGTGCACCGGAAAGATGTGGATACATCATTTTGGGAGCACCAATTCTGACAAAAGAATCCATCTCCTCCAGGTAATAATCATCCAGGGCAAACTCCACCCGGCTATCGTATCCGGAGGAGGAAAGCACAGTTACGGCTGCCGGCAATGAAAGCACCGCCAGAGCGAAGATCAGCACAAGATATAGCTTTTTCATGGTCTTGTTTTTGGCTTAAAGATTTTCCCCAAAGCCCAGACCAACAGGTAAAAGATACCCATAAACAGGAACACCCCGCCCATGCCCTGCACCAAGACGTACAAGGCGGTGAGGAAGTTGTCCAGCGTGTTTGCGTCCAGTTGAAACATGGTTAAAATCCTTTAGATATGGTATTTTCTACCGCTGCGTATCATGCAGGCGCGGTAGATTTGTTCGATCAGTATCAAGCGTGCCATGCGATGAGTGAAAGTGAGCGGAGACAGGCTCATGAGTGCATCAGCACGTGCCTTGAGGCTGTCGCACACGCCAAACACTCCACCGATCACAAAGAGCACTCTGCGTTTTTCAGATAAGTTAGTCAGAAATGCGGAAAAATCAAGGGAGTTATATTGCTTCCCCATCTCATCCAGCACGATCAGGTAATCATCAGCTTGGATAACCTTCAGAGCTGCCTCAGCTTCCTTCTGCTTCACGGCTTTGGCATCAGAGCTGTTTTTGATGGATGCATCCGGCAATTGGATGATCTGAACCCTGTGCCAAGGTTCCAAGCGCTTGAGATATTCATCTATGCCTTCTTGCAGCCAGCGATCCTTGGTTTTGCCAAACTGAATCAGGCCCAGGTTCATCGTCTATCACACAATGGAGGTAAGTGCCATCGCCATGCAGAGCATCTTGTTTTCGCCATCATCCGCTCTTGAGGGGATAAGAATGGGCACCTTGGTTCCCACCACAAAGTGAGCTACACGATAGCCGCAATAGAGAGACACCATTTTGCCGTAGATGTTGCCGGCTTCGATGTTTGGCACGATGAGGATATCTGCCTGACCACCCACTCCGCTGTCGGTGAGGCCTTTGAGCTTTGCCGCTTCCATATCTATCGCACCATCAAAAGCGAGCGGGCCTTCCACGATGCAGCCAGGTATCTGTCCCCGCTCATTCATCTTGCTGATGATAGCAGCATTGACAGTGGATTCCATCTTGGGGTTCACCACTTCTATAGCGGATAGCAGGGCAACCTTTGGCATCTCACACCCCATGTCATGAGCGGTTTTCACGCTATTCTTGACGATGGCGATCATCTCTTTCAGATTGGGACAGAGGTTGACACCTCCATCGCTCATTATCCGAAGGCCATCCGGATGCTCGTAGGCGAGGACGTCGGAGACAACTTCGCTCTGCCTGAGTCCATGGTCTTTATCCAACACAGCTCTCATGATCGTCGCACTTTCCGTCTTGCCTTTGAGGATGAGGTCTGCCTTGCCTTCTCTGGCCAAATCCACCGATTTATATACAGCAGCCAAAGGGTCAGCCCCTGTATCTATGATCTCAAATTTGGAGATCAGATCGGGTGCCATCTCCTCCAGGAGAGCAATGATGGCGGTTTTATCGCCCACCAAGATACTATCTGCCAGCTCTTCTTTATAGGCCAAAACAGCAGCATCCAACACACTGGCTGTCTGTGCTGCTGCAATTACTGCACGTCCTCTGCGTTTGCTTTTCACAAAGTCTTTCATCTCGTCAAAGTTCTTAAACATCTCGTTACATCCTTGTTTTGTTATATGCTGTATCTATCCAAAAACTCGTCCACAAAGGAGTCTTCTTCAGGTTTAAGTATCTCCGTCATCTTGCGCAGAGCTTCTTTTTGGATCTGTCTCACTCTTTCTCTGGAAAGGCCGATCTTCTCTGCGATCTGGGCAAAGTTTTGGGCTTCGTTTTCTTCATTCAAACCAAAATAGTCTCTGATGATGCCAGCTTCACGGCTATCCAGCTGATCGATGGCATCGTGTATCCTGTCATGGATCCGCTCGCGATAGTAAAGCTGCTGCGGATCAAGCTGTTCCTTATCCACCATCAGGTCTTTGGTGGTAAAATCTGCAAAGTTATCGCCTTTGATGACCTCGTCAAAAGAGGTGGTATTTGGCATCTGGTCCATGATCTGTTCCACCGCCTTTTCAGAGAGATTGGTGGCTTCTCCCAGTTCTTCAGTGGTAGCTTCTTCGCCGGACTGCGTATAGATCCTGTCCTTGGCGGCTTTGATCCGGTAGGCAGTGCTGGCTCTTCCCAAAGGAACGCGGATCAACGAACTTTTCTCGCTCACCGCCAGGGTTATACGCTGCTTGATCCACCAGATGGCATAGGAGATGAGCTTGATATCTTTGGTGGGGTCAAAACGCTCTATCGCCTTGATCAGGCCGATATTGCCTTCGCTGATCAACTCCGAAAGGCTCAGACCCCTATTTTGGTAGCGCGCCGCTATCTTGACCACAAACTTCAGGTTTGCCTGGATCAAGCGCTCAATTGCCTCGCTGTCACCATTCTTGGCGCGGATGCCAAGCTCACGTTCTTCTTCCCGGGAGAGCGGCTCATACTTTGATATCTGCTTCAGATACTTTTGCAGCGCTTTATCTGCAAAAACATTCTCTCTGCGGCGCTTTGGCATACCCCTACCTACATATCCTTAAAGATTCAACACCTTACGCGGGTTGATGGCTTGACCTTTGATGCGGTATTCAAAATGGAGATGAGGCCCTGTAGACTTGCCCGTGTTTCCCACCTCGGCAATCTGCTGGCCTTTCTTCACCTCGTCCCCCAAGGATACCAGGTTTCTTTCGTTATGGGCATATACCGTCATCACAAAATCCGGATGCTCGAGCACTATCACGTTCCCATAACCTCTTTGCACGCCTGAAAACACCACCACTCCATCCAATACTGCATAGATGGGCGTGCCAGACTTTGCGGCGATGTCTATCCCCTTGTGGGGTCTACCCCTGCGCAAGCCAAATTCTGAGGTGACCCTGCCTTGAACAGGTAGGAAGAGGTCATCACGAATCATCTGCGTGCCTTCCAGATCCGAAAGCGTCACAGAAGGAGTGAGCGTGCTGCTGCCGGGACTTCCCACTATATACAGATTTTGACCCACAAAGATGCTGTTTGAACTGAGATTGTTGCGGGTTTTGAGGTCATCCACCGTGGTGCCATGTGCTTTGGCAATGCTATAGAGGGTATCACCTTTTCGCACCTTGTAAGTCTTGGAAACCACCACAGCTTCTTCAGCGGCAGCCTGTTGACTTGGGGTGCCAGTGCTCTGCTGAGGCTGTTCCTGTTCCGCACCGGATGGCACGTAGGTAGCGGGATCCTTGATCACCAGCTTATCGCCGGGATGGATGTCAAAATCATCCCAACCGCTCTTGCCATTCCAGGCAAAGAAGTCTTTAGAACTGATGCCATAGTTTTGCGAGATGCGGTAGGGGTTATCCTTCGGTTTTACGATATGATAATACTCAATCGGCAGCTCTACAACCTGAGCGGCAGCAGGTGCTTCCTGTTGAGAAGCGGACGGCTCAACTGCCGGCGTGGCAGGCTGTTCCGCGGGAGCCGGCTCTGCAGCAGGTGGCGGGGGAGGCGGCTTGGGCTTTGCTTTGGGGATTTCTTTGATCTTGAGCCGCTGCCCGATGCTCAGATTCGTCCCACTCATATTGTTAAGTTTCTGGATCTGAGCCACGGTTACACCATACCTCTTGGACAGCGCATAAAGCGTATCACCTTTTCTCACGGTGTGATATTTGTAATCCGCAAACAGCAAAATGGGCAGCAAAAACAAGCTGAACAACAGAATAACCCGCCATTTTGATGGGATGGAGCAAGCTCCAAAGGCCCGCGCTGTATGCCTTGATTGCGTTTTATAGTTATCTAATCTCAAATCCATAATACTCACTTGCGTGTTCAAGCGGCAATACATCGATACTCAGCACCGTGCTGCGACGACTGCCAAGCTTGATCTGATCCACAAAAGAATGCAGAATCGGCTGCGAAGCCTGGCCGATGATAATGACCGAGGAATCTGGTAAATTGCGGACATAGCCACTCACGCCAAGCGCATCTGCAAGACGCTTTACAAACCAGCGAAATCCAACTCCTTGGACTCTACCTCGAACGGTCATTTCCCATGTAACCATCACTTCTGACATTCTCCTGAGGATAGGATCATATTTATAGATAGCGGATATTTGTCAAGTATTCCTTTAAAATTTGCCAAGAAAAAACGATCGTTTGAGGAAGCAGGGACGGACTCCGCTATCTTGAGTTTCGAGCGATATGAAATCCTGCCACACCGAAGGCCACACCCACATTGAGGGAGTTTTTCCAACCCTGCATGGGCAGTGATATGTAGGCATCACAGAGCGCAAGCACCTCTTGAGAGACACCCAAAGCTTCATTGCCCAACACCAGAGCCAGAGGCAGCTCATAGCTTGCTTCAAACACATCCTGAGCCGTTTCCACCGTCTCCAGAGCATAGACACTTCTCCCCTGCTGCTTGGCTTTCTTGACCGCCTCCACCGCGGTATCAAAGGCTTGCCAAGCCAGCCTCGCTTCGGTTCCCATAGCTGTTTTGGCCAAAGCTTTATCTCCCGGCTTACTGGTGATGCCACACAGCCACAACTCCTTGATTCCCAAACACTCCGAAGTCCTGAAGATGGAGCCCACATTGAAGCTGGAACGCAGATCCTCCAAGATTACCACCATATTTTGCGCATTGTGATAGAGCTCATCATCACGCCGACCGAGGCCATCCTGAGCGTAGACCATTATATCCGCATCTCTATATGCTTCAATATGTTCCTGAAGCCAGGCTGCCGCTTTCAAAGCCACCTTCCTCGGCTCATCCATCTCCAGCTCAATAACGGGAAGCCCCACATCTTTCTGCATCCAGCTTCGCATATCCTTCAGCAAAGCCACCAAGTCCTCATATTCAAGCCCATTGATCGCCCTGCATTCCAGCTCCTGCATGGCTCTCCTGACGTGCTCCAGCTGCCTTGCCGGCTTCAATTCCTTAAACTTCTGCTCCTTGAAGCTGAATCTATTCTTCACAAAACTGCTCCACCAATATCTCAGCTGAAATACTCTATCACCTTGGCGGCGGTGAGCAGGTCTTCACAGATGAAGTCCGGCTTGTGATCCCAGTTCATCACACCCTTTTTCAGCTCATCCCAACCGTTGCCACTCAAGAGCAGTATACTCCTGAGTCCATTGGTTTTACCGAAGGCGATGTCGGTATATCTATCCCCAATCATCCACGAGGCAGAAGGCTGGAAGGGATGCTCTTTCAGCGCTTTTTGAAACATTCCCGGCCCGGGCTTCCTGTCCGGATGATCGATATTCCAAGGGCTCACGCTCCCGCCCTCATAGTAAGGCGCAAAGTAGATTTGATCCAGCTCCACCTGCTCTTTTCTCAGCAGCTCTTCCAGGCGATCATGCACCTCTTTCAGCTCTTCAAAACCAAAATACCCCCGGGCAATACCGGATTGATTGGTAACGATAAAGAGCATATATCCCAAGCGCTTGAGCAGCCTCAAAGCCTCGGGAGTATAGGGGTAGAGCTCATATTTGGAGGCATCAGAGATATAGCCAAATTCATCGGGGCTGATGCACCCGTCCCGATCCAAAAAGACGGCTTTTCTAATAGCGTTTACTGTCACGTGTCTGAAATCTCAAAGCATCTGGCAGAGCCATGTTGAAGAGCACCAAGCGGTATTCCCAAAACTCGTTGCGACGGGAATAGCTCAGCTCCAATTTCCAGCAGTGCAAATCCCGTGAAAGTGAGATGGATTGCGAGAGCAGCTTGCTTTTCTTTAGGTCGTAATAGTTGGAATATCTCATCTGCCAGTTTTGGCTCACCTTCAAGCTGGCGTCAAAATGTAGGTTGCTATTCTCCGGCTTCAGCAGGTTTTTGGAGGCAGAAATGTCCTGGCTCAGGGAAAGCTTCCAGCCCTCATCCGAGCTGCTTCTTTCACTGGAGGAGTCATCAATGATTCCTTCCAGCGAGCTGAACATCCTGTTTTTTGCTCTGGTAAACCACGTTTTATAGGCAGCCGAGCCGGAGATCACAATCTTGTGGCTAAAGTATTGGTTTTTCAAGGCCAAACTCTGCCAGGTAATCTCGTAAGGATTGTGGCTGAAACTCATCTGAGCATCATAGGCAAGCCCCGCTTCCCGCAGCACCGTCTTTGTGCCCGGAATGCGGATGGAACCCAGTTTGACGTCTCCCGGCCTGAAAGAGAAACTATGCGCCAGATTGTTGAACTTCTTTTCCTTGGATTTCAAATCTGCGGAGGCTCTGCTACTGAAGCCAAAAGCTTCCGAGATGCGCCGTTCTTCCCCACCTGATTTATACTTCAATTGCCACTTTTGCACTATGCCCAAACTCAGCGGCAGTGCGGCTTTCCCTTGGCTGACCCCAATGCCGCCAAAGCTATAAAAGCGCTTGTTACCCTCAAAATCCGGTCTGTAACTCAAGCTGGCAGAGGGCGTCACTATATGCCTGATAGACGTGATCTTGCCCCGTTTGAAGTTCCGGATGCCATAGATATTGAAATTGGCCGAGGTGCTGAGGCTGTAATCGTTGCCCCTCACCCACTTTTTATCATCTCTGTCACGGTCAAACCACGCCTCACCATAACTGATGCTCTGACTGGTATTTAACCATCCAACAGGCTTGAAACTATAGCTCAGCCCAAAGTTGTGTTTAATGCCCGCATGATGCTCACTCAGCACCTGCGTGGAATCGCTTCTGTTGCTCCACAGAAAGTCGCGCCAGCCCCTGTTTGCATCGTTGATATAGCCGGTGTGATCCAGCCTCACATTGTAGCTGTAGCTGAGGTTGGCAAACCATGCCGCCGGACTGCGCCCCTTAAGGCCAAACAGTTCATACACCGGCCTGCTGGGCATGGAAAAACTGGCACTGGGAAGCGAGAGCGCAACCTGATCATTGACCAAATCTTGCGTATAAGTAGCACCCACATTGAGATATGAGCCCAGGAGCGGCTGACGGTAGGACATCGTCGAGCTCAATCTTTCGGCCAGATTCTCGTCCAAACTGCCCGACGACTCCCAGATGCGTTTGTTGCTGATAAAATCCAGGTCTGCATCAAAGGCAGCACGCTCGCCCAGATCGTGGTGATGCCGCGCCCTGAGCGACCAATCATAGCTGGTAATAAAGTCTCTGCTCTGCTTTTGAAATGCGCCCCGCAAATAACCATCATAGAAATAACGCTTTGTATAAGTGGTATTCAGCTTTGCCTTCCAACCCGTCTTTTCCATCAAATCCATACTAAAGATGATATCCGCATAATCCTTGTAGGGATAATACCAGGCGATTTCTCTCAAAAACTTGCCATCCACGTTGTTGTAACCCGGCTCCGGAATCAAAAACCCCGGATGCCTGCCCCTGCGGATCGGCACCACAATAAAGGGAAAGTAAAACACCGGCAGATGATTTACCCAAGCCAACACAGGCTTGCCTACCAGCTTGTCACCCTGATAAATCCTCAGCTTCCCTGCTGTAAACCAAAAATCAGGATCCTCAAGATCGCAGGTGGTAAATCTTCCATTATCAACATCATAGACCTTGTCACCCACCTTACGCACCTCAGCACCGCCATAATAGGATTTCTCGATGCGGCTCAAACCATCCCACATATACCCTGTCTGACTCCGCACATCGTAGGCCACATCGCGCCCTAAGAGAACCTGATCGCCATCCCGCATGGTGGTGGGACCATAGGTGAAAGCCTGCTCTTTTTTGAGGTCTATATACATGCTGTCTGCCGAAATCTGGGAATCCTCGTAAAAGACCGAACTGTTGTGCCAAAGGTAGATGCGCTCATCCAAATGATTGTAAGCCAGGCTATCCGCCACATAGAGCAAACTGTCCATCACTGCGACATTTAAAGAGTCCAGCAGCTCCGCCTTTTCCAAAGCCACAGCGGGTTCCTCAGATGCCTGCGCCCAAAGCAGCATCTGGAAACTTGCCAACAGCAAGCTGAAAAGCAGCAGTAACTTGGTCTTTTTCATGCGTTTTTTCTCTTGGTAGAATACAACACCTCAAAAGTGGGATAATTGTCAAGTGTCCTTTTTCGAGCTCCACTTGAGTATCAAAGACAGATTGCTGACAAAGAGGTTAATCACACAGCATATTAGTAGGAGTTTCTTCCCGGGCTCCGGCACCGGAAAACCTCGGCCAAAAGTCAATATTTGACCGCATTAGAGAACAACATCACAAGAAAGTGCTCTTTCCGACCCCTCTCAAATGCCCATTCCATGCGGCTTGCCAACCCCGCCCCTGCTGCTCTCCTGCTCCTTGAGCAAGTAACGAGTAGGAAAGCAGGCAGTTAGGAGAGAGAGCCAAGGGGAAGGAAAAGCACCTCTCGGAGTGCGGTCAATCAGGCCGAAAAGTCAATATTTGCGCCGAGGCCTGGTATTTTACAAACAAATTAAGCCTCAAAGTGAGCATCTTTCCCGGGGCAAATCTAAGGAGTGAATTCTCAACCTGTCATGATCCTGAAGTATGCGCCTGCAAGAGAATCATCATCTCCTAATCTGATGGACGCAAAATAAAAGACCCTGTCCTCCAAACGGGACAGGGTCTTTGTTATATCTTTACGGGTTTAGCGGCCCAAGATACCTAAGAGCACGCCTGCAACAACGGCAGAGCCCACGACTCCGGCTACGTTGGGAGCCATGGCATGCATGATCAGGTAGTTTGATTTGTCATATTGTTGTCCCACCACTTGAGACACTCTCGCTGCGGCCGGCACTGCGGACACGCCTGCGTTTCCAATCAGAGGATTGATCTTGTCCTTGACAAAGAGGTTCATTATCTTGGCAAAGAGCACGCCTGAAGCAGTAGCAACGGCAAAGGAGCAAGCTCCCATGATGAATATCTTGATTGAGGCGGGAGTCAGGAAGGTGGCGGCGGTGGTTCTGGCGCCCACTGTAAGGCCGATCAGCACGGTGACGATGTCTATCAAGGTGGTTCTGGCTGTGGCGGCTAAGCGCTCTGTGACGCCGCTTTCTTTGAGCAGGTTGCCCAAAAACAGCATACCCAAAAGCACCACGCTTGCAGGCGAGATGAGGGTCGTCACGATGAAAGCCACGATGGGGAAGAAAATCCTTTCACGCTTGGAGACCACGCGCAGTGGCTTCATGCGGATCAGGCGTTCCTTCTTGGTGGTAAGCAGCCTCATGATGGGCGGCTGGATCACGGGTACCAGCGACATATAAGAATACGCCGCCAAGGCGATCGATCCCACCAAATGCGGTGCCAGATTTGAAGCCAAGTAAATGGATGTGGGGCCGTCAGCTCCACCGATGATGCCGATAGAGGCAGCTTCCATCACGTTGAATCCCAAAAGGATAGAACCGATGAAGGTGGCAAAGATGCCAAACTGGGCTGCTGCTCCCAAGAGAATGAGCTTGGGATTGGCTATCAGAGTGGAGAAGTCGGTCATCGCTCCAATACCCAAGAAGATCAGGGAGGGATAGATACCATGTTTGACGCCAAAGTAGAGCAGGTTAAACACGCTACCGGTATCGTCCACGCCCAAGCCCTGTTCAGCAACTCCGGGCAGGTTTCCCACCAACATTCCAAATCCGATGGGCACCAGCAGCAGTGGTTCAAATCCTTTGGTGATGGCGAGCCAGATAAAAAGCCCGCCAAAGCACATCATGAGCAGGTTTCCCCACGAGAAGTTCAGGAAGCCGGTGGTCTGAATAAATTGGATTAATTCTTGCACCTTATCCCTCCACCTCGACGAGGGGTTCGCCCTCTTGGACGCTATCTCCCTTTCTTACATGCACCTTTTTGACCTTTCCTTTCAGAGTGCTGAAGATATCAGATTCCATCTTCATAGCTTCCAAGACTAGGACGCGATCGTCAACATTGAGCTGTTGACCCACTTCCACAAACACATCCACCACCAAGCCCGGCAGAGGTGCATACATCACCGTCTCGGTCGCAACAGGAGCTGCGGGTGCGGGAGCGGGTGCAGCGGTGGTCTTGGCAGCGGGTTTGGGAGCGGGAGCAGGCTTGACCTCATCGCCTTGGATCAGGATCATCAGGTCACCCTCTTTCACCAATTCGCGCTCTTTGATCTTGATTTCTTTGATCACTCCATCCACTGGAGCGGCAATCTCAGTCTCCATCTTCATCGCTTCCAACAGGAGTAGAGTCTGACCCTTGGTGACCTTGTCGCCTTCTTTCACTTTGATGGCATGGATCACGCCGGGGATGGGAGCTCTCAATTCACCGGTTCCGGCTTCAAAGCCGCTGGAAAGAGTGGGAGCCATGGGAACAGCCTTCTCTTGGCTGGCAAGTTTGGGAACTACGCGAGTGTCATCATCTTCGAAAGTGATGGTGTAATCCGTGCCATTGACGTTTACTTTGGCATGCTCGTCGGTGTATTCCACCACCTTGGCTTCGAAGAGCTCGCCATTGATTTTGAGTTTGTAGGTTTTCATTTATCTATCTCCTGGATCGGAACAATTGACGGTTGGGCATTTCCAACACCTGGCTGGCGCGCCATTGGTTGGTTGGAGTGCGTTTGAAGGTAAGCATCAATTTCTTCTTTTCTTTGATGCCGGTTTCATATATGTGTAAAGCCATGATGGCGGCGGCAACGGCGTTGCGGTCATGCATCTTTGGAGCGGGAACGGGCTTAGCTTTGCCCTCTGTCGCCGTAGCAACTTCTTCTGCCTTGGCTTTGGCCTTGGGCTTCTTGTTGACTATCTGCAACTGGTTGACAACTATACTGGTTACAAACAGAGCTGCAAATGTAACGGTCATCCCAACCAATGTGAGGGATAAGCCATAGGGAATGGAATTATCGTTGAACTCTGTGATCAGACTGTCCATAGCAGCAGGTCTGACCCCCATGGCCTGTAGAGAAGAATGGTCGTGACTATTGTCTTGCGAGTTCAAGCCAAGCTTCTCCCTCATGATCTTGATGGGCATGCATTCACGCTCGGAGATCTCAGCGAAAGTAGAAAGCTCCGTGAAGCCAAAGACGCTGTACTGTCTTGCCAGCAAAGCCTGATAGGGGGTGATCCCCAAGTTGCTCAAAGACATAGAGTCCAAAGCTTCGTTGGCAGGCTCCAGTTTCAGATATTTCTTCCATTTGGCTACATCTTGGATTTCCAATATCTCGGCTACATCAGCCAGTTTATCCCTGTTGGTAAAGCCAAATTCTTCCCTGATCTCCAGCTCACGCTGCTGTAAGAGACTGTCTGAAATGGCTGCAACAAGCTCTTCCAAGCTGAGCTCTTCAATCTCTTCATCAGGAGCCCCCTGGGCCATGAGCACACCGGCGAGAAGCAGCAGCACAATTGTTGTTATTATGAATCTATACATGCTCTTATCCTACAAAGGCATGTTCCCGTGCTTGCGCGCAGGGATGGTGTCTTTCTTGTTTGCCAGCATCTCAAAGGCTCTGATCAGGCGGAAACGTGTGGAGGCGGGTTCGATGACGTCATCCACGTAGCCTCTTTCAGCTGCACGGTAGGGATTGGCAAAGGTCTCTTGATATTCTTCTTCTCTTTCTAACAGTGTTTGCTTGGGATCTTCAGATGCCTTGGCTTCCTTGCGGAAAATCACTTCCACGGCACCCTTGGCGCCCATCACGGCGATCTCGGCACTCGGCCAGGCATATACCAAGTCCGCTCTCATGTGACGGCTATTCATCACACAGTAGGCACCGCCGTAGGCTTTGCGCACGATCACGGTAACCTTGGGAACTGTGGCTTCTGCGAAGGCATAGAGCAGTTTGGCACCATTGCGGATGATACCGTTATGTTCCTGATTGGTTCCGGGCAAGAAGCCGGGGACATCCTCAAGCACCAAAAGCGGGATGTTGAAGGCATCACAGAACCTCACAAAGCGGGCGGCTTTGACCGAGGCGTCGATATCCAACACACCTGCCAACACTCTGGGTTGGTTTGCCACTACGCCAATGGAATGGCCATTCAAGCGGCAAAAGCCCACCAGGATGTTTTGGGCAAAGTTGCTCATCACCTGCAAAAACTCTCCGTCGTCCGCAAGCTGTTGAATCACTTCCAGCATGTCGTATGCTTTGTTTGGATTGTCCGGGATGATCTCTTCCAAGGCGTCACATGAGCGGTTTGCCGGATCTTGGGGCAGATGATAGGGAGGGTCTTCCATGTTGTTGCTGGGTATGTAGCTGAGCAACTTCTTGATGGTGAGAATGGCTTCCTCTTCGTTTGCGGTGATAAAGTGCGCCACACCGCTTTTACTGGAGTGCACTTCGGCACCACCGAGGTCGGATACGCTCACCGTCTCGTTGAGCACTGTCTTCACCACTTTGGGACCAGTCACAAACATGTAGCTGTTTTCCTTTTCCATGATCACAAAGTCTGTGATCGCAGGAGAATAGACAGCACCGCCTGCGCAGGGGCCCAAGATGGCGGAAATCTGAGGGATCACACCACTGGCCATCACGTTACGCCAAAAGATCTCGGCATAACCGGCCAAGGCGTCCACACCCTCTTGGATGCGCGCTCCACCGCTGTCGTTGAGACCGATCAGGGGACAACCATTCTTGAGGGCCATATCCATGATTTTGCAGATCTTCTCTGCATAGGTCTTGGAAAGTGAGCCACCAAATATGGTAAAATCTTGTGCGAATACATATACCATTCGCTCGTTGATGGTTGCCACACCGGTAACCACACCATCGCCGGCGTGGATATATCTATCCATTCCGAAGTTGGTGCATTTGTGGGTGACGAACATATCAAACTCTTCAAAACTACCGGGATCAACCAAGAGGTTAATCCGTTCACGGGCAGTAAGTTTGCCCTTAGCATGTTGCTCCTCAATGCGTTTGGGACCGCCACCCAGGAGGGCGGCTGCCTTTTTGTCACGCAAGGTCTGGATTGGCTTGGGTAACTGCGACATGTTTTTCCTCTTTTTATGTATTTTGAAAACTAACTGTCATCCTAAGTGAACCACAAATAAAAGGAGCATATTTTGGCAAGCTTTATCTTGCCTTTTGGGCTAAACCTTGGCTTCATGTTAGGAGAATCAGTTGCAAAAGAGGCTCAGAACCCTTATCAATACTCCCTTCAGTCTACATGAAGAAGGTTCATCAATCTTAACCCTCATCACAGAGTCGCAGCACTCCAAACCCAAGCCCTCTTTAGCATAATCCCCCTCTAAATCAGCTATTTGGGCAAATGCAGCTCTTATCACTTGCAAAACGGCGCAAGACGGACTATAATATCATATAGATCACTTATTGGAGGTATTTATGCTCAACGACCTGGAAATAGCCAGACAAGTTCGACTCAAAAACATAGACGAAATCGCAGCTCAGCTTGGCCTTAGTCCCAATGACATCGACCATTACGGTGAATACAAGGCCAAGATTCGCTATTCAGCCATCTCTAAAATTCAGGGGAATGACCATGGAAAGCTGATTTTGGTCTCTGCCATCACACCCACACCTGCTGGTGAAGGAAAGACCACCGTAGCCATCGGACTATCCCAAGCTCTCAACCAGTTAGGGAAAAGGTCTACGGTAGCCATCCGCGAGCCCTCGTTGGGTCCGGTATTTGGCATCAAAGGCGGCGCCGCTGGTGGAGGCTGGAGCCAGGTGCTCCCCATGGAGGACATCAACCTCCACTTCACCGGAGACTTCCATGCCGTCACCACGGCCAACAACACTCTGGCTGCCCTTTTGGACAACCATATCTACTTTGACAATGAACTGCAAATAGACCCGCGCCGGGTTACCTGGAAGAGGGTTTTGGACGTCAACGACCGTATGTTGCGCAAGATTGTCATCGGCTTGGGTGGCCGCAGGCAAGGCTTCCCGCGTGAAGACGGCTTTGACATCACTCCCGCCAGTGAAATCATGGCTATTTTGTGCCTTTCAAACAACCTGGATGAGCTCAAGAAGCGCATTGGCAACATCCTCGTAGGCTTCACCTACTCTGGCGAGCCTGTGTTTTTCCGCCAACTGGGCTTTGAAGGCGCTATCGCTGCCCTGCTCAAAGATGCCCTCAAACCAAACCTGGCTCAGACCACCGAGAATACTCCCGCCATCGTACACGGAGGCCCCTTTGCCAATATCGCCCAAGGAGCAAACAGCATCTTGGGCACCAAAACGGCACTGAAACTCAGCGATTACGTGGTCACGGAAGCAGGCTTCGGCTTTGACCTCGGCGCAGAGAAGTTCTTTGACCTGGTATGCAAATATGGCAAATTATGCACCGACGCCGTAGTCTTGGTAGCCACAATCCGTGCCCTCAAGATGCATGGCGGCGCCAAGCTGAAAGACTTGGCCGAACCCAATCCCGACGCCGTTACCAGAGGCCTGGAAAACCTGGATAAACACCTGGAAAACATCGAGAAGTTCGGCATGAAGTCCATCGTCGCCATCAACCGCTTCCCCACCGATACCCAGGAAGAACTGGCTATCGTAAAGAGACATGTTGAAGAGAAGGGCTTTTTGGCTTCCGTCGTGGATTATCACGCCAAGGGCGGTGCCGGAGGCTTGGAACTGGCTGAAACCGTGATGAATATGGTGGATTCCGAAGAGTGCCGCTACCATGGGCTTTATGACTGGGATAGCCCGGTGGAAGACAAAATCTTCACCGTTGCCTCCGAGATCTATGGAGCTCAAAAGGTGGACTACACCGCCGAAGCAAAAGCCAACCTCAAACGCATCAACAAATATGGCTTTGATAAACTGCCAATCTGCATCGCCAAGACCCAGAAATCCCTCTCCGATAACCCCGACCTCATGGGGCGTCCCAAGGACTTCCTGGTTACTGTGCGTGAGATTGCCATCGCCAATGGAGCTGGCTTCCTGATTCCCATCACCGGCGAGATCATGAGAATGCCCGGCCTGCCCAGAAGACCTGCCGCTCAAAACATCGACGTTCATGCCGGTGGCACGATCGACGGTTTGTTTTAACAGATAGATTATCAAAAGGGGTTTATGCTTAAGGTATAGACCCCTTTTTCATTGAGGGCAGTTTAGGATATACCCAGAACCTTATGCAATTGGATTTGAAACCTGACTGCCAAGGCATCCTCCAGGATCCAGCTTGCCAAGAGCTCAGGCTGCAGGCGCTCGGAGACAGGGGAAAAGAGCAGGTTTAAACCCTCTCTACCCCGGGCTTCCACCCACTGCTTGGCCTCAAGGTAATCCTCCCTATCCGAGATCACAAACTTGATCTCATCACCCTCTCTCAACAGCTGATAGTTTGCTTCAGCAAAGCTACCACCCTCACCGCTACCCTTCAGTTTATAGTCTATGATTCGCACCACCCCAGCCGGAACCTCCGCTATGCTGAGTGAGCCATTGGTCTCCAACAGCACCTGATAGCCGTTATCCACCAGTGCCTGCATCAGTTGGATGGATTCCTTTTGGCACAAAGGCTCCCCTCCCGTCACTTCCACCAGTGGGATATTATGCTTCTCTACTTCTGAAAGGATCTGCTCTACGCTCAACCATTCCCCACCCTCAAATGCATAGCTGGTATCGCAATAGTTACACCTCAGGTTGCAGCCGCTCAAGCGGATAAACACGCAAGGACGCCCAGCATAGCTACTCTCCCCTTGCAAGCTTGCAAAGATCTCGATCACCTGGAGCATGGCTTTCTAAAAAGGCAAATATGCAAAGTCTTTGTGATAACCGAGCGCCTCATCCACATCATCATTGATCTGCATGGGATCGCCGATCACAAACTTCTCCTTTTTACCCACTCTGAAATAGCTGTAGTCGTCTTCGTCAAGCCCCAGTTCCTCCACCCAGCTCACATCACCCATCAGTGCCTCGCCATTCACGATCATCAGGTTTATCATCTCTGCATCCAGGTTCATCAGGTTTTCAAAGGGGTCTTTATCCACCTGATCCACCAGCAGGATATCACGGCAGTCCTTATCCTGAAGGAAAGCACAGCGCTGCGGCAGCATCATCGCTCTCGCCGCATTTTCAGTAACCATCCGATACAGAGTTTGCGCACTGATCTGAGGATGTTTTTGGCGCACCACGTCAAATTCACTCACGATGTTGATGGTGCCGCTCATGGTGGAGTCTGTGCCCAAAACCACGTTCACGCCTGCTTTCAGGGCTTCTTCCACCTGCAGGGTTTCGCCGATGAGAAAGTAGTTTGAGCCCGGGCACCAACACACGGAAGCCTGCGCTGCGGCAGCCCGCTTCAGCTCCTCTTTGGTGAAGGCGATGCCATGGATGAGCACCGAGTTTTTCCTCAGCAGCCCTTGAGATTCCAGCAGTGCAAATTCGCCTTTCGCCACCTCGTCTATCCCTTCACCCAAGTGTATGATGAAGGGCATCTTACCCTTGGTGAGCTCCATCTCTTCCTGCGCTGTGCCACCGCCCCACCAATTTCCCATGGTGATGGAGTGACACTGCCTGAAGGTCTCTATCACATGCCCGGGCAGGCTGTCGTAATAGAACTTATCTTGGACGGGAGCGTGATCATGCACTCTGCCACAGCCCGAAAACAGGTTTTTATAACACCCCAAAGATGCCATCTGCAAAGCCCTTGCTTCACTGAGATTGAAAGAACCATCGTTCATCCAAAAGCCATCACGCTCATGGAAGCTAAAGGAATCCTTCATATCTTCCACCCAAACGTGCGAGTTTGGGTAGGGACGATGGTCGCCAGCCCGGGGCACCCAGTTGCCGACCAAATGATCATGCGAATTGATCAGGGGAACATAGGCCACAATCCGCGGCAGCTCCAACACTCCCTGCTCTTCGCCAGAACCCAATGCCAATTGTAAGGTAAAATCTGCCTTCACGTGATCTGCATCGACCACGCTTAGTGCGGGTTTAATAAGCATTATCTCAACTCTTTTATCCTTTTTGATAGTTTTGGCACGATCTCGAAGAGATCACCGACAATACCCAAATCTGCCACCTTAAAGATAGGCGCATCAGGGTCTTTATTGATGGCAATCACATAATCCGAGCTGGACATCCCTGCCAAATGCTGAATAGCTCCAGAGATACCAACGGCAATGTAAATGCCCGGTTTTACGGTCTTACCTGTCTGCCCCACCTGATGAGCGTAGGGAATCCACTCTGAATCCACGGCTGCACGCGATGCACCCACAGCACCATCCACAGCTTCCGCCAACTCCTCCAGGAGGGCAAAGTTCTTGGCTTCTTTCAAGCCACGTCCACCCGAGACGATGATGTTTGCCTCGGTGATATTCACCAGGTTGGTCTTTTCCTTTTCAAATTCCAGCCAGGTGCTCATTGCTTCTTCCTGATCAAAATCAATGCTTTCCTCGATCACGGTGCCGTTGCGGCTCTCATCAGCCTCCATTGCATCCATCACCTTATGACGCACCGTTGCCATTTGCGGCCTATGGTTGGCGGTCATGATGGTAGCCATGATGTTGCCACCGAAGGCAGGACGTGTCTGCATCAAATTGCCGCTTTCCGCATCATAGCTCAAGCCAGTGCAATCCGCAGTGAGCCCGGTCTTCAGGTTCACCGCCACTCTGGGGATGAAGGAACGGCCGATCACCGTAGCTCCTGCCAGAATGATGGAAGGCTTGTATTTATTGGAAAGTGTAACCATCGCCTGAGTGTATCTCTCATCACGGAAGTTCTTCAGCTCAGGATCATCCACCACGATCACCTGGTCTGCGCCGTGTGCGATCAGTTGCGAGGTCAAGCTACCTACCTCATGCCCCAAAAGCACGGCACTCAGCTCACACCCCATCTCATCGGCAAGCTCACGGCCTTTGCCCAGAAGCTCAAAGACCACCGGCGCCAAAGCCCCGGCTCTCTGCTCGGCAAAAACCCAGATGCCCTGATAATCATTCTTATCCAGCTCTACAGCTGCTTTTTTACGGAGGACGATGGCGTCAAAGGAACACGCATCCACACATCCACCGCACAGTGTGCACTTATCAAAATCGATAACTGCCAGTTGATCTACGAGACTGATTGCGCCGTATGCACAGGCATTTGTGCACGCTCCGCAACCGACACATTTTTGTTCTAATATTTCTATCATCTCTTTAAAACCTCTTGAGTGGTAATGAATTTAAGCTTATTGAAATTGTCAAGCACAAATCTTTTATCAGCACCCATCCACAGCCTCCACATCCTATACATCCTTCTTTATCTTCTTGCGCACAAAGCTCTTGAGTATCTCCACCGGAAGCATCTCGATATTTTGTTTTTCCACCAACACGGTGAGAATATCCTTGGGCACTATCTCGACCTTCCCGCTCGGTGTAATCAGTTCACCTTCCCGATTGATCAACACTATCAAGGTCCCCGTTGGCAAAGTAAGCTCCGAGATCAAGCAGGAGCCATCATAGTATTCTTCATCGATGTGAACCTCCACGATCTCATAGTTGGTATCCTGAACCGTCACCAGCTCCACGAGCCGTGGTGCGATGTTTTTCACCTTGCTTAGCAGATCCAGCTTCTTTGCCAATGCGAAGATGCCCGTGCCCTGGCCGATGATGGAGAGTGTCACCGTGAAAAAGACCAGGTTAAAGATCTCACGGTCTGGGTCCAAACCCGCAGCCAAGGGATAGGTTGCCAGCACGATGGGCACGGAGCCCCTGATTCCGGCAAATGCGATCAGGATCCTCTGCTTGAGCGTCAGCCCCGCTTTTGCAGTATAGATAAATACCGTTATCGGCCTGGAGATAAAGGTGATGATCAGGAACACCAGCACACCCTTACCCCAGATCTTGGGAAAGCTCCCCGGAGATGCCAGCAGCCCCAAGAGGATAAACAGTCCCACGTTGGTGATAAAGGAGAGCGTATCATTGAAGGAAAGCAATCCCTTTTTGAAGGGAATCTTGCTATTTCCCATCACAAATCCGGCAGAGAAAGCAGCCAGCATGCCACTGGCTTTGGCCAGATCCGCCACGCCATAGCTAAACATCACGATAGCGATCAGATACACAAAGAAGTAGTCTGTATCGCTCTCCCTGATCTTATTGAAGAAGTAGACCGCCACATATCCCACCAGGACGCCTATCGCCACCCCGCCCACCATCTGCCAGGAAAAAGCCAGGATGGCCATCAAGGTGCTGGTGGTCTTCCCCAGGCTGAGGCTGATCACAAAGGTGGTGAGCACGATTGCCATGGGGTCGTTGGCCACGGATTCCAGCTCCAGCACGGTACGCGTTTTGGCTTCGATGGGTCTGTTGCGGAAGATGGCATACATCGCAGCGGCGTCTGTGGATGAGATGATGGAGCCCAACAGTAAAGAGCGCAAAAAAGACCAATCAGTGAGCAGATGAAATACTATGCCCGTGATTAATGCTGTGGTAACTACACCTGCTGTAGCCAAGAGAACTACCGGACGCAGCACTGGCTTGAAGGTTTGCTTCTTGGTACCAAATCCCCCAATAAACAGGACAAACATCAAAGCCAAATTGGCTACTTCTTTGGCAAAAAAAGCGTCATCAAAGTATATGATATTTAGCACATCGCTCCCAAAGATGAGACCTATCATCAAAGAGAGGATGATCACAGGAACATTTACCTTGCGAAACGCACTGGCCAACAAAACCAATGCCAGCAAAATCATCGCTATGATCAGCATGCGCAACTCCGAATGTTGTCTGGTCTGTATATCATATCCATCAATGGGTCCTTGTTTATTTGCCTGACCTGTCTCTTGAGGCCATGACGCAAGATGTGATTTATAGCCTTTTTTGTCAAGTCCAAAATAAATAAAATCCACATTTTTGTTGACATCTTTTCGAGGTTTGTGAAGGTGGGATCATGAAGAAAGTCGCCATAATCCTCTTGACTCTGCTTGCCCTGATGGGCTGCGAGCTATTTAAGGTGAGAGAATCCGAACCTCCCACCAAGCCCCCCATGTGGAACAATTTTGTCACCACTTGGAACGCCTGTCTGCAAAACCTCCACTATTGCTATGGTGACGCCCGCAACGTAGTCAAATACAGCAGCCTCTTCACCACCGGCTTTCGCTTCAACTTCGCCGCACAAGACCTCAACGATTATGGCATCAGCGGCATTTGGGGACGCACACAGGAGCAGGACATGCTCTTTTCTCTGCATGACCAATGCGACAGCCTCGGCCTTGACCTCACACCCATCCCAAACCAAACTGATCAGATAAACGCCTCAGACGCCACCATCTACCGCTCCTACATCCTGAGGGCTTACAAGAAAGACCAGCCCGCACCGGAAATCTACGAAGGCAATCTGGAGCTAAAGTTCAGGAAAGACCTTGGCAACTGGTATATAGACCACTGGAACGACTACCGTAGTGGTAGCCAGCCCACCTGGGGAAAGCTGAAGTATGACAACTCCCAATAGGCTCGCCATCTTTGCCCTGCTTATCCTCAGCCTCGCCTTTGGCAGCTGCCGCAACCCCTTTTGCCCCAAGATGGTGGATGAATCCGTCCAAGAGATCAAAAACAACACCCCCATCGAGCTGCTCCAGAACCTGGAAAGAGCCTATAAAGAACGCAATATCGATATCTACAAGACACTCCTCTCGCCGCACTTTCGCTTTGAACTCATCTCCTCTGAAGTGGGCTTGATCGGCATAGACGTCAACGGAGACGGCATCAACGACTCCTGGTGGGGCTATGATGAAGAAGTGGAATTTACAAACAATCTCTTCAAACACGGCTCCTCAGACGGCATCTATCCCCCGCCCGATGACCTGTTGCTGCGCCTGCAAATCCCGCCCGAATCGGATTGGGAAAAGGACCCCGAAGTTGGGCATGAAGACTGGATCGTCATCGGCTGTCTCTTCGATCTCTCCCTGGTCTACCACGCTTCCAATACCAGCATCAACGCCTCCGGTGTTGCCAGATTTTATCTCGAACCCATCGGCGACCGCTGGTACATCTCCATCTGGAGGGATGAGTCATACCTGTGAGCAGGATCCTGGCTATCGACCATGGCAGCAAAAGGATAGGCATCGCACTCAGCGACCCCTTGCGCATCTTCGCCAAGCCCTTCACCACCCTCCCAAATACCGGCTTTAAAAAGTTTATCACCGCCCTCAAGCAGATCATCTCCGAACAGGATGTAACTTTGATCGTGCTGGGCATGCCCTGGGCTATCGATGGCAGCAAAACCCCCAAGACCCTGGAAGTGGAAACCTTTGGCGAAAAGCTCAGGAAGCACTTGGATACCGAAATTGTCTTTTGGGATGAACGCTACAGTAGCTCTGAAGCGGATGAAGCCCTCAAGACCATAGGCCTCAGCTGGGAAGAAGGCAAGACAGCCCGCGACGCCATGGCCGCAACCATGATCCTCAAAAGCTATCTGGAAAACCATGAAAGCAGTTAAAATCATCATCCCCATAATCTTAGCTATCTTGCTCACCCTCGTGGCCGTAGTGCTCTGGAACATCTTCGCACCCTTAAGATCGCATCAGGTGGTGCTCCGCATCAAACCTGGCGACAACGCCGCCACCATCGCCCAAGCCCTCAAAGACAAAAGAATCATCCGCAACCAAGAGCTCTTCGTCATCCTGGCCAAACTGAGGAAAAGCGACAGACAGCTCAAAGCCGGCACCTACAGCTTTGGTGGCCATCTCAACCTTATCGACACCATCAAACTTCTGGAAGATGGCAATACTGAGGCCATCCGCATCACCATCGTGCCCGGTTTCTCCCTCTATCGCAGCCTGAGAAGAATCGATGCCAGCGGCTTGGCCAGCTATGATTCGTTGCTGACCCGCGCTCAAGACCCAATCTTCATCAAGCAGCTCACCGGTATGAACATCACCAGCCTGGAAGGCTTTATGCTGCCCGAAACCTATATCTTCGACATCAGATCCCCCGTAGACAGCCTGCTCAGCATCCCGGTGCGGGAGTTTTTCAAGGTCTTGAAAAAACATGACATCAACCCCCAGCAGATACCCAACTTTTATGATAAACTCATCCTCGCCTCCATCGTGGAAAAGGAAAGTGCCCACGCAGACGAGCGCGAGATCATCGCCGGGGTCTACCTGAACCGCCTCCGCATCGGTATGCGCCTGCAATCCTGCCCCACCGTAGATTACCTCCTGGAGCCCTACGGCATCAAGCGCAAGGTACTCACCGACAGCGACCTCAGCATCCCCTCACCTTACAACACCTATCTCCACGATGGCTTACCGCCCACCCCCATCTGTAACCCCTCGCTGCAAGCTATCCAAGCGGTAATCAACCCCAAACCAAACAATTACCTCTACTTCGTCTCCAACCGCGAAGGACGCAACGATTTCTCCGCCACCTACCAGGAGCACCTGCGCAAAAAGAGAATCTACGAATCCAGAGAGTAACTCGTACCAAAAATCCGGACTATTGTGGGTGATTGCTGCTGAAACCCGTCCAAAATTTGTTTTCCGAAAACGGAGGAAAGCGCAAAGATTGACTTTTCGTCTGCATTACCCACCTGCCTGACACCAATTTTCCTCCCACTTGCCTCCTGCTCCTAACTGCCTGCTTTCTTACTCGTTAGCTGTTAGAGGAGCAGGAGAGCAGCAGGGAAGGAGTTGGGAGTCCGCATGAAATCGGCATTTGAGGGGTAGCCTGACGGGCGGTTTTAGGTGATATTATTCTACCTTGGAGTCAATAGTTGATTTTTGGCTTGGTTTTTCTTTGAAGGATATCGCCGCTTAACACCTACTAAAATGGTAGGTGTTCATTGGCTGTTTTGCTCAGAAAAATGTCCGGATTTTCAATAAGGGTCACAAATGTGGCGTGGCTTGCCACCTACAGCCCTCGCAGCCAGAAATACCTTACCAGGATATATACTGCAGAAACCACCAAGGTATTGAAGGTAAACAGCGCACCTATAACGGTGAACTGTTTAAAGGTGATGCGAAAGCCGTTGCGATTGGCGATTCCCACCGCCACGATGTTACTTGATGCACCGATCAGCGTTCCATTTCCACCCAAACAGGTTCCCAGTGCCAAAGACCACCACACCGGGTGCATATCCACCCCAGCCCCGAGCATGCTTCCCATCGTTTTCACCATGGGTATCATCGCCGCCACAAAAGGCACGTTATCGATAAAGGCAGAGAGTATTCCAGACATCCAGAGTATCATCATCGAAGCCTTTTTGGTATCTCCCTGTGTAGAAGCCACGATGGCGTTGGCCATTTGGTCTATCAGTCCCGTTTTCACCAGGCTTTCCACCAGAATGAACAGGCCGATAAAGAAAAACAGCGTCACCCAATCTATATCACGCATCAGCACTTGATCCACTTCTTTGCGATTGCTCATCAGCATCAGTATCAGCCCTGCCGTCATGGATATGGTGGCGATTTCCACGTGCAGCACACTCTGCATAGCCAAAGCTAACAGCATCAAGCCCAGCACCACCAAGCTACGGATCAGGAGCTTTCTATCTTTGATCAGCGTATCTTCTTTATAGCTCAAGAGGCGCGCTCTGTTTTCGTTTGTGACAGTCAGTTTTTTACGATAGATCAGATACATCAAAACCACGCTGGTGCCCGATGCGATCAGTATTGGCGGCGTGAGGTTGAAAAGAAAGTCCAAAAAGGTGTAAGACGTTGCGCTGCCGATCAGGATGTTGGGAGGATCGCCCACCATCGTTGCTGCGCCGCCCATATTGGAAGCGATCACCATGGTGATGATGAAGGATACAGGCGATATCTTGAGCTCGTCGCAGATCAACATCACCACCGGCACCAGGATCATCACTGTAGTTACGCTGCCCAAAAAAGCGGAGAGGAAAGCCGTGACCAAAAACATCAAGATCATGATCCACAAGGGCTTACCCCTGGCCACCTTGGCCGTCTTGATCGCCAGATACATAAAGACGCCCGTTTTCTTGAGCACCGAGATTACCATCATCATGCCAATCAAAAAGAAGATCACATTCCAGTCCACCGCCAAGAGAGCTTCCTGTTGGGTCAAAATCCCCACGAGAATGATCGTAAAGCCACCTATCATGGCAGCAAGCATCTTATTTACCCACTCTGTGATGATCAACACATAGGTCACCACAAAGATGGCCAAAGCGAGAACCATAAAGAACATCATTGTTAAGCCCTTATCACCTTTCTCACTATGTCCTTGGCAGTGATTATGCCTTTGAGGATGCCATCTTCCACCACGCAGAAAACTCGCCTTTGGTGATGGATCATCATGCTCACCGTCTCGATGATCGAAGCTGAAGGCTCCAGCGTCGGCGGTTCTTTATCCATAAAGTCCTGCACCAGCAGGGTATGCTCCTGTTCAAAAATCCTCTCCAGGGGCTCCACCGATTGCAGGAAATTGAGGTTGTCTATACTCAACATATAATCCGGCACCCCTATCTTAAGCATATTGAGGATGTGCACTTCGCCCAAAAACCGTCCCGCTTCATCCACCACGGGAAACACGGCATGTCCATACCTGTTGATCAGCGAGTTGAGATTGCCCAGGGTGTAGTCCGGTCCCAATGTGATCGGTTTTGGCGTCATGATGTCTTCCAAATGCAGGCTTTTGCTGATCTGTATCTTCTCCTTATCAAAGGCTACAAAGATGTCATGCGCATTCTCGCAGGCAAAGATGCGCCCCATAAACTCCGCATTTTGGGATACCTTCAGCAGTGCCGCCACGATATTCAGATACAACCTTGAAGATGCAATATCCGTGAGAATCATGGCAATCCAGCGCACCTGAACACCGTCATAATCTATCGGGTGCTTCAAAAAACAAAGACACACTATTGTGTCGTTTAAGTCCTCCAAACGCACATGCGGAATGGCCAAGCCCGAAGGATAGCCCACGCTGGCCTCCCGGTCGCGTTCCAATATCTTCTTCAGCAGCATATCATCGCAGGTATTGGATTCTTTACCATATACCTTACATATCGCTGCTATCATGTTTTTATAGATCTGCTCCCGATCAAGCGCATCATTCTCCATCAAGATGGTGCGTTGGTTTAAAAAGCTGGATAACAACATCTTAGGCTCCTGCAATCGTTATTTTGGTACAGACTACGAAAAACCTCATTTTCTGGCAAGTGATTTATCGCTTGACAGCATCCGATACTTCAATATTCTGTGCCCCACGATGAATATTAACAATATGGCCCGTACGACACACGACAGTTTTCTGAGCCGCCTGGCTCAGATGGGGACTCCTTTTGTCCTTACTGCCAGACGGGATGGTGCTGAAATGAGCAACCAACGATAGACCGCTGCCCAATGCGCCTCTTGAAGTCGTGATTTGAAGGCGACCTCAAGTGAAGCTCTCCAAATGGCGGTGTAGCCCTTTGAAGTAGCACAGTCTGTCGAAATTCTGAACCCAATAGTTCAGTTCCCAACCATCTAACCTGCAACCGCACCCTATCCATAGGAGCATAGTATGCGAAAAGTCATGTTAATATTGATCTTATTACTTGTTACCAGCTTGCCTCAAGGCTTTGAAGTCCCGTCATGCGGGCGTGCTGTGCCTGAGGATTTTTGCTTCATTTCAGATTCCGTGAGTTTCATCAAGATATTGAATTGTAAGGAGGTAACATCATGTCGACAAAGACAAAAAAGATGAGCCACAGAGCTCTCATTGTTTGGTTTATCAAGCATCGCTTCCGCAAAGAGTTTCTGCAGATCACGCTTCTGGCACTGCTTGCGGCTTTGCTGTCCACACCCATCCCCTTTATCTACAGGACCGTGATTGACGGCTTGGAAGGCCTGCCCACCAAGGAACTGTTAGGCTTGGCAATCCTCTACGTAGTGCTGATCATTCTCGAAGTCCTCGTTGAATTTTGGAGAGAGAAGGCCTTGACAACCTTCGATTGGTCGGCATATTCCGCCATGGCCACCGATACATACAGAGCGATTGTCAAACTCCCCTACCATATTTCCGGCAAACGAAGCTCATCGGATTTGATCAAGTTAATGAGCACGGACAGCTACTATCTCCAAGGTGCCATCGTATACGGTACCACCAGAGTGATTTCACTGCTGATCCGCTTTATTGTCGATCTCGTCGTCATGTATATCCTCTTTGGCTGGGGTATCCTGGGTGTGATTGTGGTCTTGCCGGTGTATTATCTGCTGATCAAAAAAAGCGTGAAAAACGTGGATAAATACGATCGTGAGCACGATGACAAGTTAGAGACCTGGTATGACGACTCCTACTCGCCCCTCCATCGCTTGAAGGAAGTGAAGTCGAGGCGGCTGGAGAATTTCCTCATGACAAATATCAGCAAATCCAGCCAAGACGTCAGTACCACGGGTGTGAAGACAGGCAGAGCAAAGAATGTGCTATACTCCCTTTATGACTTTTTCGATAAAGGAGTTTATGTTACCATCTTCCTGGTAGGTGTTTACGGAGTCATCAAAGGACACCTGAGCTTGGGAACCCTGTTTGCCATCTTCTATGTGTCCTCATCTATAATATCCAAGCTGAACTCTCTCTGCATAGCGATCAGTGATGATTATCACCGCAGGATCCCGTCTTTGGATCGCTTGGCAGAATTGTATGCTGTCGAAGTGGACAGCCCCCAGCAGCAGCCACCGGATTTACCCGCACTCAAGGTGGAGTTCCGGGATGTGAAGTTCGCCTATCCTGAATCCAAATTTGAACTCAGCATCCCCGCCCTGACTCTATCCAAAAACAAGAGATATGTTCTGGTAGGCCGGACGGGCTCCGGCAAATCCACCCTCTTTGATCTCCTGAATGGAATCATGCATCCAGACGCAGGCAACATCTTGATCAACGGCACCAAAACCACCGAGATCGCCGAAGATTGGTGGAAAAAGAACTGCTTTGTTCTGCTGCAGGATTCCTATATCTTCCGCGGCACTATTGAGGACAACATTCTCCTTGGTGATACCGAACTTCAGCCAGACCTCGACAATCTGATAGCAGAGCATGGGTTTGCCACCTTCTTTGAGCGTTTTACCGACGGCATCAAGACCAACCCCAAAGAAGGCAAGGAGCTTTCCGGCGGTGAAAAACGCATGGTCTGCCTGCTGAGGCTACTGCTGAAACAGCAGTATCAGATGATCCTGGTGGACGAGGGCAAGACGGGGCTGGATGCGGAACTGAGAGTGAAGATAGATGCCCTGATGCAGGAAGTGGTGGCCAATCGCCTCTCGTTGACCATTACCCACGACTTGGCTGAGGTCACCCGCTACGATGAGGTGCTCTTTGTGAGTGAGGGAACCGTGATCCAGGATCAGCACGAGAACCTGATGGAGGATAATCAGGATTACCGGGAACTGATGGAGGTGGGAGCGGCTTCGCCGCATCAAAACATCATCTTCAGCAGCTCCTCAGTATCCACATCCCCAAAATAGCGCTCCACCTTCAGCTCACTCAGCAGCTTACGCAACACCTCCTCATTGTGCTCCACGCCGGTCAGTTTTGCCTCCAATTCCGCCGAATCTTCCTGCCCGAAGTAGTCGCCAAAGAAGCGTATCCCCTCGATCTTCCCCCGCTTGACCTCAAAATAGACCTCGATCGTGCCCGCATTGCTGCGCATGCCTCTGTGATTTGAATAGGCCGGCGACTCTGAATAGTTCCAGCTCCACCGGTCATACTTCTCATCACAGAGCTTTTGTATCCCTTGCTTTTCTGCCTCACTGAAGCGATACTCCTGCAAGTCCGGATATTGCTGTTTCACCCTCTTTTGCAGCAGCCTGATAAACTCCTCCATCTTCACGGGTTCATCCAGATGTTGGTTTACGGTAGTGACTCTCGAGCGCACGGACTTCACCGCTTTATCCTTAAACTTGAGCGGATTGGCCTTCAGCGCCTTGGTCAGCTCCTCGATCTTGCTGTCAAACATCACCGTTCCGTGCTGGATCACACGCCCCATCAGCACCGCCTTGGCATTGCCGGAAAACTTCATCCCGTCGATCAGCAGATCGTTGCGCCCCTCGAGGTATGCCTTCACGCCCAATGAGTTGAGCACATCCAGAATCGGTGCCGTATACTTCTGAAAAGAGATCGCCTTTTCCTTCTCATCCGTCACGATAAAGCTGAAATTGAGGTTGCCCAGATCATGAAACACCGCTCCCCCACCTGTCAGCCGTCTCACCACCGGGATCTTGTGCTCGTTTACATATTCGCTATTGATCTCAGAAAGTGTGTTCTGATGCTTGCCGATGATGATCGAAGGCGCATTGATATAGATCAAAAACACGTCCTCGGCGATGTTGCGAAGGATAAACTCCTCTGTGGCTATGTTGAAGGGTGCATAATTGCTTTCGCTGATGATGAATAACATGTCTTTTTACTCCTTGGTTGCGCTCCTACTTTCCCAAGGCAAAAACATCGGCCTTTTTTGTCAAGAGCCAAGCCGGATGAACCACCCCATCATAGAGATGAAGCCGCCTGCGATCTTTCCACTTGACAATATCGGCACACTCCTTTACGATGCGGCTCAACGATATTTTCCCAGCCAAAGGAGAACCCCATGAAGATGATGCGCAAGTCAGCCAGTTTGCTGTCTTCACTCATTCTATGCTCAATTCTGTCGGGCTTAGGTTGCAGCACTGGAACCATATATCAAGCGGATGAAAGCTCCACTCACAGGAGCTTCGCAGCAAGAAGCTACCCTCCGCCAGTAGAAAACGACTTTGTATATAAAAACAGCAGAGAGAAGCAAAACTTCAAGGGACCGGTAAAGTCCGTATCCACGGAGTATCTGGGCGTGCCCGCTCATTTTTACTACAGGGAGTATTATCCCGATGGTAAAATCAAGCAGCGTACCGGGGGCAGGACTTTCATGAATTATGAGACCAACTACTGGTACAACGATCAAGGCTATCTCTCCAAGGAACAAAACATTGATTATGGCTACGATGGAGATTCTGAATCCTCCCAAACACTCTACCTATACGAATACGATGAGCTTGGCTATCCGGTTAAAATAACCGAGAAAACCGAAGTTGGAGGGAGCACTTATGAATCTCAATTTGTTTATGTGTGTGCTGATACAACCTACAGCAAGTCATGGTGGGCTGAACCAAGCGACTACTTCCCCGGTTACGAATACCGGGAAACCTATGACAGCAAAGGACGCATCGCTTTAAGAACAGCAACCAGCTCGTCCAATGGGTTTGTCATCAAGACCAAATACTCTTACATCCCTGATCGACACATCGTTATTGAGGAAAGTGATTGGGACGGCAGCAGATTCAACAAAAAGAAAGTCACCACCTACAGCCCCAATGGTGCCGTGAAGGAGTGGACTCTTTATGACGGTTCCGGCGCAATCATATCCCAAGAAACCAACACCCTCGATGCTAACGGACACATCATTTCATCTGCCTTTTATTATGCGGAAGACGGAACCACCCGCCGCAACACATTCAAATACACCTTCGATAAGTACGGCAACCCCCTCAGTGTGATCTGCACAGCTGATGGTGAAGTAGACGACAATCAATCCAGCAACACAAGCTACGAGTATTACCGCTGACAACCGTCCCAAAGATTTCAAGTGCCGGCGCAGCGGGCAAACCAGTTATCTTGCCAATCGTCTTCCCCCTACGCCTATAAAAGTCTGTGCAATCCCGCGGGTCACCAAGCTGGACAGGCTTTGCCTGCACCTTTCGCCAAGCGTAGACGATGTATTCCCGATCCACGCAGTAGACCGCCTCTGTCATGCCGGTTTCCATCTTAAGAAATAATCACTTCCTTTGCTTGCGGACAAAACGGAGAAGCACAATCAAAAACAACAGGCCAAAGCCAAATACCTTCTCGATTGTCACCACCGGGTGAAACGCCACCTTGCCGTCCGTGATGGCAAAAACACCCAATGGCACTGTGGTAGCTCCACCACCTATGCCCACACCATAATCTTCGGGCATCTTGCCTTCTTCAGTGGGCTCAGTTTCTGCTTGTTGCGCTGGCTTTTTGCCTTTTCTGCGCCCGGTACTGCCACCTTCGCCACCGCCGCCTCCAATCATTACTTTGGCCACGGGAATCACTGTCACTCCATCGACTGTTTTGGCTTCACCAAAAGACACGTTCACTCCGCCTACTTGCGAGAGCAGCTCCTTGATCTTGCTTGTAAAGTCTGTAATATTCATTTTATACCTCCTAAGCATCTAAGCTATGGTTCTGCAACCCTAAAACATTAGCTTATTTTGTCAAGAAAGAAGCGAAGCCAAAAAGACAATTATTCTTAACCCAAGTGCAAACAAACGCCTGTAGCTCTATATGATGGACTACTCTTACCCATCTATAGCATTTTGCCATATATCCCCCACACCCACTAACCCCTATCCCATCAATTCCTTACCCCCTCTCACCCACCCACATCCCGCCCCCTGCCTTAAAAAAAGTATTGACTGAATACAGCATTCTACAGAAAAGGAAATTCTATTACAATTAAAGGGGATAGCTAATGCTAAAAGCCAAGATTTTCGTGCAGCTCAAGCCAAGTGTGCTTGATCCTCAAGGGAAAGCGGTGAGTGGAACCTTGTCTCAATTGGGTTTTGATACGGTGCAGAGTACCCGCATCAGCAGATACATCGAGATCGTTTTCGCAGAAAACGATGTCGAGGTGTTGCGGCCCAAGGTAAAAGAGATTTGTGATACACTTTTGGCCAATCCCAATACTGAAACCTATCATTTTGACATTGAAAAGGTGGCAGAATCTTGAGAGTAAGTGTGATCACCTTTCCAGGCTCAAATTGTGATATAGACTCCCGCGACGTTTTTGCCGATCTGGGTCATGACAGTCGCACAATTTGGCACAAAGATACAGACCTGCAAAACCCTGATTTAGTGGTGCTTCCGGGTGGATTTTCCTATGGTGACTATCTGCGCAGTGGTGCGCTGGCACGTTTTTCTCCCGTGATGAAAGAGGTGATCTCTTTCGCCAAGCAGGGAGGCTATATTTTGGGCATCTGCAATGGTTTTCAGGTGCTCACCGAGGCGCAGCTTTTGCCCGGCAGCCTGCTTGCCAATGAAAACCTTGACTTCATCTGCAGACATCAATACATCCGGGTGGAGACCGGCAATTCACCTTGGACTCACGGCCTCGATAAAGGGCGGATTTTGGACATCCCCATCGCCCACAAAAAGGGCAGATACCACCTTGACCAAGAGAGCTTGAAACGCCTGGAAGACAACGACCAAGTGATCTTCCGTTATGCAGACGAAGAAGGCAGGATCACCCCTGAGGCAAACCCCAACGGTTCAGTAAATAACATCGCCGGCATCTGTAGCGAAAACCGCCGGATTTTGGGCATGATGCCGCATCCCGAGCGCGCTGCAACCAAGGCAGTAGTATCATCGGATGGATATGAAATCCTCAAAGCCTTTGAAAGCTATCTGGCAAGCGGGAATTGACCTGATTCTCACGCCCACTTGCTTTTCCTGCGGTGAGCGATTGGACAGGGCGCAGGACGTCCTCTGCCGCAGTTGCCGTCAGGAGGCGATCCCTTTGAGCGATAACACCTGCCCCAGATGCTACTCCCTGATGGAAGAAGGCAAATGTCCCAGTTGTGATACCGGCGACATCTTCTACGATTTTGCGCATAGTGCCTGGGTCTTTCAGGGGCCGATCAAGGACGTGATCCACTCTTTTAAATATCAATCCTACAGCAGCCTGTCCACCTGGTTAGGCGAAGGCATGTATCGAGCCTTTCAAGAGGAAGCAAAGCTGCTAAATTGCGACCTGATCACGCCCGTCCCGCTCCACTTTACCCGCAAGAAAGACAGAGGCTACAATCAAAGCGAGCTTTTGGCACGCTACCTCAGCAAAAAGAGCCTGATCCGCTATGAGAGGCTGCTCAAGCGAACAAGATACACCGCCAGCCAGACCCTGCTCAGCAAGTCGGAACGCGAGCACAACCTGGATGGAGCCTTTGCTATCAGACGCAACAAGAGTGTGCACGGCATGCACATTTTACTGATAGACGACGTATTTACTACCGGCACCACGGCAAACCAGATCGCCATTTTGCTCAAAGAGCAGGGCGCAAAGAGTGTGAATATCTTCACCGCAGCGAGGGCTGCATGAACTTTAGAAAGCACGAATATCAAGAGATCATCGTAGAGATCAGCGATGCCGAAGCTGCCGAGATGATAGAAAGGGTAGCCCGCTTCATCGCTGAGCGTCACTTTGCCGCTGCGGGCATCATGTTGGTGGAATCCCTGCGGCCTCTACGCTCCATCGGCAGTCAGTTGCTGTATTTTGTCTTGCCCTTTGCCGAGATCCTCTTTGATAGTCAAAAATACCAGCGTTTTGCGCTCATGATCCAAAACGAGGAAAACCTCAAGAAGTTGGTCAAGCGCATGGACGAGCTGGATGAAGAGATAAACCGCGAGAGGCGTGAAGCTGCGAGATTGAAGCGCAAGCGTCGCCGCGCCAAACGCAGGGAATTTTGGATTAAGACCTTTAAAATTAAAGATAAAAAAGCTGAATAAGCGGAGGAATAATGCAATACGATGAGAAACGCCTTACCCGCATCGTTGCCACAGACTGCGGCAGCACGACGACGAAGGCTATTTTAATCGAATGGGTGGACGGCGAATACCGTCAGACCATCCGCGGCGAAGCTCCCACCACCGTGGAAGCGCCTCTCAACGACGTTACCAAGGGCGTGATCAACGCCACCAACGAACTTGAGGAGTTGGCTCGCCTCAAATATAACAATCCCAACATCAAATTTATGGAAAATGGTGAATTTGTGATCCCCCGCAACGGTGATATTGGCGTGGATGCCTATGTATCCACATCCTCAGCCGGTGGCGGATTGCAGATGATGGTGACCGGTGTGGTTGCATCCATGACCGGTGAAAGCGCAGAACGTGCCGCTTTGGGCGCAGGCGCCATCGTGATGGACTTGATCGCCAGCAACGACAAGCGTATGAACCACGAGAAGATTGAGCGGATCCGTCACTTACGCCCGGACATGATCCTCATGGCTGGTGGTGAAGACGGCGGCACGGTCAAGCACGTGGTGGAAATGGCTGAGTTAGTCAGCGGTGCCGATCCCAAGCCTCGCCTCGGTGCAGGCTACAAACTGCCCGTGATCTACGCCGGAAATGTGGAAGCGCAAGAAGAGGTCAAGAAAACCCTGCAAGACAAAGTTGACCTGATCGTGACAGAAAACATCCGTCCCAAATTGGAGACGGAAAACCTCGGCCCTGCACGTGACAAGATCCACGACCTCTTTATGGAACACGTGATGAAACAGGCGCCCGGCTACAACAAACTGATGGAATGGACACGCGGCCCAGACCATGAAAACGTGCCCATCATGCCCACTCCCGCAGCCGTGGGAAACATCATGCAGACCATCGCCCGTGAAGAAAACATCGAAGTCTTGGGCGTGGACATCGGCGGAGCCACCACAGACGTCTTCTCAGTGTTTACCGATGAACACATCTTCAACCGCACCGTGAGCGCCAACCTCGGCATGAGCTACAGTATCTCCAACGTGTTAGCTTCTGCCGGATTGGACAACATCATGCGCTGGGTTCCTTTTGACATCAACGAAGGTGAGCTGCGCAACATGATCAAAAACAAGATGATCCGCCCCACCACCATCCCCTTCCTACTCAAAGAATTGGTGCTGGAACAAGCCATCGCCAAAGAAGCGCTGCGATTGGCCTTTATCCAACACAAGGATTTTGCCAGCAGCCTCAAGGGAATGCAGAAACAGCGCGACATCTCAGAGGCCTTCAGCCAATCCACTTCCGGTGCTACCATCGTGGACATGATGAGCCTTGATCTCTTGGTGGGAAGCGGCGGCGTGCTCTCCCATGCACCCAGAAGAAACCAAACCTTCATGATGCTCATCGACGCTTTCCTGCCGGAAGGAATCACTCAGATCGCCGTGGATAGCATCTTCATGATGCCTCACTTGGGCGTGCTCTCTGAAATCAGCACCAAAGCCGCTACCGAAGTGTTCCGCAAAGACTGTATGCTCTACCTGGGCACCTGTGTGGCACCCGTGGGCAGAAGCAAAATCGGCAAACAAGCCCTCCACGCCACCATCACCCTGCCCGATGGCAAGGTATTTGACGAACACATCCCCTACGGCGAATTGCGCCTCATACCCTTAGGAGTGGGAGAAGTAGCCAAGGCACACCTCAAAACCTCCGGCGGCTTGACCTTGGATAGCAACAAGAGCAAAGAACTGGATGTAGAGCTGCATGGCGGCACAGTGGGAATCGTCATCGATACCCGTGGACGCCGTCCCTTTGGCCTGCCCACCGAGAAGGCTCAACGCATCAGCTACCTCAAAAAGTGGATGCGTGAGCTGAAAGTCTACCCCGAAGAAATATTGGCTTAGGAGGAAACAATGGCACAAGCATATTCCGCTGGACTCACCGTTACAGACAATATAATCCTCAGAAAAGAGCGTGTACTGCCCCTCAAAGGCGAAGTGTTGGTCCAAAAAGGCGACAAGGTGAAAGCCGAAGACGTGGTGGCTGAAACACTGCTGCCCGGAAAGGTCGTCCCCTTCAACCTGGCAAATAAACTGGGCGTCACACCCGCTCAACTGCAAAACTTCATCAAAATCCAACCCGGACAGCAGATCACCAAAGAAACTGTCCTGGCAGAAAATAAAGGCCTTTTTGGCACCGGACTCTTCAAAAACGTGGTATACTCACCCGTGGATGGAGAAGTGGAAAACATCTCCAGCGTCACAGGACAGGTGCTGCTGCGTGAACCCCGTATCCCTGTGCAAGTGAAAGCCTTTATCGACGGCGTGGTGACCGACGTGATCCCCGAAGAAGGCGTGATCATCGAAAACAAAAGCGCCTACATCCAAGGCATCTTCGGCGTGGGAGATGAAACAGTCGGCGAGCTGAAAGTGATCGCCAAATCTCCCAGCGATGAGATCGGCGTCGGTGATATTAATGACTCCTGCAAAGGCAAGGTGATCGTCACCGGTGCCTGCGTGAGCTACGAGGTGATCGAAGCCGCCAGAAATCACGGCGTCGCTGCCATCATCACCGGCGGTATCGACGACCAGGATATCAAGAGACTCTTGGGTTACGATATCGGAGTCGCCATCACCGGACACGAAAAGATCGGCCTCACCATCGTTTGCACCGAAGGCTTTGGCAAGATCAATATGGCCCAAAAAACCTACGACCTGCTCAAACAATTCGATGGACACAAAACATCCATCCATGGCAGAACGCAGATCCGCGCCGGCGTGATCCGCCCCGAAATCATCATCCCTCTGGATTTTGAACACGAAGAACTGAAGGCTCCGGAAGCCGCAGTCCCCGTGCTAAAACCGGGAACTATGATCCGCGTCATCCGCCAACCTCACTTTGGCCGCATCGCAAAAGTGACCGCTCTACCCGAAGAGCTCACCAAGGTGGAATCCGAAACCATGGTGCGTATCCTGGAAGCAGAATTTGAGGACGGCACCAAGTTCAGCCTACCCAGAGCAAACGTGGAAGTAATAGAATCTTAGCAAATAAAGTAGCAAATCGATCCTAACTCTCTCTAACAACCCCGGAGTATCCCCTGCTTCGGGGTTTTCTTTTTTTCTTCCACGAATTACACGAATTAACACGAATTATGGGATAAAGAAGTCCACGGATGAACACGGATGCTCACGGATGGGAACTATGTATGGTCGCTTGCCATAGCGACCTGTACGGGCGGTTGCCAAACCGCCGCCAGCAGGCGCCAGCCTGCTTCCCCAACCCAGCCCCATAAACACACCCGGCTACACCAAGAGCACCCGCATCTCCGAAATGGGCGTCAGCGACTGACTACTGATTACTGACGACTGACTACTGCGGCGCAGCCGCCCCCATTCGTGGAAAAACAAAAAGCCCCAAAGCCCAACTGATCTTGGCCAAAAGCACGCGTATCCCCGAAACTTCGATCAAACTGCTCACCAAAAATGTATTTGAACCAGAAACTCGGGCTTTCGAGGAACTCTCCCTACTAACCTAAAAGAATCATTCGATGCACGGCAACATCAGGTCAAGGTGCTGGGCTAGATTTTACACACCCGGAACATCCGCAGAGAAGATCCCGGTTCTGGCTTCTTTAGCATTGCAGAGACGAAAACCGACATTGTTGTTGTTGCCTTTGTATGGATTGTTGTTGTTACGGTTAGCTACACGGCAGTTAGTTGCATTGTTGTTCCAGCTACCACCACGCAACAGTCTCTTTGGCACCTTGACCTTTAAGGTAAAACCATTTTCCATTTCCTCTTTTCATCCGAGAACTCAATGTCCTCAAATATGGTGTTTATCAGTTTCTTGGTATGACCAGCGGTGAGATAACCAATATGCCCGTTGATGCTACGTAGAAGT
Source organism: Candidatus Cloacimonadota bacterium (assembly GCA_029781115.1). Classification (GTDB taxonomy): domain Bacteria; phylum Cloacimonadota; class Cloacimonadia; order Cloacimonadales; family Cloacimonadaceae; genus UBA3900. The sequence continues at coordinate 45,035 of JAKOXG010000009.1, forward strand.
TGGTTGAAATCTGTGACTTTCCTGCGGGATTTCAATTTACGCCGGAATCTGACCAGGTTTTGGGAGCGCAATTTTATCCTGTTTTCGTGCAGACGAAAGCCCAGAAAGTCAATACCTAAAGCGTTCTTTTTGATGTAGTTCTTCTTCTCGTTTGGGATCAGTCTGATCTTGGCCAATTCCGACAAAATCTGGTTTACAGCCTTTTTGAGGCTATCCCGGCTATCGCCAAATACTATCACATCATCCATATACCTGATGTAGTAAGGGAAATGAAGTTGTTCTCTCACATAGTGGTCAAAATCATTCAGATAGAAATTGGCGAAGAGTTGGCTGGTCAGGTTTCCTATGGGTATACCTCGTGGTCTGATCAGCTCGCAGACATCAGGCTCGCCCGCAGGGAAGTAATACTGAGCACCACTGTCGTAAGTGCCTAACAATTGATCCAGCAAAACCAGTAGCTTGCGGTCTTTGAACTTTCTCTCAAGCTTAGTCATCAGCATTTGGTGGTCAATAGTGTAAAAATACTTTTTGATGTCCAGCCGATAGTGATACTGAGAGTTTTGATAGAACCAGAAGGCTCTTCTGATTGCTTTGTGCAGACCCTTGTTTTTGCGGCAGGCATAGCTGTCTACGATCATGGACTTCTCCAAAACAGGCATAATCACATTACAGATGGCGTGGTGCGTTACCCTGTCCCGGAAGGGAGAACAGGAGATGGTGCGCTGTTTGGGTTCAAAGATCTCGAAATGACGGTAAGCACCGAACCGATAAGCTTGTTCCCTCAACTGCTCTTGAATCTCCAGAAGGTTGCATTCCCAATTGTATTCAAACGCACTCAGATCAGCCGAAGTTTTGCCCCTTTTCGCATTACGAAAGGCGCTTAACAGATTTTCCCAAGTGTAAATCTGCTCGTAGAGGTAGCCAAGCCTTTTCATTTATCTTTGCAGCGATTTCAGCCAGCCTCCCAGTTGCTTGCCGATGTTGTCAATCTGCTCAACAAAGGCATGGTGTTGTGCGGGTGAGATCAGTTTGAGCTCAAAAGTCAAACGCACCAGAAATCGCAAAACATCCAGCTTGATGCTCGCCTGACTGAGCAACTGCGTAGACCCTGGCTGCGCTTTCTGACCGATTAGCAGCTCAAGAATATCGTAAAGCGTGTTTTCTATCCGCAGCCCCAAAGCATAGCGATGGTTGCGCGGAAACTTGCTCAAGAGGTTGCCATACCACTTGAGCAAGTTGTAAGAATCGTTGATAATCTTGAGCTCTTTCATAATTTCGACCGGCTGCGCCGGAATTGCCAAAGGCCAAATACCAAGAACCAAGAACCAATCAATTTATAGCCCTGCAGAGACGAAAACCGACATTGTGGAGGTGCCCTTGCAAGGATTGCTGACGTTACGGTAAGCTACACGGCAGTAAGACGCAGAGTTGATCCAGCCACCACCACGCAACAGTCGATATTGCCCTGTTTTAGGCCCGGTGGGATCATCCTTGGGACTGCTGCCGTAATAGGAACTGGAATACCAATCCCAGCACCATTCCCAGACGTTGCCGCTCATGTCGTAGATGCCCAGTTCGTTGGCTGCCTTGGTTCCCACTACATGGTTCTTGCCGCCTGAATTTTCATCGTACCAAGCCACTGAGCCGATGTCATTGGAGCCGGAATACTCATATCCCTGGCTCTTCACTCCGCCCCGGGCGGCAAACTCCCACTCCGCTTCGGTGGGCAAACGGTAACCGTTGGCACTGAAATCGCATTTGACCGCATCCCAGGTGGCATCGTTACTGTCTTTGGGAACAGCACCCCAATGGTTTGGATTGGTGCTGCCGCCAATCGAGTAACAAGGCGTGAGCCCTTCCGCCAGGCTGCGCAGGTTGCAGTATTTAATGGCAGCATACCAGGAGACATAATAGGCAGGATAGTTATCCCCTATGCCCCTGTTATCATTCCAGCTTAAACCCGGCTGCAGATACTGGGCAAACTCCGCCTGAGTGACCACGTACTTACCGAGATAGAAAGACTTAACCGATACCTGATGCTCCGGTATTTCGTCCGTGACGCCCTCATTGGAGCCCATTTTGAAGCTGCCGCCCTCGACATAGACCATGTTTTCGGGCACCCAAGAGAAGTGCACCTTGCTCTGCTGATCTTTGCTCACATACAAGCTCTTGCTTTCTCTGCTGCCGGAGGCGCGAGCCTCTAAGGAATGGTTGCCCACGGTAACATCGCTGATCTTCATGCTGGCTGCAGGGGATACCTTGCCCGTGTAACTTCCGTCTACATACACATCCGCTTCCCGGGAAGAAGTGACAATTATCGTGCCATAGTGGTGCACAGTTTGCACCCTGGGTGCTTTGGTTTCGCTCGGCTTTGCCGTGGTCGGGACGTAATCTGTGGCCCGGGCGAAGCGGAATTCCACAGCCAGACTGCCCAAGGCCCAAGGTGTCTGTTTATCGGATGTTTTGTCTTTGACTTCGTTGATGACTTTCCTCATCATAAGTTCCACCGGCTCTGGCTCGCCCAGGTATTTTACAAAGCTCTCGGTAAAAGGACTGTTATTTCCTCTGCCATCAGCCGCTGTCTTGCCTTGTTCGGTGGCAAAGATGATGTATTGGCTGCCAGCCTTGCACTGCATGCTGGCCAAACCTTTACTGCCGCTTTTGACACCACGGAAAGGATTGTCCCGACAGGCATCCAACACCATCACGGAAACCCGGGCATGTTGCAGTTTATTCATAGCCAGGTTGCAGTTGAAGGCATAGTATTGCAGGTCTTCCTCGTCATCAAACTCCCGACCCACAGGGATCAGATAGTTTATGCCATCCACATTGGCACCGTGACCGCTGTAATAAAACACTGCTTCATCGCTGTCCGTCAATCCGGAGACAAAGTTTTTCAAAGCCCTGTCCATGGCTCTCTGATCAGCGTTGGTGACCTTGGTGACGTCGAAGCCCAGCTCTGTGAGCTTTCCGGAAACCAGGTTGGCGTCATTTACCGGATTACGTAAACGTGCACCCTCATAATCTGCATTGCCGATCACCAAAGCCTTACGGGTTCCCAGCAACGGACATGCTGTTAGGGTCAGCAGTAGCAGCCCTAAAATGATCTTGTTCATGTCAACCTCGTTATATGTTTTTTCCCTTCTTATATCTGAAGCTGTCAAAAGCCTTAAGCTCACTCAGCGACCAAAGCCTCCGCCCAGGTTTGGAGCCTGAACTCCAAGTCTTTACTGAAGCCCAGATGATCAAAGGCGACTTTGCCTTGTTTGTCTATCACGTAGATTTGTGGGATGGCTTCCCCGCCATATTGGCTGAACACCTCATCCGCTTCGAGTAGCAAGGTCATAGCATAGGATTTTTCATTCATGTAGTCTATGGCATCCTGAGGGTCGTCTTCGTACACATTAACTGAAAACACCTTCACACCCTCAGGCATGGAGGTTTTTATCCAGTTATCAATCACGGGCATAACCCCGCGACAGGGGCCGCACCAGGTAGCCCAAAAGTCCAGGATCACCACTTGACCCCTCAGATCGGCCAGGCTGACCTTGTTACCTGCAGCGTCATTCAGTTCCCAGTCCGGGGACGGCTTGTCCAATCGCTCTTTCAGCATTTTCTGACGGCGCAGGGAAGCATCAGCCTCCCAGTTTTGTTCTGCTGCAGCCAAGAGGGTATCCCAGCGTTTATCCTCATGCAGAACGGTCAACTCTTCATCATTCTGCAAATCCAGATAGTCCAGCACTCTGCCCTTCACAAGGCGTTGGAGCCGGTTCAGGGCATTATCAGCTTGATCAAGTTCAAGATAGGTGTAAACAAGCCGCATCTGCATTTCAGTCTTGTTTTGGTATTCAGGATGGGAGTTCAAAAAATTCTCCATCAGTGCTGTTTCCCCTAATTCTCCCAGACACGTGAGATAAAATCTATCGGAATGTTCAGCGTTGGTCTGTTCGTCTATCTCCTGTATTGCCTCCTTGGTTAACATACTGAAGGGAGTTATACAGCTCCAGTCGACTTGCAAACTACGCTGTAGGGATGCCAATAGTTCAGGCCGGTCCGCTTCCTTCAGGAAAGCCATAACATCCTGCCAATTGAACAACAAGACTTCGTCGTCCTTTACCTTCAGCAGGGATAACTCCGCATTTTTAAGATCGCCATCAAACCAGAAACTGCGAAACTGGGCTAAATTGAGAATAGGGTCTGCAGGAAACTTCTGAAGTCCCTGCTTCAACAGCGCTTTATCCGCAGCGTAGTCTTTGGTGGTGTAGTCATCTGCCGTGTAAGCATTGCTTAGCAGGTAATACATGTTATCCGCCATAATCTGATAACCTCCAAAATAATCCGGGTGCTCGGCTATCATCTGACGGGCTGATTCAAGCCTCAGATCATCGTCTTCAATACGGAGGGCTAAGTATTGATATTTTGGATCATTGGGATGTTTCTCCAGAAGTTGCTCGTAATAATCGCAACAAGCTTCAGGGTCAATCCTGAGCCAAATGTCCTGAAGAAACCGGTGATCCTCAGTTTCCTGGGCCCGGGGCAAGGCACTCTGAATACAAGCCGAAAGCTGCACTTTAGTTTCAGCCTTATTCAGCTCCGTGATTAAATCTTCATTGAAGCTTCCGCACAGCATAACTGCCGTGCAAAACAACAGCATAAGCAAAAGAGTCCTTTTCATTGTTCCTCCCATATTATTTGGTTTTTTAGGACGTTCTCACTCAATCCTCTTTGAGTTTCAATGTTTTTTTAAACTCATCTCTAAGTCCTGTAACTTCATCTATAATCCTTGTGTGTGATTAAGCTGTCGGCTGCGCCAGAATTGCCAAAGGTTAAAAACCCAGAATCAATCAATTTGCGGTCCTGCAGAGACGAAGGCCGACATTGTCGTAGTTGCTCTTGTACGGAGGGTCGAAATTACGGTAAGCCACACGGCAGTAAGCTGCATTGAAGCTCCAGCTACCACCACGCAACAGACGTTTTTGCCCTGTGTTAGGGCCGGTGGGATCATCCCTGGGGCTGTCGTTGTAATAAGAGCTGGAATACCAATCCCAGCACCACTCATTAACGTTACCGCTTATGTCGTAGATACCCAGTTCGTTGGCGGCTTTGGTTCCTACAACATGGTTTTTGTCGCCTGAATTGTCTTTATACCAAGCCACGGAGCCGATGTCATTGGAGCCGGAATACTCATATCCGTGGCTCATTTTTCCGCCTTTGGCAGCAAACTCCCACTCCGCTTCGGTGGGCAATCGGTAACCGTTGGCACTGAAATCGCATTTGACAGCATCCCAGGTGGCATCGTTGTTTTCCTTGGGAATAACACCCCAATGACTTGGATTGGTGCTGCCGCCAATCGAATAACAGGGAGTAAGCCCCTCTGCCAAACTGCGCAAATTGCAGTATTTAATGGCGGCATACCAAGAAACAAAATAGGCAGGATAGTTATCCCCTACGCCCCAGTTATCATTCCAGTTTAAACCAGGCTGCAGATATTGGGCAAACTCCGCCTGAGTGACCACGTACTTACCGATATAGAAAGACTTAACCGTCACCTGATGCACCGGTTTTTCAGCGCTGTAACCGTCATTGGAGCCCATTTGGAAGCTGCCGCCTTCCACATACACCATGTTGTCAGGTATCCAAGAGTAGTGCACCGGGCTCTGCTGGCCTTTGCTCACATACAAGCTTTTGCTTTCACGGCTGCCTGAGGCGCGTGCTTCCAAGGTGTGATTGCCGACCATGACGTTGCTGATTTCCAGGCTGGCTGCGGGGGAAACCTTGTCCACGAAGTTCCCATCCAGATACACATCTGCCTCACGAGCAGAAGTAACAGTTATCGAGCCATAGTGGTGCACCTTTTGCACCTGGGGTGCCTTGGTTTCGCTCGGCTGGACCGTAGTCGGGACCTGATCCGTGGCTCGGGCGAAGCGGAATTCCACAGCCAGGCTGCCCAAGGCCCAAGGTATCTGCTTGTCAGATGTTTTGCCCTTGACTTCAGCTATGACTTTCCTCATCATATCTTCCACCTTGAGGGGCTCGCCCAGGTATTTTACAAAGCTCTCAGTGAAAGGGCTGTTTTTGCCGCTACCGTCTGAGGCAGTCTTGCCTTGTTCGGTGGCAAAGATGATGTATTGGCTGCCAGCCTTGCACTGCATGCTGGCCAAGCCTTTGCTGCCGCTTCTAACCCCACGGAAAGGATTATCACGGCAAGCATCCAATACCATCACGGAAACCTTGGCGCGTTGCAGTTTATCCATAGCCAGATTGCAGTTGAAGGCGTTGTAAGGAAGGTCTTCCTCGTCATAAATCTCCCGGCCCACGGGAATGAGATAGTTTATGCCATCCACGTTGGCGCCGTGACCACTATAATAGAACACAGCCTCATCGCTGTCTGTCAATCCTGAGGCGAAGCTGCCCAAAGCCTTGTCCATGCTTTTCTGGTTGGCATTGGTGATCTTGGTGACGTCGAAGCCCAGTTCTGTGAGCTTGGCGGAAACCAAGTTGGCGTCATTGACTGGATTGCGTAAAGGTGCATCGGTATAGTTGGCATTACCGATCACCAAAGCCTTACGCGCAGCGAAGCCCGCAAAGGTCAAGCAGAGCAAGAGGACTACGATTAGGTGTTTCTTCATCTGGTAACTTATCCCTTATAAATAGAGAACAGTTTGCCGCTTAGCGGGAGCTTCGAAAAGCGAAATCACATGGAGGTGAGCCCAGATCGAAATCCCGCTAAGCGATAGTTATTACCTGATTAGTCTTTTTCCAAAGAGCGTTCCAACTCCTGGAAAGCCTGGCTGGCCTTGAATTCGCTGTACATGGCTTCTTCACTGCGAACGAAGTCATAAACACCCTTATTGACCTGTTTTGCCGGCACTTTGAGTTGAATGTAGGATTTATAGCGGGTATCGCCATCCACCTCAACCTGGCGGGTATCCAACTTGCCGGTAATTACTCCTGAGAATTTGGCTTCAGCCACAGTCTTTGCAGCAGATTCTGTCAGCGAAAGAACCTGGGGAGCGACTTCTCCGGCTTCCTGAATATAGTCTTTCAGCATGGTGGTCACCTTGGCTTCCACGTAATAGGCAATCTCCTGCATGGCGTTTTCCCGAGCGGATTCCACCGACGCCCTCTGATTTGCCTTGATTGCGAAACCATAGGCACACACATAATCCGGATCGTCCTGACTCAGATACCAAGATGGGTATTCTTCAGGCGTACCTTGGACTTGGGCTTGGACTTGGACTTTGTCTTTGCTGCAGCCGGCCAGAACCAGCAGGATGAACAGCAAACTCAATACCAGTAATACGATGTTTTTCTTCATGTTATTCTCCTTTGGGGTTTACCCCGATTTTATTGTTGTGAGGGATTCTATCATTTCGTATCTGTTTATCGTGTTACAACTTCTTGATCTCAAAGTTTGTATAAAGCTGTCCCTGATGCAGATCAAGCTTGAAACCGGCTATTTCCTTGATCTCTTCAAAGACACCGCTCAGCATGTATCTGCCGTTGATGTAAACCTTGTAGGTGTTACCAACTCGTTTGCAGCGAAACTGATTGAGGTCTTCGCATTCAAATTGCATGGCCATCGAGCCCGATATCCACACCCAGTAGCCTCTCCAGTTTCTTGCCAGAGTCACCCTGACCTCAGAGCCGGAGCTATCATAGAGGATCAGGCTGGGATTTTCCACCACGCGGGAAAAGCTGAAACTGATCTCGGCTTGCTCTGGAATGGCGATTTCTCTGCCGATTTCCCGCTTGCCTTTGATCTGGCTGCCCACAAACTTCTTGCCTTCGGGGCTCTTGATCACCACAACTCCCTTGCCCCAGTCTGGCAAAGCATCGCCTTCTTCAAAGCCGGAAAAATCTTCGCTGAGGAGGATCTTGTTTCCCGTTTCGGGTGGCTGGGGTGGAGGTGTCGGCTTGGGTTTGGGGCTCTCTTGTGTGAGCTCAGGTTTCTCTTTTGCAGGTTCAGGCTTCTCTGTGATCGGCTTGCCCAGCAGTTGGTTGCTTTGGTTATCTGCGGGACATTCCTTTTTCACCATTGCCAGCTCCGAAGTAGTGATGGCATCGATGAGCCTGAGTTCCAGCTTCAGGGTATCATTCAGGTCTGTAAAATTGATCTCCAGTAGAGCGTCGGCGATCACATTCAGGTTTTGATGGATTCTAAAACCCAGCTCGTCGAAATAATGGTAATCCCGCTTGGTGCCGGCCAAACCTTTCAGGATGGGATCGGTCTTGGCAACATCAATTGGTTTCAGGGTCTCGGATTGCTCCAAGGCACTGTCCAACAGTTCCCGGATAAAACCTTGCATCATAGCTTTGCCGGGTGCTGGCTGAGCTTTGATGTTTGAGTTGTCCAGAACTACTTTCAGGGGAATTACAGTGTCGAACTTGCCTGCCAGCTCGCTGCCGGCTTCTTTGACAAAATCCTCGAAAGGCGTTGCCAAGAGGACACTGCAGAACAATAGGACGGTTATTAAAACAATTGCATGTTTCATCGTTTGCTCCTCGTATTTTGTATATTTAGTTGAGTCTTACATATTGGGGTAAACACTAACGCACTGCTTCGATGGCTGTCCGGCTGCAGATAGTACGACAGCTTCAGTCGACAGGCTGGCAGCATTGTATTTAAATGGTGAAATACGTCAAGCATAAGCTTATTGCTTACCTTTTGGAAGTTGTGAGCGTCAGGCTTGTTTCTGAGTTCTCTATTTCCTCGCGTTCCACCATCAGACCGCGGGTAAGGGCCACTGCATCAAGGGGATTGTCAGAGATGCGCAGCAGTTTGTAATCGTCCTTTCGGTAGGGTGGAACTGACCCTTGCAGGCTACCGGTGGAGGCGATTACATGCAGGGTTTCCACTCCGAAGGGCTCGGTTACTTTCAACGGCGGCAACTGCACCCAACGATTGCATTGATCGGCACTGATCCTGCAAATTGGCCCGCTGTCCAGATCCAACACATAGGAATAGACCCCCCAAGCGGTATTGGCATGAACGACAATGTAATATTCGCAGGGGATGTTGGCTTTGATCTCCAGTTGCACTTTTTGGCCTTCGGTAAAGTAAAGCTGGCTTGTGCCGTTGGAGCCCCGCAGTTTGATGTTCAGCTTGTTGGAGACCAGTTCGCCCATGTCCATCAGCTTGGCTAAATCCATGGTGCGCGGCTCGTATTCATAGGCTCGGTAAGCCTGAGGACTAAAGCTGATCTGGGCGGATTTGACTGCTGAGCCTTGTCTGTCGGTGAGGCGCAGGTGCAAGTCTATCCTGTCAGTCAGGATTTCATAAGATGAGCGGAGAAACCAGGAGGCATTTTGCGGACTTTCACAGCTCGATACCAGCCCCTGCAGACGATCGTGCACCGCACGGGCAAACTCAGTGGTCTCATCCGAGGGATATACAGAAGGATAGAACACATAGATACCCTCGTATTCTGCAAAATCCTTCACGTTCAGTCTCAGCCCCAAATCCAGATCAGAAAACACCGATGTCAGCTCGTGCAGAGCTTCATCCAGCGCTTGTACCGTGATGGGAGCAGAGATATTGGCTTTCCCACCCAAGGCAAGGTAGATAAAGCGGTAGACTTCAAATTCCTCCAAGTCTTGCCTGGCCAAAAGCAGCTTCTGAAAGCGTAAGGACGCATCTCCCGAAGCTCTCAAATACTCGCTCGCTTCCACTAAGCGGTCATGCATGGCACTCAGCTGCTGACTGTATAGAGGCAGAGCCCGCTGGGGCTCCAACATTGCGGTAGCCCGATATTCCTTCTTGGTATACTTCTCCTCATTGTAAACCACGCCCAAGATGGGCAGATTGCTGGAGGTGGTAACTTCCTTGACCGTCCTCTCGAAGACCTCGAAATTCTCCTCCCTGAGCAGGTCTGATACCTTGGCATCAACCCGCACATACAACTGTATAGACAGGTTGGCCAGAGCATCACGTTTAGCACTTTCTGCAGTGTCACCATAGCCTATGGCACTGAGCTGGAAGGAAAACAATCCCCCTGCCAGGCTGAGCATCAGTAACAGCCACGCTATCTTCTTCATAAATCGCTCCTTATCATGTGTTATTTTGCTTTATTATGTTAATTGACTGTCTACGGTTGCCTTTGGAGGGCAAAAATCAAATTTGCGCCTGCGGCGGGCTGCCAAAGACCAAGTTCCAAAAGCCAAGAATCAATCATTTTATAGCCCTGCAGAGACGAAAACCGACATCGTTGCTGTTGCCCCTGTATGGATAGCTGAGGCTACGGTAAGCTACACGGCAGTTAGTCGCATAGTTGTGCCAGCTACCACCACGCAACAGCCGAGATGAGCCAGTTTTGGGCCCTGTGGGATTATCCTGTGGGCTGCTGCTGTAGTAAGAGCTGGAATACCAATCCCAACACCATTCCCTGACGTTGCCGCTCATGTCGTAGATGCCCAGTTCGTTGGCTGCTTTTGTACCTACATCATGGGTCTTGTTGCCGGAATTGTCTGCATACCAGGCTACGGAGCCAAGATTGTTGGAGCCGGAATAATCATAGCCGATACTCCTGACTCCTCCCCGGGCAGCGAATTCCCATTCCGCCTCGGTGGGCAATCGGTAACCGTTGGCACCAAAATCGCAGACGACAGCGTCCCAAGTGCTGTTTCTGTCTTCAGTAGGAACAGCCCCCCAATTGCCAGGCCTGGTGATACCGCTGATCGAATAGCAGGGAGTAAGCCCCTCTGCCAAACTGCGCAGATTGCAGTATTTGATGGCGGCATACCAGCTCACCTGTTCCACCGGCAATTTATCCCCTTTCCAATATGAGGGATTGGAGCCCATCACTTCTTTCCATTCCGCCTGCGTGACCTCGTTTTTGCCGATCCAGAAAGATGAAACCGTTACCTTATGCACCGGTGTTTCGTCATCATCATAGCCATTTGAGCCCATCATGAAGCTGCCTCCTTCGACATAGACCATGCCCGGCGGTGTTGAAATCTGCGGAGCAGGCGGCGGAGTGTAAACCGGCTTGCTGGATGTTGTGGACAGAGGCACAGAGTCATCCACCCGAGCCAGGTAGTAGGGCTGATCCATGCTGTGATAGGTGAAGGGAATCTGTTTCCCATCCGTACATTGACGCACATCGGCATTGACCATGTGCATCATTTGATCAATGGTCAGTCCGGGCGTGCCGGCATGGCGCACAAAGGCATCGGTAAAGGGGCTCAGTCCGGCGGAGCCTCCATCTGCAGCAGTCTGCCCGCTGGCGGTGCTGTAGATGATGTATTGTCTACCCTTATCCAAGGACATTACGGCTAAGCCCTTATTGCTGCCTCCCTTCACGCCGCGGAAAGGATTGTCCCTACAAGCGTCCAATACCACGATTGACACTCCCGCATTGGAAAGCTTCCCCGTGGCCTTGTTAGCATTCACAGCATCGAACTTGATGTCCTTCTCGTCCTTCATCACCTTGCCCACGGGGATGAGGTAATTCTCGCCTTCCACCTGGGCTCCGTGACCGCTGTAATAGAAGATTGCCTCATCTTCAGGCTTTAGAGAGGCGGTAAAACTGTCTATGCTCTCTTCCAGGTCGCGCCTGTTCTGGTTGATGCGCAGGGTGGTGGCAAATCCCAGCTCTTTTAGCAGCTTTTCCACCGCCCGGGCATCGTTCACCGGGTTGCTCAGAGCTGCAACATCGTAATCGGCGTTACCGATCACCAAAGCTTTGCGGGCGGCTGGGAGACTGATGCAGCCCATGAGCAACATCAGAATAAGTATCCATTTGTTAGACATAACTCAACTTCCTTTATAGTGATACCAAATCACGGCTTCTCGGGCTCCCCTTTTGCGCTTTGGGCAAAGTCATGATAAGCTTTTGAGTCTTTTATCTGAGAAAGTTGTGTGTGGAAACCGTCTATGATGCTGCAGAGCAGGCGGTTGACATACATTCTATCCACTTTCATCACGACTTGCTCACTCGCAGAAGTTCCTTTCGTTTCAGTGCTGGGTGCTTCAACCTCATAAAATAGCTTGAATAAAGCCCTAACAGGTTTCATATTTACTACCGTTTTCACGCGTTGTGCACTCTGCTCCTCTGCAACGCCTGAGTCTTGTATAAAGTCTTTTCTTGCCGATTGAAACTGCAGGTCCAGGCTGTCCCGCATTGCTGCCAAGACGAAATGCGCCAGGTCGGATCGGGTGGATTCTTCGGTGTTCTTACTGGGAAGCCAAGCGCGGATCAAGGAATCCGCATCCGCCAAGATGTATTTCCTTAAAGCACTCTCTGTTTCATGCCATCTTAATTCAGCCCACTCATTATAATCATACTCCTCAAGGACGGCTCCCTCAAAAAAGAACTGATAGTTAGCAGAATCTGCCGTAATCAGGCATGACTCCTTGTTCATCGGGGGTATGGTTGTCCTTGGTTTTGGGCTTTTTCCCTGAGCAGGGGAGAAGTAGAATTCATCGACCAAACTGCCAATGGCACACGGTGTTTGCTTAGAGTTGGTCCTGGATTCCACGTCTCGGATGACCAGTCTTGCCATATTCTCGATGACGAGTGGCTGGTCGAGGTATTTCACGAAGCTCTCGGTGAAGGGGCTGTTGCTGCCTTTACCGTCGGATGTGGTCTTGCCATACTCTGTGGAGAAGATGACGTATTGGTTACCAGCCTTGGCCTTTATATTGATCATGCTGCTGAGACCGGAGCTCTTTTTGCTGTAGGGGTTGTCGCGACAGGCATCCAGCACCATCACCGAGACACGAGCCCGCTGCAATAGTTCCAGCACTCGGTTGGTGTCGAGGGCATTATGGCGCAGATCATCCACGTTATTGATCAACTTATCTACAGGTGTCAGATAGCTTATGCCGTCCACAGCAGCCCCGCCACCGCTGTAAAAGAACACGGCCTCATCGCGGCTCGTCAGTAGGTCTGCAAAGCTCTTCAAAGCTTTGTCCATGGTACTTTGGTTAGCGTTGGTGACTTTGGTGACCTCGAAGCCCAGTTGCGTGAGCTTGTCCGCAACCAAGTTGGCATCGTTGACCGGATTCCTCAGAGGGTTATATGCATAATCAGCGTTGCCGATCACTAAAGCTTTGCGTACGGCTTGGAGCGGGATGGACAGGCATACCATCATCAAGAGTAGGATGCTGGCAATTGCCTTCATGCTATAGCAGCCCTGCTTCAATGATGGTGCTTGTGAAGTATCCAGCGTCTTTTTACTTTTCATCTTTGAGCTCCTGCATAAATTCCTTTCTCAGAGCTTCCAGATCAGCTTCTGATTCCTTTTCTTTCTTGCGTCCTTCCAGAACCTCCTGTTCAAACTCCAAAAAAGCCGGAGAGTTTTTAAGGGCGGAATGCAGTTCGGTAGATTCGAGTATTCCTTCATACCAGGCATGATACAGGTCGAACTTAGGCAGTTTCAACACAATTTCCGTATTTGATTTCTCGGAACCATCAACAGGCTCATATTGTTTGACCAAGCTTTTCACCTTGTCCGGGAAAACCTCCCTGTACAACGCCTTGAATGCAAGGTATTGCAGTTGGCCCATCAAATCTACAGACAGACCCTCATCCCCGACGAGTTTTTCAGCTTTAATCCGTAATTTGAGTGCAATGCCATCCTGGAATCTATCCAGTGCTTTGGACAACAGGGAATCTGGTTGCGGCTTGGAAACCTGAAGGGAGGAATATGAAACGAAACAACGGTAGCTTTCTTGATCTTCATTGATCAAGGTCACCTTCTTACGATCCGTGTCCCCTTCCTGCTCCGATTTGAGCAGAGCCTCTTCATGTTTTTTGATCTGAAAGTCATCAAACTCCTGAAACGACTTTGATTCCTTCAGACTTTGGTACAGTTCCGGTTGCCCTACGATCAGTCCGTGCAACCGGGAGAGAAGGCCGGATTTACTCACTCTGACAGACAACATGGCATCGTAACTTTCGCCGTTTTTGTTGATCTTTAATGACTGGTAAGTGTATCCATTGCCCTCGAATGTGGATAGTTGCACCTTTGAATCATCAACTCGGTCAACAAATGAATCGAGGCTCTCCCTGGTGGTATCCCAGACTGCACCGGCAAGAGCTGACCTGAATTCAGCGGGCACACCGGCCTCCTTGGCAAAAACAGCGACTTGCTCCAACACCGCTTTTTCTACCCAAGCGGATATTTGTGGTGTTGCTATGTCTAACGCAGCCTTGGTAGCCAGTTTGGGGCTGTTGCCAACAGCTTGGTAAACAACTGCAAAATCGCTCTCTTCGGCTTTAAGGGAGCTTGGTGTCAGCTCAGCTATACCCGAACAGAGACTAAACGGTAATAACCCAATCAGCAGGGTCAAGAAAAGGGTGATTAGGTGTTTTGGTTTCACGGTTAACTCCTTGTTATATCATATGGTTATTCAATACAATAGGGCAGGAATGCAGAGCCCAGTCTCCTGTCTTTCATCAGGATTTCCAGTCCGGATATCGACATCGATGCCGGAGGAACCTGATACTGGAACAGCGGCTTATCGGTTGCCAGCAGGCAAAAGGCTCCATATTCGATTGGTTGGTCGCTCTTGACCATTTCGATGACAATCTCAGAATTTTCTTGGGGGATATTGATTATCTTGTTAGCCTTGATCGGATGATCGCTGTTCCACAGCAGGTAGACAGAATCCTGCTCTGAGATGGCAATCAAACTGAGGTAGGCTTTCTTGCTCAAAGTGCATCGGATGGATGCCAACTCTCCATCTTTGAAAGAATTGGAGTTTATCTTGGCATTGATCGCAATGAGATCTTTGTCGTCCGGGATGTCCAGGGTGGCGTTCAGAGCCAGACTGACGGTCAGCACGCCGTTTTCCAAGAGCTGCGTCCGCTTGCTATCAGGTACGATGCTGTATTTCTTCACGTAGCCGGTAGTCATGATCGACGAATACTTGGAAAAAATATCTTTTGAAATCTTACCATCATCATACAGTGTTTGGGACGCGAATGCGGTCACACTCACGCCGCTCTTTTGCCTCACTATCTCCTCTAACGCCAGTTTCACCGTCTCTTGTTCCGCCTGGCCGGGAGACAAGTCGGTAAAGGACTCTGTATGGCGAAACCCTTTAACTTCCACTATCCTGGCATATAGGGCGTTGCATGCCAGAATAAGCAATAAGAATGTGATGCGTCTAAACATATTACTTGCTCAAGATAATCTGATTGTCACCGAATAAACGGGGTGTTTGTGTCCGGTTGAACTGGCGCAGCGTGTAACCCGGAATCCCATCGTCCCTATCGCCCAGCTCATTAAACAGAGCCTGAACCGAAATCGGGTCTTTCCCCTTGCCGAGGCTTTGCAGGGCTTTCATCAGATGATATGAGAATACGGTGTGCCCCTTATCCTCCATGATATTGGACACCTCATCGCCCTCCGAACTGGTGATGACCACTCCATTGCTTGGCGAGAGGCTGCCTGATTTCAACCTTGTAGTTGGAGCCATTGTACCTTTGCTCAGCCCGCTGTAGCAGGCGTCGATAAATAGCACATAGTTTTGCATGGGAATCTCTTCCAGATCACTGATAATGCTCCTTATAGATACCCCGGGCCTTTTTGCAGAGTAGGGATTGCTGTCTGTGCCTAACAAATAGGAAAGGTTATCCCGGTTACCTTGCTTAGTGATGCCATGGGAAATGATATAGAGCAGCAGTTGGTCATTTTTCCCCACGATATTGGAGATCAGGCCTTCATCGGGGTCTACCAGATCTTCGAGCTGGCTGATGGTGTAATCCTTGTATACGTAGATATTCGCTTCATTTATTCCCAATGTCTGTATCAGGTACTTCTTCAGTGTTTTGGCGGCATTGGAGCCCACCTTGATCGGTTCAACCGATTCATTCCGGTAGTTTTCATTGATGACCAGCACCGCTTTCAGATTTGGGTTCTGAACCTGGCGCTGAGGGATATACCGATCCAATTCCGAAGGATTGTAGACCACACTTTGAGTGGCGACCGCACTCCCTTTAGGGTCAGGTGACAGGGTGATGGTAACCGGTAGTTCGATTTTATACTCGTTGTTCGCCGGGCTAATCTCAAGAGTATGCTGGGTATCAGATGGAATTGCATCCTTTGTTGTTATCGGTATGGATGCAACGTATGAATCCTTGGCCTTGATATTGAAGGAGAAGGAAGACCCTGTCGACAGGCCGGGATAGTTTCCATCGGGCTTGAGAACCGCTTTCAGGTTGTCACCATCAACTTTGCTGGTATTCTCCAACAGCAACTTCAGATGACCTGTATCTGTCTGGGAAATGCGATTCCCACTGGTCCCGTGCAAGGAGGTGTCCGTGATGCTTATGATCGGTGTGTAAATCTTTTTTTTCACGCGTTGCCTGCCTACAGCCGATTTATTCATCAGCGAGAGATTGACTCCTGCTGATATGCTAAGCCCAGAATTGTTAGAGCTGATACGTTTTTCACCCCAATGTCCGTATTCATAACTTCTTTCTGTATCCTGGACTAAAGTGTACGATAGCTTGGCAAATAAAAAAGAACTCTGGATTCGAACACCAAGATCCAAGTAAGGAAATAATATACCAATTCCGTTTGGTTGCCCTTCATAGTTATAAAAATACGGCTTTTCGGTATACCATCCTATTAGGGCAGTTTCAAAGAAAGGACTAACTGCGAAGTACAATGGCTTGAAGCCAGAATCAGCATCAGAACCAAACGCACAGACCGGGTACTGAACCATCGTTGGAAAGGCCACAATGCCTTCGCCTGTGTCATCGTCAAATCTATTGGAAAACCGCTGCCTTTTCCCAATAAGGCTCGGTGTAATATTCATTCTGTCGCCAAAAGTATACGATAGGACATTCCATTCGCTGCCTCCATTGGCTATACCAAAACTACCTATCGACCACGACGGACGGTATAGATTCTGATAATGATCGGCAGTGTCATAGTAATATCCTCTTTGCGCTTGTGCTGCGATGCAGACCACTGTCACTGTGAACAGCAGTGTGATTAGTAGTTTATTCACGGTCTTTCTCCTAGTATTATTTATCTGTCTTTCAGGGCTTCTGGTGTTAGTTTAAATACCAGCCCGTTGTTTTTATGTTTTATTGGTAGCATTCTGCATAGCTCGTTTTTCATCGTCACTATCCCGGCAAATAAGGCATCACAGGCCAGAATAAGAAACAGGAAAGTGATGTGTTTAGACATGCTACTTGCTCAAGATAATCTGCTTATCACCGAATAAACGGGGTGTTTGTGTCCGATTGAATTGACGCAGGGTATAGCCGGGGATTCCATCGTCCCTATCGCCCAGCTCATTAAACAGAGCCTGAACCGATATCGGGTTTTTCCCCTTGCCGAGGCTTTGCAGGGCTTTCATCAAATGATATGAAAACACGGTGTGGCCCTTATCCTCCATGATATTGGCCACCTCATCTCCCTCCGAGCTCGTGATAACCACTCCATTGGTTGGCGAGAGGCTGCCTGATTTCAACCTTGTGGTTGGAGCCATTGTGCCTTTGCCCAGCCCGCTGTAGCAAGCATCGATAAATAGCACATAGTTTTGCATGGGGATTTCTTCCAGATCCCTGATAATGCTCTTTACAGACACTCCTGGCCTCTTTTCAGAATAAGGATTGCTGTCTGTGCCTAACAGATAGGAAAGGTTATCCCTGTTGCCTTGTTTGGTGATCCCATGGGAAAGAATATAGAGCAGCAGTTGGTCGTTTTTCCTCACGATATTGGGGATCAGACCTTCATCGGGGTCTACCAGCTCTTCGAGCTGGCTGATGGTGTAATCCTTGTATTCGTAGATATTCGCTTCATTAACTCCCAGTGTCTGGGTCAGGTATTTTTTGAGCGTTTTAGCTGCGTTGGAGCCCACCTTGATCGGCTCAACCGATTCATCCCGGTAGTTTTCGTTGATCACCAGCACTGCTTTCAGATTGGGGTTCCTGACCTGGCGTTGGGGAATATTCCGATCCAATTCCGAAGGATTGTAGACCACACTTTGAGTGGCAACAGCACTCCCCCGGGGATCGGGTGACAGGGTAAATGTTACCGGTAGTTCAATCTTATACTCACCGTCATCTGCCAGAATTTCTAAAATATGATGAGTGTCGCCTGGAATTGCGTTCTTCGTTGTTATCGGTATGGGCGCACTGTATGTTTCCCTGGCTTTGATATCGAAGGAGAAAGCAGAACCTGTAGACAAACCGGGATAGCTTCCTTTGGGTCTGAGAACCGCTTTCAGATTGTTACCATCAACTTCACTTGTATTTTCCAGCGTTAGCTTCAGATAACCACTATCTGACTGGAAAACACGATCCCCTTCGGAGCCGCTTAATGCAAAGTCTGTTACATTTATAACCGGTACGTAAATCTTTTCCTTGTGGACTCTCCTTTGTTTGCCAACAGCAGATTTATCCATAAACGAGATGTTGACGCCTGCGGATAGACTCAACCCAGAGTTGTTTGAGACTTCACGTATTGAGTTACCATAGTTGTAACCTTTTTCAGAATCCCTTACTAAAGTATATGATAGCTTGGCATAGAAAGCAGAACTCTGAACGCGTACACCAAGATCTAGGTAGGGAACAAAGGTAAGATTGTTACGTTCAGCATACCCTCCAAAGAGGGCAGTTTCAAGAAAGGGATTAATTGTGAAGTATAATGGCTTTAAGCCGGAATCAGTATCATAACCAAATGCAAAAAACGGGTAATGAACCATTGTAGGAAGGACTACAAGCCCTTCACCCGTTCTCTCAGCATACTTGTTCCAAGGGGCAGAGCTAGACTCCCTCCGATATTCGACTATTCTGTTTGAAAACCGTTGCCTTTTCCCAAACAAGCCTGGGGTAATAGTTATTCTGTCGGCAGGAGCGAAAGAATACGAGCATACACTCCACTCGCTACCTCCATTGGCCATACCCACACTGCATATCGACCACGACGGACGATAGATATTCTTGTAAAGACCGGAGGTGTCATAGTAATACCCCTTCTGCTTTTGCGCTGCAATGCAGACCACTGTCACTGTGATCAGCAGTGTAACTAATAGTTTCTTCACGTCTTTCTCCTTGTAGTTATTTATCTATCTTTCAAGTTTCTGATGCTGGTAAGAACACCCAAGCATCATTTTCTTCGGTTTTAGTAGCAAAGTCTATGCCAATTCATGCCAATTTCTTAACGTGTTGCCATATAGCCAATTAGCCGGAAAGCCCCAAATCCTTCCGGTAGTGTTTTTACACCCCTGCCACCTCGGAATAGCTTCGATTTCCGTGCTTTTTCATCATCTTCGGCAGGCATGTTCCATCGCTTTTCCGCTTTAGGTGATGTTGCCGTTATGCTTTGCTAAGGCATTGATAATAAATGCTTTTTTCAAACTCTGGATTGGCTTGGCGGAAGGAGCTGGAGTTGATAATAACCCAGTGCTTGCGAGTCTGGTCACTATCGGGGTGTAAATTTACCACCGTGGGGTGGTCTTTTTACCTCCCCCTCTCTCGATGGTGTTTTTCGTTTTCCGCACATTAACCCAGATTATGCAGTAGAATTCTTCCCCAAGTTGGGCTTTTGCCCCGTAACTCACCTCGCCCTCACTTACCCGCAGGGCGATGCCGTGGAGATACTCGGATTTTTCCTAAAGTGGCACCGAGTAATCACCGGGCGGCTAAGTAAGGAAGAGGAAGGGAGGGTCACACTGGAGCAACTGCATTATCTGGGATTAACAGGTTGTTCAGAAAGCCATTACCTTACTTGAGACAAAAAACCCGGAGCTCAGTCCGGGTTTTATAATAGAATTGTATCTCTAAACACTCGCGTGAATCAAATCCACGTGTGTGATTAACAATTATTCATATCGGCTAAATGATTACCTGGCTCCTCTAATTCTTGTGATGGCCAGTAAAATTACCGATAGGTTCCCAAACATTTCCGGCACTTCGATTAGCGTCCATCGTTGTTTCTGTAACATTCTCAAAAAAGAAAGTATACTCTGCGGACGTGCCTTCTTGTAGCGTGAAAATTCTATATCGATTACCGTCAAAATGAGTGGTTTGAGGCCAGTAATAGAGGTTTCCAGTACGAATTCTATAGGGCGGGATGTCACGAATGGAGTAATTCCATACATTATTGGGATCATCATACCATTCTCCAAGGAGGATCGTAGGGAATTCGCATTCCTGGTAATCATCGTGAGAGATAATATATTCTGCTGTAGATATCGCGCTGGGAGTCCAACCATTTTTAAATGCCTTTGCCTTTATTGTTGTTGAGCTATTTACAGTTATTGGCGATGTGTATTCGGTCGAAGATTCGCTGGGGTCGCTCCCATCGGTAGTGTATCTTATTGTAGCTCCGCTGGTCGCACAACTGATCTGCACATTTTGGGCTGACGTGTAAGAA
This sequence comes from Candidatus Cloacimonadota bacterium, assembly GCA_029781115.1. Classification (GTDB taxonomy): domain Bacteria; phylum Cloacimonadota; class Cloacimonadia; order Cloacimonadales; family Cloacimonadaceae; genus UBA3900. The sequence continues at coordinate 65,378 of JAKOXG010000009.1, forward strand.
CCTCCAGGCGGGTTGAAAGTGGGAGTAGCCACAGTATTTGGCTGTATATTTATTGTGTAGTTAGCAGATGCTATTTGGCTGTCCGTCCATCCCGCTTTGGTGCCCTTGGCTTTCAAGGTCCCCGTGGATGCGATATTTACCGGCGAAGTATATCGGGTAGATGGCATTGATCCATCGGTAGAGTAGTAGATCGTGGCTCCGGGCGTGGCGCAGGATATGGTGACATTCTGTGCTGAGGTGTAGGTTCCTCCAGGTGGAGCGAAAGTAGGCGTTGCCACTGTTTGCGGTTGGTTTATAGTATATACAGCGGATGCGATTTGACTGTCTGTCCAACCTGATTTGGTGGCCTTGGCTTTCAAGGTCGCCGTGGATGGGATATTAACAGGCTTGGTATATCGAATGGAGGGCGTTGATCCGTCAATTGAGTAGTAGATCATGGCTCCGGGCGTGGCGCAGGATATGGTGACATTCTGTGCTGAGGTGTAAGCCCCCCCCCCAGGAGGATTGAAAGTAGGAGTGGCCACCTGGTTTTGGCTTGCCTGGGCGAGGACGACGCTGTGGTTAATTATATTTGGCATAGTTGCGCTTTCTCCGTAATCAAAAACATTGAAGTGCACACCGGCATCCACCATGTAACCTCCTGTAAGGGTCCACCAGGGAGTGGCGTTGATATCGGCGTCCAAATTGAGAATTCCCCGGGCATGAGCCCAAGGCCCGGCTATTCCGTATAAGTTTATCTCAAACCTGGGGCCAGCGTCCACAGTAGCGTTCATTGAAGCATCTACCACCGGAATGTCATAGTCAAAACCTAAATCCTTCTCATAATAGCTAGTCCAATTGGGTTTCTGATACTCCAGCCCTGCCTCGACCGAAGCTGAGGCCGAAACCGTGGCTGTTACGTGTGCCTCTCCATAGGCGTCGATGTTCAGTATAATAGTCACTCTGGGGACCAAAACTATAGGAACAGGAGGAGCTGCAGGCACAACGAATACAACCGGTGCAAAATCGTGTCTGATCAATTCGACGGATCGCTGGTAATTGAATCTGCCATCTACATTGAGTTCCAAATCCCCTTCGGAAGTAACGAATGATCCGGCTTTGATATACTGCAAACCCCTTAGTAACGATATCTTGGCTGCTAGCTCATAACCCAGAGTGAGATCGAGTTCACCATCCACATACATGGTTACATTGTTGCCCACGTTGAATTCCTCATCAATGATGTAGTGGTAATTATACGGGTTTTTACTGTCATGGACGAATCTCACTCCATCAGTCAGAGCTTCGGATGATACAATGTCAGTGGTTTTGAGTGATTGAGTGGTATGAAAATCCAGTTGGTCAAAAGCATCGACCAATCTCGCCTGGCTGGTGTTTACTACAATCTGCCCATTTTGGGTCGAGGAACTCTCCACTTTGCGCAAGAGACCGTAGGGTGCGGCATCAGAAATCCCCGATACGATCACCTTGCCATTTTGATAAATATCTGGACTGGTTCCGGCTGGCAGCACGATCTGATCATCGGTAACCTCAATGATGGATTCGGCTTCAGTTTCATCCAATACCACCGCCTCATCGGCTACGACCGTCTCACCTTCTTCAGGCTCAGTCGGCTTCTTTTTTCCACAACTCAATGCTGTTATTACAAATATAACAGCGACGAAAAAGATTAAGGCTAATCTAAGCTTTCTCATTTTGTACCTCCAGTACTGTTATTATTGATGCTGGTAAAATCACCGAGGCATCGCCTCTTTTATGAGCAAAGCTTGCGCCAATTCGTGCCAAAGCCCCAACATGCTGCTATACGGACGGTTAGCCACAAAGCACTAAATTCCCTCCGGTAGTGTTTTTACCCCGCCAAGCCGAGATTAAAGTCCAACCCCATACCTCTTCATCTTCTTTATCAGTTTAGATTTAGCATATTCTCTCGCTTTTGCAGTTTGAGTAATGTTGCCATCATGCTTAGCCAAGGCATCACTAATAAACGCTTTTCAAACTCCAACCTGGCGTGGCGGAAGGAGCCGGAGTTGATAATAGCTTGGTGCTTGCGGGCCGCTCATTACCGGGGTGTAAATCCACCACCGTGGAGTGGTCTTTTTACCGCCCCCCCCTACCCGACGGTGTTTCCCTTCCACGAATGTACACGAATTAACACGAATAAAGTATAAAAGTCCAGGGATGAACACGGTTTTACACGGATGGGCGGCAGTATGGTCGCTTGCCACAGCGACCTTTAACGGCATTCGCTTGAATGCCGATGGAGACATCCGCTGCTTCGAAGAGAAGCGGTTAAAGCGGTACTTTGGAGAGTGGTCGTACATGAAGCAAGCGGCGCTTGCTGGCGGCGCTACGGCTAACGCCGGCTACAGGTTTGTGCGGTATGGAGAGCGAGACCATGTGAGGTTGGTCGGTGCGGCTTACGCCGGTACCTTCGGTGCGCAGCGAGCGACCCTACAGAACACCCATACATTCAGGGCTTAATCCCATACCTCTTCATCTTCTTTATCAAGTTCGATTTATCATATTCTATCGCTTTTGCAGTTTGAGTAATGTTGCCATCATGCTTAGCCAAGGCATTGATGATAAACTCTTTTTCAAACTCCTGCCTGGCGTGGCGGAAGGAGCTGGAGTTGATGACAGCCTGGCGTTTGCGAGCCCGCTCACTATCGGGGTGTAAATCCACCACCGCGATATGGTCATTTTTGGCATTTATTACACCCCTCTCGATGGTGTTTTTCAGTTCCCGCACGTTGCCATTCCAGGGTTGCTCAGAGAGCCATTGCATTGCCTGAGAAGATATTGGCTTCTGGGGCAGGTTGTTGGCTGCGGAAAAGCTATCCAGAAAGTAATTGGCCAAGGCGGGGATATCTTCCATCCTCTCCCGCAGCGGCGGGACATTGATTATCATAGTGCTGATCCTGTAATAGAGGTCTTCCCGAAACAGATTGTCTTGGATAGCTTGCTGTAAATCACGGTTGGTATCGCAGATCACCCTGGTCTTGATGTTGAGTTTTTCCCCGCCGATCTTTTGCACTTCGCCTTCCGATAAGACTCTGAGCAGCTTGGCCTGCACATGGAAGGGCAGCTCTCCGATCTCATTCAGGAAGATGGAGCTGCCGTCAGCATATTCAAAGAATCCCTTGCGTGCCTTCACAGCATGCGTAAATGCTCCCTGTTCATAACCGAATAGTTCCGCTTCTATCAGGTCATCCGGAATGGCACCGCAGTTTACGGTGATCAAGTTCCTATCGGCAACCTTGCTAAGTTTGTGGATTGCCCGCGCCACCAGCTCCTTCCCAGCTCCCGTTTCACCGGTAATCAGCACAGGTGCATCAAATTTGGCTGCCCGGATGATATTTTCATACACAATCTGCATGGGCTGGGAATTGCCAATCATGCCAATAGCCTTGATAGCCAGGCTTTTATTACTCTCCTCCAGGTCGAGCTGACCCTCCTTGGCCATGATCTTAGCCATGACATGTTCCGGATGAATAGGCTTTTCGATAAAATCGGCAGCCCCGCACCTCAAGGCACGGACTGCATCCGGGATATGCCCTTCTCCCGAGATCATAATCACGGTAGTCTCGGGGTGTTTTTCATGGGCAAAATCCAAGGCTTCATATCCATCACTCAGGGACGGAAAGCATAAGTCTTGAAACAGAATATCTATTCTCCCCTGCTGCAAACAGTTGATGCAGGCACTCAAGCAATTGGCGGTATGCACTTCGTAATCTGCCGCCGAGATGACGCTGTGCATGAGTTCACAAAAAACCTGATCATCGTCGGCGATCAGGACAACTGGCCTCTTCATTGGGTTTCTCCTATGAGCAAGATTGATACCGTGGTTCCCACCCCTTCCTCACTGATCAGTTCAATTTCGCCGTGCATCGAGCTGAGTATCTTCTTCACTTCGGGCAAGCCAATGCCGGTTCCACTCTGTTTGGTGGTGAAAAAGGGCTGCCAGATATCGGCAAGATATTTCTCAGGAATTCCGGTGCCACTGTCCTCAATCTCAATCAGGACTTTACTGTCGGTTCGAGCGGTCAAGGAAACTCTGAGTAAGCCGCCCTCAGGCATGGATTCGATGGCATTTGTCAGCAGATTGACCATCACTTCTTCAAAGCGGATCGGCTCGATGAGAGCAGGCAACGAAGCCAAAGACCAGTCTTTGATAACTTTGATATTGGGTGGTATATAGAAACGGCTGATACTGTTTTCCAACCAAGGGACTATATCGATTACTTTGAGCTGATATTCTCCCATCTCGGAGAAGCGTTGAAAAGCTTGCGTAAAGATCTTGATCCGGTCCACTTCAGTTTTTATCATTTCCCGCTTGGCTGTCTGCTCTGCGGGGTCAGGATTATTCTCCAAGATGTTAAGCGCAAGCAGGATGTTGGAGATATGCCTGCGAACGTGATGGGAAAGCCGCCTGGAAATTTCCGCCCATTGGACCTTCTCTGCACTGCAGTCAGTTACCTGTGCCGGAGCGGACAGCATGATCATAATCCTGCAAGGTAGATGGCACAACCTGTGCATCAAAACATGGAGCATACGCTCAGAATCTTGGCCAGAACATACATCTTTGGTAGTTGAGGCTGCCACACTGCGGCAAAATGCCATCATTTCTTTATACAGGCCTGGGTGATTGTTGGCTATCCAGTCGAGATCAATTCTCTCATCAACCTGACTATCACCGAGCAGGGAGAGCATCGCCGGATTTATCTTGATGATGCGACGCTTAGACACGATCATTACGCCCAGTTGAGTTTGACTCAGGAAGATGGCTTCCTTATTTCTCAATTGTGCTATCTTGAGCCCCATGAGAATCAAGGCAATCAGCATCAAGCCAAACAAAATCGGGAGTAATGATTCGACCCACTGCCAAAGTAAATGATACCAGGGTAACAGCTTGTAATCGTAGTAGTTAATCCCCGTGTGACAGGCTATCGCTATGCGCTTGGGTTTTTCTTTACCGTTCCGGATAATATCAGCTTTGTATTTTTCATCACTGGAGAAAGGATTATCGATCCGGGCCTCCACTTTGAGAGAGCTATTCAGGATGATAAACTCATTATTGCCACCAAGCAGTAGAATCTCTTTTTTGTTATCATTATCTATGTCTTCGATGCTTTCGATCCGTCTGACGCTCATATCCAGATCATGCTTCACCATCTGGAGGTCTTTATCAAGGATGATCAAACCATTCAGTTTATTGCTCACGAAGATGTATTGCTCGTTGGATTCATCCAAATTCGTGATCAGAGGCCGGAATTCTCGTGTTATCGGAGTTTCAAATTCGTAGCGTCTCTCTGTGACAAACTTCCTCCCGGTTGGCTTGAGTATGCTGACCGAATTCTTGTGGTTATCCGTGCCCCAAGTATGGTCGATGCGGATGATTTCATTGTTGCCGTCATTATCGATATCAACGGATTCCAGCAGCACCTGCCCATAGCCATCAAAGCATTTCTCCACAAAGATCATTTCGCCTTTTGTGTTGCAGGCAAAGATAGCGGGACTGTGGTCGCTGGTGCCATTGATGATATTTTGATTGTTCTTGAATGCCACCGTTGACGCAATCAAGTCCTTCTTGCCGTCCAGATCAAAATCTTCGTAGATCAAGCTGGAGATATTGGCTGCCGTATCGAGCTTCCACTTCAATCTTCCAGACATCAGGTCATAAACATAGATGCCTCTCGGGTTTGATCTATAGCCATCCGCTGCCAGGCAGACCAGTTCGGCTTCATCATCGCCGTCAATATCTTTTATCATCACCGGGGTAATATTCCCGGCCCATTGGTAGTTGGGCCCAAGGTCAAGTGAGTCTGTTCGGTCTATAGCCTGAAAATAGTATGTTGCCCGTTTAATCTTCTTTTCCCAGAGATACTTGGCAGCTTGCAGATATACCCTGTTGCCATCATTGAAGCTGTAGAAAAGCCAATTGGAATCATCGTATTCGTTGTAAAGCACCTTAAACGTCATAAGTGGGTGAGCCAAGGTTATCTGGCTGAAAATATCGGTGTTTTGATTCTTGATCAGGAAGGGCTGGTAATTGTTCTTATATTCGGCTACCACCAACAACTTGGCAACTTCATCCTCGCTTACATCCACAAAACGCCACTGCCGCATATACGTGTCAGGATTGATTGATTTATCCAAGACAAACTGATGCGAAGGGGACGCCGGATAAAAGCGGCATCCCTGCGTAAAAAACAGTAACACAACAAAAGTCAATAATATCCGTACTCTCATTATTATCCTCTTGAGCTTATCAAGTTAACACATATTAGTCCACACCCCGTCATTGACGGAACTTTTTTCACCGGCACCATTAATCTGAATACTATAATTTGTCAACCAAATTTTCTGAATTTGCCCAGCAATACTTTTGGGGAGCTCATCTGCCGATTTTAGTCGTATCGCAAAAGGTAGCCGGCGCTCGCTGAGCACCGAAGGTACCGGCGTAAGCCGCACCGCCGCCAGCAGGCGCAGACTGCTTCCCCAACACAGCCCCATAAACACACCCAGCTACACCAAGAGCATCCGCATCTCCAACATGGGCGCAGCAGCTCTCCCTCACTCCCTCTCTCGCTCTCTCCCTCTTGCCGACCGTCTCGGCCGCATCTCCGAAATGAGCGTCAGCTACTGATGACTGCGGCGAAGCCCGCTTCACCTTTCAAAACATCAAGCTGCGCTTGATTGCGGCGCTATGGCAAGCGCCGGCTACATTTGACAGTCGCTACAGCGAGCGCCCGTACATAAAAAACCCGCCCAAGCGGCATGACAACCACTTGAGCAGGTTAATAATCTTGATCTCTTTGATAAGCGTTGCCGGCTGCTTCGGACTACCCAAAGTTCAGGTCTGAAGAGTCATGAACAAATCAATCATCTTATAGCCCTGCAGAGCCGTAATAAAAGTGCTTTCTCAACAGTCCTATTTGTGTCTCATTTTTAGCATTCTATCGAAGATCCGTTCATTATTTCGAGAGTACCAGTCATCGTCGCTTGAGATACAATCCTCAGCATAGGCCACTATGATGCAATTACCATACTTCTTCAGATTATACTCTGCTATACACAACTCATAGTCTTCACCATCCGCGAGAAAAGTGTTCGCAGGAATTGTATGTTTCCTTGCTGATGCATTGACGATCTCATAATAAAAATCTTGATCATCGTCATACCAAACATCTGTCTCAACGGCTTGAACGCGGTTGTTTTTGTCTGGAGTCAGTGTCCAGTTCAATGTTACTGGTTCCGTCCAATCAATAGGCTCGGGCAGATCCTGTAAGCTTGGGATTGAAGGCAATTTGATGGATGTGTTGACCATTTCTACGTTATTATGAGTGAATTTGATGGCCAAAGATTCGCTATTTGGCAGCACAACGCCCTCTAAATTGTTTACAATTATGTATACATTCCCAAATAAATCGTATACCTCAACCGGGACAGTCTGATCATTGATCACCAAACTAAAAGTATCATCCAGTGATATATCTGGCCCCGCATCAACTGCTACCCATACCAACAGATTGTCTCCCTCTTTCTCATACCCTAATACCATAGCCCGTTCAAAGCTCTGAACATATCTCTCGAATTGAATCCAGTTCTTGAAATCAGGAATGCCATCGTCGGGCTCAGTCGGCTTCTTTTTGCCACAACTCACTGCTGTTAACAAAAGCATAACAGCGACAACAAAGATTAAAGTTTGTCTCAGCTTACTCATTTTGTACCTCCAGTACTTTTTTGATTGTTGAGTCTCTAATGTTGGAGTAAATTCCAACTTGTTATTAAAAGGGCTCTCTGAGGACATTTTGATATTCCTCGTTATTCACATCTATGCTTGGTCGACTTACCGACGGCATTATTTTAACTATGATGATACTTGTCAAGCTTTTTTATTTCCACTACCTTATGCGATGGAATTGCCCCCTGCGGAGGGCGTAAGCTTTTTACTGGGATCCGCATGGCTCTGTTTTTTGGGTTTTCCACGGATGGGAGTCATGTATGGTCGCTTGCCACAGCGACCTTTTAACGGCACTCGAACGAGTGCCGATGAAAACATCCGTTGCTCCAGAGAGCAACGGTTAATTGGTCGCTACGGCGAGCGACCATACAAAAAAACCCGCCCAAGTGGCATGACAACCACTTGAGCAGGTTGATAATCTTGAGCTCTTTGATAAGTGTTACCGGCTGCTTCGGATTTCCCAAAGTTCAGGCCTGAAGAGGCGCAACCAGACTACTTTCTCAATCCTCTTGCTGGTGTCTCATTTCCCGCATTTTGTCGAATATCCGTTTATTATTTAGGGAGTATACCTCGTCTTCATTTGAGACATAATCATTACAAGTGGCTATTACGAGACCATCACCATGTTTTTTTAGATTTATCTCCCATACACCCACGCCAAAATAGTCTGTATCATCGAGGGAAAAAGTATTTGCCGGAATTGCATATCGCCTTGCTGAAACATCAATCATCACTTCATGGCTATCCAAATGATAATCATTGAGCTCATTCTCACCATGGGCCAAAATAGCTTGAGCGTGGTTGTTTTTATTGGGTGCCAGTGACCATTTCACTGTGACAGGTTTTGTCCAATCAATAGTCTCGGGCAGATTCTGCATGCTTGGGTAAGAAGGCAGTTTGACTGATGTGTTGATTATATCTTCGTTATTACGTGTGAATCTGATAGCCAAAGATGTGCTATTTGGTAGCACAATCTCGTCATAATCGTTTATGACTATGAATGACTCTGCACCTATATTGCCTACCTCAACTGGGACATTCTGATTATTGACCATCAAAGTAAAAGTATCGTCTGGGGACAAATCTGACTTACTGTCAAAATCAAACCAGACCTCCATGTCCTTTCCTGCTATCTCATACCCTAGGAAAAAAACCATCCAAAGCTATCACAATACGACTCAAATTGATCAAAATCTTGGAAATTGGGGAAGTCAACCTCAGGTTCGGTGGACTTTTTGCCGCAACTCGCTGCTGTCAGCAAAAGCATAATAGCGACCATAAAGATCAGAGCTAATCTCAGCTTACTCATTTTGTACCTCCCAGTACTTATTTGTAACTGTTGAGCCTCAAATGTTGGAGTAAATTCCAACTTGTTGTTAACATGGCTTTTGAGGACATTTTAATATTCCTCGTTATTCACATCTATGCTTGGTTAAGCGAATTGCTGCATTATCTTAACCCTGATGATACTTGTCAAGCTTTTTTATTTCACCTTATCTGCTGCGACGGGATTAACCCCTGCGGAGGGCGTATGCTCTTGGTGTAGCTGGGTGTGGTTATGGGGCTGGGTTTGGGAAGCAGGCTGGCGCCTGCTGGCGGCGCTATGGCAAGCGCCGGCTACATTTGGTCGCTATGGCAAGCGACCATACATGACTCCCATCCGTGGAAAAATCAGAAGCCCTAAAGCCATACGGATCTCGGCAAAAAAAGCAGGCCTTTTTGAAATAATTGCCCTATTTACACAATAGTGTAACCTAAAACCGCCTCTTTCGCCCCCTCTCAAATGCCGATTTCATGCGGCCTGCCAACCCCGCCCCTGCTGCTCTCCTGCTCCTCGAGTAAGTAACGAGTAGGGAAGCAGGCAGTTAGGAGGCAGAGGGTAGTGGAAGAAAAAACATCCCTGGGGAGGAGGCGAACCGATGCGAAAAGTCAAAATTATCGAAATATCGGGTTTGGGTCAAATAAAATAATGCCCAGTAAAACAGTAGGAGCTTCCAGAACAAAATGCAGATGTGTTTTACCCACATTTTTGGCGCAGATATTGCATGCAAAAGCCGGATGTCTTGATATGATATTCACCATTTGCCAATTATTGTATTGACAAATAGGCTCTTGCCATTTAAATAGCACACCAAACGCCAAATTGTGGTATCAACTCAGCTCATGATTCGCTTGAGTGAGTTGTGTTGATAAAATAAGAACGGAGTTTCAATGCGAACTTTTGACTCGATTCTTCCCTATTTGCGGAAGAGTTACGGCAGGATCATTGGGGGCATCATCATGTTGATCTTGGTGGACCTGATCCAATTGATCATGCCCAAAGTGATGCAATATGCCATCGACAGTTTACAGATGCGCACCATCGATCAGAAAGGCCTCTTTTGGATTGCTTTGTTGATCGTTGCGGGTGCTTTGGCGATCATGGCCTTGCGCTATTTTTGGCGTATCTTGATCATCGGTAATTCCTTCAGGATAGAGCGTCAATTGCGCCAGGATTTCTATGATCACCTCATGGGTTTGAGCCAGAACTTTTTCAACAAGAGTCAGACTGGTAACCTGATGGCCTATGCTACCAACGATCTCAACGCAGTGAGGATGCTGTTTGGCATGGGTTTGATTGCAGCGATGGACATCGTGCTGATGACGGCTGCGTCTTTCAGTTTTATGGGAACCATCAATTGGAAGCTCACAGCTTTGGCTGTGATTCCCATGCCGTTGCTTCCGCTTGCGATGGGCACTTTTGGCAAGAAGATGCACACCACTTTCCGTAAGGTGCAGGCGAGTTTTGCCTCCATGAGCGGCAGCATTCAGGAGAGTGTTTCCGGCATCCGCGTGGTGAAGGCTTTTGCTCAGGAGGAATCCGAGCTGGCCAAGATAGACGATGTTTCCCTGAACTTTGTAAAGCAAAACATCTCGTTAGCCAAGATCGCCGGCATCTTCCATCCCTTCATGAACTTTGTGATCAGTATTTCGGTGATCGCCACACTCTATTTTGGTGGCAGAGCCGCCATCCGCGGCGAGATCACCATTGGCGAGTTTATCGCCTTTTTCCAATACCTGAATATGCTGGTTTGGCCGATGATTGCCATCGGCTGGATCGTGGATATGTATCAGAGGGGTACGGCTTCGTTGCAGAGATTGAATGAAATCTTTGTGCTCAAACCCGAGATCACCGATGTTGATGCAGACCCCAGCATCACGGAACTCCAGGGATCGATAGAGTTTAGAAACCTCAGCTTCCGCTATGGCGAAAAATTGCCCTGGGTGCTCAAGGACATCAGTGCCGGCGTGGATTGCGGCGAGACCCTGGCAATCGTGGGGCCTACAGGTTGCGGAAAAACTACGCTGATAGAGCTGATTTCACGCATCTACGAACCGCCTGAGGGCAGCATCCTGATCGATGGAATACCGGTGCACAAAATACCGCTGAAGACGCTGCGGCAGGACATTGTGTTAGTGCCTCAGGATATCTTCCTCTTTTCAGAATCTTTGGCAGATAACATCCGTCTGGCAGATGCCAACGCTCCCATGGAGAAAGTTTATGAAGCGGCACGCATCGCTCAGGTATACGATGAAATCATGGATTTTGAGCACAAATTTGACACGGTGGTCGGCGAGCGCGGCATCACGCTTTCCGGAGGTCAAAAGCAGCGTGTAGCCATCGCCCGGGCATTACTCACAGACCCTAAAGTGTTGATCTTGGACGATGCGTTGAGTGCCGTGGATACCAAGACGGAACGCTTCATCCTGGAAAGTCTGATCGAAGCACGCCGAGGCAAAACCACGATTATCATTGCCCACCGCATCTCTTCCATCCAGCATGCGGACAAGATTATAGTCCTGGGTCAGGGCGACCTGCTGGAAAAAGGCAATCACGCCAGCCTGATGGCGCAGAAAGGTCTCTATTATGACCTCTACGAAAAACAGCGCATCCGCGCCAGACTGGAAGGAGAGGAGGAATAATGCACGCAGGTGGTGGTGGACGCGGAGGCAGAGGGTTCGTTGCGGACGACGTCAAAGGCAAGATCTATGACCGTCGTCTCTATGCCAGATTACTCGTATATCTGAAGCCATATCTGAAGTGGGTGTTTCTCTCCCTCTTTGTGCTGCTCTTTGTGGCGGGTGCAGAGGTGATCATACCCTTGATCCAGCGCACTGCGATCGACGACCTCATCGTGTCCAGCAGATCGCTGTTGATCTTTGAAGATGAGGCGATGCCGCGGGATTTTGTGGCCAAATACAAGCTGCCGGCCAAACAGCAGTATCGCCATGAAAACAAAAACTTTGTGATTGTCAAATCCAGAGATAGAAACAAGATCAATAAGATTGATTTGGATGAGGTGACCAAGCAGGGTTATTTGACCTCTGGCAGCTTTTATATCATCAAAGGTGGGGCGGAAAAGGTCAGGATTTTAAGCAGATATATGCCACAGGTGCAAGAGCCGCATGCGGGCAAAAAGGGCACGGAAGGCTGGTTTAAGATCAGTGAGGATGAGATCGCCGTTCCGAAAGCACGCCTTGAAAAGATCCCGGGCAGAGACCGCTTTACATTGCGCAAGGAATCTGCGGATCAAATGATCTGGCTGGCACTGATCTTCCTGGTGATCATCCTGTTGCGCTTCATCGGCGGCTACACTCAAAGTGTGGTAACGGCCTATTTCTCGCAGATGGCGATGAATGACTTGCGACACGATGTATTTGCGCACCTGCAGAAGATGCCGGTGAAGTATTTTGATCAAAACCCGGTGGGGCGCTTGGTTACCAGGGTTACCAACGACGTGCGCGCCATAGATGAGATGCTGGCTTCCGGCGTGATCACCATCATCCAGGATGGCATCCTGATCGTGGCCATCATAATCCTGATGCTGGTTTTGGATTGGCAGCTGGCCTTGGTAAGCTTTACGCTGCTGCCCATCGTGATTGCGGTGATCGCAGAATTCAGACGACGCACCCGCGTGATCTACCGCGAAGTAAGGAAGCATCTTGCGGCTCTCAACTCCACTTTGGCTGAGCATATCAGCGGGCAGAAGATCATCCAACTCTTCAATCAATACAGCAATAAGCGGCAGGATTTTGTAAATATCAATACCAAATACTTCAACACCTCCGTCAAACAGCTCAAGCTCTTTGCCTTCTTCAGACCCATCATTCATGTGTCATCACAGGTGGCCGTGGCTGTAATCATCTGGTATGGTGGTGGACAGGTGTTGCGTGATGTGATCACCATCGGGCTCTTGATGGCTTTCACGGAGTATATCCAAAAGCTGTTCAGGCCAATCAACGACTTCAGCGAAAAGTTCAATGTCCTGCAGGGTGCTTTGGCGGGTGCAGAGCGCATCTTCGACCTGATGGATCAGCCAACGGAGGAGTATCGGGAAAACCTGCTCGCCGATATCAAGTTTGCAGGTGAGATCGAGTTTGACCACGTGTGGCTGGCCTACAATCCCGGTGAATGGGTGCTCAAGGACATCAGCTTCAAGATCAAACCCGGTGAAAAGATAGCCTTGGTGGGACACACTGGCAGCGGTAAGACCTCCATCGTAAACCTGATGCTGGGCATGTATCCATATCAAAAGGGCGAGATCCGCATAGATGGAAAGCCGCTCAGCAGCTATGCTTTGCACGATATCCGCGCCAATATCGGCATCGTGCAGCAGGATGTGTTTATCTTCAGCGGCAATATCAGAGACAATATCGCACTCAACAACGATAAACTCACGGATGAAGAGGTGGTGCAGGTGGCCAAATATGTGAATGCGGACAAATTCATCTCCAAGCTGCCGCAGCAGTATCAGGAACCGGTGATGGAACGCGGAGCTACGCTTTCCACCGGACAGAGACAGCTGATCGCCTTTGCCAGAGTGCTGGCCTATGACCCCTCCATCTTTATCCTGGATGAAGCCACCTCAAATATCGATACCGAGACTGAACTGTTGATCCAAGACGCACTGAAAAAGATAGTGGAAAACCGCTCCTCCATCATCATTGCGCACCGGCTCTCCACCATCCAGCATGTAGACCGCATCCTGGTGTTGCATAAAGGCGAATTGGTCGAGGAAGGATCGCACTTTGATCTGCTGGATAAGAAGGGGCTTTACTACGATCTTTACAGGCTGCAATACACTTGATTCACAATTAGTTGCACTTTTGGATTGGTTCTTGCATATTGACTGAATAGTGGACGGTGTTTTTTTGTTGTTGACAAAAATACGCTATCCCAATATAAAGTGTCCAGATGCAATACTAACCTTGATTCAATAAGGAGGATCAATGAAAAAGTGCTGGCTTATCTTGTTAGCCCTTACCGTTGTTACCGCCGTGTTTGCCTACGAAGTGGTAGCATGGCACGAAGATTTTGAAGGCGATATCAGTGAGTGGACTCACTATGATGGCGCCGAAACTCCCAACATGTGGCACATCCACGAGTATGGCGGAGCCCAAGGCACCGTCTGGTGGATGGGAGACCCTGATCTTGCACAAGGAAACAATATTGGCGGCTATTATAGCGCTCAATACTTAGTGTTGGACACCCCGGCACGCACCCTGAATGCAAGCAATGCCACATTAACTTTTAAAATGCGTTACAAAGTGGAAGATCCCGGTGGAACCGGCAACTTTAACGTTTGGGATTCCATGAACATTCGTGTTTCCACCGATAATGGTACCACCTGGACAGTTATCACCGGCACACCCGCCTATAGTGGCACTTCCAGCTATGCCTTTGGCCAGCAACATGGCGAAGGCCCCGGCATCCCTGCCTGGGGTGGCTCACTTCTGGACTGGACTACCGCAACTTTTGACCTCAGTGCCTACGTGGGTCAGAGCGTGAAAGTGCGCTTTGCCTTCGCATCAGACCCCGCCTATGACACCACCGACGACCGCAGCCTGTTTGGCATGATGGTGGACGACATCTCCTTTGGTGGCTACACCAACAACGGCGTGGATGACGGCCAAATGACCTACTGCAGCATGGTTCCCCTGGGTGGAGACCTCTGGCATCTTACCACAGACCCAGATGCTCCATCACCCACACATGTGATGAAATGCGGAAACCCCAATGGTACTTACAACCCCAATATGTTCAACTTCCTGGTTAGCCCTGCAATCGAGCTGCCCGCCAGCGGCGATATCAAAGCTGACTTCATGCTCAAGGGTGATTACAGCGACTCCGGAACATTCCCCGATGTCGACTATCATGGCTGGGAAATCTCTGTCGATGGCGGAACAAGCTGGTTTGCCATGAGCAACCCCTATGGTGATCCCAGCGGATCAAACTATGTGTATTCCAGCCCTCCAACCTCATGGGGATCAATGCTGGACAGCTACAATGGCATAAATGGCTATATCTCAGACTACGCCGGCCAAACCGTACGTTTCCGCTGGTATTTCAAGAGCAATGACACTGTCAATGGCTGGGGCTACATGATCGATGACGTGAAAATCTATAACGATATCTACATCGAAGCTCCGTCAAACCTCACCGCTGAAGTGGATGGGAACAATGTGGTCCTGAACTGGGAACTTGGCAGTTTTGGTGGCGGAGAAGAAGGCTGGCTCGGCTATTGCAGCGATGTTCTCTATACCGGCATTGGAACTTCAAGTTACGCACCCTTTGAGGTAGCAATCAGATGGGATCCCAGTGGCGGTGAATATGGCATCAACCCCTACGTGGGAATGCAGGTCACCAAGATCAAATTCATCCCCGCATCATTGAACCCCGATTCACCCACTGTTTGCGATTATACCGTCCGCCTTTACACTGGAGCCACAGGCGAAATGGTCTATGAGCAGCCTGTACCTTCAGTTACTCCAAACGAATGGAACGAGATCGTGCTCACCACACCTTGGACCATCCCTCCGAGGGTAGCCGTGTGGGCTGGCTATCATAACGCCGTGACCAATGGTTATCCTGCCGGTTGCGATGATGGACCCGCAGTCAATGGCTATGGAAACATGATCAACATGGGTGGCTCCTGGTCTGCACTGCTCACTGATAATATTAACTACAACTGGAACATCAGAATGTACGTGCAGGATGCCAATGGCAAGGAGTATGTGCTTGGCAACAATCCAAATCGCGGCCGTGATGTCTCCTCCTATCAGATCTATCGCAACAGCATCCTGATCGACGAAAGAGACGGCAGCGCCACAACCTATACCGATCCGAATGTTGCCGGCGGATTGCACTCCTACTATGTGACCGCTAAATATGGCGAATATGAGTCTGGAGCTTCAAACACAGCTACCGTATTTGTCATACCGGATGACTATGCTGAACTCAACAACGACGATGGCACAGCTGAAGCCGGATTCAATATAGGCTCCCTCAACATGATGGGCAGCAAATACGAATATGGCCAAAAGGTGAAAATCGAATATGCCAAGGTCTATGTTCACACCCCTACATCCGCAATCACGGTGCGTATCTACGACGACAATGGCCCTGACGGCATGCCCGGAGCCCAACAATTGGGTCAATTCCAAATGGCCGCCACATCAGTGGTACAGGGTTGGAACTATATACCCATCACCAGCGATCTGACCATCGAAGATGGTACATTCTACGTGGTGATCTTGGATGTGCCCAATTCCAACTTGATCGGCCTGGATACCTCAGCAAACGGCCATAGCTACACCAAGAAGAACACCGAGACCACATGGAAGCCTCTGACAACCGGTGAACTGATGATTCGTGCCATCGTGAAAACCTTCGGGGATGACAGCGATGAGAACGACATACCCATGCTCACCACCAAACTGGGTGGAAACTATCCTAACCCCTTCAATCCCGAAACCACCATCTCTTATAGCTTGAAGGAAAACCAAAACGTGAAGATCGAGATCTACAACGTGAAAGGTCAACTGGTGCGCACACTCGTGAACCAGCCTCAAACTGCAGGAGATCACACAGTGATCTGGACGGGAACCGACAACACAAACCGCCCTGTAGCCAGCGGATTGTATTATTACAAGATGACCGCCGGTAAATACAGCAGCAGTAAGAAGATGATTCTGATGAAATAAGAGACCTGAAGTCTCAGATAGAAATAGCCCGTGGCAACCCCACGGGCTTTTTTATTGAAGTAAATTTGGAGCAGGAAGCAGGCTCATGATCTGGACGGGGTATCTTGCTTCGAGAAAGGGATTGTGGATATAAAAGGAAGTGAAATCCCACCCGGGGACACCAAACCAATCTCCATTGCCAGTGCAGCCGGCAACCCTCTCACTCATTCATTGCTAACTGAAGGGCAGTTAGCTACCGTCTCTCAGCTGATAATACCTTTGTTCAAACTTCTGCAAATCTGCCCAGGCGCCGTGTTTCCAATTTGGGTTGCGCAGCAGAGCGGCGGGATGATAGGTCACAAAGGCGGGGATATTTTGAAAGAGGTGTTCCCGCTTTCTCAGCTCGCCCATGTTTTCGCTGGTCTGCAATAAGGTTTGTGCCGCCACCAAGCCCATAAACAGCAGTAGCTTGGGCTGGATGATGGAGATCTGCTCCAAGAGATAGGGCAAGCAGGCAAGCCGCTCTTCCGGGAGAGGATTGCGGTTTGAGGGTGGGCGGCACTTGACGATATTGCCGATGTAGACCTCTTCCCTGCTCAGGTGGATGGCGGCCAACATTTTGGTGAGGAGCTCGCCGGCTTTTCCCACAAAAGGGCGCCCGCTTAGGTCTTCGGATGCTCCGGGCCCCTCACCGATAATCATGATAAATGCGTCGGGATTGCCCTCCCCATACACCAGTTTGGTTCTGCCTTTGGCCAGCTCACACTTTTGACAATTCCGGTATCTGGCCGCCAATTCATCGAGGCGCTGACCCTTTTGGCACACCGGGGGATATACTTCTTTGATCCCGCTTTGCAGCAACAATTCGAGCTGTTGCTTGATGACTTTATTCAGCATTTACTCGTCGTCTTCGCCGTCGTCATCCTCATCGTCATCATATTCGTCATCATAATCATCCAAATCCATATCTTCATCGTCATCATCGCCAAAGGGGTTCTTGGGTTCCGGTTCCGGGTCTGGAGGCAGCACACTGAGGGTTTCACTTACGTCTTTGAGGTCACTCTCAGATTCGTCATCCTCTTCGTTTGTCACCTGGCTTTGGCTCATGGCGAGTGCAGCTTCTTCGATATCGCTCAGATAATCCGGCACATCGTTGTCGGCCACGTGTTCCATGGCTACGACGGCGACTTTCTTTCCAAACTTGTCACGCACGTAGCTTGGTAGTTGAGAAAGACGGCCTGCTTCCAATTTGGAGAGCAGACAAAACATATAGTTCATGTCCGCCTTTTGCAGGAAGTCTTCAATCTTTTTGTCTATCATGTTTTTCTCCTAAGAATGTGAGTGCAGGGGCCTTGTAGCGGCACATCTTGTTTTCTTCAGCCTTGATGATGTTTAAGACGTCATCAACTGCATTTTCCAGAACGTCGTTGATCACCAGATATTGGTATTCCGGCAATCTCTGCAGCTCTGCTTCAGCTTCACTCAGGCGCTTTTGGATCTCCTGCGGGCTATCCGTCCCCCGGGCTCTGAGTCTTGCTTCCAAGACCTCCAAAGAGGGCGGTAAAATGAATATCCTGATGCATGGAACCTCGGTCTCACCAATCTGGTGAGCACCTTGAACATCTATATCCATGATCACATGTTTGCCGGCTTTCAGCTGGCTCTGGATGTAGCTGATCGAGGTGCCATACCAGTTGCCAAACACCTGGGCACACTCCAGGAAGTCGCCCTGCTGTTTGCGCTGCAAAAACTCCGCTTCGCTCACAAAGTGGTAGTGCACTCCATCCACTTCAACGCCTCTGGGAGGCCGTGTGGTGTAGGATATGGAGTATTCCACCTTGGGATACAACTCGCGTATCCTACTCAAAATGGTGCTCTTACCTCCTCCAGAAGGAGCGGAGAGGATGATCAGGAAATTGGGTTCTTTGGTGATCACTTGCGGTGCGGCTATTATCAGCCTTCAACCATCCTGCGATAGTCCAAAGCACTCATCAGCTTTTCTATCTCTTCGCGGGAAGAGATGCGGATCTTGAAGAGCCAGCCGTCTTCAAAGGCGGATTTGTTGACCAATTCAGGGCTGTCTTCCACGTCAACGTTCTTCTCTTCAATCTTGCCGCTCAGAGGAGCATTCAGGTCTTCCACCGCTTTCACAGCTTCGATGGAACCGCAAGGCTCGTCTGCCGAAACTTTGGTGCCCACTTCGGGGAGCTCGACAAACACGATGTCGCCCAGCTCGCTTTGGGCAAAGTCGGTAATGCCGACGGTGGCAATATCGTCTTGGATTCTAATCCATTCATGGCTTTCTGTGTAGTATAAATCTTCGGGTAAGTGCATGGGTTTCCTCCATAGGGTTATGTATTATATAGTATTTAAACCAAGAGTTCTGGCAGCGATTTTGTGTCAAGTATTACTTATCGCTGAGCGGTGCAAAGTCTTTTAATATCAATGGGTTTGCTGTTTTATCCTAATAGAAGACGCAAGGGGTGAAACCGGGTCGCCTCGTCACCCCTTGCGAAATGTGCAAATATACTTAGATCAAGCCATCCCGCTTGAGGAGGGCATCGGGATCGGGCTTGCGACCGGCAAAGGCAACGAAGAGATCCATGGGATGGAAGGCGTTGCCTCTGGCTAAGATATTGTCTCTGAATCTATTGGCTGTAGCTGCATCAAAGATTCCATGCTCTTTGAAGATGCTCCAGGCGTCTGCTTCCAGGGCTTCAGCCCACTTGTAGCTGTAATAGCCTGCAGAATAGCCACCGGCAAAGATGTGAGCAAAAGAACAGCTCATATTGTAGCCCGGTACCGCAGGTAAGAAGCGGAAGGGTTCAATTGCCTCATCTTCAAATGCATTGACGTCTTGGATGCTTTCCGGATCGGTGGTGTGCCAAGCCAAGTCGAGATTTGCATAGCGAACCTGGGTCACGTTGGCAACCCCCGCCTGGAAGTTTTTGGCAGCGATCATCTTTTCGAGCAGCTCGTCCGGCAAAGGCTCGCCAGTCTCATAATGACGGGCAAAGAGGGCTAAGGCTTCCTTTTCATAGAGCCAGTTTTCCATGATCTGGCTGGGAAGCTCCACAAAATCCCACAGCACTCCCGTGCCGGAAAGGCCGCTGTAATAACCATCCGCCAGCAGGCCATGCAATCCATGACCAAATTCGTGGAAGATGGTGCGCACTTCACCGATGCGTAAAAGCGAAGGCTGCTCGGGCGTGGAAGGCGTGAGCGAGGCAACGATGGAGACCATGGGACGACGGAAACCATCGCTGTGCAAGCCCTGGCCTTGGAAGGAGGTCATCCAGGCACCGCCACGCTTGGTATCCCTGGGAAAGAGGTCCATATACATGAGCCCCAGATAGCTGCCGTCCCTGTCGTGCACTTCCCAAGTGGTGACGTCGGGATGGTAAGTGGGGACGTCGTCCACCTGCTTGACCTTGATGCCATAGATGTGTTCTGCCACCACAAAGAGACCTTCGAGCACATTTTCCACCTTGAACCAGGGACGCAACTCTTCGGGATCATACTCAAACAGCTTTTCTTCCAACTTGTTTGAATAGTAGTTAAAATCCCATGGCATCAGCTCTTCCAGGCCGTCCAGCTCACGTGCAAAGTCCTGCACCTGTTTCACTTCCTCGCGGGCGGCGGGCATGGCGATCTTGTGGATCCTATCCAAAAACTCCTGCACGTTTTCCTTGCTCTCGGCCATTCTCTCCGAGATCACATAATCTGCATGAGTTTCAAAGCCGAGCAGAGCGGCTTTTTCTTTGCGCAGTTTAAGCGTCTGTTTGATGATCTCCTGGTTGTCAAATTCATCGTTGAAAGCCTTGGAACCATTGGCACGATGCACCTTTTCACGGAGCTCCCTATTGCGACAATGGGTGAGCAGCGGTATAAAGCTGGAGGGCTGCAAGGTGAAGACCCAGCCACCGTCCTTGCCTTTGAGCTTGGCGGTGTGAGCGGCTTGTGCCAATGCTGTAGCCGGCATACCTTCCACGTCTTTGGGATCGGTGACGTGAAGCTCAAATTTGTTGACCGCTTGCAGCACGTTGTTGCTAAATTGAGGGCTGAGCTTGGAGAGCTCCATTGAGATTTCGGTAAAGCGCTTTTTATCCTCGTCAGACAGCAGTGCGCCACCGCGGATGAAACTCTTGTAATTGCGCTCGATCAGTCTATAGCGTTCAGCCGCTTTGAGCGCTTCTTTGTCCTTCAAGTCTTTGGGGATGGCGGGCTTGGGTTTGCCCTCCACCTCGGCCTTGTAAACTGCGTTTACACGCTCAAAGATCTTGGGATCGGTGGAAATACTGGTGCTGAACTGGGAAAGCAGAGGAGAAATCTCCTGAGCCAAGGCTTTGAGTTCAGGACCAGACTCCGCAGAATGAAGATTGAAGTAGATAGTGGAGACGTAGTCCAACTGCTCTCCAGCCATATCCAAAGCCAATACCGTGTTTTCAAAGGTGGGAGGCTCAGGGTTGTTTCTGATAGCTTCGATCTCCGCCTTCGCCTCTTCCAAAGCTGCCTTGATCGCAGGCAAAAAGTGCTCTGTCTTGAAAAGAGGGAAAGGGATAGCCTTGAGACGATGTGTGTTTTCACGTTTCAAAAGAGGGTTTGTGTCTTGCATGCAACTTCCTTGTATTTTTATTCTTTACCCATATAATAAGCAAGCTCGCAAGTGAGGCAAGGGATTATTTTGCTTGCGTGGTAGTTAACAGCAGCCGGAAGTGTGGATTTGCCTTTTTGGTGAGCGTGGATAGGCTTTGATGCCTGTAATGCCATCGGCATTCGCTGTGATACTTTATGGAGTCCTCACTCACCTGTTGCTTACTTACCCGCCCGGAGATGCCGTGGAGATACTCGGGTTTTTCCCGGGAGGCTCCGGGTAATCTCCGGGAGGCTGAGCAAGGAAGAACTGAGTAATGCGCTTTTACCAGGTGGGCAATCTTCAGGTATCAGCTGCAACATTGGCATTTTACTCCGGAAGGATTAAACTTCGTTTATGCCAAACCATAGGCTGCTTCTGCCTTGCGGAAGGAGCAAAATAAATAGTTCTTGACAAAAAGGGCGGATCCAAAAAAATGGTAGGACATCAGCGCGAGGTGGAGCAGCAGGTAGCTCGTCGGGCTCATAACCCGAAGGTCGGAGGTTCGAATCCTTCCCTCGCTACCATTTTTTGCGTGTGATAAATCCGGCCCATGTCAGCCGGATTTGTTGTGATACATTTAAAAGCTTGTGGCGGTGTAGCTCAGTTGGTTAGAGCGTCGGAATCATAATCCGCAGGTCCGGGGTTCAAATCCCTGCGCCGCTACCAGTTTTTTGTAGTTTGGTATAGCCAGAGCTATCCATGCGCGCCAGTAGCTCAGTAGGATAGAGCAGCAGCCTTCTAAGCTGCGGGTCAGGGGTTCGAATCCCTTCTGGCGTGCCACTTTTTAAAAAGACACTTTTTACGCGGTGGATGTAGTTCAATGGCAGAGCACCGGATTGTGGTTCCGGCTGTTGGGGGTTCGAGTCCCCTCATCCACCCCATTTTTATATCATGAAGCTTATCGACAACAATCTTTACATTGGTTTTGACATTGGCGCATCCTCTGTAAAATGGGGCTATGGAAATTGTCAACAGGGTTTACTATGCTTTGAAAGTGTGATTATAAGTGACAAAACCCTGTCTGGGTTCCAAAATCTCTTTGCAGACATCATCAACAAAGTTGACAGTAAAATCGGTCTAACCGGTATCAAGGGCATAGGAATAGGCACACCGGGGACGATTGAACGGAAAAGTGGAAAACTTTTGGGCGTAAACCCCAATTTGCAGTTTTGGACCGAGATCTCCCCCGCCATACTCATCGATGAAAAACTGAACCTTCCTGTGGTCTATGATAACGATGCAAACCTGATGTGCCTGGGCGAAGCTTCGCTACTGGAGCCAGATTTGGACGTTGTCGGCATCACCATCGGCAGCGGTATCGGCAGCGGCTATGTGAGAGGGGGCAAGGTCTTTCACGGCAGTCACGGCTTTGGGATGGAGCTGGGGCACATCACTGTGGTAGCCGATGGCGAACCCTGCAACTGCGGCCGCAAGGGCTGTCTGGAAGCCTATGCATCCATAGAGGGCATCAAATCACGGGCTAAGAGACAGCTAAAATATAGTGATGCTTTGGCTTGGAATTTGCACGACATTTTGCACAATGCCAAAGACGATCAGCGTTTGCAAGGTTTTATCCAAGAAGGAGAGCGGCTTTTGGCCAAAAGCTTGGCCAATCTCTGCGTGGTTTTGGATCCCGATGTCATCCTGCTGGGAGGTGGCGGAACCGAGGGAGGCCTCTACAGCCTCGAGAGGATGGAAAACATTTTCTCTGAGAGCCTGCCGGGCATCAATCGCAGCAACACCTCGATCAGATGCGCATCTTTGGGAAACAAGGCCGGCGTTTTGGGAGCCATCGTCTTAGCAGAGCGTGAAATAGTTTGAGTTTAGGAACACTATGTGCATGCAGTATTGAGTATAAACTTTTTTAAAAGGAGTAACCATGAAAAACCTGCGTTTAAAACTCGTCGTGACGGTAGCATTGCTCGTACTCGTTGTGAGCTTGTCCGGCCTGAAAGTAGCTTTTTTGCGGGCCTTTGATATAGTCCCAAATCCTATGGAGCATTTGTGCCAGATCACCGTCAATGTTGATCGACCGATGACACTCAATATCCGGATTGAGGACACTAAAGGGCAAACAGTCAAAAACCTGCATTATGGTTATGTAATCAGGGGCATCAGTTTGAGCTGGGATCGTTTTGACAACAATGGCAACTACACCCCGAAAGGCACCTACAGAGTGGTGGTAAGCACCAACGATCGCTACACATCTACCCTCAAGACCCTGATATTGAAATAAGACATCAAAAGCCTTTTTAAAAGTTTTGGAGAACGAAGGAGTCCCCGTGGAGGGACTCCATTTTTTTGTCTTGAGTGAGATAGGTTCCTCTGTTTATGCCTGTTCTGGGTATTGCAGGCTTGGGGATAGACAATTTTGCTTCATAAAAGATACGCTCTTTGGCATTTAAAGCTTGACAAAATTCCCCAGATAGAAAAACATACCTTGAGTTTGGAGAAAACTGCTTAAAGAGATATAAGTTAATGAGAACCAAAGAGATGGCATTGCCCCTCAAGGCCTTTTACAGGGCGGTGTTTGGCAACAAGACCGCCCGGGTGAATATCGTTCATAAACTTTACATCCCAAAGCTTAAGGCACCTCTTTTGTCTCACTTTACGCCCTATCTCTGAACAATTAGGAGTAAACGATGATAAATATGAAAGGAAAGACGGCACTTGTTTTGGGCGTAGCCAACCAGCGCTCAATTGCCTACTCTATTGCCAAAGCCCTCAGCTCGGCAGGTGCAGAGCTGATCCTGAGCTATGCAAACGCCACATTGGCCAAAAGAGTGGAGCCAATTGCAGCGGAGCTGGGTGCCAAGCTCATCATCGAATGCGATCTCACCAGCGATGCAGCCATCCAGAACATGGGCAACAAGATCAGAGAACGCTATGATAGCTTGGACTGCCTCGTCCACAGCGTCGCCGCTGCGCAGGCTGATGAGCTCAACAAACCTTTCCATCACACCAGCCGCCAAGGCTTTGGCTTGGCTCTGGATATCAGCGTTTATACCTTGATCGCAGCTGTTAAAGAACTGGAAAGCCTGCTGAAGCCAGGCAGCAGCGTGCTGACCCTCACCTATTTTGGAGCGCAAAAGGTGGTGCCAAATTATGGCATGATGGGAGTGGCAAAAGCGGCTTTGGAAGCATGTGTGCGCTATCTTGCCTACAGCATGGGTGAGCATGGCGTGCGCGTGAATGCCATCTCCGCCGGGCCCTTGAGAACGCTCTCCACCGCCGCTATTTCCGGCATCAGCGAGCTGCAAAAACGAATCGAAAAGACCTCCCCCTTACAACGTAACATTATCCACGAAGAAGTAGCCAAATCTGCTCTCTACCTGCTTTCGGACCTTTCCAGCGGCGTGAGCGGTGAAGTGCATTTCGTGGATGCAGGCATGAATATAATGGCCTATTAGCTTAGGCAAAGAGATAAATGAATGAAACTATTTAAACACGTCCTATTACCCACCTCTTCCAAGGCTCTGAAAAAAGTCAATGTGCTATTTGACGAACAGATCATCAAGATCTCAAATGCAGAGATCGAGATCGAGGAGCCTTATGACGAAATTGACCTTTCGGGACGCATCCTGCTTCCCGGAGCTGTAGACCCTCATTGTCACATCGTGAGTGACGTTGACCCTCAAGCCCAGATTACGCACATCAGCCGTTTGGCTCTTTTGGGCGGTTGGACTTGCATGGCCGAGCTGAGTTATCACAACCCGCAGCCCATCTTTGACATGCGCAATATGAACCACCTGAAGAGTCAGATCGACTCCTCGTCTTTTGTGGCTATGCCTTTTTGGGGCAATGTGGAGATAGAAAACTATCCCTATCACGCAGAAAGCGCCCTGGAGCTTTGGACGCGTGGCGCCTTGGGATTGGCCATCTTTTCGCCTTCGCCAAACGATGCAATCACCGAGCTGAGCTTTGACGAAATCATGGACCTCTTTATGGATATCTATGAGAGCGATACCGCTTTCACCTTCCAAGGCTGGGATCAAGAAAATCACTCCAAAGCGTCTGATGCTGCGCAAAGAGATGCCATCCGCAAAGTGCTGCGCCGCATGCAGGAAAATCCCATCCATATTCCAAGGGTCAATGCCTGGGAGACAATTGAGTTTGTAAACACCATCTCCAAAAGGTCAGATATCTCCTTCTCCATGAACATGTTGAACCTGATGCAACTCTTTGAAACCGGTGTGCAAAGCAAGGTCAATTTCGACTTTGGCACAGAAGAAGAAAGACTGGAACTGATGCGCCTGGTACACACCAATAAACTTTATACCGTCTCGCACAATGCCGGTATCTGCGATGAAGAACAAGAGCCACTCTTTGCCTGTGAGGCACCAGACCTGATGCCCTACAGCTACCTTTGGATGCTGAGCGAGCTGTGGAAAAAGCGCAGAATCCCCCTGGCAACCGTGATCAAGATGATCAGTGAAAACCCCGCCAAACGCTTGGGCATCTATCCCGAAAAAGGCTGCCTTGCCGTCGGTTCGGATGCCGACTTTGTGATCCTGGACCCCACCGTCAATACCATGATGCCACTGAATGACAATCAGGAGATTGAGCTGGAAGGGCACATAGATTCGGTGTGGATCAAGGGCGAAATGGCGGTGGAAAAAGGCGAAATCTTGGAGCGTCGCGGTGGTTACCTGCCACGTATGCACACGCCCAGACGCCGCCACAACAAACGCTCTTGGATCTCATAAGTATAGACAGGAAAACAAAGCATGGACTTGATAACATATCTCAAAGACCAATTGACGCTGCAACCACAACTGCTCTGGGTGCTCTACGATCAAAGCTGGAGCACAGACTTCCTGCGCTTTTACCGGAGCCAGACAAACTACAACATCAGCAAAGACAACCAGACCCTTTCTATTTCCCTCTATAAAGATAAGAGGAGCTATTACTTCACCATCTATGAGCCCACCAGGGATAAGATAGATGCAGCACTGAAAGAAGCTCTGGAAATCTTGGATAAACTGCCACCTGACCCGGATTTTGTGGATTTGGAAGATGACCTCACTCTGGCAGAACCCAGGGAAGTGGTAAACAATATCGAGCAAGTTCCACTGGAGCTCAAGACCGCTATCCTCAACCGCATTGCGTCAGCCGTAAAGCCACATGGATTCGAGATCTATGGCACTTTTATCTGCAACTTCAGTCACTACAGGATGATCAGCAGCAACAAACTGGATAAAAGCAGCAGTAGCTCGCCTATCTACCTGGAAGTGAAGGCGGTGCACAAAGATAGTGAGATTACAGTGTTGCAGAGCTTTGGCGGCGAGGATTTTGCCAAGTTTGATGAAGCGGAATTCATTTACGGGCTCCTGAACAAGATAGAGCACTGTAAAAACCCGGTGGTTGACGTGGAAGCGGGAGAATATGACGTGATCCTGGCGCCCAGATGCGTGGCGGAATTTATGCAGTATCTCAGCTGGTGCATGGATGCCAGAAGCTACGATGAGCGCGACAGCTATTTTGAGGACAAGCTCAACGTCCAGGTATTTCCGCCTCATATCTCCATCACGGATGATCCCACCGATCCGGATCTGATTCGCCAGGATTATGGCTCGGGTGGCCACATCTACAGACCTCTGAAGCTGATAGAAAACGGTGTATTTAAAGCCTTTATGTGTGACAACTACTATCATCATAAGACGGGTCTGCCCAAAAACGGTAATCAGGGAAGCTGCCTCAGCATTGCGCCCGGCGAAAGCAGCCTCGAAGAGATGATCAAGAGCGTCAAAAACGGGCTCTACATCTCCAGTCTGCACTATATGAACTTTATCAATATGAAAGAGACGTCCATCACCGGGCTCACCCGGGACGGCACCTTCCTGATCAAAGATGGCAAGATCGTGAACGTGGTAAATTCCCTGCGCTTTACCGAGCGCATTGATCGCATCCTAAATAACGTGATCGCTCTGGAAAACAGGGCGCATACCACCGCTTTTTCGGACAACTACAGTTACTTTGATATCAGTAGCACCAAAGCGCCGCATGCCCTCATCAAAGACTTTCAGATAAGCTCGTCCACTCACACCATTTAGGAGCCAGATCATGGAACATAAAATCAAAAGCATCATCCAAAAACTCAACCTCGATAGGATCCAATTTGCCGATGCACGCATCACCATCACCGACAACGAGAGCATCTACTTTTCCAATGGCTTTCTAAGAGACTTTTCTTCCAACAAGGAATCCATCAACGTGGGCGTCCGCGTGTTGATCCGAGGCTGTTGGGGCTTTGCCGGGAGCAATGACCTTTCGGAAGCATCCATTGAGCGCATGATCAAGACAGCCATCACCAACGCAGAAAGCGGCAGCAATTTCAAGACAGAGCCGGAGAACTTTCCCGCACTGCCAGCTACGAAGGCTGAATATATCTTCACACCGGAGATCAACCCCTTCCAGATGGACAAAGAGGAAAAGCTCGACTATCTGGGCAAGCTTGCCACCGCCATCAAGCCGCAAGGGAAGATCGTCTATTCCATGTTGGTGGCTGTGTTTGAACGCCAGGAAAAGTATTATGCCAACAGCGAAGGAAGCTATAGCCACACCGTGTATTACAACACCATGCCCATGATGCTCGTTTCAGCTTCCGATGGACAGCAAAACCAGAGCCGCACCTGGCCTGGCGATATGAGCGGCGGCAGAGCTGGCTTTGAGCAGTTTTATCACTACGATTTTGAAAACAATACCGAGAGGATCATCAAAGAAGCTACAGACCTGCTCAAGGCACCTACGGTGAGCGAGAAGCAGGCAGATATCATCATAGGCGGCAGCCACTTGGCTTTGCAGCTCCACGAATCCGTGGGACACGCAACCGAGGCAGACCGCATCTTCGGCATGGAGATATCGTATGCCGGTAAAACCTTTGTAAAACCCGAGATGCTGGGCAAATTCCGCTATGGCTCGCCTGTGGTTAATATCTATTCGGATAGCACAGACCCGCGTGGTATGGGTTTCCATCCCATGGACGATGAAGGCGTGCCCGGCAAGAAAGTGGACATCATCAGCCAAGGTATACTCAAAGACCTGCAAAGCTCACGCTATATAGCTCACAAACTGGGCTTGGAACCCTCTTCAAATATGAAAGCCAGCTTTGCGGACGACTTCCCGCTGGTGCGCATGACAAACTGCTGCCTTGCACCGGGAAAGGGAAGCCTCGATGAGCTTATCGCCTCCACCGAAAGAGGCTACCTGGTAGATTTTACCAAAACTTGGAGCATTGATGACAACCGTAACAACTTCCAATTTACCACCGAGATCGGCTACCGGATCGAGGACGGCAGGATAGTGGGAATCGTGAAGGAACCCACCTACTATGGCATCACACAGCCATTTTGGAACGCCTGTGACGCCGTCTGTGGTGAAGAAGAATGGCAGTATTATGGCACCTTCAGTTGTGGAAAGGGCGAGCCTGGACAATCCATGCTGCTCTCACACGGAGTTGCGCCAGCAAGATTTAGAAATGTGGATATGATAGTGAAGATTTAGCGCTTTTGCTGCCCCATCAATGCGTTTGGCAGCTTTAGCTATACGCAGGGTATGGGTCTACAGCAAGTCCTCAACCTTCCTACTATAATCATGGAAATATCTTTTCAAGAGGAAAACTAATATGACACCTGACGAAGATTTTGGAATCTTTCACGGCTTAACGCCTGAGAACGTTGAAAACATTACCAAAAACCTAACCCGCATCAGCTTTAGTAAAGGTGAAGCCATCATCAGCGAACATGCGGAAGGCGACAACCTGTTCTATATCAACAGTGGCAAGGTGGAAATCAGCAAAGACATTGAGAACGACGACAATCTCTTTGCCCGGCTTTCTGTCCTGGGACCCGGGGATTTCTTTGGTGAGATGAGCCTGATCAACGATGCACCCAGGAGCGCATCGGCTGTTGCTCTGGAAGATGTGGAGCTGATGGTGATGCCCAAGGAAGCCTTTATGGATATCACCTTCAGCCACCCGATAGTGATGTTTAACCTGATCCGCACCCTGTCCGGTCGACTCAGGGATACCAACGATAAGTTTATCGAGCTGATGAATCAGATGATCAGCAAAAACCGCCTGATGGCCATCGGCATGGCTGCCAGCAAGATCATCCACGATATCAAATCTCCCTTCACGGTGATCGTGCTCACAGCACAGCTGATCGAAAACCTGTTCCCGGATGCGGCAGAACACACCCAAAACATTATCTCGCAGACCAAGCTGGTGGATCAGATGGTGCGCGAGACCTTGGATTTTGCCAAGGGTACCGAGGTGCAACCCTTGATCCAGCAGATAGATCTGCAAGCTTACTTGCTGGGAATCAAGAACACCTACGGAACTTCCCTGAAGGGACGGGATGTGGAGCTCATCATCGAAAACAATGTGAGTGAGCCGGTCTACTTTGATGGCAACAAAATGCGCAGAGTGTTGATCAATCTGCTCAAAAACTCATCGGAAGCCCTCCAAGATCAGGGCACCATCACCATCAAAACCAGTCTCTCCGCCGGATGGCTGCAGATCAGCATGATCGATGATGGCCCCGGCATTCCTGAAGAGATACGCTCCGAGCTGTTTCAACCCTTTATCACACACAACAAAGCCTATGGAACCGGCCTCGGTTTGGCTATCTGCAAAAAGATAGTTTTAGAACATCGCGGCCGCTTGGAATACATGCCAGTTCAGCCTCATGGCAGTCGTTTCGACATCCGCATTCCCCAGAATCTAAAATAAAGACTTGTCAAAAAAGGGGCTTACAATTTCATGGCACTACAAATAGAATTATGGACGGTGAAAAATGTCAAGAATATGTAATATCTGTGGAAAAGGGGCTCAGGTTGGCAACTATCGCTCCCACGCACTGAACGCCACCAAGCGCCGCTTTTTCCCCAACTTACACGAAGTAAGAGTCAGCATTGACGGTGGCTCTAAAAGGATAAAAGTCTGCAGTTCTTGCCTCAAGGCAAATAAAGTCCGCAAGGTCGTCAGAGGCTAAATCTCCACTGATCGGCATGCGATGAAGCATGACTATTTAGGGCACCTTTGCATTTGGTATTGGGAATAGCCTATTGAAGCCTATTCCCAATACTTTTTATGGCTGATAAAACAACAACATGAAAAAGGAGTAAGCGATGTCCATAGAAGATGTACACCAGCATGTATTGGACAGCTCCGCCATTTTGGATGAGGTGTTTAGCGAGATTGGCACTGTGATCGTGGGGCAGGAGCACATCCTCCGCAGGCTGATCATCGGTATATTGGTCAATGGACATGTCTTGATCGAGGGAGTTCCCGGCTTGGCCAAAACCTTGATCGTAAGCACATTGGCTGCTGTCTTTGATGCTGAAAACAAGCGCATCCAATTCACGCCTGATCTCTTGCCTGCCGACATCACAGGCACTCTGATCTACGACCAACGCAGTGGGGAATTCAAGCCCAAGAAAGGGCCTATCTTCAGCAACTTTATCCTGGCGGATGAGATCAACCGCGCACCCTCAAAGGTTCAGAGCGCACTGCTGGAAGCCATGCAGGAGCGCCAGGTAACCATCGGTGATCACAGCTACAACCTTCCCTTCCCCTTCTTTGTGATGGCTACGCAAAACCCCATCGAGCAAGAAGGCACCTACCCTCTGCCCGAAGCTCAGGTGGATAGATTCCTCTTCAAACTCAAGATCGGCTACCCCAGTCTGCAAGAGGAGCGCCTCATCATCGACAGGATGGTAAACGATGACGAAATCAAGGTGAATAAAGTGCTCTCCCCCACTCACTTGGCTGAGATGCAGAAGGTGGTGAAGCTGATTTATATGGAGGATAAACTCAAGGACTATATCCTCAGCTTGGTGCATGCCACCAGGCATCCCGAACGCTTTGCCAAGATCAGCTCTCTCAACGGCTTGATCGAATATGGCGCCTCACCCAGAGCCAGCATCTTTATGGCGCGGGCAGCCAAGGCGCATGCCTATCTCGATCACCGTGCCTACGTGATCCCAGACGATATCAAAGCGATTGCCAGAGACATCCTCAGGCACAGAGTCATCCTTTCCTACGAGGCAGAAGCGGAAGAGCTCACCTCCGATGCCATCATCAACCGCATCCTGGACGAGGTCGAAGTTCCCTGAAGGAAGGGGAAGCAATCTTGCTCACCCGCACTCCCGCTGAGATCCTGAGAAGGATACACAAGATAGAGATCCACAGCCGCAGAAAGGTCTCTGAGGCTTTCAGTGGCGAATATCACTCCAGCTTCAAGGGGCAAGGCCTGGAGTTTTCCGAGCTGCGGGAATATCAATATGGAGACTGCCATCGCAATATAGACTGGAACGTGAGCGCCCGCTTGGGTTCGCCTTACGTGAAGCTCTACGTGGAGACGCGGGAACTGAATGTGGTATTTCTGGTGGACGTCTCCGCATCGCTCAGCTTTGGCACCAGAGTAATGCTCAAAAAGGAGAAGCAGGCAGAGCTGGTAGCCCTGCTGGCCTTCTCAGCTCTTTCCAACAACGATAAGGTGGGCATGATCATGTTTTCAGATCTGCCGGAAAAGTATCTCCCACCGCGCAAAGGACGCAACCGAGCCCTGCAGATGCTGCGTGACATCCTCTATTACAAGCCCCAAAACACACGCACCAACCTCGCTGCTGCCTTTGAATATGCCAACCTCATCCTCAAAAAGCGCAGCATCATCTTTGTGCTTTCAGACTTTGCGGACAAGGATTTCATCGACCCCCTGGCTATCCTCGCCAGACGCCACGATGTGGTGGCTCTGCAGGTGTTGGATGAAGCAGAACGGCAGCTGCCCAAAGCCGGCATCCTCAATCTCTATGATCCCGAAACCGGCTTTGCCATGCATGTAAACAGCTCTGATCCCTTCTTGAGAAGCAGATATAAAGCCTCTTTTGATGCCGAGCAGAAAGCACTGAGCAAAGAGCTCAAGCGCGCCAAGGTGGATCACCTGTGCTTTTACCCCTCAGATGAGGTGAGCCACATCCTCAGAGAGTTCTTCCAAAAGCGCAAACGCATGCGGGGTGCCTGAATGAAGAGAATCCTTGCTTTGCTGGTATTGATAGGCCTTAGCTGCCTGCTACTGGCAGACGCAAACATCATCCAAAGCTTGGAAAACGACGATGACCTCAGCGTGGGAGACCGCTTTCACCTCAACCTCAGGGCCGAATATGCCCTCAACAAAGTAGTGGTGCCAGACACACTGACAAACTTCAAGGTGATAGAGGTCAAACGCATCACGGAAGCAGGTTTGCCGGCTCACTTCAGACTCACCATCGTGCCATTGCTCCCCGGTTATCACAGCTTTCCATCCCTGCAAGTGCAGCCGGTGGATAGCGGCAATCCCATCGCCTACACGGATCGTTTCCGCATCAATATCGTGCCTGTGAGAGCGGAATCGGACACTACTCTGGTGGACATCAAAGCACCGCTCAAGTATCCCTACCAAAGCCCGGCCTGGCTCTATATCTTGGCGCTGGTTCTGCTGCTGGTATCAACCCTCCTCTTCTTTTGGTTTGGACGCAAGAAACGGGAACCGGAACAGATCAAACCAACCCCAGCACCAGCACCCAAGCTGCCAAACTGGAAGAAAGCGCTGGAGAAACTTATCGCCCTGCAGGAAAGAGACCTGCTGAGCAGGGATATGACAATCCAACACCACTACGAGCTTTCATGGATTCTGAGGGAATTCATCATGTATGAATACCGCATCGCTGCACTGGAGATGACCACCTTTGAGATCAGAGAAGCCATCAGCAGGGTAGGCATCCTGAAAGCTGACGAAGTTAACCGCTTTTTGACCTTCTGTGACATGGCCAAATTTGCCAAGCACAAGCCCAGCCCCGAAGAGACCAAAGCCATGGAAGAGTGGCTCAAAAACTATCTGCTGGCCTTTGAGGTGATCGAGGCACAGAAGCTGCTCAACAAGCCTCAGGGAGAGATCAATGCTGCAAATCGCTAAACCCTGGCTGCTGCTCACCCTGCTGTTTATCCCGC
The DNA here is from genome assembly GCA_029781115.1 of Candidatus Cloacimonadota bacterium. GTDB lineage: Bacteria > Cloacimonadota > Cloacimonadia > Cloacimonadales > Cloacimonadaceae > UBA3900. The sequence goes on from JAKOXG010000009.1 coordinate 98,750, forward strand.
TGTATTGGCTCATCAAGCGTTACCACACCAAAAAGCACCAATTGCGCCTGCCCTTCCCCAAGCTGATGGAAATCTCCATGCTTTCCGGCTCCGGCAGGTATTGGGCTTACTTCTACCCCGTTTTGCGCAGTCTCATCCTCTTAGCCTTGGTCTTGGCGCTGATTCAACCCCGCTTCGGTCGCGGCATCAAAGATAGCAGCAACGCGGGCGTAGACATAGTCCTCGCTTTAGACATCAGCGGCTCCATGTTGGCAGAAGATTTCAAGCCTACAAACCGCCTCAAAGCCGCTGTAAATGTGGCAGAACAGATGGTGAAGCAGCGCCCCAACGACCGCTTTTCTCTGGTAGCCTTCAGCGAATATGCCCTCACGCAAAGCCCTCTCACCTTTGACCACGCCGCTGTGTTAGACCAACTGGGCAAGCTGGAAGTCAATCTGCAAGCTTCCGGCACCGCCATCGGAATGGGACTGGCAAAATCTGTCGCCCGGCTCAAAAGCAGCCAAGCCAAGAGCAAGGTGATTATCCTGATCACAGACGGTGTCAATAATACCGGTGAGATCGATCCCATCAGCGCAGCACACATGGCTGGAGCTCACAAGATCAAGGTCTATCCCATCGGCGTAGGTAGCGGTGGCTTGGTGGATTTCCCTTTTTCAGACCCTATCTTTGGCAAGACATATCGCAAGACCTATATTGAGCTTGATATGCACACCCTGGATCGCATTGCCCAGATCACGGGCACCAAGCAAGCATCCATGGCCACCAATAGTCACGAATTGTCAGAAATCATGTCCCAGATCGATGAGATGGAAAAGACGGATTACCAGGTGCGTCTCAACTACATCTACAGCGAAAGGTTTATGTGGTTCCTCTGGATCGCCTTCTGTCTGCTCGTGATTGAAATCTTTTGCCGGCTATATCTTAAGCCCGTGCTGCCGGAGCTGTGATGCAACTGATCAACCCTCAGCTCAGCTTTCTCTTTTTGGTGGTGTTAGTCGCTCTGCTGCTGCTTTTCTTCAGCAACAGACGCCGCCGTAAACGCATGGCGCAGTATGCCGATGAACACATCACCAGCCACTACATGGCGGACATCTCACCCTTCAACTCGCTGATGAAGAAGCTGCTGCTCATCCTGGCTCTCGCTTTCATCATCATGGCCTTGATCAGGCCGCAATGGGACCACGAAACCCGTGAAACCCAAAACCTCGGCCTTGACATCATCTTCTGCGTAGACATCTCGCGCAGCATGGACGCCCAAGACGTCTCTCCTTCCCGCCTCGAACTGGCTAAATTGCTACTGCAATCACTGCTGGAAAAGATGGAGTCAGATCGTGTGGGCATCATCACTTTTGCCGGCTTGGCCTCGCTGGAATGCCCACTCACCGATGATCACAGCAGTGCCAGGATGGTGCTCAACAGCCTCAGCACTGCAGACGCCATCCGTGAAGGCAGCAACATGCAGGACGCCATCAATGTAGCAGAGAAGGCCTTTTACGCCGCATCTGGAAATGGAGTCCTGGTGTTGGTCTCAGACGGTGAGGATTTGGAAGGCTTTTCCGCGGGCAGGGTCTCACGTTTAGCCGCCAGCGGGATCAAGGTCTTCACCCTCAGCGTAGGAACCGAAGCAGGCACCGTGGTCTATCACCCCGTCCTCAACGAAGAAGCCTTCACGCGGGCAAACCTGGAAAACATGCAGAAGATCGCCTCCTTGGGCGGAGGCAACCACTATAGCGTGAGTGCGTCGGAATCCGCCTCCGAGATGATCCTGACCGGGCTCAGAGAAGGCAGCCAGGCAGAGCTGCGCTCAAACCTGATCAGCGGCCTGAAAGAGCAATACCACATCTTTGCCTTTATCGCCCTGGTTTTACTCATCGTCGAGAGCCTCATCATCCCCTTCAAGCCCAAAACAAAGCCATCATGAAAAAGCTCAAACCTGCCCAAAAGATAGTGCTGATCTGCTTTGCGGTCATCTTGCTATTGCTGTGTGCCGAGCTGTTACTGCGTCCCCGTGCCAGCAAAAACACCCTCGCCACTCTGCTCTACAATTGGCAGAAATACCGCTCCGCAAGCAAGATCTGGGATCCTTTGGCAGAGGAGCATGACTCTGATGCCATCCCCAAAGGAAACGCAGCCAAGGCACGCTATAGACAGGGTGATTATGACAGTGCTGACCAGCTCTTGGATGAGGCCTTGAAAGACAAAGAACTCGCTCAGCTTCACTACGACAGAGGCAATGCTCAGTATCGCAAGGATGACCTGGACAAGGCTTTAGAGAGCTACAAGGCGGCGATGCTGGCCGATCCTGATGACCAGGACGCCAAGAGCAATTATGAGCTGGTGCTCAATCGCAAGGGCTACAAAAAACCACAGAAAGAGGATCACGAGGAAGATCGGGAGCAGGACACACCTCAGAACGACTATGACAACACGCTCAATGCCCTGGACGAACAGGAATCCTTAGACCGGCAAAAGCAGGAACATCAAGCCCAAATCCCCAAGGAGAGATGGTGGTGAAGAAGCTCTTACCCTTGCTGATCCTGATGCTGTGCCAGTCTGCCCTCCAAGCCCAGCCCAACGTGAGCGTGAAAAGCTCGGTAAACAAGCATACCCTCTATCTCTCAGACACCTTGGTGCATACCGTGCGCATCACCACGGATTCAAATCACAATATCCCCGCTCCTGCCGCACCCGTAGTAGACGGCCTCAGATTGATCAATCAAAGCAGCTCCACAGAATCCAGAATGAGCATCGTGAACATGAAATACGAGCGCAGCATCGTCTACAACTACCTCTTTTATTACAAACCCACGCGCACCGGTCGTATCACCATCCCTCAAACCAAGGTCACGGTCAAAAACACCGTCTATTACAGCCAATCCATCACAGTAGAGGTCGTCGCCGGTGGCGGCTCCTCTCCTTCAACCGATCCCTACGATCCTTTTGGTATGTATGAAGACACCCCCATGCCAGAGGGAGAATCCTTTGTGATGCCCATTCCCGAAGCCAAAAGCGTCTTTGTGGGCGAACCGGTGATAGTGGCCTATTATCTCTATACCACGCAGGAAGTTCGCTCGCTCAACCTCACCGAAGAGAAGGATTTTGAGGGCTATGGGAAGTCGCTCTATGAACAGCCCCAAAACCTCAGTTTTGAGCGTGTCAACTACCGCCAACAGAGCTTCAAGCGCAGCCTGCTCAAGAAGATGGTGCTCTATCCCCATCTGGCCAAGCAGATTCAGGTTCCCCAGTTGGTAGGCTCCATTCGCTACCTGCGCTATGGCTTCCAAAACCGTGGCTTTCGGTCTGAACCCGCCCATATCCAGGTCAAGGAACTGCCCCCGGGCGCACCCAAGGGCTATACCGGCGCCGTCGGGGTGTTCAATCTCAGCCAGAGGTTATCCGATCAAACTCTCAAGCTCGGCGAAGCCGTCGTGCTCACCATTCAGATCAACGGCAAAGGCAATTTCAATCAATTCACCGCCCCCAAATATCAGTCCACACCCGCATTTCAGGTATCCACACCCAAAATCAAAGACCAGCTCACTTCTGGCATCAAAGGCGTGCGGCTTTTGCAATACACCATCATCCCCAAGGTCAAAGGCGATATCAAGCTCCCTGCCTTCAAGTTTTCTTGGCTGGATTCCAAGACGGGTAAATACATGAGCTTCAGCACCAAAGAGCAGACCCTCAACGTGAAGCCCGGCTCAGCCAGCCCCGGTTCCCAACCCTCCAAGACCTTGAAAGAGCTGCAAATGCTGGGGCTCAGCGGCAAGACCAGCTACCAAAACCAAGACCCCATCTACCTCAGCTGGTGGTTTTGGCTCATCCTCGCTCTCATCTTGCTCAGCCTCATCCCTTCCCTCTATCTGCACAATCAGCGCAGACAAAAGGCCAAAGACCCCAAGAAATGGCAGAGCAAACAGCTGCAGCTCACCCTCAAACAAGAGCTGCACAGGGCTATTCAGGCTGCCCATGATAGAGACCCGGAGTTCTATCACATTGCCCAAAGTGCGATCCAAAACTACCTGAACACCAAATACGACCTCCCTGCCCATCTTTGCCAGGCAGAGCTCATGGAAGCACTCGCCCAAAACGGCGTGGATGCCGAGCTGATCGCCTTGATCTCATCCTTTTTCACCCAAATCCAAGCTGCCAGATATGCCCCCGCTACTCATGAGCAGGACCACTTCCAGCAGCTTGCCAAGACTTTTGAGCAGATCGTAACTGCATTGGAGCAAGCATGAAGCGCACCCTCTTTGCCCTCCTCCTTGTGCTTTGCATGGTAAGTTTAACAGCCCAAAACGCCATCAGTTCCTCCATCGTGGACTCCTCTGCGGTCAGTGAAGACCAGCTACTGCTCTCGAAATTGGAAAAGATAGAGCAACAGGGCATCAAGGATGCCGATCTCTACTATGACATAGGCGTATGCCACCACCGCTTGGGCAACATCGGCTACGCCACGCTCTATTACCTGCGCGCTTTGAATCTTAACAGCGCCCACCAAGCGAGTCAACACAACCTAAACGTATTGAAGAAGCTCAACCCCGAAGCCTTTGAGCCGGACAACCTCTATCTGCTCGAACTGCTAAAGCGCATCATCGCTTGGTTAAATTACCCCCGCTTGGCCGTTTTGATCCTGATCTTCACACTCTTTGTGGTGATTTGCATCAATTGGCTGCTCCACCTCAAACCCGACTCTGAAAAAGGCCCGCCCGTCTTGCTGCTCAGCCTCAGTTCGCTGTTTTTGCTCATCTTCGGCCTCGCTCTACCCCTCAAGATGCACAGTGTTAAAAATGATACCAGAGCCGTGGTCGTGAGCCCGCAAGCATCCGGTTTTATCTATGAAAAGCCCGACGACAGCTCCACACCCATTCCCCAAGCGTCCATCGTGAAAATCATAGATCAACGCTCAGGCATCTATCAGGTGAGAACCCCATCTGGAGCCATTGTTTGGATGAATGCAGACGACCTTGGGAAGGTAATGCCTTGACGATGCAAGGTGCGGATACAGCTCATTTTAGCCCTGAGCAAAAGAAAAAGCTTGCCTTTAATGGCTATTCAGAAAATATGGCATACTAGATTGGAATTTTGTCCAAAACAGTTTAAGGAGCCTCACAGAAATGTTTAAATTAGACGATGTACACTTGGAAGCAGCTCAAGCTATTGCAGCTGCACACAGAACCAAAAAGAGCTGCGACACCTGTTATGATCGTGGCTGGATAGGCGTGAGCGAGCAAAACCTTTTGGTGCTCTGCACGCGCTGTGTCGACATGGAAACCGCCATGGAAAAGTGGAAGGAATATGTGAGCCAGCATGAAGACCTCAAGGAACACTTTAGCGAGCTCTTTGAAGAGACCGGTGTGGAAGACAAACAGGAGGATTCCGGCTCCGCTATGCCCACCAGAAACGAACACAGGAAAGACCACATCAAGGCCACTCAGACCTTTGTCCCCGGCCAAAAGCGCACCGGAAGAGCCAAAAAGATTTGAACAACCATAGAAAGTTAAACTACCAAGGATAGCGATAAAATCAGACATGTATAAAAGCATAGACCTAAAGCAGAAAGCAAGCGTTCTCGAGGCAGAGGTACGCAGATATTGGGAAGAGCATTCTCTGGCGAAGCAGAGTGAGGATTTTCGCGAGGGATGCCCCAAATTCATCTTTTATGAAGGCCCACCCACCGCAAACGGCAAGCCCGGCATCCACCATGTGATGGCACGCACCCTCAAGGACGTGGTGTGCAGATACAAGACCATGACCGGCTTCCAGGTAAAACGCAAGGCCGGCTGGGATACGCACGGCCTGCCCGTGGAAATTGAGGTGGAAAAGCTCTTGGGCTTGGAAGACAAAAAAGCCATCGAAGAATATGGCTTGGAAAAGTTTTGCCAGCAGTGCCGCGCCTCTGTATTCAGCTATGAAAAGCTGTGGCGAGAGATGACGGAACTGATGGGATATTGGATAGACCTCGATGATCCCTACATCACCCTCACAAACGACTATATAGAAAGCGTCTGGTGGATACTGAACAACCTCCACGAACGCGACCTCATCTACAAAGCACACCGCATCGTGCCATTTTGCCCAGGCTGCGGCACCCCGCTTTCTTCCCACGAAGTAGCTCAAGGCTACCGCGATGTGGAAGACCCCAGCGTCTTTATCAGGTTCAAAGCGCTTGATGAAGAAAACACCAGCTATTTAGCCTGGACCACCACGCCTTGGACGCTGATCTCCAACGTCGCCCTGGCCGTAAACCCGGATGAGGCCTATGTAAAAGTGCGCTACCAAGACGAATACCTGATCTTGGCCAAAGCGCGCCTTGAGGTTTTGAAAGAAGAATACGAGATTGTCTCCGAATTCACCGGCAAAGAGCTGGAACACAGATCCTATCAGCCTCTCTTTGAGTTTATCCCCGTAGATAAAAAGGCCTGGATCATCGGGCTGGCAGATTACGTCAGCATGGAAGACGGCACCGGCATCGTGCACACCGCACCTGCATTTGGTCAGGACGACTACACCCTGGGACGCAAATACGACCTGCCTTTTGTGCAACCCGTGGATGAAGAAGGCAAATTCATCGACCTCGTGACTCCTTGGGCGGGAATCTTTGTGAAAGATGCGGATAAAGACATCATCCGCCACCTCAGAGAAAGCGGCGCCCTCTTCAGAAGAGAGCAGGTGCTGCACAGCTACCCACACTGCTGGCGCTGCCGCAAACCCCTCATCTATTACGCCCGTGACAGCTGGTATATCCGCACCACCCACTTCAAAGATCAACTGATCGAAAACAACCGCCACATCAAGTGGTATCCCAGCTTTGTGGGAGAAAAGCGCTTTGGTGAATGGCTGGAAAACAACGTCGATTGGGCTCTCTCGCGTGACCGCTTTTGGGGAACTCCCCTCAACATCTGGGTCTGTGAGAGTTGCAACCACAAAAAGTCCATCGGCTCCATCGCAGATTTGATCAAGGAAGGACACCTCACCGACGGCTCCAAAGTGCCTGACGACATAGAACTACACCGCCCTTACATCGATGATGTGGTGCTGGATTGCCCCGAGTGCGGCGGCAAGATGCAGCGCACCCCCGAAGTGATAGACTGCTGGTTTGATAGCGGCAGCATGCCTTTTGCCCAATGGCATTGGCCTTTTGAAAATGCCGACCGCTTTGATAGCGAGCTCTTCCCCGCCGACTTCATCTCCGAGGGCATAGACCAGACCCGCGGTTGGTTTTATTCCATGCTCACCATCTCCACCATGATCAAAGGCGTATCCAGCTTCAACAGCTGTTTGGTAAACGACCTGATTCTGGACAAGAATGGCCAAAAGATGAGCAAAACCCGCGGCAACACCGTAGACCCCATCGCCCTCATGCAAGAACACGGAGCCGACGCCATCAGATGGTATCTCTTGGCAGTGAGTCCCCCTTGGGTGCCCACGCGCTTTGACGTGGAAGGCGTCAAAGAGACCAATTCCAAGTTTATCGGCACCCTCAAAAACGTCTACTCCTTCTATGCCACCTATGCCAATATCGATGGCTTTGATGCCTCTCAATACGACGGCAGTGCAAAAAGAGCCGCCGAGGTAGACCGCTGGATTATCTCCCGCTATCATACTCTGGTGAGCCAAGTGCGTGACTGGATGGAGGTCTATGAATTTTCCAAGGTCACCCGCGCCATCCAAGACTTTGTGATCGACGAAGTCTCCAACTGGTTTGTGCGCCGCAGCCGCAGAAGATTCTGGGCGCTCGAGCTCACCCAAGACAAGCAGGAAGCCTATCTCACGCTCTATGAGATGCTTCTGGGTGTAGCCAAGCTCATCGCCCCCTTTGCCCCCTACCTGGCAGAAGAGCTGTTCCGCAACCTCAAAGGTGGCCCCAGCGTGCATCTTTGCGACTACCCTGTCGCCGACCCCAGCCAGATAGATAAAAAGCTGGAAGAAGAGATGCGCCTGATTATAGACATCGTGGGCTTGGGACGTGCCGCCCGCAATGCCTGTCAGATCAAGATCCGCCAACCTCTGAAGACCATGTATGTCCCCGCCAGAACCAAAGATACCGTGATGCGGATGTTTGACCTCATCCAGGAAGAGGTAAATATCCACGAGATCAACTTTGTGGAAGATGACGACGACTTTGTGAGCTTTGAGCTCAAGGCAGATTTCAAGGTAATGGGCCCCAAATATGGCAAACTGATGAAATCCATCACCGCTGCCCTCAGCAAGCTCAAAGGCCAGGATGTCTTGGCCGTTCACGCCAAAGGCGAGAGCTATCCCCTGACAGTGGAAGGCCAGACCATCGACCTACTCCCCGAAGACATCATCGCCCACATCATCCCCAAAGAAGGCTATGTTTTTGAAAGCATCAAGGATATCTTCGTCGCCCTGGATACCAAGCTCACCGACGAACTGCTGCGCGAAGGCTATGCCAGAGAGCTGATCAACAAGATTCAATTTACACGCAAGGAACAGGATTTTGAGATCATGGACCGCGTGAAAGTAATCATCAATGCGGATGCCGACATCCAAGCTGCCGTGAATGAGCATAAGAGTTTTATCATGAACGAAACACTCTGCGACGAGCTTGAATTCACCAGCGAAGACGGCGGCATTGCCCCACTGGACATCAACGGCAAAGAAGTGCAATTGCAGGTGTTTAAGGTAAGATAAATGACAGATGTTGCCGGCCCTGACCAGAAATTCTGCAGCAATTGTGGCAAGAGCTTGGCTGAAAACGCCAAGTTCTGTGCTTTCTGCGGTGAGCAGGTAGCCCAGATCAAACCCAGAAAGCCCGAGCCCAAACCGGAAGATGAGCCACGCAGACCCGTAAGGAAACGCTCCCCCATCATCACTTTTGATACTTTGGCCGAAGGAGACGTCTTCCGTGGCTTTCGCATCACCGAAGTGCTCAACAAGGATGAAGAGGGCATCAAATACTATGCCTACAAAAACGACATCAAGTATGTATTGAAGGTGTTTCACAAGTCCCGCCTGGCAAATCCCGAAAAGGTCTATGCCCTGCAAATGCGCCTGCAGGGATTGCTCAATCTGGATCATCCCAACATCGCCAAAACCGATGAGGCAGACCTGACAACCAATCCAGCCTATATGGCCACCCGTTTTGTGCAGGGCATCAGCATGAACAGGCTCAAGAAACTGCACCCGGAACAGGTGACCGAGACCCTGATCCGCAAGATAGCCATCCAGCTGATGCTGGCAGCCAAAGAGATCCGCAAACAAGGCCTTAGCCTCGATAGATTGAGTGCCTCGGGCATGATGCTGGACAAAGACGAAAACCTCGTGCTGCTCTCCAGCAGTTTGCACTTTGAGGACAACGACGAACGCGAAGACATCTTCAACATCGCCGGCATCTTGGCCCGCCTTGCCTGCGATCACCCCTTGGCCGATACCCTCTATGGAAACGACTTGCTGAGGGAAGTCAAATTCCGCTATATCCCCGGCATCACCATCAGCTTCAACAAAGTATTGGCCGAATGCCTGCATCGCAACATCCTGCAACGTTATGCAGGTATAGACCTGATCTTGGAGCACCTGCGCACTTTACCAAATATCGAGGACGACGAAATCTGCACCACACCCCTCGATACCAACATCCCCAACGTCAAAAATAAAGCCGAAATACCCAAGATGGGGCCTGAATGGGGATTTATCGCCCTGGTAGCCGTTGCCGTCATCGTGGTAGCCCTGTTTTTGTTTACCAACCTCTTCAGCATCCTGTTCAAAGGTTCGGATAAACCTTTCACCTTCACCGGTATCGTCCCCGCCCAGGATTCTATCAAGGTGATCACCAACAATCACGACCCTGCTTACGGCTCGCAACAACCCATGCAAACCGAATATGGCGCCCTGAAAGCTTCCCTGAGAGAAGGGCAAAGATTTGATGTCGATAGATATGGCCTCAGCCCCAACATCCCGGATGCAACAACCGGCTCCAAACAGACCCCACACCAAGCAGCCATGCCCTCACATATGGTGCGCTTGGATTCCGGATCCTTTGGCTTTGGACGCCTGAAAGAAAACCTGAACCACAATGTATCTCTAAACAGCTTTTACATCAGCCGTTATGAAGTGACGCAAGCGCAGTGGAACAAGAGAATGACACCGGCAAACGTGAGCACCGTGGGCGACAATCTGCCGGTAGACAACGTCAGCTGGATGAACATCATCCTCTACTGCAACGCCATCAGCAAATCAGACGGCTTGGAACCTGCCTACACCCTGGATTACAGCACCAAACCACCCAAAGTTAGCTGCGACTTCAACGCCAATGGCTGGCGCCTACCCACGGAAGCAGAATGGGAATTTGCCGCCAAAGCAGGCGCACTCTTCGATTACAGCGGCTCAGACACCCCGGATGATGTGGCCTGGTATAGAGACAACAGCGTCGGCCGTGTCAGACCCCCAGGCGGCAAAAAAGCCAACGCCAATGGACTTTACGACATGAGCGGCAACGTCTCCGAATGGTGCTGGGATTGGTATGATGCCTCTTACACCCGCTCCCTACAGCAATTCATCAACCCCAGCGGGCCCAGCAGCGGCAGCCAGAGAGTGATCCGCGGCGGCAACGTCATGAATGGAGAAGGACGCAACCTCAACATCATCTACCGGGAAAAAGGCAACCCCAATCGAGGTATCCCCTACGTGGGCTTCCGGTTGGTGAGAAGCAAATAAACTCACATATAAAGTTTAAAGCCGGCTCATTTCGAGCCGGCTTTCTTTATTTTACTTTATCAACATCATCTTGGACGCTTTCTGATACCCCGGAGCACTCATCCGAATCAGATACGCTCCACTGGCCAAGTTGCGCCCATCATTGTCTTTGCCATCAAAGACCCGCTTATAATGCCCCGTATCATGGGCTTCATTTATCAAGGTTCTCACCAATTGGCCTCTGATGTTATATATTTGCAGCTTCACCTTTCCCGGCTCCTTCACGCTGTAACTGATGGTAGTTTCAGGGTTGAAGGGATTGGGATAGTTTCCATTCAGGGCGGTGGCCACCACCGGAACCTGCGGCTCACCACTTGCTTCAATCAGGGTAAAATCCAGTTTGGTAAAGAGCCCAGCACCTACTATCACATTTTCCACCACGGCACCATCAAAACCTTTGGCAAAGACTCTCACACTGCGGTTGCTCACAGGAACCATGAGGCTGTATTCACCCTCGGAGTTTGTGGTAGCCATCAGCCTGCCGCTGACAATTGAAACTCCAGCTATGGGGGTGCCGATTTTGCTCATCACTTTGCCTACTATCTTGCCGGTGCGCACATTGTTGGTGAGGATACCTGAGAAGCAGGGCAAAGAAGCACTGCCATCTGTGTAAACTGTTTTGACAGCCCAACGGTAATCTCCATCGGGAAGTGTGGACCAACTGGTATCAGTCACTCCCAAATCATCATCGGTTTTAGTGATCAAGCGAGTCCAAGCAGCCTCATTTTGCTCGTGACCAGCTTGCAACCTGTAAACCTCGTATCCAGCCAGCTCAAATCTTCCTGCAGCTTGCCAGGAAACAAGCACAGCATCATCGCCATTATCAACTGCCACCCCTACTTCGGCTGCTCCAGCGGGATAAACCGCGATCTGGAAGTCAGGAGTCCGGTTATTGCCCGCAAATTCATCGCCGGCCAGCTCCACCTTACCATAGATGCTGATTTCACCTAAGGTGTCAGGCGTCCAGGGCAGCTCTATCTCCAGGCTCTGTTTGCTGCGGATAGGGGGCCCGGCTACACTGGCAAGTTGCACCTCGTCTGGCCCCATCAGCTTCACGGTGTAGTTGCTCTGATCTGCACTGCCATAGTTTTTGATGCGGAAGGTACGACTGGAATTGCTACCCAGCACAGCACTACTCTCGCCGCTGATGCTTAAAGCAGCCAGCTCATGCTCACAGGCATCTTCATTGCACAAGAAGCTTACCTGAGGGAAGATCCCCGTGAGTGTGGTGGTGGGCGGGTTGAGGAGATCTATGTTGCGCTTGGAACCGGCAATCCGGCTGCGGCCATCGCCCAGATCCTGACACCTGAACTGGAGCCTGCCGACATACATAGACGACGTGGTATCCCAAGGACGGTAAAACATCATCACCAGGTTTCCGCCCGTATACACATAGGGCGTCTGGAAGTTGATATGTACATAGCTTTCTCCACGGGGATAGGCTACAGTCCCATCGTAAACCAAAGTCATCTCAGATGTGGGGATAAAGCCTGCACTCAGGTTGTTTTGGAAGGTGCTGGTCAGAAAGATCTTGGTAGGTCTGGTCAGGCTGTACTCGAAATCGTTGTAAAGCGTCATGGCATTGATGGTTCCGCTCGCCAGGTCCAGCTCTTCGGCGCGATAGAGTGATTGGCAGACGTAAGTGTAGTAGCGGAAGTCTATGGGCACACTATCGAGCTTATCGCCGGCACCGATGTTTACGAGATGCATACCTGCGGGCAGGACTTCCACCTCGAGCGTATTGGTGCAGGGGAAGTTTAGATTGATTCCATTCAGCTCCACCTTGCCGTAGATCTCGATCTGTCCCTCCGCGGTGGGAGTCCAGGGGATGACCACCTCGGCAAAAGCACCGCTTTCAATGAGCGGCCCATTCACCATGGCCAGCTCGGTATCGTCTGGCCCCATCAGCTTTAACTGGTAGTTGGCTTGGGCATTGGTGCCGCCGTTTCTGATGCGCATGGTGTAGTGTGACGTCTCCCCCACCACAGCGGGATGCGGACCGCTGAGCTTCAGGGCGCAGAGCCGGTCTTCTGCCCCACCCCAAGCAAAATGCATCATGATATTTGGCACCTGTGTGAATATATCATAAAAACCCGGGTTTTCCGGAGGGTTGTACCACCATGTTTTTTGGCGTGGATAACCGCAGTTTGTACAACTGAACTGAGGCGTATTTGTCCCGCTTGTTAGCCTGCGGCTGGTTTCTACAACAACGACAAGATTCCCACCTGTATAGTAAAAAGGACCGTCCAGTTCAAACATCTGCCAACCCAAAGCACCGGGAGTATATCGGCCTTGTTTGACCAGTTGCAATTGTCCTGGCGACGGAGGCAATATCACATTTTCTATTGTGTCATCCATGGTATTTTGAAGATAAATCTTGTATTCTGCCTCGGAGTTACCGACTTCAGTACAATCCCACGCCAGCATGTCTATAAGGCCAACACCACTTATCTGATCTGAAGTATAGAGGGAAGCTGAGCTATGACGACCTTCTGCAATTATGAAAGGCACGAGTTGACTCCATATGCCATCCCCTATGGTGACGACACCGGGAAGCGTTACATTTGCAAGCAGCTCAACCTCATGGATCTCCCCGTTATAATCCAAGCGCAGGGCAGCAGAGATGGGGCCTGGCGTAACACCCGCTAATGTGATTGGGACATCCACATGCTGCGAAGCACCAAGAGACATGGGCAGATTCACCAAATCAAATGAGAACTCATCCGCATTGGGGCCGATGATGCTGAGATTTGCTGCGGATATATCCATGGTCACGCCGCCCATATTGGTAATCGTCACGTTTTGAGTGGCCGGCTCACCATTGATTGTTACTCTGTAATCCAAAACCAGTGGCAACATCCTCACGATGGCGCTGGCGGGTATCTCCCCAAACCGCAGCATGATATTGGGTATTCCGTCTGTTGGGTAGCCATTAGGGGGTGTGTTGGGGTCTATGCTCTCATCTCTGTTGTGGACCAGGCTACGGCATTGCCCTGGCGTAGCTGTGCTGTAAAAGTATGAGGATTCACAGCCTCCGTATCGATTTTTCTCATAGACGGCGACCACCAGATTGTCTGTATTGTTGTATAAAAATGGATAGTCCAGCTCAATCTCAAACCAACCGGTGACGCCGGGGAAATTCATATGGCCATCGAAGACCAAGGTCATTTCATTCACCGGAACCCAGTCCTGGCCATCAGAAAACTCCGTCTTGTCGGTATGACCCATATAAATCATCCAATCATAGCCGTGAATATATGACGCTTGCCCATTCCAATAGTAAGCCATTTTCTCGATGCGTTGATTGGCTACATCTATCTCGGATTGCAGAATGATGCTCTGAGAATAGCTATGTTTATGAGAAGGATCCATGGGCAGCCCGAGGTCTTCGCTTTTGTCCCCCAAAGCAACCCCGGGCTCCACTGTGAAGGCTCCCGTTGTCGAAGGAGGTGAGACCCCGATATTGTTTCTGGCCACCACATACCAATTGTGAACTCCTGCTTCCAGACCATTGAGGACGTATCGGGTGCCCGGCTGGTTTTCACTCACCAAAACGCCATCAATATACACATCATAACCACTTGCATCCGGCTCCGATGCGGGAGAATAATAGTTATTTGTGTGGGGTAAAATCCAATCCAGGGATTGACCATTTACCACGGTTTCCTGATCTGCAGGGCTCCTCAGCTCGGGCGCAACCGGCACTTCGGTATCCGGAAACACAAGTTGCAGGGCAGGGAATAGTCGTGTCACATACTCCGCATCGGGCGGGTTATTGATGTCGATGTCAACGCTGTAATAATCCCGACACATCAACGCACTATAAGAATCAGAATTATCATGCCCCCAACTCACGCTGCCAACCCGGTCATAATTGGCTGCAAACACAGCCACCACCAAATTGTCGGTATTGTTGTAAACAAAAGGCGTGTCCAAGATAAACTCTATCCACTCTCTATTTCCGGGCGGTAGGGTGACGGGAACATTGCCGGAGAACACCTCGGTCAGATTTGCAATAGGCTCCCAATCTGATGTGGAGGCAAAAGCTGCATCCTGGATATGGCCCAGGTAGATCTTCCAAAACTGGCTATTGTTCAAGCTGCCATTGGCTGATCCTTTATGAAAAAACCTGAGCTTGGATATCTCGCCTTCATGATTGATCTTGGTTTGTGGATAGATCACCTGGCTATAACTGGAATGATGCCTGGTGCTCACCGGAAAGTCGGTCTGCTCCCGAAAAGGCCTCACCACGGTAACCGTGGCAGCACCAAGACTCAAGACCAGCACCAGCAAAAGGGTCAAAGTTGTTAGTCGTTTCATGGCTCTCTCCTATCGTCATCTAAAAGACTATCACTTCTTTATAATTAACACTCTTCTCTTTGGTTAGCCCAGCTTTTGGCATCAAGCTGCGGCATCACCACAACCAAAAAACTCAGTGATCACTTGAGATCACGCACCTTTTTAGCATCTCATCCTCCTCATGCGAAAAAGGTCTTCCTATACCCAAGTAAACCGAAGCACAATTCATTCCAAAAAACGGGAATAATTCAAATAATATAGCCGGATTGGCATTTGAGCACGAAATGAAGAGCAGCAACAGCCCGATAAGCTCCTCTCTCAGAAAACTCTCCCGTGCCACCCACATCTGTTACTTTTTCCCTTGGGGAAAAGCAAGTCTTTAAGCCCCTTATTTGCTCAAAAATCGGGCTCAATTTTCCGATATCTTCCCCTCGGACGCACGGCGAAAAAGCAGGTCGTTTTGAAATAATTGCCCTTTCCATAGAATTAAGTTGCACAATATTGCCTTTTGCGCCCCCTCTCAAATGCCCATTCCATGCGGACTCCCAACCCCGCCCCTGCTGCTCTCCTGCTCCTCGAGTAAGTAAGCAGCAGGAAAGTAGTAGGTTAGGAGCAGGAGCCGAGGGGAAGTTTTGACACCTCTCGGAGGGTGGTCGTCCACCGTGAAAAGTCAATATTCGCTTCAAGCATCGGTTTTGTGCAAATAAAAAACGCCTACCAAAACAGTAGGCGTTCTCAAACCTTGAAAGGGTGCGTCCGAACAAAAGCGGGCGCTACCCTCTCGCAATCTTCCTTGTCTTAGAGTTCAAATTCTGCGGTCACGGTCACCGAGATGCTCTTGGCTTTGGTTGAGGTGTTGTAAAATCCATAGTCAGAGACATCTGTGGAGTAGGGTTCGGTGATCTGGAACACACCTGAGCGGGCTGTTTTGAGTTTTCCCAATCTGGTTTTGGCGGAGGAGGTGACTTCCTTGGCGCGGGCCAAGGCGTCTTTGGTGGCGGCGCCGATCAGCTCCTTTTTCAGATCCGGCAATTTGCTATATAGGTATTGCAGATCGCTGCGCTGCACCAGCAAACCTCTATCGGCAAAGAAGGAGGGATCGAGGGCGATAGCTTCCGCCTTGGCGATGTCATGACTGAGCAGGTAGAGGCTTTGGTTTACGTTGTAGCCTGTGATTTGGCCAAAATTGCTATAATATGGACTGCTGGTAGGTGGCTGGATCTCGATGTCCTTATCCTTCATGCCTTTTTCGATCAGATAGGCTTTGAAATCGTTCACATCCTTGGTGAGGCTTTTGTAAGCTTCTTTCAGCCCCTCAGAGGAGGCGTCCTTTTGCAGGGTAAGATTCCACTTTACCATGTCGGATTCAAATTGCTTGCTGGCATAACCCACCACGCGCAAGCCGCGCTCCACCTTGCGGCTTTCCAGGAAGAAGTTGCCAAAGATGGCGAGGCCAACGATGAAAGCGATGGCGGCAATGACTATGCCTCTATTGGGGGCTTTTTCTGAATCGAGCAGGCTCCAAAGCACGAGACCCACTACGACGACTGCGGCTATGATATTGATGATCAGCAACATATCATATCTCCTTGTTTTGTATATATTCTTTTAGTATTACCAGATATTCCGGCTCTCCCTGCACCTTTAGTTTTCGCTTCTCGCCATCATATTCAAAATGGAGGCAAAGGGTTTGGTAAGGGAGCAGTTGTTCAGCGATCTGCGGCCATTCAATTGCCGTAATGCCGTTTTCCATGATGTCAAAAAGCCCCAGGTCCATCAGCTCATGCGGCTCCCTGATGCGATAAAGGTCGAGGTGATAGAGGGGCAGGCGCCCGCTGTGATACTCCTTGAGCATCACAAAAGAGGGGCTGTCTATATCTTCCTGTATCCCAAGGGCTTGCCCCAAAGCTTGGACAAAGGTGGTTTTGCCACTACCCAGATCTCCGTAGAGGCAGATCACGTCTCCACGTTTGAGCGGTGGTTGCAGCTTTCTGGCAAAGTCCACCGTATCTTGCAGGGTGTCTAAGTTTAAGGTCAAAGTCATGTGTTTATCCTGTTTATCGTTGCAAACTTGCGTTTTGATTTGAAATGATGAAGTTAGGTCGATTCCCACTATCTATCCCCAATCCATGTAAAACGCTTACCAAAAGAAGTGAAAAGCAACCCAACCGGGGATATAGAAAAATGAGGCGGCCTATTTGGTCAAGTAATTTAGTAAAAACTATGAATTTGAGGGGAAGTGGCTGAAATGAGTTGCCTGCAATCAAGGCAGCGGAGCGATTAATTGTTAGAAGCGTAATCCTATATACAGTATAGCATTGCAAGATTTTGGTGAATATTTAGTAAAAACAATGCTTGACATTCTCGTAGATTTCATTAAAGTTACATCCAGAGCAACAACTGAAAAGGAGAAAGGTATGGAACTCACGCAAAGCCAGGAAGACATCCTGCAGGCAGCTATCAAAGTGATCGCCCGCAAGGGCTATAAGGGCCTCACCACAAATGTTTTAACCAAAGAACTCAAGATCAGCGAAGCTGAGTTGGCTCATCATTTTGGCAGCATAGATAAACTGGTTGAGACTATCCTGGAATACTTTGATGATCTCTCCGACCTCGTTATGGTGGAAATTGAGAACGCCGAGCTCGAACCCTTGGAGAAGATTCATCGCCTTATTTTGGACCGGTATCATCTATTCAACGTGCAACGCGACCTGACGATGGTTATGCTTTCTACGGAGATATTCTATTACGATCGCATCAAGGACCAACGGATTAGCAAGATCATGGGCAAACACGGGAAACACATCACCTCTTGTTTGAAAGAAGCTCAAGCTCAGGGTAGCGTTGATCCCGGCGTCGACCCGTTACAGTTGTTCCGAATAATAGTCGGTTCCACAAAGTTCTTGGTGTCGCAGTGGAACCTGAGTGGCCAGAAGTTCGATCTGGTGGCAGAGGGTGAAAAACTCTTTCAGACGATCAGGAAACTCATAGAAGTGCCTCAATAAACCGCAACATTGTCATTTTCGACGCCGATACCGACGTCTCCGTCGTCGTGACTTGTTTCTTTACTTTTTCTACTCAGGCGGGGTTATTTAGCCCCGCTTTTTTGCATTCTCTGCAAAAAGCTCTGGAGCTGCTTGGCATGAGAAAACGGCCTCAAGAGCTGAAGCCGTTTTCATCTGTTTTATAGTTTTATCAGGTTTGTCTTTTCTTTGGTCTGCAAGTAGCCACCGGCAACACCATTTCTTCCAGAGACACGCCTCCGTGTTGGAAGGTGCCGTTGTATTGCCTTTGATATTGGTGATAGGCGTTTGGGTAGACGAAGTAGTAATCGTCCTTGGCAAAGATAAAGTTGTCCACGATGCTCTTGGTGGGCAGTCCATATTCGGATGGCCTCTTGGCGTAGATGGCGTGGCGGTCGTTGGCGGTGAGGTTTTTACCCTCTTTGTAGCGCACCGTGACGGATGCGTCCCTATCGCCCACCACCTGCGTGGCACGGTTTACCTTGATGGAGCCATGGTCGGTGGAAATGACGCAGATGGCATCCTGCTTGGCGATCAGCTTGAGTGCTTCATAGAGCGATGAATGCAAAAACCAGTGTTTGGTGAAGGCGCGCAGACCTTCTTCGTGAGGGATGGCTTCTTGCAGGATCTGATCACGTGAGCGGTGATGCGCCAGCAGGTCAAGGAAGTTGTAGACCAGGACTACGAGGTTTTCCTTGTTCCAGGTCTCTATCTTGCGCAGCACGTAGTTGCCTTCTTCCATGTTAAAGATTTTCACATATTTGCTGCCGGGATCGAGATTGAAGCCCAGGTCTTTGATGTGTTCATCCAGCAGCTGATGCTCGTTTCTGTTGCGGCTGTTGTCCATTTCGTTTGAAGCAACCCAGTATTCGGGGAATCTTTTGGCGATATCTATGGGCAAAAGGCCGCTGAAGATAGAGTTGCGGGAATAGGGTGTGGCTGTGGGCAGGATGGAGTAGTAGAGGTCCATCTCCTCATCAAACAGCTCCTGGATGTAAGGTTGGATAGCTAAATATTGGTCAAGGCGCATGCAGTCTACAATGATGAGGTAGACGGGCACACCTTCATCAAAATGCGGCGCCACATACTGGCTGATCAGGTCGAAGGAGAGGTTTGGCCTGTCATCGCTCACTAACCAAGCCTTGTAGTTGCGCTCTACAAAGTTTGTAAATTCGGTGTTGCAATTGCGCTTTTCCAAAAAGTGGGTCTGGCGCAGGCCGTCATCGTTCACTTCGTCAATGCGCAGTTCCCAAAAGGACATTTCACGGTAGATATTGGCCCAGTCTTCCCAGCTGGGGTTGTCGAAAAGCCTTTGGTTGAGCTGTGACATGTAGCGCGAGTATTGCTCGCCTATCTGGTTTGCACGGATCTGGTCTGCCTGGAATATCCTCTTGATGGAGAGGATGATCTGGTTGGGGTTGATGGGTTTGATCAAATAGTCCGAGATTTGAGAGGCGATGGCTTTGTCCATCAGGCCTTCTTCCTCGCTTTTGGTCACCATCATGATGGGTAAAGAGTGGTTTATGCGTTTGATCTCCTGCAGAGTCGTGAGCCCATCCAAGCCGGGCATCATTTCGTCCAGGATCACTAAGTCATATTTTTGTTCGACAACCTGTTCGATAGCGTCTGCGCCATTGTTGCAGGTGTCCACTTGGTAGTTGCGCTCTTCCAAAAAGAGCACAAATGGCTTGAGTAGTTCGATTTCATCGTCTACCCAGAGTATTCTCATCTGTTTCATGGCGTATCCTCGTTGTTGGTTTGCAGTTCAGTCTCGAAAGCGCGCTGTCTTTCTTTGACCACCTTTTTCACCGATTCCTCATCGGCATCCTGAAAATAGAGAGCGAGTTTAAAATTTAGGTCTGTACGCGAGCAATTGAACCATGCTAACATCTTCTCCATATATTGATCTACAAAGACCTTCTTGAGGTCTTTCTCATCTTCTTTGTTTTGTTCCTTGTATTCCTTGATGTGCGCCCGCAGGTCTTTCATGGGCATCTCGGCAGCCAAATCCACCCAAGCGTCACGCTCAGTCCAGTCCGCCTTTTTGACCAAAGGACGGATCATCTGCAACCGGTCAAAGCCGATGTCTTTGAGGGTGCCTTCGTCCACGTCCATCTCATCGATGAAAAGGTCAAAGGTCTGCACCAGCTTGCCACCCAGGGTGCCGCTGAGTTTATATTCGGATTCGATAAAGTCTTTAAAGCTTTCATAACCCTTGAAGATAAAGAGTTTGCCCCGTTTGATGTCCGAGAGCAGCTCACCCAAGGTGATGAAGTTGTCCTCCAGCCTTTGGCTGAGCTTGGCTACGGCGTTGAATTTCTCGTCTGGGGTCATGTTTTCGCTGCGAATAGAAACGTCTTTCATAATGTATTTCCTTATTTGACTGGGTAATATGTATTTTCCTCACCGGGGAAGCTGCCGCCCTTCACTTCTGAGGCATAGGCGTCCAAAGCTTGGATGCTCAGCTTTTCCAGCTTGGCGTAAACTTTCACAAATTTGGCGGGTTTGGCGGTGAAACCCATGATATCGTGCCAGACCAGCACCTGACCATCCGTGTAGCGTCCCGCACCGATGCCAATGGTGGGGATGCGAAGCTGCTCGGTGATCTCTTTGCCCAAGAGCTCGGGAACCCCCTCCAGCACTAACATGAAGGCGCCGGCTTCCTGAATGGCTAAAGCCTGACGGATCAGCTCGGTATGCGCTTCAGAGCTCTTACCCTGAACCTTGTAGCCGCCAAAGCGATGCACACTCTGGGGCGTGAGGCCGATGTGCCCGCAGACGGGGATTTCGCAATCCACGATGGCTTCAATGGCTGCGATGCGGGAAGGTGAGCCGCCTTCCAGCTTCACGGCGTTGGCCTTACCTTGCACCATCAGGTCTGCTGCATTGAGCTTTGCTTCTT
Source organism: Candidatus Cloacimonadota bacterium (assembly GCA_029781115.1). Classification (GTDB taxonomy): domain Bacteria; phylum Cloacimonadota; class Cloacimonadia; order Cloacimonadales; family Cloacimonadaceae; genus UBA3900. The sequence goes on from JAKOXG010000009.1 coordinate 119,693, forward strand.
CGGGATTGTGGTAGCTCATGAAAGGCATGTCCACCACGATAAAGGTCTCCGGAGCGCCTCGACGCGTGGCTATCGTGTGGTGGATCATCTGATCCACATCTACATCGAGAGTGGTTTCATAGCCCAGCACGGTCATACCGACGCTGTCACCCACCAAAATGAGATCAACTGCGCTCTGAGCCACAGCTTTTCCCATGGCGTAGTCGTAAGCGGTGATCATCACGATCTTCTCGCCCTGATCCTTCATCTTCTGAAAGTCTGTCACGGTTTTAGTCATTATCTGTTCCTTCCTGTTCGGTGTCATAAATGTCATCATCACGCTGAGGGGCATCCGACTCGATCATGTTTGTGCTCGAGCTTTTGCCGATCATCATGTCATAGAGTATCTGGCCGTTTACATACCAGCCCAAAAGGCGTCCGCGCACACGGCCCTGATAGTAGTTTGCGCTCATTGCCGGCTTAAAGCCCTGATACCACATGTATTTAGGGCCATGTAACTGCCCTTGATACAGGTGGATCACGTTCTTGAGCTCGCCCTTGGTATAGCGCTCATAAGCCACCCCGCTAAAAAGCTGTCCTTCAAGCGTATAGAGGCTATCAGCAAGCTGCAACTGTGAGACAGACACAGCGTCTTGAGGAAGCTGATAACTCTTGAGGGATAAATACTCATCGGAGCTGCTTTGAGCTGCCAAAGTGGAGATGCTCAGCGTGGCAATGAAAACGAAAACCAAACAATGCTTCAGCCCCAGGTTGTGCTTTAGACCTATCTTTTGGGGGCGAAGCTGAACACCCAAGCGTGTGAGACACATTTTTGCACATGTGCCTTTCACGTCAATCTTTATTTTCAGCATCTGTCTATCCTTTTGCTGGAATATGGTGTCTTAGTTGTTATCTTGCTGGTGTATCACCTGCTCGTCCAAGCTCTTACGCTTTTTGCTAAGCTGGAGAGCCAAACCGGCGATCAGGATCAGAGTGGTGCCCAAGATACCGGCCAAGCTGAGCTTGACGCTCTTGGAGTAGCTTTCCGGCTTGAAGCTGAGCTCCAGCTTGTGACTTCCGGCGGGAATCTTGAAGGAGCGCAGGGCGTGGTTGGCCACATAAATGGGGATTTCCTGGCCATCCAGATAAGCTTTCCAACCTGCAGGATAGTAGACTTCGCTGCTCACCATCAGGGCATCCTTATCCGTGTAAAGCTCATATTCCAGGGTGTGCATCTCGCTCTTGGTCTGCTTTACCCAAGCAGAATCGGGTGCAGCGATGCCGGCAATCGGCTCTTCCACATAAGCCACGTGCGCAGGATCAAAGTCCTCACGCGCCATCAAGCTGAGGGTAGAATCTGCATCGGCAATGTGGATGGCTTTGTCTACAAACCAAGCGCGGGGCAGCACTTGCGTGTTTTCATAGACGGTGAGGCCTTCTTGCGAGGTAAAGACGGGCTTGATATGAGTCAGCACGTCATCGGCAGGAATCTGATCCGGAATCAGGAAGTATTTGGCATTGAGCATGTTGAGCACGGGCATGGGCGTTTCCTTGAGCTCGCCTGTCTGCGCCGACTGGCTGAGGTTTATCAGGTATCTAAGCCACTGGCCTGGCCTTTGCGTGGCTGCATCGCCATCGATGAGCTTCATGATGTTTTCATAACGCTGCAATTTGGCGGCGGAATAGCCGGTGATAATCTGGTGATAATAGGCATATTCGCCGGTGGGCTTGGGCAGCCTGCCCTCTGTAAAAGCGTTTTGGGTGATGGGATAGACCCGGTAGTTGCTCTTATCCTGCATGAGAAAATCGTCATAATCCAGAGCGGCAAACTTGCCGTGGTAGTCCTGCTCGGGATACAAATCCTTCAGATGCTTGCCGGTATATACCCACAGATCTACGAAGATGATGCCGGCGATCAGCAGCATGAAGGCAGTTTTGGGCAGCTTTTTGATGTTGTGCAGATAGGCTATTCCCATGCTCACGGTCAAAAAGAGGAAGCTGAGGATACCGCTCTTGTAGAGCAAATCCAGCCTTTCCAAGCGCATGTGGTCTGGCAGCTCGGTGAGACCGTGTTGCGCCAGTTGGCTTAGTTCCCGCTCAGAAGTAAAGGAGAGGCCGCCAAAGACGGTTTTGGCCAAAGCTAACCAGAGCACAAAGATCGCACCCGAAATCCAGAACAGTCTCAGCAGTAGCTTGCCATATTTGGCGTCGCCGACCTTGTCCAACAGTGTGTCCAAGCCCAATGCGGCCAGGAGCACGGCGTTGAGCTGCACCATCACCAAGATCATGGAAGGCACCCTGAACTTATTGAAGAAAGGCAAATACTTGAGGAAGAGGTCGGAAATGGCGGGTGCAAAGCTGCCGAAAGACATGATGGTGAAGATGGCGGAGGTGATCCAGAGGAAGATGGCGGTTTTGCGGTTTTTGGGTGTGGTAAGCGCAATGATGCCAAGCGCTAAGACCACGATGCCAAAGTAGTTGTAAACCTGCGTGAAAGGCATGAAGCCCCAGTAGGTCTGGTTGATGCCACCAAAGGCATCGGGAACGATGAAGCTCAAGATTTCCAGGGGATGGAAGCTCCAGCCTTGGGCATAGGCGGTATCCAGCCCGCTTGAGCCGCCACGCATGGTGTAATGGCTGTATTCCATCGTGGAAAGATAGGGATTCATCACAGCTAAGGCGGTGAGCCCAAAGGCGAGTGCTGCAAGCAACGTAAAGAGCCAGAAGTCTTTATGCTCCTTATTCACTATGCTTTGGATCAGCTGCCAGATCCAATACATACCGATGAAGAGATAGAGATAGTAGGTGATCTGGGGATGGTTTTCACGCAATTGAACGATCAGCGTGGAAGCCAAGAGTCCCAAGCCCAGGAGCCCCGGCTTTTTCCGCAGGTAAAACAGCGCCCAGAGCACCCAGGGCACATACATCATGGCTCGGAACTTGGTGTTGTGCCCGATCTCCAACAGCCCTACCCAATGGCAGGAAAAGACAAAGGCGATGGCGCCAATAAAGCAAATGTAGGGATCCAGCTTCCACTGGCGCAGCAGCAGGAACACTCCCAAGCCGCCCAAAAAGAGCAGGAAGATGCGCCAGTTCATGATCCGGCCCAGGAAGTTGATCACGCTTTCCAAAAAGGGAATGCGGTTTGGGAAACTGATCATGTAAGCAGGCATGCCACTGAACATGCTCTGAGTCCAGAGAGCGCGATCCGAGTGCGTTTTATTGTATTCGATGATGCTTTGAGCGGCACCTTGCCACTGAGTGATGTCTGTGGCGATGGGAGTCTGTTTGCCAAAAGCAATGGGAAAATAGAGCAAAGCCAGCAGCAAAAACAGCACTGCCACCAGAATCCAGCTCAGGTGTTTTTGGAAGTTGGCGTTACTGGCCAGCGCTCCAAGCTTATTATCTGCTTGGACTTGCGGCTTTCTTTGGTATTTGGGCTTGACAGATTTGCGGTTCATGGGAGAAAATCCTTATCTTATAATAATCGTTTGAGGCATAAGAATTGCAGCGGCCTTATCGGTCAAGCACTAATTTGAAATTATGCCCAGGAGACAAGCAAATGATATACACATACAAAAAGCGCATCTATGGCTTTGAATGCGACGTCTACGGCCATCTGAATAACGCCGCTTACCTCAATCTCTTGGAGGCAGCCCGCGCCGAGGCCTTGATAGAAATGGGACTCTCCATCACCAAATTGCGGGAGATGAACCTGCAGATCTTTATCGTGGGATTTGAGCTGAAGTATATTAAAGGCATCGACCTTGAGGATATCGTGGAGGTAAAGACCTACACCACCTCCCTGAGCAGACTCAGATCCAGATGGAAACAGGAAATCTACAACAGCAGTGGCGACTTGTGCTTCACCGCTGAGATGGACGCCGTCTTTGCCAGTGAGGGAAAAGCGAAGAGATTGCCACCGGAGGCAATGGAGATCTTGCAAAGGAGTATGTAGGGTCGGTCGCCGGACCGACCATTTGCCGCTGCTCCTGTATGGTCGCTTGCCATAGCGACCAATTAACCGCTGCTCTCTGGAGCAGCGGATATTATCAAACGGCACTCAGCGAGTGCCTCCATAAGGTCGCTTCGGCGAGCGACCATACTGCGGCGGTTCAGCGACGGCTGGCTACAACGAGTCGCAAGCATGAAAAAAGGGGCGAAACTTGTCCGCCCCTGATGTTCATAATAACCGGCTTAGCCTTACACTTCCATGATCTCTTTCTCTTTGGCTTTTTCGGCTTCATCCATCTTATTGATCCATTCATCAGTGATTTCCTGCAGGTCTTTGAGCAGTTTATGCTGTTGGTCTTCACTGATCTCGGAATCCTTTTCCATCTTCTTGGCTTGGTCGTTTGACTCGCGGCGGATGTTTCTTACATTGATTCTCGCTTCTTCGGTGAGCTTTTTCAAGCCCTTCACGATGTCTTTGCGTTTCTCTTCTGTAAGTGGCTGGAAAGGCAGGCGGATGACGTTGCCGTCGTTTTCGGGTGTGACGCCCAGGTTTGCAGCCAGGATGGCTTTTTCGATGTCTGCCAAGGTGGTTTTATCCCAAGGTTGGATCACGATGAGCCTTGCTTCGGGAATGGAGATGTTGGCAAGCTGTTTGATAGCTTGAGGTTGGCCGTAATAGTTTATATGGATGTCGTCCAAGACGGAAGCGCTTGCTCTGCCTGTGCGCACCTTTGAGTATTGGTGCAGCAGGCTTTCAAAGGCTTTCTGCATCTTTTCGGTGGTTTCTTGTTTGAGAGTTTCCATGTTTTATACCTCTTTTGGCTCAGTTAAGGGTGAATGTAGGTTCCCACGTCGGTATTGGTGATGGCTTCCTCAAGCTTGTCTATATGGCACACCTTGAGGGCAAGCTTGTTTTCCTGAGCCAAGGAAAAGGCTGTCATATCCATCACACCCAGGCCTTTGGTGATACATTCTTGATAGCTTGCAGAAGCGATGAACTCTGCATTTTTATCCGTCGCAGGATCGCCTGTATAAAGGCCGTCTACCTTGGTGGCTTTGAGCATCAAATCCATCTTGAGCTCTATGGCTCTGAGCACGGCGGCGGTGTCAGTGGTGAAAAAGGGTGCACTCGTGCCACCGGCCAAAAAGCAGATCTGACCTTCTGACAGGGCTTGCTTAGCAGCTTTCGGAGTGTAAAACCTTGCCACTTTATCCATCTGCAATGCGGTGAACACGGCAGCAGGATAGTTTTTATTCTTCAAGATTTCAGCTAAATAGAGCGCATTTTGGACCGTGGCAAGCATGCCGATATTGTCCAAAGAACATCTATCCAAGCTTTGGTTTTTCCATTTTCCACCCCTGAAGATGTTGCCACCTCCGATCACAATGCCCAAGCTGTAGCCCAGACGCTTGATGGAGATAATATCGTTTGTGAGCTTATCCACCACAGCATCGTCAAAGCCGAATCCTTTGCTACCGGCCAAGACTTCACCGCTCAATTTGAGCATGATGCTGTGAACTTTCTGGGGTTGATATACTGGTTTTGACATAGTTGTATTCTTCCTTCAGCGGCGGTTCAGCGACCGCCCGTACAGGGGCTTACTCTTCACCCAAAGCAAATCTGGCAAAGCGGGCAATCTGGATATTCTCACCCGTAGAAGTGATTGCATCCGTGATCAAGTCTTTCACAGTGCGCTTCTCTTGGCTGATCAGCTCTTGATCCAAAAGGGCGTTCTCGGCGCAAAACTTCCTGATGTGGCCTTCCACGATCTTTTCGATAAACTCGGGCTTTTTGCCATCGAGGACAGCCTTGTTGTGGGCGATTTCCCTCTCTTTATCGAGGATTGCAGGGTCTATTGCATCAGCGGAAACTGCCAAAGGATTAGTTGCTGCGATCTGCAGGCAGATTTCTTCTGCCAAGGCTTTAAACTGATCAGTTCTGGCCACGAAGTCGGTCTCGCAGTTGATCTCCAGGAGCACACCAACCTTGTTGTTGAAGTGGATGTAGGAGTGGATAAGGCCTTCCTTGGTAGCGCGGGAGGCTCTGCTTTCGGCTTTGGTGATGCCTCTCTCACGCAGGTATTTGATGGCGGCATCGACGTCACCATTGGTCTCTTTCAAAGCGTTGCGACACTCCATCATGCCAACACCGGTACGGTCGCGTAATTCTTTTACCATTGCTGCTGTTATTTCAGACATTGTTTCTCCTTAAAGTTTTGTATTAAGGCGGGCTGCCTTGTGTAAAGCGCCCGCCTGTGGTTAATAATCGTGTTAGTCCGCTTTCAAAACGGGAACTTCTGCCGCTTCTGCAGCAGCCAAGACTTCTTCATCAAAGCGTTCGGCGGCTTCATCTTCTTCGCCTTCAGCTTCGGCCTGGTCTGCACCTTCGGTGGCGATGTTGCGTCCTTCCAAGACGGCGTTGGCCATGATGTCCGAGATCAGACAGATGACTCTGGTGGCGTCATCGTTAGAGGGAATCACATAGTCCACTTCGTCTGGATTGCAGTTGGTATCCACCATGCCGATGATGGGAATGCCCAGGATGCGAGCTTCGTGGACGGCGATATCTTCATAATTGGTATCCACCACGAAGATTGCCGAGGGTTTGGCGTCCATTTCACGGATTCCGCCCAGGGAAAACTCGATCTTGTCGTGCATGCGTTTCATCTTCTGCTGTTCCAGCTTGGTGTAGTTGTTGATGGTGCCATCAGCCACGATATCTTCATAGTATTTCATCTTTTCGATGCTCTGGCGGATGGTGGCCATATTGGTGAGCATGCCGCCATACCAGCGTTGGTTCACATAGAAGACGCCGGCTTTTTCAGCTGCTTCTTTGATGGCGGCTTGGGCTTGCTTTTTGGTGCCTACAAAGAGGATGTATTCGCCTCTTGAGGCCAATTCTTTTACAAATTGGTATGCTTCATTGATGGCATCGACGGTCTGTTTGAGGTCGATGATGTGGATCCCGTTGCGTTTGAGGAAGATATACTTCTTCATTTTTGGGTTCCATTTGTAGGTCTGGTGGCCAAAGTGGACGCCAGCCTCGAGTAGTTGCTTCATGGTAACTACTGACATTATGTTCTCCTTAAATACATACGGTTAATTCTATCACAGCAAGATCTACGCAATTCAGAAGAGCCCCGCTCTTCACCGCCTTGCAACTCCTGCTGCGGTATAATTGGGTTGTTTGTAGCCATGTATCTCATGTTTGCAGCACGGGGAAAAACCCCATCCAATACCATGATCAACGTTTTGAGAATTGGAATTTCTTCCTGGCTCCGGGCTGACCGCTCTTCTTACGCTCAACCATTCTGGGATCACGGGTGAGAAAACCACGCGCCTTGAGGGCGGGTCTGAGGCTCTCATCATAATCTACCAATGCACGGGCAAGACCATGACGGATGGCGCCAGCTTGACCGCTGAGGCCGCCACCATACACGTTTGCATAGACGTCAAAATTATCACTCAAACCAAGCTCTTGGAGGGGCTGTTCCACCACCATCTCAAGGGTCTCACGTTGAAGATACTTCTTCATCTGCACATTGTTGATGATGCGCTTTCCGGTACCGGGAGTGATTCTCACTCTGGCCACGGCGTTTTTTCTTCTGCCAACGGCGATAAATGTCTGCATAAATTAGTTCTCCTTAAGATCCAGCACTATGGGCTTTTGCGCCGCATGAGGGTGCTCGCTTCCTGCGTAAACTTTGAGTTTTTTAAACATTGATCTCCCCAGAATGGTCTTGGGCAGCATACCTTTGACGGCGTGCTCAATGATCATCTGAGGACGCTTTTCCAACACTTTGGCTATTGGAGTCTCTTTGAGGCCTCCGGGATATCCACTATAGCTCTTGTAAAGCTTCTGCTCGGCTTTGAGACCGGTCAGCTTTACCTTCTCGGCATTGATGACGATCACAAAGTCGCCACAGTCGACATTGGGAGCAAAATATGGCTTGTTTTTGCCCCTCAAAATCGAGGCCACTTGCGTGGATAAACGGCCTAAAGAAACACCAGTGGCGTCCACCACATACCAGTCCTGTTGGATGTCTTGAGGACTAGGGGTAAGGGTCTTCATTGGGTCTCCTTATACGTTATTTTTCTTCAAGTAGACCATGATTTTGAGAGGGGCAATAGTGTCAAGCGATTTCAATCCTTTAAGGCAAATATCATCGCTGCTTCAGATATGCGAAAGACTCTCCAAACCTGAGCTTGCAGCTCCGGACAAACTCAGCGCCTTTTCTTCCACAATACGCTCAATCCGATAAGCGCAGGCGTCACATCCTGGATCAAAAAGAGGCTCAGAGTGGCAGAGATCGCCTGAGAGGGCACAAAGCCCGCACTCTTCAGGAAGTGGATGGCAAAAGACTCCCTCAGACCCAAGCCACCTATGGTGATGGGCAGCGCATTGGAGAAGGTTGTCAGGCCCATGAGCTTGAAGTTGTCCAACCACGAGATCTGCTGAATGCTATTGAGGATCAGCCAATACTGGGTAAGGGCAATCAAGGCGGCAATCACCTGCAGCAATGCCAGCCGAGGTGCACTCTTGGCATAGCGGTCACGGTAAGGTTCGCCCTCTTTCCACAGGTGAAAAAGGTATCTCGACCACAGCGGCAGTGTAATCAGGATCAACAACAGCGGCAGCCCCCACAGCGGTGAAATGCCGGGAAAATGCAGTATCGCTGCGATAGCGGCAAAGGTCACCGTCGCCCAGGTGAGTAAGCCCCTTTCCACCACGAAAGAAAGTGCAGAAGCGACATGCGAGCTGTTCTTCACCCAGAATATCCTCCCCATGGCGGCAAATCCACCGGGGAAGATGAAGGCCAGCGGCAAGCCGATCAGATATGAATGTATCTCCGCCCTCAAATCCGGCACATATTCAGGGTTTATCCGCAGCGCGAGCCTCCACGCCGTGAGCTGGATCGAGTGCCTCAAAAACGAGCCCAGGATGAGCAGCAATATCACGCCCCCCGAGAGCTTCCCCATATTCTCCAGCACAGACCTCAGCTCCAGTCCTCTGAAGACGAGATAGAGGATCACCACCGTCAGGACAAGCTTGAAGATGTATGACACAAGCTTGAAACGAGGGTGTTTACTGAACTGGCTCAGCCTCTGCCAAGTGCTTTTGAGCGTGCTTATCTTAGCTATCGATCCCACAATCTTTCAGAGCTTGAGCGATGAGTTCGTCCGGAATAGCACCGATAAAGCCTTTATCCATCATCAGATGCGTGAGTTCCCTGGCGGAGTTGATGTCGCTGAGCGCGGTGTCAAAAGCCTGCTCACGGCTGATCTTCTGCCTGGCAACTCCATCCTCGATCGCCTGCATCGCCACATCCGCTGCCACATGCGCAAACACCTCAGTTTCATCCATCTTGGGCACGATGTTCTCGCTGTCGATGCCACGATTTTGCGCAAAGGTAGCCAAAGAATGCGCCGCTGCGATGGCCATGGGATCGGTGATCTGAGTGGCTTGCACCATCAGGGCACCCTTCAGGATTCCGGGGAAGCCCACGGAGTTGTTGATCTGGTTGGGAAAATCGCCTCTACCGGTGGCCACGATGTAAGCACCTGCGGCTTTGGCTTCATGGGGATAGATCTCCGGCACGGGGTTGGCGCAGCAAAACACGATCGCCTTATCCGCCATCAGCTTGATCCATTCCGGCTTGATCACATTCGGCCCGGGTGTGGAAAGAGCGATAAGCAAGTCCGCCCCATCCATCGCCTCTTCCATGGTGTTATATTCATGAGGATTGGTCTTTTGAGCCAATTCCCACTGCTTGAATCTCTTGGGGTTGTCCCGCGTATCCAGCCTGTTCTTGTGCAATCCGCCTTTGCTATCAAAGACCACTAAATTGTCAGGATTGAGTCCGCTTTGCAAGAGGAAGCTGGCGATGGTGGTGTTGGACGCACCCGCGCCGAAGAGCACCGCCTTGATATCGCTCATCTTCTTATCGGTGAGCTTGAGGGCGTTGATCACTCCCGCCAAGGTGACGCAAGCCGTGCCCTGCGCATCATCATGCCACACAGGGATTTGGCAGCTTTTGCGTAGCTCGTCCAGCACGATGTAGCAGTTCGGCTGCGAGATGTCCTCCAGGTTCACCGCACCCACGCTGGGTTGCAGCATCTTCACAAAGTCGATCAGTTTCTGAGGGTCCGGCTTGCCGTCCTCGTCACGGTTGTCCACGCAGAGAGCGATGGCGTCACAGCCACCCAAATACTTCATCAGCATGGCTTTGCCTTCCATCACACCCATGCCGCCGAAGGGACTGCAATCGCCATCCCCAAGTACACGCGTGCTATCCGAAACCACGGCCACCAGGTTACCCCGGTTGGTAAGCTCAAAGCTGCTCTGATGCCGGTCTCTGATGGTGGTGGAAACTGCCGAAACACCAGGAGTATACCAGATATTGAACCAGTTAAAACCCCAAATCCCGGCTTTGGGAACGGTCTGCATCTTGCCCTGATAATGTTTGTGTGCCAAAAGGGAAAGTGCCTTCAGGAAAGTGGTTTGCATGGGCGCAACCTGATCCGCAGGCACGTGTGCGGCAAAGAATTCCTGCAGGTTGCTTAAGTCGTTTTTGAGCTTGATCATCGCGGATAGTCCTCATTTTTTGTGTTATTTTAGACATGGTTTAAAAAGCATGCCTTTTTGTCAATTGACAATATCCCATTGTTCCCAATATTGGCATTATGAACAAAGAATTAACAATCATCGGAGCAGGCTTGGCAGGCAGCGAAGCCGCATTGCAATTGGCAAAGCGCGGCTGGGATGTGCAGTTGATCGAGATGCGCCCGCAGAAGCAAACTCCGGCTCATCAGACAGGCATGGCAGCCGAACTCGTCTGCAGCAACTCGCTCAAGTCCACCCGCTTGGACACCGGCTCCGGCATGCTCAAAGCAGAGCTAACTCTCTTGGGCTGTGAGCTTTTAGCCATCGCAAGAGAGACCAGCGTCCCCGCAGCGCATGCCTTGGCTGTGGATAGAACCCTTTTTTCTGAATATGTAGAGGAAAAACTCGCCTCTCACGCCAATATCACCCGCATCAATCGGGAAGTAAGAGAGCTTCCCGAGGGCAAATGCCTCATCGCAGCAGGCCCCTTGGCCAGTGACGCCCTGATCGCCTCCCTCCGCAGAGTCATCGGCGCAGAACACCTCTATTTCTTCGATGCCATCGCCCCCATCGTGGATGCCCAAAGCCTCGATGGTGACAAGATCTTCGCCAAAGCCCGCTACGATAAAGGCGATGCGGATTACCTCAACTGCCCCTTTGATAAAGCTCAGTATGAAGCTTTCGTAGATGCGCTGCTCTCCGGCGAGCAGTATGAGGCACATGAGTTTGAGAACGAGTTCTTTGCCGGCATCGACTTCTCTTACTATGAAAACTGCACCCCGATTGAGGAGTTAGCCCGCCGCGGCCGAGACACCCTGCGCCACGGAGTGATGCGCCCCATGGGGCTGGAAGACCCGTTCACCGGCAAGAAACCTTACGCCGTGCTGCAACTTAGAGCTGAAAACAAAGACTTCACCGCCTACAACATCGTGGGCGCACAGACCATGCTCAGGCAGGCAGAACAGAAGCGCATCTTCCGCCTCATCCCCGGCCTGGAAAACGCCAGCTTCCTGCGCTATGGCTCCATCCACCGCAATGCCTATTTGGATGCACCCAAGGTCTTGAACCCCGACCTCTCGCTCAAGAACAGAAGCGACGTCTGGATCGCAGGCCAACTTGCCGGCTGGGAAGGCTATGTGGAGTCCATCGCCGGTGGCCTCTTTGCCGCCCTGATCATAGACAATAGCCTCCCCGCCCTGCCTGAGGAAAGCATGACCGGGCAGTTGCTCCGCCGCCTCACCACCGGCACTGACAGACGCTTTCAGCCCATCAACGCCAACTTCGGCCTCTTGCCCCTGCTTGAGAACGCACCCCGCGACAAGAAGCTGAAACGGCAACTGCTTGCCGAGAGAGGGATTGCGGCACTGGAGGCTGTCGTGGGCGGCACTCTGCTGCTAAGTGACAGACGAGATTAACGCTCATCACATAGTGGTTAAGCTTAGTAGAGCCGTATTGAAAGTGTCGAACAAAACCTGAGGTGAATGGCTTAATTCCAACGATTATCAGAACATTTTCCCCTCATTTTCCTCTGGAATATATACTCATCTGTAGCCCCCAATTTGTTTGCGCCAAACAGCCACATGCGCAAATATTGACTTTTGACTGAGGCTGACCTCCCTCTTGATACCACTTTTGCCTCTACTTGGCCCCTGCTCCTAACCTACTACTTTCTTACTGCTTACTTGTTTGAGGAGCAGGAGGGCAGCAGGGGCGGAGTGGGGAGGCGGCATGAATAAAGGCTTTGAGGAGGGTCTGTAACAGTGTTTATTTGTCACCATATTGTAGGTTGGGGTTAAATATGGATTTTCGCCCGGCTTTTTGGGCTCACGAACCTCTGCAATTAAATCCCACTATTTTAGTAGGAGATAAGCGCCTATCCTTTTGGCAGGTATTTGGTTTTGATTCCCGAAGAGGAAACCGTAAGATTTTCAGCAGCTCACATGCTGTATCCTATTCAATGACCAAGTTACGGAACTTCTACCCACTCCAATTGAACTTAAGCCATTAGAAACAATATACCTCAAATACAGCTCATGACCCTCGACATCAAGCATGATAAACAACACTCACATGCCTGTCTACAAGCCATTACTCATGCTCCCCGCTAAAAAAGTATTTGACAAGCACAGCCCATCTAAAATCATGGCATTCACTTCAATACTAATTTATTCAAGGAGCAAGATAAATGAAACAGGGAATACACCCCAAATATGAAAAAGCCACCATCCGCTGTGCTTGTGGCAACACCTTTGAGACCCAAAGCACAAAGGGAGATATGCAGGTGGATATCTGCAATGTCTGTCATCCTTTCTATACAGGCAAGCAGAAGATAGTTGACACCGCCGGTAGAGTGGAAAAGTTCAACCGTAGATACGGCATTCAAACCACTGAAGAAAAATAGCTTCAGCCCGTCTTAAACGCCATTACCAGCCGCTGTTTTGCGGATAATGGCGTTTTTTATTGCTAAGCTAAAAATGGCTACTAAACTCAAACACCATGGAATCTAAGATCATGAAAAAGAAAGAAATCGCCGTCGGCGGTCAAGCTGTAATCGAAGGCGTGATGATGCGCGGGCCGGACGCCTTAGCCACGGCTGTGCGCAGAAAAGACGGCACCATTGAGCTTTATAAGCAGCCTTTTACCAGCATCACCACGCGGGTCAAATTCTTGGGATTGCCCATCATCAGGGGCTTTGTCAACTTGATCGAGATGCTGAAGATCGGCTTTTCCACGCTCACCTTTTCCGCCTCACGCTTTGAGCTGGATTTGGACGAGGACGAAAAAGACAAGGCGCAGAAGCAGCACTCCCCCATCGTGGAAAAGCTCTACGAAATAGGCAGTTACATCTTTGCCTTTGGATTGGCCTTCCTGCTGTTTGGCTTCTTGCCTTACAAGCTGGCAGACTGGCTCAACCTTTCCAAGCAGGACTTTTACTTCAACCTCTTTGCCGGTGTGGTGCGCATCATCTTCTTTGTGGTCTACATCTGGTTGATCAGCCTGATGAAGGACATCAAGCGGCTCTTCCGCTATCACGGTGCAGAACACAAAAACGTGCATGCCTACGAGAAAAACATGGAGCTCAGCATCGCCAACATCCAGACCAACACCACGCTGCATCCACGTTGCGGCACCAGCTTTATGTTTTTTGTGATGCTGGTCTCCATCCTGGTCTTTTCCATCACGGACACCCTGGTTTCGGCCTTCATTATCCACGGACCCGTGCCGGTTTTGATCCGTTTAGGCTACCATCTCTTGCTGATCCCACTTGTTTCGGGCCTTAGCTACGAGGTGCTCAAGTTCAGCGGCAAAAACCTCAAGCATCCGCTGGTCAAGCTGATGACCGTCCCCGGCATGGCTTTACAACGCATCACTACGCAGCCGCCGGATGACGACATGGTAGAAACCGCCTTGGTGGCGATGAAAGCCGCTCTGGACATGGATTACAGCGAGCACAACGTCAAAGTATTGGACAGCATTAAATGATCCCCAAAGAAAAGCTTGAAGAACTCAAAGAAGAGCACGCCAGCCTGCAAAAGCAAGTGGCAGACCCGGCAGCGATGGCGGATGCCAGAGCCTTTCGCACCATGATGCGCAGGTTTAACGAGCTGGAAAGCATCAAAAGCTGCTATGCCGACTACCAGAAGATCGAAACCGAGCTGGATCAGACGCAGCAGTTGCTTGATACAGAACAGGATGCAGAGCTCAAAGAGCTGGCAAACGAAGAGAAAAGCGTCTTGCAGGAAGAGTTGGAGAAGTGCGTGCAGAGGATGCGTGAACTGCTCATCCCTGCCGACCCCAATGCCGACAAAAACGCCATCATCGAGATCAGGGCGGGCACCGGTGGCGAAGAAGCCGCCCTCTTTGTGGCTGACCTTTACCGCATGTATAGCTACTATGCGGAATCCAAAGGCTGGAAGCACCAACTGATCGACCTCAACGAAACCGGCTTGGGTGGTTATAAAGAAATCATCTTCGAGCTCAGCGGCGAAGGAGCCTATGGCCTGATGCGCTTCGAGAGCGGTGTGCACCGGGTGCAACGCATCCCCGTCACCGAATCCGGTGGACGCATCCACACCTCCGCCGTAAGCGTGGCCGTGCTGCCCGAAGCGGACGAGATAGACCTTGAGATCAACGACGCTGACCTGCGCATCGACGTCTATCGCTCCAGCGGTCACGGCGGCCAAAGCGTGAATACCACAGACTCTGCCGTGCGCATCACGCACATCCCTACCGGCTTGGTGGTCACCTGTCAGGACGAGAAATCGCAGATCAAAAACAAAGCCAAGGCGATGAAGGTCTTGCGCTCGCGTTTGTTAGATGCCGAGATCAGCCGTCAGGAAGCGGAAATCGCTTCTGCCAGGAAGGCGCAAGTGAGCACAGGAGACCGCTCCGCCAAGATCCGCACCTACAACTTTCCCCAGTCCCGTGTCACCGACCATAGAATTAACTTGACAAGTTACAACCTTGACAGCATCTTGGCAGGAAATATAGATGAGTTTATCCAGGCGCTCCGAATCGCTTGGCAAAACGAGAAGGTAAATGAATAAATGACCATAACTTGGTATCTGACGATGACGGCCATTCTCTTGGCTCTCCTGTCTCTGTGCTTTGTATTTGCCGGCTTTGAGACGGGGATGATCTCGCTTGACCCAATCGAGCTGGAACGCAAGGCCAGGAAAGACAAAACCATGGCCAAAGTGCTGGCACTCAGCAAAAAGCCAGATCTCTTTCTGGGAACCACCCTGATCGGCTACAACATCGTGAACGTGCTGTTTGCCACCTTGGTCACCTATATGGCTCACAGGATTGATTCCCCTTACTTTCCCGCCAGCTATTCATCCATCTTCAGCGTGATCATCGTGCTCGCCTTTGGTGAAATCGTTCCCAAAGCGCTTTTTAGAGACTATCCCGAGTTTATGGTCACGAAATTCTTGCCCGTCTTCCAGGTTGCCTTCGTCATCTTCAAGCCTTTGGTGGCTGTGGTGGGCAAGCTCAACAAAGCCATGCAAAAAGCACTCAAGATAGACGGACAAAACGACCTCAACTACCTCACCAGAGATGACCTGGCCTTCTTGCTCTCACAGGCAGAGCCCGATCCCGACGAGCAGCCGCAGTTGGACATACTGGAAGACGCTCTGGAATTTTCCGAACACATGGCCAGAAACGTGATGACTCCGAGAAAGGACATCGTAGCCATCGCCGCAGATTCCTCTTTGGAAGAAGTGATCTCCATCGCCAAGGAAGAGGGCTTCACGCGCTATCCCGTCTACGGCAGAGACCTTGACGACATCCTAGGCGTGCTCATCATTTACGACATCCTCAAGCTTGATAGCACCGAAGGCAAAACGGCGGCAGACATCGTCCACCAGCCCTATTTTGCACCTGAAAACACCGATATTGACGTGCTGCTCAAAGAGATGCAGACCAAGAGAAAAACCATGGCCATCATCGTGGATTCCTATGGTGGCACCTCCGGTATCGCCACGATTGAAGACATTCTGGAAGAAATCGTGGGCGACATCGAGGATGAATATGACGAGGATGAGGACAACCCGGACGTGCAGCAGATCTCGGCCAACACCTGGTTAGTGCAGGCAGACGTGGAAATCGACTATCTGGCCGATGAATACGAGATCGAGCTCCCCGAAGGAGACTATCAGACGGTTGCCGGCCTGATCCTGGACAAGCTGGAGCGCATCCCGCAACAGGGACAGTTCATCGAGATGCCGCCCTACCGCTTGCAGGTGCTTCAGGCGTCCAATAAACGAATCATCAAAGTGAAAATACATAAAATAAACAACTCCGAGGTGTAATATGAAACTAATGGAATGTGTTCCAAATTTTAGCGAAGGCAGAGACCACGCCGTCTTGGACGCCATCGCCAACGAAATCCGCAGTGTAAACAACGTGGTGCTACTTGACGTAGACCCCGGGGCTGATACAAACCGTACCGTTTTCACCATGGCAGGCGAGCCCAACGCCGTCGTGGAAGCCGCTTTTTTGGCCATCAAGAAAGCCGCCGAACTGATAGACATGAGCAAGCACACCGGTGCGCATCCCCGCATGGGAGCCACGGACGTCTGCCCCTTCATCCCCATTTCCGGAATGACCATGGACGAATGCGTGGAATATGCCCGCATATTGGGCAAAAGAGTGGGCGAAGAGCTGGGCATCCCTGTCTATCTCTACGAAAATGCCGCCACCAAGGAAGAGTGGCGCAACCTGGCCAACGTCCGCTCCGGCGAATACGAAGCCCTGAGCGAGAAAGCCAAAGACCCTGAGTGGAAGCCGGATTTTGGCCCCCACACCTTCAACGCCAAGAGCGGTGCTACCGCCATCTCTGCCCGTGAGTTTTTGATCGCCTACAATATCAACCTCAACACGCGCGACAAAGCCAAGGCTCACGACATCGCACTCGACATCCGTGAATCCGGCAGAGCTGCCCGCGACGAAAATGGTAAGATCATCCGCGATGAAAACGGCAAAAGAGTGAACGTCCCCGGCCTCTTCCAACATTGTAAAGCCGTGGGCTGGTATATAGATGGCTACGATCGAGCCCAGATTTCCATCAACCTCACCAATTACAAGATCACACCTCCGCACATCGTGCTGGATAAAGTGAGAGAACTCGCCCATGCCAAAGGCATCGAAGTGACCGGCAGCGAACTGGTTGGCCTGCTTCCCAAAGCTGCTTTGATCGAATCCGGCAAGTATTACTTGGCCAAGATGGGCGAAAGCACCGGCCTGCCCGAGCGCATGATTATGGATACCGCCATCCAATCCATGGGTTTGGCTGAGCTGGCTCCCTTTGATCTCGACAAGAAGGTGATCGAATATGCTATCGCCGCCAAAGACCGCTTGGTAAATCTGAAAGTAACCGACTTTATCGACGTGCTTTCTACAGATGCACCCGCTCCCGGTGGTGGCAGTGTAGCTGCGCTCTGCGCTGCGATGTCAGGTGCTCTAAGCGCCATGGTGGCCAACCTCACCGTGGGCAAAAAGGACTACTCTGAGGTGCAGGAAGAAGTGTTGGAGATCGCCCCCCTGGCTCAGGATATCAAACTGCGTGCACTGAACGGCATTGATGCTGATACCGACGCCTTCAACGAGCTCATGGACGCCATGCGCCTCCCCAGAAAGAGCGATGAAGAGAAGGAGATCAGAGACGCAGCCATCGAAGCAGCTACGCAACACGCCATCCTCACACCCTTGGGAACCATGAAGGTCTCTCTGGAAGCACTGCAGATGGCCGAGCGCATCAGCAAAGTGGGCAACGCCAATGCCCTCAGCGATGCCGGCGTTGCGGGTCTCACCGCTCTCGCCGCTGCCAAAGCCGCCTATTACAACATCCGCATCAATATGCCCGGCATCACGGATGAAGCCTTTAAAAAGGACACCATGCAGAAAGCTGACCAGATACTCAAAGAATGCGCAGAGCTCGCAGACAAACTGGATAAAACCATGATGGAAAAGCTTTGAGCTCATCAAGATAGCTTAAACATCTGAAACCCGATATACAAGCCAGCTTCAAAGAAATTGACACATCCTTTGAAGCTGGCTTTTTCTTTGTCGCCTCCACACGCTCACAAGAAAAGGCTCATGTTCAATTTCAGTGGATAGGAGTTCATCACCCCCTTGTTCCTTACTCACCCGCCCGGTGATGCCGTGGAGATACTCGGGTTTTTTACGGGAGGATCCGGGTAATATCCGGGCGGCTCAGTAAGGAAGGGGCGCTCGGCGGGCTTTATCACTCAATTGTCGGGAACGATCAGCCCGCAGCATCCATGTAGAAATCAGCATAACTACTTGATGGCACAGCAAGATACCTTTTGCAACACGCTTGCATAATTTGGGTCGATTTGCAGATATCGTTGACACTTCACAATGGTCGTTGATCTTTTTATGCTTAGTTTGGCTTTATTTATGCTTGACATATAAAGGGCTTTGATTTTAATGGCCTTATCGAGATGCCGTCTATTAGGTTAGGCGGTAACATAACACCTCAGAAAACTTTAACTACGAAGACAAAAACAAAACACTTAAGGAGACCTTATGCGTATTAAGATGCAAAGACTCTCGCTTCTACTGATCTTCTTGGTAGTAGCATTTGCAGCTTGGGCTGATCTGAGTGACTACTCATTCACCCAAAGCACTTCTACTTACAACGAGATTACCGGAGGCACCATTCTTGGGACAAACGAAAACAACCAAGATTGTTTCAACGCCATCCCCTTGGGTTTCACTTTCACCTTCAACGAAGTGGATTACACCGAGATCAGCGTTCAAACTGATGGTTTCATCGCCTTTGGCCCAACCGTAACACAGAGCAACACCGCCATCAGTTCCGCCACTGGAACAAACAACCTGGCCGTTGCCTTCAACAGAGACCTCAAGAGTAAAGAAGACGGTTCTCTCAGCTATTTACTCAGCGGCACTGCGCCCAACCGTGTTTTCACCATCCAATGGAAAAACTACCGTCGCGTGCCCACCAGTGCTACAAACGATGTTATCAATTTCCAGATTCAACTCAAAGAAGCCGGCAACGCAATTTCTTTCCATTATGGTTCAATGAGCTTGATCAACGTCAGCATCGCAGCCACCGTGCAGGTGGGGCTGAGAGGAGCTTCCAATACAGAATTCCTCAACCGCACCACCGCCACTGATTGGCTCGCCACCACTGCCGGCACTGCAAACAACTCAAACTGCAGAATCACTGACGTCATCTTCCCACCCAGTGGGCTGATGTTCACCTATGCGCCACCTCAGATGGGCACCGTCCCCATGGCAGCTCAAACACCCAACCCCGCCCACAACGCTGTCAACGTCCATATCAACGCACCGTTGAGCTGGATGACCGGTGGCGGCAACGTGGACGGTTACAAATTGTATTTGGGAACCAACAATCCTCCCACAAACATGGTAAACGGCACCACGCAGACCACGACCGAATACACTCACACTGCCGACTTTACCTTCAACACCGACTACTACTGGAAGGTAGTACCCTTCAACAGTATCGGCGATGCGCTGGATTGCCCGGTGTGGAAGTTTACCACTTTGGCAGATCCCACCGTGACAACCTACCCCTACACGCAAAACTTTGATGATGTGACTCCTCCCGCCATCCCTGTGGGCTGGAACACCATCAATGCCAACAATGACAATGAAACTTGGGTAACCAGCACAGTTTATCCTCATTCCGGAACAAACAGTATCAGGATAAAATACAACACCACTATGGCCGCCGATGACTGGCTCGTTAGCCCTCCCTTCACGCTTGAAGCTGAGCAGGAATACGAGATCAAGTTCCACTATCGCGCCAATGCTTCCACCTATGTGGAAAAGATGTCTGTCCACTGGGGCAATGCACCCACCGTGGCCGGCCTCTCAAACCAAATCTGGATCAATGAGAATATCAACAACACCGAGTATCAGGAAGCTACAGTGCTGATCACTCCCACCCAGAGTGGAAACTACTACATTGGCTTCAGGGCTTTCAGCGATGCGAACCAATACTATCTCTATCTGGATAGCTTCAGCATCAGCCCCGCAATACCGGTCTTGGATCCGCCTCAACTCCTCACCGCCACAGTGCAGAGACGCAACGTAAGCCTCGAATGGCAGGCTCCTGACTTTGTTCCCGAAGCCTTTGCAGACAGCTTCGAGGAATACACCGACTTTACCCTGAACTTTGACCCATGGGTATGTGTGGACGTAGATGGAAACGGCACGTATGGAATGCAAAACGTAACATGGCCAAACGCCGGCAGTGCACAGGCCTTTATGATCTTCAATCCTACTGCCACTACGCCCCCCATTACCTCCCTCGAGGCACAAGATGGCACCAAGATGGCAGCCTGCTTTGCTGCCAACCCCGCTCCCAACAATGACTGGCTGATCTCGCCCCCAATTGCACCTCAACCAGGTGAATACATCAACTTCTGGGCCAGATCATACACCGCAAATTACGGCCTGGAAAGGTTTAAAGTGGGTATTTCACAGGGCGGAACCGAGCCTGCAGACTTCTCAATCATCACTACAGGAAACTACATTCAAGCACCTGTCACATGGACTCTTTACAGCTATGATATGAGTGCTTATGTTGGCCAGCAGATTCGCTTTGGCATCCAGTGCGTTTCCAATGACGCATTCATCCTGCTTGTTGACGATGTGACTGTCGGCCCCGTGCCCACAGGCGCCAAGCATGACCATTTTGCCGGCGAATTCATGGGCCCTGCCATCAAATCTATCGTCACCCCCACTCCGGGCCCCTTGTATTCCACCCACAACACACGTGAGCTGTTGGGATACAAAGTCTATCGTGATGGCGCGCTCATCGCTACCGTCACCGATACAAACTACCTGGATCCAAACCTTGCATTTGGCACTTACAGCTACACCGTGACCGCAAACTACAGCAATGGCGAATCTGAGCCCGCAGGCCCCGTGACTGCCACTGTGGCTCCCAATCTCTTCCCGCCCTCAAACCTGCAAGCAAGTGTGATCGGCAATACTGCCAACCTCACTTGGGACGAACCCATCGATCCGGGTGATGGAATCTGGATCAGCTGGTGTAACGATGTGATGGAAAATGCCGTCGGCTTGAACAATACACCTATCTTCGACGTCGCACACCGTTTTACCCAGAGCGATCTCGCCGTAGTCCAAGGTGGAACCATCACCGAAGTCAATATTGCTCCTCATGAAGCAGTTGGCACCTACACCGTGAAGGTGTGGACGGGTGGCACAGCCACAAGTTCCGGCACTTTGGTTACCAGCCAGGTGGTCGAAAACGTAGTCGTAGACCAATGGAACACCGTCACACTCAACACACCTGTGCCCATCCCCACCACCGGAGATGTCTACATTGGTTACGAAATCAACAGCACTGCTGACTATCCCGCCGGCTGCGACAATGGACCCGCAATAGCCGGTAAAGGTGACATGATACACATCGATGGTTCTTGGCTGGCACTGTCAACCGTCTCCACCATCGACGCAAACTGGTTGATCCAAACCTATGTGGACACCAGTGATGGCAAAAAGCTTCTGCACCCTCAACCCGTCGCAGAAGTCATACCCGCCGGCGTCAGAGACACCCGAATTGCCTCGGTTAGCCTGGACAATCCCATCTACCTGCCCAATCCCAACAACGTCAGCCGCGCATTCTTGGGCTACAGGGTCTATCGCAACGATGAATTGATCGCTACTGTAAACGAAAACAACTACAGCGATGCAAACCTTGCCAATGGAAGCTACACCTACGAGGTGACCGCCAACTACACTGATGGCGAATCCGTCCCCGCAGGCCCCGTTGATGTGGTGATTGCAGACGTTCCCGCTCCATACGATCTCACCGCTGAAGTGGACGAAAACAACGTTACTCTAAACTGGACCAGCCCCGATGGCCCCATGATCGGCCACTGGATCACCTGGACCACCGAGCAAATCTACGCCGCCATTGGAACCAACAGTGCCTCTGTCATCACAGTTGCACATCGCTTCACACAAGAAGACCTGGCCACAATGAACGTTGCTCCCGGCAGCACTGTGAGCCACGTCAAGTTTGTGCCCCACCATGGAGACTGTGTTTACACGGTAAAGGTGTGGACCAACGGCACCGCCACCAGCCCTGGTAACCTGATGGCTTCCCAAGAAGTGCCCAGCTTCACCACCGACGACTGGAACATGGTTCCCCTTCCGACACCCGTTCCCATCCCCACCACCGGCGACCTTTGGGTTGGCTATGAAGCAAACACCCAGGGTGGATACCCCTGCGCCTGTGATAACGGCCCTGCAGTGCTTGGTAAAGGAGATATGATCAGGTTAGGAACTGGAGCTTGGGGATCTCTCTGCACCGGCAGTGAAGACTTCAACTTGAACTGGTTGATCAAGACCTTTATATCTGACCCAACCGGCAAGATGAAGGCCTTGGATCTGAAACCCATCGCCGAAACTCCTCTGCCTGCCTACAACGGCACTGAGAAGCTTTCCGCCCGTCGCATCTATGCAGACAACACACCCCGTGTGGCATCAGGCTTCAAAGTATATCGTGATGGCAACCTCATCGCTACCATCGACAACGCCGAAATCATGACCTATTCCGATTTGTCACTGCCAAACGGAACCTATACCTACGGCGTGTCTGCGGTACACTACACCGGCGAATCCCTGCCCGCCGTCATCGAAGTGACTGTGGCACTGCAACTGGGTGAGCTGGTATTTGCAGATGACTTTGAATCTTATCCCGACTTCGCCAATGAATTTGCGCCTTGGAGCCTGATCGACAGAGATGGCGCCACTACCGCATCATTCGGAGGAACCTCCTTCCCCGGCATGGGCGAAGCAATGGCATACATCATCTTCAACCCCACTGCCACCACACCTCCAATGGACGGACTCACCGCTCAAAATGGAGACAAGATGGCAGCTTGCTTCTCTGCAAATGGCAGAGCCAATGACGACTTCCTGATCTCTCCCAGAGTGCACCTTGGCACCAATAGCAGAGTCAGATTCTTTGCCAGAAGCTACACTCACCAATATGGCGCCGAATTGTTCAGAGTAGGTGTATCTTGGGCTCCCAACGTTACCCCTGCATTCCAATGGCTTGACGCAAATCTGGTCGAGGCACCTGCAGGCTGGACTGAATACATCTACGACATCAACGCATACAATGGCAGAGATATACGCGTCGCCATCAATTGCCAATCCGATGATGCTTTCATCTTCTTTGTCGATGACTTCTCCATCCACTCTGATGATGGATATATCGTCAGTGGCGATGATCCAAGCATCCCTGCACTGACCACCAAGTTGGACAGCAACTATCCCAACCCCTTCAACCCCAGCACCACCATCCGCTACAGCTTGAAGGAAGCGGGACCTGTCAGCATTGACATCTACAACGTCAAGGGACAGCTTGTGCGCACCTTGGTAAACGAAGTTCAGGAAGCCGGAAACCACACCGTGGTTTGGAACGGCATTGATAAAAACAACAAAGCTGTAGGCAGCGGCGTTTACTTCTACAAGATGAATGCCGGCAAATACAGCAGCACCAAGAAAATGATCATGATGAAGTAACCCTCCAAAGTGATCTGAATAAAATAGCCCCCGAGTGTAAAAGCTCGGGGGCGTTTTTTATGTCTTGTATATCTGTGCCGGGAATGTCCCCGCACGCTTGTTGCTCAGTCCACCTTCGTTTTACCCAAGTAGGTAAATGCCTTTTCCAATTGCTTGGCATAGAGCAAAGACATCATTTCATCCTTGAATGCACCCGCTTGATCGAGGGCGGTGGCGATGCTGTCCACAGAATCCGGGCTCACGATCATCCTGCATATTTCTCTGATGCTGTTTTGGTGGGCGTCATCGCTGTTGCTCAGGCATCTGGTTCTGCCGATGGTTGCGCCCGGTGCGCCGTTATCCATGGCTATTTCCATCAACTCCGTGCCATAGCCTTCTTTGCAGACCAGATACAGCTCTGTGGGTGCTTCGATATAGCTGCGGGCTCTGTGGTTGCGGATTTCCAGCTTTGACCTGCGCCAGTCCAAACCGCCGGTGAGCGTATCCAGAGCAGAGACCACCTGTTCCATGCTCGCTGCCTGGAAGGCGCCTCCACGGGAGATTTTGGTATTTACGATGCCTTTGGTGACGGGGTAGCAATACACTATGCCCTGCCCCGGTTCGTCCAATCTTCCCTGGGTGATAAAGAGCTCCAACAGGCTTTCCAGATCGTGATGGCTGATGACCAGGCTCACCAAGTCCTTGTTGGCCGGAATGGTGATGCGCAACAGCCCCAGCTTGTCTCTCACACCGCTTCCGGTTCCGTAAGTAGTGGTGGGAACGCAGGCGCCGCTATTGAGCGCCAGATTCGCTATCATGTCGCCTTCGCCTCTTTGGACAATGCAGGTCACGCACTTGAGTTCCGTGAAAAAGGATGCCGGCTGCGGCTTGGGTATCTGTAAGCCATCATTGATCTTGAAGTGATCGTAGGCAGCGATAAACTGAGCATCCACCAGATGGATGGAACCTCTTCCCGGTGTGCCAAAATCGAAGGTGTGGTAGATATGAGCCATCAGATCGTCTTCATAGCCATATTCCACCATTACGTTGATGATCTCGATGGGGTCATAGGCCAATCTCACCGGACTGACCAGCTTCTTGATGCCCGTGGAGGGCTCGATCACTGAGCTGCGGCCGGTCTCCACAAAGAGGTTGCTCACGCCCAGTTTGAAACACTCATCTATCACTTCATCAGCTTTCGCTTTGTTGATGCTGATGGTAAGCGAGGAAAACATCTTGTCGTTCTTCATTGTTCCACTCCTTGTGCCGGACTTTCTGCAAGCTCTTTCAAAGCTTTCTTGCGTTTGCTTTTCACGATCAATCCCATGGTCAAAACCGAGATAATGGGACACACAGAAGCCATTGATATGATGCCAAAGCCTTCCACCACGCCCACTTGCGAGCCTATCCCCAATCCCATTGACAAGACCAGAGGCACGGTAATGGGGCCGGTGGTCACGCCGGCACTATCCCAGCCTATATTGACGAAATCCTCGTCTGAAAGCTTGGTGATCACCATCAAAAGCAAATAGGGCACCAACAGCATCCAGAACAGAGGCAAATCCCAGATGATCTTCGCCATACCGGCACTCAAGCCCACGCCCACTCCGATGGCCACCGTCTGGATCAGCAGGCTCTTTTTGAAGGTGCCCACGGTGAGCTCTTCCACCGTGATGCCCAGAGCGTTGAGGGCAGGCTCGGCCAACGTGGCTCCATAACCCATGATAAAGGCAAAGAGCAGCACCACCACAAAGCCCCAAACGGGGTTTCCTTTGCTGCCAAACAGAGGCCCGCGCATGGGAATGTGGGAATAGTAGCCGCTCTGCTTGTTGTAGTTCTCGGGATGATAGCTTACCGCTTCATAGCGCTTGTCATTGTGAAAATAAAAGAACTTCTGCTGCTTTCCTGAGGCCTGCACAGCGCTATTCACCTGCGTTTCATCAAAATCGGGAATCTCCACTCTTTCACTTTCAATGGGAATAGCACTGAAAGATGCGGGCAGGTTGTTGCCGACTTGATCCCCTATGTTGGAGAGCCCCAGCTCGATTCCACCGCTGAAGATCGCCATGCCAAACACGGCAAAACACAAGCCCAGGATGATCTCATCCTTGCGGGGCAGTCGCTCCCGAAGCAGAAAGATAAACACCAATATCAGGAAGGCACTTAGAGGGATGATCGCCCGGCTGGCGTTGGCAAATTGACGCCCAAAGAAGGCTAAGAAACCCTCATCCGAGGCATCCGCACTATTGGCTATGCTTTGCCGTATCTCAGGTGTGAGAAAGACAGATACCATCTCATAGTTCTTGTTTTTCCACATCCATTTCTCATACTCATGCTGCGAACCAAAGACCTTCTTCACCTGTTGGGGATTGCCGTTCAATTCCTGCAAATAGCTCTGCAAGCGCTCTTTATCTCCATCAAACATGCAGAGCCAGGTGGCCGGCTTGGTGTTTTTGAGCGCATAGCCCTTCATCTGGTCTTCGTTTTCAAAGAGATAGCTGCACTGAGCAGATGCTTTACTGCTGAAGAACTCCGTTTCCGGCATGGGTGCGGGCACTCTTCCCTGAATCATGGCAGCCGTCAAAAGCACCGCTATCGCAGGGAAGATGGACGCCAGGGTGACCACGCCAAAGCCTCCGCCATCGTCCTGTCCCCTCTTTTTGGATACCCTGCTGATGCCTATTCCCAAAGCGAGGATCAGGGGCACAGTCACCGGCCCGGTAGTCACGCCTCCGCAGTCCCAAGCGATGCCCAACATATGCTTTAGATTGGGATTGGTCACGGCGTAAGCGCTGATGGCCAACAAGAGGCCTATCGAGATGTAAATGAAGGGTTTGAGGCTCCAGCCATAGAGAAAGCGCAACATTCCCACCATCACAGCCATGCCCACTCCGGCTCCTACTGCCCAGATCAGATAATCCGCATATTTATTGAGCATCAAAAAAAGTAGCGGCGAACTCCAAGGCCTCACGCTTACGCCGGCGCTGCGCAAAACACCGATGGCCGGCTCGGCAAAGGTGGCTCCCAAACCCAGGATAAAACCGATGATCATAATGGCGTAAACCTTCATCTTGAGCGGCAATCGCAAGCCCAAGGTCTCGCCCAGAGGCATCAGCCCCAACATCAGACCTTCCATAAAAAAAGTGAGGCCGATGAGCACCAATGCCAATCCTGCAGAGACAACCCCCGCATTTGCCAATGGAATACCCAAGACCAAGGTCTGAAACAAAATGAGATAGATAATAATCAAGGCAACGGCTTTAATCTGCTCGATCAGCCGCTTCTTGGCATAGCGTGAAACAAGCTTGAAAGCTTCTCTGTTGCCAACTTTGTACTTAGTTTTGGCCTTCATGTGCATTACCTTCTTCATGCAATATTTTCTGACTGGAACATGGTAAACCGGCTGCGTTTTTCTGTCAAGGGCTGTGATTGGGGAAAATGCAAGGCTCAAAGTTCAATTTGAGCGGGTGGAAGTTCTGCAACTCCTTCATTGAAGAGGACATAGCGTGCAAGCTGCTGAAATTCGTCCTTTTTATCTTCGGAAATCAGAGCCAGATACCTGCTAAAAAGTTAGGAACTTATCTCCTATTAAAATAGTGGGAGTTGATCTTATAGGTTCGGGAGCCGAAAAAGCCGGGCTAAAATCAATATTTGACCCCATTCCACAATATGGTAACAAATAACCGCTGTTACAGACCCTCCTCAAAGCCTTTATTCA
The DNA here is from genome assembly GCA_029781115.1 of Candidatus Cloacimonadota bacterium. GTDB lineage: Bacteria > Cloacimonadota > Cloacimonadia > Cloacimonadales > Cloacimonadaceae > UBA3900. Next base: position 147,007 of record JAKOXG010000009.1, read on the forward strand.
TGCCGCCTCCCCACCCCGCCCCTGCTGCTCTCCTGCTCCTCGACTAAGTAAGCAGTAAGAAAGTAGTAGGTTAGGAGCAGGGGCCAAGTAGAGGCAAAAGGGGTGTCACGAGGGAGGTCAAGCAGGGTCAAAAGTCAATATTTGCGCACACGGTTGTTTGCCGCAAACAAAATAAGAGCTATAATGAGTGTATATTTCAGGGGGAAATGAGGGAGAAAACCGTTTTCATTGTTGCTGAGATTGTGCTATCTTTCTCAGATGTTTGTCCCACGCTTTCAGTGCGGCTCAACCAAGCTAAGCCGCTGCAAAAGAACCTGAGCCAAATGCAACATATAGCTTGACAAGAGAGGTGAACTTTAAAAATGTTGTTGCAGATCACAATCTGAGGATATCCACATGAGAAGAATACCCGTCATTTTGGCCTTGATACTCTATAGTGCCCTGGGCGCCATGACTGTCGAAGTGGGCTCTATTCGCGGCTTTCTGTATGGTATTGAGCCAAATTGCGGCTACGATAACTGGGTTTCTCATCTGGTGGAAGGCACACCGGTGGCAAACAATCATTATGCCCCTTGGGACATCCAAACCCAAGGCTTTGGCGCCTATCGTTATCCCAACGATGATGACCTTTTGCAGTGGGGCGAGCTCATGCAAGCATGGCTGGCTCTTGAGTTTACTGCGGTAGATTCCTTGATCGTGCAATATGAGCTGCCCTATGAGCTGATCCACTTTCAAGATACCGATGCAAATAGAGAATACTACATGCTCAGAGAGCTGCTGAACGATGATGTGGACTACAATGACAGCAACCAAGCAGCCATCATCGAAGAAGGTAGCTTTGATTATGGCTGGGGCTTATACATCTACAATCCCAAGGCATCGCGGCAGATGATGATTTCCGCACCGCATCCCTGTGACGACTATCCCTCGCCCATCATCGCTCTGGAAGCCATGCTCATGTGGGATGCGAGGTTCCTCTTCATCTCGGGTGCGGGGCGCGAAGTGCTGATGACCGGCAACAACAACAACACTTCGCTCAGTGATCCATCCAGGCACGCAAATCACGTGTTTAACGTGGCATATCAGCTTGCTTGCCAGCAGCTTAGAGACCTTACGGGCAAGATTGAATTTAGCGTTCAGATGCACAGCTTTGACTGGCAGACACACCCCACGCTCAAGCCGGTGGTGGTGTCTGCAGGCAGTGGTCGCAATCGCCCTTCGCTGCCCATCGTGGATGAAAGTCACCACAAGAAAGACCTCTTCCATCGCACTCCTTGGGAGGTGATTGCCGCAAACGCATTCGGCACGCATCCCGCCATCTCTATCGAAGATTACTACGTGGTCTATTCGCAAAACCCTGTAGAATGCGAAGCTTCCGGTCATCCGGCTGTAATCTCCACTTCCTCCGAGCTGCCCGGCTCTCCCAACAATCAACAGATGCTATTTACCGAGCAGCCAAACATCTACGATAGCTACTCCCCCTTCTTTCACATAGAAATGGCGGAGCTGCCCATCTTTCTGCCGCAGGATGATCTCAGCTGGCGCCAGTTTTATGGCTGGGATGAGGCGGAGCAGCGCTGGATCATGGCTGAGCGATGGACTCGCTTTATCCAGTGTTACACGCCCTGGCTGACCGCCATGGACACCATCTTGGATGATCTGATCCTGATGGACGACAACACTGCTCCTTCAGACCCGGACAACTTCTGCATCACCTCTCTTTCTCAACAGCTGTTTACCCTCGGATGGGATAGAAGTTACGATTATGATTTTGATAGCTATGAGATCATCATCAATTACATCAGCGAAGGGCAAGAGGTGGAACTCATTGTAGATAGGGAGCTTATCAGCGCCCTCGCACGGCAGAGCAAAAGCGAAATCACGCTATCTTTTACCGGTCTTGGCAACCCCATGCGCCTCAGATTGAAAGCCCGCGACAAACACGGCCGCTACAGCGCTGAGACCGAAGATATCATCCTCTATCGTCCCGATCCGCAACTGGGAAGCTTTCAAAACGTGAGCATCAGCCCCGGAGATGGCAATATTGCGCTGAGTTTTCAAGCTCAATTTCAAAATCAAGTTCAATACCAAATCAAAAGGAGCGTAAACGGCGGCGCCTACGAGCCCTTCGCCACGCTTCCCATTGCTGCCTCAGGCTCTTATCGATACCAAGACGACGCTGTGGATGCCACGAATGTCTATCGCTACCGCATCGGCGTGATTATGGCCGGTGATGCGCAATTCTGGCATTATCTAACGCTTGCAGCGCAGCCACTCAGACCCATCAACATCCATCTGAACAACGCCCAAGGCACCTTGAGCGATCAGTTCGTTATCGGGTACAACCACTTTGCCCAGGATGGGTTAGACCCTCTGGATATAGAAAAAGTGCCGCCGCCGGAGCTGCATACATATGTGTGGCTGGCGTCCGAGACCTCAGATCCGGAAATATACTTGAGCAGAGACCTGAAAGCCCCTTATGATCCGGCTAACCGATACAAGACCTGGTCTCTGAATGCAAGGGTTTCGGCTTTGAATAGCGACCTCATCCTCAGCAGCGATATCGTGGACAGTGGGATTGCGGGAGATTTACTGCTCTGGGACGAGGAAGCGGACAAGTGGCACGACCTGCGCAGGTCTGATTACAACTGGAACAACGGCAGATCGCACGCCCGCAACTTCACACTCTACTGGGGCTTTCATGAGCCTGAAATCCGCTTTTATGACCTGCCCAGGCAGGTTGCAGAAGCTGGCTCTGAGATCGAACTTACCTGGAAGGTGGTCAACGCTGCTCGTCTCGATCATCTTGAGCTGTGGATGTATGATCGTAGCGACAGCCTGCTCATCAATCCTTCCATCTCACCCTGGGAAGTAAGCTACACCTGGCAATCGCCCGAGACGGCTTTTTGTGGCTATCGGCTGATGATCAAAGCATGGGATGCAGGTGGCAGAATGATGCGCTATCTGAGCCCTTACGTCTATGATCTGGTGCCTCTGATCGTGCAGATCGAGATCCCCAATGGCTTCAGCGCATTCAGCATCCCCGCGGAAGCTTGGAATGCTCATGTAAGCACAGACTTTGCGCTCGGCACCCGTGCCTGGAAAACCTCACCAAACCAGGGTTGGATCATGACCTACGAGCTGCAACCATTTGAGGCTTATGTGCTGGATAGCCCGGAACCCGCCTCTATAAGCTACCTCGGCAACACACGCATCCAAACCTTTTACAAAGAGTTGCACCAGGGATGGAACCTCGTCCCCAATGCCCATTTCCATCGCTATGACCTCAGCCAGATGCGCTTTATCATTGATGACGAGTATTACAGCTACATTGAGCTGGCAAATATGCAACTGGTCTCGCACAGGCCCTACTCCATCACCTCGCGCGGCTGGGAACACGTGGAGGAACTCCAGCCCAATGCAGCCCTGCTCTTCCAATACTTTGGCAGTGCGCCCTGTGCCCTTGAGCTCAATCCGGACATTCTTCCCGCAGAACAAGCTCCGCCACCCAAGCCTTGGGAGCTCACGCTCAGCGTCTATAGCGGCGAAAGGGGTAGAGATAGCATCCAATTGGGTTCAGCCAGACAGGGTGCGGATGATGTTGTCACACACCTGGATGGAGCAAAACCTCATAGATTCAACAATCAAGGCCTCCAGATCTATATCTCCGGCCCCAACAATGAGGCTTTGCACAGCAAATACAAGAGCCGTTATCCGGCCGGCATTCAATCCTCTAAAACATGGAACTATGGCATCGTCAAAACCCTGAACTTCCCCCTCACAATCGAGGCTGATTGCAGCAAAATGCCAGATGACTTCCAAGTCCAGATCGTCGTCTCAGGGCAAAGCTACACTCTGGTTCACGGTCAGCCCCTGCAGATCGAGCTTTCCCCGGGCACCTTCTTTGGCACCATCACGGTTACCGGAACCGGCACCGCAAGCCACACCGAAGAGTATCAGCACCTGGATTTGAAGCTCTATCCCAACCCCTTCCGCGATGCCCTCACCGTCAGTTGGGATAATGTCAAGAGCGCAAAGAAACCCAAGGCTGCCGTCTACAACATCAAAGGCCAAAAGGTGCGCAGCCTGAATATCAGCGAATCGGCAGGAAGGTTCACCGCCACCTGGGATGGACGTGATCACAAGCAACGCCCAACCGCACGTGGAGTGTATCTGATCAAGGTGGAAAGCGCTGGCAGGCGGATGACCAAGAAGGTGATCAAGTATTAAGATCCGATAAAACCAAGCTCTGCGCCTTCATCTTGCCCAAATTGAGGTTGACAAAAAAGAGCCTTGCAATATTCTTTGCATTCACTGTAAGATTATAGCTACAAAATGGAGATAAAAACATGGCACTGCTAAAAACCACACGCTTTGTGGGAGCCCAAATAGACAACTTCCTGGATCTCGTGAGCAATTCCGCCACGCTCTTTCAGCTGGGCATGGAAGACTATCTCTCGGACCGCATCTCACAGTTTGAGGAGCGGCTCAACCAGATCAGGGAAGTGGAGAACAAAGCGGATGACTTGCGCATCACCGCCGAGCGGTATCTCTATGAGCACACACTCATTCCTGAGAACCGCGGCGACGTGCTCGCCATCCTGGAAAACACCGACGAGGTGGTGGATAACATCAAGGATTCACTGATGAACTTCTCCATCGAAATGCCCGCTATCCCTGCCGAACTGCATGATCTCTGGATGCAGACCACCAAGGCCTCTGTGGCCGCCGTGGAGCAATTGGTGATGGCGGTGCGCTCCTTCTTTAGAGACATCGCCGCCGTAAACAACTACATCCACAAGGTTTACTTCTTTGAGCGCGAGGCAGACCAGTTAGGAGAAAAGCTGCGCCGGCTCATCTTCGCTATGGATGACGACCTTTCCCACAAGATCCAACTGCGCTACTTTGCCCTCCACATCGAGAGAATCAGCGATTACGCCCAAAACGTCTGTGACCGCCTGGCCATCTACACCATCAAAAGACAGCTCTAAATGATATTCTTCTACTTGCTTAGCGGACTGTTTTTAGGCTGGAGCCTGGGAGCCAACGCCACCGGCAACGTCTTTGGTGCCGCCATTGCCACCAGGATGATTCGCTTCAGGACTGCTGCGCTCATCGTGAGCATCTTCATCTTTTTGGGAGCAGTCTTGGAAGGAAGCGGCCCCGTGGGCACCCTGGGACGCCTGGGTAGCGTGGATGCGCTGGGAGGTGCTTTCACCGTAGCCTTGGCTGCTGCTCTATCCATCTATGTGATCGTGAGGATGGGCATTCCCGTCTCCACATCGCAAACCGTGGTGGGCGCCATCATAGGCTGGAACTTCTTTACCGGCAAAGTGATGGACTATCAAAGCCTCATCACCGTCTTTGGCTCTTGGATCTTCGCTTTCATTCTGGCTGCCCTCATCGCATTTGTGCTCTTCTTTATCTTCCGATCCATGCTCAACCGCAGCAAAATACACCTCCTTGAGCAGGACTTTCTCACACGTAATGCGCTGGTGATCGTGGGCGCATTTGCGGCTTTCTCCTTGGGAGCAAACAACATAGCCAATGTGGTTGGTGTATTTGTTCCCGTCACACCCTTCAAACCTTTGAATGTCGGCGGACTCTTCATCCTGGAACCCGTCACCCAGCTCTATATCATCGGTGCAATCTCCGTGGTAGTAGGCGTTTACACCTACAGTCACAGGCTGGTCTACACCGTGGGCAAAGACATCTTTCAGCTCTCCCCCATCACCGCCCTGGCTGTGCTTTTGGCTCAAGCCATCGTGCTATTCCTCTTTGCTTCCAGAGGCTTACACAACTTTTTATTAGCCCGTGGTCTGCCCACCTTCCCCTTGGTAAGCATTTCCTTCACGCACCTGACCGTAGGAGCGGTGATGGGAATTGCCCTCGCAAAAGGCGGCAAAAACGTGAACTATCACGTCTTGGGGCGCATCTCCATCTCCTGGATAGCTGCTCCGGTCATGGCCTGCCTCCTGTCTTTCGTGCTGCTCTTTGTGATGCAGAATGTGTTTGAACTGAAGGTGCACGAAGGACTCAAATACGTATTCAACCGCCGCACCCTGGCGGAAATAGATCGTAACGGCTACGACATCAATGCCTTGGCCACCGTCAACGGCCGCACCTTCGACCGGGAACAGATCATCTTCAACGAGCTGAGTTCCCAGGGAAGTTACGAGCGAGATGAGCTGATCGACATCATCCGCATCACCCAAGTCTATCCCATGGAAGTGGATACGAAGCTGCTCACCGCCAAGGGCTTGCACAAGAGCTTCTCAAGAGACCAGTGGAAGTGTCTGCAAGACCTTGAAGAAAGGAAGTTCAGACACAAATGGCAGCTCAAAGCCACCCTGATCCAAAACGAGGCTTGGCACCTATATGAAAGCCCGGCCAACGAGCAGCAAAAGAACCACAACCGTGGGATCCAAAGCAAGCTTGAGCTGCTCTACCGCAGTTTTTACAAACCCAAAGAAAAGGAACATAGATAACTTGCAACCATTCATTGAAAAGATACTCCCACTCTTCATGGCCTTCTTTGTGGGCATCATCGCCAAACATCTGAAGCTGCTCAGCAAGAAAGATGCCCCCATCCTGCTCAAGACAGTGCTCAACGTATCCATCCCCGCAGTGGCCATCTTGGCCATCAACCGCATGGTGCTGCGGATGGAGCTTATCTTCATACCTATCAGTGCGATACTCATTGTGTTTGGCGTCTATGCCGTCTCCAAAAGCCTGGAAAGATTCCTCAAGCTCCCCCGCGCCACCTATGGCTCATTTTTGGTGGGAACCCTGGTGGCAAACTCCGCCTTCGCACTTCCCTTCTTAGCTGCTTCATATCAGGAAGAGGGGCTGGCTTTAGCCACGATTTTTGATATTGCCAACAGCATTATGATCTTCACCTTTATCTACTATCAAGCTGTGAAATATGGAGACAGCTCACACAGTGGCAAGATAGAATGGCGCAAATTCCTCAAGATGCCTCCACTCTGGGCTCTCGCTATCGCCTTTATTTTCAAAGGCTTCAATATAGAGTTCCCCACGCTGGTAGTCAACTTTCTGGAGCTGATAGGCAGCCCCACCGTGCCTCTGGTGATGATCGCTCTGGGCTTGTATTTTGAACCCAGTTTCAAGCAACTGGAATACGCACTGCTGGCGGTGTTCATCCGCATGGGCGTGGGCCTGGCTCTGGGCTTTGGACTCAGCTATCTGTTTGGCCTCACCGGACTTGTCCGAACCGTCGTGATCAGCTGTTCCGCTTTGCCCATCGGCTTCAACACCCTCATCTTTGCCGACATCGAAAACCTGGATAGGGAATTTGCCGCCACCGAGGTATCCATCTCCATGATCGTGGCCATGTTTCTGATCCCGTGGCTGATCTGGAGGTTCTAAGGAGTCGCAGTGTTATGAGGGGAAGTTGATCTTGATGTCTTTGACTTCGGGATACTTCTGCAGGTGTTCCCTGATTTCCTCAGCGACGTTGTCCCGATATTGATCAAAGCTCATCAGGTTGAGGTCGATCAGCACCTCACCCGTCTTTTCCTCAAAACCCACATATTTCACCATTTTGAGGGTGATAATATCTTCGCCCACTTGGGGATAGATGATCTTCTTGAGTTCGCCGATAATGGTCTCTTTGCTAAAATCCGGCACTTCTTTGAGCCCGTGAGCGATCTCATAGTTACTGATGGCAGTTTGAAGGGTATCCGCCGCCAAAACGCTGCAATGCGCCTTCACGGGAGGCAGACCATCCAGAGCCTCCATCGCATCTCGCCAAGTGATCTTTTTGGCCTCTTCCAAGCTCTTTCCCTTGGCCATTTCGGTGATGATCGATGCTGTGGCAATGTTGGAAGCACAGCCATAGGAAAGGAAGCTAACGTCTTCTATGATAAGGTTTTCTTTGTCTACCTTAAGATACATGGTCACCTGGTCTCCGCAGGCGGGACTACCCTCGGTGGCCGTGGCATCCGGGTTCTCCATTTCACCCACATTTTGGGGATGCATAAAGTGTTGGAGCACTTTTTCTGAGTATTGCATTTATTTCTCCTGCTTTTTCTTGATTGCATTGTATAATGGGCTGCGCTCACGCAAGATAGCGGCTATCTCCTTGAGCTTGGCCACTGTGAAATCTATCTGTTCTTTGGTATTGTATCGAGAAAGAGTAAACTTCATCGAGCCATGCGCTTGCACCTGGTTTTTGCCCATCGCCAGCAAGACATAACTGGGCTTCAAACCCTGCGAAGCACAGGCACTGCCCGTAGCGACGGTAATCTTGTGCATATCCAGCATGATGGTAATCGCTTCACCCTCGATAAAATCCAGAGACACGTTGATATTGTGACACGCCCTTCCCTCGCCTCTGGGGCCATTAAGCTCCACATATTCGATCTGGCTTTCCAGTTGTTCCAAAAGGTAGTCCGACAGTTCGCGCAGCTGCTTGATGCTGCCATCGAGGTCTTTATATACAATCTCAACAGCTTTGGCAAAACCGGCCATGGCAGCCAAGCTCAGGCCACCGGGTTGCACACCCTCAAAGCGCTTGATTCCATGGATATAGGCACCAAGTCTGCTGCCTTTCTTCACATACAACGCTCCGATTCCCTGCGGCCCGTGGATCTTGTGTGCACTCACTGAAAGCGTATCCATCCCCAAGGCCTTCACATCCAGATGCAGCTTGCCAAAAGCCTGTCCCGCATCCACATGGAACCAGATTTTGTGGTTGGCAGCGGCCAAGACTTGCGAGTATTCTCCAATAGGCTGAATCGTGCCCACCACGTGGTTTACCATGGTGCTCATGAAGAGGATGGTATCGTCTCTGATGGCGTCTTTGAGCTTTTGCGCCGAGACAAATCCCAGCTCATCCGGCTCCAGATAAGTCACCTCAAAGCCCATCTTCTCAAAGTAGGCAGCATGGGTAAGCAAGTCGGGATAATCCACCGTACTGCAGATGATATGGCGCCCCTCGCCGGAATGCGCTAAAGCCAAGCCCTTGAGGGCAATGTTGTTGGCAATGGTTCCGCCGGAGGTGAAAGTGATCTCTTGAGGCGCAGCATTGAGCGCATCCGCTATCACCTCTCTGAAGCCCTCAAAAGCTGCACTGCTGGCCTCGCCCGTGCTCACAAAAGAGCCGGGGTACCAAAACTCTTCGCCAAAGTAGGGCTTCATCGCCTCCAATACTTCCGGTGCCATGGCACTGGTCACGCAGTTGTCCATGTAGATGCGATCGTTCATGTTGTCTTCCTTCTGGGCTTGCGCATGGTGGCGATTTTCTTGAGCGTATAGGAGTCAAAAAGCTTGTTCTGCTTGTCGGAAAGCTCTTCCAGAAAGAAGGAGAAGCGGCAATCCGGCCCCATGCAATGCTCGCCTTTATTCTCGGCACAGGTAAGATCAAGGCTATCGTCTTCAACGGCTTGCATTACATCCAAAAAGGTGATCTCTTCCGCGGGACGCGCCAAACTGTAGCCACCTCTCGCCCCGGGAGTGCTCTGCAAAATATCTGCAGCGCGGAGTGAACCCAACAGCTGCTCCATAAACTTCTTGGGAAGCTTTTGCAGCTTGCAAAGTTGCTGACTGGACAGGAGCCCTTCTTTGGATGAATATATCTCAATTAGGGCTCTGAGAGCGTATTCTGTACTAGCGTTAACTGCCATGTTACACCTCGTTTTAGTTGATCTGAATACATAGTAATTTAATATGAGTTCTTCGCAAGTTTTTTCTTCAGATATTGAGGTGATTGAGCGGGAACGATTACGTCCAACAACTCGAAATCAGAGGGATATGAGGGATGTATCCCAAATCCTATTCCGCAGACAGCACCGCCCCTGCACCCGATGAAACCAGTGCTTCCAAGGACAAAGCAATGTCCCCTATCTCTATGTCAGCAAATAGCTTAGTATTTGATCACCTTCTTGATCATCTGCCTGCCAGCGCTCTCTATCTTGATCAGATATATTCCCCGGGCAGTTGGGCGTTGTTTATTATCGCGTCCATCCCAAGTGGCGGTGAGTAAACCTGAACTTTCGTGGATGTCCAAGCTGCGCACCTTTTGGCCTTTGATGTTGTAGACTGCGGCTTTGGGCTTCTTTGCGCTCTTGACATTATCCCAACTGACGGTGATGGCATCCCGGAAGGGGTTGGGATATAGCTTCAAGTCCGGGCGCTGGTATTCGTCAAGATTGTGCGAAAAGTTTCTGGTAACCACGATATAGCCCGAGAAGATATCGTCGGGAAGCTCGATCTGTATGGGCTGATCGGGTTCCAGAGTGTGGCCATCCCCCGCAAAAATCAGTTTTGCTTGGTAGTCCTCAGGCAGCCTGCCAAGGTCTGCCTCAATTGTAAGAGGTGATCCGGAACTCTTAACCACCTCAAATTCCCACATCTTATAGGATTGCACGTCTGGCTCATACAGGCTCTTGTATTTGCTTTGTAAGTGTTCGTTATCGGGGCCCAAGATGTAGACTTGGAGCTCCTGAGCTGCGAAGCCATCGGGCTTGAGTCCATCCATTGCAGTGACGTCGGTATCGCTTGCCCTTTCATCGGAACCAATCTCTATGCTGTCTCTGCCTTTTTCGCCACTGTAAAAGCTGAGCGTGATTTCCCAAGGTTTGAGTGGTGGTCTTTGATCTGCCGGCAGGACATTCGGGTTGAAATCAATCCGGCAGGGCGAGCTGTCGTAATAGTAGAAGAGAAAGGCAGTATTTGGCTGGATTTCGTCTACATGTTCCCAACCACGTGCGGTGAGAGAATACGGCTTTTGTGATACCAGTTGCCGTTCTGCCAGCTCGATATAGCTATAATACTCATCATCGATGATAAAGCGTATCTGACTAAGGTCATAATGGTGGAAATGAGGATTGGGAATAAAGTTCCATCCCTGTGACAATTGTTCGCCGTGGGTTTGTGCCAATGTGCTGCCTGCTTGGCTTAGAGTGAAGGCAACAGGACTATCTATTACGTAGGCTTCAAATGACCGCAGGTTATTGGTCGATACCCAACCTTGCCCCGGTACCATCTTCCATACCTGTGTGCCGGGTGCCATAAAGGAGCTCACGCTGCCACCCCAGCCAAGCACAGGAAGGCTTAACACACTAAGGCCAACAGGGATATCGACCTGCAATGTCGCGGGAACAATATCGTAGAGATTCTTGCTCAAAAAGCGCAGCGGATTTCCATCATTATCCAGCCCCTTGATCATCAAGCGGTAACCACAAAGCTCCGTTTCGGGAGTCTGCCAAGTGTAACTTTCTACCCTGGGAGAGAGAGAATCATCAATGAGCAAGCTGTCGCTGCGGCTATACATCCACAGCTCAAGAGTTTGTATGTGCGCGGGGTTGAACATCCGCCATCTTAGCTCAATCTCTGAACCCGCCTCAACCAATTGTCTGGGTAGATCGTCAAAAATGATTTCCGGCTCACGGAATCCCCAGTAAAGCTTTAAATTGCGGACAGTTGAGTCGCCCATATTCAAGTGATAGGCAGCATTTCGCAGATCGTGCCAGATACCTGCATCATCGTCCCTGAGCATCAGATAGCCCTCCGCTCCGATCTGTTCCATATCACTGCTGATGACGAGATCGTTATACTCATCCGAAGCCCACACCTTGAGATTCCATTCTTTGCATTGCTGAAGCTGGTCGTAAGGTGCCTTTATGTCTCTGAGTGTGTTTCGCACTGTATTATATCCGGAATCCCAGACTTTGGACGCCAACCACACAAATGGATGACTCGTTGCAGGGCCACCTTTCTGTATATCCAATCGGTCCATACAATCTTGGGCAAAGTGATTCTGCCCGATACGCAGACAATCCTCCAGGGTGTACTGCTCATTATTCAGATAAATACCGATGAGGCTTAGTGGTTGCGCTGCAGCCTGTTGGTAGTGCCAGAATTCTGTATCATCAGCCATTATCACACCTACGCGGTAGCGATAAATATTCGGATAGCTCACATCTGCATCCTCATAGTAATAAATGCCATTGGCAGTGACAGGAAACGTGGCCAACGGCTCAAATGCGCCACCATTGACACTTCGATTCACTTGGTAGATGACCTCATTTTGAAATTGGCCTCGAAACTTCAGTTCTACGCTGCCCACTTGAGAAGTAGCACCTATGCTTCCAAAGCTTCCCTGATCTGGATCTGGCTGATAAAGGAGAATCTCTTCGCCGTAAGAGCTATATCTACCGTTTTTATCACGTGCCCTTATCCGGACGGTCATCGGGCTAACATATTCAGAAAAGCTCAGATTCCACAAACATGTCGTAAGCTGCCGGGCAAGCGATGGCATAGTTTCCCTGTCTATAATCACCTCTGTCTCCGCGCCATTGCTCTCATAATTGATGATTATTTCATAGCTGTCAAAATCATAATCGTAGGATCGATCCCATTTGAGAGCAAATTCGTATGGTGTAATATAATGGATACAGAAGTTCCCCGGAGTGGAAGGCGCGGTGTAGTCATCCATGCGGATCAGATCGTCCAAAACAGCATCCACGGCATCCAGCCAAGGCGTATAACACTGGATAAACTTCGTCCAACGCTGAGCTATATTCCACCGTTGAAGATCATTATTCCAGCCATAAAACTCGCGCCATTTGGTCTCAGATTGAGGCAGAAAGCGGGGCAATTCCCCCAATGACACATGCAAAAACGGAGAGTAGCTGTCGTAGATATTCGGTTGCTCGGTAAACAACATCTGCTGATTGTAAACATAGCCGGGGAGACCATCGGAGTATTGGATACTGGTGGGATAATCAGGCGCGTCGTACGGTAAGGGATCTTCCGCATACACTGCGTAATAACTTGAAACACGGACAGCGGAATGTCTGCCAAATGTGTCTGCTGGCAACACTTCCCAAGATGTGTGGTGGATGAAATCTTTTTTGAGGTGGCTCCAATCCCAGATGGGCAGGGAAGGAAGTATACGACCGTTTCCCGCCGAGACCATGACAGGATAAAACCGGGAATGCCTTTGCCAATCATAGGAATCAATCTGGACGCTAAACTCTATCCGGCCAGTTAGTTGCCTTATTTGCTGACAGGCAAGTTGATAGGCAATATTAAAAACGTGATTGGGGTTTCTGGAGGGATCGCTGAGCGAGTTGTTGTTGCTAGGCCCAGGATTCAGCACTTCACGCCCCGCCCCCGCAACAAAGAGAAACCGCGCATCCCACTTCAGCAAGGCTTCCAAAGCAATCACGGGCGAAGGATAACCATCACAGGGATGCACAGCGGTGATCATCATCGGACGCGACGCCGCCGGATTGTAAATGTATAAACCCCAACCATAATCAAAGCTGCCCACCTCGGGGATGGAGTAGAGATTGTCACCATTGGAGTCATAGTCGTCGTTCAGCAGCTCCCTGAGCATGTAAAACTCTCTACCTGTATCGCTATCTTGGAAATGGACGAGTTCATAGGGCAGATTATACTGCACGATCAGAGAATCCGCCAAGTTAAAATCCAAGGCCAACCACGCTTGCATCAGCCCGTTCCACTGCAGACGATCCGTATCTGTGGGCTCACGATAGCTGCCAAAACCTGTAGTCTGGACATCCCAGGGCGCATAGTAGTTTTCAATACCAATCACGCCTTCGACCACGTGAGACACCCAATTATCATAGCTGCAACTCGGCTCTACGCCGTGCATGAAGCCGCGTATAGAACCAACTTCCGTGGTCATGGCACTCAGCGTGCCGAGCAATACTAAGACCAAAACAAAGAGTGTCTTTCTCATCTCAAACTCCTCATCTTTTGATGCGATACGATTTTCCTGGAGTGCAGAAATCTTGTCAAGCGAAATATTGGTTTAAATGCAAACTTATACCACCAAGGCTGCCGAACACCTACTAAGCAGATAGGGAATTATCTCCTACTAAAATAGTAGGAGTATTTTCCTGTGACTTGGGAACAAGAAAAGTCGGTCATTTTGCAATATTTGACTTATACATACAATATAGTCACTCAATACTGCCCCTTTCGCCACCCCTCAAATGCCCATTTCATGTGGCCTGCCAACCCCGCCCCTGCTGCCCTCCTGCTCCTTGAGCAAGCAAGCAGTAGGAAAGTAGGCAGTTAGGAGGCAGAGCCAAGTGGAGAAAAATGCACCTTTCGGTGGGTGGTCACCCTCTACCGAAAGTCAATATTTGCGCTGACAACTGGTGTTTGCAAATAAAATATACCTCATAATAGGCACTATATTTTGAGCACAGAAGCGGGATAAAATACCAGAAATATAATTAAAATACTACCTGCGCACCAAAGTAGAGTGCACGCCCCGGTTGCGGGATATAGGGGTAGACCTCGTAGCGTTTATTGAATACGTTTTGCAGCTTCAGATGCAGAATTAGCTTGGCTTGCCAGACCTTGATGCTTGTTTCCCAACCCATATCCACCAGATCATATCCTTCCAAGGGTTTGGTGAGATTGTCCGGAGTGAGATACTGCTCTCCCCTGTGGCTATACTTCGCCCAGATGTTTTGGTTCCAATGAGATACGCTCGCCTTGATACCGTAGCTTTTCTTGGGTGTATACATGAGCTGCGGTGCTTTTTTGAAGCTGGATCTGCTGATGTCACGCGCATCGGTGAAGAGGGCATCCGCCTTGATATTGAGCCAGGAGCTCGCATCCCAAGAGCCTTCCAGCTCCAGATTCCTCAGCTGCGCTTTGCCGATATTCAGGGGCTTCCAAGCGTTGCCAAACATCTGCACCTGTCGCCATTGGATCAGGTCTTTCACCGTGTTGATATGCGCACCACAGCGCAGATGGTAGCCCAAACCCGCTACATCCAGCCAGATTTGCCCGCCCGTCGAGGTTTCGCTCTTGAGGTCGGGATTGCCGATAGCCTGAGAATCGCCCTTCCAATGCAGATCAAAGTAGGAGGGGAAAGCAAAGGAGCTGCCCCAAGTTCCCCCCAGAGAGGTCTGCAGGAAGCCAAAGTGTTTGATCTCCAGCTCCACCCTGCCGCTACTGAGGTCGTCTTTGGCGGTAAAGTCTCTCCTGCCAGCCAGATATGAGGCTATGTTCCAGTCCCCAAATTCCTTGTCCACGCCTCCTTTGAGGCTGATGCTGCCCTGATTTTCGGTGACGTGTATATCGTTTCTGGGTCTGAAATAGTCTTTATTGTCATACTCAGTATAGGTATAACCCGCTGTAGTATTGAATCTTAGCAGCCCTTGGGACTTGTCCAGACTCAGTTGCGCTCCCGCCTTATCCATCTGTTGCTCATACTTGCTTCTGTTAACGGGCATGGGAGCTGTCGTGTTGTCATACAAAGACTTAGACCTGTTTGCCCACACTTGCCCGCGGATGTTCAGCCAGTTCCAATTGCTCTCGATATTGAAGCGATTACGGCTGTCAAAACCCTGCAGGTAGGCATTGCGATAAACTTCCAGAAAGTTAATGGTGCCAGGCAATTGGCGGTGATAATACTCCAAATCACCTTGCAGTGTGAGCAGTAAATTGTTCAGGGAAGCTCCCAAGCCCAAGGAAAAGGAATTTTGCTGTTTGGCGTTGTTTTTGCGGATGCCTTCGGACTGCTCAGTCCACCAAGGCCTGGGTTTGTAGGCAAAGTCGTTGTCCGCACTGAACATACCCAAAGTCACGCGGTAAAATAACCTGTCCCAGCCACCTTTGAGGGACAAGCGCAGGTCTGCATAGCCAAAACTGCCCAGTTCCAGACTGGTTTTATATTCATTCGCCTCTTTGGATGGCTGTTTGGAGGTGATCATCACCACGCCGCCGATGGCAGCTGCTCCGCCATAGACAGAGGCGTTATTCTTAATGATCTGAATGCTTTGGATGTTTTGGGGATCGAGCAGTGAAAAGTCAAAGCTTTCCCCATCAGCGTTTAAAGGAACACCATCCAGAAGCACCAAAGTGTGACGTGGCAGATTGCCAAGCAGCCCCAAGCCCTGGTTTTCACCTTTGAGAGGCACGTCCTGGCTGATGGTGCCTGAAGCCTCGCCCAAGATGTCCATGGCACTGTAGTAGTGCCGATCCGGGTCAACGTGCACGCTAAGCATATCTGCCGCTTGGAAATAGGGCTCGTAGCTCTGGGTCACGTGCACGGTGGGAAGCACGATGGGCTGTGACTTTAGCACTACGTCCAGCCTGCCTGCTACAGCTTTAACGCTCTTCTTTTCATAGCCCAAACGGCTCACCTGCAGAGAATCTCCCCGGGCTTCGATCCTGTAAAAACCATCCCGCAAGCTGCGTGTAGTGCTGGCTCCCAGCTTGACATAGGCTCCCTCAATGCCCTTGCCATCTTCATCGAAGATATAGCCCTGCACCCTGATTCCTGCCAGGCAGATGGCGCAAAATAGCAGCGCAAGCACGAGCACGCTCCTTTTGGATGTGATGATGCTCTTCATATTCAGCCCTTGGGTGCAGGATAGATGAGGTTGGGTGTGCCGCTTTGGGGATGGAGATGGGTGCTCAGCTCCAAGCCAAAGAGCTCCTTGAGCATGCTTGGGCACATCAT
>JAKOXG010000010.1 GCA_029781115.1 Candidatus Cloacimonadota bacterium
CCCCCCCCCCCCCCCCCCCCCCCCCCCCCCCCCCCCCCCCCCCCCCCCCCCCCCCCCCCCCCCCCCCCCCCCCCCCCCCCCCCCCCCCCCCCCCCCCCCCCCCCCCCCCCCCCCCCCCCCCCCCCCCCCCCCCCCCCCCCCCCCCCCCCCCCCCCCCCCCGCTTCATCAACAACGGTACCATGAAGTCACTGGGCAGTAACTCACTGATTCTGTTGGAAGGTGGTGCTACCCCGGGTAGCGGTGGTATACTGGAAAACAGGTGTATTATAGAGACTGAGGGTAAGATAGAGCAAGAGAATTATTCCACGATTATATCCTGCGCCAATGGAGTCATACGGGGCAAAGGGAGAATAGATGTGAACGCAGATGGAGCCGCAATCATTATTGCCAATCCCGGTGGCTATGATGAAGCTGTACAGGTAACTGGCAACCAGAATATCCATCATGCCTGTATTACTTTCAACGGAGTGGGAAACCAAAAATCCGGCAAGATTCCCAGTCACGTCTTTTAAGGTGACGGTAGCCGAAGGTACAAATCTTACACTGACAGATAATGTAACCTTGATCGACAGGCACCATAAGAACTTGGATATTCCCACCTTCACAGTGGAGGGTGGTGCGACTCTTGATACCGGCAACTTTGTGATTTCTACCGACAAGAACAACAATCATTCAGTTGCACAGTTTGTCCTGGAAGAGGATGCTACCATCGTGACTTCCAATGCAGAAGGTATCTCTTCAGACACAGGCAATGGAAACCAGATAACAAGTGGAGCTATCCAGACTAATTCAGCCTACTATTCCAGCAGTGCAAGCTATGTTTACAATGGGACTGGGCAGCGTCAATACAGCGGCAAATTTACTACCGAGCCTGTTGCCAACACGGTGAAAGATCTTACTGTTCTCAGCGATGACGGTATGGACCTCGCTTCCAGCTTTGATCCTATGGAAGTTACGGGTGTGGTCACAGGGCCTGCCAACAGAGACCCCAATACCGGATGGGGCTGGGTCAGAGGTGGCGGTACTACCCTTCCCGTGACGCTGAGCTATTTCAATGCTGCCTTCAATGGCTTTAATAGCGTGATCATGCAGTGGGAGACACAGACTGAGACCAACAACCTGGGCTTTTATGTGCTGAGAGCCGATAAGCCCGATGCAGTTAATGCCAAGCTCATATCCAATCTGATTCCCGCAGCAAACACCTCCCAAGGCGCTACCTACTGCTTTGAGGATAACAACATCTATGATGACGGTATCTACTACTACTGGCTGCAGGATGTCTCATTTTCAGGCGTTGCAGAGCTGTATGGGCCTACTATGGTGCAAGTTACCCTGAAGGAAGGCTCAAACTATACACCAGACATTCCCACCAAGACCAGCTTGGTGCGCAATTATCCCAATCCCTTCAACCCCAGCACACAGCTTGAGTATTACCTGGAAAAGAGTGCTGATGTGGACTTTAAGGTCTATAATCTCAGGGGGCAGTTGGTGGATCAGTTTATGTTGCGCAATCAGGAAAGCGGTTTACACAGATACACGTGGGAACCGGAGCTGGGTAGCGGAACCTATCTGATCAGATTCAGCGCTGATGGCAAGAGCAATACACGTAAGGTGATATTGTCCAAGTAATAAGCTAACACTTTTTCATAATATCTATTGGGATTTAACGTAATCACCTATGAAGTGATCGTTAGATCCTTTTTTTATTTCTTTGATTTGCTTCTGACTCATGCCCGTAATCTCCGATAATGGGCAGATATTCAGCCATATATGCTCTCATTACATTACCCTTTTAAAGGTGATCAGTAAAGAAAGTGATTGACAGAATATGCCTCTCATGAATGTTGTTCACGAGTCGTTACGGCTTGTTGATAAAGCAGTTAATGAGGAAAATGAAAATTGCATTCACATCATGGATTAATAGAGGATTATACCAAAAATCTAAAATACGGGACTCAAACGGATAATTGCGTCCCTGCAACCAAGAGCCCTGTTAGCAGATGCTTTTGCCCTGCTTTATGGGGACGTAATAGGAGAAATACAATGAAGTTATATACAAGTAAAACAGTGAAAGCTGCGCTAATCGTAGCGGCGTTGTTGGCTATGGTTGGTGCTTTGTATGCCGTTTTCCCGGATAACCCAAGTCAAGGTGACTATTGGTACAACAGAATGTCGATACATGGCAATTTTGCCAGTACAAATGGTTGGCAGTATTACAATGGCTCAGCTTGGGTAGATGCAACTCAGGCTGTGACCAGTCAACAGCAGCCCTTCACAAAGAATATCTACCTCAGCAATACTGCGATACTGAAAGACAATTTCACGCTTGCGGGTAATATTATATCCAACCCTGAAGACCCTGACCGAAATATACGGTTTACAGTCAATGGAGCTTGCACTTTCAATTTAACAAATACGGGCACCGTAACCGTTCATAGTGTCCTCGTTGAGGATGACGCCTATTTTATCAACAGAGGTACCGTTAACCTGCCGTATACTGACGCAGCCTCCGAGTTTTATGTGGAAACTGGATCTTTGCCCCAGAGAGGGGGCCACTTGGATAATTATGGAACCATCAATGTAAATGGTCGTTTTCGATTGGGATATGAGGCTTCGATGATTTCCCGCGAAGGTGGAGTAATCCAGGGACCTGGAAGAATGGAAACTGAAAGTCAAGGGGCTACGGCTGGTGATTACCGGGTTAGCATTGCCAATGCGGGCGGTTGGGATGCTGCTTTCCAACTTGCAGGTTACGATGTTGCTCCCCTTAGCTTTTATTTTATTGGCGAGACAGATCAGGTTACCGGAGCAAATCTACCTCAACCCATTTATAACATGACTGTTGACAGCGGACACAAGCTTACCTTGTCTGGGCCGATAGAAGTGAAAGGTATAAATAATCCATACAATGACCGTCCCGATGTCAGGGTGGCAAGTGGCTCCACGCTTGATCTTGGAGAGCATGTTATCTCATCTCAAACAACAACTGTGTCGGGGGTATCCAAATTTATCTTGGAAGAAGGAGCTACCATTAGAACTGCTCATCCCGATGGTATATCTTCCATTAAAAATGGCCGCATAATAGGAAGTGGTGCCATTCAACTTAATGATGCTGAGTATTCCAGCGGGGCAAACTATATCTTCAATGGAACCGGCCCCAATGGACGCCAATACAGCGGTGATTTTGAAACAGTTCCTCAAACAAACACAGTGAATATCATCATCAACGAAAGTAACTCAATGTTGCTGCTTGATGACAGCTTCTATCCGTTGACAGCTACAACTGGATATCAGGGCAATATTAACACTCAAACTGGCATAGGTGAGGGTTATATTCTTGGCCAAACCCTCCCCGTGGAAATGAGCTATTTCAATGCTATTTACAATGGCTTCAACAGTGTGATGTTGCAATGGGAGACTCAATCTGAGACCAACAACCTAGGCTTTTATGTGCTGAGGGCCAAAGAGGCGGAGGCGAGCCAGGCTTTGCTGGTATCTGTGCTGATCCCTGCGGCCAACACTTCTCAGGGTGCGGTCTATTGCTTTGAGGATAAAGACCTCTACGATGATGGTATCTACTACTACTGGCTGCAGGATGTCTCATTTTCGGGCAGCGTGGAATTGCATGGCCCAGCCATAGTGCAGGTGACTTTGAATGCCGGCTCAAACCAAACACCGGACATTCCGATGAAGACCAGCTTGGTGCGCAATTACCCCAATCCCTTCAACCCCAGCACACAGCTTGAATATTACCTGGAAAAGGGCTCGGATGTAGATTTCAAGGTCTATAACCTGAAAGGTCAGGTGGTGGATCAATTCACACTGCGCAACCAGGAAAGCGGCTTTCATAGATATACTTGGGAGCCTCAGCTCGGTAGCGGTGTCTACCTGATCAGGTTTACTGCAGATGGAGTGAGCAATACACGTAAGGTGATATTGTCCAAATAGTCATCAAAGTCTTTCATAATATCTACATGGATTTAACGGCACTTGTAATGAGGCCGTTAAATCCTTTTTTTTATCTGAGCCAAACAATGCTCGTGGAAGTGAGTTGTCATGTGTCCGTGTTGATTTCCTTGACAAAATAAGGGCTCAGGGAATTAGTGTATTCTACATAAGACAATTCAACTATCAAATAGGACCTAGTAATGCGTTTTGAAAAGGAAATAAAGCTGATCAAGCGTGCAGTAGATGAGATTGTGCCTCTGGAAGGACTCATCGATAAGCTTGAGAAGAGCGAAAAGACAGGCAAGCCCCTGCGGATTAAGCTTGGCATTGATCCCACGGGTTATGATTTGCATTTGGGGCATTTGGTGCCCATTCGCAAGATGCGGGATTTTCAGGATTTGGGTCATCAAGGCGTGATCATTATCGGTGATTTTACCGCCCAGATCGGTGATCCCACCGGCAGAGACGAGACGCGTCCGCCGCTCACGCATGAGCAGATCATGTACAACAGCGAGCGTTATATGGAGCAGCTTTACACCATTTTGATCCCTGAGCAGACCGAGGTTCGCTATCAGACGGAGTGGTTTGGGGGCATGACGCTTCACGATGTATTGCAGCTTTTGAGCAAGTTTACCTTAGCGCAGTTTATGGCGCATGATACCTTCCGCAACCGCTATGAGCAGGGCTTAAGCCTGGGCATGCACGAGCTGATGTATCCTGTGTTGCAGAGCTATGATTCGGTGGCGGTGGAGAGTGACGTGGAGCTGGGAGCCACCGAGCAGAAGTTCAACATCCTCTGTGGGCGTGATATGCAACGCTATTTCGGTCAAGAACAGCAGGTGGCGGTGCTTTCTCCCATACTCACCGGCACGGATGGCGTGAATAAGATGGGTAAATCCCTCAACAACTACATCGCCGTCTTTGATACGCCCAACGATAAATATGGCAAGGTGATGTCCATTCCGGACAGCCTGATCATCAACTACTATAACTATGCAGCCTTTGCACTGGAAGATGAGATCAAAGCCATAGAGGCTGAGCTGAAGCAGGGCGTAAACCCCATGTTGATCAAGAAGCGTTTGGCGCATAGGATTGTGAGCTATTATCACAGTGACGCCGAGGCTGACGAGGCTGCAGAGGCTTTTGACCGGCAGTTTTCACAGCGGGAAGTTCCGGAAGAAATGCCGGAATATGCTTTGGCCAGCGGTGAATACAGGCTTACCAATATCTTGGTGGACAGTGGGCTTTGCAAGACGCAGGGTGAGGCCAAGCGTTTGATCCAGGGCGGAGGTGTGAGTGTCGATGGCGAAAGAATAGAAACCTGGGATCACGTCCTGAATTTTGAAGCCGACACCATCATCAGAGCCGGCAAGAGAAGATATCTCAAGCTGGTAAAGGCATAATGAGCGTAGAATTACAGTTAAAGCTTATGCGTTGGACCATCACCACGGTGATGATCGTCATCGTCTTTTACAGCATTATTCTACACGAGATCAGCCATGCCTTTGTGGCTAAACTGCTGGGTGATGATACTGCCAAACGCTATGGGCGACTGAGTCTGAATCCGCTTAAGCATATAGATTGGTTTGGCACGATTATCTTGCCGCTGCTGATGTACTTTACGCTTGGATTTATGTGGGGCTATGCCAAGCCGATTCCCATCAATCCTTACAATTTTAAAAACTACAAGCGTGATACGGGGCTAACAGCTCTTGCCGGGCCATTGGCCAACATCCTGATCGGCATCGTGTTTGCCCTTTTCTACCACCTGAGTGCAGGAACCTATATCGTGAGCCAGATCTGCGTGAACGTGATATTCCTAAACTTTCTGCTGGCTTTCTTCAATCTCATCCCCATTCCGCCTTTGGATGGTTCCAAGGTGCTGGGCATGTTTTTGACCGATGAGGCCTACCTAAGATGGACTTATCAGGAGAAAAAGGGCATGATAGCCATCTTTATCATCATCATAGTCTCCAATCTCATGGGTTTGAATATCATTGGCAGATTGGTGATTCCGCCGGTGCGGTTTCTGATGAAGATACTGGGCGTCGTGTAAAAAAGTATAGAAATCACATTTCAAATACAAGGTGCAACCGGTTGAGAATGCATAATATAGCTATTGACATCCTTATGGTGCAGCCGGGTGGCGCATATTTAATCCACTTTGGAACGTTATTTGCATCCAATACCTGACAATTAGATCAAACCTGGAAAACAAGAGGAATAAACAATGAAAAAACACATTCTGTTAATCGTGGTGGCATTGATCGTAGGCTTTGCATTTGCAGCAGTCAATGATTATGTCCCTATCGACCACAGAGCGGCCTTTGAGGTCACCAATAGTAGCTCTGGCAAGATGAACATTCATTTCACGTTGCCGGACTACACCCTTGAAAATGTAACTGTGGGAGACATGCAGTTTCAAAAAGTCCACATCCAGGATGCTGGACAGACTGTGCAAGATGGTCTTCCGCAACTTCCTTATTTGACAATCACACTTGCTATCCCATATCAGGGCGCACCACAGCTAAGCTTTATTGGTGCTCAGACGCAAGTAATCAATAACATCAGAGCGTTTCCCGTTCAAGAGGGGATAGCAGAAGAGAGCCCCAAGAGTTTTGTGTATGATGCTGAATTTTACCAGACCAACACTCTATATCCTCAAAGTCCCTTGGAATGTAGCGAGCCCTACATCCTCAGAGATTTCAGGTTGTTGAGTATCCAAGTAAATCCCTTTAGCTACAATGCTGCCACGCAAGAGCTCACCGTGAGTGAGAGCATGGAGTTTGAGCTGGATTTTACGGATCAACCCAGTGCAAATGAGATTGCAGGAGAGTTCACGGGCTATTCGCCTGCATTTACGAAGATTTACGAAGCCAATATCTTCAACTTTAATGATTATCGCTATTACATAACCGAAAATCAGCCACCGCGCTATCTGATAATCTATGGTGGCACCAACCATGACAACAACTTCCAAACTGCGCTAAACGACTTTGTGCTTTGGAAGAAGCAAAAGGGTGCGGAAGTGGATTTGGCCGGCACCAGCGTAGCCGGAACATCAACTACTGCCATCAAAAGCTATATTCAAAGCAGATATGACAATCCGGTCACCCGGCCTGACTACATTGTCTTGATCGGGGATACCGGAGGTTCATACGCGATTCCCTGTTATACAGTAGACTCCGGTGCTTCAGACTACTCCTATACATTTTTAGCCGGCAATGACTCAGTGGGCGACGTGATGATCGGCCGCATTTCTGTGGAAAACTTCTCGCAATTGCAGAATATCTTTAACAAGATCTATCTCTATGAGAGAGACCTGAACATAAGCACAGCAGACTGGCTGAACAGAATGCTTTTGGTTGGAGACCCCGCACACAATAGCGGCATAAGCTGTATATATGTGAGCAAATACATCAAGGAGATGGCACTCAAGGTCAATCCCAATTATACCTTTACCGAACTCTACAGTGGCTCCTTTTCTACCGGCATGAACCAGGCTATAAGCAATGGAGTGGGTTTCTTCAGCTATCGTGGTTGGATTGGTATGAGCGGTTGGAGTCCCAACGATTCACAACTTTCCAATGGCTATAAGCTGGTGCATGCAGTTATTCCGACTTGCTCCAGCGGAAACTTCAGTAGCACTGCGACCTCTGAAGCTTTCATAAGATTGGGCTCGGCAACTGCACCCAAGGGAGCTGTGACTGCAACGGGAATGGCTACCTCCCGCACCAGGACACTTACCAATAATGCACTTTGCGGAGGCACCTATGGTGGAATCTTTACTTGGGGCATGCGCACCATGGGTGAAGCGGTGCTAAATGGAAAGCTCTTTCTGCACGAAGTATTCGGCTCAAGCTACTATAACTCCATTATGTTGTATCATGCTTCTTGGTTCAATCTGATGGGTGACCCCACCATGGAAGTCTTTGTGGGAATTCCGGACACATTCAGTGCCATCGTTCCCACCACTATCGCTTTGGGAACACGTCTCATAGACGTAGTTGCGCTCAATGGAGCCCTGGAGCATGTAGCTGATGCCAGTGTAACCCTTTCACAGGGACATAGCATCCTCAGCAAAGGTTACACAGATGAAAACGGAGCTGTCACCCTGCCTTTGCCGACCGTGATGAGCAGTACAGATTGCGTGCTAACCATCAGCAAACATAACTTTAAGCCTGTCCAGATCACCATTACCGTGGATGCTACCGGCACTTTGACGCCTGGCACGCTGACGGTGGATGACGACAACCAAGGCCAATCCCAGGGCAATGCTGATGGAGCTGCCAATGCAGGAGAGACTATCGAATTGACGTTTGGCATCAACAATACCAAGGCGGAAGCTATCAACGGCGTGAGTGGCTATCTGATCTGCGATAGTCCCTATGTGACTATCGCTGATTCCACCGTCACCTTTGGCAATATCCCCGCAGGAGGAATGGGTTCAAACAGCCCTGCCGTCGTATTGCAGATTGCCAACAATATCCCCAACAACACCTACATAAGATTGACCATGCAATTGATAGATGATCAAGGTAACGAATACCAAGTGGTAGACCGGCTCCAGGTGGGCAACGCTGAGATCATGTACCACTCCTATCAAGTGATAGATGCAGGCGTAAACAATGTGCTGGATCCAGGCGAAACAGGCGGCTTGAAAGTTACCTTGAGCAACGTCGGCGCTCAGGCCTTGACGGGTGTCTATGCCAGGCTTTATAGCGACAACGACCTGGTCTCGGTCACCAGCAGCAACATCGTTTTTTATGGCGACCTGCTGCAAAATATAGAGATTACGCCCAACAGTGAAGCCTTCAGTCTCAAGGCAAGGGATCAGGTGCTGCCCGGAATGACCATTCCCATGCGGATGAAAATATACAATGATGCAGGGTTTGAACAATGGGTCTACTTCAGCTTTACCGTTGGCAGTGTCACTGTGCACTCTCCTCTTGGACCAGACGAATATGGCTATGTGATCTATGATGATGGCGACGTGTTTTATGAAGAATGCCCCATCTATGACTGGATTGGAATAGCGCCCGCAGAAGGTGGATTTGGCACAGCTCTACCCATCTCAGACACTTATTCCAGCAGCAACGAAGGCGACCAAACAAACGCTAATTCCTTGGCTGTGGTTGATCTACCTTTCACCTTCCAGTTTTATGGAGAACCTTATAGCCAGATCACGGTGAGCTCCAACGGCTTTATCGTGATGGGAATTACAGAAAATGCCGAGTTTAGAAACTATCGTATACCAGGGCCGATGGGTCCCAGTCCCATGATCGCACCTTTCTGGGATGACCTCGCTACACACACTGGCAGCGGCATTTACACCTTCTTTGATCGGAGCAACCATGCCTTCATCATCGAATGGTACAATATGCGCAACGGAGCAAACGGAAGTTCACCGGAGACATTCCAAGTGATATTGTATGACCCTGCCGTACACGCCGGTTCAATGGGTGATGGTCCCATCAAAATCCAATATCATACCTTCAATAATGTAGATAGCACGACATCTGTTCCAGGTCACCATGGTCGTTATGCTACGATAGGAATTAAAAACGCCCAGGGCAACATTGGCTTGGAATACAGTTTTGCCAATACCTATCCCGCCGCTGCTTCACCACTGGGCAACAACCGTGCACTCTATATCACCAATGTTCCCATCCACTATGAAGCACCGCATATGGTGATCGGTGAAACACATGTGACTGATCCCAACAATAACGGCGTGTGTGAGCCGGGCGAAACCATCAACCTGGGCGTGGAGCTCAGCAACATCGGCAACTCCGTGGCAGATCAGCTCAGAGCAACCTTGAGCACCATGAGTCCCTATGTGACCATGGTACAGGATACCGCCGCCTATTATCCCATCGATGGTGAATCTTCGGGCTACAACCGCACTCCCTTTGTCTTTACTGTTTCCGAAAGCTGTCCTGACGGAACGGTGTTGGAATTTAACCTCGATATCACCGCTGGAGAGGATGCTGCCTGGACCAGATCCTTCACCCTCAGAGTAGATGCTTCAACCTTGGAATATCTGGGCTTCTTGATCAACGACGCAGACGCTGTCTATGATGGCGTGATCGAACCCGGAGAAACCATCAAGCTGGCCATCAATGTGAAGAACAGATCCGCCGTGGCAGCCACAGGTCTGCTTGCAACGCTCAGTTCCCCTGATTCAAATCATATACTGATTAGTAACCCTATGATCCAAAAAGGCTCAGTGGATGCAAACGACATCGTCCAGTTTGTATATGAAATAGAGTTCAATCTCACAGATACCGAAAGCTCTTACAAGTCAATGCAATTCAATGTAAGTTTGGATAATGGCAGGCCAATGAGCACCACCATCATGGTTCCCTTCAATATGAACAATATCTTCAGCGATTTTGAGACCGAAAATGGTGGCTTCACACCCGGATTAGGCTGGTCATGGGGCACGCCTGCTCAGGTGACACCCTTCTCGGGAACAAAGCTCTGGGCTACCAATCTGAGCGGAAACTATCCAGATTCCATCACTTGGGACCTTTACACACCTGTTTATGCTTTGCAGACAGGCTCGCAGCTCAAGTTTATGCATCGCTATGGGTTTGAAAACAACTATGACGGTGGCAATATCGCCATCTCTACTAACAATGGAGATACCTGGACACTGCTTACACCCAATGGAGGCTATACACACAATAGCTTGACGGGGCTGAACTCACAACCGGGCTTTTCCGGATTCCTCAGTATGTGGCAACAAGTGGTCTGTGACCTCAGCCAATATGCAAACCAGATGGTGATGTTCAGGTTCCGCATAGGTGCGGACGAAACCAATGAATCCATCGGCTGGTTCATAGATAACTTTGAGCTCAGCGGTGTTGACCAAAAGACCGGCTATATTACCGGAGTAGTGTTCCCAACTTCCGATGCCGATGTCACCAAAGCAAGCGTCAGAGCCAACACATTCTATTCAACCAACCCGGATGAAACCGGTCACTATACGCTGTACCTGCCCAATGGAACACACAGCATCACAGCTTCGTTGCCCTATCACCAGTCATCCACCGTAAATGGTGTCAGTATCTCGCCATCAGCTCCAACTTATGAGCTGGATTTCACCCTGATCAACCTGCCTCCTCCATCTGAGTTGGCCTTTACTGTGGACAATGATACTGGATTGGTCTCACTTGCCTGGGGTGCACCTTTCGATCCGGTGCACCAAGTGATGGGGTATTATGTATATAAACGCTTCAATACCGGGCCATTTGTGAGATATCAAGAAGTCAATAGCCAGACCCTTGGCTTTGAGGATCACATTGACCTGGATATGTTGGGTCAATACAAATACTACGTCACCGCCAAATATCTCAATACTGAAGGTGAGCCCAGTAATCTGGCAGAATTTGACTTCCCATACTACCCGCCTCCAGAAGCTGAGCAGACACCTGCCCTGGTCACCAAATTGGCACAAAACTATCCCAATCCCTTCAACCCTACCACCACGATTAGCTTTGACCTGGCCAGACCCGGACAGGTGAAACTGGACGTCTACAACATCAAGGGACAATTGGTGCGCAGCTTGGTTAATGGTGCTCTGAGTGCCGGTAGCCACAAGGTGGTATGGAACGGAACGGATGCCCGCAACCGCAGCGTCGCTTCCGGTATCTATTACTACCGCCTGGAAACCAAGAACTATACCAAAACCAACAAGATGGTTTTGATGAAATAGCGATCTTGATAGATCTAAGAATAGAGGGGATCATGCGTGATCCTCTCTATTTTGTGAATGGGGAAATGGCGCTGTGTTCATCCTTTTTCTTAACCGAAAAGATAAAATGAAAATCTATTTGCTTGGCGCACATATTTGATTATCGTATTAATACAGATACAAAAAACAAGGAGAACATAATGGAAAACATACAGAAACCCTCAATGCCTCTCTTGGGCGACAAATTCCCCAGCATGAAAGTAGTCACCACGCGTGGTGAGATGAATCTGCCAGAAGATCTGAAAGGCAAATGGTTTGTGCTATTTAGCCATCCGGCTGATTTCACCCCCGTCTGCACCACAGAATTTGTGGCATTCCAAAAGCTTTATCCCAAGTTTAGAGACCTGGATACCGAGCTGATCGGCTTGAGTATTGACCAGGTATTCTCTCATATCAAGTGGGAAGAGTGGATCAAAGAAAACATCAACGTGGAAATTGAATTTCCCATCATTGCGGATACCGGTGCTGTAGCTGCCACACTCGGCTTGGTGCATCCCGGCAAGGGAAGCAACACCGTGCGTGCAGTCTTTGTCGTGGATGACAAAGGCTATATCCGCCTCATTCTCTATTATCCTCAGGAGATGGGTCGCAATATGGATGAGATCCTCAGAGTGGTGGAAGGCTTGAGATTTGCAGACAAGAACAAGGTGGCTTTGCCAGCCAACTGGCCCAAGAACGACATTATTGACGATCATGTGATCATCCCGCCCGTTGCAACTATCGACGCTGCCAATGAGCGCAAAGAAAAAGCTGCCAAGGGTGAGATGCAGTGCTTTGATTGGTGGTTTTGCCACAAGAAAGTCTAATCACTAACGATTTCTCACAACTAAAAAAGGTTCAAGGCTTCATCAGCTTTGACCCTTTTTTTATTTTCACCTGAAATCAGCCACTATGGGTGCTTTGCGATATGGGAAACAAAGTGTGCATTAGCAGTCCGAAGTTAGGCAGTCTGAAAAGGCATTTCACCCATGTGTTCCCTGCGAGCCACCCTACATCCTCCTTACTTAAATAAGGGTGGATATAGAATTGATGGTGGGAACGAAACTGCTGAAAGGATGAGGCTCACCCACCTCTTCCTTACTTAGCCTCCCGGTGATTACCCGGAGCCTCCCGGGAAAAACCCGAGTATCTCCACGGCATCTCCCTGCGGGTAAGTAAGCAACGAGTGAGCTGCGAGTTTGTAACCTGGACGAAAGACCCCAAGAAAAAGCCTATTGCTGCACATAGCCTTAAAGCCGAACTCGAGGCGCAAATTTCAAATTATGTGCCTTTTCTCTTGACAGAAATAGCCAACTTTGTGGACTGAGTCATAATCAAAGAAATTACCTAAATGGAGGAATCATGACCCCAAGGATTCTAATTGCAATTACAATAGCGATGCTGTTGTTTGCATGCACTACAAACGTCGTTCAAACCAGTACAGAGCCTATTCCAGAATTTCATGGCACACCTACCAAAGTGGCATTTTTGCCCATCAAAGCCAATGATTCATCAAGCCGTAACATCGTGAAATTGATGACGGTGAGAGACTTGAAGCTGGTGTTTCAAACCCATCCCAAGTATGAGCTTATGGATATGGAAGAAGTTGCCAGGATTTTTAAAGATTCCGGACACAGAAATGTGGATGATCTGGATAAAGAAGATATGAAAGAATTGGCCGAAAGCATCGGTGCAGACCTGCTCATCAAGACCAATATGAACGTTGGACGCCCGGGTCTCTTCAACGTCAATAGCCAGTTTTACAGCATCCGTTCCGATGAGCTCAAGCAACACTCCTACGATGTGGTCACCAATAAAGACCAGCGTTACAAGATGTTGCAAGAAAACTTGATGCCCGAAATCGACTCCTTTGTCTCATCTGAAGTGGACAAGCTTTTGAATAGCGCCATTCAAAACTATGTGATGGAGAAAAATGAAGAAGCAATCGAAGGGTTCAAATATGTGATCAGCTTGGACCCTGAAAAGCTGGATGCTTATTACTATCTGGGCTGCACCTATCAGAAGGTTGAAGACTACGAACAGGCAGAAGAATATCTGAACAGGGCTGTTGATATCAAACCTGATGATGAGCGTTGCCTGCTTGTCTTGAATGACATCTATGAGGCTACCGATCAAAAGGTGAAGCGCGTTGCCCTGATGGAACAGATCGCCAGCAAGAGAGAAGATGAAGAGATCTGGCTGGTGGTGGGTAACATCTATGATGAACTGGGCAACAAAGCTAAAGCCAAAGAAGCTTTTGAACAGTCCCTGCGTATTGATCCTGATTTTACTCAAACCATCATCAGATACGGCTTCTGGCTTTATGAAGGTGAAGACTATGTGGGAGCAATTCCATTGCTGGAAAAAGCTGCTGAGCTCTTCCCCGACAACGAGCTGGTCTCCGACCGCTTGGGTGCCTCCTACTTCAAGGCAAACCGCATCGCAGAAGCTATCACGCGCTATGAAAACATCATCGCCAACGATGCCAACAACATGCAGGCTCTCTTGACCGTGGCCGGTCTCTATCGCACCCAGGCAAATGAAAGCACAGATTCCAAAGTCGCTTCAGAAAGTAACAGCAAGGCCATCGCAGCCCTCAATAAAGCTAAAGCGGTGGATCCGGAAAACGCTATGGTCTATCTGAACTTAGCTGCTATTTACTTTGCCCAGAAGAAGAACAGCGATGCAGAAACCAACGCCAACCTGGCTTTGGCCAAAAACCCCTCTCTGTATCAACCCTACTTGATTCTTTCCGGTGTGAACCAAACTAAAGGTTCAGACCAATACTCACGCTTTGTTGACCTGGAAAAGCAATCACAGAAAGCGGTGGGTAGAAAAGCAGACCAGCTCAAGAAAGACCGTGAAGCAGCCAAGAGTAATGCTTTGACACATCTGCGCAACGCCAGGGCAAACCTGGAAGCAGCAAGAAGCAGAACCACTGATGCCCAGGCATTGAGCGACATCAACAACCGTATCAACGGTATCAATAACATGATCAACCAAGTGCAATAAATTCCTAAAAGCCTCACAATAAAAAACCGGCCAAGCACGCTTGGCCGGTTTTCTTTGTTTAGCCTGTTTTAACCTTACTTAGAAGTGTCCCTACTTGGGAAGTCAGAGTGTTTATTTAAAAGCTTCTACGCCGCTGAAATCACGGTAAGGATCAAAGCTCTTCAGGATTTTGTGGTCTTTCTCGCTGAGGCTGGAGGTGCAGATACGGCTCACCAATTCACCTGTAGCAGGACCCATCATAAAGCCCTGTCCACACATGCCCACTGCGTGCAAGAGGTTGCTGCATTCTTCTTTGAAGCCGATAATGGGGAAGCCATCCGGGGTCATGGGGTATTGACCTCTCCAAGTGCGCCTAACCTTGAGATATTTCAAGCGTGGATACACTTCCAGGAGGCGCTTTGAGCAATGGGGCAGAAACTGGCTGGTGCTGAGGTTATCCACTCCCAAAATAGCCGGCTCGGGAGTGTAGCAAAAGACCACCTGTCCTTCGTGGTTTTGATAGAAGTAAAAGTTTGACGATCCTGGTCTGGAGCGCATATCTACTATCATGGGGCCAAAGAATCTGGCTACGGGTTCCGTGATGCCGGCTTCATGGTTGTCCGGAAAGACCTGAATCTCGCTGTTTACCAAAGCTCCAATTTCACGGGCAAAACTGCCGGCAGCGTTTACGTAGATGTTGGCGGTGTATTGTCCTTTATTGGTCTTGCAACTTATTATCTTGTCATCTTGGAGGGTCAGTTCGGTGATCGTTTCGCCAAAACGGAAATCAACGCCTGCTTTGCGGGCGTGAAAGTACATGGATGAACTTACCAATAGGGGAGAGCAGGATCCATCTTCTGGGGAATAGGTGGAGCCCAGCAGGCCATCGGTATTGATGCCGGGAACCAGCTCTTCATATTCTTTGCTGTCCACCCAACGGATGTTGAGGCCAAAGCTATGCTGGACCTCCATCATGTCCAGCAACAGGTCTTTATCCTTCTGCTCCCAAGCTGGATAGCTGTAACCGTTGGAAAGCCAGCCAACTTCATCTCCGCGTTCCTCTTTCCAGTTTTTAAGCAACTCAATGGAGCGTTGGCAGAGCTGAATCTTGCCAAAATCGCTGTGTGTTGCTCTCACTCCACCGATGGCTTTCTTGTTGCTTTGCTGTCCGGGAGCGTGTTCTGAATCGATGACCAATACTTTTTGACCCGCTTCGGCCAAGAATAAGGCTGAGGGCAACCCGATAGAGCCGGCGCCGATAACAATCACATCATAAATCTTCTTCATTTATACTCTCCATCAGGGAATATATCTAAAACTGCTTCCACAAAGATCGGGCGTCTGGTATTGGGAACTACCTCTTCTGCAGGAATGCCTTCTTCGCGGATGATGTTGCGGATGAGGGTGTCGCAAGTCTTGGCACCGCAGGGCCCCATACCCGCTCTGGTGATGGCTTTGATCTGGTTGAGGTCTGTGATGCCTTGTTTGACGAGCTCTCGCACCTGTTTGGCGGTCACGCGTTCACAGAGGCAGACCAGTGCATCATCTGCCATGCTGGGGCTGATGATGGGCTTATCCAGGGGCAGGGAAACGGATTTATCTTGCGCCCTGAGTCCTGCCACCTTCATGGAAATAGCAGCGGGAACTTTCACCATTATCAATTGAGTGCGGCGGTCTTTAAAATCTACCACTCTGAAGACAGGATATTCGCCCAGCTCGTTGGCATCAATGTCCATGAGCTGGATTACGTCGCCTTTCTTCACCGGAATGCTGCCAATCTCATAGGGAATGGTGACGGTAGGAGTTTCGCTGTCCTTTCTCTTGTCTACCAAAGTGACAGCCAAACCGGGACAGATTAGCAGGCATCTGAAGCAACCTACGCATTGTCCGCCGTAGATGGGTACGCCCATCAGGGTTCCGTCCTCGGTGTGGATGGAATTGTTGGGACACACGGTTGTGCAAGGGTTGCAGGGGATTTCCTGGAGACAATGGAAGACGGGGAATAGGTCTTTGCCGGGGTGAGGGTCTTGGTAGCCTTTAATCTTGCCGGGATGGGTTTTGAGCAATTGGGCTTTGGCATACCATTCATCGGGGATCTTGCCCTCTGAGCCTTCACCGTGCAGGATGTCGTTGGCGATCTTCAGGCCGGCTATCTTGCCATTGAACATGGCAGATGAGGCTTCAGCGATCTCCAAGGCGTCTCCAGCTGCGTAAACAGGGATGCCGGCAGCTTGAGCCTCTAAAGTGAATTCGCTCAGGGAATCCAGCCCTACGGCTACGAGGATGGTATCGCAGGCAAAGCTCTTCTCTGTGCCGGCTATGGCCTGGAATTTGGAATCCACTTCGGTGATGGTGACCGATTCTACCATCTCATCGCCATTGGCACTTTTGATTGAGTGCGAGGTGTAGATGGGAACGCCTAAACGCTTGATCTTGTCAGCATGAACCTTGTAGCCTCCGCACTGAGGCATAGCTTCAGCCAAACCTACTACCTCGATACCTGCTTGCAATGCATGATAGGCGGCGATCAAGCCAACGTTGCCTCCGCCGATGATAAATAGTCTGTTGGTGGGGCGGACGAGGTCTCTGTTTACGAGGGTTTGGAACGCTCCTGCACCATAGATACGCGCTAAATGGTTGCCCGGGAAGCGCAAAAACTTCTCTCTGGCGCCCGCAGCATTGAGGATGCGTTTTGGGATAACCAGCTTGTAGACGCCGTCTTTGATCACACCTACTTTCTTGTCGCTAAAGACAAAAAGTACGGTGCTATTGGTCCACACTTCTACGCTTTCTTGGGCTCTTACTTCCAGGGAAAGCAGTTCAGCGATGTCGTGGCCTCTGGTGCCGGCGCGACTATCTTGCTCAGAGCCAAAAAACTTATGGGTTTGCAATACCAGCTTGCCGCCCATAATGTGCTTATCGTCCACCAAAAGGGTGTTTATACCCTTCTTGCCCAGCTCAATCGCAGCAGAAAGCCCTGATGGACCACCGCCGATGATCAATACTTCAGTGTGGATTTCTTCTATTTTCGCTCGCTGGGAAGGGCCTGTCTCCAGAGGAACTTCAGGCAGCCCCTCGGCGCTCTTCACGATCATGCCCGCTTTCACTTCTGTCATGCAGGCTTTGACCGGCACGCCGTTGGCGATTACAGTGCACTTTGCGCACTGACCATTGGCGCAAAAGATGCCTTGAGCGCTATCATCTGCGTGGTGATGACCAAAAATGTAAATCCCATTGGCTATGAGGGCTGAAGCTATCATCTCACCTTCATAGGCCAACATGGTCTGGGAATTGAATTCAAACATTATTTCTTTCTTCCGAGGCACCGGAAGAATGGGGTGTTGTTTTATCCTATGACTTCCCATTGATGCGGAAACTCCTTGTATACTATCTTGATCCCAATTGTTTGATTTGGGCTTACCTGTCAAGCAAAACCCAACGCTGACTTTTACCGATCGCCTAAGTCATATTGGAGATAGGCGTTTAGCATATATAAGACCTTATCAAAGTTTTTGTCTCCGAAGATGATTACGTCGGCGTTTTTCTTGCTGGTCTCGATAAAAGCCTGATGTGAAGGCCGCACGGTTTGCGTGTACTGCGTCAATACTGTATCCACATCAAAGCCACGCTCCACTGTGTCCCTTTGAATGCGCCTTGCCAAGCGGATATCGGCGTCTGTATCCACGTAAATCTTGAGGTCTGAGAGCTTGATCAGTTCCGGATAGTAGAGGGCAAAGATGCCTTCCAGAATCACCACTTCGGCGTTGGCAATGCAGAGCTTGCCCTCGCTACGGCTGTGGGTGACAAAGTCATATTCCGGCACGTTTACCGCTTCACCGGCCAACATCTTGTGCAGGTCTTCCAAGAGATAATCCAGATCTATGGCAGCAGGATGATCAAAATTGACCTTCATCGCCTCTTCATGAGGCAGGTGAGAGAGGTCTTTGTAGTAGTTGTCATGAGAGATGATCACATACTTGAGCCCGATGATGCGCTTGCCAATTGCCTTGGCTATGGTGGTCTTGCCGGAGCAAGTGCCGCCACCAATCAGGATCAAGCGTGTTTTAACGTCCTTATTCATGCGCTGATAGCTCCGTCAGTAGGCAAACACAATGCCCGAAATGGGGAAGATCCATTGATCTGCCGCGGTTTGAACAGTTACGCTACCCGGGCTGTGGGAGACCTTGGGAAACCTGTTTTGTCCCGAAAAGATGGGCACTATCTCCATGTTTTGGATCTCTTCCGGGTAGCTGAGCTTCACTTTCACACCGTGGGTGAGCTCGTTTATATATACAGAAAACTGGTGCGAGGCTTTAGGGTAGTAGGATTGCACCTCAATGCCAAAGGCAACCTCCTTGCCCACCAAGTTCTTGAGTTGCGGGTGCTCACAGCGGATTTCAATGCAGGAATCGGCTATTTTGAGGCTGGTATCCAAGAGCAGGTCATTCACATACACTTGGGTGAGATGGAAGTAATCTTCGCTGAGTGTGATGCTGTTGTCCAAGAGCCAGCGATACTCCACATCTCGCTTGATAAAGTAGCGGTTTAGTGACTGAGCGTTGTTTGCACAAGCCACTATGAAATAATCGTTTTGCAGCACTTTCTTAAAGTTAAGCTTCATGGTGGCTTGCCAATGGTTTTCTTTGTTGCAGGCTGCCAATTTGATGTCGTAAAAGAAGTCTTTTCTATAGTGGATGTCCTGGTCTTTATTGAAGAAGAAGTGCTTCAGTATCTCCCTTGAGATCAGCTCGCCCATTTCTTCATTTTGCAGCCTTTGAGAGATAGCTGATTGGATGATTTGACTCAGTTTAATGTCGCTGAAGTCGCTGGAAACAAAGTCTCTCCTGGCCAGAGGCGTGCTATGGGAAACCGCATCATTCTCCAGGTAATAACGCTTGGCTCGGCGTCCCACTTGGCAGAGGAGCTCATAGGAAGAGCCCTTGTAGAGTTGACTGAGCTCTTCGGGTCGCAGCTGATCGATTGCGCCCATCAAGACCACTTCATCCATCAGCTTGGCATCCGGAATCTGGCTGATATCCACACAGATCATGTCCATGCTCACTTTGCCTATTACTTCGCAGAGCTGGGAGCGGATGCTTACCTTGGCTTTATTGGAGAGCATAAAGTCGTATCCATCTGCATAACCAACTGGGACGATAGCATATGTGCTGTTTTTGGGGGCTATCCAACTTAGGTTGTAGCCCAAACCTTCACCCTTTTTGATCTGCTTGATCTGAGCGATGCGGGATTTGAAGCTCATTACGGTCTTGAGCTGTATTTTATCCTTTTGGGATGCGTCTGTATAAACGCCAAAGCTGAGTATACCCAGTCTTGCCATGTTGGACATTCCCAGGAGTTTATTCACTACGGCGCTGGAGTTTGCAATGTGGATAAACTCTGGCTGTGGCTGCATTTGGGTTATTATGGATTCAAAACGCTGAAGCTGTGATGTCGAGAACTCGATATCTTCCTCAGAGGCAGCAAAGTGAGAGCATACACCCTCAATATTGATCTGGGATAGCGATTTTGCCTCATGATACAGCTCTTCAAATTGCTCCAGCGCTACACCGCTGCGATGCATGCCACTGTCCAGCTTCAGGTGAATATCGATACGCTTATTGTGCTTGAGAGCCTCTTTCTGCAGAGCCTCCGCAAAGCTGAGCTGTGAAACGCAGGGTTTTAGATCGTAGTCAATGATCTGCTCAATCTCATTTTCCAAAGAGGGAGAAAGGATCAGGATGGGAGCTTTGCAACCCTGGATGCGCAACAGCTTCCCTTCTTCCACGTTTGCCACCCCGAGGTATTTAGCCCCTTCACTGATGGCTACGCGCCCAATCTCCAGTGCACCGTGTCCGTAAGCATCTGCTTTCACTATCTGCATGAAAGCTACGTCCTGAGGCAAGAGGCTCTTTAGCTGCTTCAGGTTGTGTCTGAAAGCGGCTAAGTCTATCTCCACCCAGGAGCGGTCAAAAATCGTCGTATCCATAGTTTAAAAGTATTTCGCAGCCAAGTCTGCCAGTTTGGAGCGTTCGCCTTTATCCAGGGTCATATGTCCTACAAGATCCTCAGCCTTAAGCTTTTCTACTGCTACGCTCAGGCCATTGCTCTGAGAATCCAGATAGGGGATATCTATCTGGTAGGGATCGCCTGTGAGCACCAATTTGGTGTTTTCGCCCGCACGCGTGATGATGGTCTTCATCTCATGTGGCGTGAGGTTTTGCGCTTCGTCTATGATGATAAACTGGTCTGGAAGGCTGCGCCCCCGAATGTAGGTGAGGGGCTCCAATTCCAAGAGTCCATAGTCGATGAAGTCTTCGATAGACGGTCTCTTTTTGCCTTTACCAAAGGATTCCGAATCGTCTTTGAGCGAAAGCAGGATGTCCATATTGTCGTAGATGGGTTGCATCCAAGGGTTAAACTTCTCATTCTTAGTCCCTGGCAGATAGCCTAAGTCTTTCCCCAAAGGTGAGATGGGACGTGAGATCACCAGGCGGGAATACTGGTTTTCTTCCACCACTTTCTGCAAGCCGGCTGCCATGGCCAGTAGCGTCTTACCTGTACCTGCGATACCAGAAAGACTCACCAGGCGGATGCTATCATCCATCAGCAGATCCAGCGCCATTTCCTGCTCAAAGTTGCGTGCGGTGATCCCGAATATCGATTGTCCGGTATAATATTGCAACTCGTAAAAGCTGTTTGCGGAAGCCATATACTTCATGAGGCGCGTCTTTTGCTCATCTTCCTTTTGAACAAAGCGCACAAACTCATGCGGATAGAAATCTCCAAAGGTATTGGGGAGATATTTTTTTGTCATCATCTCGTTAAAGGCATCCTCATCCAATTCTATGGATTTCCAACCGGTGAAAAACTCGTCAAACTTGATGGTGTCGGTCTCAAAGTTTTCCGCGTTGATGCCCACGCAATCCGCTTTGATGCGGACATTTACATCCTTGGAGACCAGCGTCACCTCGTGATCCGGATATTTGTTTTTAAAGTAAAGAGCGGTGCCGATGACCAGGTTATCGTTTTTATCCAAGAAAAGCAAATTGTCCGCAGCTTCGGTAACGTCTTTATTTACGCTCACTTGGATGATGCCACCGGTTTCGGTCTTTACCCCTTCCTGCAGAGAACCCTGGGAACGCAGGGAATCAAGGTAACGGCCGATCTGCCGTGCATTTCTACTCTTCTCATCAACCCCTTTTTTGAACATGTCCACTTCTTCCAGCACCACGATCGGAATCACAACCCGGTGTTCATCAAAAGAAAACAGAGCCTGAGGGTTATGGATCAAGACGTTGGTGTCTAAAATGAAAATCTTCTGCATTATATCTACTTCCTTTCTTGGCTTTTGAGGCACCAAACAAGGCTGCGAGCTGCAAACCATCAGATAGCTGGCAGGTCTCAACCATATTCGGCTCTGGATATGATATGCTAACTACATCCATTGAGCAAACATTTATCACTCCCCTCCATCCGTCAAGCTATTCTTTTCCTGCGTGCCCCAAGTTGGCTATACAACACTAAATATCCGGGCAAAAAAATGGTGCTGAAGGGGGGACTCGAACCCCCATGAGCGTACTGCTCACTAGTCCCTGAAACTAGCGTGTATACCAATTTCACCACTTCAGCACTGAGTGTGTTACCATTCTTGGGAGAGGCTGGATTTGTCAAGCTGATTTTTTGTGTCGTCTATAGGCATGGTGGACTATTCCAAAAGGAAAAACCGGACACCACACTTGGCATCCGGTTCGTCTATCTGTCGGAGAGGAAAGTGGTTATATCAGGTTTAGCACAGAGTTCGCTCTGTCGATGAACTCCTTGAGTTCTGTTCCAGTAAAAGGTTTCTGCTCCAAGAGGGAGAGGCTGTGAATGTAGGCGCAGAGGTTGTCCACTTCTTCATGCTTGCCTTCGGAATCCAGCTCCAAGATGCGCTTGATCACAGGGTTGTTCCGATTGATTACCAGTGTATGATACTTTAGCAAATCTCCGGTGGCTTGACGCGTGATGGCGTCCATATCATGCCAGCGACGCATATATTCGCTAAAGACGATCATGGAGGGGATGTCCGCGCTCTTGAGAGATTTCACTTCCACGGTGAGCTCTTTATAGACGTGGTTCATGAGCTCATCGAAGGCCTCTTGTCCGAGCTCCTCACGTGTTTCTTTTGAAAGCTCGTAGGGCAGGATTTTGGATTGCTTACCATCCTGGATGATGTGGGGTGTGAGCAACAGGGATGCCTGAGGGTATTTCTTGAAATACTCTTTGAGGCTCTCCTCGCTGAAGGATGCTTCTATCTTCTGATCCAGGCCACGGTAGAAGATCTCGATGAGGCGCTGCGCTTCCTCTTGGTCTGCTGCGTCTGCCTTGTCTTCCAAAAGCTCGTTGATTTCGCTGTCCACACGCATGAATTCTACGTTTTCCAGCTTGCTTTCCAGCATTTGGTAGAGGTGTGTATCCAGGGGTGAGGATTGGAAAATCACTTCCAAGCCTTGCTCTTTCATCAGGTTCAGGTAGCTCACCTGCGTATCTTCCGAAGCGGCATACCAGATGCGGGTCTTGCCCTCTGTCACCTGATTGCGGGTCTTGTATTCCTCCACAGTGACGTAGTCGCCCGAAGCGGTCTTAAAGATGATGATATCCTTCAGTGCTTCAAAAAAATCCGCTTCCTTGAGCAGGCCATATTTCACGAAGGGTTGGATGTCATCCCAGTATTCCTCATACTTCTTACGGTCGTTTTTGAAGGTGTCGATAAAGTGGTCTGCCACCTTCTTCACGATGTATTTACTGATCTTTTGCACCTGTTTATCGTTTTGCAAGAAGCTGCGTGAGACGTTGAGCGGGATATCCGGAATGTCTATACCGCCTTTGAGGAGAAGCAGGAAGTCTGGGATGAGGTCTTCCAGGTTGTCCGCCACGAAGACGTTGTTGCAGTAGAGTTTAACCTCTCCTTTGAAGTAGTCCGGATCGTTGCGGAACTTGGGGAGATAGAGGATCCCCTTGAGGTTGAAGGGAAAATCCACGTTGAGGTGAATCCAGAAGACGGGCTCCTTGTAGTCGTTGAAGATGTCCTGGTAAAACTTGATGTATTCTTCTGAAGTGACATCGGTGGGTTTGCGGTTCCAGAGAGCTTCCTTGATGTTCACCTGCTCGTCTTTGAACATGATGGGCCATTCCATGAAGTTGCAATAGCGCTTCAGGATTTCCTTGATTTTGGCTTCACTGGCGTATTCCTGAGATTCTTCATTGAAATAGAGCGTAATGGTGGTGCCCACTTCCTTTTGCTTACCTGCTTTCATGATGTATTCGGTGCTGCCATCGCATTCCCAGTAGGCGGCGGTGGCACCTTCTTCCCAGGAAAGAGAATCGATCGTAACCTTCTCAGCCACCATAAAGGCGGAATAGAAGCCCAAACCAAAGTGACCGATGATGTTTGCCTGCACGTCTTTGAAGCGATTCACAAACTCTTCTGCACCGGAAAAGGCGATCTGATTGATATATTTGCGGATCTCGTCGGCAGTCATGCCGATGCCGGTATCGATGATCTGCAGGGTCTTCTTCTTTTCGTCAAGCTTGATGGTGATCTTCATCTTGTCTGCATCAAAAGTTTCGTCTGCGTATTTGCGCTTGTTGATGGCGTCAACAGCATTGGAGACGAGCTCACGCAGGAAGATGTCATGCTGCGAGTAGAGCCACTTTTTGATGATGGGGAAGATGTTTTCAGTGTGGATGCTCAGTGATCCTTTTTCTGTCTTTTTATCTGCCATTAGTATCTCCTATGATCTATCTTGTATTTTAGAGATAATTTACACGAGCCGGTGTAATTGTCAAGCCCAAAATTAGCAGTTGAGAGTTGAGAGTGCTTAAATTCAGATGGCACACTGTTTCCTCACCTCTTCCTTACTTAGCCGCCCGGTGATTACCCGGAGCCTCCCGGGAAAAACCCGAGTATCACCGAGGGATCACCGGGAGGGTGAGTAAGGGATAAAGGGGGAATGAATATCTAAAAGCTCAAGCTCAAGGGAAGAAATTATGCGGATTGAAGCATCAGGGGGATGCTTTCGGATAACAAAATGGAGCGGGCAACGGGGCTCGAACCCGCGACCCTCAGCTTGGGAAGCTGATGCTCTACCAACTGAGCTATGCCCGCTCGCAATTGTGAACTAATCTATAGAATTGGTATGTTTTGTCAATCTTAAAATGCCATCATTCCCATTCGATGGTGGCAGGAGGCTTGGAGCTGATGTCGAAAACAACTCTGTTTACTTGCCTTACTTCCTTGATGATGAGTGAAGATACGTGCTCCAAAAACTCATAGGGGAGGCGTGTGACGCTGGCACTCATCGCATCTTCACTATTTACGGCTCTGAGGGCGCAGACGCTTTCGTAGGTGCGCTTTCCATCTCTCACACCCGTGCTACGGAGTGGTAAAAGGACGGCAAAAGCCTGCCAGGTGCTGTGATATAGATCCCAAGCTCTGAGCTCACGGATAAAGATCTCATCCACCAATTGCAGGGTGTGCACTCTTTGAGGGTTCACTTCGCCCAAGATGCGCACCGCCAAGCCGGGGCCGGGGAAAGGATGCCGGTCAATGAGCTCTGAGGGCAAACCGAGGCTCAGTCCCACGCGGCGAACTTCATCTTTGAAGAGGTTTCGGATGGGCTCCATCAGGGACAGTTTCATGGTTTCAGGCAGTCCGCCCACATTGTGGTGGCTTTTTACTTGGGTGCTCTTACCATCTGCGCCGATGCTTTCGATCACGTCAGAGTAGATGGTGCCTTGGGCTAACCAGCGGGCATCTGGATACTTGGCGGCTTCAGCTTCAAACACGTCTATAAAAGTGCCACCGATGATCTTGCGCTTCTTTTCCGGATCTTCAACGCCCTTTAGTTTGCTGTAAAAGAGCTCGGAGGCATCCACAAAGCGGATGTCCAGTTCCGGCATGCAGGCAAAATACTCTTTTACTCTCTTTGCCTCTTCATAGCGCATGCAGCCGTTATCCACAAAGATGGGGATCAGCTTGTCGCCAATGGCTTTATGCAGGAGTGCTGCCACCACGGATGAATCCACGCCTCCGCTTAAACCCAGGATGACGGTATCCGATTTTACCTGCTTTTGAACTTGATCAATAGACTCATGGATGAAGGCTTCTGGAGTCCAGGTGGGCTGGAGCTTGCATCTGTGGATGAAGTCCTGTATCAGGTCAAAATCAAGCTCATGCAGGCAGAAAAGAGTGGGTTCTTTACTTGCAGGAGCGAGCTCGCCTTCACTATAGTTTGGGGGTATATGAAGCTGCTTACAGATCGATTCAGCCGTTTTGCCAATGGCCAAGATGGGAATACCCAAATCCCAGATGCTCAAATCCGGCAGGAGGTCTGAACGGCTGCCATCAGAAAGAATCAGGGCTTTGGGCTTACGTGAATCCACATCTTTCGCCGTATAAGGCAGCACTTCAGTGTA
Organism: Candidatus Cloacimonadota bacterium; assembly: GCA_029781115.1. Taxonomy (GTDB): domain Bacteria; phylum Cloacimonadota; class Cloacimonadia; order Cloacimonadales; family Cloacimonadaceae; genus UBA3900. The sequence continues at coordinate 26,136 of JAKOXG010000010.1, forward strand.
GAAGTGGTTCAAACGCAGGTTCTTGGCGATTTTCTGTGCATCAGGTGAGCCGAAATCCAATACCAAAACAGTGTCGTGTTTCATCGTTTATCTCAAGAAGGGGTTGTTGGACTTTTCCAAGCCGATGGTGGTTTGAGGGCCGTGACCGGGGAAAACAATCACGTCATCCGGCAGCACAAAAAGCTTTTCCCGGATTGATCTGATGAGCCCGGCATGACTGCCTCCGGGGAAGTCGGTGCGCCCGATACTGAGCTCGAAAAGAGTATCGCCACTGATCAGGTATTTCTCGATGTAGAGGCAGATACCTCCGGGTGTGTGGCCTGGGGTGTGGATCACCTTGAGCTCATACTCGCCCAGCTTCAGGGTATAGCCATCTTCCAGGAGCACATCCGCTGCCTTGTTTTTCATAGTGCCGCCCATATACACGCTGAGGTTCTTATGGTTGTCTGTCAGCATGGCAGCATCATCTTTATGAATAGCCAGGGGTGCATTTAATCTTTCGGCAAAGAAGGCGTTGCCGCCTATGTGGTCGCCGTGTCCATGTGTGTTGATGATCATCTTAATCTTGAGTCCCAAGTCTTTGATCCTCTCTAAAAGCACCTCGGATGGGGCAGCAGGATCAACCACTATGCCCTCCAGAGAAACGTCGTCATAAAGCAGCCATGTGTTGGTGCCATAATCTCTTAGCAAAATGAAAGGTTCAATATGTAACATCTTGTTTTCCTATTCGATTGATATTAGGTATTGCGCCAAGTCGTCCTTGGAACGCTTGTGTGCCATTATCTGTGATGATTCAATGCTGTCAATGCTATAAATCACATTGGCGGGATCCGGGGCTTTATTGCAGTAAGAAAGCAGGATGGAGGCGGCCAAGCGCAGTTCTTCCTCTGTGGCTTCTGGAGCAGTGAGCACGCCCAAAGGGCCGGGGACGTCCTGAATCTGCATGCGAGGTAAGTCTTTTGCCGCTTGATCCAAGCCATAGTTATCATCCTTATGCCTGCCCACGATCAGCTTCAAGGTGGGTGAGAGGCGGAAGTGACGTCCCCACTTGAGCAATTCGATCTGGAAGGGATTGTATTGATTGTGGGCGATGAGGTCTCGCAGGCGCAGAGTAAAGCTGCGGTCGGTGAGTAAGCAGCCTCCGCCCGGGGAAGGGTATTCGGTGATGCCCAAGCTTTTGGCCAGCTCCATCTGCAGGGTGCGTCCGCGGCCTTGCAAATCCAGCATTTTCTCTTTATTAACCCAGCCTTCCAGGATAGGCTTGCTATCCGGCAGCAGCTTTTGGCTCAAGGGACGAACTATGAGGTCTTGCATCTCGCTGCCTTTGGAGACCTGCATCAGGGCTTGGAAGCGTTGAGACATCGGTCTTTGCCCCACCACTTCACCCGAAATGATGAAGGAAGCGCCCAGCTCGTCAAGCATCTGCCCAGCCAGCCGGAACATCAAGGCACGGCAGTCGATGCAGGGGTTATAGTTCTTTCCATAACCATATTTGGGGTGTTGCACTATCTCCAGATGCTCATTGGTGATATCCCGCACGATCAGGTCAATATCGTTTGCCTGAGCCATCTTGAGAGCTTTGTCCGGCATCAAATAGGGCGTGGAGAAAAATACGCTATGTACGATATAGCCAAGCTTTTGCATCCATTTCACTGCCAGGATGCTGTCCAAGCCTCCTGAAAAGAGTGCGACTGCTGAGTGTTTCCTTGGTATTGTCAATTATGTTATCCTCGGGGTTGGTAGAAAGTTAAAAAAAGCAGGCTCGAGGCGAACCTGCTTTTTGAATGCGTTTAGACTCTAATTTGACGAGTATTGCCAAATCCAATGGAGCTAAATGGGGGATTCGAACCCCCGACCTACTGATTACGAATCAGTTGCTCTACCGGCTGAGCTAATTTAGCTTCAATCTCTGATGATACGTAAGCTGAGCGGCTCTGCAGGATCATCCGTAAAGTTCGCTGTATGCTCACGTTTATAGTCATGATCGCTATAGGGAACTAAGGAGCCCCCCAAGCTTAGTCTAAGACGAGGTGTGGTTATTAATTTGAAATTGATGTTTGTGCCTTGTGATAGATTCCTCGGATACCAAAAACAATCTGGATCTAGGAAGGTGAATTGTTGACCAATGGTGCTGGCCTTAAAAGGAGGCATATTGATGTAATAGTTGATGCGAACTTCTACCTGCTCCGGAAGTCCGGGATAGTCATCTATTTCCAGGATAAAGAAGCGTGCTGGGGAATCAGCAGCCAAGAGGCTTTCATCTTCAAGAGGTGGATTGAAGGTGAGTTCCGGCATATAGCTTAAACGTATATGTTTGCCATTGAGCCACACGCCTTGGATGCGAGCGGTTTTGGGCAGGAAGAAACCGTTATGTGCGAGATCGTCTATATCCGCTTTGTTTGCAATCGCCTCAAGCTGGAAATATAGACGCTGCAGTTCGGTCGAAAAGCGAAGCTCCATATTGAGCACGTTAGTGGGGAACTGCTTTGCCACGGCGGTGCGCGCCTCAACCAGTTCTTGTGCAAGCAGTGGTAAGCACATAATAAGCAGGCTTGTAAGTAAAATCAGTGTCTTTTTCATCCTTGACTCCTTATATTAGATGTTATGACCTCGTGTTGTCTCATCGTGTAAAATGGGCGATTTTAGTCAAGCTTTTTATTAAAGATGCTCTGATAAAGTGGCTTATATGTCGATTGGCAAGAAGTTACGAGGCGTCTTGATTCAGACGATGTCTGTCACTATCTTGATCATCAGCAGCGCAAGAACCACGATGAAGATGATCTTGATTAGCTTGTTGCCCTTTTTGAGCACTAAGGAAGAGCCCACCAGGTTGCCCGCAATTCCACAAATAGCAGCAGGGATGGCAATGGCATAGAGCACCTTGCCTGCGATGATGAAGCCCGTCAGTGCTGCGGCATTGGAGGCCAGATTGACCAGCTTGGCATTGGCGTTGGCGGTCACGAAATCGTATTTGAGAGCCAGCGTATAGATGAGGATGAGAAAGGTGCCGGTTCCCGGGCCAAAGAACCCATCATAAAAGCCGATTGCCAGCCCGGCTAAGCCGCCCAGGAGCAGCCTCTTGCCCAGCTTGATCTGCATGGAACGGTTGACCGCTCCCGTCTTGGGTGTGGCAAGGATGACCACAGCAACGCTGGGAATCAAGATCAGCATGAGGATGTTGAAGAAGCCTGCTGAAACCGTGAGAGCGGTTTGAGTTCCCAACCATGAGCCAATCAATGCGATAGCAGCACTGCACAAGGCAACAGGGACATCCAGGAGTCCGGCCTTCAAAAAGCGAGCCGTGGTGAAGGTGGTGCCGCTGAGGGAGGCAAACTTGTTTGTTCCCAGAGCTGTGGCGGGCGGGATACCGATGATCCAGTAAGCCGGCAAAGAAATGAGGCCGCCACCTCCGGCGATGGAATCAATAACGCCAGCCAGGAATACCAACGGCAAGACAATGAGATAATCGAGTGCAACAAGATGCATATTATAGCTCTGCCCTAAACTCCAGTTTGAGTTGATGTTTGATCTTCTCTTTGGGGTAATCGTTGAGGGAATAATCCAGGCTGACGCTGCTGAATTCGTTTATCCTGTAGTTCATATTCAGCTTAAATCCCAGGATAAAGCCGCCTCTTTTCTCTGGCAGAAAGCTCAAGAAGCCTTCCTGATCACGGACGTTGTATTGCAGTTTCAGCTCGCTGGAAAACCGGCCTTTCAAAGCCCAGCCACCCCTGTATCCCGGTTGGATACCCACACCCCAGAGCCTGAATGCGTCCGTATCGGTGGTGGAGCTCCCATTTTCATCAAAAGCAAAGGCATCCAGCCTCAGGATGTTGTGCTTGCCAAAGTTGCGCATCACGAAGCCACTGATATTGTTGTTCTTGAGCTTGCTGCCGTAGCGATTGTCCTCTTCCTCTTTGTGTTGTAGCAGCATGCTGATATTATAGTTTCCCAGCCGATTCAAATCGATCTTAATACCTTTGCTGTCCCGGAAAGAATATGCTCTATCCTGATAGCGATTGTCTGTATTCTGCGTGGTTTCCCAGCTCAGTTGCGAGGTCATCTTGCCCGGTAGCAGCTCAATCCAGATATTCTGCTGGTAGTTTTGGTTGTGCTGAATAAGCTTGTCATCGTCTCGGTTGGGATTGAGTAGAATCGGCAGACGCGGCAGGGCGGATTTGTCTCCCGTTCTCTGTAAAGTTCCCCAGATTGAGATGTCACTGTTGATGCGCTTCAATATGCTGTGTGGCAATATGTTGGCCGGCTTGATATAAAGTGAAGCCTGAAGGTTGTTTTCGCTGGATAATGATCCCTGTGATGAAGTCACGTAAGCCCAATCCCAGTCCCCATTGGGAGTGATCACCCCCGTGGAATCCACCGTGCCCAAGCCGTGTCCTATATACTGCAATTCCCGGATCCGAGGGTAAAACTCAGTTTGGTTGAGCTGGTAGTTGGCGATCAGCACCAAAGCCCGATTGAGAAAGCTGTTTGAAGAGCGGTGGTTCACCAGATCATAGCGGCTGCGTGTTGAATCGCTTCTGGCAAAGTATTCACGGTGGTTGTATTCCAGTTGCAGATTGTGGTTCAGAGTATTGATCTGTTGCTTGAAGACATAGGTTTGGGATTCGCTCTCTGCAGACTGCGCCGCCTGCGTGTGCTCAGTTTTATCCAGGATGAAGGAGAGGTGTGTCTTTGCCTTTTGCGCCTCGCCCAGCTCAAGGAATGGATTGAGCCTCAAGAAGCTATCTTTGGTGTTGTTATCAGCAGATGTAAAACCCCGTTGGTTGGCAGAGCCTCCTATCTTGAACCACTTCAGCGCCCAGTTTGTTTCTGCGATATTGGACATTGACGTTCCGGAAATATAGTCCTCGCTGTCGCTGCTGGAGCTGGTGATGGTGCTGTTGATCCTGGATGCAGGCAGGTATTTCAGAGCTTTGTTTTGCCAGCCTAAACGCCACACATACTGCCTGATTCCCTGCTCTGCCCGAATGTAATGCATAGAGATGCTGGGCTTGGCATAGGTGTCAAAATCCACATCCAGATTGAGCCCTATGTTTTCCATCGCCAAGCTGTCAGCCAGCAGCAAACTGCCTTGGTCATAATTTGCCACTTGGCTGCTATAATCGCTCAGGAGCACAGTCTTTGCCCAACGCTTCTCAGCTTCCAGGGATGCACTGGGCACTACCTTCTGATGCTTGGATTTAAAGCGCAGCCAGCTGTAGAGTATGCCACCCAGGTTGTCATCATCATCACGATTTGAGAGGGTATTGGCGTCATGACCGGAAAAGACACCCTCCACTCCAAGGTCAAATTGCGCCTTTTGATATTGGGCTCTCAAGGCTACATTGCCGGTGTTCTTTGGCGAAACCAGCTTCTTTTGCGGCATCCATTCACCCAAGCCTATGCCCACAAAGCGATACTTTCCGGGCGCAAACTGCTCATAATCACCATTGCCCAGCCCCACATAGCTAAAGACAACCATATAGTCTGCCAAGCTGTCTGCCAGTGCATATTCGTAGTAGGAAAAGCCCGTATCATCCGTCACCAATCGATAAACTCCCTGCCCGGGTTCTACGAGGCTTGCTCCATCGCTCCAGGCATCGCTATCGCCGGCTAATTGCAGGGCTTGCCGGTCTTGAGGTGTAAAGTCAAACACCAAGGGATTGTCCTTGGAATCAAAGCTGCTGAAAAAGCGTTGCGTAAGGTGAAATCCCGGCAGCAGCTCCCGCTGGAAATTGAGCATGATGCCGTGTTTGGGATAATGTTCTCCTGTGTATTTAAACCAGACCGAGACCTTATCCGACGAATAAACCATGCGGTTGAACATGATGGAGCCCTCTGCATAGTCGATGTAGTAGTCGCTGCCCCTTTCCTGCTTGATGCCGTTGATATATACCGTTTCGCTGCCAGCCACCACCAAAAGGCTGCCCAGCTCCCCATCCGGATTCAAGTAATAAGGCCCCTGCTTCCCGTCTATAACATGGAGCTCACATTGGCTGTTCTCGCCACCTCCGGCCAGATAGGTTGCCTGCCCCCAGCTATCTCTGCCTACCTGCAAATCCACTCCCTCAAAACGGGTATAATAGTCCATGTAGCGCGTGCCTTCCTGCTTGATATCCAAGTCTCCCATAGCCAGAGACCAATGCGGTGCCTTGAGCTTGATAAACACCTGATCCAGGCTCGATAGTTCCTTGGAATCACCTTCCGGTGTGAGCTTTGATTCGCTGTCCGAAAGCTGTGCCATGATGCTCACTCCCTCCGCAATCTCTCCACTCAATTTTACATGCAGTGATTGCAGCAGATCAAAACCCTCATCGCCAAAGCTCACGGCAAAGGTCTTGCTTCCATTGATCAGCAGCTTGCCGTCACCCTGCCAGAGCTTGCTCTTTTGGGTGGGTTTGATGTTTTGGATAAGAGAATCCGAGAGAGCCTGAACTTGGTAGCTTTGTTTGGGCTTTGAGAGGGTGGGAGGGATGAGGATGTAGCTGACGCTTATCAGTGATGTTTGTGGCAAGTTTAAGAAGGTGATGATGCCCTTGCGATAGTCGATCTGATAATCTACCCCCTTGATCAATACCTGATCAGCGCTTTGGATGAGCTCGGATTGTGAGATGATGGGCGCCGCACCCAGTTTATATTCATAGGTGCCGGCAGCTAATTCGATGTTTTCTTCTTTGAGTAAAGAGCTGGCAAAGAGGGAGGATATGCCACAGCACAGCGTTAGAAGAAGCAGCAGGTTTTTGGTTTGCAACACACTGGCATCACACCTTATGGATCACCCAACTCACCACGCCCCAGACCTGGAAATCCGCATCCTTGTGCACGCAGATCGGCTCAAATTCATCACTTTCAGGGATCAACCAATACTGCTCATGCTCAATCCTAAGCCTTTTGACCGTGAGTTCTCCATCATAGATAGCCACCACGATTTTGCCCGAAACGGGCTCCAAAGAGCGATCCACCACCAAGATGTCATCAGGAAAGATACCTGCCTTGACCATGGAATACCCGTCCACTCTTACAAAGAAAGTGGATGCAGGATGTGTGATCAAATATTCGTTGAGGTCCAGGCTGCCTTCGACGTAATCAGCGGCAGGCGAGGGGAATCCGGCAGGGATCTTTGGCCCTACCAAAGGACGCTTCAGCTTGAGTTCGGTTTTGGGGTTGTAGATGGCTTTGATGCTGCCGTCGGTCTTAATATTTTCCACTTTGCAAATCCCGGCTATAAAAAAGATAAACCCCGAACCGAAATCCGGGGTTTATCGATAGTTATGTTACTTGATTTGTTTCAGTATTTGTTGGGCAGTGTTGCCATACTGGCCGTCGTTCACGATTCTTTGCAAGTCTGCCTTGGCATCGCTATTTCTCTTGAGTCTGAAGTAGCTATCACCACGCAGCAACAGCGCGGTTGCATTGTTGGAGCTTTCTCTGAGCACCATGGTGGCATAGGTAATGGTTTTGTTGTAATTTTTGGCGGTGTGATAGTAGCTGGCTACGGCGAGGGCATTGTTGGCGTTAGGCTCGATTGCCAGCGCCTTTTCCAGGTTTTCCACCGATTTGGCTCTGTTGTTGAGACTGCTATAGTTTTGGGCGATCAGGTTGTAGACAGTTGCCAAGACAGATTCAGGTGGATTGAGGCCGATCAATCTCTCCAAAACGGTGTTTGATTCCGCCCATTTGGAGTTGTTGCGATAGAAGTTTGCAACCATTATCAGCACGTCTTTGTTGGGATTAAGTTCCAAAGCCATCTCATAGTATTTCTTGGCTTCGTCATAGTTCTTTCTCTCATCATATCTGTTGCCCAAGATCAAGTAGGCATTGTAGTTTTGAGAAGTCTCAGCGTAGTCTTTGAGCACTTGGATGGCTCTGGCTTCGTCTTTGATGTGATCGTTGAGAATCTCATACTTGATGTTGAGGATATCCTCGTTGTCGGGATCCATTTCCAGTTCTTTGTCATAGGTCAATAGGGCTTCTTCATATTGTCCCGCAGCCTGTTGAGCGTAGGCAATCCTACGATACAGTGCTTTGACCAGCTCTGTCTTTTCGCCTTCAGGGATGGTGATGGGCTCGATATCCTGCATGATTGTCAGAGCGGATTGCAGTTGATCGATAGCATCGGTGTGGATTTCCAAATTAGAGCTTTCACTGGCCATATCCATATAGATCTTGGCCATAAATAGCTGAACCTGCTCAATCTTCATCGCCACAGAGTCGGTCTCAGCAGCGGTGGGAGCGGCCAGTTCATATTGAACAATAGCTTCGTTAAACTTTTCGATGGCATCTTCAAATTGCTCTTCTTCATAGTCACTTTGAGCGCCGGTAACGGCTGCATTGGCAAGCTCCATGGGTGTGGGAGGGAGTTCCACAGGTTCCTCCACTTTATTGCCCGAGCAAGCACCCAAAATGAGGATTAAGAGTACTGCGGGGAGTAGCATGAAATAAAAGCGCGGTTTCATATAACCTCCAATGTTATTTTCTATGGTATTCATATCCTGTAAATGAGGCTTTTTGTCAATGAGAAAATCGTATCAGCATAAAAAATAAATATTTGTGCTGCTTGGTTGAATTATTTCGATAAAGGTTAATTGTTTCATTTTCAAGCACTTGTGGTTTCGTGATGAACTTACGCACTTCACAAGTATGAAAAAAGTGTCTTAAAAAGCGCATTTTCTTGTTGACAGAAATTCGTAAGTGATTTTAATAGCCCCAACAATATCTCTTACTCGTGATTACGAAAACAAGGAGGTAAAATGAGCAGAGATGATTTGATTAAAAAGGTAGCAGGAGATGCTGGCATTTCTCAGAAAACAGCCGGTCTCGCTCTTGCGTCAGTTCTCGAAGGCATCACCTTGGCACTTAAGAAAGGTGAAAGAGTTACCCTCGTTGGCTTCGGCTCATTCAGCGTAGCACAACGCAAAGCTCGTAAAGGCGTCAATCCTCGTACGGGCGAACCCATCAAAATCAGCGCCCGCAAAGTTCCAGTATTCAAAGCGGGTAAGAAGCTCAAAGAAGCCGTCATGGGAAAGAAAAAATAACCTACAACGGATTTACTTCTTAAAAAGGCAGGATTCACTTCCTGCCTTTTTAATAACATCATTTTTCAACATCAAAATAGAACACAACAAGGAAAGGACTATGTTAAAACTACCCGTAGATAAGATTCACGAGTTTATGTTAGCCGTCTTGCAGGAGATAGGTGTCCCTGCTGAAGATGCCAAAGTCTGTGCAGAAGTGCTGATTGCCAGCGATCTCAGCGGCATTGAATCCCACGGCATCGGAAGATTGAAGATGTATTACGACCGCATCCGTGCCGGCATCCAAAACCCAATCACCAAGATAGATGTAATCAGAGACAATATGGCCACTGCGGTTTGGGATGGAAACCATGGCATGGGACATGTGATAGGCAAACGTGCCATGCAAACCGCCATCGACAAAGCCGCCAAATACGGCTTGGGTGCAGTAGCGGTAAGAAATTCCACCCACTATGGTATCTGCGGTTTTTATGCGAACATGGCTACCCGGCAAAACATGATCGGGCTCACTTTCACCAACGCCAGGCCATCCGTGTGTCCCACCAATGGCGTGCAGCCGCTTCTGGGCACCAACCCCATCTGCTTCGGCGCACCCACCTCGCTGGGCTATCCCTTTCTCTACGACGCCGCTACCTCCATCTCCCAGAGGGGAAAGATAGAGCAGCTCGGGCGTGAACAAAAGGACACCCCGGCAGGCTGGGCAATAGATCTCGAGGGCAATCCTCACACCCAGACCACCCAACTGCTGCAGGATTTGGTCAAACAGACCGCCTCGTTGCTCCCGATCGGTGGCAGCGATGAACTGACAGGTTCCCACAAGGGTTATGGCCTTTCCACCATGGTGGAGATCCTTTGCGCTGCTTTGTGTGGAGGCAGCTTCATGAATATGCTCTGGGGCAGGGACGCCGCAGGAAAACCCGCTCCTTACGCTCTGGGACACTTCTTCATGGCGATCAACATCGAATCCTTCATCGACATCGAAAGCTTTAAAGAGATTAGCACTGCCATCTGCCAAGAGCTGCAAAACTCCCGCAAAATCCCTGGCAGGGACAGGATCTACGTTGCCGGTGAAAAAGAGTATCTGATGCAGCAGAAAGTCAAGGCTGAAGGCGTTCCCGTCATCCCAAATCTGCAAAAAGCAATCCAGACCATGCAGGACGAGCTGGGGCTTGATCTGATTGACTTCTCATAAGTTAAGGCATTATCAAAGTGCCAAATGCGGACAAGAAAAGCCGTAAGCTACTTTTGTGCTTGCATATCTGGCACTTTTATTTATAATGTATTAAGAAATCATAACATATAGGAGAACAGAACTAATGAAAAGAACACTGTCACTCATCTTTGCGATCCTGATCGTGGGCTCTATGTTTGCCTTGGATTTCGATTGGGATGGCGAATTCCGCAGCCGCACCGCTGCTTACAACAACTTCAATGGCGATCCAGGCGGCCATACGGACAACCGCCTCTGGCTTGGTTTTAACACGGAACTGCATTCCGATATAAATCTGAGAGCCTTGATTGAAGTAAATCATAGGTGGAGTGAAGCGGTTGCCCCATTTGGAGGCAATGTAGACGTCACAGCCAAGGAAGTATACATAGATTTCTTGGTAGAAGCCATCAAGTCCAGAGTAAGAGTTGGACATCAGCCTTGGGCTGACCATCGTGGCTTAGTGCTGGACTATACCTTCAGTGGCTTGAGTGTAATGCACGAATTGAGCGAACAGATGAACTTTAAGGCTGCTTTTGGTAAGTATGCAGAAGGTATAAATGATAATCGCTATGACGATATTCAAGGCTTTATTTTTAGCTTCAACAATGAGGCAGACTTAGCCTATGGTGCTGATGCATTCTTCACTTGGAGTCGTAATCGTTTTGTGGATCCCGTCTTGCTCAAATATATCTCATTGGCGCCATATCTTAACATGAAGCTTGATCCCATCAATTTGGATGCAACTGTGATTTTCCAATTGAATGACAGCTATGATTGGATCAACGATGAAGTGGATACGGATGCCATCTTTGGCGCTGCTGTCAACGTGGGAATGGAGATGGACGCTCTGGAATTGAATGCAGATCTGCTCTTCCTCAGCGATCATGACCTTGTCACTTTGTCTGACTACTATCAAAACAACCTCTATCTCTTTGGCTATGGGGAACATCATGATGACTTGGGTATGTATCCTCCCTACACCACAACTGAAGATAGCTATTTGGGCTTCACCGGTCAGGCTAAATATGCCTTGAGCGAAAAGATCAAATTCTTTGGTGCTGCTGGGTTCGTCAATGGCACCGGCATAGAATTGAACGGCGGCATGGAATACCAATTGGTGCCTGATCTCTTGGGCGTTGCAGCTTATGGTGCCTATGGAATCATCGACGAAGATATGAATAACAAAAACGCCTATGCCCTCGGTACAACTATCAAAATTGAGTTTTAATCCCCAATAAATACAACACCTCTAAAGGGCTTCTCGCATCCCCTGCGGGAGGCCCTTTTTCCTTTCATCATTTTCCATGTGAAAATCCTAAGCTGAATGCCTACCATATTAGTGGGAGATTTTCCAAGCACTCCGGCACCGATAAAGCCAGTCCAAAATCAACTTTTGACCTCAATCTATAATATCATAACTTATAACCCCTATCAAAGACGCTCCTCAAATGCCCATTTCATGCGGCCTGCCAACCCCGCCCTTACTACCCTCCTGCTCCTCGAGTAAGCAAGCAGTTGGAAAGCAGGCAGTTAGGAGGGAGAGCGCAGGGGAGAATAATGCACCTCTCGGCGGGTGGTCAACCGATGGTAAAAGTCAAAATTATCGGATACATTGGGTATAAGTCAAATAATATTGGCAACCGAATGTTCCAGGATCGCTATCTGAAAATGGGTGGGAGGGGTTGCAAGTTTCAACATGCGCAAAATTGAGGTTCCATTTGGTGTCGGTGTTAATTTTGTTTTAGCCGGGTAACCACTTCATTCCATGTGTGTTAGTGGGGTTGTTTAATACTTCTCACAGCGATATTTTCAGATTTTCACTGACAGAATGTTAGGCTTGCCTAACTTTGGCCTCATAAGATGAAACTCGAGGTGATAAGATGTCTAACACACTGTTAAGCAAAAGCTTGGAAGACTACTTGGAAGTCATCTACAACATCATTGTGGTAGATGAGACTGCCAAGGCCAAAGACATTGCCGTAAAAATGCAGGTTAAAGCGCCGTCAGTAACCGGTGCTTTGCGCCAATTGGCAGACCGGGGACTCGTAAACTATTCTCCCTACGGCCAGATCACCCTTACCAAAGAGGGGGTGGAAGTGGCTCAAGAGGTAGCAAAGCGGCATAGAGTGCTGAAAGACTTCCTTATCAGGGTGCTTTCCATTGATGAACCCGAAGCAGATGTCGTTGCCTGCCAAATGGAGCATGCTGTCACCACGGAGGTCATGGACAGATTTACCCAGTTTCTCGAATTTGTGGATAGCTGCCCGCGTGCAGGAAGTTCTTGGATCAAAAACTTCCGCTATTATCGAAATCAAAAACCAGAGGCGGGCTACTGCCATAAATGTATCAGTAAAACTATTGAGAATATAGAAGCCGATTCTTCGCAGGAGGGCATATAAGTCCTTGCAATGTATGTCTTTAGTCCCTAACCATTAAAAATGAACTAACGTATAGGAGATAATCATGAGACTAATGATTACTATTTGTATTACCATGTTTGCCGTTCTGCTATCGGCACAGGTAGAGCCCCCGCAGACGCATGCTGCGATCATGCTTGATGCCAAGTTTTATCATGGCGACAGGGCAAATGATGGTAATTATGACTTTTCCAACCGGTTCCAGGTGAGAAAAGCTGAAATCAGCTTTGAAGGCGAATTGGAACGGTTTGAATATGCAGCCGCTCTCGGGATGTGCACCTGCTCTGGAAATGCAGCAATGGTGGACATCCAGGAAGCTGAGATCATGTACAATCTGCTGGATTGTGCAAAGATCGGTATCCGGAAAGGACACGTGCTCAGAGGTTTTGCCTCAACCACCGAATGCCAAGGCCTTTTGGCATCCGAAAAACCAAATCATTCGATGACCTTTGGAACTTGCCATCCCATCGGAGTTGCGCTTGAGACTTATCATGAGCTGTCACACAATATGGCGCTTGAGACGGAGCTCGGCTTCTTCAATGGAGGCAATTCAACCCTCGATAACGAGCATGAAGTCAATCTCGGTGTGATCTTTCAAACTCCACTGCCTGGACTTTCGGCCATGGGTGTTTATAACCATGCAAACCGAAAGTATTTTGATCCATCATTTAACCAATACTCGGAGAACGGATACAGATGGGCAGCAGGATTGGAATATGTGGCCAATTCCCTGTGGATAGCATCTGAATTTCACAGAGGAAAGGGGTTTGAGCGTGATGATCAGGAGATGGAAGCCTGGTATGCACAAGCTGGCTACGATATCGGAACCGGCCTCAAATGCCTGCCCACCATTCAGCCTTATGTATATTTTGAAAACTGGAATAAAGACGTCGCCAATGATGCCAACTACAAATTCCTTGAAGCGGGTGTGAACTTCAAGACTTCGGCAAATTCAATGCTCAGATTTGCTTATAAATCTATGATCGAAAAACCGGCGGGCGCCGTAGCTGACCCTGATCAAATCCTGGCCAGAATCCAGGTTGCACTTTAGGAGGATAAAATGAAGAAAAACTTGGCCATACTCTTACTTTTATTGATGGGAGTCGCCGTCTTTGCCGAGACGATCACGATTCTCCCCTCCGACGACATGTATACGGATGTCGAGCACCCGGGTGTAACCCCGGTTGTTACTGAGCTCTGGACTGCCAACTTTCCTCCTTCGGGACACTTTGAGCGGATCATGATGCGCTTTGATCTTGATGAGCTGAAGGGGACGCAGTTGGACTCCGCAATTCTACACCTGACACGCTTTTACAGCTGCCCTTCCGGAGGCACGACTGCGAGCAAATTCTATCCCATTACTCAAAGCTGGACTGAAGATACCTGGAACCACGCTGTTCATATCGAATATTTCGAGAATAACGGCATGGATTACGTTTTTACGGGAGCAGGTGGAAACACTATTGTGCACTTTGAGGTCGACATCACGGAGCTGGTCAACCTGTGGATAAATGACGTGATGGACAATAATGGGTTTGTGATCATGGCAAATACAAATCAGAAGTTTTCCAAGTTCTATTCCAAAGAACACCCAAACGAGTCTTACCGTCCCAAATTGACGCTCAGTTATACCCCGACAAGCAACGATGACGCCATCGATCGCCCAGCGCCTTTGGCCCTCACAAACTACCCCAATCCCTTCAATCCGGAAACTACTATCTCAATGTATCTGCCGGAGCATAGTGATGTGAAGATGAGCATCTACAACATGAGGGGACAGATGGTATTTGACATCAATTTGCCCGGTGTCCAAAGAGGGCACCACAACTACGTTTGGAACGCAAAAGACAGCGCTGGCAAGCCACTGTCCAGCGGTGTTTATCTCTGTAGAATCGAGAGCAGTGCCGGCGTAGTCACCAAAAAGATGGTTCTCCAAAAATGAATAAATCCTTAACGGTCGCAATGTGCGGGCTCCTGTGTGTGCTCCTTCTCACAAGAGCAGGAGCCCGCGCCTCCAATGATCTGCATTCGATTGCCGGGAACTACGTTGAAGATGTCCCGATAGGTGTTGCCTGTGTTGACTCGATCAGGTTTGTGGTCTATGAGCCAGAGCCGGATTCTTTCAGATACTTTGTTGTGAGCGACGACTTTGTGAAGCTTAAAGGCTACAAAGGCTATACCAACCTGGGAGTATTACTGAATGACGAAGCTGAGATACTGGACGTCTGGATCGTTTCATCCGGGGATACCCGGCGCATCGTAAACAAAATTAAGCACAGCGGGATGCTTCAGCAATTTCGCTCTGCTTCCAAAGGTAAACAAATAAAGCATGTTACCGGTGCGACCATCACCAGTAATACTATTTGTAAGACTATAGAGTCCATGCTACCGATACTGAATTCCAAAATTGATGAGATGCGTGATTTTAGCATTGGTATCAGAGACATCCAAAAGTAGAGGGTTTAACCTGGGATTGTAAGTTCTGTTCGCATGAATCCCAAAAGCCGTGTCTAAGCAGGTTGATCCTCTGAAGGAAAGGTTGGGCCGGTGACCATACTGGAAGCCGGCTCAGCCGATTTAAAGGGGAGGCACTGTGGTAGATCTGATGAAAAACGGGCTATTATCGGGGTGGGTGAGAGGCTTGTGGTATAAAAGCATTGACAAGCAAAGGCAAATAAAAATTATGGTCTTTTAAACTCACTAATTTGTTGAGGAAACGTCGATTTACTATAAATATCAATGTTTTAGATACACAATAAAGAGGAAATAATGAAAGAATATGATGTTAAGAAGATACGCAATCTTCTCTTAATGGGATCGAGTGGTGCCGGTAAGACAACCTTGGCAGAGCAGATCTTTTATCAGACTCAGACTACCAACAGGGTTGGCAAGGTTGAGGAAGGCAACACGGTTATGGATTTTGATGCTGAGGAAGTGGCAAGAAAGCTTTCACTCAGCCTGAGCGTAGGTTTTGTAAACTATAAAGACCACAAGGTAAACATCCTGGATGCTCCCGGCAGTCCAGATTTTATAGCCGATGCGATCGTAGCCATTCCCGCAGTGGAAAACGTGGTTTTGGTAGCCAATGCAGTGCAAGGTTTTGAGGTTGGGCTGGAATTGGCAATCGAGCAGGTGGAAGATAAGAAGGTGGGCAAAGTCCTGCTGATTAACCGCATGGACAGTGAGCATTCGGATTTTCAGAAAGCCCTGGATTCCATCTATGAAAACACAGACCTCAGAGGCACTCCTGTGATGATTCCCATTGGCAAGGAAGGTTCTTTTGAAGGCGTGATCGACCTGATCAAGATGAAAGCCATCCGTCCTGACGGGGAATCTGACATCCCTGCAGATATGCAAGGTGCAGCCGAAGACGCACGCTTTCACCTGATGGAAGCGATCGCTGAAAATGATGAAGAGCTGCTCAACTACTTTTTGGAGCACATGGAGCTCACCGAAGAGCAAATGATCAAAGGGATCAAGACAGCCACCGCCAATGGTGACATCGTGCCTGCATTTGCCTGTTCCGCTGCCACCGGTGTGGGCGTGAAAGCCTTTTTGGATGGCGTGGTAGCCTATCTGCCTTCTCCTGCTGAAAATTCCAGAATCGAAGTGCTATCCAATGGCGAAAAGACAGAGTATGTCTGCTCTCCCGATGGCGAGCTTTTGGGATATATGTTCAAGCTTTACAGCGATCCCAACATGGGAGAATATGTCTATGTGCGCATTCTTTCCGGTAGCCTGAAGACGGGCACAGAGTTTTACATCCCCGAAAAAGACGCCAAAGACAAAGCTGGCAACATGTATTATATGTTGGGCAAGACGCGTCACGACACCAGCGAGATTCGCTGTGGTGACATCGGCGCCTTGGTGAAGCTGAGAAATGCCAGAGCCTTGAATAGCATGGTTCCTGTGAACTCCAAGATTCAGTTCATCCTGCCTGAACTTCCTGAACCCACCTACTGGCAGATGATCCGTGCCGCCAACCAGTCGGACGAGGATAAGATTGGCCAATCCTTGCAAAGAGTGATTGCCGAGGATCCCTCTATAAATTATGAGATGAATCCGGCGACCGGCGAAAACGTGATTTCCGGCATGGGTGAACAGCAGATGGCTTTGGTGCTCAAGAAGCTGAAAAACCGCTATAAGGTTGACGCTATCATGAGAGAGCCCCGCATCCCCTACAAAGAGACGATCATGGGCAGCGCCGAAAGCCAGTATCGCCACAAGAAGCAATCCGGCGGACGCGGTCAGTATGGTGAAGTGTTCTTCAGAATCAAGCCCACCGAGCGTGGAGAAGGGTTCCAGTTTATCAATTCCATCGTGGGTGGCGTGATTCCCTCAAACTTCATTCCCGCCATCGAAAAAGGCTTGATCGAGACCATGGAAAAGGGTATCATTGCCGGCTATCCGGTTGAGGATATCAGCGTGGAAGTCTATTATGGCAGCTATCACGATGTGGACAGCTCTGAAATGGCTTTCAAGATCGCCAGCTCCATGGCCCTCAAAGACGGCTTCCAAAAATGCAAACCCATCCTGCTTGAGCCCATTCATGATCTTACCATCATCGTTCCCAGCGAATACATGGGCGATGTGATGGGTGACATCAGCACGCGTCGTGGACGCATCATGGGTATGGAGCAACGTGGCAAAAAGCAGTATCTCAATGCGCAGATGCCCGTGGCAGAGATGTATCTCTACTTCCCTGCACTCAAATCCTTGACCCAGGGACGCGGCCGCTTCACTCAGAAGTTTTCACATTATGAAATGGTGCCCTCAGACATCACCCAAAAAGTGATCGCTGAATGGGAAGATGCAGACCAATAATGGCTTATACAAACTAAGATAAAACCTTAAAGGAAAGCCGCTTAGGGTGGCTTTCCTTTTTCTTTCTTGACAACAATCACTATAGATTCTATATGTGAACCAGAGACAAGAAACACTAAGATTAATTAAGATAAAGAGGTTTTTTTATGTCCGGACACAATAAGTGGAGTTCCATCAAACACAAAAAAGCCGCAAGTGACGCCAAACGCGGCAAGATCTATACCAGATTGGTAAGAGAGATCATTTTGGCTGCCAGACAAGGTGGCGGTGATCCAGATATGAACCCGAGACTGAGAACAGCTGTAAATAATGCCAAAAAAGAGAATATGCCCCGGGATAACATTGAACGTGCCATCAAGCGCGGTTCTGGAGAAGTCGAAGGCGAAGCCTTTGAAGAAATGACCTATGAAGGTTATGGGCACAATGGCGTCGGCATCATCGTCGATGTGATGACGGATAATATAAACCGCACCGTATCTGAGCTGAGACATATCTTCTCCAAGTATGGCGGCAACCTTGCAGAAACAGGATCGGTATCCTGGAATTTCGATCAAAAAGGCTTCTTCAACGTCCCTGCCGAGGGCTTGGATGAAGAGGAGTTCTTCATGCATGCCCTGGAGGCTGGAGCTGATGACATCGAGCTGAACGACGACTACTTCGATGTATACACTCCACCTACAGAATTCCATACCGTGCTGGCCAAGTTTGAAGACGAAGGTTTTACGGTTGAGAACGCTGAACTTACCATGGTTCCCAAGAATACGGTGAATGCAGATGACGTAGCGGCCAAATTGTTGAAGCTGATCGAGATGCTGGAAGATTTGGACGACGTGCAAAAAGTGTATGCCAATTTTGAGATTTCAGACGAGATCTTGGAATCTCTGAGCGAATAGGGAAAGTGATCCTGCTCGGCATTGATCCCGGCAGCAGAATCTGCGGCTATGGGCTGATCGAGGTTCAAAAGCGGTTGATTACTGCCGTGGGTTGTGATGTGATCGATGTGAGCAACATCGTCTCACTGCCCAAGCGTTTGAGTGCCATTTTCGACGCCATGGAAAGCATCATCAAAGATTACAAGCCGGATGCTGCCGTGGTGGAGAGTATATTTTATCACAAGAATGCGAAGAGCGTTTTTACCCTGGGACAAGCGCGGGGCGTGATTCTTCTCTGCCTGGGCAGGCATGATGTCCCTGTCTTTGAATACACTCCCAGAGAGGTGAAAAAGGCTGTCGTGGGCAATGGGGCAGCCAGTAAGCAACAGGTTCGCTATATGATAGAGCAGGAGTTCAAACTCAAAGGCAGCGAGAAACCTGATGATGCCTACGATGCTTTAGCCATTGCCATGTGTCATTTCAACAAACTAAGGTATATCAAATGATCAGCTATATACGCGGGAAAGTGATCCATAAATCACCGGTAAAAGCCGTCTTGGAAAATGCTGCCGGCATGGGGTTTGAGATCAATATCCCCATCAGCACCTTTGAAATGATGCCGGAAGTGGGCACTGAATGCGTTCTTCACACTATCTTGCATGTGGTGCAGGACGACGTCAGGCTCTTCGGCTTTGGTGATCCGATGGAAAGAGAACTATTCCTCATCCTCAATACAGTGTCCGGGATTGGCCCCAAGATTGCCCTCTCCATCATCTCCACCATGCCTATACCCACCTTTGTGAGAGCAATAGAAAATGCCGAAGAGGCTGTCCTGACACGCGTGCCGGGTATAGGCAAGAAGAGTGCCCAGCGCTTGATCGTGGAGCTTAAAGGTGGCTTGAGTCGTGTGAGTGATCACTTTGGCCCTGGAGATCATGTCTTGCATGAGGACGTGTTTGCGGAAGTGGAAAGTGCACTGCTCACCCTGGGTTTTAATTCCAAAGAGATTCGCAAACAACTCTCACTCCTGCCCGCAGATGCCAAAGAGATGAGTGCGGAAGAGCTGATCAAAGAAACCATCAAGCGGCTGTATCAAAGGAATCGTTGAATGTTGCGCAAAGAAGCATACCAGACGATACTCAAGGTCTTTAAAGACAGAGAGTTTTCGGATACTCTCCTGCAACAGAGAGCCAAGAGAGTGGTGAGAGCCGGCGAAAACCTCGCACTATTCTACAATCTGGTGAAAGGTGTGGTCAAGATGAAGGGACATCTGGATCACATCGTCACACATCATACTGACCCCAAGAAATATGCCGACACAGATATTAAGATCAAGATCCTGCTGTATATAGGCATTTACCAGCTCAAGTATCTGGATTCCGTGCCGGAATATGCAGCCATCAACCAAACAGTGGAGCTGGCGAAGGAGACCTTCAACCCCACAATTGCAGATTTTGTAAATGCGGTGCTGAGATCATACCAGAGAAATCCAGAGATTACTTATCCGGATGATCCCATCGAAAGGATAGCTCTGGAACATAGCTATCCGGTGGAGTTGGTGCGAAACTGGGTGGAGCTTTGGGGCGTGGAAGATACAGAATATCTGATGCTCTATTTCAATGAAAACCCCGCTACGCACATGCGCGTCAATACCACCGCTACCACTCCGCAAAAGCTTCAGAACTACTTTGCCAAGCGTGAGATAGAAATCATCCCATCTGGCTATGGGCCAAATATGTTTTACACTCACCAAGCGGATAAGGTCTTGGATGATGTGGCTTTTTCGGAAGGATACTTCAGCATTCAGGATAGTTCGGCTGCGATGGTGGTGGATTATCTGGACCCTCAGAAAGATGAGAACATCCTGGATCTATTTGCCGCCCCCGGTGGGAAGTGCACCTATATCGCCGAGTTGATGGAAAACACCGGCGAAGTCGTGGCTGTGGATAAGATCCCAGCCAAGATGAAACTGCTCAAGCAGGCGGCGTCACGTCTGCAGCTTAGCAATATCAAGCAGGTGATCGCAGATGCCTTTAAATATGGGCCTGTGCTGCCCGTCTACGATAGAGTGTTGGTGGATGCGCCCTGCTCTGGATGGGGCGTAATCGGCCGCAAGGCAGATATTCGCTGGCAGGCTCATGAGAATGTTGCGGAATTGGTTGCATTGCAGGAGAAGGCTTTGGATATGGCGTCAGAATTTGTGAAGAAAGATGGCTTCCTCATCTACTCTACCTGCACGATGAATCCCTTGGAAAATGAAAAGCAGATTGTAAATTTCCTGGATAAAAACCCCAAGTTCAAGCTCGTTCCTGCAAATGGAAAGGTGCCGGATGAGTGCATCAAAGATGGCATGTACCGCAGTATACCTTTTAAACACAATATAGATGGAGCCTTTGCTGCCAAAATGCAGAGGATAGTGTAGATGGATAAAGAGAAGCTTCGAAAACTCGGCTATTACGCCATGATAGGGCTGGGAACCATCCTGATTACTGCCTTTTTGGTGGGACAGGTGATCATGCCCGTCATATTTGCCAAACCCAAAAGCATCATGGTGCCCAATGTGCTGGGAAGCGACGTCGGCACAGCTAAAAAGACCTTGCAAGAGGCTGGACTGTATGCGGTTGTGAAGGATTCCCTGTGGTCTGATACCGCCAAGATAGAATCTGTGCTGGAACAGCGTCCCGCTGCAGGGGAGATGATAAAGGCCGAAGGAACCGTATATCTGGTGATCTGTAAAGGCTCACAAATGGTGGCTGTGCCCACGGTGGTGGGACATAACTATGAAGAAGCTTTTGTTACCTTGCGCAGCGCAGGACTAAGAGTAGCAGTAGCAGACTCCATGCACAGTGCGAGCTTTCCCAGGAATACGGTGATGAGAACTTCGCCACCCAGCGGCTCGAGAGTGCAGAAAAATGCCCTGGTAAGTCTATACATGAGCCGGGGGCCGGAAGAGGTCAGGGAAGACGAGGAATTTGGCAGCACAGAGGACGAATATCCTCCGGGAACCTATTGATGCGCTGCCAAAGCATTAAGATCCAGTTGAAGATAGCACCTCATCTGCAAGTATTGGCTGGCTTAATCATCGAATCAATAGAGGGTCTGGCCATCCATAGTCAGGGTGAAGATAAAGACCATCTGCAGCTATTGCTGGACAGTTCTTGCCTGGATGATCTCAAGGGGTTTATCCATAGCTGGAACAGCTACTTTGCGCACGATGCGGGTGCACAGTTGCAGTTGCCTCGGATGTAGCTCTACGGGCTGGTTTAGAAACTGTAAGATACGTTGATTAGGGGCGACCTTTCTTTGAGGCTCATATACACTTGTGAGCGTTTGTCTTTACTCGTGAAGCGCAGGGCATCAATGCCGCTGATCAGGTGGTTTACGATCATTATGCCCTTGGTAGCCATGGCGTAATCCCTCATCTTGGAAGCTCTTATCCTGATCTTGCTGTAGGCGGCTCTTTGGGCAGTGGAATCCCAGCTCCAATACATCTCTTCAGGATAGGCGTGCTTGTTTAGGTAGTCCTGTTGTTTGACGGGATCGTCAGGGTAGAGATTCATCGCTTCCTTGAGGATTTTGGTGTTGTAACCATCAGCGGCAAAGCCTCCACTATTGTATCTGCTGAGGTTTCTAAAATAGGTTTCAGAGTAGGAACCGGGCTGAATATGAGCATATTTGAGAGCAAATTCATAAGCTTCTCGCTGAGCAAGCTTTTCTTCGCTGTTGATCATCATCATGCTTCCGATGATTGCAGCTTCACCTGCAAGCATAGCATAGCCATAGTTTCTGCCATGGATTACCTGGGGTAAACCAGGAATGGCGAGAGCACCCAAGACCTTCAAACCTCTGCTTTGGGCAAATAAACCGCAAGCTAAGAGGCTGATCAAAAGCAGGATAATAGTTTTGCGTATCATTAAAACTCCAAGGTATAATGCAACATCATGGTTTTATCTTCATTGAAGCCAATATGCATGGCTGGTGGTTTTGAGCTGGGTCTTTTGCTCAAGAATAGAGCATCCACGGTGCTGATAGCCCGATTCAGCAAAAGAGCTCCCAAAGCGAGGGATTGGTATTGAGCGCTTCTCTGTTTCTTGCGTCTCAGATTGCGAAACTCCTTCTGGTGCTCTGCACTCTGCCAATGCCAAGCCTCTTCATCGGTATAGAGGTTGCGGGATAAATACTCAGCATAACCATCCGGATCGTAGGTGTAGATCAGATAGTAGTTGCGTGCCCTCATCTCTTGGTAGTCGTTAAAATCATCACTGGATAGATACGATTGCATATCTTGGTATTGCCAGTCAGGTATGTCCAAACCGGTTCCAGCATAGATGTTGGCATAGCGTTTGGAGCGGTTTGTATAGTCTTTCACATCCTGTTTGTAGGAGCTCCAGGCAAATAAAGCAACCAGGTCTGCACCTAACATCACGCCGCCACGTGTGTGCTTGCCCAAAAGCAGCTCCGCACTTCCGGGAACCAGGGCAGACATCGCGGGATAGGTGATCCTGGGCAAAGCGGCGATAGGGAAGACCAAAGCCAGGAGACAGAGGGTTACAAAGAGTGGTTTCATCTAAAAGTTCCAGACTAAGTTTACGGTAGGGTGCAGCTTGCCTTCTCTAACCGAGGTGTAGTATTTGAATTGGACTGGTGGTGCTTCTGTGAGGTAGGTTTTGTTTACCTTACTGGTGAGCAGTGTGGCGTGTATTGCTGAAGCGATATGGTTGAAAGCCAGGCCCAATGTGGCGATCCTGCCATTTTTGTAGGAGGCGTTGGCGTCTTTGCGCATCTGTATATAATGCTGTCTGGTGGGAGATGCGATTGCTGAACCAGGAGCAATGTGTTGTGCTGAATTTGGGTCATTGATAAAGTCTGCAATGCGCTTGTTTGCTGTCCAGATGCTTGAATGTTCATCCTGAGTATTTGCCCACATCCAGGCATCCATAAAAGCTTCATTATCAAAGGCAAAGCTACCGTCTCGGGGATCGACGGCAAAGTTGTGATACCAGTCCGCCCAACCGAATACGTATTTATTGTATTTGCCGATGTCTTCATAGAAGTGCTGGGTATTGGTGCCATCCAGGCGGAAAAAGTCTTTATCGTAGATGTCGTTGGGGTAAACGTCTCGCAGCACTACCTCTGTCCGTGCTTGGAATGTCCTGTTGTAGCGAGGCCCGGTGTAGTCTATGCTGTAATCGATGCCGTTTACGGTATAATTGAAGGTGGTGCTGATTGTCTCCTCAGTGGCATACTTCTCAAAATCTTCCGTGCGACTGTTTCCCTGCATATTGAAGTAGATAATGCCGCCTATAAGTCCTGCCTCGATGATGGGGAAGACCCAAGTGGCGACTGAGGATTTCTTGGCATAAAACTGTCCCGCTCCCGGCAGAACAGCTGAAAAGAGCATGGCCAAGCGCGCATCCTTCTTCTGGAAGTTGATCTTGATGATGTCGTCACCTTCGGATGTTTGCTCGCTGGTCTCTTTGGAGCCTGTGCCAAAGATCCAGTCATCATCACTCTTTTTAGCCAGAACGGGGCAGAGGAGCCCCAAGCAAAGTAGGATTATTATCGTCTTTTTCATAGCATATAACCTCACTTAATTACGGCAAACTTGATGCGTGCGCTCTCATCCTTATTTGCCAAAGTTAGATAGTAGACCCCGTTGCCAAGCTTGTGGTCGATACTGAAGTCTCTCACCTGCGTGGCAGAGGCTTCGTAGCTGCGTTCCAGCACCAATTTGCCGGAGCTGTCGAATATCTTGATGGTGGTGGGATAGTTTCTCAGCATATCTGCTCTAACTCTGAGCGTGCTGCTCACCACGGGGTTTGGATATACGTAGATGCTCAGCTTTTTACCTGATGCTTGAGGGATGGCTTGCGTGCCCGTAAGTTCGCCGCATGAGCCATTTCTTTCTCCAGCCCAGAGTATGGGGTTTTCAGCATTGTTACTACAGTGATAGCTCAAGGCATCACCGCTCTGGTAAAACCAGTAGAATTGCTGCTGTTGCGGCAAATAGTATAGATAGGGTGATTGCCTCTGGCCGGAAAGTCCCAAAGATAGCTCAGGATGATAGGTTGCATCCACACCGTAAGCCATGTAGCCCATATCAGCAACAGGGATCTGCATAATGGGCAAAGAGTTTAGCTCCAAGGCGTAGACATGTTGCCGAGGAGCAAATTGTGTATCTGTGTTTGTGTAAGGAAAGCCTTGTCGCAAGGTGCCATCTGCAAGGGTGGCATATACCTTGTTTGCATTGCCCCAGAAGAGAATAGGAGCATCGTCATCGGTAGCCATGATACCCAGTTGTGTGGGCAGGCTGGTTTCTATGTTTTTGAATATTCTGGTGAGATGTCCCTGAGAGATACTCCAGACATCACCGCCATTGGAGCACAGATAGATGATGGATTCCAGGGTTTGAGCATCGGTAAAGGAGACCGGCTCATAATCACCAAAACTGTCTGTCAAAGTGTAGTTGGCCAAGACATCCATGTCTAAAGATAGTATAGATACCATGGAAGGCTGCAACACAACCAGCTTATCATGAGCAATGGCCATAGCTTTGGCATCCGGAATGGGAGCTATGGATATGATGCTGTCGTCCTGAATCTTCATCACATTTTGGCTTGTAGCCAAGTAGATGGCATCACCATGTGCAAGTGGCTTGAGTGTGCAAGGGCCTCCCAAGTCTATATCAGTGTAATCTAAAGTGTCGTTCCAAAACTCCACAATCCTCAGGCGATCTTCCAAGCAGAGGACGATTTCGTCATAGGGCTTATTGTTTTGCCTGCTTATGATGGGCTCAAAAATGGGCTTGGAGCATTGCCAGGCAAAGTCGCCCATGAGGTTGAACCATGGATCTGACAGGGTGCTTAAAAGCCGGATGGCGTCGTTGGTTATCACCGGCACCATGTCCTGTCCAAAGCAGGTTTCCATCATGGGGGCTATGGTGGCATCAGGATTGATGTCTATGGTGTAGCTGTTTTCAAAGAAGCCGGCTGCCAGCTCAAAGCTCATCACTGGATTGGGATGACTGATATCCTTGAGCCAATACAAAGAAGGGACTCCACGGGAGTCGGTGAGAGCAGGTTTGGTGTGAGGGCCAAGTTCAGGCCTCCAAGGCGTTTGAGACCAGGATACAAATCCACCATTCCCGTCCAAGCGGGGCTTGCTCTTGTGGAAATATTCATAGGGAGTGCCCGTCCACCACCAAGACCATTCATTGCCGATATCATCCAAGCCGTCAGCTTCAATGACCTTCACGCCGCGTTTGCTGCGGATGGTGTTGACTGTATTGTTGTCAAAGTTGCTCACCCAGGTTCCATCCGAGTAGACCACACCCTGATTGTAGATGATGTCCTCATTGATATGCCAGGCGAGGATGCCGCCTCCCTCAGAATCACCGTTGGGCTTCAGGAAGGAAGGAAGTAGATAGTCATATTCATAGGAAGGGGAATTGTCTGGGTCATCAATGGGGCTGGGGTGGAGGATTACGCGCCCATCCAAAGCACTATAGACAGCCGTAGCTCCATCACCGTCAGGATCCACGCTGCGATTTTCCAGCAGGATATATTCATGTTCAGAGAGGTTCAGCTTGTAAATGGTAGGCTCAAAGTTGCCAGGAGGCTGCTTGTAGCTTGAGGCCGCCAAACGATGCTGCAATCCCAATTGCTCAATATTGATATCCTGCATCAGTCCCACGGCACGGAACTGATCCTCAAACAGCAGGGCACGTGAAAAAGCACCCGGCAAAGCAGGCAAGATCCCCTCTACATACACGTAGGAGCCATCATCCAACATATCCACCAGGATGCCGGCTCCGCCGCTATCCATGATGTCAAATACGCCAACCATAGGCTGGAAGTTTCTGGTGTTGTAGAGGTCTACCAAGCCCAAGGAATGGCCAAATTCATGCACCATGACAGAGTTTATCGCACCATAGCCACTGTGGAAGGTTTCTCCTTCTTTGGTGCTGGTGGAGAAATCTTGGCTGATGGTGGCAGGGACGTTGCAGGCATGACAGATGAAGTGTGTGCCATTATCGACAGGCACGGCCTTGGATTCATTTACGTGGATGAAGAAGGAGGGGATGTCGCTGGGAGTGTCGCCGCTGGTATCATGTTGCCAATCTGAACCCGCATGAATGATCATGTAGTGATCGTAGGATGCAAAGTCAATCTCGGGGCATTGGGTATCCGCAAGGCTAAAGCTTTGATAGAAATACTCCTCCATGAGCGAGACAAACCGATCACCACTGGCATTGGGGGGATTGTAGTAGCCCATAGTGTTGGGAAGGGTGATAAAGCTGCCATCCTTTGGATATACATCATATTCCAGATCATATAGCCCAGCAGAGACTGCCAGGTAATAATGGCGAACCGCCTCCAGGTTGGCTTCAAAAAACTCCCTGTCGTGCGGAGGTGCACCGATGGAATAGATATAGTTGGGATCAGGCTCCAACTGAAACTGCCCATTGCCGGTGGTATTGGGATCATCCACCACTTCCTCTTGAAACTGTACCAAGATCACCAGCAAGCGGTTGTAATTAGACGATTTCGCATCTGATCTGCTCAGCGGCTTGGATATCAGTTGCTTGGTATGCGGATGCCGTTTTGGCTTGGAGAAAGCTTCAGCTCTCAGCAAGACCAGCTTCTGGCTCCCAAACGCAGAAAGCGGCACCAAGCCTATGCATAAGATAAGCAGAATGATGCCGTATATAAAGCTCCCCGGAGCGCAAAGCAAGCTCCGGAGGCTGAAATGGTTTCTCATCAGCTTAAAGGCCTACTGTGTGATTAGAAATCGAAGCCTACTGAGAAGATTTTGTTATAGTCTGCGAGGTCTCCCGCTACAATCATGCCAAAATCTGCAGTGAGGCGATAGCGATTGTCAAACTTGTATTCAATACCCACGCCAAAGCTGGGGCCTACTATTTCGCCGGCATGATCTGCAAAGTATCCGCCGCGAAGGGAAAGAAGCTGCAGGTAAGTGTATTCAATACCAGCGCCAAAGATGGTTTCATCTATCGGATCCCAGCCGGAAATGAAGCGTGCCAGGAGAGCATCTTCATTGGCGAGGATTTTGCTTGCTTCGACGCTTAAGGTGAGCTTGCTGATGGGATCGTCAAGAGCGCGGTAAGCTGCTCCCAGTCTAACTGTCATGGGTGTAGGGCCGGATTGTTCTTCGTCAACGTGAGTTACATCCGGGCCAATATTTTGAATGGTTAGGCCAAAGTCCAAACCATCAGTAAAGATGTCCCGAGCTTTTGCACCCAAGTCAAAAGCAAAAGCCAATGCACTACCGGCATCTTCTGTGTTACCTTGACCAGGTCCCAGATATTCGTAGGCCAGCTTGAAATTGGCTCCCACGCCCAGCTTTTGGGCTATCGCTTCATAGCTGTAGCCCACGGTCGTTGCAAAACCGAAGCTATGGAAGTCTCCCAAATAGTTGCCGGCTTCGTCAGTATTTGGCTGTGTTCCATAATCCAGCAAGGTGAGATGCACGTTGATATTGCCAATATCCTGGAAATACTGGTTCCAACCCAAGTATTCATAAAACAGGTCGTCGATATTTGTTCCTTGCAGCCAAGGTACGTGAGTTCCAGCCAACTGCGTTTTACGGTTGAATGCAGTGGCTCCAGGGTTCCACCAAGGGGCGTAAGCGTCATCAGCAACTGCTGTGTAAGCTCTCCCCATTGCATTTGCACGCGCTCCGGGCTCAATTGTGAGAAAGAGCAGTGTACCTTGAGACATTCCTGCCATCGTGGCAGGAATTGCCAGCAGCATGGCCAAAGCCATGAGCACGATCGTGTTTCGTTTAAACATTCGTTCTCCTATATTCATATTGTTCAGCCCGGCATACTAAACAAACCGGATAGTGGTTAAGATTATTTGTGCAAAGTGAAAGGAATGAAAACACCTTTCTATCATTGCGTAAGTCTCTCATTGTCGTATAGCTGCCTGAATGCACAATTACGGGACGTCTCTCCTTTTTTTTGTTGGTGCCGAAGGCCGGAATCGAACCGGCATGAGCCGAAGCTCGGTGGATTTTGAGTCCACTGCGTCTACCAATTTCACCACTTCGGCACGCATAGGGTTCAATATATGGAATGCAGCTTAATTGTCAAGCAAAAACTCACTTTTTACCCTCATTATCATGCGAGCTTTTAACTCAATTTGCAGAATATTAATACCGGTCACAGCATCGCATGATTGTGTAAGATAACATATAGCAGCCAATTTGATGTCACCCAGTATTACAGCACTCGCTTGAAGAGATCATCTGTTCTGCAGCCAGTTACTGGACAGGATGATAAGCAATCCGGCTACGGTCGCCCAATGGATCGGTTCCCCCAAGATGAGATAAATAAACAGCAGCGATACAAAAGGAGTGATAAAGATCAAGTTGGATACGATGGCTGTATTCCTTGCTGTTTTGAGGGCATTGTTCCAGATCAGGAAGGTGAGCCCCATCTCAAATATCCCCACATAGAGAGCGCCTGCGATTCCCAGGGCGATCTTGCCCGAGGAGACAAACCAACCTTGCCCACCTGACGCCATCATCACCATGCTGTAGATAAAGATAAGAACAGAGCCTACCAGGAAGTTATACATCAGCTTCTGTGAAGCTTCACGCTGGTCTTTAAGGTTCAGTATCCAATAAAATGCCCAGATCACGGAGGTGCTGATGGCGATTGTCACCCCCAAGGGATCATCGATCTTCATATCTGCAAGTCTCCCTTTGCTGGCGATCAGGAACACACCAAAGAAGCTAAGAGCGAGAGCCAGGAAGTCCAACTTACGAAACTTCTCTTTAAAGAAGATCATACTGAAGATGGGCAACATGATAGCCCAAGTATAATTGAGCACCTGAGCCTGCTGCGCAGGCAATCGATCGTAGGCATAAAAGAGCATCAGATAGTAGACGAAGGGGTTGATCAATCCGGCGAGCAGGGACTTCTTTAAGTTTGATAATGGATCTGCAAAAGCCGACTTGCCTTTGGAAATGAGATGATATGCAGCCAGGAAGATGAAGGCAAAACAGGATGAGAAAAACAGCAAACCCAACGGAGTGAGGTGGCGCAGGGTTAGCTTGAATGCGGAGGCCACCGTACTCCAAAACAGGATTGCCAGTGCGGCATAGAGATAGGCGGGTTGCTGTTTGATCTTCATCTTTAAGGCAATAAAAAAGCCTGCTCTATAAGGAGGGTATAGAACAGGCTATCTGTGTCTTGTCAGATTTACATTTCTTTATAGATGTTTGAATACTTGGTTTCCAAGGTTTTGTTTTTGGTTGCTTTGGCAGCGTTGATGATCATCAACACGGCATCTTTGCTGGTGGGGTTGAGTTCATACCACTTTTCTGCCATGGTGATCATTTCTTCAGGGCGGTTCATTTCTGCCAAAAGGTAGGTAATCTCGCGCAGTTCTTCTTCGCCTTCATGTATGGCCAAGAGCTTCCGCATATATTCAAGTGCGAGATCGAAGTTTTTAATCTTATGGGCGATCACTTTTGCGTCAAACAGAGCGTCCGTGTTTTGGGGTTCAATGTTGAGCACCATCTGCAAGCTCGACAAAGCTTCTTCATACATCTCAAGCTCAAATTGACATGTGGCTATCAATTGCAGAGTGTTCACATCTGTGGGCTCTTTGACCTTCACTCTTTCATAAAATTCCAGAGCTTTGGCGTAGTCTTCCTTTTCATTGTAATAGAAGGCGCCCAAGTTCTTCAGCACTCCCACATCATCGGGATTTTTAGCATAGATTTCCATCAAAGTCTGTTCTGCAAGCTCGGATTTGGATGGGTCATCGCTATAAACCTCATACATCATTCTCAAGGGTTCATCACGCTGGGGATCCATCTTGAGCAGCTTTTGGTAGATTTCGACGGCCTGTTTGGTGTTTCCATCAGTTCTTTCCTTTTCTGCGATCTGGAAGATACGGGTCCAGGAGCTGGTGCGCAGGTCTGTGAGTTCCTTGACTTCTCGGCGGTCTGCATCGGTGAAAGGATCAAAGCTATTGTAGGTTTCAATGGATTTGCTCACATAGTCAAAAGCCTTCGTGTAGTTTTCCAAAGCCGTGCCGGGAATCTGCTCTGCACGAGCGTAACTGATGCGCCCCATACGGTTCAAGGCTTCAGCATGTTCGGGACAATCTTCAAGTACGATGAGATAGTTCTTCTCGGCATCTTCGATGATTTTTTGACTGTAGTTCATGTTTGCTGTACGCAAGGCTACATTAGCCTTGGGGGACAGTTTCTGTCTGGGGCCTGCACATGCTGTGGTCAGCAGGATCACGGCCAAGACGATAATGGAAAGGTTTCTCATGCTTTATCTCCATATTATGTTTTTATAGACTCTATGATCCATTTTATCAAAGAGCCATTTAAGTCAAGCCTTTTGTGAGAAGACTCCATAATCCTTTTACACTTAGAGTGTTAAGAAAATGGGCTCTCGCAGAATACTCCAAGATAGAATCGAAGTATAAGACGTTTTATCCATGGTTTGCTCAAATCTGAGCCAATCCGGGGAGAGATGAACTTGCAGACTCCGATACAAATGCCTCAAGGCCGCATTGGAAGCTGTATCCTTAAATAGATACATAAATTGATTGACGAAATATGGCACCTCAATTATTGGTGGACAAAATACACCTTTAATCTCGGCCAGTGAGCCGGAAAGGAGCTTAAATGTCTGACACACCTCAATTTTTAGGGCGTAACGTCTTTGACTTGGACGATTACAGCAGAGCCGAAATCCTCTATATTTTGGAGGCGGCCAAGGGCATGAAGGAGATCAACCTTCGTGAATATAAGAAAATCCCCACCCTCCGCGGCAAAACTATTTGCACACTTTTTGTGGAAAACAGCACCCGCACGCGCATGAGCTTTGAGCTGGCTGCAAATCGCTTAAGCGCGGACGTAGTGAGTTTTGAAGCCACTGTGAGTTCGCTTCAAAAAGGTGAGAGCCTACAAGACACTGTTTACACCTTGGGTGCCATGGGCATCGACCTCTATTGCATCCGCCACTCATCACCCGGCGCACCGCAATTGGTGCACAAATACTCCGGCAAACCTGTTATCAACGGTGGTGACGGCCGCCACGCACATCCTACCCAAGCCCTCTTGGACATCTTCTCCATCTGGGAAAAGCTGGGTTCCCTCGATGGGCTCAAGATCACCATCGTGGGCGATATCTTGAATAGCCGTGTCGTGCGGTCAAACCTCATCGGTATGAGGAAGTTAGGTGCTGAGGTCACGGTATGTGGCCCGCGCACGCTGATGCCTTCCGGGATGGAGGATGTCTATGGCTGCAAAGTTGAGTACAACCTCCCCCGTGCTCTCAAAGATGCCGATGTAGTGATGGGACTGAGGATGCAGATGGAAAGGATGACCGAAGGTCTTTTCCCCAGTTTGGAGGAATACAGCAAGCACTATGTGCTCTCCAAGGACACCATCAAATACGCCAAAAAGGATGCACTGATCATGCACCCAGGGCCGATGAACCGCGGCGTAGAAATCCTGCCAGAAATCGCTGATGGCAAGCAGAGCATCATCGTGGAGCAGGTAGCAAATGGCGTAGCGATTCGCATGGCTCTGATGTTTTTGATACTCGGCGGAAAGGCATAAGGAGAAAAACCATGAAAACACTCATCAAAAACGGAACCGTATATTTAGCAGGCAAGTTTCGCAAGCAGGACATCTTCCTGGATGGAACTCAGATTCGTAACGTATCATCCAAACTGGAGGTGAAGGCCGACAGAGTCATTGATGCCACAGGGCTGCACGTATTTCCCGGATTTGTAGACATCCATGCTCACCTTCGAGACCCGGGGCACACCTATAAAGAAGACATAGTTTCCGGCACCAAAGCAGCCGCTCACGGTGGCATCACCAGCGTCTGCGCCATGCCCAATACCGATCCGGTGGTGGACAACATCGCCTCGGTGGACTACGTGCAAAGGCGCGCCAAAGACTTAGGCTCTTGCAAGGTTTACGTGATTGGAGCCATGACCAAAAAGAGCGAAGGTCTGGAGATCAGCGAGATGGCCACCATGAAGTCTGATGGAATCGTGGCGGTATCGGATGATGGACAATGCGTGCAGGATGCCAAGATCATGCTCAACTGCATCCGCTATGCCCAAAACTTTGATCTCCCCGTGATCGTCCATGCCGAAGACTACTCTCTCAGCGGCAAAGGTCAAATCCATAGCGGCAAAGTCTCCACTCAACTCGGACTCCCGGGCATCAATGCTTTGGCAGAAGAAGTCATCATTATGCGCGACATCATGTTGGCAGAAAGCACTGGCGCCAGGCTGCACATTGCGCATATCAGCACCGCAAAGTCGATTGAGCTGGTTCGTGCAGCAAAGAAGCGTGGTGTGCATGTCACCTGCGAAGTCACGCCTCATCATCTGCTTTTGACTGATGAAGCCTGTTTGAGCTTCGATACCAACACCAAGATGAAACCACCTTTGCGCCCCGAGAAGGATAGACAGGCCTGTGTGCAGGCCCTTATCGATGGAACCATAGATTGCATCGCCACAGATCACGCTCCACATGCAGATTTTGAGAAGATCAAGGAGTTTGATCACGCACCCTTTGGCATCATTGGCTTTGAGACTGCCTTTGTGGCTCTCTATCACCATCTGGTCAAGCCCGGCATCGTGAGCCTGGAACGCATCGTCGAAGCCTACTCCCTGGCGCCGGCAAGTATTATGGATCTACCCAACAACGAGATCAAGAAGGGTAATCCCGCAGATCTAACCATCGTAGACCTCAACGGCGAAACCACCATCGACGAAGACTTTATCTTTTCCAAAAGCAAAAACACGCCCTGGATGGGACACACCTTCTCCGGGCGCATCAAATATACAATTGTGGATGGTAGAACCACTTTTGCGGACATCCAATCATGATCACCAAAGACTCCTTGAAAGTGCTGGACGTTAGCAGTCCTGCACCCCAGTATGTGTGCCTCAAACTGGATGCTGGCAAACCCTTGCAAGGGCTGCTTCCAGGCATGTTTTACGAGCTGAGAGCACCCTCCCAAAAGGGAAGGCTTTTCAAGCCCATCAGCATCCTGGAAGTGGAAGAGAGCACTTTAAGCTTTTTGATCAAGGTCGTGGGAGCCGGAACCCAAGCTTTTACTCAACTGAAAGCAGGCGATAGGGTAGAGGCCATCGGCCCCTTGGGCAATGGCTTTCCCGGCATCGCTGGACGCAGGGTGCTATTGGTGAGTGGTGGCGCAGGATATCCTCCTCTGGCTTGGATAAAGCGCAAGTCAGACGTTGCAGGATTTTGCCTGCATCTGCATGGCTGCGCCAGTGCTGATGAGGCTTTTCCCTGTGACCTGCTCTACACGGATGATGGATCCCTGGGCTCCAAGGGCTTGGTCACCGATTCGGTTGATTGCTTGATTGCAGAGCATAACATCGACCTTGTTTTCAGTTGCGGGCCTGTTCCCATGTTGGCCAAGCTCACAGAACTCTGCATGCAGATAGAGCACTATGTCTCCATGGAAGCTTATATGGCATGCGGGATTGGGGTGTGTCATGGCTGCGCCATCCCCGTTGATAAAGCTTTTAAGCTGGTGTGCAAAGATGGCCCTGTCTTTGATGCCACCCAAATCAGATGGAGTGAGCTATGAAGCAGATTGAAAGCTCTTTGGGCAAGCTTAAGCTTGCCTCTTGCGTGACTGTGGCTTCCGGGACCTTTGGCTTGGAGTATCTGAAGCTGAAAGATGCAGATGGAAAACCGCTCCTGCCTCAGGAAAGCCTGGGCGCATATGTTAGCAAAACCATCACCTATGAAGCAAAAGCGGGGAATCCCTCACCCCGGCTCTATGAAACCGAGTGTGGGCTGCTAAATTCCATCGGACTGCAGAATCCTGGCTTAAAAGGCTTCTTGAACAATGATCTTCCCATCCTGAAAGAAACACTGCGTATCCCCTTGATCGTAAGCTTTTCCGGCTCCTCCATAGATGAGTTTTGTGAGATGATCACGACAATGGAACCCTATGACGAGATTGCCGGTTATGAGGTTAACGTCTCTTGCCCCAATGTAGAGAAGGAGGGAATTGCTTTTGGAGCCGATCCGGAGGTGATATACAAGCTTGTTTCCCGCTTGGCTGTGCTCACGGATAAGGAATTGAACGTGAAGCTGAGCCCCAACGTGACAGACATCGCTCAGATGG
The DNA here is from genome assembly GCA_029781115.1 of Candidatus Cloacimonadota bacterium. GTDB lineage: Bacteria > Cloacimonadota > Cloacimonadia > Cloacimonadales > Cloacimonadaceae > UBA3900. The sequence continues at coordinate 60,674 of JAKOXG010000010.1, forward strand.
CTTTGGCAGCCCAGGAAGCAGGCGCCAGCTCTTTGGCCCTGATCAATACCCTCTGGGGCATGGCTATTGACTGGAAAACAGGCAAGGCGATGCTTTCCAAAAAGGTGGGAGGCTATAGCGGCAGAGGTGTAAAGCCCGTGGCTCTGGCCTTGGTCTATAAAGTCGCTCAGGTGGCGAAGATCCCCATTTTGGCCATGGGTGGCATCCACAGCTGGCAAGATGCACTGGAGTTTATCTATGCGGGCGCATCCGCAGTAGCGGTGGGAACGGCCAATTTCACCGCCCCCGGCGCACCCGCAAAGATAGCTCAAGGATTACATGAATATTGCAAGGCCAACAACCTATATATCAGAGACTTAATAGCTAAAGTAAAATAAGATAAATGGAGTAACAATGAAAATCATACAATTGGTTGGAGCGCGTCCTCAGTTTGTGAAATTGGCGCCTGTCTCCAGGGAGATTCGTAAGGCTCATCAGGAGCTCATCGTCCATAGCGGGCAACACTACGACTATCAAATGAACGAAGTTTTCTTTAAACAGATGCAGATACCGGAACCAGATTATGATCTCAACGTTGGCTCGGGTTCCCATGGGGTGCAGACCGCCAGGATATTGGAAGCTATGGAGGCCATCTTGATAAAGGAAAAGCCGGATTGGTTGCTGATTTACGGAGATACAAACACCACCCTTGCCGGTGCTCTGGCCGCATCCAAACTGGGCATCAAAACCGCCCATATTGAAGCAGGCTTGCGCAGTTTTAACCGCAGTATGCCGGAAGAAATCAACCGCATCGTGGCCGATCACCTCTCAGAATTGCTCTTGGTTCCCACCCAAACCGGGATGGATAACCTCAAGCATGAAGGCCTCCTGGATAAGGCCAAGCTGGTGGGCGATGTGATGACCGATAGCTTGGTCATGGGTGTGGAAGCAGCCAAAAAGCAAGATATCAAGCTGGTTACAGACGAGCCTTACAGCGTGCTTACCTTGCACCGCCCCTACAATGTGGATGATCCGGTCAAACTGCAGGAAATCCTCTCCAAGCTTAATACCCTGGGACAAAAGATCATCTTCCCGGTGCATCCACGCACCCAAAGATTGATCTCTCAAGAAGTGAAAGACAGGTGCGCAAATATCATCTTTATCGATCCCCTGGGTTATCTGGACTTCCTTACCCACTTGACACATGCACAGATGATACTCACGGATTCCGGCGGCATCCAAAAAGAGGCTTACATCCTCAAGAAACCCTGCGTAACCCTGAGGACGGAAACGGAATGGGTGGAGACGGTCAGCAGCGGCTGGAACCTGCTCCTGGATCCCAGCGATGCAGGCTTCCCGGAGCTGATCCGAACCTTCAAAGCACCCGCAGAACATCCTGACCTTTTTGGTGTAAATGTAAGCAGAAAGATCGTGGAGGCTTTGGAAGTTTAGACCCTGAAAACCAGCCAGAGGGGAGAGGCAAAATGGATGCATTTTGTGGCCTTAATTTGTTTGCAAATGTCAGGTATTTGCGAAACATTTGACTTTTAACCAAGGCTCACCGCCCTCCAAAAGGTGCCTCAGCTCCCACTTTGCTCTTTCTCCTAACTGCCTGCTTTCCTACTCGTTACTTACTCAAGGAGCAGGAGAGCAGCAGGGAAGGAGTGGGGAGGCCGCATGGAATCGGCATTTGAGAGGGGTCGAAAAAGTCGATTTTGAGTTACCGGTTAATATGTGAACGTCAAATGTTGATTTTGCGTCGACCTTTTCAGTTAACGGATCCGGGAAACGATCTCCAATCAAAATGGTAGGAGTTTAACCAGTGAGCTTAACGGTAACTGTAAGCCCTGTAAACCAAGTTTACAGTATGAAGATTTGCATTCAAACATCAGGTCACATTGGGGTTTGGAATTGTATCTATGTTTTTCTCAGAATCAAAGAGAAGGCAATGAAACTGAAAATCCAAGCTCTAATGAATGTCCTATGCTCTGCTTTCCGGTTACTATCTCTAAGAGGTAAAAAAATCATTGACTTATATCTCCTCAGAAGCAAAGTTGGCATCGTGGCACTATCATAGTTATCAGGAGCTCATAACATGATATCAAACAAGAAAATACGTAAGCATATCCTTGTCTGTTTACTGCTCTTCACAGTGGTGACAGGCTTGAAGGCACATGCGGTTTTACCGGAAGCCATATTCAAGGGTGGGAACCGTTATGCGCCGACGCCTCCACCTCCGGGGCCTGTGCGTCCCGTGGCTGAATTCGAGCCTTGCTCCGGGGTATTGATTCGCTATCCACTGGGGTTTCCCGTAGAATTGGTGGTTTTGCTTGCTGATGAGGTTGAAGTGGTCTGTCTTGTGGATGGAATGTACGAGCAATTTGCGATTCAAGAATTCAGCACTGCGGGTGTAAACATGGCGCATGTGAGCTTCTTGATAGCGCCTACAAACTCCTATTGGACCAGGGATTATGCCCCTTGGTTCATTGTGGATGGTAATGACGATTTTGCCGCCGTCGGATTCACTTACGACCGTCCTCGTCCCGCTGACAATCAGGTTTCACAGCTCTTTGCCGGGCAATATTCTTATCCCTATTACGAGATGAATCTGCAGCATAATGGTGGAAATTACATGACTGATGGGCTTTCCATCATTGCGCAGACAACCCATGTTTACAGTGTAAACGCCTCGTTAGGCGAGGTCGGGGTAAACGATATCCTGCGGCAATACTTGGGTGCGCGGGAAGTTTACGGCATCCCGGATCCGACCGGAGAATATATCAATCATATCAACTGCTGGGGAAAGTTTTTGGCTCGTGATAAGGTGTTGGTGCGCAGGGTGCCATCCTATCATCACCTGCATAATGCCTTTGAAGAAACTGCGGCGTACTTTGCCGAGCGCAGCTGCTCCTGGGGCTATCCTTGGAAGGTGTATAGAGTGGATACACCCAATGGCGAGCCCTATGCCAACTCCATGATCCTCAATAAAAAAGTATATGTGCCCATCGTGAATAGTGTGAGTGATGGAGCTGCTTTGCAGGTTTTCCGAAATGCGCTGCCCGGCTATGAAGTCATTGGAGTCTTGGAAGATGTTACCAGACCCTGGTTGCCCACCGATGCACTTCATTGCCGCATCCATGAGATCATCGATAGAGGGATGCTCTATGTGAGCCACAATCCCTTTTGGGGTGTTCATAATCCAAACGAAAGTTTCGACATCGATGTGAAGATCAAAGCCTATAGCGGTACAGCCCTGGTCGGCGATTCTTTGAGGGTGTTTTATCGGGTAAGTGATGGCAACTGGGAAAGTGAGCTCTTGAGCCAATCGGAGCAAGATCGTTTTACCTGCAATATCGGCGGCTTTGCTCCCGGTGATACCATACGTTACTATATTCGCGCGGCTGATCAATCTGGACGCGGCGTAGATCACCCCTTCACCGGAGCTCTTGATCCTCACCTCTTTGTGATTAAACAAGCCGGTCAAGCTCCGACCATTGCGCATCAAACGCCTGTTGATGTGATCTATTCTGATTCTGCCCCTGTTCCCTTCGTCGCAATAGTGACAGATGATGTGGAAGTGGGTGATGTCCATATCAGATACTACTCAGATGCAATGGAATTGGTGGTTGCGCCCATGACCTATGTGGGCGAAAACTATAACATCTACTTCTACTCTCCGGATTTTGGCGAGGATGATCACTTTCTATATTATCAGATCATGGCTCAAGACGTGGGAAATCCGCCCAACGTGAGCTATTTCCCGTCCATGGACGACTGGATAACCATACCCTTGAAAGTGGTGAGCGTGGACGACCCAGTTGTTCCGGTCAGCGGGATTTTCGATGCGAAAATCTACCCGAATCCCATCCTTTCTAAAGATAAATACCTGCGGGTAGAATGTGAAAATCCGGGTTCAGGTGAATTATTTTGGACTATTTACAACATTCGCGGGCAGAAATTGGCGTCGGGGAAATCTGGGGCTACCCGCGTGGATGATCAGCTTGCCACGATCGATGTTAACCTATCGGAAAACAAGATAACTAAGCCTGGTGTATACCTGCTCAAAATTGGCGGTAAAACAGGCGAAAAAACCTGCAAATTCATCGTCACAAAATAGAGTTGTTGCAATAAATCAACAACGCTGTGTGAAAAAAGTGCAATTTGTCCTTGACCAAAAAAGCCAGATATTATTCTATGGAATCAGCCTACAGACCCTACATAGAATGCCCTCCGATCAGTGGGGATACCGCCCGGTAATCCCCACTGCCTTTTTTCTGACCCTAAGTAAGGGGGGAATTAAACAAGCATTCGGTGTTCCAATTCCCAAATTATTTCTACACCCGGCTCGTTTCGTTCAGTATAACAGTGTGCCAATCAAGCAGTTGCCAAATGATTAAAAATCTGGTAATCAGCTCAATTTCATTCACAGAATTTGTAGCAACCCTTGAGAAAGCTGCCAAGCCCAAAATTCATTCTGCACTTCACCCATAGATTTTGAGCAACGGCAATTAAAAAAGGCATTGACTTATAACCCACATAACGTAGCGTTGCCACCACGAGAGCAAATAATAGTGTTAGGAGCCTATAAGTTGAAGCCTACCATAAAGATACGTAAAATGTTTCTTGCCTGTTTTCTGCTATCTGTAGCGGTGGCAGGCTTGATGTCACATTCGGTCTTGCCCAATGACTTGGAGCAGCGGGAAAGCCGTTATACTCAGACGCCTCCGCCACCCGGTCCGGTGCGTCCGGTGGCTGAGTTTGAGCCTTGTAGTGCGGTTTTGATTCGTTATCCCTTGGGGATTCCGCTCAATTTGGTGGCTCTACTTGCCAATGAAGTTGAGGTGATTTGCTTGGTGGGCAATGCCTACGAACAGAATAGTGCTACGAACTCCTTCACTGCTGCGGGTGTAAACATGGATAGGGTGAGTTTCTTTGTCGCGCCCACGGATTCATATTGGACGCGAGACTACAGCCCTTGGTTTATCATGGATGGCAATGACGAATTGGCAACTGTCGACTTTGTTTACAACCGGCCTCGTCCCTCTGATAATCAGGTTGCACAGCTCTTTGCTCAGCATTTTTCTTACCCCTATTATGCAATGAGTCTACAGCAGACAGGGGGAAATTATATGACCGATGGTATCTCCATCGCTGCGCAGACAACGCTGGTTTACAATGAGAATCCCTCGGTAGGGCAGACCGGGGTGCACAACGCTATGCAGCAATATATGGGTGTGCAGACCTTTTACGGCATCCAAGATCCGAATAATACCTATATCGATCACATCGACTGCTGGGGCAAGTTTTTGGCTCCGGATAAAGTGTTGGTGCGCAGTGTGCCTGCAAGTCATCCTCAGTATCATGCTATAGAGCAGGCAGCTGCATATTTCGCCACTCGTAACTGCTCTTGGGGCTATCCTTGGAAGGTGTATAGAGTAAATACGCCTCAAAATCAACCCTATACCAATTCCTTGATTCTGAACAAAAAGGTGTTTGTTCCCATCACGAATAGCGGCTCTGATAGCGCCGCTTTACAGGTTTATCGAGATGCGCTGCCGGGCTACGAAGTATTTGGAATCTCGGGCGCCAATTATACGCCTTGGGAATCTACCGATGCGCTTCATTGCCGCACCCATGAGATCAACGACAGACAGATGCTGTATGTGAGTCACAATCCTATCTGGGGCTTGCACGATGCAGATGAGAGCTTCGATATCAATGTGAAGATCAAGGCCTATAGCGGTCAGGCGCTATACAGCGACTCTTTGAAGGTGCTCTACAAGGTGAACGGTGGCAGCTGGCAAAGTGAGCTGCTGAGCAGCTTGGGGCAAAATCATTTTACCTGCATTCTTGGTGGCTTCGCCTTGGGTGACACTATACGCTATTTCATCCACGCGGCTGATCAATCCGGGCGTAGCATAGACCATCCCTTTACTGGAGCGCATGATCCCCATCTCTTTGTAATTCACCCAGATAGCATAGCTCCACATATTGAACATGTGGTGCCCACAGAGGTGATCTGCTCGGATTCCGCTCCTATTTCTTTTATCGCTGAAGTGACGGATAATGGGGAAGTGGGCGACGTCTACTTTAGATACTATTCCGATGACATGGACTTGGTGAGTGTGCCCATGACGCTTGTGGGAGAAAACTTATATGCGTTTGAATACCATCCGGATTTTGACAAGGATGATCACTTCATGTATTACCAGATCGTGGCTCAGGATGTGGCAAATCCGCCCAATGTGAGCTACTTCCCATCTATGGACGACTGGATAAGCATACCCCTGAAAATGGTGGGTGTGGATGATCCTGTTGTTCCGGTTAGTGGAATTTTCGATGCGGTAGTCTATCCCAATCCCATTCTTTCCAGGGACACATCCCTGAGGGTTGAATGTAAAAACTCAGGGTCTGATGAGATATTTTGGACTATTTTCAACATTCGTGGCCAGAAATTGGCCTCAGGGAAAAGTAGGGCTGAGCTGAAGGGCGGCCAGCTTTCTGAAATAGGTGTTAACCTATTGGAATACAAAATAACTAAGTCTGGTATTTATTTGCTGAAAGTTGGTGGAAAATCCGGTGAAAAGACCTGCAAATTCGTCATTTCAAATTAGGATTGTGGAATTAAATCAACAGCGTTGTGCAAAAAAAGCGCAATTAGTTCTTGACAAAAAAGCCCGCAATTATTCTATGGAATCAGCCTACAGACCCTACATAGAATGCCCTCCGATCAGTGGGGATACCGCCCGGTAATCCCCACTGCCTTTTTTCTGACCCTTAGTTTGAATATTCTAAAACATGCATAAGGTGTTCCAATCCCTCGAACATTTTCCCATCCCGTTCTTTTTAATGGGAGCAAAAGAACATCTAATGAAGCCCCTCTGCGCTCTGAATACCATTTTCCCAAATCAAATGCAACTCACGGGTGTACTGCAAGATGAGATTATGATTCTGAAGCCCACCCATGCAATTATAAAATACGAAACGAGAACTGATATATTAATACTTATTAACAATCATATACGGCAGCTTGCATGCAATCTGCTTAACAACAACCAATGGAGAGTACAATAATTGGAAGAAATCAGGATAGTAAACATAAGTAAAGACTTCGATGGCTTTATGGCTGTCGATGGTGTGGATCTGACCATCAAACCCGGGGAGCTTTTTTCCTTCCTGGGACCCAGTGGCTGTGGTAAAACCACCTTGTTGAGGATGATTGCCGGTTTTGAGATGCCGCTAAAAGGCAAGATATTCATCGGTGATCAGGACATCGTGGACTTGCCTCCCTATAAGAGGCCGGTAAACACTATCTTTCAAAACTATTCACTATTTCCGCATATGACGGTGTGGGACAATGTGGCCTTCGGCCTTAAAGTGCGCAAAACACCACTACCGGAGATCAAGGATAGGGTGAGCGAGATGTTGGATTTGGTGAAAATGGGTGACCAACACTCCAAGTATCCAGACCAGATCAGTGGCGGGCAAAAGCAACGTGTAGCCATCGCCAGAGCTTTGATCAACAATCCCAAAGTGCTGCTTTTGGATGAGCCTTTGGCTGCGCTTGATCTCAAGCTGCGTCAGCATATGCTCATTGAGCTGATGAATATCCACGATGCGGTGGGTATCACCTTCATCTATGTAACGCACGATCAAAGTGAGGCAATGAGTATATCAGACAGGGTGGCGGTGATGAATAGAGGCAAGATCGTGCAGGAAGGACCACCCGATGACATCTATGAAAGACCTTCCAGCATCTTTAGTGCCTATTTCATAGGGGAGACCAATCTGATCACGGGAGAGGTGATCGGCATCGAAGATGAGTATGTGCAGCTGAAGTGCCCCATGGGAGATGACGAGTATTTTGAGATAGATTCCACCTTCCATTTCAGGCCGGAGATTGGCAGTCAGATCACAGTTTCCCTGAGACCGGAAAAGATAGCCATATCCAGTAATAAACCCAAGATTGCGGACGACATGAACATCGTGAAAGGCGTCATCGAAGATATCCTCTATCTGGGTAGCCATACTCAGTATATCGTTAGGGTGGGCAAGCACAATATCAGGGTCTTTAGCCAGCATAAGAGAGTGTATTTTGATGACAAGGCTTTGGACTGGGAAGAGGAAGTGTGGCTGTTTTGGCATGATACGGATTCGTGGTTGATCAATGAATTGCCGGATGAATCCCGCATGCCCGCCGAGGGGAAAACCTACATCCCCAAATTTAAGAAAGCTAACGCATCTGCAGGTGAACAGATATGAAGAGCAACTCCAAAAGTTCACGTCTGGATTATCTCTTGGCTGCGCCAACCCTGATCTGGCTGACTGTCTTCTTTTTGGTGCCCTACTTCATTGTGCTCATCTATGGCTTCCTTACTCCTGATATCTTTGATGTGAAGTTTGAATTCAACCTCGATGCCTATAGACAGCTCTTTGACGGCACCTACTTCAGACCATTTGTGCTATCGGTCAAATTGGCGATTACTACCACGCTCCTGTGCATCCTCATCGCCTATCCGGTGGCTTATCTGATCGCCAGAGCTTCTGATAAGATCAAGAACACGCTGCTGATCCTGATTATCATCCCTTTTTGGACAAACCTCATCATCCGTATCTTTAGCTGGCGCATCTTCCTTTCTTACAACGGGGTGCTAAATGACATATTGATGCGCATTGGACTTATCTCGCAACCCCTGGAGATCATGCGCACTGACTTGGCGGTAATCATGGTGATGGTCTACGTCTATCTACCGTACATGATATTGCCACTTTATAGTGTGCTGGAAAAGCTGGACTTCACGCTCTTGCATGCTGCGATGGACTTGGGAGCCAATGAGGTTAAATCCTTCTTCAAGATAACGCTGCCGCTCAGTTTGGAAGGGATATTTGCCGGAGTGCTGCTGGTGTTTATCCCCGCGCTGGGCACTTATCTGATACCGCAATTGGTGGGGGATCAGAGGTCGCTGTATGTGGGACAGGTGATCACCTATAAGATCAAAAACATTCCCAGAAACTGGCCTATGGCCTCTGCGCTCAGTTTTGGCTTGCTCATCCTGGTGGCCATCTTCCTGCTGCTGGGCTACATCCTGCTAAAGAAGAGCAAGGTGAGAGGTGTAGCATAATGAGAAGATTCACGCCTGCCAAGTTTTTCAAGGGGATGAACCTTACGGTGTTTACCTTCGCCATGCTGTTTCTCTATATCCCTATCCTGATCCTGGTGGTGTTCAGTTTCAATGATGCGCGAATCGTCACCTCCTGGAAGGGTTTTACCTTGAAGTATTATGCCCAATTGCTACACAACGTCGCCATCCGTGATGCCTTTTTGAATACAATGTTGATTGCGGGCCTTAGCACCTTGTTCTCTACGCTCTTGGGCTTGCTCATTGCTTTAGGACTTGAAAACAAGAAACTCAAAGGCAGAAAAGGCTTTATGGGTCTGCTCTATGCACCGCTGGTGATACCGGACATCCTCATGGGTGTGTCATTGGCTTTGCTCTTCAATTTCTTGAGGGTAAACACAGGTATGTGGACGGTGCTGATTGCGCATATCACCTTCTGTGTATCCTATGCGGCAATCGTGATCCAATCCCGCTTGGAGGGCTTTGATTACTCCTTGATAGAAGCAGCTATGGATCTGGGGGCAAAGCCCGGCACCACCTTCTTCAAAGTGAAGCTGCCGCTGATTATGCCCGGTGTGATAGCGGCGGCGTTGCTTTCCTTCACTCTTTCCATCGATGACTTTATCATCACCTTCTTTACCTCAGGCAGAGGTTTTGACACCCTTCCCATCTATGTGGAGGGGACTATCCGTCGCGGCACCATCACAACCATTAATGCCTTGTCGACCTTGGTGATAGGCCTCACGCTGTTGTTGGTAGTGTTCACCAAAAGAATCCGTAAGTCCTTGATATCTTCCTTTTAGAAACCATGTTGAGCCTGCCACTAATTCTTAACAGTTCCACAATTCTTTCTGTCTTGGAACGGATATTGCATACTGATGTGAATAATCAAATCCGGCTGTCTGACAGCAGTGCGGCTGATTGAGTAAGAACTTGAGGAATAGATGACAATTTTGATCCTGGCTACGATAGTCCTGATCCTGAATTGGGTTTGGGAGTATCGCCGTCACTTGCGTAAAGTAAACAGCATTCCTATACGAATACATGTTAATGGCACCCGGGGCAAATCCAGCGTGACGAGACTCATTGCTGCAGGCCTCAGGGAAGGTAAAGTTCGTACCATCGCAAAAACCACGGGCACCATGCCCAGAGTGATTTTCCCTGATGGTCGTGAGGCTGCTGTTGTCCGGCTTATGGGTGCAAATATCATCGAGCAGAAGTATATCTTCCGTGAAGCAGAAAAGCATGATGTGCAAGCTATCGTGATCGAATGCATGGCAGTAAATCCAGTCTTTCAGTGGATCACAGAGCGGAAGTTTGTGCATTCTACCATCTCGGTGATTACCAATTGTCGCCCTGATCATCTGGATCAGATGGGAAGCACTGTCCAAAGTGTTACCATGTGCCTCGCCAATACCATTCCTGATAAAGGTGTCTGCTATACTGCCGAAAACCAGACCTTCACCATCTTGGAAAAGGTAGCCCAGAAGCGCAAATGCCGCATACATCAGATTCGTCCCAAAGATGTGACCCAAGAAGAGCTTGCCGGCTTCAGCTATATCGAGCATGCGGAAAACGTGCAATTGGCTTTGGCCGTGTGTGCGGAAGTCGGTGTGCCACGAGATGTAGCACTTAGAGGGATGCAGAGTGCCAATCCAGATCCCGGTGCACTCAAGAAATATGTCATCTCAGATCGGGGTAAAGCCATCCACTTTTACAATGTCTTTGCCGCCAATGATCCCAATTCAACTGCTTACATCATCCAGATGGTGACGGGACACTTGCAAGGTGTGGAAAAGATCATCATACTGAATAGTCGCTCAGACCGCCTGTTCAGAAGTCAACAATTGGTGGATGCCATCGTGGAGCTGGATTATAGCTATCTTTTACTCACGGGTGAGATACCCGAGAAAGTGGAGAGCTATGCACTGAGTGCAGGCATTCCACGCAACAAGCTCATCGCTTTGGGTGAGCCTTCTCCAGATCATGTCTACGACAAGGTTTGGGAGCTCAGCAACAGAGAATCCCACGTGTTGGGAATCGGAAACATAGCCGGAAGGATACAATACGGAGCCCAGATTGTGGCTCAGTTTAAACATAAGACACAGCCAGGCAAAAAAGCCCAGCAACAAGGAGCCGTAAGTGGTTGACGCAGTAGTACAGGCCGCGGTTGGAATTGGCGTGATTGTGAGCCTCGTGTTTAGCGAGCTCTTGGGCGCCTCAGCCGGGGGAATTGTAGTGCCGGGATACGTGGCACTTTATTTGGATAAGCCGATGCAGATATTGGGTACCCTTGTGGTGAGTTTGCTCACTTGGGGCATTATCCGCGTCATTGGGCAGTTCACTCTTCTATTTGGGAAAAGACGAATGGTTCTGAGCATCCTCATCGGATTCATCCTGGGATGGGCCTCACGTCTTCTGGTGTTTGAAAGCTTCACCATCTATACTTTACAGATGCAATCTATCGGATACATCATCCCGGGTCTTATCGCCAATTGGTTTGAGCGCCAGGGATTTTGGAAGACTATTACCACCATGGGCGTGGCAGCCATCTTGGTGCGCCTTACCTTGATCGTGGTCTTTGGAGGTGAGTTATGACAATGTATCGTCCCTCACTCAAATCCGGCAGATCGCTGATTATATTGTTCATCCTTGCGATAATCCTGTTTTTGATAGCGCACAACAGCTACGTGCACATCAAGTCACCCAATTATGAAGAAAAGGTCGAAGCAGCCACGCTGATGAAAACCTTTATGGATAGCCTCAAAGCTGAGCTTGAAGTCAGGAACTATGACTTTGACCCCATTGATGATCCCTTCCAAACCGGGCTCATCGGTCTGAGATTGTCCTCAATCACCACAGACAGAGGCTTGCTCTCAGACAAGCAAGCTGCGATAAATCCCAACCTCGCCGCTATCTTCATTGAAGAGTTTAAAAACGAAAGGCTCCAAGCTGGAGACCATATCGCCGTGGGCGTTACAGGCTCCAATCCTTCGGTAAACTTGGCCCTCTATGCAGCGATCAAGGTGATGGGGCTCAAGCCCAGCATCATAACAGCAGTTTCCAGCGCATCCTATGGTGCAAACCGAGAAGATTTTACCTGGCTTGATATCGAAGCCATTCTGAAGAAAAAGGGTCTCATAGATTTTAGCAGCTCCTATGCTTCGTTTGGAGGTAAGGATGACTTGGCCATCGGGCTCTCAGACAACGGCATTGCCAATATCAGAGACGCAATGACCAGAAACGATGTGCCGCTGCTGATGGGCTCAAACTTGGAAGAAAACGTTGAGCTTCGCGATGCAGCCTACAATGAGCTGCTTCCCCAAGGCAAACGCTATCAGATGTTTGTAAACGTAGGAGCAGCATTGGCAAACGTCGGCTCTGAGCCCAATGCCCGCTTGATTCCTGAAGGAATGAACAAGAAATTGGCCGAGAAGAGCTTTGAACGTGAAGGTGTGATGATGCTGATGGCGCGCAAGAATGTGCCCGTGCTCCATGTGCGTCGCATCCAACGCTGGGCAAAAAAGTATGATGTCGCCTCACATAAAGAGGAGATACCCACTCCGGGTGAAGGCCCCGCTTTCTACAGAAGCCGTCACAACATCCTCGTAGCCTCGATCTGCCTGGGCTTACTCTTGGCTGCCATTATCGTGGTGATCGTCTTTGATAGACATGACCGTAGGTTTATGGCCAACATCGTTGATCCTGATGAAGAACTTTAACCCCCCCCACCAATGTACGGAGAGTTTAAATGAATCTTAGAAAGATAACTGTAATCGCAATGATGCTGCTCTTGGGCGCATCGGTTGCAGCGAAAACCAAGGTAATGAGCTTCGAAAATCCAGGCTCTAAACGGCTGCTTAAAGATGAAACAGCCGGTAACTACTACTATTTCCGCTCTCTGCCAGAGCGAAGCATGAGGCTCAACGTCTCTGGCATAGATAAGATAGAATTGCGCAGCTTTAGCTTGGAAAGAAAGAGGAAAGCTGAAGTGATCAGCATCATAGATAAAAAGCAGGCCAAACACGCACTCACCCCCGCAGGCGTGGTCTATGGATACCACACCTTTGAGAAAGTGGAGATTCCCATCCCTAAAGATACCAAAGAAATGGAGATTCTCTGCTACGATAGAGATATCTACTTCAGAGCATTCTACAACGAGCCTCCCAAACCCAAAGCCGCACCCAAGAAGAGAACACCAAGCCTCGTGATAGACGCACATAGCGGCATCCTTGCCATGACCCGCAACGGCAACAGTAGCGACTACTATAGTTTCACTCCAGATCAGCCCCTGCGCTTCACTCTTAACAACTCTCGAGATGCCGTCATCTATGTGCGTGCCAGGTTGTTGGACAGGGAGCTGCCCGCATTTGACGTCTATGTTAATGGTAAGCTGCATGATACCCATGAATTCAGCATCAAGCGCACTTCCACCTATTCCGTGATCGGCATACGCCACCTGTCCTTGGGTAAGAAAGTTACTTTGCCCAAGAATAGCGGCAGAAGCGTGATTGAGTTGCGGGCAAAAACTGATCACTTATTCCTGGGGCGGCCAGTCTTGCTGAAACGTAAATGAGGCATATAGATGCAGACTCAACATAGGACTATTAAACCCGAAAATAAGATTGAAGCTGACATGATGAAAGGGGATAGCAAGCAGCGCAAAGCCACCAAGGAAAGGCCTGGCTCCAAGTCTACCAAAGTGCATCTCCATCGCAACTTTCTGCCCATCATCATGACTCTGCTCTTGATGTTTGGCATTGTCAATTTGCCTCTTTTTGCCCAGATGGATGTTTCCGTCAGCTTGGGTGCGGGTTATTCGGACAACGCATTCAGGCTGTCCGACTATGATCTGCAACGCTTTGAAGACCATCATCCTAACCTGGAATATGCCAAAACCATAGACGATCTGAGCATCAAAGCCAAGGTAGACCTCGCCTATGCTTTTAGGTATAAATGGTATAAGATAGTGCCCTCGCTCACCGCTACCTTCAGCCAAAATGTATCCAACACCGAAAAGTGGGGCAGAAACGTCCTGGCGCGCCTTGCGGTAGAGCGTTACTACTGGGACGTGAAGCTGCTCTATGGCTACTATCCCCACACATATGTGCGTGATTATGTGGATACCGACGGCAGTGGCCAGCTGGAGCAATTCAGCTATGAGCGCAACCTCTATCGTGCTGACCTCAACATCAGACCCTTGAAGAAGACCACGGTTATGGCAAACTTCCGCTACGAGGAACTCTTTTACAACAGCTACTGGACTGAGTATGATGGAGATGCCAAAACCATGGGGCTGGGCTTGAGGCAAAACTTTCCCGTCTTCGTGCTGGATGCTATGTATGAATATCGCATCTTCGATAATTGGAATAAATACCCCGAAAACTCCTCCTATGAGAGCAACAAATACAGCGGCACCTTGAGACTGAAGGATTCGCCCCTGAACAGCAGCAAAAAGGATTCACCTCTGTGGAGCCCCTCCCTTTCTTTGAGCTTTGAGGAACGTTTCTACAATGGCACAGATCCCAAAAATGCCCACCGTGTCGATAAGATTTACAATACCAAAGCAGGCTTAAGATTTAAGATAACCAAACAATTAAATTTAACTCTTGACTATTCTCACAATCTCAGGAATATTGATTCACCCAACGCATCAGTCCGCAGACTCAAGCCCTACAGCGAGAACCAGATTGAGGCGATGATCAATTACAAGCTATAGAGGATAGTAAGAAATGGAATTTAAACAAGAGAACTCTAAGAAGAAGATCAAGGAGTTTCTCGATCTCGTGGAAAACGACAAGATCGAGTTGCGCCGCTACAGAGACCCAGTCTTAGTTTGGGCTGTAGAAGATGGAACCGTCTATTATTCCATGTGGGAGCAATCCATGATAGAGCAATATGGCTTGCAAAATGTAGACGGCTGGGACTATAAAGAAGATGCCCTATTTTGCCCCGACTGGATTTCCGATATTGAAGACGAAGATATCGACGATGACGACGATGATGATGACTTCAGCGTGATCTGCAATCTTCGTTTCCCGCCTCCCGAAAAAGACAGATAGAGGCGCATCATGAAAGTCGCCTTCATCGGTGGAGGAGCTTGGGGACTGGCCTTGGCGCGTCTCCTGGCTGTGAATTCCCATGAAGTCTTGGTGTGGGAACACAACCCCAAATGGCTAAAGAGCCTGATAGAGACTCGTTCCAACCCCATCCTGCTTCCCGATATAATCCTTCCGGATAATGTGAGCTTTACCGGCTCTATGGCAGATCTTGCCGGCTTTACCCCAGATGTGATAGTGCTGGCTACTCCCACCCAATTCCTGCGCTCCACTATCCGAAGCATCGATACCCAAACTGCCTCTGCAATCTGGGAGAGTCCCAAGCTTAAAGCTATTGTCAACGTAGCCAAAGGCATGGAGGAAGGAAGCCTCAAGCGTATTGATCAGATCCTGATGGACGAGCTTCCGGAGTCTGCGCATTCCAAGATCTGTGCGCTCTCCGGCCCCAGCCATGCGGAAGAGGTGAGCCGTCAGATTCCTACCACCGTGGTAGTGGCAGGTAGCGATCCAGACGTCTTGATGCTACTGCAGGAAATGTTCAGCAACGACTGGTTCAGGGTCTATAGATCCGATGACCTTGTGGGAGTAGAGATAGGCGGCAGCGTAAAGAATATCATCAGCATTGCAGCTGGTATCGTGGCTGGCCTGGGTTTTGGAGACAACACCATGGGCGCATTGCTTACCCGGGGAATTGTGGAGATCATCCGCTTGGGAACAGCTATGGGTGCGCAAGCAGACACCTTTATGGGGCTTTCCGGGATAGGCGACCTGATCACCACAGCCATCAGCCCGCACAGCCGTAACCGCTTCGTCGGGTACCAGATCGGCAAAGGCAAAAAGCTCAGCGAGATCTTAGCCACTATGGACAAAGTCGCCGAGGGCGTTGCTACCACACGTTCCATCCATGATGTCGCAGCAGTCTACAATGTGGAAATGCCCATCACAAGTGAAGTATACAGAGTTTTATTTGAAGACAAGTCACCCGAGGAAGCCATCATAGACCTGATGACCCGGGAGCTTAAACAAGAGTAATCACAAATAGGGGAGAGACCATGCTCAAAGATTTAGTATTGAAAAACCGCAGTTACCGCAAGTTTGACGCCTTCTTTGAGGTAAAAGATACCCAGCTTTTTGAGCTGATAGACTTGGCCAGAATCTGCCCCAGCGCAGGCAATTTGCAAAACTTACGCTTTATGCCCGTTTGGGAAAAACCGCATCTGAATATCGTGTTTGACAACCTCCGCTGGGCAGCTTACTTAAGCTACTGGGATGGGCCGGAGCCTGAGCAGAGACCCACGGCTTACATCCTGATCATCAGCCCAATCCAGACCAACAAGTTCCACCTCACAGATGCCGGCATAGCAGCTCAGACCATTCTATTAGGTGCAGCTGAGAAAGGTTTGGGTGGATGCATCTTAGGTTCTGTAAACAGGCAAGAGATTCAAGAACGTTTAGGTATACCCGAGGGGATGGAAATCAGCCTTGTGCTTGCTTTGGGTAAACCCGCTGAAAAGGTTGTAATCGAGGATGTAACCGATCCCGACGATATCGAGTATTGGCGTGATCCCGACAATGTTCATCACGTTCCCAAGCGCGCACTCGACGACCTCATTATCATGCCCCTGGAGGCAACATGAAAAAGCTCACACTTATCCTGACTTTGGCTTTGATAGCCATTCTGCTCTGCTCCTGCGCACCTGGCAGGAGCGGTCACAATGAAGATTACCGTGCCGGCTTCTTCAGAGGTATCTGGCATGGCTGGATTGCTCCCATAACCTTGGTATGGCAGATATTCAACCCCAATGTGAGAATCTATGAGCCCTTCAATACAGGCTGGTGGTATGACTTTGGCTACTATCTGGCTATTGTGGGAGGATTTGGAGCTCTGAGCCTCTCCCGAAAGAGAGGAAAAGACTAAGCCACACCGCAGCATGAAAGCAAGGTCTGTCCCGGCAGAGCGCAATAGCGTTGTCCCCATACTTGAGCTTGTCTTGGCCTCTGCAATCTGGGGTTTTGCCTTTGTCGCCCAGAGGAAGGGCAACGAGAGCCTGCATCCGCTCTTCTTCAATGCCCTGCGCTTTGGCATCGGCAGCCTGTTTTTGCTCATTCTTATCATTATTAAAACGCCCAGGAGCAAGCCCAAACTCAAGGCTGACCTACTGCTCTTGGGTTTTATCTTATTCATTGCTTCAGCTTTGCAGCAGGTTGGCCTCTTGTGGACGAGTGCCGGCAGCGGCGGCTTCATCACCGGACTATATGTAGTCTTTATCCCTCTCATTGGTATCTTCAAAAAGCAAAAACAGAGCAAGCTGATCATCGCCTCAATCTTATTGGCAGTGCCTGGCTTATGGCTGATCAATTCCGGTGCTTCGGTGGATGCTACGTTGGGCAACTTCCTGGTGCTGATCTCAGCTATCTTTTGGGCTATGCATGTGCAATATATAGATACCGTCGTCCAGCGCTATCCCAGTTTTTGGGTTGCTTTCTGCCAATACTCCATCTGTGCCGTGATCAGCTTCGTCGTTTGGCTCATCGGAACTGCACTAAAAGTCATCAATCCCATTACCATCACTGTTCTTTCAGCCAATATCTCCAAGGCGATCATACCCATTCTCTATTCTGGTATAGGCTCGGTGGGGATAGCCTACACGCTGCAACTTCACGCTCAAAAGAAGGTAGCACCCGCTCCAGCAGGTATCATCCTCTGCATGGAAGCGGTCTTTGCCCTCCTCGGCGGTTGGCTGCTGCTCAATGAACCGATCACCTGGTATTCGATTGGAGGCGCAGCATTGCTGTTTACCGCCATGCTCATCTCCACCATTCCCAGTGAAAAGCTGGATCCAATTCCAGACCGAAAGAAGTGCACCAAAACTACTGGTTAGCAGTCTATCGATACAAGAATTTCATTTTTTCATTGACAGAAAAGGCCTTTCTAATTCTTGTGACTGAACACGCATTACAAATGATGAACTTTAAGGATAGAGAATGTTATACACAATTGCCCTAATCATTCACACTCTGATCTGCATCGCATTGGTGCTGGTCATCTTGGCTCAGACTTCCAAGGGAGGTCTCGATGCCAACCTCGGCGGTGCTGCCGTAAACGTTTTTGGCGGCAGTGGAGCTTCTGAGTTCTTGCGCAAATGGACTCAGATCCTGGGTTTGCTATTCTTGGCGTCCTGTGTTTTATTGGCTTTTTTGGTCAAAGATGTCGGCAAAGCTGATATCAAAGACATTCAGAAACGCCAGAGAAAAGTAGGACAGACCGAAGCTCCGGCAAAGCCTGCTCCAATCAAACAGGCTCCCGCTCCAGCACCAGCCCCTGCTCCTCAGAGCGAATAATAATGACTTTTGCAGAAGTGGTGGAACTGGCAGACACGTAAGACTAAGGATCTTATGCCCACTGCGGGTGTGCGGGTTCAAGTCCCGCCTTCTGCACCACATATCAAGCGCAACCTCAAAAGGGTTGCGCTTTTTGCATTGTGCTTTAATATATCCAATGACGATTAGAGGTTAATATGAAAGCGAGAAATGAGATTCAGACGGCTGGCAACCTATATTTGGTTCCCGTTCCCATAGGCAACTTGGGGGACATCACCCTGCGTGCGCTGGAAGTGCTCAGCAACGTGGAACTCATCGCCGCAGAAGATACCCGCACCACCTCTTTCCTTTTGAATCACCACAAGATAGCCTACCAGGAAATCATCAGTTACCATAAATTCAATGAACGTGCCAGGGTCAACTTATTGATAGAGCATCTGCGCAGCGGCAAGGACTTGGCTGTGGTTTCAGATGCCGGAACTCCCGCCCTCTCTGATCCCGCCTCAATCTTGGTGGATGCAGCCATTGAGGCCAATATCAATGTGATAGCTTTGCCGGGTGCTTCGGCTCTGTTGCCAGCGCTTACTGCCAGTGGCTTGAATGATGGCCCCTTCCTCTATTTGGGCTTTTTACCAACCAAAGCAAAGCTCAGGAATCAAGTTCTTGAACAGATCAAAGCCAGTCCCTATCCCGTGGTTCTCTACGAAGCACCTCACAGGATAGAGAAGCTGATGGCAGAACTGGAGCAGGCTTTGGGCGACAGAAGAGTATGCCTGGCACGTGAGCTCACCAAGCTGCATGAGGAGTATATTCGCGGAACATTGAAGGAGCTCAAAGAGCCGGGTAAGATCAAAGCTAAAGGCGAATTTGTGGTAGTGATAGACAAAGCTCCGGAAGCGGATGAGCCAAACACAACTCAAGTCGAACAGCTGGTCGCACTGCTTAAACAGGAACAGATCAGCATTTCTGCCGCCACAAAGATACTCATGCAGGTCACAGGCATCAAACGCAACCAGGCATATCAACTGCTGTTGGACAAGGAGCAAGAGGCTGAACAATGAAATCTCCGTATCTGCTCTTCGATTTTGATGGCACCATCGCGGACTCCATCCACCCACTCTTTGAGATGCTGAACAAGATGGCTCCAGAAATAGGTGTGCAACCTGTCACCTGGGATGAGTTTGACCGCCTCAGAGACCTGACTCCCAGGCAGATATTGAGAGAGCTGAAACTCCCTTTATTCAAGATGCCCAGGCTGATCAGCATGGTGCTGGAGGAATACATGCACATTATTTCGCATCTGAAGCCTTGTGAGGGCATCTTGGAGTTGCTCTCGGAGCTCAAACAGCGTCAGATAAGGCACGCCCTGCTCAGTTCAAACGACGACCAAAATCTGGCCGCCTTTTTGACCCAATACCAGATAGACAGCTTTGCCTGGGTGGAAGGAACTGAAGGCGTTTTGAACAAGAGCAGCTACTTAAGAAAGCAGATACGCAAACACAAACTGGGGCAGTATGATCTCTACTACATTGGAGACGAGATTCGTGACATCGAAGCCGCCCGGCGCAACAAGATCAAATCCATCGCCGTATCTTGGGGATTACACAGCCATCAACACCTGCAAAAGCAGCAGCCGAATTATCTCGTGGATAAGCCCTCAGAGATATTGGATATTATGAATCAAACTGCAATAGATTAACGAAGAATAATACATAAGAGGTAAAAGTGAAAACAAGACTGACAGCAGTAGTTATCCTTATGATGCTACTATCCTTTGCATTTGGCAATGACAACTTATACAAGTTAAAGCCAAGCTACATGACAGTAAACGGCGTATCCAACACCGGCCTGGTTGTTGGAAATGAGGAATACGCCGGACCCTTTGTATTCTGGAATCCAGAAACAGATGAAGTTACAAATATCGGCGGCCTATCCGCCGGTGAAGGCGTGGGCGGTATGGCCAGATTTTCAGCAGATGGCAACTATCTTTCCGGAAGCGCCATGACGACCTTGCCCGTGGATATGGCTTGGCAAAAAGAAGAGCTGAGCGGATACAACTACATCTTCACCTCCATTTCCTTCCCCGGTGATGGAACAGTTGGTTATGCCGCTGGACAATCCTCCACTTATCAGGGAAATGGCATTGTGCTGATAACCTATGATGGCGGTAGCAATTGGTTCCCCGTCTGGGAAGACACTCAAAATCGTGGCATAGAAAGCATGCATTTCATTGATGGTTACACCGGCTATGTCTGTGGTTGGAACGGCTATTTTGCCCAAACCACCGACGGCGGCTACACATGGACGACCATTGATCCAACCGGTGGCCAAGATGTCTATCTCTGGACTTCCGTGGTGTTTAAGGATGAGAATAACGGAGTGATTGGCGGTCTCTTGAATGATGGCATCGTGGTGTATTATACATCCAATGGAGGCCATACTTGGAGCCTCGCTACCGGTCTCAGCGGTGCACCCTCAGCCATCGCTTACGCTGGCGGAGATACTTACTACCTCACCACCGCTACTGGTCGCATCCAAAAGTCCACCAATAACGGCCAAAGCTGGACAGATGTATACTACGTGCCCATGGGCATCTTTCTGGGTATGGGCTTTCTTAATCCCGACACCGGCTATGTGATGGGTGAAGGCAATATCTACCACACCACCGATGGTGGCTCAACCTGGCAATCTCAAAGCGTTGGCCCGGACGTCATCTGGCAAGATATCTATTACCTCGACGAGCAAAACATTGTAATCTGTGGCACGCCTGACATGATCTACGAATCCACCGATGGTGGAAACACTTGGCAGTGGGCAAACGAAGCTACTTCAAACTTTGAACCTGGCCTCCATGCCATTGCTAAATCCGGAACCAAACTGTTCATCTGCGGCTCTGGCGGCACATTTTACAACCGCTCTACCGTAGACCATGAGGAGGCATCTGAAATGGCACGCTATGACGTGCAAGCCAATGAATGGACCACCTTGGGTAACCTCGGTGAAAGCTTGGAAGGGAACTACAGCTCAGGCTGGACTATATCAGCAGATGGAGGCACAGTTGCCGGAAATGCGTGGAAAGGCAGCTTTTATGCTCATGCCGTGGCCTGGAATGCTGCTGAGGGATTCATGGACTTGGGCTCCCTGTATCCTGATGACCATGCCAGTACCCGAGCAGAAGCAGTCAGTGGTGATGGCTCTATCATCGTGGGATATCAGGACTTCAACGGCCCCTGGAAAGCCGCAGTGTGGAGAAAAAACCCCGCAGGTGGTTACTTCCCAAATGTTCATCTCCTCTTTGATCCCGAAGGAGACCCCAACGATGAAGAAAACCAGCTCGCCATGGCTACTGCCATCTCCTCAGATGGAGTGTGGATAGGCGGTCAGGGAGATTACGTAACCAACGGTCAACCTTGGCTCTGGAGCGAAAATACCGGTGTTGTGCTCCTTGGTACCATTGATGATTTGGAAGGAACCGTGACAGGTATCAGCCATGACGGCAGCGTTGTGGTGGGATTCTTCGGAGGTCCACCTTGGGTTCCCAGGGTTCCCTTCATCTGGACAAGAGGAAGGGGCATCCAAAACCTGAACGACTATGCCACCCAAACCTTGGGTGTAGACATGGCAGGAACAACGATTGAAACCCCCATGGATCTCTCTGATAATGGACTATACGTCGTAGGCATGGCATTTGATCCAAACTTCGGTGAATGGGGAGGAGAATCCAGAGCCTTCAGATTGCAACTTGGCGAAACATCCACTCCTCAAGACACAGTTGTCCCTGCTGCTCTGAGCTTGAGCCGAGTCTATCCCAATCCATTTGGCTCAGCTGCCAATATCGAATATAAGCTCGAAGAAGCTGCTCAGGTGAAACTATCTATCTACAACCAACGTGGTCAGTTAGTAAGACGGCTCGTCTCCGGAGGCAAAGCCGCCGGCACCCACACCGTCAGCTGGGATGGCAGAGATGCAAAAGGTCGCAAGGTAACAAACGGCATCTATTTTGCCCGCCTGAACTCAGGTAAGGAAAGTAGCCTCAAGAAGCTGATCTACATAGCAGAATAAGCTAACTACTACATAGAATAAAGGCGGTGGCAAGCTCCATCGCCTTTTGTTTTATTTTCCTCTCAGTCAAGAAATTGCTTGACCATTTTCTCGGGCTTGATTAAGATTGCACCGTATTCGTTTTACCTCTACAGCTCGATGGTGGAAGCCAAAAGAGCATGACTCACAACACCTCGTAATTCAAATGCTTAAACGTATTAACATCAAACCACAAATCACTCACACATGAGATAGGAGAAGAGAATGAAAGCCAAAGTAACAATGACAGTTATCCTAAGCTTGCTAATGTCGTTTGCTTTTGGCCAGGATAACTTCAGACTGATGCCCGGTTCCATGAATGTGAATGGAGTATCCAACAACGGATTGGTTGTCGGTTATAATGGAATGATCAGCAAGTTTACCATTTGGGACTCTGAAACGGGGCAGGTCACCGAGATTGGTGGGCAATCCTTCCAGAGCAGTTCCGGCGTATCAGCAGATGGACAATATGTTGCTGGAACCGCCATCAAAAGAATATCCTCAGCTATAGGTTGGATGCGCCAACAGATTGACCCCTACGATTACATATTAACCTCTATGTGTTTTTTCTCTGACGAAGAGCTGGATCTGGATATGGGTTATATTGCAGGGAAGTCCTCAACCGATGGGCTCGATGGGGAGCTGCTGGTAAGCCTCAACGGGGGACATGGCTGGACATCTGTTTGGCAGGATAATCATCAGAATCGGGGTGTGGACAGCATGAGTTTTGTCAGCATCTCTACGGGATACGTATGCGGCTTGAGCGGGTTTTTTGCCCGAACTGATGATTACGGCTACACTTGGACAGCCCT
Organism: Candidatus Cloacimonadota bacterium; assembly: GCA_029781115.1. GTDB lineage: Bacteria > Cloacimonadota > Cloacimonadia > Cloacimonadales > Cloacimonadaceae > UBA3900. The sequence goes on from JAKOXG010000010.1 coordinate 84,044, forward strand.
TGATCCCACCAATGGGGGAGCTGTGCGTCGCTGGGCTTCCGTAGTTTTTAAAGATGCAAACAATGGCTTGATCGGTGGCAATGTGGATGGTAACGCCGTAGTATATTACACATCTGACGGAGCTCAGAGCTGGGGCCTTGGCACCGGACTCAGTGGAACTCCTGTCGCCATTGTTCATGCCGGTGATGACACCTATTATCTTACGACCAGCATAGGCGTCGTCCAAAAATCCACCAACAATGGACAAAGTTGGACAACCGTGCACACCGCGCCTGATGGCGTCCTTGCTGGATTGCATTTTATGAATCCCGATACCGGATATGTGGTAGGTGAAGGCAATATCTACCGCACCACCGATGGTGGAGCCACCTGGGAAGCGCAAAGCGTAGGCACAGATATCATTTGGAACAATGTATACTGTATAGATGAGCAAACAGTAGCAGTCTGCGGCACATCCGGTAAGATATATCAGACCTACGATGGCGGCAATACTTGGCATTGGACCAATGAAGATACCGCTATATCAGATATCAGCCTCCATGGAATAGCCCAACATGAAAATGTGCTATTCGTATGCGGTTCAGGGGGGAATTTGTATCATCGCAACATCTTTGATTATGTCGGGGAAATGGCACGCTACGATGTGCCAGCAGGCGAATGGACTACTCTGGGTAATCTTGGCACAGTGATAGATGGATCGCTCAGTTTGGGTAAGTCTATCTCAGCTGATGGGAATACCGTGACTGGGTATTTGTGGAGAGACCCTCAACACCACGCTCTTGCAACTGCTTGGAACGATAGCGAAGGGTTCATGAATATAGGTGACGACAACATTTCCACCCAAACTGTAGCTGTCAGTCACGATGGCTCGGTCATAGTGGGAGGTCAGTATTATAGTGGTTCCTGGAAAGCCGCACTCTGGAGGAAAAATCCCGCCGGTGGCTACTATCCATTCCAGCCTCTATTATTGGACCCTTCAGGGAGCCCGGATGATGCAGCAAATCTATTAAGTGGTGCTTCAGCTGTGTCATCAAGCGGAGAATGGGTAGGAGGTATTGGGGTGTATGATTTCAATGTCCAGCCTTGGATCTGGAGCGAAACTACGGGAGCTATCATGTTGGGCAATATAGGAAGCGATGAGGACTATATGGGGCATGTTTTGGATATCTACCATCAGGGCAACACATTGATTGTGATAGGGATATATATAGGTTTGACTGTTGATGCTGTCCCAGTTACCCCCTTTATCTGGACGCAAACAAATGGCTTGCAAAACTTGAACGACTATGTCACCCAAACCTTGGGAATAGATTTGGACGGTATGGAATTAATGTCTGCTTCAGCTATCTCACCCGATGGAAGGTATATTGCTGGACAGGCATATAATCCAAATCTTGGCAGCAGAACCTATATACTGAAGGTCAGTGACTCATCATTTGCAGATGAAACAGTCATTCCTGCTTCTTTGAGCTTGAGTAGCGTCTATCCCAACCCCTTCAGCTCTGATGCTAAAATCGAGTATCAGCTCAAGGAATCTTCCCCGGTAACGCTTTCCATCTACAACCAACGTGGCCAGCTTGTGAAGCAGCTCGTCTCCGAAAGCAAAGCCGCCGGCACCCACACTGTAAGCTGGGATGGCAGAGATGCAAAGGGTCGTAAGGTAACTAACGGCATCTACTTTGCCCGCCTGAACTCCGGTAAGGAAAGCAGCCTGAAGAAGCTGATCTACATGGCAAAATAAAGTTAGGTAAAAGCGGTGGCAGCAACCACCGCTTTTTGCCCTTAGTTAATATCAAAAATAGACATTCACTGATCTCCATCGTTGCCTCTCAATCGCCCTCCTCTGGCGCGGGAAAATGCCGGGGTAAAATCAATATTTGACCTTATTCTATGTCATGGTTACTTTTAACCGCTATCACAGACCCTCCTCAAATGCCGATTTCATGCGGCTTGCCAACTCCGCCCCTGCTGCTCTCCTGCTCCTCCAACAGCTAACGAGTAAGAACGCAGGCAGTTAGAAGTAAGAGCCAAGCAGGTGAGAAAAGCCCCTGCGGATGGTGGTCAACCGATGTGTAAAGTCAATATTTGCGGGATCAGCGGGTTGAAGTCAAATAAAATAATGGCTACTGATTTAGTAGGAGATTGACAGGAAGAAAGTGGTGGGAGATCGTTTCAAATATCTGTGGTATAAGCAGACCTTTTCTTTCGGCTTTATCAGTGCGCTTATTCAACTCTATTGACAGATAAACGCCTCATGATAAATTGACCCCTAACGCAAGATCTTAGAAGGATAAGTTATGGATATTATAGATTACAAAAAGCAAGCGGGGGAGATGATCTCCCAGATTTCCGAGATTCGGAGGTTACTTTGATCTTGGTGCTTTGGAAACAGAGCAATCCAGATTGGAGCTGATCACCAATAGTCCGGGCTTTTGGGATGATCAAAACAAAGCCCGCAAGGTCAGCAAGCAGCTCAGCTTCATCAATTCTGAAATAGAGCACATCCACACCCTTGACCGTCTCAAAGATGATATATCAGTCTATGTGGAGCTGTTGGAAGAAGATTTCAGCCAAGGTTTGCTCAATGAAGCGATAGCCGAACTGCCGAAGCAGGAGGCTTTTATCGAGAAGGCGGAGATTGAGTGCCTTCTGAACGAAAAATACGACACCCAGGATGCCGTCTTTACCATACATGCGGGTGCGGGCGGCACAGAGGCTCAAGATTGGGCAGAGATGCTGTTTCGCATGTATACGCGTTGGGCTGAAAAGCAAGGTTTTGCCTACACGGTGATAGATTCGCTTCCTGGTGAAGAGGCAGGATTGAAGAGCGTCAGCATGGAGATAGAAGGCAACTTTGCCTATGGTATGCTCAAGGCTGAAATCGGCGTGCATCGCTTGGTGAGAATATCTCCCTTCAATGCTCAGGGCAAGCGGCAGACTTCCTTTGCCTCGGTATTTGTCTATCCTGTATTTGACGATGATATCGAGGTGGAGATTGATCCCAAAGACCTGAAGATAGATACATACAGGTCAAGCGGAGCGGGCGGTCAGCACGTTAACACCACGGATTCTGCGGTGAGGATCACGCATCTGCCCACCAATATCGTGGTGAGTTGTCAAAATGAACGCTCGCAGATCCAAAACCGTGAGAAAGCGATGGCCATCCTCAAGAGCCGCATCTATCAGCATCTGGAAGAGATGAGAGAGAAGGAAAAGCAAAAGCTGGAAAACTCCAAAACGGATATAGGCTGGGGAAACCAGATCCGCTCTTATGTTTTCCAGCCCTATCAGATGGTCAAAGACCTGCGCACAGACCACGAAACAGGCCAGGTGGACAAGGTGATGGATGGTGATCTGGATCCTTTCATCTATGCTTGGCTCAAGCTAAGGGCCAAAGAGCGCAACAGGAGCTAAGATGAGCTACAAAAAACTGCTCCCCAAATTGGATATGGACAGGCTACCCATCCACACAGGCATCATCATGGACGGCAATGGACGCTGGGCCAAGAAACGCTTTCTGCCCAGATTGCAGGGTCACAATGCAGGCGCCAAGTCCATCCGTCAGGTTACGGAATTGGCGGTGGAGATAGGCCTCAAATACCTCACTTTTTACGCCTTTTCCACAGAAAACTGGTCGAGACCCGAAGACGAGGTGAGGGGTTTGCTCAAGCTGCTCAAAGAGCGGTTGTATGAGCAAATCCCGGAGCTGAATGAACAGAATATCGAAGTGGGATTCATCGGCAGTAAGAGTGGCTTGGACCCGGATTATCTGGCTGACATCACAAACTTGGCAGCTATGACCAAGGGCAATACCGGTATGAGGGTAAATATTGCCTTCAATTATGGCGGGCGCCTGGAGATCGTGGAAGCTGTGAAAAAACTGGCCAAAGAGAATCCTGAATCCATAGATCAGCTTACGCCTGAAAGCTTTGCCGATTATCTCTACACTGCCGGGCAACCGGAGCCGGACCTCATCATCCGCACCAGTGGAGAACAGCGGATTTCAAACTTCCTGATCTGGCAGAGCGCCTACTCTGAGATTTATTTCACAGATACGCTCTGGCCGGATTTTGGTAAGGAGGAAATGGTCAAAGCTATCCTTGATTTTCAACAGCGCACCCGAAGGTGGGGAGGACTTTGATCTTGAGCGAACTGCAAAAACGCATCCTCGTCGCAGTGATCTTTGGGCCCATCCTGCTGCTCGCTCTATGGTTGCAGGGGATTTATACAGTGGTGCTTTTTGGGCTGATAAGCCTCTTTGGCTGCTATGAATATTTCAGGATGATGTGCTTGAAGGGCTGGGATTTGCTCTGGATCTTATATGGCTTCGCCGCATTTATCTTTCTGATCACCATCCGGGGCTATGATCTGGAAATAGTTTGGTTAACATTTATTGTTTTAACGTTGCAGTCACTTATTGCCTGGGATGAGGGAAACAGCATCCCGAAAGCATTTAAGATAGCTTTTGGCCTGTTTTACACTTGCATGCTTCCTGCAATGATTGTGAGAATAGGACTTGACCATAATAGGCATCCTTTATTATTGGTTTTAGTCTTGATGATCTGGTTGGTCGATAGCGTTGCCTACTTCGTGGGAATGCGCTTTGGCAAACACAGAAACCTGATTTCTGTGAGTCCGAACAAGTCCTTGGAAGGTTTTTTGGCAGGAATACTTGCACCGGCCATCGTCGTGATTGTTTTGCATATGTGTGAAGTTGAATGGCTCCCCACAAGGGAAATGGTCCTCATTGCTGTAGCAGCGGGAATCTTTGGTCAATTGGGAGACCTCTTAGAGAGCATGCTCAAGCGCTATTGTGGCGTGAAAGACAGCTCCCATCTCATTCCCGGGCATGGTGGTATCTTGGATCGTACCGATAGCTTGCTCTTGGCGGGATCCTTTCTGTATATAGCTTTGCAGGTTCTGCCATGATAGTGGAACCTGCAGATTTACAACAAGATAGAAGAATAATTCGTGGAGGAATTATGAAAAAGATATTGTTAGTGCTCGCCGTGCTGTTGACCTTAGGCATGGTGCACGGTCAAACCTTGGTGTATTACTGGAACTTTAATACCGGTACACCAGCTCAAGATCAGACCTGGGCTCAGCCTATTGCGTCAACGATTGGCGATGCAGAGCTCACTTATTCTTTTACTGAAGCTTTCTCCTTTACTGGAACCACGCTCAACGGCATTGATGGTGAAGTCAATGGTGGAAGTTTTGCCCCGAGAGGCGGAAATGGATCCGATGGTAATTTTGAAAACAATGGGGGGCATTTTACCCTCACTTTCTCAACCGTTGGCTATGAAAACATCATCATTAGCTATCCTATCCGCCGCACCTCAACCGGCTTTACCACTCAAACCTTTGAATATACAATCAATGGTCAAGATTGGATCAACAAAGAAACCGTTGACATTAGCGAGTGGGGTACGCAGTGGGGTCCTAACCAAATATTAGAAGTGAATTTCAGCGGTATTACCGGCGTGGCAAACAACCCTAACTTTGCGGTGAGGGTGGTGCTGAATGGTGCTTCATCCGCTGTTGGAAACAACCGTATGGACAACATCCGCGTTACCGCTTCCTCGCAAGGTGCAGTAGCCATGCCCGTCTTTGATCCTCCGGCTGGAGTGTATACTTCTGCTATAGACGTGTCTATCACAAGCGCTACCGATGGTGCTGAGATCCGCTACACTACAGATGGCAGCGACCCCAGCGCAAGTTCTACCCTTTACAGCAACCCAATTCATCTGACGGCCAATACCACCCTCAAAGCCAGAGCTTTTGCAGATGGTTTTGAGCCAAGTGTTGTGGCAAGTGCAGATTACTTTTTCCCCATCGTGGTGCAGGACATCACTGAGCTGAGACAGCAAACCGAGGGAACGGGCGCTATCTATATGATAGCTGGTGAAGTGGTGCTCACCTTCAAACAAAGTTTTAGAAACCAAAAATGGGTACAGGATGCAGGTAGAGGCATTGTGATCGATGACCAGAGTGGCAATATCACTACCAACTATCAGATTGGTGATGGTATCACCGGCTTGACCGGCACCATCAGCCGCTATGCAAATCTGTTGCAATTTGTCCCTGCTTCCGATCCTGGTGCTCCAAGCTCCACAGGCAATGAGGTCACGCCCCTCAATGCCACAATCTCAGATATCAACGCTAATCCAGAGCTCTATCAGAGCCGTTTGGTGAAGATCAACAACGCTCACTTTGTGGGTGCATCCGGCAACTTTGAAACCGGGAAAAACTACACCATGGCAGACCCCACCGGTGAGATCGTCTTCCGCACAGCCTTCTTCAATGCCAATTATATCGACACTGAGATTCCTGCGGACAACTTTGCCGTGACAGGCCTGGTGGGACAGTTCAACCAAAATGCCCAGTTTACTGCACGTTCACTGGAAGATTGGGGCCCCGTGCCAAATGATGACTATGTGGTCAATCCCATGCAAACCAAACTTTTGGGCAACTATCCCAACCCCTTCAACCCCAGCACTACCATTGAATTCACCCTGGAAAATGTGGGTGACGCTGAACTCGTGATTTACAACATCAAAGGACAAGCCGTTCGTCATTTCAATATCACAGCGGCCAAACAAGGCATCAATCGCATCACCTGGGATGGATGTGATGACAATGGAAACCTGCAAGCCAGCGGAGCCTATTTGTTCCGTCTGCGCTCTGGCAGATATTCCAGCACCAAAAAAATGATCATGATGAAGTAATCAAGATCCCAACATACATTTAATTCGGGGAGTTTGGTGCAAGCCAGACTCTCCTTTTTGTATTGAACATGAAACAACTTACCACCTTTAAGAGCCATCTTTTCTGCTTTATTACTATTTTGATCTGGAGCACGCTGGAGGTCTCTGGCAAATTGCTCTCACCCGATGTTACTCCCTATGCGATTACGGCTTGGAGGTTTTTGATCGGTGGATTGCTGCTGCTTCCCTTTGCACTCAAATCGTCAGACGAACACGAGAAACCGGGCCCTAAGGGCATCCTGCATCTGGGGTTTTTGGGCTTTTTCAATGTCTGCCTCAGCATGCTCATCCTGCAGCTTTCCGTCTATTATGGCAAGGCTTCAGTTTCGGCTATCATCCTCAGCATCAACCCTTTGTTTGTAGCTATTTTTGCCGGGTTGATTCTCAAAGAGAAGATGGATAAAACCGATGTGCTGGCTTTGATCGTGGGGATATTGGGTATCCTGGTCTTGGTGCTCGGTGAAGTGGAGATGGATAACAGCAAGTATCTAAATCTGCCCTTGGGTGTGGTTTTGGCCATCGTTGCGGCACTTACTTTTGGTCTCTATACCGTGCTTACCAAGAGCGCTGTGCAGAAATATGGAAATATCAGGGCAAATGCCATCTCTTTTCTATTGGGCTCTGCTTCCTTGTTTGCTTACAATTTTATCACTTCCAAAGATAGCCTGATCAGCTTTTCGTTTTCCAACTTTGCGGTGATGGCATATATGGGTTTGTTTATCACGGGCATCGCTTATCTGCTCTATTTTGAGGGCATGAAAAATATCGGGGCATCCAAGGCATCTATGTATTTCTTTCTCAAGCCTATGTTTGCCACTTTGCTGGCTTGGTTACTACTGGGCGAGAGCTTGCATGGCATTCAAATCTTGGCAGTTATGCTCATAGTTTTGGCGATGCTGATCCCTCGATTCAGTTTTTTGAAGTCAAAAACGAAGAAAAGTCTTGACTAAAAGTGATATGCACAATTTGTTGCACTATAATCCAAAATAATCTGTGGAAAATACTTAAGGAGATATAATGGTCAAACTGAGACTGAGAAGGATGGGCGCCAATGACCAACCTTTTTATCGCATTGTTGCGGTTGACGCACGCGTCAAACGTGATGGTAAGTATATAGAAAGTGTTGGCTGGTACGACCCCAAGCCGGATCCCAGCAAAATCAATATCGATACCGAACGGGCTATCTATTGGTTGAGCGTTGGTGCTCAACCCACAGATACTGTGCGTTCACTTCTTCGTAAAGCTGGTTTTTTGCAGATCTGGCACGAACGTAAAGTTCAGAATAGAAAAAACATAGACACTGAAACCCAATAAACGAGGTGAGAAATGAAAGAACTGATCGAATTCATGGTGAAAGCATTAGTGGATGACCCTACTGCAGTTGACATTTCCGAAGTAGCTGGTGATAGATTCACCATATATCAATGTCGCGTAGCTAAAGAAGATATTGGAAAAGTAATCGGCAAACGCGGTCGTACCGCTACAGCCATTCGGACTATTATTAACGCCGTTAGCACCAAGCAAGGAAAGCGAGCGGAGCTAGAAATTATCGAATAGATGGAACGTTCCGATCTCATCGGAATCGGCAGATTAGGGGGGTGCGACCCTGACGGTTATTACCGTGTATTGGTCAAGCCCCGCTTCCGTGCCGTTTTTGAAGACGTGACAAACGTCTTTTTGATCTTTAACAGCCATAGAGTGTTTTACGTGACTATATGTGAGAGAATGGAAAAAGACCAAAAGATCTTGGTTCGTTTTGCAGAAGATGGCATCGAGGCTGAACGTCGCTTGCATAAAGAGACGATTGTAGCTGTAGATCCGGTGGATTTGGAAGGGGATGATACCCTGGATCATCTGCTGGGCTTTAGGGTCATCTTTGAAGAGCAGGATTTGGGCGAAGTGAGAGGCTACTTTCACAACAATGCCCAATACGTTCTGGAGATAGAGATGCCAAATGGTAGCGAGCTTTTGGTGCCTTTTGTGGAGCACTATGTGCAAGCTGTGCTGGATGCGCCAAAGGTTGTTGCACTGCAGAATGTGCAAGACCTGATAGAGCTTGCCTTGGAATCTAATTAATACCAGGGAGCACAGAAGTGCAGATAGAGGTATTGAGCCTTTTTCCGGAGATGTTTGCCGGCTTTTTGTCGTCAAGCATCGTAGCCCGTGCCATAGAAAAAGAAGCGATAGACGTGAGGCTTACAGACTTTCGCTCCTTTAGCAAAAACAAACACCGTAAGGTGGATGACTATGCCTATGGTGGCTTTGCGGGCTTGGTATTGCAGGCACAGCCCATCTGGGATGCTCTGAATGCTTTGCTGGAGCAAGGGCCTGCACCGGTAATCTACTTCACACCACAAGGACGACAGCTAAACCAAGCCATCTTGGAACACTATGCCGCATTACCCAGAGTGATCTTGCTTTGTGGACACTACAAAGAACTGGATCAACGCATCAGGGATATGGCTATATCAGATGAAATCTCGCTGGGAGACTATGTGCTCTCGGGGGGTGAACTAGCCAGCATGGTGTTTATTGATGGAGTGGCACGCTTGCAGGCAGGTGTGCTCACCGATGCTCAATCCGCTACCAGTGATTCCTTTTCAGACGGCAAGGATAGCCTGGGCTTCCCCTGCTATAGCCGGCCTGAAGAGTGGATGGGAGTGAAGGTTCCACCGGTTTTGACCAGTGGTGACCATGCGCAGATTGAGGCTTGGGCACAAGCTCAAGCTAAAAGCCTGACACGCACCCGCAGAACGAACGAGATTCCATCCAAACTAAAGGGTCCCATGCGAATTGGGAGTAAATCCTAAAGCAATGGCTTCGATACATATAGCACTGATCCATCATCCTGTTTTGAACAAGGCGGGTGAGCAGATCTGCTCATCGCTCACCAATCTGGATATTCATGACATCGCCAGACTCGCCCTCTTTTATGGCGTGGCAAACTATTGGATCGTGCATCCGCAGCCCGAACAACAAAAGCTTTTAACTACTATCCTGGATTTTTGGACTACTTCAAAGGATTTACCCTACAACCCATCTCGCTCGGAGGCGCTGGGTCTCATCAAGCATACACACAATTTTGACAGTCTTATAGATAACATTACAACGCAGGAAGCGACACGTCCCACAATAATTACAACGACGGCGCGCACCATGCCCAAACAAATCAGCTTTCACGATCTGAAAGCTCTACATCAATCCCCCCGTCCCCTGTTACTTGTCTTCGGAACGGCATATGGGCTTGATGATGAGATACACACACGGGCAGACCACATCCTGGCTCCATTAACCGGAGCGGGTGACTATAACCATTTATCCGTGCGCAGCGCCGTTGCCGTCATTTTGGACCGAGTAACTTCCGGCTAATATATATGGGAGGAACCATGGATATTCTGCAACAAGTTGGCAGAGACCAATTCAGGACCGACTTTCCCGAGTATCGCGTCGGCGATACCGTCAAAGTCCACTATAAAATCAAAGAAGGTGGCAAAGAACGCATCCAAGTGTTTCAGGGCATAGTGATCCAGAAACGCGGGGCTGGTGTATCCAAGACCTTCACAGTGCGAAAAGTATCCAACGGTGTTGGCGTGGAGAGGATTTTCCCTCAGCACTCACCCAATATCGACAAACTTGAGATCGTTCGCTTTGGTAGAGTCCGCAGAGCTAAACTGTTTTATCTGCGCCATGCCAAGGGGAAGGCTTCAAGGATCAAGGAACGTCGCAGATTTACCGCATAGTTGCTTAAATATCAAGACAAGCCCGTCTCCTGCACAGCATGAGGCGGGCTATATTTTTCAATTATGGATGATCAACACGGCTTTTAAACCCTTAGGAGCATATAGCATGCCAAATACAACTCAAAGCATATATTACCGTAAAGGCTCATTGGCTCTTTGTATCACCTTAGCATGGGAAGATGTGGTGAAAATCAAGTTTATCCATCCACAAGACCCTCAGATAGACTTGGGTATCAAGCATCCTTATCTGGCAAAAGTGGATGATTACATTTGTGGAAAAAGCAACAACTTGGAGCTGCCATATTTGCTGGATACTACAGTCTTCAGAGCTAAAGTCTATGAAGTTGTCAGAAAGATTCCCTACGGTAAGACGCTGTCCTACTCAAAAGTTGCAGCCCAGTCAGGTTCACCCGGGGCAGCAAGAGCAGTGGGAGCGGCAATGGCGGCAAATCCTTTGCCCTTGATCATCCCTTGTCATAGAGTGGTAGGTTCAGATGGTAAGCTCACAGGTTTTAGGGGTGGACTAAACATCAAAGAAATGCTCTTGGAGCTGGAAGGTAACAGATGATATACGGCATTGGCACAGATATAGTGCAGGTAACACGCCTGCAGAGAAGCATGGAACAAAACCCCCGCATGGCGGAGAAGATATTCACAGATGCTGAGATCGAATACTGTGAATCCAGAGCGTCTAAATATCAATCCTATGCAGCGCGTTTTGCTGGCAAGGAAGCGGTGATGAAAGCTCTGGGAACAGGCTGGGATGCACGCGTCCATTGGCTGAATATTGAGATCATCAAGCCCGAGGACGCAGCCCCTTATGTGGTTTTATACAATGATGCCAAGGCCTTTGCTCTTAAGCAAGGATTGGGGAAGATCCACATCAGCATCAGCCATGAAAGGGAAAATGCCACAGCGTTTGTGGTGATAGAATATGCAAAATCTTGACATATATAGGAAGTTTGAACCAAGGGTCCTGAAAAGGCGGTTTATATGCAGTGTATAGTATTATTTGGTATCCAGGGAAGTGGCAAAGGCACTCAGGCTAAACGCTTAAGCGAAGCTCTGGGCTATAGTCACATCAATATCGGAGACCTCTTGAGAGACCATGTGGCCAGAAACACTAAACTTGGTCACAAAGTGCAGGACATCATTTCATCCGGCGCCCTGGTGGACGATCATGTGATCTTTGACCTCTTAGAAAGCATCCTGCACGAACACGTAGATGGAATCATCTTTGATGGATTCCCGCGCACCGTTGCGCAGGCAGATTATCTGGTGCACCATTTTGAAGTGCAGGAGGTGCTATTTTTGGAACTCTCCGAAGAAGAAGCAATCAAGCGTATCAGCTCCAGAAGAGTTTGTCCCCAGTGTGCGGCAAACTACAATATACTGACCAGAAAGCCACGCTTGGAAGGCGTCTGCGACGTCTGTGGAACCGAGCTGGAGATGCGGGCAGACGATACCCCGGAAGCCGTCCACAAAAGATTTGAACAATTCTTTGAGCAGACTCATCAGCTCATAGATTACTTTGAAGATTTGGGCATGCTCTACAAGGTCAATGCCTCTCGTAGCGAACAGGAAATCTTTGCAGATATCAGCAAGCACCTAAGCAATAAAGGGTTTTAAATGAACGCTCCCAAAGCCCGCAATCTACTTGGCAAGGTCGAGATATTGGCCTACCTGCTGGCTATTTGGAGCTTTTTGGTATTGTTTTTCGATCCCGTTATATCCTATTATGCGGATTATGCGCTGGTAGAATACTATACTGCCTGGGCAAACCTGGTTGTATTATTCTTCACCATCCTAAACCGCCTACTCAATCCTACAGACAAAAGGCAAAAGGGGTTTGTTCTCTTCGATGTATTCATCCTGGTCTTGGGCTTTCTGTTACTCTTTTACAAAGCCAAGCTTGTGGTGTTCTTCCTGCTGATCAGGCAGACATGGTATATCATCCAATTTCTACTCTTTCGAGCCTTTGATGGGCGTCTTTATAAACTGCTCACCGAAAATCCACCCATCACGGTGATGCTCAGCTTTATCTTTGTGATCCTCACGGGAACTGTGCTCCTGATGATGCCGGCATCGTCTGCGCAAGGTCAAGTTACAGCTCCTGTGGATGCGCTCTTTATCGCTACATCTGCCACCTGTGTGACGGGGCTGGTAGTGGTGGATGTAGGCACCCACTTCAGCCTCTTTGGACAGCTTGTGATCCTGCTGCTGATACAGGTCGGAGGCTTGGGATTGATGACCATCTCCACTGCTTTCGCCATTGCCTTGGGGCAGAGGCTCACCCTGAAGCTGGAAAGTACCATGTATAAGGTGGTGGGTGGCAGTCAAAGCTTAAATGTATTGGTGCTGCTCAAAAACATCATGTTGGCGACTCTGATTATTGAAAGCCTTGGAGCTGCCTTTTTATACCTCCGCTTCAGGACAGATTTTGCTCCATTGCAAGCTTTTTACTATAGCATCTTTCATGCGGTGAGCGCATTTTGCAGTGCCGGCATTTCACCTCTTTCGGGCAATTTGAGCGGCTATATGGGTGATTATATAATCAATATTGGCATCACGGGACTTATCATCCTGGGTGGCCTTGGATTTAACGTGATCATTGACCTGCAACACTTTATCTTCCGTAGAGACAAGGTGCGCAAGCTGGCGCTGCATAGTAAGATCGTGCTACTGGTCACCGCCATCCTCTTGGTCTTTGGAACTGTTACCTTTTTCTTCACAGAATATCATGGAGCCATGAAAGGCTTGGGCATAAACGAAAGGCTGTTGGCTTCATGGTTTCAAAGCGTTACAGCCAGGACAGCTGGCTTCAATACCATAGATAATGGTGCTCTATGCAGAGCGTCGCTGCTGATTACCATGTTTCTGATGTTTATCGGAGCATCACCTGGTTCCACCGGTGGCGGTATCAAAACCACCACCTTTGCAGTGCTTGTCCTCTCCATAGTAGGAATGTTCAAGGGAACCAGAGATTTGAGCATATTTAATCGCAGGATTCCCAACAGCAACTCACGAGAGGCAACGTCGTTGATCGTGCTTTCTGCCATGATCATCTTCATCCTGCTGTTTGTGCTTTTGCTGATAGAACCATTTGCTTTTGAGGATCTCATGTTTGAAGCAGTTTCTGCCTTTGGTACAGTGGGACTTTCCACCGGCATTACACCTCTGCTCACCACCTTGGGTAAACTATTGATAACAACTCTGATGTATGTGGGACGCATCGGCCCTCTTACCTTGATCTACGCTTTTGCGGTCAAGCAGAGCGCAGTAAACTTGGGCTATGCAGAAGAAAAGATCGCAATCGGATAAAAAGGAGAATATATGGCCAGATATGCTGTAATTGGATTGGGTAGATTTGGGATGACGGTTGCCACCATCCTCGCTGAATATGGCATGGAAGTGCTTGCAATCGATAGAAAGCAAGATTTGATAGACGAAGTGAGTGCCAAGGTGGCAAATGCCGTGTGCATGGACAGCACAGACGAAACTGCCCTGCGCACGCTGAACTTGAACGAGATGGACGCCGTGATCATCGGCATCGGTAGCGACATCCAAGAATGTATCCTCACAGCTGCCATCCTTAAAAAGATAGGTGTGAGCATGATCTACTCAAAGGTGGAAGACCGTCTGCATGGACGCATCATGGAGCTGATTGGGGTGCAGCACGTGCTACTCCCGGAAGAGATTGTGGGCAACCAACTTGCAAAGAAGCTGATCTCTACAAACATCCTCGAATACATCAATCTTTCCAGTGGGCACACCATCGTTGAACTCATCGCACCCGCCGAATTTGTGGGCAAGACCCTGCAAGAGCTTTCTTTACCGCTCAATAGAGGTATCAACGTGATTGCCATCAAATACAAGTATCTCTCAGTCACCGAAGATGGGCAAAACGTGATTGAAAACCGTCTCAACGATATGCCTGGAGCCAACGATGTCATCAATGAGGGAGACGTCTTGATCCTGCTGGGCTCCAAAGGAAATGTAGACAAGCTCATCTATGATACAGGTGGCAAGAAGGAATAATATGAAAAAGTCATTTAAAAGACGTTTCCAAATCTCCATGTTGCTGATGCTGTCTCTGGTGGTCTTGCAGACAGTCCTGCTTTTTATCACCCTAAACAACGCCAGTAAGCTTGGCGACTTGGTAAACGACCTGCAGACCATTCTCATCATCTTCTTGTTTGTGATCTTTGTGATCTTTATTGTGATGCTCTATTACCTGCCCTTCAAGCTGCGCAAATCGCTCAAGGAAGTGGAGGATTTGATCGAGCAGATCTCGCAGGGAGATTATCAGATAGATATAGACTTTACCACTTACGATCAGGATGCTGACAGCCTGAGGCTGATCCTGGCTCTTGACAGGATGCTCAAGATCATCATGCGCTTCGACCAGGTGAAAGCGGACAAAATCTTTGAACACCATCAAAGGATCAACCAGCTGATCAATATTCTGCCTCAGGGCGTGATGATTGTCAGCACCTCTGGCGAAATAGCCTATTGCAATGACAGGTTGCGCGTGCTCTATCCCATTCTCAATGAGTCCGACAACATCAACGAGTTTATCCTGAACGACATCTTTGATTCCAGGCTTTTTAACACTATCAGTTTGGCGCTCAGGCATGGGAAGAACCTCTACAATGAGAATATCAAGGGGGATTCCACTGACCGCCGGGCTATCCTCAATGGTTCAATCATACGCGACCGCAAGGGCTTTGCCACGGGTGCGGTGTTTGTGATAGATTTTATTAACAATGCAGCAGCAGATCAAGATAGTGTTTGAAGAAGAGCAGCCCTGCCGGCTGGATAAACACCTGAGCGAGCTCAGGATACAGGAGCTATACAGCCGCAGCTTTATCGAAAAACTCATTGATCAAGACCGTATCCTGGTAAACCAAACCCCAGTGAAGAAGAGCTACCTCCTGGAAGCGGGGGATGAGGTTTTTATCAACCTACCCGAGCCTGAGCCACATGAACTTGAGCCACAAGACATCCCTCTGGATATCGTTTATGAGGACGACGATTTAGCAGTGATCAACAAAGCAGCCGGCATGATCGTCCATCCGGGCTTTGGTAACCCCAAAGATACGCTGGTAAACGCCATGCTCTTTCACTTTAAGGACAATCTTTCCAGTGGGAGAGCAGCGGATAGGCCCGGCATCGTGCATCGCCTGGACAGTGGCACCAGTGGCCTGATGATCATCGCCAAGAACGACATTGCCCAGAGCAAACTTAGCGACATGTTTGCCCGCCGAAAGATAAAGAAGACCTATCTGGCCATCTGCTGCGGCGTCCCTGACGAAGCGGAAGGCACCATCATCACCAATATCGGACGCTCCATCAGCAATCCCAGAAAGATGTGTGTGACAAACCAGGGCAGACAGGCTATCACTCACTACAAGGTGCTGCACTACTTTGATTTCTTTGCCTTCCTGGAAGTGGATTTGGAGACCGGCAGGATGCACCAAATCCGCGTGCACTTTGATCATCTGGGACACCCCCTTTTGGGTGATTTGCTCTATAACACACGTTCCAGAGTGTATTCTTTCGTGCCTTCAAATATGAAGCGCAAAGTCTCCGAGCTCTTGGCTAACCACCTACGCCGTCAGGCCTTACACGCTTGGAGGCTGGAGTTTAACCACCCCATCAGCGGGAAGGCTCTGGACATTCACACCCCACCCCCGCAAGATATGCTCTATGCGCTATCTTGGCTGGATGCAAACTTTGCTATTGACAAACCAAGCCTGAATTTAGAAGCTATTCTCAAAGACGAAATACGATGAATAACATGAATAATCAAAATACTCAAGACCCATTTGTGACAGTAGAAGAAGCGGTTCAGATCATCGCTTCAGGCCAGATGCTGATCGTTGTTGATGACGAAAATCGCGAGAATGAGGGAGACCTCATCATAGCGGCTGACCTCATCACCAGCGAAGCTGTAAACTTTATGATAACCAAATGCAGAGGTCTACTCTGCGTGCCCATGCGTGAAGAAGCTCTCAAGCGCTTGGACATTCCGCTCATGACGCGGCATAGCTCGGATAAGCATGGCACCAAATTTACCATAACTGTGGACGCCGCAGTCGGTACCACTACCGGCATTTCAGCTCCAGAGCGTGCTATCACGATTCGCAGCTTGGCCGATCCCGATTCCAAAGCTGAAGACTTTGTGCGTCCCGGGCACGTCTTTCCACTTTGTGCAGAGCGAGGCGGAGTGCTGAAAAGAGCCGGACACACAGAAGCTTCGGTAGACCTTGCCGAAATGGCCGGACGTGCTCCCGCAGCAGCTATCTGCGAGATTATCCGTGATGATGGAGAGATGGCCAGGTTGGATGACCTTATCCTCTTTGCTCAGGAGCATGGATTCAAGATTTTGACGATTGCCGAGCTGATTCGCTATCGCCGTCACAAAGAATGCTTGGTGGAGCAGGTTGCTAAAGCTAAACTACCCACTCCTTACGGCGAGTTTGATATCTACACCTTTGTTTCCACTATTTCGGATGAATATCACCTGGCTCTGGTTTTGGGTGAGATCAACCCCAAAGAACCAGTGCTCACCCGAGTGCATTCCGAATGCCTTACCGGAGACGCCTTGCACTCCTTACGCTGCGATTGTGGACAGCAACTCACCCGCGCTTTTGAGATGATCTCAGCTGAGGGCAGAGGCGTCATCCTCTACATGAGGCAAGAGGGGAGAGGCATAGGACTTCTTAATAAAATCCGCGCTTATCATCTGCAAGATAACGGCATGGATACCGTGCAGGCCAATATCAAATTGGGCTTCCCACCGGATTTGCGTGATTACGGTATTGGTGCACAGATACTGAAGCGCCTGGGCATCAAAAGGATGCGCTTACTCACCAATAACCCTACCAAGATCGTGGGCTTGAAGGGTTATGGTATTGAGATCATCGAGCGCGTTCCCATCGAGATTAAAGCTCAGGCAGAAAACCACGATTACCTGAAAACCAAGAAAGACAAAATGGGGCACATCCTACATGACGTATAAGAACAAAATCTTTACTATCCTGTTGCTTGTGCTTGCGGCGGGCTTGATGGGTAAGCTCAGCATCCCGGAACCAATTGGCTTTGTGAACGACTTTGCCCAGGTGATGAGCGAAGAAACGGTCAATCAAATCAACGACTGGTGCATAGAGCTCAAGGAAAAAACGGATGTTGAATTGGCTATCGGCACCTTTGCATCCATAGGCGACATGGACGAGAACAGCTTTGCCGTGAAAGCCTTTGAGCAATGGAAGGTGGGCAACAAGAAAGACGAAGGCATACTCATCATCATGGGGCTCAAAGAGCGTCGGATCAAGATCGAAGTTGGTTATGGCTCAGAGCCTTACATCACAGACAGCTATGCCAGCCGCGTGTTTAGAGAGATGGCAGCTATGCTGACCAAAGGCAGTGAAGATTGGGATGGAGCTTTCACCCAAGCAAGCCTCATGATTATCAGCGAAGTTGCCAAAGAGAAAGGCGTTACCATCACCGGAGTATCAGATTACAGCCAAGGTAAGTCGAAGAAAAATGATGAGGATGTTGGTCCCGGGATAATTACCTTTTTCATCATCTTCATCTTCCTCATCATCATCACCCGGGGCAAGATATTGGGATGGCTGTGGGCATTATTTGTCCTTGGCGGCGGTCCTGGAGGAGGTGGACATGGCGGATTTGGAGGCGGCAGTTCATCAGGTGGCTCGAGCAGCTCTGGTGGCTACGGCGGTTTCGGGGGATTCGGTGGCTTTGGAGGCGGGTGTTCTGGTGGCGGCGGAGCAGGAGGAGGTTTTTAAATGATTGCTCTAAAATCTATCAGTTTCATCCTTTGGAATATGCTATTAGGAACCCTAATACTGCTTTCCATAGATTGGTTGTTGTTCAACAAGAAAAGAAGAAGGTTCCTGTGGTGGCACATCCCACTTACTCCGGGATTCGTGGTGAGAAAGCGTGAATGGCTCTTCAATAAAGTGAGAGACATGCTGCACGATTATCTGGAACAAGCGGAAAACAAGCAGGATAAAAGCGGCTATTTAAGCAAGTGGGAGCAGCAGGTGCGCCAGTTTGTCTATGAGAAGGCAGAGTTTGTAAATGGCTGGCCTTTGCTACCCCAAAAGCTTAAGGATAAGATCCGCAATCTGCTTGCCGATTCGGTGAAAGAAATCGCATCCAAGATTCTCAGACGCACAATTCCTCACCTGATTGAGCAATGGCGAGTGGAACACCGCATCGATGAATTTGATGCCAAGTTTGACATCGCTTTCCTGAAGAAATACTGGCGCAAATATGTGCTCAAATATAGCCTTTGGTTCTTTTGGGCTGTCAATTTCCTCATCGGCGTCATGAACATGATCTGGTATTTGATCCTACTCTAAAACAAACCTATAGTCAGCTGGGTGGCTTCGATGTGCTACCCAGCTTTTTTGTGTCCTCTACCTTCTTGGCCCCTACTTACCCGCCCGGTGATGCCGTGGAGATACTCGGGTTTTTCCCGGGAGGCTCCGGGGAATCACCGGGAGGCTAAGCAAGGAAGGAGTGGGTAAGCTATGTGCTTTCGGTGGTGTCCTGCCCAATAACCATCCTACACCTACCCTTGATAATGTAAGGAGGAATTAAGGTGGCTCACAGGAGCCATAATATAAGGGGCTATATTTCTGCTTTCTTCAGGAAGCCAAAGCCCAGGATGGTAAATATGATATTCGGCAGCCACGCCGCCCAAACCGGGTGCACAACTCCACTATAGCCCAAGCTTTGGCTCACCCTCACCACGATGAGGTAAGTAAAGCATACCACCAAGCCCAGCAGGAAGATCAAGCCGCGTCCTTTGGAGCGGATATTGCTGGTGGCTACGGGGATAAAGAAGAAGATCACAATCAGGTTGGTAAGCGGGAAAGCGATTTTCATATGCAGGTCTACGATTTCCCGATTTGCCTCTTCTCCCATCTTCTCCAACCTGGCGATATATTCCTTCAGCTCCATAAAGTTCAGGCTCAAGGTCTTTTTGGTGATGCGGATAAAGTCTTGCGGCTCCACATCCAAAAACTTCTTATCCGTGCTGGGATAATGCCTCCAATTCACCTGTTGTCCATCCTTAAACTCCCTCAGCACACAATCCTGCAAGATCCATGTCTCTCCATTCCATGAGGCAGCGCTTGCGGTGAGGTGTTGCAACACTTCTTCACTTTCCTCGTCCAGCTTTACCATATCTATGACCTTGAGTGTGTTTTGATAGCCATCAAAGAAGCCAAAATAGTAAAAGTCGTTTTCCTTTCCTTGATAATGCACACTGGCTTTGAGCATCTGGTCGTCCGGCTGTTCGCCTTTAATCTGCACATTATATACATAGGAGCGGGTGGATTCCGCCCAGGGAAGCAGGTATTCTCCCATGATGGCCACGCCCACGCTGATGATGAGACCGATCACAAAGAGTGGCAGCATTGCTCTTTTGATGCTCACGCCCGCTGCCCTGATCGCCACGCTTTCGTTGTGTTTGGATAGCGAATTCATCATAAAGAGTCCGGTGAGGAGCACGGTGACTGGTGAAGTAAGCACCAATAGATATGGCAAGCGCAAGAGGTAGTAAATGAAGGCCTGTTGTGTGTTTGCCCCGGCACGTAACAACCTGGGCAGGTTGTCTATCACATCAATGACGATAAACACCGCCGCAAAGCTGAGGAAGATGATCAGATAGGTGCGCAGGAACTCGCGGATGATATAGCGGTCAAGTTTACGAATCATTTGTCTTCCTTTTAGTGGAGCAGCTCATCGGGAGCTTTTTCTTTCCTGCGTCTGAAGTTTTTGAGCTTCCAGGCCAGTAGGTTGAGGTTGATCAGTTGCTTTTCTTTGATTGAAGCCCAGATGAGAGCAAAGGCCAGCAGTAGAAATACTATATTGGACAGCCACATGGATAGAAATGGGTTCATGTGGCCTTTATCGGCCAGGTTTTCACCTGCATTGAGGGCAACATAATAGATCAGGAATATAATGGACGAGACTGAGAAGGCCATGCCTATTCCGCTGGAGCGCGTCATCAAGCCCAAGGGAATGCCGATCAGGACAAATATGATGATGGCAAAGGAGAGGGAGAACTTTTTATGATATTCCACCTGTAGTGCGTTGTATTCATGCTTGATTTCTGAGAGTCTGTCCTCCGTCATCTTGAGCATCATGCCTATTCTCCGATATTCCTGATCTTTCTTTTGATCTCCACTGGGTCCGCCTATTTGCTCAAAACGTCCACTCAAAGATGCTTGTTCAGCTTCCACCGTCTTCAGCTCTTGACTCTTTTCCTTCAGCTCATCCACAAGCTGGTTGTAGGTCATTTCCCTGTCTGATCTATAGCTGCTTTCGCCCATATCCATATCATAACCCAAGTCCCGGATATTTACCATATAGGTGTCAAAACGGCGCAAAGAGTATTTGCCGGGGTCTTTTTCGCTGCGTTCGTGCATCTCTCCATTAAAGAGCGTGAGTTGCAAGGTGTTACCGCCATCCATCTGTTTCACGGTGCCAGTTTCAGCACGGATTATCCTGGGAAAGCTGCTCATGCTGCGGTCGTAGATCAGCAAGTCTCTCAGCTCATCGTTTTCATTCTCTTTCACAAAGACCGTATAATCCGTCACTTGATTGAATTCACCTGGTTTGATGATGGTCATGGGCTTGTAATAGGCGATCTTCACCATCAGGTTTTTGAGTCTGTGATTGGTTTGGGGCAGGAACCAATGGTTAAAATAGACCATCAATCCGGTGAGCAAAAGAGCGACGAATATCAGGGGCTTGACCATGGAATATACGTTGATACCGCTGGATTTCATGGCTATGGTCTCCCTGTCCACCGTCATGCGTCCAAACGCCAGAATCGTCGCCACCAACACCGCCATTGGGATGGATAGAGCCAACATGTAGGGCAGAGACAGGGTAAAGAGTTCAAACACGATGGAGGCGGGTAATCTCTTTTCTATGATCAAGTTGAGCAGGTCGATCACTCTGTCGATCAAAAGCACCATCGTCACCACCAGCAGCGAGATGAGGAAAGGCGAGACGTGCTCTTTGAGGATGTAGCGTTCGAGGATTTTCACCTTATTCTATTCCCATCAAGCCCAGAGCTTCCTGTTCATTGATGATCTTCACACTACCCAGCTTCTCTGCCTTGGCAAGCTTGGAGCCGGGCTTTTCACCTACAATCAGATAGTTGAGCTGTTTTCCCACACTACTGAGAATATTGCCACCGCGTTCCTTGATCATACTCTCCATCTCTTTGCGACCAAAATTATCCAACGTGCCGGTGATCAGAAAGTTGAGCCCAGCCAGAGGTTGCGGCTTATCAGAGACTTGGAGCTGCATAGTGAGCCCGTGCTCATCCAATTCCTTGATCAGTTTAAGGTTTGGCTCTTGCGAGAAGAAGGTGAGGATGGAGTCGCTCACACGCGGCCCCACGTCTGGAATATTCAGCAGGGATTCAGCATCCGCTTTGCACAAGGCTTCCATGGAGCCAAAGTGATTGGCCAGAGTTGATGCAGTTACTTTGCCCACGTGACGGATGCCCAAGGCGAAGATTACCCTGTCCAGATTGCGGCTTTTGGATGCTTCGATGGCGTTTTGCAGGTTTTCAGCACTCTTGGATCCATAACCTTCAATGGATGCCACCTGGTCAAAATCCAAACGATAGATATCCGCTATTTCAGATATCAATCCTTTATCAAGCAGAGTCTTTACCATCGCTTCACCCAAGCCCACAATATCCATGGCGTCTTTGGAGGCAAAATGCTCTATCTTCCGTTGAACTTGAGCGGGACACATGGCGTTGGGACAGTAGTGGATAGCACCGTCTTCATCTTTGTGCAAAGTGTTGCCGCAGACAGGACATGCAGTAGGGAAGCTGACCTCGGGTGCATCTGCAACCCTCTTATAGGCATTTACAGTTATTATTTTGGGGATGATCTCGCCGGATTTAACGATGCGCACTGTGTCTGAGATGTGCAAATCCAGACGCCTGATCTCATCTTCGTTGTGTAATGTGGCTCTGGTTACCGTGCTGCCGGAGATATACACAGGTTCCAAGATAGCCACGGGCGTCACGGCTCCGGTGCGTCCCACCTGAAACTGCACTTCCCTGAGGATGGTCTCTTTTTCTTCTGGTTTAAACTTATATGCAATTGCCCATTTCGGACTCTTGGAGGTATAGCCAAAGCGTTTCTGCAGCACAAAGTCATCAATCTTGACCACCGTCCCATCTATCTCAAAGGGGAGGGTGTAGCGCTGCTCCTCCCACAGCCGGCAAAAGTCCTCAATCTCGGCAAAGGTGCTGGCTTTGACATGATGTTCCGCTACGCTAAAGCCTTGTTCTTTGAGCCAATACAGCAGCTCAGTCTGACTCTCCACCGGCATAGGATCTGCAAAGCCAACTGCATAGAGCACAGCCTTGAGATGGCGTTTCTTAACTTCCTCCAAGTCTTTAAGCTTGATGGAGCCGGCGGCCGCATTACGTGGATTGGCAAAGGTCTTTTCCTCGTTCTCTGCTCTCTCGGCATTGATCTTGAGAAAGTCATCCACACAGATATACACTTCGCCACGGATCTCGATCTGTCCTTTGAAAGGTATCCTTTGGGGCACACCCTGCACGGCAGATATGTTGGCGGTGATCACTTCGCCGGATACACCATCGCCCCTGGAAAGTGCGTATTGCAGCTCACCATTTTCATAGTAGAGATTGATGCCGAAGCCATCTATCTTCAGCTCTACGCTCCACTGTGTTTTCTCGTTTACTTCAGCTGTGATCTTGGTGTAAAAGTTCTGTAATTCCTGAATGGAGTAGGCGTTATCCAAGCTATACATGCGCTGTTTGTGGTCTATGGTTTTGCTATCGGCACTCAGGTCTATGCCTACCGTTTGCTCATCTTCCAGACCCAACTCCTGCTGCAAGCTCTGTAGCTCACGCAGTAGCATGTCATATTCGTAGTCAGATATCTCAGGGATCGCCAACTGATGATAGAGCTTGTCGTGATGCGCTATCTGCGCCTTCAGCTCTTTGATTCTGGCTTCAATGTCGCTCTTTTTCATCTTTCGTAAAAGTCTGGACGTCTGTCTGCAAACACTTCATTAAGGCTGGATACAGATTTGTCCAAAGCCAAGCTGGGGTCTATCTCACGTGTCTCGATTCCTACGCCTTCGGTTTCCATACGTGCAAGAATCTCCCCCTTGGTGCCCAATATCTGTGCTGCACCGGTAAAGGTCTGCTGTTGGTCTCCATTGACCTCCGTTCCAATGCGATTGGAGGTGATGGTAAAGACCCTGTTTTCCAAGCTGCGTGTGATCATCGCTTGCTGACACCAGGGCAGCACCAGGTTTGAGGGATGACAGATGATCTGAGCACCACGCATAGCCAGTGTTCTGGCAGATTCCGGGAATTGCCAGTCAAAGCAGATCATCATGCCAATCTTTACACCACCCTTAGCAGGATACACAGCAAAGCCCGTGTCGCCGGGCTCAAAGAAGAGCTTTTCTCTGTAAAATAGATGTGTCTTGCGATACACGTGATAGCTACCATCGGGATTGAGAAGTGCACTGGAATTATAGACCAAGTCACCAGCTCTTTCAGCAAAGCCATAGACAATGCTGAAGTCGTTGTCCTTGGCAACCTTTAGCAGGGCTTGGAAGCACTTGCCATCAGGCACCCTTTCGGCGATCTGCATCACCTCATCCATCTCTACAAACACATACCCGGAAAGTGCCAGCTCGGGCAGCACCACCAGATCTGTTTGGAGGCCATTTAGCATCCGTTTCACCACCTCAAGATTCTCATCCTGCTTGAGAAACTTGGGTTCATATTGTAATACTGAGACTCTGTATCGCATGGGATCACTCCTAAAATTGATATGATGCGCAGTTTTGCAGAATGCGGGTATTACGTCAATAGCTTTGTTTTCTATGGGCTATAGATACTTCATGGGAGCGAAGCTTTTCCTGTGGATGGGGCAGGGGCCATGTTTAAATATGGCTTCCAGATGCGCCTTGGTTCCATAGGCTTTATGAGTGGCAAAACCATAGTCTGGATACTCTTTATCCAGCTCCAACATAAGCTGATCCCTATACACTTTTGCCAAGATGGATGCCGCTGCAATTGAGGCATGCAGGCCGTCTCCACCTATCACGCTTCTTAGCTCCAAGTCATTGGTTTCCGGGGCATTGAGTGCAGGCAATCTGTTTCCATCCACCAAGCACAACCCTTCAGTGATACCCAAAGCCAAAATAGCCCGCTTCATTCCCTCCATCGTGGCGTTTAGGATGTTGTGCTCATCTATATATTCCACCGGTATCACCTGGATGCTATAAGTGATGCAGGAATCCACAATCTGCTGGTAAAGTACTTCTCTGACGGTGGGGGAGAGCTGCTTGCTATCTCTCAGCTTATCAAATGCCAATTCATAATCCAAGACTACGGCTGCACAGACCAGCGGTCCAGCCAAGCAGCCTCTACCTGCTTCATCCACTCCGATGATGAGGGGATATTCTTCCAATAGCTCAAGATCAGCATCGTATAAAGGGTTCATCATTTACTCTTCTGCAACATATAAAAGAGCCGTGGGTAGCGGAAATCCAAGTCTTGCAGCTTTCTGCTGATCAAGTTCCCACGCACTTCGGTGGCGAATATGCCTTTAAGCTCCAGAGGACAGTCTTTGAGCATGGACATGATCTCCCGATGATAATATACTCTCTGGCAGTGATCTTCCTGGCTCATCACATAAGCGGTGCCCTTGCGACGATAGAGGGTCAAGAACGACCTCTGCCTGAGACGCACCTCATCATAGTAGGCGTGTTGCACGATGGTGGCATCCTCAAACTGGTGGTTGTTGATCTCATCGCAAAAGTTGTTTCTGCTATTGTAGATGGTGGAGATATCAAAGACAAACAGTCCGCCCGGCTTGAGTGCCAGATGCGCATTGTTAATGGTTTTCTTTATCTCTTCTTTCTTGAGCAGGTAGTTGATGCTATCAAAGAGGCAGAGGATGAGGTCATAGTGATTCCCACGTCTGGGAGCCTGGGTCAGGGAAGCCAGATACAGATTTGGTTTAAAGCTCTTTTTACTTGCCTCATGCAACATGAACGGTGAGCTGTCAAAGCCGTCCACTTCCATACCCTTATACACCAATTGCTCAGAGATGTTGGCGGTGCCACAAGCCATTTCCAGCACTACCTTGGGGGTATCACGCATAAAATGACGAGCCCAAGTGAGGATCATCTCTATCCACTCGGAATAATCCACATGTGCCATATAGCGATCATAAAACTCAGCAAAGAAGCCATAAGAGCCAGCACTGTTTTGATAACAACGGCTCAGTGAAAGCCTATCAATCTCATCGTAATATTCCAGACACAGACACCAAGCAGATAGCTGAGAATACGCTCTATAATGCGCCTGGCTGCTATCTTCCAGCCTTAGGTCCAGGATCATGTTATCATCATCGAAAGCAAGCAGCCAGAGATCATCCGGTTCGTTGATCAATAAAGCTTCAGGAATAAGCTCCTGTGAGGTGACCAGCAGCGTATCTTTGGGCATATCATTCAGCCAAGCCTTGAGCGTTGGATAGCGTCTTGTGATCTGCGGGAAATCATCCGCCTCAGAGCTTAAGCAACAGGGCTCTAAATCACCAAAGAGAGCCGGACTGAGTTGAGGTATTTTATTCGTTATCTTGAGACATCTGAAAGAGGAGCAAAAGTAAAACTGATGTAGCTGTGCAAGCTGCTCTTCGCTTTGATTCACCACCACTCTGGGCTCACCGGAAGCTTCATATTCCTTCAGCTCCCAACCGGAGGGGGCTTCATCTTCACATCCTTTGGGCAAGCTTAGGCTCAGCTGCGGCTGTTTAGGCTGCACGAAAAAGCGCAACAGCTCAGCAAGCAGCTTTGCGTCACTCTCGTCAAATGCGGCTATATTCACTTCTTATTTGTCACTGCCGCCGGGTTTGGTGATGGGGATGCCGGACTGGCAAAGCGGGCATTCTTCAGGATCATAGGAGGGGATATCGAGCTGGAGTAAGCTCATAAAAGGCACACCAAAATCCACCGCTCCACCGCTGCGATCCACCAAAGCTCCCACCATGCTCACCTCAATATTTCTATCGTTCAAGCACTGGATCACTTCTACCACGCTACCGCCGGTGGTCACAATATCTTCGATCACGACCGCCCTCTTGATCTCTGATAGGTCAAAGCCGCTGCGGATCGTCATCTCGCCATCTTTCCTCTGGGTGAAGACAAAGCTCTTATCCAGGATGGAAGCCACTTCAAAGGCCAACGCTATGCCACCATAGGCAGGTCCCACCACGCAATCAATATCATGATCTGTGATCAGAGCGGCCAATCTCGAGCATAAGGTTTTGGCCAATAAGGGATTTTGCAAGAGCTTGATCTTTTCTATATAGAGGTTGCTGTGGCGTCCGGAGGTGAGCTTGAAATGGCCTTCCAGAATAGCGCCCTCGCTTTTGAGCAAAGCTTCGGTATCTGAGTCTTTGGTAGATTCAGAAAGAAAAGCCATAGCTTTAGCTTCCTGGCCTGCTGGAACCTGCAGTTCCAGGCAAAGTTTGTTGCTGGCAATTCCAGGAGCCAGAGACACCACTCTTTCATTCAAGAGGTTCACCTCAAAGCCGTTGTCTTCCAATAGACCACGGGCTAAATCCGCCTCAAAGATGTTTTCAAACTTAGCAATCGTTACAAAGTTTTCCATTTATTCACCTCACATTCATAGGTTTGCCGTGCTGGCCAAAGTGACCAAAGCCATGATGGCTTCAAAAACTACGGCATAATCATCATCCACATACTCGATACAACGCCCATCCAAGCGCTTCACATAAGGCATCAAGCAGGCTTGATCCGCCATGGCTGTGCTTTGAAACTCTATGAACAGCTTGATGGGCTTATCGAAGGTATAAAGGGGGATCTGATCTTTTGGTTTGTTCAATGCCTTATCCACAGCCTGTTCTATGCTCTTTTGAATAGCCAACGCGGAATAGCTGAGCGCCGAGAACTTGCCCATGGCTCTCTTGGTACAGATATAATTGACCCAAGGCAATGCATCCCCGGCATTGAGCTCTGCTGCCAAGGCACTATCTCCGCTCACCAGATTCACGCCCACACTCAAATGTCCTGCATAAGCTGCATTGATCAAAGCTTCGCTCATGGGCTGCTCATTTATCCTGATCTTGTGGATGCGGCTATTGGAATAGCTGTGATCCATATTGGCTCGATATGCTCCTGTGGAAGCATGGTAACCCAGCAGCCACACCTGATCGAAATCCTTTTCCAGTGCAGGCATCATATATAGTGGCCTAGGTGCGCCTGAGATCAGAGAGATACGCTCATCCAGAAGTGTGATCTCATAATCAAGATTATCACCTGCACTATGAGAATCTGCAATGCGGATTTCCTGGATTTCATTGCCTTTGGGATGTGCCAAAACAGCTTTCAACACGTTTTCCACATGAGCCCTGTAGTAGCGCTTAACGCTGGCTCTATCCGTCTTTTCGTGCTCCCAATTGAAGGTACCAGGCATGCCCTCCATATCCAAGGATAGGTATAGTTTCATAGGTGTGTGAATTCCTTTAAAGTGCTTTTGCCAAATCAGCCGCCAAGCGGGCATTATGCTCCAGCAGGGCGATATTGGCCTTTACGGATTCACCTTTTGTGATCTGGGCTAAAAGGTCAAGTAGAAAAGGTGTGAGTTCCTTTCCTTTGATCCCAAGATGCTTTGCCTCCGCGATTGCCTGGTTGATAAATGGCTCAATCTGACTGCTGTGGATGCCGTATTCTTTGGGGATGGGATTGGCCACCAGCATGCCGCAACCGTTATCTCTAAGCACCTTATGTGCTCTCCAGCTTTGTGCCAAAAGATCCAGATCATCACATCTGGATATGTGATAGTCACTCTCAGGAGTGTAGAAGAGTGGGAAAGTATCTGCCTGCCAACCCACGACGGGAACTCCAAAGCTTTCCAACATCTCCAAGGTGGCTTCCACATCCAGGATTGCCTTACAACCGGCTGAGACCACGATCACAGGGATACGGCTCAGGGCAATCAAGTCCATGGACACATCCCAACTTTCCTGCCAAAACCGATGCACTCCACCTATGCCTCCGGTGGCAAACACCTCTATCCCCGCACTGTGAGCCAAACCCATCGTAGCCGAGACCGTCGTGCCACCTGAATCCTTCCTGGCAAAAGCCAAAGGCAGCTCCCTCAGGGAAAGCTTATTGAAGGGGATGTCTGTATTCTGTAATTCTTCTTTGAGGCTATCTTCGATGCCTATATGTGCTATGCCCTGATGAACGATGATGGTGGCTGCAGTGCAATCCTGATCTGCGACAACCCGTTGCAGGCGATCCATAACCTCCCAGTTGAGAGGTTTGGGTAAACCATGCGTGATCACGGTGGATTCCAAAGCCACCACCGCACGCCTCTCGTTCAAAGCATTTTCTACTTCTTCGCTCAGCTTGAGCGGTAAACCTTCACTGATATACATCCAAGCTCCTGCTATACATATTTATAGTAATAGCGTAATGCATAAAGGGGGATGCTTTTGACTGATTGGTCGATCAACCTTCGCATGGGAAGGACTGATCTATGAGGTGAAATCACCTAATTGTAATGGATGAATCTGATGATGTGTCTTCCAGGGTGATTTCTGAGGGCATCTCTGTGATAGTGTCCAAAACCACTACTTCTACAGGGATCACGCCAGCCTGGATCATACCGATCTCTTTGGCTGCAGCGTAAGAGAGATCAACGTCTCTGCCACGGGTGAAAGGCCCGCGATCGTTCACACGAACGGTTACGGATTTCCCATTTTTGGGATTTGTTACGATTAAAATAGTGTCAAAAGGAAGGGTTTTATGGGCGCAGGTGAGTGCGTTTTTGTCATAACGCTCTCCACTTGCGGTTTTTCTACCGTGAAACCGGCCTCCATAATAGGAAGCCACCATGCGTTCTGGGGGTTCCGAATTGTGTTGCGAATCTATCAGCAAGGCAGAATTCTGCTGGCTGATCTCATCGCTGCCAAGACCTGCCACACTTTCGGCTATTACCGGGACTATAATTAATAGCTGAAAACCTAAAATTGTGGCGATCAGTTTCTTGATTTGATTACTCATAATGTTGTTTCCAATTGTTCTGCTTAAGTCTGGTGTCCTATTTTTCTGCTCAGAGCTTTTTGTCAAGACATATTTCTCAAAATTGAACCTATCTAACTGTTGGATATATAGATAGCTGCATCCTGCACGCCCGGTAAATAGCCATTTTGGCCTCTTTCAAGGAAATTTAACCTTTGCTAACCTGTTGCATAAGAGCACGATAGCGATTATTTGCAAAATCTAACTTTGGCTGGCATTCTCCTACATTTGTTCTCTCTTCAGTGTGGAGATATTTCCACTTCTTTGCATTGGGGACGTTTCAACCCGCATCAAAACATAGTTTAGCTCTATCTTAGAAAAAGGATGATTTTCTGCAGATCCCTGATTTCCTTCGCCTTCCCTGCGAGCAACCTTACATCCGCCTTATATTAATAAGGGTGGGTGTGGGGTGTGAAAGCGTAGAGCTTCATATTTCACAGCTTTTTTACCATACCCGTACCTGCCCCTTCCTTACTTAGCCTCCCGGTGATCCCTCGGAGCCTCTCGGGAAAAACCCGAGTATCTCCACGGCATCACCGGGTGGGTGAGGCAGGAAGAAGAAGGATGACGGCGTCCTTTGAGAATCTCGATATTTTGGATACCGTTTATCGGTTCACCTGCTATAGTCACTGAACAGATTGGCACACTTTTCTGCATGGGGCAAAATTCCTAACTGTCCCAATACCCCTAAGATAGCGGGTCTTGCAAAAGAAAAGGTTTGACACAAAAGGCTATCCATAATATTGATGATCTTATGAACGAAAATAAGAAAGTAGAAGGAGCACAACCATGCCAAGAATGACGGTTGACCCAAATTATTGCAAAGGTTGTGGGCTCTGCATTTCTGTATGTCCGAAGAAGATTATCCGTTTTTCGGAAAACATGAATGCCAAGGGTTACCACTACGCCGAATGTTTCAATCAAGATGCTTGTATCGCCTGTAAAATGTGTTACAACATCTGCCCAGACGTAGCCATTACCGTGGAAAAGTGAGGAAAAGAAATGAGTAAAGTATTAATGAAAGGTAATGAAGCCGTGGCCAAAGCTGCGATTAACGCAGGTTGCAGATTGTATTTCGCCTATCCTATCACCCCTCAGAGCGAATTGATCGAATATATGGCCAAGATGATGCCCACCGTTGGTGGAACTTTTTTGCAGGCAGAGAGTGAAGTTTCTGCTATTAACATGGTTTATGGAGCTGCCGGAGCCGGCAAGCGGGTGATGACCACTTCATCCTCTCCTGGAATTTCCCTCAAAGCCGAAGGGATGTCCTACATCGCCGGAGCGGAGCTTCCCTGCGTGATCATCAACGTTCAGCGTGGCGGCCCTGGCTTGGGCGACATTCAACCCTCACAGGGTGACTATTTCCAGGCTACCAAGGGTGGTGGACATGGAGATTATCACCTAATCGTGCTTGCCCCATCCAGTGTGCAGGAATTTGCCGATATGGCCTCCGAAGCCTTCGATTTGGCAGATAAATATCGCAATCCTGTGATGATTTTGGCAGACGGTATGCTGGGACAGATGATGGAGCCAGTGGAATTTAAACCTGCCGTGACCGAAAAGGAAATGGAAGAAATGGGACATCAGCATGAATCCTGGTGCATTCATCCCAACCAAGATGGAGACCTGAAGCATCATCATGAGATCAACTCTCTCGAGATTGACCCCGTGGTGCTGGAAAAGCACGTCAACCACCTCTATGAGAAGTATGACAAGATCGCAGCCAACGAGACCCGCCACGAGCTCTATAACATCAACGATGACAACGAGATGGTGGTAGTCGCTTTTGGCACTGCTTCCCGTATAGTCCGTTCCGCAGTGGATGAGCTGAATGCGGAAGGCAAGAATATCGGTCTTTTCCGTCCCATCACAGTTTGGCCTTATCCTTACGAAGCACTCGCCAAATGCATTGGCCCCAAGGTCAAGCAAGTATACGTGTTTGAGCTGAATACCGGCCAGATGGTGGAAGATGTGAAGATCGCCGTCAACGGTAAAGTTCCAGTCCATTTCTGGGGCAGAGTTGGAGGCATGGTCTTCACACCCGAACAGATCAAAGAAAAGCTGCAAGCTTGTTATTAAAGGGAGGAAATAGTGGAAGTAATCGCAACCAGACCCGAATCGTTAAGAGAAGTATCATTCACCTATTGCCCAGGATGCATGCACGGTGTGGCTCATCGCTTGATTGCAGAAGCCATTGACGAGCATGGATTGATCAATAAAATGGCCGGTGTAGCCCCTGTTGGTTGCAGCGTGTTTGCCTATAAATTCTTCAATTTTGATATGGCAGAAGCCGCTCATGGACGCGCTCCGGCTGTGGCCACCGGTATCAAAAGAGCCCGTCCTGATATGCATGTCTTCACCTACCAAGGTGATGGCGACCTCGCTGCTATCGGAACCGCTGAAATCGTGCACGCCGCAAACCGTGGTGAACACCTCAGCGTCTTCTTCGTCAATAACGCCATCTATGGCATGACGGGTGGACAAATGGCTCCCACCACACTGCCTGACATGAAGACCACCACCAGTCCCTACGGACGCAAAGTCGATGACGTCGGCTATCCCATCCGTGTATGTGAGCTGTTGGATACCCTTGTAGCACCTTACTACATCGAAAGAGTGTCACTGCTCAGTGGTCCCGACATCATAAAGGCCAAAAAAGCCGTAAGCAAAGCCATTCAATACAATAAAGAAGGCCGTGGCTTCACCTTTATTGAATTTGTGAGCACTTGCCCCACAAACTGGGGTATGAAACCCCTGGAGTCAATGGAATGGGCCAGAGAAAATATGCTGCCCTACTTTAAACCCGGTGTATTCAGAGATAAAGGAGCCCAAGCATGAAGACAGAAATGATTTGCGCAGGTTTCGGCGGTCAAGGCGTCTTGACCATTGGCAGATTCATCGCTCAAGCGGGAATGAGAGAAGGGAAACACGTCTCCTGGCTGCCCTCATACGGGCCAGAAATGAGAGGTGGAACCGCAAACGTTTCCGCTGTGGTGTCTGATCAACCTATCGCTTCACCCATCGTGAGCACACCAGATATCTTGGTCGCACTGAACCAACCCTCGATCGACAAGTTCGGTCCTCAAATTCGCCCAGGCGGAGTGCTTGTCTATGATACAGGCATGTGTCCCAAAGGATGCAACCGTACGGACATCCAGATCATCTCTGCACCTCTCACAGAGCTGGCTCAAGAGATCGGCTCAAACAGAGTGGTGAACATGATCGCCATTGGGATGGTGATAGGCAGAACCAACGTAATTAAATATGAATCCATGGAGGAAGACCTCACCAGCTTCCTCAAGGATAGAGACCCAGACCTACTGGAGAAAAACCTGATAGCCATCAAGAAAGGGATGGAGCTGGGCAAACCCTAAGCAATAAACCTAAATGATAATAGGGACTCGTTTTGATGCGAGTCCCTTTTTGTATGTCCAAAAATGATGAGGGTTATTCTATGGGCTCTGACATGGTTTTTTCCAAAGCTGCCTCTTGCAGCTTATTCAAGAGGAATTCGCTCAAGCTTACCGACACAGAACCTGAGTATTCATAAGGCTTGCGAATCTCCATGCCAAAGGCATCGATGATCACTGTTCCTTTCACCGTGTAGGGAATTTCGCCTTTGATGACGCCCTTGATGGCAGACCAGAGAGCTTTGAAGTTGGAGACCTTGAAGTTCATGGAGCCATCTTTGGAGTGTATGGTCTCGTCAAAGCGCATCTGACTTGCCAGGTTGCCTTTGCCCACTGAGGTTTTGTTAAGCCACAATTCGGCGGGAAATCCTTTGAGATTGAAGCCCAAGCCGTAGGGGTTCATGAGCACGAAGTCCACAGACATGGTTGCCTGACTCAGCCCCAGTTCTTTGATGTAGCTGCGCTTGATTTTGAAGATATTCTGTCCATCAGCCTGAAAGCGTGGGATGAGAGATTCCAGATACTCTTTGAGATTTAACTCATAGGGTTCTTCAAAGTCAAAGGTTTTGCCAAAACCGAGCACCTTGCCGTGTCCTTTGCCTGAGATGTAGAAATAGACGCTTTGGTTGGATGCACTCACCATTTTGGCGGTGGGGCGAGTCTGCAGGGTGACGGTAAAATCGAGGGCATTGCTGCGGCGTTTGGGTATGGTGACCTTGTTTTGTAAAGTAGCCATGCCTATCTTTTGCCTGTGTTTATTGAGCAGTTCAACGTCCAGTTTATCGATCTTGAGCTGATAGCAATTGGGGTTATGGATGCTGATGGAGAGTGCGACTTCTATCTCATCCACGCCAAACTTGTTGATCTTTACATCGTGGATTTTCTCTAAGGTTGGTTGCTTGAAAAGCTTACAAGCACTGAGGGACATCATTATGATTATAAGGAAGATGATACTGAATCTCTTCATGGAATCCTCACATTTTTTATATGATTTTGAAGGTTTCAAACCAGATTTGGGTGGCAAGCACCTGATAAAGCATCTGGGCATCTCTATCGCAGCCGCTCAAGTAACTCTGCCACTTGGCCATGATTTTGCTCAAGTTCCAATACCCCGAGCTTCTGAAGCTTTGGCTTGTAAAAACGGCATATACTCTATCCTTGAGTTCCTTGCGCATCCATATCTGGGTGAAAGGAGTGCCAAAGATGGCTTTATCTTTACGTTCCAAGATGGGTTTGGGAACCAGATGCTGGATGGCAGCACGGTGGATACGTTTGCCTTGAGGTGGATCGACCTTGTAGCTGGAAGGCAGACTGAAGGCAAGCTCCACCAAGCGATGATCAAGAAAAGGACTGCGGCTTTGCATGCCTGCCATGGCACTCATCCTGTCTTCAAAGTGGAGCAAGGTCTGCAGGGTGGTATTGTAGACCATGTTGTAGGAAAAACTGCTCAAGCGGCTGCTATCAGGTAAGTCTAAGGCATCCATGTCAGCATCTTTTGCTTCTTGCAGAAAATCCGCGCTAAAGGGTTCAAAATGGAGATGCTTCATCTCTTGCCTATAGAGCTGGCTTTCGGGCAGGACGAGGGACAGACCGCTTTTGGCCATGATGGCTAATAGCTCAACCGGTCTTTTGGCTTTGGAGATACTCCCCAGGGAGCTTAGCAGCTTAGGGAATTGTCTGCTATGGGCTAAATCCGCCAAATAGCGATATTGGGCGTGTCTGTAACCGGCGGTGAGTTCATCGCTGCCTTGACCGCCGAGCATCACTTTGAATCCTTGCTCCTGTGCTGCTTTAAACACGGCTATCTGAGCCGGGCAACCGCTGCCAAGAGGAAGGTCGCTAAACCAGGTAGCATCCAGCAGGTTCTGCCAAGCTTCTTCTGCAGTGGGGGAGAGCAGGGTGCCTTGAGCATTGAAGCTCTGGTTGGCGAGCTTTATATATTCTCTTTCGTCTAACTGAGTGTCGTCAAACCAACTGGAGAAGGTGTTTATCGCTTGTGATTTAAGACTGGAGAGCACAGCTAAGATGGCAGTGGAATCAAGGCCACCACTCAAAGAACAGGCTATGGCTTCTGGTTCTACAGAGCAGAGATGCACGCTTTCTTTGAATAGTTCCAGATAATACTCTGCAGCATCTTCAAAACTGAGCTGCGAGGTCTCAAACTTGTCTGGATCGAGGCGATAGTAGTATTCTTTGTGGATCTTACCCTGCTGAATGCATAGGTTTTGTCCGGGTTCCAGTAGTTTGATCTGTTTAAACGGTGTTTGATCCTGATAAAGATGCATGCCGCTTACTTTATTCATGCGCCACAGCATCGGGGCATTGATCTCCTTGGTCTCCAAAAGCGGCAAGAGCTGCTTGATCTCGCTGGCAAAATAGAATACCTGGTCTTGGATCAGGTAACATAAGGGCTTGCTGCCAAAGCGATCGCGTGAGCAGAAAAGCCGCTCTGCCTTGCCATCCCAGATGGCTAAAGCCCAGATGCCTAAGAGCCTGTTTACAAAACCATCGCCCCACTTTTGATAAGCTGCTAAGATAAGCTGAGTATCGGGGGTTTCCGCATCCAGTGCCAATGTGGCCTTCAACTCATGCGCATTGTAGATGGAGCCATCAAAGACTATATATAGCCCCTGCTTGTGTAAGGTATCTGGACTGAAAGTATCTGTGCCCAAATCCAAGTGACGATAGCCCAAGCTTCCATAGATGGGTTCCTCTTTTAGCGCATCCGTTGCATCTAATTCTGCCTTTGCATCAGGCCAAATGAAATAGGCTGCATCATCAGGACCGCGATGAGCACCAAGTTCAGAGATCTGCTTCAGGCGCATGGCTGGCACACGCTTGTCTCTACTTAAACAGATGAATCCTGATATGGCGCTCATAGGTGCATAAACCTTGTTATAGCTAAACTATTTATCGTCTCTGAGATCCAGCTTGCGGGATTTGAATCCATAACCCAGCACATCATAGACATCAGTTACGATCATGAAGGCATTGCGGTCTATATCTTTTACAATGTCGGTAAGCACGGGCACTTGACCGCGACTCATGACGCAGAAGAGGATGTCCACTTCTTTCTTGGCATAACCGCCCATTCCTTTGAAGTAGGTGATGCCTCTATTCAGCTTGTGATAGATCTCTTCCTTGATCTCATCCGAGTGCTGGCTGATGATAAATACTCCTTTCACATAAGGCATACCCTCAGAAGCAAGGTCTGTAACTCTGGAGGCTATAAAGAGGTTCATGCTACCCCAGATAAGGATTTTGGGGTCTTTAAAGAAGGCAGCTACCAGGATGATGATGCCTGTTTCGACGATGTAATACGCATTACCGATGGAAAGGCCGGATTTTTGCTTGATGAGGGCTACAGGGATGTCTGTGCCGCCGGTGGAACCTCTAAAGCGGAAGATGACGCCAAGGCCAATGCCCAAGAGCACTGAGCCGGCAACCGCTGAGAGTAGCATATCTTCCGGGCCAAACATGGCATAAATGGTGCGACCGTCTACCACAAAGGTATGTTTGGACAGATCATGAAAGATAATGCCCATTCTATTGAGCATGGGAATGCTCATAAGGTCTGTCATCGTGGCAGATACAAGCATTCCATATATGGATTTGGCGCCGAACTGTTTACCAACCAGCAGGATGGCTACGATAAAGAGGGGAATGTTGATCAAGATCATCAACACACCGTTGGGCAAGCCGGTAAACTGGGCTAATATCTGGCTGATACCTCCCACACCGCCTGGAGCGATGTTGTGAGGCAGCAAAAACCATGAATATCCCATGGCAAAGAAAACAGATCCAAACAGGATACCCACGAGATGGGCAACTTCCCGTCTGATTTTCTTAATTTTGGTAGGTTTTTTCAAGTTAGTCTCCTTAAAGCTTGACGTCAAACCTTAGTTCAAAACACTGGCATTTCATACCTATTATCAGTAAGGAAACCATGACAATGATTATAGATCTAAGACTTAACGGAATACATCACAGTGAAATAGAGCTGGAGGAGCAGCTGTCAATTGCCGAGCTTATCGCCGGCACAGACATCGATCCTCACTCTGTTTTGTCCTATAAAATAAACCACGCCCAATATGTCAATGATGAATATCGGTTGCAGCACAACACCGTGGTCAACTGCATCACTTTTCATCATCCACAAGGCTATCGCATATATCAAGATAGCGTGATTTTCATCTTAGGTAAAGCCATCTATAGCATCTTTGGGGATAAGTATAGTTTGATCGTGGAACACAGCGTGGGAGACGGCGTCTACTGCGAGATGAGGAGCGAGAATGGATTCACCGCTGCCGATTGCGACAGAGTGAAAGAAGAGATGATGAAGATCGTGGATGCAGACTTACCCATCGTAAAGGAAGAGATGAAGCTATCTGAAGCCTTGGAGATATTCAAGAGCTTGGGACGCAAGGATCTGGTGGCCAACTTCAGCCGCGACTATAGAGAAAGTCTCGTCCTATACCGCTGTGGTAAATACTACGACTTTTACATCCGCCCCTTGGCTGACCGCAGCACGATGATCCAAAAGTTTGATCTCGTCTATCATTCTCCCGGCTTCTTTTTGCGCTTCCCTGCAGAAAAGAGCTATGAACTTAGCTATCCCTTCGAGATCCCCACCAAGATATTCAGTCTGCACCAAGAGCATGATAAGTGGCTGGATATCCTTAAGGTGCATCATCTTGCAGACCTTAACGCTTTGGTGGACAATTATGAGATTTCGCAGTTTATCTTGGTTGAGGAAGCTCTGCACGAGCAGAAGATAGCCTCCATCGCCATGGATATTGCCCGGAAGCCGGATGTGAAACTCATCCTCATAGCGGGGCCTTCTTCCAGCGGTAAGACCACCTTTGCCAAGCGGCTTTCGGTGCAGCTGCAAGCCTGTAAAAAGCGTCCCATCGTGATGGGCATGGATGATTACTTCTTACCCAGGGAGATCACCGCTCGTAAACCCAATGGTGAATATGACTTTGAGTCTATTCGCGCTGTAGATTTGCCATTCTTGAACAAGCAGCTCACGGAGATCTTGGACGGCAAAGAAGTTGAGCTGCCCATGTATGATTTTCAGCTTGGGATCCGCAAGCGCAGCCACAACTTTGTGCAACTGGGAGAAGATGATCTTTTGGTGATGGAGGGGATTCATGGTTTGAATGACATGCTCACCTCCTCCATCGATGCCAAGCACAAGGTGAAAATCTATGTCAGTGCCCTGAACCAGCTCAATATCGACGATCACAACCGCATCCCAACCACAGATTGCCGGCTTTTACGCAGAATTATCCGGGATCACCAATACAGAGGCTATTCGGCAACAGCTACGATTGAGCGTTGGCAGGATGTGCGTGATGGCGAGATCCAAAACATCTTTCCTTTCCAGGAGAATGCGGACTATATGTTCAATAGCAGCCTCACCTACGAGCTTGGTATCCTGAGAAAGCATGCCTGGAAAATCCTACATCAGGTATCCAAAAACAGTTCAGCCTATATGGAGGCAAAGCGTCTGATAACCCTCCTTTCTCACTTCAGAGACATCCCGGACGCCTTAGTGCCATACAATTCCATCATCAGAGAGTTTACCAACGGCTCCATCTTCAGGTATTAAAGCAATGAGCGTAATCAAGATTCTAAACGAAGATGTAATCAACAAGATCGCCGCAGGCGAGGTGATAGAGCGACCGGCATCGGTGGTGCGGGAACTGGTGGAAAACTCTCTGGATGCAGGGGCAAGCAGCATTACCGTCGTGGTTGAAAAAGGTGGTCGTGACTACATCCAGGTATCCGATGACGGCTGTGGTATGAGCTATGATGATGCCCTACTGGCTTTTGAGCGTCATGCCACCAGTAAGATCAGAAAGGTGCAGGATATCATCCACATCAGCTCCCTGGGCTTTAGAGGTGAAGCTCTGCCAAGTATCGGTGCTGTGAGTGAGCTAACGCTGATCACCAGACGCCCGGAAGATGAGACTGCCACCAAGATAGACGTGAGCAATGGACGCCTCAGAAACGTCACCATCACCTCCTCCAATCCGGGCACCAATATCACAGTGCGTGGACTGTTTAAGAGTCTGCCAGCCAGGCGTAAGTTTTTGCGTTCTGTTCAGACGGAGCTGCGTCATATCCTCAAGTATTTCCACTATCAATCCATACTCTGGCCTCAGATTAACTTCCGGCTCATCTCCGAAGGCAAAACCATCCTAAACTACATTGCCACAGATGATAGACGTGAGAGGATGGCGGAGGTCTTTGGCAGCGGCTTCTTTGAGGACGATATCATTGAAGTGCAATCTTCAGACGGTGGCTACAGCGTAAATGGTTATATCTTTGGGCTCAAGGAACGTGGAGATAAGTTTAACGATGTCCAATATACATTCATCAATGGACGCTATATCAGCGATAAAAGCATACGTCATGCCATCAGAAGCGCCTATGAGCCCTTCATCCTCAAAACCCGCGTCTGGGCTAAAGGCAGCACACCGCCATATCTGCTTTTCATCACGGTCCCACCTGAGCAGATAGACGTAAACGTGCATCCCGCCAAGCTGGAAGTTCGCTTTAGAGAACAGCAAAGACTCTATGGTCTGATCAAAAACTGCATCACCGACGCCCTGATGGACTATGAAAACGCCATCTTTGCCACTGCCAGACGCAAGTTCGATCAGGCCTCCGCAGTGCATGAGGCCTCCAAATTGGAGCAAGCCATCTATAGAGATAGGGTGGAGGCGCCCCAGTATTCCAAATACAAAAAGGAATTTGGCAATCTCTGGCAGGATGACCTATTCCAAGACCCACCGCCGCCTCATAGACCAGCTGTTAGTGATGGCGAGCAGGCGGCTAGAGCGCAACAAGAATCTCAAGACGATGCTCAAGAAGGCGTAAGACTGCTTCTCAAAAACGAAGAAGACTATGTGAATCCTTGGCAGCTTCACAATAGCTATGTCTTTGTGCAGGTGGAGGATGGTCTCGTGATCATAGATCAACATGCAGCACATGAGCGCATTCTTTATGAAAAGATATTGCAGAGAACACAGGGCGCACCTCCGGTGAGGCAAAAGCTGATCGTGCCTCTTGTGGTAGATATCCCACCTTACATCGCCGATCACATCAGAGAACTGGTGGAAGCAAACCTGGAAATGCTGGAAAAGACAGGCTTCGTGCTCAAAAAGTTCTCCGGTTCCTCGTTGGTGGTCGAAGAGATCCCAGCCGAACTCACGGATTGGCAAGGCGGCAAGCTCTTCATCGATATCCTCAAGCAATTGGAGACCGAGATGGTGGAGAATAAAGACTTTAGGGATAGCCTGGCTAAGTCTATTGCCTGCAAGGCGGCAATCAAGGCAGGACAACCGCTTACCCGCAGGGAAATGCTCAGCTTGATCAACAATCTCTTTGCCTGCCAGACGCCCTTTTTCTGCCCACATATCTATTTATTATGATAATCGTTATTGAAGGCCCAACCGCATCCGGAAAGTCAACTTTGGCCATGGCTTTAGCCCAGAGCTTGGGAAGCTGTATCATCTCGGCTGATTCCCGTCAAATCTATAAAGGCATGGATATCGGCACAGCTAAGCCTTCACCGGCAGATCAAGCAGCTGTAAAGCATTATCTGATCGACATCATTGAGCCAAACCAAAGGTATAGTGCCGGGGATTTTGTCAAAAGTGCGTCGGCCATCATCGCCGGACACAAGCATCCCAATATCCCCATCGTCTGCGGCGGAACCGGACTTTTCATCAAGTCATTACTGGAAGGTATCTGCAAGCTGCCACCTATCGCCAAGTCTATCAAGTCAGAGCTCAGGGAGTATCTGAATAGGGTTAAAGATGACGCAGAAGCCTACAGACAGAGACTTGACCAACTCTACGCTGAGCTGTCCGAAGTTGATCCCATATTCGCCGCCAAGGTGAGTCCCAACGACCCCCAACGCATCATAAGAGGTTTGGAGGTGTACAGAGGCACGGGCACCCCTTTGAGCACGCACTGGCAAAATCAAAACCAGGAACGGCCTTACCAGAGCTTCAGGATTCTGATCAATCCACCGCGCCCAACCCTGTATGAGAGAATAAACACACGCTTTGATCAGATGATCGACGCCGGCCTGATAGACGAGATTTCCGGCTTGCTAAAGCGTGGTTTCACCTTTGATGACCCGGGGCTCAACAGCTTGGGCTACAAAGAGTTCAGGCCTTACTTTGAGGACAAAAGCAGCTTGGAAGAATGTGTGCAACTTGCCGCCCAGCGCAGTAGGAATTATGCCAAAAGACAGGTGACTTGGTATAGAAATTGTGAATTTGATTTGACAATCCATGGTCTCCCACTTAATATATCGGTAATTGAGTCCAAAATTAAGGAGTTTATTTATAGCAACTCGTCAGAGCTGCCTAAAGAGAACCATGTTGATAATAGCAAAAGTAGCAGACATC
Organism: Candidatus Cloacimonadota bacterium; assembly: GCA_029781115.1. Lineage (GTDB taxonomy): Bacteria > Cloacimonadota > Cloacimonadia > Cloacimonadales > Cloacimonadaceae > UBA3900. Next base: position 125,569 of record JAKOXG010000010.1, read on the forward strand.
GAGATACTCGAGGCTGACATCATCCGCGAGGAGGAGGAGCTGTGCCCAATTTCGGATTCACCCAAGCCACAAAGAACCAGCATCCTCGCCAGATTGATAGATAGTTGTTTGCTCTATTTTGAAGCCATCGCCAAAGGCATCCAAGCTGACCAGCAAGAATATGACGAGGAGCTGATGTATACTTTGGATAGCATGGTAGATAGCGGTGGTTGGGCTCCCCCCCCCTCAGAAGAAGAAACCAGAGCCATGGAGGCCAGGGTCAGTCGCCGGGTGGTGGTGAGAAAGTATATCCACGAAATGCAAAAGGATGCACACCGCATTTCCGATGAACAGCTACAGGCTTTTTATGAGGACCAAAAAGATCTTTTCACCAGCCCGGAAGAAGTGAGAGTGTCGCACATCCTCATCCGCAGGCAAAGAGAAGGAGCCGAGGAAAAGGCACGTGAGGTGAGATCAAAGATCCGTTCCAAAGAAGACTTCGACTGTGCTGCAGCCAGCTGTTCGGATTGCCCCAGCAACCTGCAATGTGGAGACTTGGGCTTCTTCCCCAGAGGCAAGCTGCATCCGGCAATCGAAAAAGCTGCTTTCTCTCTCAAAGTGGGGGAGATCAGCGATGTTTTCACCAGTCCCTTTGGCTATCACATCCTCATGGTTACAGATCGGAAAGCTCCTGCTCAAATGCCTTTTGAAGAGATAAAGGATTTCCTGAGGATCAGATTGATGTCTCTGGAAAGAGAGTTCTATCTGGCCAAACACGTCCGGGACTTAAGAGAAAAATACAAGAGCCTGATCCAGATCCTGGCAGAGGACTACAAGTAAAGCCTCATCCAGCCAAGATACAGGCAAAAATCACTTTCCCCTTGACACAGGGGGCTCTCCAAATAAATTGTCATAACACTGCTTTAGGCAGACATATAAGACAATCAGTTCTTTACCAGTATATAGGGGGTGACTTGGTTTCGACAGGGAATCAGGGTGCAAGTGATGCATGTCGGAGACGCCATTCCTCTCCGTCAACAAGTGGCAACTGCAAAATTAACTGCAAACTACAACAATTACTCTCTGGCAGCATAGTCTCGCCAGCGTTTGCCTGTTTCGCTCCACCGGGAATAGAGCAAGCGTCATAACAGTGTGGATGCTGCAAAATCGAGCGCTCATAGATTTTGCCTAAGATTGTGGGCTCAGGCTTGGCAGGTCTGATCGTCTTTCACTGCCGTAGCTGAAATCTAAAGACGACTAAGCATGTAGATTCATTTGTGACCGGTTTTTTGGACGCGGGTTCGATCCCCGCCACCTCCACCATATTTTCATAAGCAGGCAGAGCATGAGACTCTGCCTTTTTTGTATGTCCAAACATCGCAGCTGACTTTTACTTTTAGGCTTGCCACTCACTCGGCCCTTACTTAGCCGCCCGGTAATCCCCCGGAGATACTCGGGATTTTCCCGAGAGGCTCCGGGGGATTACCGGGAGGCTAAGTAAGGAGGAATTAAGGAGGCTCGCAAGAACAGGGGCAATGCGTTCTCGACATTAACCCATGAAATGTGGCATAAATCAGGCCTGCTCAGATTGATATTGACAATACAGGAGTCTGTAGATTCTGGTATTTAAATGAGGAACAAATGAAGAAAAAGATCATAATTAAAGGTGCCAACGAGCACAACTTAAAAAACATAGATTTGGAGATTCCCCGCGATCAATTGGTGGTTTTCACCGGTGTGAGCGGCTCGGGTAAATCGTCCCTGGCTTTTGACACCCTCTATGCTGAAGGGCAGCGCCGCTATATAGAATCTCTTTCTGCCTATGCCCGCCAGTTTTTGGGGCAGATGGAAAAGCCAAGAGTGGATTATATCGAAGGCCTGTCACCCGCTATATCCATTGAGCAAAAAGCGGCCAGCAACAACCCCCGCTCCACCGTGGGAACGGTCACCGAAATCTACGACTACCTGAGGGTGCTCTATGCACGTATCGGAGAACAGCATTGTCACATCTGTGGCGATAAAGTCAGCTCTCAAACAGTAGATCAGATGGTGGAGCATCTGATGGAGCTTCCTGAAGGCACCAAGATGCAGGTGTTGGCTCCCATAGTTCAGGAACGTAAAGGAGAGCACAAGGTAGAGCTGGAAAGCCTAAGACAACAGGGCTTTGTGCGTGTGATGATCAACAAAGTGATCCGCAATCTGGACGAAGAAATCAAGCTGGACAAGAAGAGTAAGCACAACATCGACGTAGTTGTGGATAGGATCGTGATCAAGAAAGGTGTGGAATCACGCCTGAGCGAATCCTTGGAGCTCGCACTCAAAACCAGCGAAGGCCTCGTCAAGATTCAATTTCCGGATAGCGATGAAGTGGAGACTCTATCTTCGCTAAATGCCTGTCCCAGATGCAATATCGGTTTTGAAGAGCTTAGTCCGCAACACTTTTCATTCAATAGCCCCATCGGCGCTTGCCCGGCTTGCAATGGTTTGGGTTATAAGCTGGAATTCGATCCCGAACTCATCGTTCCCGAACCTCAACGCACTTTCATGGATGGTGCGGTTGCACCTTGGGGACGCCTTGCTGATAAGAAAGATAGCTGGACTTTCAATATAGTCCAGAATTTCGCCAAGGCCTATGGCTTTTCTCTGGATGATACTTGGGAAGATCTGCCTGAACTCACGCAGCAAATCCTGCTCTATGGCTCCAAAGGCAAGCGCATCAAGATGGCTTGGCAAACCAAGCATGGGCGCGGAGAGTATATGGCGCGTTTTGAGGGCTTGATCCCGCAACTGGAAAGACGCATGCGCGAGACAACTTCCGAAGAAATGCGGCGCTACTACATGCAATACATCAGCGATAAAAACTGCGAAGAATGTGGCGGTAAAAAGCTTAAAGCTCCATCCCTGGCTGTGAAAGTAGGTCAGCTGAATATAGGTGAAGTGACCGCCATGGACGTAAAACAGGCCTTGCAGTTCTTCTCAGGGCTCAAACTGCATGGAAATCAGGCCGAGATTGCCAGTGAAGTGCTCAAGGAGATCGTTGCCCGCCTGGGCTTTTTGCAGAGCGTGGGGCTGCATTATCTGACCTTGGATCGTCGCTCGCCAACCCTGTCCGGCGGCGAAAGTCAACGCATCCGCTTGGCCAGTCAGATCGGTTCGCAACTGGTGGGCGTGATGTATATTTTGGATGAACCCAGTATCGGTCTGCATCAAAGAGATAACGGCAAGCTGGTGGAGATGCTCTTTAAGCTCAAGGAGCTCGGTAATACCGTGATCGTGGTGGAACATGATGAAGATACTATCCGCAGTGCCGATGTGGTGGTGGATTTTGGCCCAGGTGCCGGTGTCTTTGGTGGCGAGATCGTAAAAGTAGGCAGTGTCAAAGAAATAGAAGCCTGCAAGGATTCCATAACCGGAGCCTATTTGAGCGGTAGGATGAAGATACCAATTCCCAGTCGCAGAGTTAAGCCTGATGCACGCATGCTCAGTATCCGGGGTGCAAGCCAAAACAACCTCAAAAACCTGGATGTAGACATCCCCGTGGGGCTCTTCGTCTGTGTTACAGGCGTCTCAGGTAGCGGCAAAAGCTCGCTCATCAACCAGACCCTGTCGCCTTATTTGCACAATCTCTTCCACCGTAGCACCCATAAAGTGGGCAAGTTCAAAGAGATAATGGGGACTGAGCACTTTGATAAAGTGATCACCATAGATCAACAGCCCATCGGACGCACACCCAGATCCAACCCCAGCACCTATGTGAAGCTCTTTGACCCCATCCGCTCCTTGTTTGCAGAATTGCCGCTCTCCAAGATGAAAGGCTATAAACCAGGCCGCTTTTCCTTCAATGTGAAGGGCGGACGCTGTGAGGCCTGCCAGGGAGCGGGTGTAAATCAGATCGAAATGCACTTTATGGCAGATATTCATGTAACTTGTGAAGTATGTGGCGGTAAACGATTCAATAAGGAGACCTTAGCTGTTAGATACAAAGGCAAGAATATCGCCGATGTCTTGGATATGGACGTTCAGGAAGCCTATGAATTCTTTGAGAATATCCCCTCCATCAGTCAAAAGCTGGAACTGCTGAAAAGAGTGGGGCTTGACTACCTCAAGCTGGGGCAACCTTCTACCACGCTTTCCGGAGGTGAAGCTCAACGCATCAAACTCTCCAAAGAACTGAGCAAGACCAGCACCGGAAATACACTCTACTTCCTTGATGAGCCTACCACCGGGCTGCATTTTGACGACATCAACAAGCTGATCAACGTCTTGCAGGAACTGGTGGCTTTGGGCAACACCGTAGTGGTGATCGAACACAATCTGGACGTGATCAAATGTGCAGATTGGGTGATAGACCTTGGCCCGGAAGGCGGGGAAGAAGGGGGTTACCTGGTAGCCTGTGGAACACCGGAACTCTTGGCTGTCACGCCGAATTCTTACACGGGTGAATACCTGCGCATGCACTTTGAGCGCCAAGGGCACACTTTGCCCGAGGTGGTGAAAGAGGAGTCAAAATGCGTGCAGGCCGGCAAGGGCAAAGCTGCCAAGAAAGCTGCCCCGAAGAAGAAGCCAACAACTATCAAGGCTAAAAGTAAGAAAGCAGCACAGAAATAACGAACCGATGAAACAGATCCGCTTTAGCTACCAAGGTTTAACAGCTTCCAAACATGAAGTGGGTATTGCCGGTGATTTTACCTCATGGGACATCTTGGAGCTTGCCGATCTGGGTGGTATTTATGCGATAACTTTACCCGTGGAAAGCGGCACACATCGCTATAAGTTCATCGTGGATGGAGTGTGGATGCCGGATCCGGCCAATCCACATACAGAGCCAGACCCTTTTGGTGGCCGAAACTCCGTTCTGATCGTAGAAAGCGAGACAGCACCCAGCTATGATTGGCAGCAAATCTATGAGAACCCTTCTCTTTTAGAATCCAATATCGAACATTACATTGATCTCATCCGCTTTGCTGAAAAACGTTATGAACTGAGGGTCAGATGGCATCCTGGCATCGATTGCCAAGTTGAAGCTGTCATAGCTGAGCAACCTCATCTTTGCCGCATGGTGGGGCGCACTAACAGTCATGAAGTCTACTCCTGTAGCTTTGAAGCTGACCAAGATCAGATCAATATCTGGCTGAAGTTCAGCAAACAGGGTCAGCAGCTCTTCTTGGGTAGTTCTGGCTTTGTGAGGCTACCTGCTGAAGTTCACGCAAAGCACATCACTGAAGATATCCCCATATTCAAGATTCCTGCTTGGGTAGCAGAAGGTGTGATCTATCAAATCTTCCCGGATCGTTTTTGCAATGGAGATCCATCGCTCAATCCCGCCTTCAACAGATGGTATTATGCAAACAGCCGCACCGCACCCAAAGACGGAGAGAAGCTGCGGAAAAACCAGGAATACTTCCACTTTGAAGAGGACTGGTATGATATTGCCAACCTCAAGCAGAACCCGTATTTAGACGAGGGACAGCCGGACTGGTGGAGTTTTTATGGGGGCGACCTTGCCGGCATCATCCAAAAGCTCGATTATCTTCAGGATTTGGGTGTTACCATCCTCTACTTCAATCCCCTGTGGGAAGCCAAATCCAACCATAAATACGATGCTGCCAATTTCATGAGCATCGACCCCGCTTTTGGTGATGAAGCTACCATGCAACATTTGGTAAAAGAAGCTCACCAAAGGGGCATGAAGATCATCCTGGATGTGGCTTTCAATCACACAGGAGAGACATTTTGGGCATTCAGGGATTGCGTGGAAAAGGGAGAGAAGTCTCAGTGGTGGAACTGGTATGACTGGAAGAAGTGGCCGCTCCCGGAGCCCTTGCCGCCTGACTTTAACCCTGAAGAATACTATCAATGCTGGTGGGGTATCAAGGATATGCCCGACCTCAATTATGACCTCAGTCGCGAGCATCCGGCTGAAAACTATGTGAAGGAAATCAGCAAGGCAGAGGTCAATCAGAGCTTGGTAGATCACCTTTTGCAGACCGCTACCTGGTGGCTGCAATCTATCGGTATAGATGGCTTTCGCTTGGACGTGCCGGATGAGGTTCCTTATTGGTTCTGGCAGCTCTTCCGCAACCATGTTAGGTCTATCAAGGAAGATAGCTGGCTGGTGGGCGAAATCTGGCATGATGCCCGCAGCTGGGTGAATCATCGCTACTTTGATTCCGTGATGAACTACGCCTATTTCAAGGATATAGTCTTGGAGCATTTCATCTTGCAAGACCTTAATGCGCTGGAATTTAAAGCCAGAATCTCAGAGGGCTTGGCACGGTATCCTCACCATGCAAGTGCTGCCATGATGAACCTTTTGGGCTCGCACGATACTTGGCGCATAGCCACGCTGGCAAAGGACAAGCTATCACACCTTAAAGCGGCACTGGTCTTTCAAATGTGCTTCCTGGGCACTCCTCACATCTATTACGGGGATGAAATCCTGATGCAAGGAGAGGGTGATCCGGACAACAGGCGTCCCTTCAACTGGAAATGGGAAGCTGATGCCTTGGCCAGTGAACACAGGGCTCTTCTGCAAGCCTTGATTAACCTCAGAAAGATGCAATCTGTGCTACAGACAGGTGCTTTTGCCTGGCTGGATTCCGAGACAGAGATTTTGGCCTTCAAGAGGTATGGCTACGAACAAACCATTGAAGTCTACATCAACATCACAAACGCTCCCTTTACTATCCCCAATAAAGTCCACGAACCGCTATTCACCATGGGTAAATGCTCGCAACAGAACGATGTTTTGGTGCTGCGTCCGGGTGCGGCTATAGTGATGAAGGTGGATTGTTAAGGTATTTTGTTTGCAGGAAAAGGACTCATACAATGTATCAAATAGTGAAGACCTCAGCCACTAAGCTCATAAAAGAGTATAGGTTATATAGCGGTCTTCACCCACATGCTATGGCCTTGTTGCGATATAGATTGACAGAAAATAGCATTTGGCAAAATGAAGGAAAAGAAAGAGGAAAAAGGTAAGACCATGAGCAATATACTATTATGCGTAAGCGGCGGCATAGCAGCCTATAAAGCTATAGACTTGGCGAGTCGCTTGAGCCAAGGCGGGCACACTGTGAAGACTATCCTCAGTGCAAATGCCCAGCGTTTCGTGAGCCAGCTGAGCTTCGCTGCAATCACGGCTCAGAGCACGCACAGCGATATGTTTACCGACCCGGATCCAATCGCTCACATCCACCTTGCTGATTGGGCAGATCTGGTGGTGATAGCCCCCGCTACGGCAAACATCATGGCAAAGGCAGCTTGCGGCATTGCTGACGACCTGATTTCCACCACCTTGTTGGCGCATACCAAACCCAAGCTTTGGGTGCCGGCCATGAATGTAAATATGTATAACAGTCCCGCCACCCAAGCCAATCTGCATACCCTAAAGGATAGGGGAGACTATATATTGGAGCCCGTCAGCGGCCATCTGGCCTGCGGTTACTCCGGCAAAGGGAAGTATCCTCCCAATGAGGAAGTGGTAGCAGCCATCAATTGCTATCTGCATTATGGTCGAAACCTTGAAGGAATAAGGGTTTTGGTTACCGCGGGTGCCACGGAAGAGCCCATCGACGCCATGCGCAAGATCACCAATAACTCCAGCGGCAAGATGGGCCTGTCTCTCTGCCGAGCTTTGGCTCTACGGGGTGCCAAAGTAAGCTTAATCCATGGCAGCATGAAATATCCCATCCCTTACTACTTGGATGAAATAGTCTCTGCACCCACGGTCCAAGAGATGCACACCGAGGTGACCAAGCGTCAAAATGACCAGGACTGGATCATCAAATGTGCCGCAGTCTCGGACTACCGTCCCGCCCAGGCTTTTGAAGGCAAACTCAAGAAAAGCTCTGAGGTCCTGAATCTGGAGCTGGAACCCACTCAAGACATCTTAGCCTTCTTATCGGAACATAAGCCAGCAGGGCAGAAGCTGATCGGCTTTGCAGCTCAGAGCGATGATTTGATCCCCAACGCCAAGGCAAAGCTGCAGAAAAAGAACCTGGACATGATTTGTGCCAATTACCTTTCCACTTCAGGGAAAGTAGACACCGCCATCACCATTATCAAGGCTATAGATCAGGAAAATCCCATCCAACTCGATGGACCCAAAGAGCTGGTAGCCCACAAAATCATCGATCAGATCAAAGAGCTATGAAACAAGATTACCTCATCATCACAGGCGCAAATGGGCAGATGGGTTCATTTCTCGCCCAATATCCGGGTTTGAAAGACTATCCCAAGCTGCTTTTGTATTACAATAGAAGTGATAGATTGCAGAACATCCACGACAATGAGCAGCAGCTGAAAATCTCCTGCGATTTGATGGACGTCAAAGCCATAGATAGTGCACTACACACTGCCAAGCAACACTTTGGAGGCGATGCAGCGCGCCTTATCCACGCAGCTGCCATCCGATCTTCGGATTCCCGGAGCGTGGCAGATTGTGATGCAGCCTTCTTTTCACACACCATAGACGTCAATCTCATCGGCAGCCTGAATATCATCAAAGCCGTGTTGCCGCAGATGAAAGCCAGGTCTTTTGGCAGGATTGCTTTATTCACTTCTGTGGTTACCCAAACCGGCTTAGCTTACGGTGCTGCCTATGCTGCCGCCAAAACAGCGATGGTGAACTTGGCCAAAAGCATAGCTGTAGAAAATGCCGCCGATAACATCCTGATCAATTGCCTTTCGCCCGGACCCATAGAATGTGACCTGGAATCCGACTACCAGGGCGAGTATTTGAAGTTTAGACAAAACTATTTTGCAGCTTACAAGCAAAAGACTCCCACTCACAAGCTGATCAGCAAAGCTGAGCTTGCTTTACTTTGTAAGGTCTTGATGTCAGATGAAATAGACAATCTTACAGGACAAGAGATTATCATCAATGGAGGTTCATTGTGAGACAGGTAATATTGATCCTAATCGCGTTAATCTGCCTTTTACCCCTGAATGCAAATGTGGTATTTAGAGATGGTGAAAAGCTTGTATTTACCGTAAAATATGGAATCGTTCACGCAGCGGAAGCCACTTTGGAAGCAAAGTCTTCCAGCATGAACGGTCGCAGTGCTTGGAATCTGAGCACCGATGCCAGAACTTATCCCTTTTTCGATGCCTTCTTCAAAGTGCGAGACAGAGTAGATTCCTGGTGGGACAAAGAGACCTTGCTGCCCATCAAATTTACCAAAAACCTGCAAGAGGGCAATTATAGACAACGCCGCATCCACACCTTCAACCATGGCAACAACACCACCAACTACCAGAAATACAGCTTCAAGCAAGGTATCTATAAATCTGAAGACATGGCCATGCTGGCCAACAGCCAGGACGTGCTGAGCGCCTTTTACCACGTGCGCAATCAAAGTCTCAAGCCGGGACAGAGGTTGAGGGTAAATATCACCACTGATGGCAGAAGCATGAATACAGAAATCATCGTGCACAGGCGCGAGAAACAAAAGACCATCTTTGGTGACATCAACTGCCTGGTGATTGAGCCCAAACTCGTTAGTGGAGCCGTGTTTAAACAAAGCGGCAGGATTATCATCTGGATCACGGATGACGAATACAAGATCCCCGTGAAGCTGGAAAGTGCCGTGAGCTTTGGTTCCTTTGTGGCCATGCTCAAGGAAGCATACAACGTCCCCTACAAAGTCAAATAAACGTGTGCAAAATAAACCCGATCTTTTAGACCTGACCACCTACGACTATGAGCTCCCACCGGAGCTTATTGCACAACATCCTTTAGCCCAGAGGGATGCCTCCCGATTGATGCACTTAAAGAGGCAAGACGGTGCTATCAATCACTTGAGCTTCAACATGTTGCCCCAACTACTGAGAGCCGGCGACCTGCTGGTGCTAAATAACAGCAAGGTGATCCCTGCCAGACTCTTTGGCCAAAAAGAGAACGGAACCACGATCGAGGTATTGCTCATAAATGAGGTAGAAAGCGACACTTGGATGTGCATGGTGCATCCGGGCAAAAGACTGAAGCAAGAGCAGTGGCTGGAGTTTTCTGAGGGCTTGAGGGGCTACGTATCTCTGCCCAATGCGGACGGACTCAGAAGGATCCGTTTCCAGAGTAAAGGCAGCTTTTGGGAGCAACTGAACAAGGTGGGGCACGTTCCTCTGCCGCCCTATATTAAACGTGCAGATCAGAGCCAGGATCATCAGGATTATCAAACAGTCTACGCTGAGAACAAAGGCTCCGTAGCAGCTCCTACTGCCGGTTTGCACTTTACAAATGCCCTGCTCAAAGAGCTGGAAGATATGGATGTAAACATCGCAAAAATCACCCTGCACGTGGGCATGGGCACCTTTCTGCCGGTGAAGACGGAGCGCATAGAAGACCATAAGATGCACGCCGAGTATTGCACCATCAGTCCCGAAGTTGCAGAAATGGTAAACCTGGCAAAACAGCGGGGAAGGCGGATCATAGCCGTGGGTAGCACCTCAGCGCGGACTTTGGAAAGCTTTTGGCAGGATGGCAGCTTGCAATCCGGCTCCAAATGGACGGATATCTTCATCTATCCCGGTATCAAGATGCAAGTGGTGGATGCCCTGATCACCAATTTCCACCTCCCAAAATCCACCCTCCTGATGATGATCAGCGCCTTCTGCGGCATTGAACTCATCCAAAAAGCCTATCAAGAAGCAATCAAAGAGCGCTACCGTTTCTTTAGCTACGGCGACGCCATGTTTATAGAATAATGAAAGTACATTTTCTCTTTGATGAAGTGCAAAGCACTATGCTGGAATATGATAGAATCCGCAACTTCAGCCAGCCAACCACAGAAATTTACGTGCGAGCTTTGAAACAAACTACGGGCATAGGACGCAGTGGACACCGTTGGGACTCTCCCCGGGGTGGTTTGTGGTTTACCTTTGCTGTCTATCATGAGGTTGCGGTGGATTCCTTCGCCTTATTTGCGGGACACTGCCTGCACAAGCTGCTGAGCCGTCTCTACACCATCCCAGAGCTGCGCATCAAATGGACAAATGACCTCTATTACCAAGACAAAAAGTTAGCTGGGCTCTTGTGTAGATATCACATGGCGGAAAATTCCTATCTAATTGGCTTGGGGCTAAATACAAACAACATCATCAAAGCCAGCAGAGCGGTTCCAAATCCCATTTCCCTCAAAGAAATCTTAGGATTTGATGTATCCAATGAGTTGCTGATGAAGCTCTTTATTCGTGAAGTTTACGACAATCAACTCCTGCTCTACACCCCCAAAGATTATCTGGATTACTGCAATGAGCACCTCTATGGCAAGGGCAAGCTGGGTATCGTGGAACAAGGCAAAGAGAGAATCATGGGCAAAATCCTGCGTTTGAGTGATAGAGGCAACCTGCTTTTGGATGTGGGGAAGCTGGTAAGCATCAATCATGGAACTTTGAAGGTTCTGGTCGACTGATAAGCCTCTCTCTTTTTCTACCGTTTTTTCCTCAAAAATCGTGCTTATTTTGGGTCTTAATTTGTTTTCAAATACCGGATATTAGCGCAATATTTGACTTTTGACCCTCGTCAACCATCCTTCGTTAGGTGCTTTCGTCCCTGCTTGGCTCCGCCTCCTAACTGCCTGCTTTCCTACTCGTTACTTGATCGAGGAGCAGGAGAGCAGTAGGGAAGGAGTTGGAAAGCCGCATGAAATCGGCATTTGCGGAGGGTCGGAAAAGGCGTTTTTGGTTTACCAATATCCTGCATGAGGTTAAATATTGATTTTATCCCTACTTTTTCCGAAGCCTGAGCTCAGAACTGAACTCCTACTATTTTCATAGTTAATTAGTGGGGAATTAATCTACTTTTTGAAGGCTTCAAATATACGACATCTGATCTGCAAATACCCGGAAAATGCTATCCAGCTTTTACAGCTACAAACCGATGATTATCTATCATATTGATATATATGACTATACATGAATGACGGCATTTTTGCCGTCTTTTTCGCGCCATTTTTGCCATCTTTTTGCCATCATTTCTGCCATGTTTTCGATTTTTTGGTTGACGAAAAAGTAAAACTTAAAATCCTTGCTTAGTATAATAAGAATTAATAGAGGATACCATGAGATTAACAATTGAAAAGAAGGATATACAACCTTACATTCAGCATTTATCAACGGTTGTAGGTAGCAAAAACACCTCGCCCATCATGCTAAACTATCTCATCGATGTAGATGCAGAGACAAACAATGTGACGATCAAAGCCTCTGATCTCGAGCTTCATGTGATTGTCACTTTCAAAGCCACCGTGATCGAAAGCGGAACCGTGGCCGTAAGTGCCAAGCATTTCAACGAGATCATTGCAGCTATGCCCGACGGGTTGATCGAGTTTTGGAAGAATGAAGAGCTTTTGATGATCCAAGGCAACAAGATCGACTTTAAGATACTGTCTGCAGACCCCTCCCTTTATCCGATACTCACGGAGCCGGAAGCTCATCAGATCAATACCATCAATGCTGAGCTGTTCATGAGGATGGTGCGCAAGACCTCATTTGCCGTGTCTTTGGAAGTGCAAAGAGCTATTCTCACCGGTGTTTGCTGGAAGATCTACAAGGATCGTCATCTCATGGCTGCCACAGATGGCCGCAAGGTTTCCGAGATCACGATCAAGGCTATTGAATCATCCGATTTGGAGATGAAAAATGCCACGGTCGAACCCGGCGGCGACAACGAAGACTATGTGGAGAAAGTGATCCCTGTGAAGACACTCAACTTCCTGCAACTGATCTACAACTCCAATATCAAAGACCTCGGCATCAGCTTCAGCGACAGCCAGATCGTCTTCTTCTACGGCAACTTTGTGATCATCTCCAATGTCTTTGATGCCAAGTATCCTGACTATAGCAAGGCCTTTTTGGTTGATTTGCCCAACCGTTTGGAAGTGAAAGTGAAAGACCTGCTCGAGACTCTGCGCAGGGTATCTTTGGTGGCACCTGATGATGTGTATCGAGTTAAGTTTGAGATAGACAACAACCAATTTGAAGTGAGTTCCTACGATAGAGAAACCGGTGATGCCAAAGAGTATGTGCAAAATTACGTCTATCATGGCGAGCCCACCAACATCTCCTTCAACTTCAAATATATGGTTTCCATCCTGGATGCCTTGGATACCGAGAAAGTCGTGATCAGGCTTGGCACTGCCAGAGAGCCGATGATCGTGACCAATGAAACCGATCCCCCCAATCAGCAGATCATACACCTGTTGATGCCCCTCAGGTCTTAAGTGATTGATCATATCCTGCTTAAGGCTCCTCAATTATAGAAACCACCAAAGCAACAGCTTTGAGCTCAATCCTTTGGGCAACCTGATCATCGGGCCCAATGGCAGCGGCAAGACCAACCTTTTGGAAGCCATTGCCTATTGCGGCATAGGGAAGTCGTTGAGGCTTCACAAGGATGATCAGATAACTCATTATGACGCCGAAGGGTGGAGGATTGGGGCAGTCTTCAGTCTGGATAGCGGTAGCACAATGGAACTCGAGATCACCTATTCTGCCAGTGGCAAGCTGCTCAAACTGGATGGAACTCCACTAAAGATGCTCAGCACACTGTTTGAATACATCAAGATCATCTATTTGGCACCGGAGGACCTCAGTCTGATCAGCGGTTCGCCACGTAAGAGACGGCAGTTCTTTGATCTCGCCATATCACAACTATTTCCTGCTTATATAGGTGTGTTGCGTGGCTTCTTGCAGGTGGTAGCGCAGCGAAATGCCCTGCTCAAGACCCAGTACGATCCGCAGCAAAAGCGCATCTGGGATTCGGGATTGATCAAGGCCAATAAAGAAGTGTTGAGCTATCGCTTGCATTACTTGGAGCTGCTGAATCAGCAATTTGAGCAGATGCCAAATATCATCCATTCCGTAGAACAAAACCCCTGCTTCTCGTATCAGGCACAATTGAAAGATTTTCAAGACTTAAGCGAGGCGGAGCAGCTTGCACATTTGCAGAAGCTGGAACAGCGTGAGCAGCTCTGGCAGCGCAGCTTGGTGGGTGCGCACCTGGATGATTATGAGGTCAGTTTGGATGGCAAATCCATGAAAGACTACGCCTCGCAAGGACAAAAGAGGATGGCTGCCATAGCTTTGAAGCTGGCGCACGCATCCTTGCTGCAAAACCACACTTCCATCAAGCCCATCCTGCTTTTTGACGATATCTTTGCTGAACTGGACGCAGAACATAGCCGGATGGTGAAGAGTTTGGTAAATAATGGCTTGCAGGTCTTTGTGGCGAGTCCCAAACCCGACGTGGCAGAGATTTGGCCTGAGCTCACGCAGTTGGCCGGCTTTGGGAGGGGAGCATGAAGCTATCTAAAAGCACTTGGGGCTGGATGTTTTATGACTTTGCCAATTCGGCATTTACCACCATCATTGTCTCCGTGGTCTACAGCGCTTATTTCATCGGAACCGTGGTGCAGGGCGACAAGGGCTATGGGGAGATGCTGTGGGGCAGAGCGATAGGGATTTCCATGACCTTGGTTGCGCTCAGTGCGCCCATTTTAGGTGCAGTGGCGGATTACTCCCGTGGTAAGAAGCGCATGCTTTTCCTCAACTGTTGGCTCACCGTAATCTTTACAGCACTGCTGTGGTTTGTAGGGCCCGGGGATGTAAACAAAGGCATGATCTTCTTTATCATTGCAAACTTTGGTTTCAACAGTGCAAATGTGTTTTATGATGCCTTTTTACCGGAGGTGAGCACGCCGGAAACGATCGGCAAAGTCTCAGGATACGGCTGGGCTTTTGGCTATGTGGGCGGCTTGCTCTCGCTGCTGGTATCCTTAGTGCTGCTCAAGATCAATGTAAGGCTCATCTTTCCCATGATTGCCTTGCATCACTTTGTGTTTTCCCTGTTTACCTTCTTTTGGCTCAAGGAGCTCAAGCGCCCTTCCAAGCGCAGCAATTACCTCAAGATAGGCTTCAACCGCGTGTGGTGGTCGATGAAGAACCTGCGCAAATTGCCCAATCTTCTGCGCTTTATCATCAGCTATTTTATCTATAATGATGGCATCACCACGGTGATCGTCTTCGCTTCCATCTATGGAATCACCCGCTTTGGCATGACTACGCAAGATATGATCATCTACTTTATCCTGGCGCAGTTTACCTCCATTGCCGGCTCCGCCATATTTGGCAAACTCACCGATGTTACCAATACCAAGACCTCGCTTTCCATCAGTATCCTGATCTGGATCGCAGTGGTTGTCTGGGCTTTCTTTTGCAAGAGTGCGACGGAGTATTATTTCGTCGGTTTGCTGGCCGGCTTGGCCATTGGGAGTTCGCAGGCAAACAGCCGCACCATGCTTTCGCAGCTCACACCGCTGAATAAGCAGGCGGAGTTCTTTGGTTTTTACACACTCACCGGTAGAATCTCATCTATCTTTGGCCCCATCCTCTATGGCTGGATCGCCCACAAAACAGGCGATATCCGATATTCCATCCTCTCACTGCTGCTGTTCTTTGTCTTGGGCTGGATTCTGTTGCAAACAGTATCCCTGAAGAAAGGGATTGACCAAGCTCAAGAATTAGATACAATACTACTAACTAAAAAGGAGTAACTATGAAATACCGTATATTAATCCTCGCCCTTTTGAGCATGCTGTTGGTTGCATGTTCAAATAAACCTGTCTTATATGTGTTCAATTGGAGCGACTATATCGACCCTGAACTGATCAGCGAGTTTGAAAAGGAATTTGGCTGCCAGATCAAGTATAGCACCTACGATTCCAATGAAAACATGATCACCAAGATCAGAGGAAGCCGTCAAAGCTTTGATCTCGTCTTTCCCACCGGAGACCACGTAAGCATCCTGATCGAAAAAGGTTTGGCTGAAAAGCTGGACAAATCCAAGCTCTCAAACTTTGCCAATCTGGATACTCAGCTCTTGGAAAAAGCCGCAGAGTTTGATCCCGGCAACGAATACAGCATTCCCTACTTCTGGGGTGCTACAGGCATGATGTACAACAAGAAGCATCTGCCACAAGAGCTGATAGACAAGCAGAGTTGGGCTATCTTTGGCGATCCTTTCTTCAAGGACAAGCGCAAGGTCACCATGCTGGACGATGCCCGTGAAGTGGTGGGAGCAGCCTTGACCATGGCTGGTTATGATGTCAATAACGCCTCAGATGAAGCTTTGGAAGCAGCCAAAAAATACCTGGAAGAATGGGATGTAAATATCACCCAGTTTGACAGCGACTCATACAAAAATGAGGTCGCAGATGGAACCACCTGGCTGGCGCAAGCCTACAATGGAGATGCGCTGCAGCAGATGGAGCAGAATCCTGATCTGGGCTTTATCTTCCCCAAGGAAGGCACCACCCTTTGGATGGATAACATCGTGATCCTCAAGTCTTCCCAAAGCAAAGACTTGGCCTATGAATTTGTAAACTTCCTGCTCAGACCTGAAGTTGCCAAACGTAATGCGGAATATGTGCAGTATCCCACACCCGTCAAAGCAGCTTATGACCTGATGGACGAAAGTGTTACCAGCAATACGGACATCTATCTGACCGATGAGTATATGGAAAAATGCCATATGCTCCGCTATCTGGGCAATGATGCCGTAAAAATCAACGACCTCTTTGAATATATTAAACTAAACTAACTAAATAGGATATATCATGTTGGATAGCTTTAGCAATCTCACTCGCAGTCACCGATGCGCCGAGCTTGAGTTGGCCGATCAAGGCAAGCACGTTACCGTGATGGGTTGGGTCCACAAACGCAGAGACTTGGGCGGCCTGATCTTTATAGACCTCAGAGACGTCTCCGGTATCTTGCAGATTGTGATCCATCCGGAGAATACCGCTGCCTTTACCAAAGCAGAAAAGCTGCGCAATGAATATGTGGTAGCTTTCAAGGGCGAAGTTTGCCCACGTGGAGAAGGCAACGAGAACACAAGCATGAAAACCGGGCAGATTGAATTGAAAGCAGAGGAAGTCTTCCTGCTCTCGGATTCCATGCCGCTGCCCATCCAGCTCAATGAGCAGTCATTACCGGATGAAGATTTGCGGCTCACTTACCGCTATCTGGATCTGCGACGAGCCAAGCTGCAAGAAAACCTGATCATCCGCCACAAGGTGATGCAAGCTATCCGCACCTATTTAAATGCTCATCAGTTTTATGAGATCGAGACCCCTATTCTGATGAAAAGCACACCCGAGGGCGCCAGAGACTATCTGGTGCCCAGTCGGGTTCATCCCGGCAAGTTTTATGCCCTGCCCCAATCGCCACAGATGTTTAAGCAACTGCTGATGATCGGCGGCATGGATCGCTATTACCAGATCGCCAAATGCTTTAGAGATGAAGACCTTAGAGCCGACAGGCAACCCGAGTTTACCCAGCTTGACCTGGAGATGAGCTTTGTTTCGCAGGAAGAGATATTCGAGCTGATGGAAGGCCTGATGGCGGCTATCTTTAAGGAAGTGCTGGATGTGGAGCTCAAGACACCCTTTGTGAGGCTCAGCTATCAGGAGGCCATGGAGCGTTTTGGTTGTGATAAGCCCGATCTGCGCTTCGACATGGAGCTCAAGGATCTCTCGGATATCTTTGCCGAGAGTGAATTTGGCGTCTTTGCATCCGCTTTAGCTTCCGGTGGCGTGATCAAAGCCTTAGCCATTCCTGAAGCAGCCAGCTTCAGCCGTAAGCAGATTGACTCTTTGGTTGACCTGGCCAAGCATCAAGGTGGTAAGGGATTGGCTTATGCGAAGTATCAGGATGGCAACTTGGAAGCAGGTATATCCAAGTTCATCTCAGAGCAAGAGGCTAATGCTCTGATCAAGAAACTGAATGCACAAGATGGTGACCTCATTGTCTTTGCGGCTGATAGCTACGATATGAGCTGCAAGGTTTTGGCTGCCGTGCGCAACCACTGTGCCCAGCTGCAAGGCCTCATCCCGGAAGATACATTTGCCATGGCTTGGATCACGGATTTCCCACTCTTTCAATGGGATGAAGAGCTGCAGAAATGGGAGCCGGCTCACCACATGTTCAGTTTGCCCAAGCTGGAGCATATAGAATGGCTGGATGATCCTGACAAAATAGGTGACATCCAAGGCCAGCTTTACGACATGGTTTGCAACGGGATGGAGCTCTCTTCCGGCAGCATCAGATGCCACCGTTACGACATCCAAAAGAAGATCTTCAAGGTCTTGGGCTTTAGCGACGAGGAGCTAAAGGAGCGTTTTGGCTTTTTCTTGGAAGCTCTGCGTTATGGGACGCCACCCCATGGAGGTATTGCCCCGGGTTTGGACAGGCTGGTAATGATCCTCAGCAATACGGAATCCATCCGCGATGTAATCGCTTTCCCAAAAACACTCAAAGCAGCTGATTTGATGAGCGGAGCTCCGGATGAGGTGTCCGAAGCACAATGGAAGGAATTGCACCTAAAGCCCACAGAATAGCAGTCCTTACGGGAGGACGTGGACGCGGCTCAAACCTGAGAGCTATTCACCAGCATTTTAAGGAACTGGGATTTCCTGCCAGCGTTGCTTTGGTGATCGGAGACAGGCGGCAGACACCGGTTTGCGAGCTGTGCCACGATTTGGAGCTGCACTTTGTCTACGTATCATCCAAAGACATGCAATCCTATGAAGCTGAAGTGATAAAGCTGATTAACGAACACCAGATAGAACTTATTGCCCTGGCCGGCTTCCTTAAGCTGCTTTCTGCGGATTTCCTCTCCCGCGTGCAAGTGCCTGTGCTCAATATCCATCCCTCATTACTGCCCAAATATGGCGGAGCCAAGATGTATGGCATGAAGGTGCACGAGGCGGTGTTTGCATCAGGTGATAAGGAAAGCGGAGCTACGGTGCATGAAGTGAGTCCTATCTATGATGCCGGACGCATTGTAAAGCAAAAGAGCGTGGACATCAGCGACTGTATCAACAGCGAAGAAATAGCCCAAAAGGTGCTGAAGATTGAGCATCAGATTTACGCTGAAGCGATCTTGCAATACTTGAAATCTTAAGCCATGAAAAAGCGCATCGCTATCGCCACCTTGGGCTGTAAGACCAACACCTTTGAATCTGCCTGCATTGCATCTGCCTTTGGAGATGAATACTGCTATGTTCCCTTTGAGCAAGAGGCAGACGTCTATGTGGTAAATACCTGCACGGTAACGGATAGGACGGATTTTAAGAGCCGTAACCTCATCCGTAAAGCCATCCAAAGAAAGGAGGCCAATCCAGACGTCAAAGTGGCAATCACTGGCTGTTTTGCCCAGTTGAATCCTGAAGAAGTTAAGGAGTTGGGCGAGGTAGACCTCATAGTGGACAATCAGCATAAATATCTGATTCCAGACTATCTATCCGGCATCAGTCATAACTTTGAACCCGCATCACAAGCTCTGGACTTTCCCCAGCCAAAACATGCGGTTGAACACATGCCGGAAAACAGCCGTGCTTTCCAAAAGATACAGGACGGTTGCGGCTTATTCTGTGCCTATTGCGCCATCTCGCATGCGCGTGGTCCCTCCAGAAGTGCCAAGGTGCAGGATGTGATAGAGCAAGCCAAACGCTTTGTGGATAATGGCTATCAGGAGATAGTGTTAGTGGGCGTCAATCTGGCTCTCTATCAAGATGGGGAAGAGGGACTGGCAGAGCTGGTGGCGAAGCTGAAACGTGTGAATGGGCTCAGTATCCTGCGGCTTTCATCTTTGGAACCTTTCTATGTGACGGATAGATTGATAGACGAGTTGGCAGAAAGCAGCATCGTAGCACCCCACTTTCATTTCCCGCTGCAATCAGGCTCAGATGCCATTCTGAAGAGCATGGGACGCCCCTATCAAGCTGCTGATTTTAAAGCGCTTATCCACAAAGTATTGGCTAAAATCCCGGACGCAGCGATAGGTTTGGATGTGATCGCCGGATTTCCGGGCGAGACGGATGAGGACTTCCAAGACACATATTCGCTCATAGATTCCTTGCCTTTGGCCTATTTACACGTTTTCCCTTTTTCCAGGCGTCCGCACACCAAGGCTTATGCTATGCCCAATCAAATACCCAAGAGTATCAAGAGAGCACGCGTTTCCAGACTGCTCAAGTTATCTCAGACCAAGACCAAGACCTACACTCAAAAACTGATAGACGCTCAGGTCACACTGCGCGGTGTGGTGGAAATCTCCGGTACTGAGGGTAGCGAAATCCTCTCCGATCACTATGTTAGAGCTATGACGACTGAGCAATTCCCCATGGGAGCGCTGCTAAATCTCAAGCCAATTAACCAATTACAAGACAAGACATTATGCGACATAATTTAAAGGAGCACTTTATGTATAGAGCAAAGCATTTTCTCGTTCTCATTATCCTCATCCTGCCCATGCTTTTGCCTGCTTGGGTCAGCTATGAAAGTATCAGCAACCCTTACTTTAAGATATTCTACCGCAAGGGCTGGGAGTCAGCAGCGTTAAACCTGCTGCAAACCATGGAATACTACCGTCCTTATGTGGAAGAACTCACCGGTAACAGAATGGGGCAGATCCCGTTTGTGATCGAGGACATGGGCAACATCGTGAATGGATATACCAATCCTGTGGGCATCAAAATAGCCGTATTTGCCTATCCACCCAGTTCAGGTGAGCTGTCGGTGGGGGAGGACTGGTGGCAAATGGTTGGTGTGCACGAATATATACATATGGCGCAGATCACCAAAATCAGCGGAGAACCTGCAATACTCCGAAGCATCTTCGGCAATATGCTCTATCCCAACCTCTATCAGCCCAACTGGATGAGTGAAGCTATCACCGTTTACGGTGAATCCGGCATGGACAAATATACCGGCCGGATGAATGGAGGTTATTATCCCTCCATAGTGACTGCTTTGGCCAAAGAAAGCAAGCTCCCCTCCATCACCAAGGCGGGCTACAATAGCAGTGACTATTCACTGGCCAATCACTATGTCTTTGGCGGCAGTTTCTACAAGTATCTGGCAGATACATATGGTGCAGACAAGTTTCCAATACTCTACGATTACACCGGCTCCTCGCTCTTTTCCTATCTCAACCCCATTTACTCAAACCTATCACTGAATGCGGCATATAAACAGGCTTTTGGTAAAGGGTTGATCGAGCTCTGGAATGATTGGAAGGCTTTTGAGGTGGCCAAGCCTGTATCTTTGCCCAGAATGCCCATCACCACTGACGGCTGGGAAAAGTCAAACCTCACCTACCACAACAATTCACTGTATTACACCGCTTACAGAAGGGACAAAACCGGTCCCTTCAGCAGTTTTGGTTCACATACCTTGATGAGGATGCAGTATCCAGCTCATGGCGCACGTTTGGAGACTATCGTCAGCCAGGATACCGATTTCCCTGTCGGTTTCAAGCTGCTGGGCAACAATCTCTATTACTCACGCCAAGAAATGAAGAAAGGCTTTGGGAACAATGAATATAACGGCTTGGGCGTGCTGACTGAGATTTGTCAAAAAGACCTCTACAGCGGCCAAAGCAGGAAGCTGATCACCGGCCCCATCCGTAGCTTCTGCATCACAGACGATGGTGCTGCTCTCTATCTGAGTGAGGATGACGAGTTTCACGACAAAAGCCTGCTTTACCGTTACGACATCAACACTCAGCAAAAGACGTCAATAGCCAGATTGGACATGCTGGTGAACAGCCTGCACTACCTTGACGGCAGACTGATCATGAGTGCGAAAGGCTTTTTGAAAAACAACGATATCTATGAGCTTGACCTCGGTGACTACAAGTTAACAGCTTTGGTGAATACACCTTATGCGGAAGATGTGGTGAGTGTATCGGACTCCCAAGTCATCTATGAATCAGTTTATGACACCCATAAAGGTTGCTACTCACTTGATCTAAAATCCGGCAGGATAAGCAAGATAGGAGATTTTGACTACATCGCTTCCTACTGTGTTGCGGACGACGGTTCAAACTACTTCCTGGCACTCAACTCCGATGGGGTAGATGTCTACAGTGATCCTTTGCACAGCGCACCCTACAGCCTTCCCAAAGAGGAAAGCCGAGCAGCTTACACCAAGCTGGAAGCGGGCAAAGACCTCTTGATCTTAGACAAATACCCTGTCACTCATGGAGGTTATGCTGCGAATATTGGGCATATGCTTTGGCCCAGGATGCTCAGATTTCCCATCATTGAGCCCAATGAAAATGGTGAAATTCAAAACATCGGTGTAATCCTCGCCGGTAATGATATCTTGGGTGATTTTCCACAATGGATTGCTTCCCTGATATATGATTTGGAAAGCAGTAAGTTTGGGGTTGAATTGAGCTTACAAAACGAATTCTTCCGCCCCATCAGCCAAACTCTCAGTTATTCCAGCTTGGGTAAAGGCAGTTTTTTTGCGGATCAAAGCATACAACTGCTCACCAGGATGAACCGCGGTATCAAGAATGTCTGGGCAGGCTTTGGTTTGGCTACATCAGAAGGTTATACGCGCAAACTCTGGTATCCCTATCTTGGCACCTCTTTCGGCTGGGGAAACGGTAAAGCATCTATGGTCAACGCTCTCATGTATGAAACCACAGAATATTGGCCTTCAGATAGAAACCGTTTGGGCTGGCAGGGTAATCTAGCGATCAAGCAAAAGCTGGGACCACGGATGGAAATTAACTCAAAAGTAGCGATGGCCTTTGATCCCGATGCCGGTGAGGATAGAGTTTTTAGCAATATCCGTGGCTACACCAAAGGATGGGATCACAACAAAGGTACAACCTTCCAAAACACTATTTACACGCCCCTTATCAGAATCAGAGAAGGCATCTGGAACCCTAATATCTTCTTGGAAGACATCTGCTTGGGGCTCTTTTATGACGGAGCCATCACTGGAGATCAAGAACCCGTTTTGGAGCGTTGGGCTGGTGGCATAGAGCTGATCGGAGAGTTTTCCATGGGCTATATGGGGAGCTTGGATCTGGGCCTGCGCGTAGCTTATAATAAGGATAAGAAGATTACGCCGTCGCTGGTTATCTCCAACGAATCCATAGACTTCATCCTCGGAAACAGAAAGATGAAACACAGGTGGTAAGGGTAAGGCAGGCCAGCTGCGCCAGCAGTTATGATTTGCCGTGCCTTGATCGGGTGATAAACGTGCTATATACATAGATAGAGTGAGGCAGCTGGTCAAACAATGCCTCCTTGCTTAGCCGCCCGGTGATACGTCGGAGATACTCGGGTTTTTCCCGGGAGGCTCCGAGGGATCGCCGGGCGGGTGAGTAGGGAACAGGTAAGAATCCAATCCACAAGACCTGACTCATAAGAGTCCGCAACATTATTTGTGAGAGAGCTTAACTTTGGGAAAAGGCATCAAAGTAGTTGACCAAAAAATGCCTTTTATTATTATGGCATACAAAGAGTTTTTGCGGGAACCCATCTAAGGTATCTGCTTGACTTGCTTTAAAATACAACAAAACTAAATAAAAAATCATGGAGGAATCATGAGAAAAACGGTGGTGGTAAGTGCCAAACGAACCGCGATTGGAAATTTCGGTGGGGTGTTTAAGGACGTCTCCGCTGTAAAGTTAGCTGTAACAGTTGCCAAAGCCATTTTCAACGAAACCGGTGTAAAACCGGAGATGATCGATGAAGTAATTTTGGGCAACGTATGTGGTGCAGGTCAGGGTCAAAACCTTGCCCGCCAAACCTCAATTCATTGTGGAATCCCAGATTACATCCCTTCCTTTACGGTAAACAAGGTATGTGGATCCGGAATGAAAGCTCTCACATTGGCAGCGATGAGCATTGCCTGTGGTGAAGCGGACATCATTTTAGCCGGTGGAGCCGAGAACATGAGCCAGATTCCCTATGCATCCATGGATATGCGCTGGGGTGGCAGAATGGGCAACAAGAATATGGTTGACCTGATGATCCGTGATGGACTGAGTGACATCTTTAACGATTATCACATGGGTATCACGGCGGAAAACTTGGCCAAGAAATACAATATCACCAGAGAAGAGCAGGATGCTTTTGCGGCATTGAGCCAAAACAAAACCGAAGCTGCAATGAACAGCGGACGCTTTAAAGAAGAGATCGTTCCGGTGGAAGTGCCTCAGAGAAAGGGAGATCCGCTGATCATCGACAAAGATGAAATGCCTCGTGCCGGCGTAACAGCCGCTGGTTTGGCCAAGTTGCGTCCAGCCTTTATTCCCGATGGAACCGTGACTGCAGCCAACGCATCCGGAATCAACGATAGTGCTGCGCTGCTGCTTTTGATGAGCGAAGAAAAGGCCAAAGAACTGGGATTGCCTATCATGGCAACCTTGGTGGAATTTGCTTCCGCAGGCGTGGATCCATCCGTCATGGGTTATGGTCCCGTTCCAGCCATCAAGAAAGTGTTGGAAAAAGCCAAGTGGGAACTGAAAGACGTCCAGCTTGCCGAGCTCAACGAAGCTTTTGCAGCTCAGAGTCTTTCCGTGCTCAAAGGTTTGGAACTGGAAGGCATTGGCAAGATTGATCCCGACATCGTAAACGTCAACGGGGGAGCTATTTCCCTCGGACATCCTATCGGTGCCAGTGGTGCCCGTATTGTAGTAACCCTCCTGCACGAGATGAAAAAGCGCAATCTGCAGAGAGGATTGG
Source organism: Candidatus Cloacimonadota bacterium (assembly GCA_029781115.1). Lineage (GTDB taxonomy): Bacteria > Cloacimonadota > Cloacimonadia > Cloacimonadales > Cloacimonadaceae > UBA3900. Next base: position 150,099 of record JAKOXG010000010.1, read on the forward strand.
CTTCATTATGCATTGGTGGCGGCATGGGAATAGCCACCCTATGGAATATGTAAGGAGAAATGAATTAAAATGGCAGAAAAACTGAAATTAGACAAAAGTATGGAAATGTATGCCGAAGTCAAAACACTGGTTCCCGGTGGCGTGGCTGGCATTAGAAGACCTTATAACTTTGTGGAAGGTGAATACCCTATCTTTTTTGAAAGTGGAAAGGGTGGACGCATCACAGACGTTGATGGCAACGAATATATCGACTACCTTTGCGGCTATGGCCCCATCATCATTGGTTATCGTGAAGAAGAACTTGATGAAGCTGTATATGAGCAGATCAGGAGCAAGGGCTTTTGCTTCTCGCTTACCCAGAGTATTCAAAACACCCTGGTGAAAAAGCTGCAAGAACTGATCCCCTGCTGCGAGATGGCTTCCATCGTCAAAACCGGCTCCGATGCAACAACCATCGCTATCAGAGTTGCCAGAGCTTATACCGGTAAGCTGAAAGTGGCACGTTGTGGCTATCACGGCTGGCATGACTGGTGTGTGGAAGTGAGGGGCGGCATCCCCAAAAAACTTTATGAAGACACCATCGAATTTCACTACAACGATCTGGATATGGTGGAAGACATCTGTAAAGCCAATGCCGGCAATATGGCCGCCATCATCGTGACACCCGTGGGACACATCGGCGCCGATCCTGTGCAGATGCCCAAACCCGGCTATCTGGAAGGTCTGCGCAAATTGGCTGACAAGTATGAATGCGTGCTGATCTTTGACGAAATCCGTAGCGGATTCCGTTGCCACATCGGTGGAGCCCAAGCGCTCTATGGTGTGACTCCAGATTTGGCAACCTTCGGTAAAGCAATGGCCAACGGCTATGCTATCGCCGCATTGGTGGGAAAACGCGAGATCATGAGTGTGATCGCCGATAACGTGTTCCTCTCATCCACTTTCTTCCCCAATAGTGACGGACAGGTTGCAGCTCTGAAGACCATCGAGATGTTGCAGCGTGACAACATGCTGGAAGTGGTCGCACAGAAGGGCGAGAAGTTTGCCAACGATGTGAACAGGGTCGTGGAAGAATCCACCATCCCAGCCGAGTTCAGCGGTGGACCTTGGATGCCATACATCACATTCCCCAGGGATGACAATGGTTTGTATAAGAAGCTCAGAACTGAATTCTATACACAGCTCATCCGTCGCAAGGTATTCCTGCAACCATATCACCATGGCTATATCTGCTATCGTCATACCGATGAAGATCTTGCCTACACGGTGAATGCCATTAAGGAATCCTTGGCAGAGCTGAAACCTCTATGCTAAGATAAATGTAAACGCCAATGGCAAAATATATCTTCGTAATGGGCGGTGTCCTTTCCTCTCTTGGAAAGGGCATCGCCACTGCTACTATCGGGATGCTGCTCAAAGATATTGGGCACAAAGTTACGTTGCAGAAGTTTGATCCCTATCTCAACGTCGATCCCGGCACCATGAGCCCCTTCCAACATGGAGAAGTATTTGTAACAGATGATGGGGCAGAGACAGATCTGGACTTGGGTCACTATGAACGTTTTGTGGATGAATCCCTCACCAAGGAATCAAGCTGCTCCGCAGGTCTGATCTATGAAACCGTGCTCAAGAATGAACGCGATGGCATCTATAAAGGAAACACGGTTCAAGTAATCCCGCACGTCACCAATGAGATTATCAGGCGCATGACGCTTCGAGATGAAGATTTTGATGTGATCATCACGGAAATCGGTGGCACGGTGGGCGACATCGAAAGCCTGCCTTTTATGGAGGCTGTGCGCCAAATACGCCTGGAAAAAGGATCAGCAAACTGTATTTGTGTGATGCTTACCTACGTTCCCTACATCAAAGCAGCAGGCGAGCTCAAAACCAAACCTACGCAGCACAGTGTCTACAAACTGCGTGAGATTGGTATTCAGCCCGACATCCTGTTTTGTCGTAGCGAGAAGAAGTTTGCCGAGGAAGTATTCAAGAAGATAGCGCTTTTCACAAACGTGCCGCGGAAAAACGTGATCAATGCCATAGACGTGGATTTCGTCTATAAAGTGCCCTTGGTATACCAGGAATCCGGCTTGGCACAGATTATCTGTGAGCACTTTAATCTTCCCTACAAAGAGCCACGCTTGGAGGGTTTGAAGAGCTTTATCGAAGCCACGGAAAAGGCGGATAAGAATTTGTGCATCGCCATCTGTGGCAAATATGTGCGCCATCAAGATGCATACAAAAGTGTGGAGGAAGCTCTACAACATGCAGCATCACATCTGGGCTGCAGGTTGAAGCTGAAGTGGATAGACTCCGAGCGACAGATCAGTGACAATGAGCTGGAGCAGAGCCTGAAAGGAGTGCATGGTATCTTGGTGCCGGGTGGCTTTGGCATCAAGGAAATAGCTGGGAAGCTGGCTATCTCTAAATATGCACGTATCCACAATATACCATATCTGGGGATTTGCTTGGGACTGCATGGTGCGGTGATTGACATTGCACGCAATTTGTGTGGACTGAGCAACGCCAACAGTACAGAGTTTGATCCTGAGAGTCCTGAACCAGTGGTGCACCTGAAGACGGAAGCCAAGTATAAAGAACTGGTAAAAAACAAGATTCGCCTGGGTGCGTTTGAATGTGTTTTGAACCAGGACAGCGTAGCTTATCAAGCATATGGGAGTGAACTGATTCAGGAACGCCATCGCCACCGCTATGAGATCAACAACGTATATGAAGATATCTTGGCAGAAAAAGGCATGGTGGTCACAGGAAGATCACCGGATGGCTATCTGATCGAAATCATGGAATACACTCCCAATGATTTCTTCGTGGGAGTGCAGTTTCAGCCGGAATTCAAGTCACGCCCCCAAAGGCCACATCCTTTGTTCCTTGAATTTGAGGCTGCTGCGCTTAAGTTTGCCGATGGAGCAATCGAAGCACGCTAAGCTTATGATGCACAATTCAGATACCGCAATTGTCAGGCTTACTTCTTAGCTTTTCTTTGTGACTGATGCACTATTTATACAGATTTCTCTTGACAAAAAGACGGTATCATAAAATGATGATCCAACACTCTGATATTGACGTATTACAGTGGGGGTGTAGTTCAGTTTGGTTAGAACGTCTGCCTGTCACGCAGAAGGCCGCGAGTTCGAGTCTCGTCACTCCCGCCAGTAATTTGGGACGCCGCCCGGTGTCCCTTTTTTGTTTTTAACGGGTTTTATGATTCACCTCATCCAATATGCTATCCTCTCCATTCTCAATGTGTTAGTTGAGGTTGTATATAGGCTTTTTTATCCTGTTTTGCGCTTCTTCTTGAAGAGGATAGACTACGATTCTGCCTTGGATGCTGCTTATGAAGTGGAGAAAGGTGGCGTTTGGATTCATGCTGCATCTTTGGGGGAAATCAATGCAGTGCGTAGCATGGTCTTGGCACTTGCTGAGCAGGTTCCAGCCAGAGAGATCACCATCACTACTACTACGGTAAATGGGCTCAATGCAGCCAAGAAGCTGCATCCGGAGATTAAGGCATATTTGAGTGTGATAGATCTGCCATCTTTGAGAGCAAGGCAATTTGAGCAGATTTCGCCCAAGCTGATCTGCATCGTGGAAACGGAGATCTGGCCAAACTTGCTGATGCAAGCTAAAAAGAATAACGTTCCGGTGTTGTTTTTGAACGCTCGTATTTCCGAGAAAACACTGAAGCGTCTCAAGCCGTTCAAGTCTCTATTAGCTTATTTAGGAGGCAGCATCAAGCTGATCATGGCTAAAAGTGAGCTCGATGCACAGCGGTTTAAGCAGCTGTTTGATGTGGATATTGAAGTTGCAGGTAACCTCAAATTTGCGCTTTCTCCCCAAGATTATCCCTTTGAGGAGACGAGACAGAAGTGGGGATTTCAACTTCAGGATTTTATCATTTGCTTTGGCAGTAGCCGCCCCAAGGAGGAGGAAATGATCTTGGATATCATGCCACAACTGCTTCAAATAAAGCCAAATCTTAAGCTCATTTTGGCACCGCGTCATCCCAATAGAGTTGCCGAGGTGCAAAAGCTATGTGAGGGCTATCAGGCTAAGCTGATGTCGGATAATGACTTTGATTCCAAAGAGGCAGATATCCTGATCGTAGACCGCTTGGGATTTCTCAATCAAGCTTATTCAATCTGCGATCTGGCTTTGGTGGGGGGCTCTTTTTATGATTTTGGCGGGCACAACCCGATGGAGCCGGCATATTATGGCAAGGCTATCATCATGGGGCCCTATCATAGTTCGTGTGCGGAATCGGTGGAACAATTGCTGGCTGCAGATGCCATTCAGATCTCAGAATCAAATAAAGTTATTGACACCATCAAGCCTTTATTAGAGAGTGATGGTAAGCGTCTTGAAATGGGACAAAATGCCATGGAGCTGCTTGTCTCACTGAAAGGTAGCTTGGACAATCATCTAAAGGGAGTGTTAAAATGGATAAGCTGAACAGGGAGGCTATGTATTGGTCTAAAGAAGGGGATGCAATTCGCTGTGAATTGTGTCCACAAAGATGCCTGATCAAGGTGGGGAAGAGGGGGCTATGCCGCTCTCGGCTCAATTCCGGTGGCAGGCTTTATGCCATCAACTATCAAAAGAGCATCTCGGTTTCTGTGGATCCCATAGAAAAAAAGCCGCTCTATCACTACTATCCAGGCTCGCAAATCCTATCTGCAGGACCAAATAGCTGTAACCTGAGCTGTTTTTTCTGCCAAAACCATCCTATCAGCCAACAGGATCAACCTACTGTAGACTTTTCCTTTGAGATCATCAAGTCTATCTTTGCAGAGTATAAATCCCTGCCCCGTCGCATTGCACTCACCTATACCGAACCTTTTACCTGGTATGAGTTTATCCACGATTTGGCAGCAGAGATTCCTGACCTGAAGATCGTGCTCATCACCAATGGCTTTATCATGGATGAACCTCTGGAAGAGATTTTGCCCAAGATCGATGCCATGAACATAGACATAAAGTCCATCGATGATGACTTTTACAAAGAGCGTTGCGGAGGTAGAGTGCAGCCTGTTTTGAATACTATCAAAAAGGCAAATGAGCGTGGAGTGCATGTTGAAGTGACCAATCTCTTGATTCCAGGACTCAATGACCGTGAGGCTGAGATCACGAAATTGGCCAGAACAATGGCAGAGATCAATCCTGAGATGCCTCTGCATATTTCCGCCTATCATCCGGATTTTAAGTGCGACATTCCACGCACTACCAGCAAAGATGTTCTGGATGCGGTAAAGCTTGCTAAACAGCATCTGCGCTGGGTCTATTCCGGAAATATCGGCTGGGGCTCTTTCACTGACACAATCTGTGATAAATGTGGCAGCACTATCATCCATAGAAGGCCAAACAATGTGAAAGTGCTGACGAAAGACGAAGCTGGTATACCCATCTGTAAGAACTGCAATGAGCAGCTGTTGGGAAGGTTTTGAGGGATGTTGAAACACGTCAAAGCTGTAACATCTGAGCTGAAAGTGGCTGACCTTGTGTTGATTGTTTTCATCTTGGCTGTCAGCACCATTTCAGCACTCAATGTGTTTAAAACCAAAGAAAACTCCGTGGTGAGCGTGTATAAAGGTGACAGGCTCTGGGGTGAATATCCCCTTGATGTAGATAGAATTGTCAAGGTGGATGAGCATAACACTTTTCAGATCAAAGCTGGCAAGGTGAACATGATCCATGCCGATTGCCCTGATAAACGTTGTGTAAAGCAAGGCAGCACCAGCAAACTGCCCATCATCTGCCTGCCAAATAAGTTAATCATCCAAATCAAGAGTCAAAAGGGTGAAGCGCCCCACGTGCTCTATTAGATAGAATATATGCTAAAGATCGCAGTCTACATCTCATCTCACGGCTTTGGACATGCTTCGCGCATGGCTGCGCTGGCGGATGAACTGACCAAATATCAGGTAAGCGTCTTCTTGCGTAGCGATAGGCCTGACTTTCTCTTTGACTGCCTGGAAAGTCCATTTTGCACAAAGGAAGATGTGGCCTGTGACTTTGGGGTAGTGCATACTACCGGCTTGAAGACGGATGTCAGAGCCACCAAAGATAAGCTGATCTCATTATTTATAAGGAGAAATGAGATCGTGGAGAGAGAAGTCAGTTGGCTTAGAGAGCAGGAGATTGATCTTGCTCTGGTGGATATTCCCTTTCTGGCTATTGAGGCTTGTGATTACGCTGCTGTGCCGGTGTTTGCCATTTCCAACTTCGATTGGTTCTTCATCTATAACTGTGTCTTTGATAAGGATAAGGAGCTACGACCCCTGATCAATACTATCTATGGACTTTATTCCCGGGTAAGTGCATCCTTCCGGATTCCCTTCAGCTCCAAAGAGAGCATGGGAGCTTTCCCCAAGGCGCAAAAAGTGGGTTTATTGGCCAAAAGGAAAGATGTCTATGAAGATATTAGGGAACTGTATCAGATAGCTGCAAAAGACCGGATTTTAGCCTGTAGCTTTGGCGGTGAAAAAGGCATGGTGATGGAGATGGACAAAATCTGTAAGGCCTTTAAGGGTATAGTGATTAGTGCCAGTCAAGATGTGGATAGTGACAATCACAGATATGTTCCGCGCTCAGCTGATTGGCTGGATATAATCGCAGGTTGTGACGTCTTGCTTACCAAGCCGGGCTATTCCACCTTTGCCGAAGCAAGTCAGTTTGGCAAACCCATCCTGTATCGGCCAAGACTCAACTATCCTGAAGAAAAAGTGCTGATCAAGGGCTTGGCTCGCTATAAGGCAGCGGTTGAGGTGCCTCAAAAGATGTCTTCCATAGCTGCTTGGAAAGCATTGTTTGCCAGCACACCAGAGGAATACAAACCTTCTGCTACATATAAGAACCAAAATGCGAACATTGCTGCAACCATCATAGGAACCTACTTTGCACAGACTCAAAGGCATCGCAAGCTGAAGAGCGTATTTGATATTGGTTCCAACAACTTAAACTATCTTGTCTACAATAGTGACGCTGCTATGGTTTTGCACACAGCGCACTATACCACAGCTCTCTCCAAGGGTTTGGTTTCCAAGGACTGCAATCAGTTCAAATCTATCGTGAAAACGCTGATGCACTATGACAATCAGATAGATTCACAGAAGCTGGCCATATCAACTGCTGTGGCGAGAGAGCGTGATAACTTCGCTGAGGTTTCAACTTGGCTGGCGGATCGCTATGATCTGAAAGTTAAAGTTTTAAAACAACACCAGGAAGCAGCGGCTGCCTATTCCGCGGTGAAAGCTTCGCTGCCATCAGTAGCTAAGCCATTGGTTGTGGATATCGGAGGTATGAGCACTGAACTTGCCTGGGGATACTCTTATAAGGAACGTAAAGGAATTGAATTGGGTTTGCTATCTTTAGAAGATACTTCATATAATGCCTTCTATGATGATATATTATACCGACTTCCAAAGCTAAAGGATGAGCTTCAGTATACCTTGGTGGTTACTGGCCTTACTGCAACCTATATCGCTGCAGCTGTCTACAATTTCCCCTATCAGCTTGCTTGGAAAGGACATGCAAAGCAAGTCAGTCTATCACAAATCGATGAGATCATCCAATGTTTAAAAAATGCAAAAGACCGTACGGCAAGGAACGTGGTGGCCAGGGGAATGAATCTCTTCATCCTCGAATCCTCCTTATATTTCATTAAAGCCGCCCTGAAACGGTACCAGATGAATGAATGCCTTATCTGCTATTATGGCATATCGTTAGGCTACGTTTTAGACAAGTGAGAACCAGTGGACTAATATGAAATTTATCATCGAAACCTACGGCTGCCAGATGAATGTGGCAGATAGTGAACTGGTGAGTTCCATCCTGATTTCAGCAGGACATACACCAGTCACTGATATTGATGAAGCACAAGCAATTATCTTCAATACCTGTTCTGTGCGCGATCATGCCGAACAGCGTGTTTTGGGACGTATTGCCAATGAAAAACATCGTAAAAACACTGACCCTGAGCTCAAGATTGGTGTGATCGGTTGCATGGCTCAGAGAGTGGGGAAGAGGCTGATGGAAATTGAACCAGGGATTGATTTTGTGGTTGGGGTAGATCAATATCAGCACCTCCCCTCTATCTTGGATGATTCTTTAAGCTCTGAAGAAGATACTCTTTACATGGACCCCTCACAAATCTACCCGGGTATCATGCCCTATAGACAGGACAAGAATTGTGGCTTCGTTACCGTCATGCGTGGCTGTAATAACTTCTGCAGCTACTGCATAGTACCCTATGTGAGAGGACGTGAACGTAGTCGTCCCGTCGATGACATATATACCGAAGTTCGGAGAGCAACTGAGGTTGGTTTGCGTGATATTACACTCTTGGGACAGAATGTAAACTCTTATCAACACGATGGATATCGCTTTCCAGACCTGCTAAAGAAACTCAATGACATAGAGTCTCTCTGGCGCTTGCGCTTTGTAACCTCGCACCCCAAAGACCTCTCAGACGAACTTATATCTGCTATGGCTTCCTGCACTAAAGTTTGCGAACATATACACTTACCCCTGCAAGCCGGCGATGACCAAATGCTTAAAAAGATGAACCGCTCTTATGATATTGATCACTATCTGGGGCTCATAGACAAGCTCCGCACTGCTATCCCGGATATTGCGATTACTACAGACCTTATGGTTGGCTTCCCATCTGAAACCCAGTCGCAATTTGAAAACACCCTGCGAGTCATGGAACGCATAAGATTTGATTATGCTTTCTGCTTCAAATATAGTGAGCGTGAAGGCACTGTAGCGGCAACGTATAAAGACCAGGTTCCAGAAAACGAACGTCTGAGAAGGCTGCAAACTATGATAGATCTGCAAAGACAAATCACATTTGAGAAGTTCCAAGAGCAGATCGGTAAGAATGTAGAAGTCTACGTGGAAGATTTCAGCCGCAAATCCCAGGATATGGTTTCTGGGAAGACACGAGATTTTAAGATTGCCGTGCTCAGTGGCAGCTCTGATAAGATAGGTGGCTTAAGCATGGCAAAAGTGATAGATGCCACCGCTGGAACTCTTATCTGCGAGTAAGCCGCATGTTTACGGATAATGCACGTTATGTCAACTTGGGTATATCGAAGCAAGGTGATGTGGCGCAGAATGATGCAAACACCTCTACCCCATCAAAACATTCTAAAGGATTAACAATATGAAGAGCATGACCGGCTATGGAAAAGCCAAATTCTCAAACCAAGATTTGGACATCGAAATTGAAATCAAGAGTATAAACGGACGCTACCTGGATCTCAAGATAAGTGCCCCCCGCGAGCTGAACTTCTTTGAAAACCAAGTGCGCAACAAAGTAGCTCAACACCTCTTTCGTGGAACGGTAGACTTGAGGATCAACTATACTGATCACCGTGAGCCCCCAATTCATTTGGATAAAGCGCGCTTAGCAAAGTATAAAGAGCTTATTCATGAGGCACAAAGCTTTATGGGGACACAAGATGACATTCCTTTGCAGTATATACTTGCTGAACCTGGAGTGATCCAAACCCTTAACAATCTGGATACTGACAACACCCTGATTAATGCCTTAGAATCCACTCTGAATGAAGCAATTAACTCCCTGCTAAAGATCACCTTAAGAGAAGGTAATGAGATCAAGAAGGAATTTTATAAGTCAGCTGCCAAGATACGTGAGGCTACAACTGAGATACAAAAGCTGATTGAGCCTTTCAAACAAGAGCTCTTTGACAAGCTGAAACAACGTTTGGATGACCTTTTAAGCAAAGAAAGCCGAGAGGGCTTGGAACAGAGATTAGTCCTGGAAACTGCCATATATGTCGATAAATATGACATCCAAGAGGAGTTAACACGCCTTAGCAGCCATCTGGATATGCTGACACAGCTCTTGGATGATTCTGACGGCAAGGAAGTTGGTAAAAAGCTCAATTTCATCCTGCAAGAGATGCAGAGAGAGGCAAACACATTGGGCTCAAAGTTCTCCACCACTCAGAGCTTCAAATACATCCTCGTCATCAAGGAAGAGATAGAGAAGTGCAGGGAGATTAGCTTAAATGTCTCGTGAGATACTGCTCAAATGGCGTTCCTGGCCTGCGGTGGAAAGACCATGGACAACAGTGATATTGGTTGTATTCTTGCTCCTTGTGGCAGCTTTGGTGTGGGACATAACCGTCAATAATTGGCAGACGCCCTTTTACTACTTCTTGGGTATGCTGCTGGTATTAGGCAACTTACTACCCTGGTTTATCCCCACGGATTACGAACTGGATCATCAAGGCGTTCGTGTTCGCTATCTCTTCATAACTGTTAACCGGAAATGGGAAGATTTTGGTTGCTTTTATCAGGATAAACGTGGGGTGATGCTCAGCACTTTCAAGATGCCAAGACGTTTGGATCCCTTTAGGGGACAATCTCTGCGCTTTTCCGGTAAACAAACGGAAAAGGAAGAGCTCAACAGAATACTAATGGATAAGATAGGAAAGAAATACTAAGGTAATACATGAATAAGAAAGATATAAAAGGATTACTTATCAATCACTTCAACAATGATAAGCAGCCTATTTCATATGAAGCTCTGGTACCCAGGCTACGTTTAGCCAGAAGAGATAAAGCTGAGCTAAAGAAAGAATTGGAGCGCATGGTGGCAAGTGGGGAACTGATCAAACGTAGAGGCCGCTTCTCCCCTACCCCACCCAAGAAGACTCAAAAACTAATACCCAGAGCTGATGTCAAACCCAATATGCGGCTTATTGAGGGAAAGTTTGATGCCACATCTCTATCAAGAAATCAATCCTATGCCTTTGTTAGAACTGATAGCGGCGACTACTTTGTGGATTTTGAAGATACCCTGAATGCCTTTCACAATGACCTCGTTGCGATTGAGACCATCAGAGGGAGATCAAAAGACAGAGCCGTAGTTCGCAAGATATTGAAACGCTCAAATGAGACTATGGCCGGAGATATCAAGTATCTATCCAATAAACCTATCTTTATCTGTTCCAATCCCAAAATCCATCGCTGGTTTGATGTTACTGACACACTTGATGCCAAGGAAAACGATAAGGTTGTCCTTGAAGTCACCAACTGGGGCAGCATCTATAGTGGTAAAATGCCATGTGGGAAGGTGGTGGAAGTGCTAGGTCCGTCGGGAGATGTGGAAGTAGAGTTGTTGGCTGTGCTCAGACAGTATCAACTGCCTCTTGAGTTTCCCGTCGATGTGATAGCGGAAGCTGATGCCCTCAAGGAAGAAATTGAGGCCAAAGACTTTAGAGACCGCGAAGACCTGCGAGACCTCTTTACCTTTACGATAGACCCCGCTTCAGCTAAGGATTTTGATGATGCTATCAGCCTGGAAGCAGATAACCAAGGGTATAAGCTATGGGTTCATATAGCTGATGTGAGTCACTTTGTCCCGCTTGGCTCGCAAATCTTCAAGGAAGCATCCAAGCGCGGCAATAGCTTTTACTTCCCTAAACAGGTAATTCCCATGCTTCCAGCACGACTTTCCAACCGAATCTGCAGTCTCAGACCTAATGAAGATAAACTTTGCCTCAGCGTCTTTACCCAATTTGATCTAAAGGGCAACATCAGAAACCAGAAGATCGTCCAAAGCGTAATTCGTTCAGACCATCGCCTGGCTTATGAGGAAGTAGACGCCTATTTTGACGGCAAAGACACACAGCTCTCCCCTACCTTGAAGCAGACACTTAGCGACGCCTTGAAGCTATCTAAGTTGCTGAGCCAGAGAAGGATCAGCGAAGGTTATATTTTCTTTGATCTACCGGAAATCCAATATGAATATGACGAAGATGGCCTCTTGGTGGAGTTGGGTCTGGATAAAGAAACCGACGGACACAAACTAATCGAAAACTTTATGCTGGTAGCCAACGAGTATGTGGCTAAAAGGCTTAAGCAGCTCTCCCCTACCACCTTATACAGGATACACGAAAACCCAGACCCGCAAAAACTTGAGAGGCTGGGACTGCTTATCTCGCATTATGGGATGAGCTTTGACCCTCATGAAGATCCAAATCTCAGCTTGCAATACCTGCTCAACTCCATGCCCAACAAGGACTATCATATCGTCTTTGACCGCATTATCTTACGCAGCTTGAAGAAAGCCAAATACACCATCAATGAAGAGCGTCACTTTGGTTTGGGGCTTGAGAATTATACCCATTTTACCAGCCCGATACGCAGGCTTTGTGATCTTTGTATCCATCATCTTTGCAAGATCCACCTGCTAAAGACCTCTAAAGCAGAGCTCAATGCATTTCAGCTGAGACTTTATGCTCAAACTGCCAATGAACAAGAGCTATTGGCGGATGAAGCGGAGCGCAGCCTGGAACGGGTTTATAGCCTTGCTTTTATGAAGAAGAAGGTTGGTGAGCGTTTCAATGGCATGGTGATTTCTTCCAGACGTGATGCCTTGATAGTTCGCTTAGCAGAGATTCCTGTTACTGGAGTGCTCAAAACTGACACCTTAAAGGGTTCACCATTCACCTATCATGATCAAGCTATGATGCATACAAGCAATTTAACCGGCAACTATTACCAGCTGCTTGATAAAGTAATAGTTGATATCATGGATGTTAGTGATGATATTTATTTGGAGTTAGCCCCAGTTGATGGAGCACATACTCATTACTCGGCAAAATTCAGCCCTCACGCCTTAAAAAAGGTTAGACCCCGACAGAGCAAAGAGATAAAATCCAGGAAGCTAAAAAGGGTTGACCAAAAGAGGGCTTCAGATAAAAGTGTTCGCTACAAGCGAAAGAGTAAGAAAACGAGGAAACGATGAAAAGACCCATAGGTATATTCGATAGCGGTGTAGGTGGTTTAACCGTTTATAGGGCTATTCGGGCTGCGTTCCCCGGTGAGGATCTGATTTATTTCGGGGATACTGCCAGGGTGCCTTACGGCCCAAAGAGCCCCAATACCATCCTGGATTATAGCCTGCAAAATGCTCGTTTTCTGCTGCAACACAATATCAAAATCCTGGTAGTAGCCTGCAATACTGCCTCCGCTGTTGCTTTACCCCAACTTCAAAATCTGACCCACATCCCCATCATTGGTGTGATAGAACCGGGTGCGATGCAAGCCGTCCAAAAGACCAAGAGCGGACGCATCGGTGTGATCGGCACTATGGGCACGGTGCGTTCTCAGGCATATGGAAAGGCTATACTTAAACTTGCTCCAGATTTTGAGATATTCAGCACCGCCTGTCCCCTATTTGTCAGCCTGGCAGAGGAAGGATTTGACAGACACCCCGTAGCTAAGACTATTGCGCAGCATTACCTTAGCTTCTTTGATGACAAGAATATCGATACCCTTGTTTTGGGATGCACTCACTATCCATTGCTCAAAGACGTGATCGCCGAAGTTATGGGGCCAGATGTTAGCTTAGTGGACAGTGCGCAAGCGATTAGCGACCATCTGAAGACAATTTTAGACCCAACAGCTGGTGATAGCAAGCAGGGGACTGACGAGTTTTTCGTCAGTGACAACGAAGAGCAGTTTTCTCAGCTTGCAGCCAAGATTTTAGGCTCCGAATTGCACCACCTCAAGCGGGTGAAGCTTTTTGAGAGCTGGTTTGAAGAATAACATAAAAATAAGATAAAGAGAGGAACCAAAATGAAACCTTTAATTTTGACCGCTGCAATCACTGGTGCCGAAACCACCAGAGCCGATCAACCCAATTTGCCAATCACCCCTGAAGAGCAGGCCAAAGAGGCAAAAGCCTGTTTTGAGGCTGGTGCCAGAGTGATCCATCTGCATGTGCGTGAAGACGATGGCACTCCCTCCCAAAGACTGCAACGATTCAAAGATTCCATCCAAGCCATCCGTGAAGCTGTGCCTGGCATTATTATCCAGATCAGCACAGGCGGAGCCGTAGGTGAAGCATTTGATAAACGCTTAGCGCCGCTTAGCTTGAAGCCGGAAATGGGAACCCTCAATGCCGGCACCCTAAACTTTGGCGATGATATCTTTGAAAATCATCCCAAGGACATCGTTCGCTTGGCTGAAGCCTTCAAGGAATACGGCGTTGTTCCCGAAGTGGAAGTCTATGAATCTGGCATGATAGACTATGTGGCCAGACTGGTGAAAAGAGGCATTGTCACCCACACTCCCCTGCACGTGCAGTTTGTGCTCGGTGTTCCCGGTGGAATGAGTGGTAAACCCGCCAACGTGTTCTACATGGCACGTCACTTAGCAGAGGAAATCCCTACAGCCACTTGGGCAGTCGCCGGTATCGGGCGTTGGCATATTCCTGCTTCCATGGTAGCAATGGTCATGGGTGGGCATATCCGCGTCGGCTTTGAAGACAATATCTTCTATCACAAGGGCGTACTTGCCGACAGTAATGCCCAATTAGTTGCCAGAATGGCCAGGATTGCCGAAGAGATCGGTCGTCCTATCGCCACCTTGGAACAAGCCCGAGAAATCCTCGCTCTGTAATACATGAGGTGAATGGTGCAACTTAGTGATAACGCACTGTTGGTCTTAGAAAAACGCTACTTTAAAAAGGATGATCAAGGCCGCCCCACAGAAGATTGGGAGGCTTTGATCAGCCGTGTAGCGAAAAACGTTTCTGGTTCAGACCAAGCCCGTTTTGAATCCTATTTCAAACTCTTGGATTCAGGCTGTTTTTTGCCCAATTCCCCCACCTTGATGAATGCAGGCAGTGACCTCCAGCAGCTTTCCGCCTGCTTTGTGCTTCCCATTGATGACAGTATGGACAGCATCTTTGAAACGCTCAAAAATGCAGCTCTGATCCATAAAAGTGGAGGCGGAACCGGCTTCTCTTTCAACCGCTTACGTCCAGCCAATGCAAGAGTGAAATCTACCAATGGGGTCTCCAGTGGACCTATCAGTTTTTTAAAAGTGTTTAACGCTGCTACGGACGCCGTCAAGCAAGGAGGCACACGTCGTGGTGCCAACATGGCTATCCTCAATGTCGATCACCCTCAGATTTTGGAATTTATCACCGCCAAGGCAGACCCGAACGAGCTCAACAACTTCAATCTCAGCGTAGCCATCACCGAAGATTTCATGCAGGCCGTGAACCAAGATGCAAGCTATGAGCTGGTTGCACCTCATACCGGCGAGGTTATGGGCAGCCAAAATGCTCGTGAGGTTTATGACCTCATCGTGGAAATGGCCTACAAAAACGGTGAACCCGGCATCGTGTTTTTGGACAGGATAAATAAAGATAATCCCACCCCGCATCTGGGTAAGATAGAATCCACCAATCCCTGCGGTGAACAGCCTTTATTGCCTAATGAAGCCTGCAATTTGGGCTCCATCAATCTCGCTATGTTTGTGCGTGACGATCAAATAGACTGGGAAGCCCTCAAACAGACGGTGCGCCTCTGCGTGGACTTTTTGGATGACGTGATCGATGTATCCGACTTCCCCCTGCCACAAATAGACGAGATGGTGAAGCTCAATCGCAAGATAGGCTTAGGCGTGATGGGCTTTAGCGATCTTTTATATCAGCTTCGCATCCCTTACGCTTCTGAGGAAGCCGTGGCTTTGGCATCCAAATTGATGGAATTTATAGACTTCCACGCCAAGACGCGATCCATGGAGATCGCAGAGGTCAAGGGCAGCTTCCCAAGTTTTGACCAGAGCGTCTGCCATCGCATCATCGCTTCCAGACCCAGGATCGAACATGACTGGGAATCATTGGCCAAGGATGTGAAAGCCAAAGGGCTACGCAATGCCACAGTCACTACCATTGCTCCCACCGGCACCATCAGCATGATCTTGGACACGTCCAGTGGAGTGGAACCGCAGTTTTCGCTGGTCTACGTCAAGAACGTGATGGACGACGACAAGCTGTTATATGTCAACAAATGGTTCCAGCAGGCTTTGGAGCAAGAAGGCCTCCTCAGCCGTGAGCTCTTGGAAGAAGTGGCACAAAGGGGATCTATCGCTGATATGGAAGGCTTACCGGAGCACATCAAGCGGGTATTCCAGACAGCCCACGACATCACCCCCGAGTGGCATATCCGCATGCAAGCAGCCTTCCAAATTTATACTGACAACGCAGTTAGCAAAACCATTAACTTCCCAAACGAAGCCAGTAGAGATGATATCCGCAGTGCTTTTGACCTTGCCTACAAGCTCGGTTGCAAGGGTGTAACGGTATATCGTGATGGCAGCAGAGACCATCAGGTGCTCAGTATTGGAAGCGGAAGTGCTGGCAGAGACGAAAAGAAGGTTGCTCCACGCGATAGACCCGAGATCACCCACGGCATCACCCAGCGTTTGGAAACCGGATGCGGCCACATGTATGTCACCATCAACACGGACGATTTAGGCGCCTGTGAAGTCTTCGTCCAGATGGGCAAAGTTGGTGGCTGTGCCTCAGCTCAGCTTGAAGCAATCGCCCGCCTCTCCTCTTTGGCGCTGCGTTCAAATATCAGATTGGAATCCATTATCCGTCAGCTGAAAGGTATCCGTTGCCAATCTCCCATGTGGCACAAAGGCCAGATGATCACCTCCTGTGGAGACGCTGTAGGGCGTGCGCTGGAAAACTTCCTGGCTACCTACAAGAATGGAGACATCAGGCAAGTGACTATCAATACTGACGAAGGCGTGATTTCTTTCCCCAAACTCAAGACCAATGTCGCTCTCTGCCCGGATTGCGGTTCCAGCGTCGAACACACGGAAGGCTGTCTCAAGTGCCCCTCCTGTGGATGGTCTAAATGTTAATAATATACTCATTTAAGGAGTGTTCATCATAATGCGTTGCCGTCATTGCAACACCCGCAGAGCAGAGCACGATGTATGGTGCCCCAATTGTCAGCGTCAGAGCAGCTTGGTCAAAAACGAGCTCTCTGCCATGCGTTCGCTGAAAGCCACTTGGGCAAACTACAAGCCAAATATCAGCATCAACGTTCCTTTGGCTGTGCCTGCCATCATCCTCGGTATCATCCCCTTACTCATAGTGGTTTGGCTCCTCAATACCAGCTTGATTTTACCCATGGATACCACGCCCAAACTGCTACTCAATCTTCTCATCAAATCCACGCTGGTGAGTATGTTCCTACCTTTCACCTTGCTTGGATTCAGGGCAGTTTGTGCACTTGAAGGCTATCAAGCAGGTAAGCCCGGCCTCTTTTTAGCTTTTAAAGCCTATCCCAGATACCTGCTTTTCAGCGTCATCAATTGCCTCTACTTCGTGGTTATTTACCTGATCTGCTTTGGTTTCCCCGGCTTTGGCAGCGACCCTATCCTCAGATTGGTGTGGATAGTGTTGGTAAACTATTGGGCTGCCCTGATTCTGCCGGTTCCCATCCTGATGGAAGACCGTGAAATGATCTTTAGAGACGCTTTTACATTGGCAAGACGCCACTTTGGCGTGGTACGCTGGAACATCTACCTCATGGTGTTGGTGCTGGCTGCATTGAATTTGGTTGCGACGCTCGTCCTGATCGTCCCCTTGGCCATCACCATCCCCTTTACTTGGTATGCGATAAGAGATTACACCCGCACCCTGCTCGAATATGAACTGGACAAACAGTAAGCCATGAAAAGAAAAGAAATTACCTCACTTATAATCCTGATCCTGGTCATTGGTTATGGAGCTTGGCAGTTTTACCACAGAAGCTTCACGCAGACGAAGTCCAAGCATCTTTTGGATACCGTGGTGAGCATCACCGCTACCTCAAAGAGCAAAAGTGTAGGCAACATGATAGATTCCGTATTTGTTTACATCGAATCTTTGCAGGATAAGCTAAACGACTTTGATCCAAACTCGCTACTGTGGCAGATAAACAATTCTGAAGCAACTTCCTTCCCCATGGACGAAGACATTTACGAGCTCCTGTCCCTAAGCGACAAGCTCTATAAACTCAGCGAAGGGAAGTTTGATCCCAGCATCAAGCCAGTACTGAGTCTTTGGGGCTTTGGTACCAGTTCCGTGGATTATATCGACACCCTCAGAGCAGCTGTTCCCGATAGCCTGATGCTAAAAGAAACACTGAATCTGGTGGGATTTTCCAAGCTCGCCTATGACAAGAATACCCTCCACAAACCTGCCGGCATGCAGCTTACCTTTGGTGCGATTGCCAAGGGTTACATCTTGGATAAAGCAGCTCAGAAAATGAAAGAACTGGGCATAGTGAGCGGAAATATCGACTGCCGTAGCAGTATGATCTTTTTTGGCTCCAAAATCCCACAAATGGTATACATCCAACACCCCATGTTGAGCCATGACGACTACATCGCCTCCTTCAAGATCCTCAACAGCAGCGTGGGAACCAGTGGCAACTACCAACAATTCTTTGAACAGGATGGTGTCCATTACCATCACATCATTGATCCCCACACCGGATATCCTACACCCAACATCTTTAGCACCACGGTGATCACGCCCAGTGCTGCCCTTGCCGATGGACTTTCCACAGCCTTCTTTTTGATGCCGCCCCAAAAGGCAATCGAAGCAGCAAAAAGCATGAAAGACTGTGAGCTGGTGATCTATTATCAACAAGATGGCAACCCGGTGTCATTAAAAAGTATGGGGATGAAGCAACTGGATTTTAAAGAAAAGCTATGACCATTCCCGATATCCAATCCCAAGCAGACGACAGGCATGTAAACATCGAAAAGGTGGGCGTGAATTCTTTGCGCTACCCGATAGTGGTAGAAGATAGAGATAACAAGGTTCAATCCACTGTTGCCGACCTGAATATCTACGTGGATCTCCCCCACCACAGACGCGGCACCCATATGTCCCGCTTTGTAGAGGTATTAAACCAATACCATCAGGACTTTTTCGTAGACCAGCTGGAGAAGTTTCTCGTCGAGCTCAAAGAAGTGATGAAAGCCCAAGCAGCCTATGTAGATGTGAGCTTTCCCTATTTTATGCGCAAAACAGCCCCCGTCTCCAAAATAGCCTCACTGATGAGCTATGACTGCTGCTTTAACGCAAAATACAATGACACTTATGAGCTTTGGATAGGTGTAGTTGTGCCCGTCACCACGCTTTGTCCCTGCTCCAAAGAGATCAGCGAATATGGGGCGCACAACCAACGCACAAACATCACCATCCGCCTTTGTTACCATGAGTTTATCTGGCTGGAAGAGCTGATCGAGATCGCCGAAAGCGTTGCTTCTGCACAGATTTATCCCCTTCTGAAGCGTCCTGACGAGAAATACGTGACCGAGCATGCCTATGAAAACCCACGCTTTGTGGAAGATATAGTGAGAGAAATAGCCGGAATTCTAAAGAATGATCCCAGGGTAAAGAAGTTTTATGTAGAAGCATGCAGCTTTGAATCTATCCATGCTCATAATGCCTATGCCCTCGTAAGCTCCGATGGCGTCTTGAGCCCGGTAACTTCTTCGCCCACTACGTAATTATACATCACAGACCTGAATGAACCCACTCAAGCTATTTAAACCCTTTCCCGCAAAGGTGATGGGAAGCACCGGCAGCCCGGATTCGCACAGCTTTGAAATCCAAAAGGCTCAGAAGTATGTGCATCCTAACGGCCTAAGCTATTACCTCTATAGTGACACATCCGAGCCTATCGTCTGCCTGCAGGCTGTAGTGAAAACCGGTAGCACAATTGAACAAAAGAGCCAGGCTGGCTACTCCCATTTCATCGAGCATCTGACCTTCAAGAGCAGCAAGAATTACGGCTTTAACGAGATTTCAAACACTGTCTTTGCCTTGGGTGGCTGGCTCAATGCTTACACCGATTTCGACAGCACCTGCTACTACATGCTGCTGCCTTCAGAACATGTTTTTATAGGTCTGCAGATCCTGGGTGAACTGCTGATGAATGCCTCTTTTAATGCAGAGGATGTGGAGACTGAAAAAGACATTATTCTGGAAGAGATGCTGCAATATAGGGACGATCCTGAAGCCGATTTTCTGGAGCACATCCAGCTAAGCTATTTTGACAAAAACCCCTTGGGCAGGTCTATTATCGGCAATCCCGAGAGCATCAAAGCTGCTACTCATGCAAGGCTAAAGAGCTTTTACAAGAGAAGATACCAACCTCAAAACTCATTTGTGGTAGTATCGGGAGCAATCGAGGCAGATGCTCTGCACAAGTATATGGATGACATCTTTGGCAAATGGCAAAACCGCAATTCGCCACTCAAGAAACCCATCAACAGATGGCTGGAGCCAGAGATATCCAAAAAGAGGTATGTATGGCAAAAAGCGGAACAAAACCTCTTTGCCTGGGTCTTGCCAGAGCTCAGCGAACTGAATCCTGCTGCAGACCACCTTCTCTTTGCTATCCGTTATCTGGCCATCGGGCGCAGCTCAAAGCTACATAAGATCTTGGTGGAGGATAAAAAGCTCTGTTCAGCCATACGCGTCTATTCCCTTTGTGGACTCGATAGCGGTGCATCTGTGGTCACATTTGTCACTTCCCGCAAGATTGCTATACCCAAAATTGCCTCTATTATCCGCCAGCATTTCAGCGAGTTATGGCACAATGGCATTGATCCTGAAGAGTTTGAGCTGATCCGCAGCGATATCATCCATGGCTGGCTCTATGGATTTGAAGCACGGGAAAGCATCGGCAACTACATTGTTGCGGAAGCCCTTTTGGGTGATTACGAGCGCCTTTATAGCTATGGAGAGCGCATCAAGGCCGTTACTGCCCAGCAGGTGGAAGCAGCGGTCAAAAAGTATTGGCAGCCCAGATTTATGACCTTTTACTATCGGGGTGGAGCAGCCGTGGAGCTCGACCCCACCTTGATCCCCGGCCATAAAGACTACATCCTGCCTCCCAAGAAAGGAAGGAAACAAGCAGCTGCAACCAAAACGCCCCATATCATTTCCCACACCCAACAAGGACAACAAATAAAGACAGAGAGCCAGAGCCCTTCAAGCCAAGAACTTGTCCAAGTGGATGAGAAGCATTGGCAAGGCATTTTGCCCAACGGCATCCATTTCACTTTTAAACAGTTGTATTCAAATCCCGTGAGTGGCTTTACCCTCTGCACACCGGCATCTCAGCTATGGGAAAGCGCAGAGCAAAGAGGATTCAACTATTTTCTTTCCACCATGCTTCTCTATCA
This sequence comes from Candidatus Cloacimonadota bacterium, assembly GCA_029781115.1. Lineage (GTDB taxonomy): Bacteria > Cloacimonadota > Cloacimonadia > Cloacimonadales > Cloacimonadaceae > UBA3900. The sequence goes on from JAKOXG010000010.1 coordinate 171,156, forward strand.
AAGTGCCAATTATTCGCACCAGAGCATCATGGATTTCTCCCGCAAATTGGGGATGAATATCCGTGTCACCCACAGCTTGGATACCACCTCTTACAAAGGCAAATGCTTCACCGCGGATTTGGCGCCCTCTTTGACTCTACTGGCGGATTTACTCTCCAATATCAGCCTCGATTCCAGCTATTTATCCACTCTAAAATCGGCCGCCTCAGATAACCTCCGCCGTGAAAAGGATCACCCTGCAACCAACGGATATTTGAAATGGCTGCGAACTATCTTTGCAAATTCGCAAGCTCTGGAACGCTCCAGTGGCAACATCTCGCAGATAAAGCAAATTAAGACGACCCACTTGGAAAGCTGGTTTGAAGAGCATTACCGCGCCCAAAACTTCCACCTCGCCATCTGTGCGAGCATGGAAGCAGAAACGGTCTGGGAGATGGTAAATCAGATCTTTGGCTCCATTCCATCCTTTGATCAACAGCCGGAAAAGCCCAGATTGCAGCTTACTCCTCAGAAGCCAAGCAAAAAGCGCAGCATGGGCGCTAATGAACAGGCTGTAATCCATCTGGGCTCTCTGTCCTGCTCATCCAAAGACAAAGTGCAAACCACTGCCGCCCATCTCCTTGCTCAAATCATTGGTGGCGACGTCAACTCCCGCTTTTTTGATATCGTGCGTGAAAAGCACGGCTTAGCCTATCAAACAGGCATGGAACTCGTTAATTTGGAATCAGTTGGCTATTGGACAGCCTACGCATTTTGCAACCCCAAAGAGCAAAAGCTTTGCCTGAAGTTGATGCAGGATATTTTGAAAGATATTCATCAAAACGGCGTGGAGCCTCAGGAGCTGGAACTGGCCAAAAACTACCTCATCGGTATGCATCGCTTTGATGCAGAAAGCGTTAATTATCAAGCCTCTTCTTTGGCTGCTCTCTCCGCTTTGGGTTACAATATTCAACATCATCTCCAGCGCAGCAACCGCATCTCATCCATAGACATCGAAACCGTCGATGACTATGCAAATCAATACTTTAACCCCCAAAACCTTTATATCCACATCCTGAAATGATTACCTTAGGCATAGACATCGGCTCCCGCAATACCAAGCTGATCATCTTCGATCACGAAAAGCAGAGCATCCTCTTTCAAGAGTGGGTAGCCACAAATATCGACCCCACCAAGAGTATAGAACACTTATACGCTAAGGCGCTGCACTCCCTAAGACTCTCCGAAAAAGACATTGCAGCCAAAGTCGCAACGGGTTATGGACGCAAGATATGGCCGCTTGCAGATAAGGTCATCTCCGAAATCTCCGCCCATGCTGCCGGCATAGCCTGGTTAAACCCTGAAGTCCGTACTATCATTGACATCGGCGGACAGGATAGCAAAGTGATCGTACTTGATGAGCAGGGAAAAGTATTCGATTTTGCCATGAACGATAAATGCGCAGCAGGCACAGGGCGCTTCTTGGAAATGACTGCCATGCGCTTGGGCATAGAAGTGTCGCAACTGTCTGGCTTGGCGGAAGATGCAGATAGCGAAATCAAACTCAACAACACCTGCGTAGTCTTTGCCGAAACCGAGATCATCTCGCTCATGGCCTCCAAGGTGAGCGCAGAAAACATCGTCAGGGCCGTGCACTGCTCCATTGCCAAAAGGATTTTCAGCCAGATGTCTGCGCTAACCCATGGGGCACCATACAGTTTCACCGGTGGAGTTGCCCAAAACCAAGACCTGGCACATTGTATTTCTATTGAATTGGGCTCCAGTTTATGGATTCCGCCCGAACCTGAAATAACCGCTGCTTTGGGTGCCGCCATCTTGGCAAAACCATGATTCTGACAGACTATCATCTTCATTCACAATATAGTTGGGATAGCAAACTTCATGCAAAAGATTTGCTCGATAAGGCTATCTCATTAAACTACACAGCATTAGCCCTTACAGAACATCTGGACTTACTGCCTTGGGAGCTTTCTGTAAATGGCTTGCTATCCCTGAAAGAATACAGCGCCTACGTGGATATGCTCAAGACTCAGTATCCGCAGCTGCAAATCATCAAAGGCATTGAGATTGGAGACTATCACCGGGTAAAAGACTTTGCCTCTGCCCTGGTCCGAGAAATAGATCTGGAGCTAACCTTGGGAGCAGTTCACTTCTTGAGTGATCAGATAAATGTAGCCGTTCCTCTCGCCTATCCCCTATCAGATGAGCAGGTCAAGGACTACTACCTGCAAAACTTAACTCTTGTTAGAGAGTGTGAGATTGACGTGCTGGCACACCTGGGCGTGTATAAACGTTATTACGAGCAACAACCCAATGAAGAACATGCCCTGCCCATCGTCAAAGACATCTTCAACGTCATGATAGAGAAGCAGATAGCCCTCGAGATCAACTACTCTCCCTACCGGAAGGACTACGGCAATTGCCTGCCTGAGCCATACTTTTTGGAACTCTATAAAGATATGGGTGGCAAGCTCTTTACTATCGGAGGCGACTGCCACCACTTGGATCACTTCAACGATTTCCGTCACCTGCTACCTGAGTGGGCTCTAAAAATGAAAAGAGTGCAAGATGTTGATGGCGAAAGCGATATGATCAAGCCTCTGCCCTGCTTGCTCACCTTGTAGGCGATAGTTTTTTTCGTCCTTTTCTTTTCAAAATAATAGACTCGTCACTTACTTGTTGCTTACTCAGCCGCCCGGAGATGCCGTGGAGATACTCGGGATTTTCCCGGGAGGCTCCGAGTGATCACCGGGAGGCTCAGTAAGGAGGAGGTAGGAAAGAGGCATATTCCCGATTGGCTCGTACCCCTTACGCACCTTATATTCTCCCTTCAATAATAAAGGAAGCTGGCAAGAGCTTAATGAACAACTTGGAATATAGTCAATGGTTACTCATCATTTTCAAGCAATTACAATCAGCAAACTGCAAATCCTCATATTTATCATTGACAGTTAATCTCACTTCGTCAAATGTGATCCCATCATAAAGGAGTTTCAACATGAAATACTTTCGCAAGTTAAGTGCCGATAAGTGTTACCTCTCGCCTATCAGTTTGGAGGATGTGGAGAAATACACTGAATGGGTCAATGACCCCGAGATCACGCCTTTGGTATTCTTCAGTTTCGGTGTAATCAGCCTTGAAGACGAACTGGAGATTTTGAAAAAGCTCAACGATGATGATGTCGTCTTTGCCATCGTGGAAAAGGAAACCAACAAAGCCATTGGTAATTGTGGGTTTAGGAATATTGATAATGTGCATCGCAAAGCTCACTTTGGCATCTTTATCGGAGAAAAGACCTTCTGGAATCAAGGTATCGGCCTGGAAGCCACACAGCTTTGTTTGGATTTTGGCTTCAACGTGCTCAATCTTCACTCCATAGAACTGGAAGTAGCTAATTATAACAAGCGTGCCATCCGTTGCTATGAAAAAGCCGGGTTCAAGCCTGCCGGATGCCGTCGTGAATCCATTTTCCATGCTGGCGAGTATCACGATGTGCTGACGTTTGATATATTAGCCAATGAATTTGAGAGCATCTTTATCAGGCCCACCTTTGAATATGTGACCAGCGACGAGGCGGGACGCGCCAAGATCACCATCCTCTAAGACATGTTTGATAAAATCCAAGGGCAATCACATGCCCTGCAGATCCTAAAGTCTGCCATTGCAAACAATAGAGTAGCTCAGGCTTACCTCTTTCATGGGCCTGCAGGTGTGGGGAAATTTACCACTGCCCTCTATTTTGGCATGGCGCTCAATTGCCAGGCTGAAAGTGAGATGCGTCCCTGTGGAGTTTGTTCTGCCTGCCAGAAGTTGCTCAATATGGATCATCCGGATTTTATCCACCTCTTCCCCACCCCCAATTTTAAGATGAGTCCTGAGGGCGAAATCAAGGATTCAGCCAATCTGCAAGCCTATTTGGGCTACATCCAAAACAAAATCGAAAGCCCCTGGAAAGAGTATCGTTTCAATAAAGCGGTGGAATTGCGCTTGGACAACATCCGCATGCTGATAAATAGCTTGAACTTATCTATCACAGAGCTCAACATGCGCATCTGTATTATCGAAGATGTGGATATGATGAACACCGCCACCGCCAATGCTTTTCTGAAAACCTTGGAAGAGCCGCCCCCCCGAACCATCATGTTGCTCACCAGTTGCCGACTCCCCAAGATCTTACCTACCATCATCTCCCGCTGCCAAACCATTTATTTCAAACCACTTTCTCGCTCCACCATCCAACAAATCTTGCAGGAGAAGCATGGATTTGAACTTTTACCGGCACGAACTGCAGCCAGAATTGCCAATGGTAACTTCAAGGCTGCCTATAGAATTGCCGAGGATAGCACCCTATCATTGCGGGAACTGGCTTTTGAGATGTTTACACTGGCTAAAGAGGCAAATGAGCTCAAATATCTGCAGCTGCTGGATCGCACCCGAGAAGATATAAACGCCGAAAGCACAAGGCTTATCTTTGATTACTTGGGCTTCATTGCCAATGATATGATCATGCTCAATTCCAATCCGGATGCGGTTACCAATATCGACAAGGTAGAGCTTTTGCAGGCGATTCAGCCCACCAGGATGTATCTGGAAGATGATGTCTATGCCTACCTGATCCACTTGGAAGATTTCAAAAACAAGATCGAGGGCAATGTAAACCTGAGGTTGTTACTGCTCAACAACTTCTATGCCCTTGAAGAGCTACTGAAAGACTGAAGTAAACATCTATGTCGCAACAAAACAAACTGGTCCGCAATATCAGCATGATGTCCATAGCGGTATTTATCAGCCGCATCTTGGGACTAATCAGAGATACTGTGATGGCCTATTTCTTTGGCACCACCTATCTCAATGACGCCTTCATCGTAGCCTACAAAATCCCCAACCTCTTGCGGTTACTCTTTGGCGAAGGAGCTCTTTCCACCGCATTCGTCCCCCTATACAACGAGATCGGCATCAAAAAAGGAAAAGAAAGCCAGATGCAGTTTGCGCTTCAGGTGCTTTCCATCCTGTGTTTCTTCCTGATCATTCTTTCGCTGCTGGGCATACTTCTGGCTCCCTGGATCGTGAGATTGCTCTATCCCGGTTTGCAGCCCAAGACAATGCATCTTGCCATCGATCTCACCCGCATCATGCTGCCCTACCTGTTCTTTATCGGACTTTCTTCCACACTCATTGCCATCCTCAATTCGCACGACTACTTCTTTATGACCGGGCTATCCTCTGCGCTTTTGAATGTGGGCATGATCTCCACCATCCTCATCCCTTGGTTCATTTTCAAGCCCGATGGTGTGAGGTTGATCTACTGGGCGGCTTGGGGAGTATTTGTGGGCGGATGCTTGCAGACCTTGGTCAACTTTCCCTATCTCAAGAAGATAGGCTATCGCTTCAAAATCATTCTTTCTTTCAAAGGCAAAGCTCTGGAAGCGATGTGGAAACGCTTTATCCCCTCCATGATCGGCATAGGCATCCGCGAGATCAATCTCATTGCAGACAGCTTGATGGCATCTTTTTTGACCGTGGGCAGCATCACGGCTCTGGAATATGGAAACCGGCTCATGCAATTGCCTTTGGGCATCTTTGCCATCAGCACGGGAACGGCACTCTTGCCGCTTTATTCGCGCTGCGTTACCAACGAAGATTACGACACACTTACTCATAGCCTGAAGTTTTCCGGCATCTCATTGGCCTATGTCATGATACCCATCACGATGCTGATCTTTCTCCTGAAGCAGGACTTTGTCTACCTGATCTTCCAAAGAGGCGCCTTCGACGCACGCGCCTCGCTGATGACGCAGCAGGCACTCTTCTACTATAGCTTGGGCTTGCTCTTCTTCAGCCTCAATCAGACCGTCACTCCCCTCTTCTATGCAGCCAAAGATACCAAAACGCCGGTTAAGATCGCGGCGGTGATGGTGGGGTTGAACATCGTGATGAACTTTATCTTGATGCAGTTTATCGGACATCGGGGCCTGGCTCTTTCCACCTCGATCACCGCTTTGGTAAATTACATTGTGCTGCAATGGCAGATACGCAAGAAACTGCCACGGGTGAGCTTTAGCGGCATCTGGATCAATATCATCAAGACCACACTGCTCTGTGCCGTGATCTATGTTCCTCTTTACTTTTGGGCAACTAACTGGAGCGTTGAAGGCAAGCTGTATACGCTCATCAAAGGCGGAGTGCTGAGTTTGACCGCTTTTGCGATCTTTTACCTCTTGGGACGCCTCATCAGGCTGCCTTATCTGGATGAGTTCTGGCAAAACCTATGGAAAAGATTCCGGAGAGCTTAGAACAAAAGATAGCCTTCCTGCCTGAGGATCCGGGAGTATATCTCTGGAAAGACAAGGAAGGCAATATCATCTATGTGGGGAAGGCACAGGTGCTCAAACACCGCATCCGTTCTTACCTCACCGGTAGTCACGACATCAAGACTGAAGCCTTGGTAAAACACATCGCAGACCTGGACTACATTATCACCAACAGTGCTCATGAAGCTTTCCTCTTGGAAGCAACGCTCATCAAACTGCATAAACCCAAATACAATATCAACCTCAAGGATGATAAACGCTATCCCTTCGTGCGCATTACGTTAAATGAGCCATTCCCCAGAGCATTTGTGACCCGCGATCTCGTCAAAGACGGTTCCCGCTATTTTGGGCCTTATACCGAAAGCCGCTATCTGCGCTCCACCATGAGAAATTTGGAGTGGATCCTGCCGCTGAGAACCTGCTCGCGCATCATTCCCGCCGATGAAATCAAATACAAACGTGCCTGTATAAACTATCAGCTCGGTAAATGCTCCGCTCCCTGCATCGGCAAAATCTCTGTGAAGGAATACGCCAAGATCGTAAAGCGCGCTTTGGCTTTCTTCAGCGGTAAGTATCAAGAAGTTGCGGATGAGATTCGTGCTGAAATGCTGGCCTATAGCGAAGATATGCGCTTTGAGGAAGCCGCCAAAGCCAGAGACCGGCTACTTGCCATCGATAGAGTGCAAAAGAGGCAGACGGTGGTCTATACAGATGACCGCAGCGCAGATATTTTGGGCATTTACATCGAGGAAAGCGTAGGTGTTTGCGTGGTGCTGAGGATGCAAAGCGGAGCCATTGTCAATTCTGAGAGCTACCTCATGAGCAACGTGGAAGGCTCCAGCGAGGAAAAGGTTCTGGCTACATTCCTGCAGCTTTACTACAGTGTTAGAGATGAACTCCCCAGCGAGATCATGCTGCCTCTTGAGCCGGAAGGATTTGAAGAGCTTAACCAGTGGTTGGAAGGCAGATTGACTCTGCCTCAGAGAGGCGAACGCAGCCGCCTCTTAGCCATGGCCAAAGGAAATGCCTTCCATTTGGTGGAAGAGAAAAAGCTTGCGCATATGCGCAGAGCACACCGCACCATCCAGCCAATCCAGGAGCTCAAAGAAAAGCTGAATCTACCCAAACTTCCCCGTAAGATGGTGTGCATGGACATTTCCACCATACAGGGAACTGACACCGTCTCCTCTGCCGTGTTCTTTGAAAATGGCAAGCCTCGTAAAAAATGCTATCGTCATTTCATAATCCGTTCCATAGATGGCCAAGACGACTATGCCTCCCTGCAGGAGACACTCACTCGCTTTTTGGATGAGGTAAAGAAGGATGAAGCCATGCTGCCTGATCTCTTCGTCATTGATGGCGGAAAAGGACAACTGGCTGCCTGCATGGAAGTTTTGAAAAGCTCTGAATATCCGGATATACCCATCATCTCCATAGCCAAAAGAGTGGAAGAGGTCTTTGTCCCTGACCAAAGTGAATCCATCATCCTTGCACGCTCATCCACATCCTTGAGATTATTGATCAACATCCGTGATGAAGCGCACCGCTTTGCCATCAGCTTCCATCGTGCCCGGCGTTCCAAGCGAACCTTGGTGAGCCAATTGGAAGACATCCCGGGCATAGGCAAGCAAACTAAGTTTCTCCTGCTTAAAGAACTGGGCTCGGTGGATAAGATAGCAGAAGCCAGCCTAAAAGAGCTGATGGAGATAAAGGGAATTGGCAAAAAGACGGCAACCCGGATCCGGGAATACTTCGACAACATTGAAGATCAATCAGATCTATCTTGAATATAAAACACCCTACCGTTATAATAAATCTCAGCTAACGCAAAAAGGCTTTTGCGACGGCGGCTACCTACTCTCCCACACAGTCGCCCGTGCAGTACCATCGGCGTGAGCGGGCTTAACTGCTGTGTTCGGGATGGGAACAGGTGTGGCCCCGCTGCTATAACCACCATCGCAAAAGCCTCTTTACTTTTGCAATAGTTTTATAATGTTCCGCGGCGTAATCAAAATAAAGTCCAACACAAGAGAATAAAATGGTGAAAGCCGATCGACTTATTAGTATCACTCGGCTGAGAACGTTGCCGTTCTTACACCTGTGACCTATCAAGGTTGTAGTCTCCAACCTGTCTAATAGGGAAATCTAATCTTGGAGTTGGCTTCCCGCTTAGATGCTTTCAGCGGTTATCCTCACCGAACGTGGCTACCCGGCAATGCAATTGGCATCACAACCGGTACACCAGAGGTTCGTCCACATCGGTCCTCTCGTACTAGATGTAGCTCTCAGCAAATTTCCTGCGCCCACGAAGGATAGGGACCGAACTGTCTCACGACGTTCTGAACCCAGCTCGCGTAACTCTTTAATCGGCGAACAGCCGAACCCTTGGGACCTTCTTCAGCCCCAGGA
>JAKOXG010000001.1 GCA_029781115.1 Candidatus Cloacimonadota bacterium
GCGGCACATCCGGCGTCTACAAAACCGAACCCATAAGAATTAAGTAAGATAAGAAATGATTACCGTCCAAGTTTATTCAAGATCGACGGGTAAACCCTTGAGTGGCAAGAGGGTGTATGTTTATTTTTCCGGACTTCTGCGTGGCGGATTGGAAGGCTACACGGATCGCAACGGAGAAGTCCACCTCAATGCAGATCCCGGCTACCTGGGGGTCGCTGTGGCAAGCGACCATACAAGTCAGTCGTCAGTCGCTGCGCCGGTTTTGGAGATGCGCGTGCTAGCTTCGTTGAGCGAGACCGTGTGAGGCAGCGGCGGTTCAGCGACCGCCCGTACGGGGCCGACAGGGTCGGCCAGGTGTTAGGTGTTAGGTGTTAGGTTTTAGGCTGCGCTGGTTTCAGGGATGCGCGTGCTCTTTGTTGGGATGCATATGGCTCTTTGAGAGAGCTGCAAGCTGCGCTTGCATGCGGCGCAGGGCCAGCAAGCTGGCAGGTTGTAGGTGTTAGGTTTTAGGGGTTAGGCTGCGCTGGTTTTGGAGAATCGCGTTCTATCTGCGCGAAGCGAGACTGATGCTCAAGCCGGTTAAAGATGGAAAGCAGAGCCCGGCTACCTGGGGGTCGCTGTGGCAAGCGACCATACAAGTCAGTAGTCAGCCCCAAAAGCAAAACCGGAACCCCTCAGGAGTTCCGGCTTGTATCTTGTCCAATCTATGGTAGTTTAGATTTCCAGACGGGCACAGCGGCCTGTTCGGGCAGCTCTTCCGATTTCCGCCTTTCAATTCTCACTTCTTATATCATTTAAGAAGGTTCATTATTGTTTTGTACACCAATATCGGAGCTACTTCAAATGAGTATCTCTTTTCGATTCTTTCGGTGAAACGGTGTGCATCTTTACCAAAGGCACCGATATCCAAAACGGGCAAATCCAGTTTTTGCATATCTTCCAATGGAAGGTCGTACTTCACGCCAAATCCGGGCATATTGTTTTTCAATGCTGCAATGATCTTTGGATCTTTTGGTGCGGCGGCGTAGCTTAAGTCGGAAATATAGGGGAAGAACTTCTTATACACCAATTTATAGTCGGTTTTGGTGCTGTTCACTGCATCCGCTACAGCTTCCAGTAAAGCTTTTTCCCTGGGCTCTTTACCTTCAACGTAGATATGTGGATAGTAAGGAGGTGTGAAAAACACGATAACCACAGGATCACGGTCGCTCCACAAGTGGTGGGTCAATTCTACCAGCTTAAGTGAAAATTCGCGTTGATCAATGCTTTCGTCTTGCATCATGCGGTCGGAAAGCTCTTTCAATCTGGCATCCAGCTCGTCACCAAGCTCGGCTTTCACCTTGTTATAGAGTTGATCGTAGGTCAATACTCTGGTTTTCCAGGGCAGTTGTTTATAAGTTCTGTTTGCCAATTCGCAGAAGCGTTTGTATTGATGATTCAGGTCATCTATGGTGCTTCGGAACGCCTCTTCAGCCGCTTTCACCATTTTTGCCAATACTTCATCAGGAGTGCTGATGTGGGTTGCATAGTTGAAGAAAGAAGTGGCATATTGCACCGTTTGAACCGAGTATTCAGGCTTCAAATCTCTTTGTTTCAAGGTGATGGGAGGCAGTGATACTTCTCCTTCCGCCACATCACAGAAATCGGCATTGAGGTTGATACGATTGGTGATCGCAGCCAAGATTTGGTTTGCGTCGATTCCTTTGAAAGACTCACCAACGTGAGTTTCTTTTCCTACAACGTAGAAGGAAGGCATCAACTTTCCAACAGTTCCGATATAAACATACTTATTGGGATCACCTTCATATTCGGCGGTCATGTAGTCGGTATCCAACAGCGCCAAATAATCATAGCCATGCTTTTCTCTCATTTTGACCAGCTCGGGCACTACCGACAACATTCCGCCGGAATTTGCCTCTTCGTCACAAACGGCTGCAAAGATGAGATTTCCCTCGAAGTTCTCGATGTCTTTGGATATCTCTTCCATAATCGCCATAATGATCGCATCTCCGGTTTTCATATCGAAAAGTCCTCTACCGAACAGGTAATCACCTGATTCCAAGTCTTTTCTGGCTTCTTCCGGCAACGATGAAGCGATCTCCTTGAACTTTTCAGTCAGCTCATAGGGCCTGTGTGCGTACTCTTTCAATGTGCCATAGTCGGAAATACCTACTGTATCGGTATGTCCAATCATAACGACCGTCTTTTTTGAATTCCCCTTTCCACCCTTCATGGTAGCCATCACAGAACGGCGTCCCAATTTGTCATTCTTCATATCCACAAATCGCAGGTGATCAGGGTTTTTCTTATAGTAATCCATTTCAGAAAAGATATCATACACCTTCTGAACGGAGTTCAATTCTCCGGGAGTTTCAACCACACTCAGCTGGTTGGTTAAAGCAACTGCAATCTCCTCGATACGCGCAGCCATTTTAGCATTAAAGGTCTGATTCTGTTTGGATAGTCTCATTTTAACTCCTTATATGTGTTTTCTTACTAAGAGTAACCGAATTATGGCCGGTTAAATTGTCAAGCGGAATAGATAGAGTATTTCCTCTGCTGAAAAGTCCATCAGCGTGAGGAAATGGCGGTTCCTGAAGTTTGAAGAAATATGTTGTTTCTTTCATTACTGGTCTCGGGTGCCATAAATAATAAAAGCGTTTAGAAGGCAAGTGTTTTCTATAGTCTTTTTACCGGCATCAGAAAGAATCTGGTCTTGGACGGTATTTTTCTTGCAGGGTTGAGGGAGGTCGTGAGTATGATACTATACAGGACGTGTTTTTGCACGCACGGCCAGTAAAATCCTAAAGTACCTAAAGAGGGACTAATGAAAAGACTTCTTATTCTCCTGATGGTGCTGCCCTTGATGCTTATGGCTCAAGAGTATAGCCTGGATGAGATGATCCAGCATGGATTGGATAACAGTTGGTCGGCTCAAAAGAGCAAACTCAGCTACGAAAGCTCTGCATCCAATCTCAGCAGCGCCACTTGGAACCTTTTACCGGATGCTGACTTGGGCTTCAGGCTCAATCAAGATCTGCACAATCAAGGCCAAGGTGCTGATCTGACCAGTGCCTTCAGTTTCAGCATCAGCAAGACGATCAGCTTGAATGATCCCGCCTGGTTCAATTACCGCCAAGCCAAGGTCAACAAGCAAAAGGCCGATGTGAGCTACCAGAGTTCCGTCTCCGCCTATGCCTTTGAGGTGTTCAATGCCTATATCAAAGTGTTGAAGCAGCAAAAGCAGCTCCTCTCGTTGCAGGAAAACCTGGCCATCCAGACCCGTGTCTGGGAGCAGGCCAAAGTGTTGAAACAATTGGGCAAAAACACGGACTTTGACGTGAAGCAAAGCGAGATCGCCGTGATGAATTCGCAGATCAGCATCATCCAGCTGGAAAACACCATCCGAGAGGACAGGCAAGCACTCTTTGCCTTGGTGCAGATGGAAGATGATGGCTATGAACTGGCGGACTTGCAGCCGGAAGAAGACTACGAGATTCCGCAGCTTGAGCCTGAAAGCGTCAACGAAGTGCAGCTGCTCAAAGCAGAGACCGCCTCTGCCAAGCTGAACAAGACCCAGAGCACGCTGGACTACTTCCCCAGACTCACCCTGGGTTACGGCTTCAACCGCAATATCAGCGGCGATAACTTTGAATTTGACCGCTACAGCACCACGCACAACGTCTATCTGGGACTCAGCTACTCGCTTTGGAACCACTTTAAACAGGGCAACAATGCTGCTCGAACCAATATCGCTTATCGCATGGCAGAGCTGACTTTGGCGGATAAACTCGATGATCTGGACCGCCAATATGCCTCGCAAAGCCAACAGCTGCAATACCTCCTGCGCATGGATAAGCTGCTGGAAGAGAAAAAGCAGCAATCCGCCGCACAAATCCGCATCGCAGAAGAGCGTTACCGTCTGGGCTTGATCGACCTCTTGGAGCTGGACAAGACCCGCACCGACTACATAGACGCAGACATCTCCTACAATGCAAACCGCTATCAGATCATCACCTTGCAGCAGGCGATCAACTTCCTGCTCTCGCATAAAATCCTTGGAAAATGGTAGGAGAACTCCACAACCCATGAAAAAATACATCAAATACATCATCCTCGTAGTAGTGGTGATAGCCCTGATCGTGGGCTACAACATGTTTCGCAAAAACAAAAACCGCCCTGAATGGCGCACCGACTCACTCAGCAATGGCAATATTCGCGAGGTTGTGACCGCCAGCGGCTCGATTAATCCCTACATATTGGTGGAAGTGGGCACGGAAGTCTCCGGCAAGATAGAGAAGCTCTACAAAGATTTCAACGATAAAGTGAAGAAGGGCGACCTTCTGGCCAAACTGGACACCGAGATCCTACGCACCAGCTTGGAAGCAAGTAAAGCCGAGCTGGCGAAAGCGCAGACCTCTGCTGCGGAAGCCAAGCTGGACTTGGACAACCTCCGCGAACTGGTCAGCAAGAATATGGCTGCGGAATATGACCTCCAAAAAGCCCAATTCCGCTATGAACAAGCTACTCATTCCCTCACCACCGCCAGATTGAACCAACAGCGGGCTCAGAAGAATCTGGACAACGCTTACATCACTTCACCCATCAACGGTGTGATTGTGGCCAGAAGTGTGGATGAAGGTCAGACAGTGGCCGCCAGCCTCAGCTCGCCCACCCTCTTTACCATCGCCAACAACCTGGACAAGATGCAGATCACGGCAAATATAGACGAGGCAGACATCGGCCGCGTTAAGGTCGGCCTACCTGTGGAATTCAGCGTGGACGCCTATCCCGCCATCCCCTTTGCCGGAGAGGTGAAGCAGATCCGCCTCAATCCCACCAACGAGCAAAACGTGGTCAGCTACAGCGTGATCATCGACGCCGATAACCCCGGCCATCTCCTTCTTCCCGGCATGACCACTAACGTCACCATCATCATCCAATCCAAAGAAAACGTGCAACGCATCCCTGAAGCTGCCACCAGATTCCGCCCCAGCAAAGAAATCTGGACTCTCTTTGGCTTCAAATGGTCGGATGACTTGATCATGACTGCCCGAGAGAAGGCTATGGAAGAATTTACCAAGCAGATGGAAGCCCAGGCTCCACCCCAACCCCAAGTAGCAAAAGCTCCTGAAGGCAAGATTCCTGAAGGAAAAGCGCCAGCCGGCAAGGCTCCTGATGGCAAAGCCCCTGAAGGTCGACGCCCCGGTGCCAGACGTGGTGGCATGGCAGGCGGAGCTCCCGCAGGTGCAGCTCCTGAAGGTATGCCCAACCCCGCTATGGGTGGTATGAGACGTGGTGGCATGTCCATGATTTGGGTGCTTCGTGATGGCAACCCTGTAGCCAAGATGGTACGTACCGGCATCTCAGACGGTGCCTTCATTGAAGTCATCGGCGGCGTAGATGAAAAGGATCAGCTCATCACCGGAGTCAACTTCAAAGACGCCAAGCAAGCTGCCGCAGCCAATCCCATGAGCGGCCCTCCCGGCATGAGAAGGTTTTAGCCAAAGATGAGCTCCACCACCTTAATTCGCACCCAAGGGCTCACCAAAGTCTATCAGATGGGGGATTTTGAGGTTCATGCCCTTCGGGGTATTGACCTTAGCATTGAGCAGGGTGAATTCATCGCCATCATGGGTGCCAGCGGCAGCGGTAAGACTACCTACATGAACCTTTTGGGTTGCCTGGACAGACCCACCGCCGGCAGCTATGAACTGGACGGCATCGCCGTGCACGAGATGAGCTCTGAAAAGCTCACCAAAGTGCGCAATGAAAAGATAGGCTATGTGTTTCAGTCCTTCTACCTCTTACCGCGCACCACCGCTCTGGAAAACGTGGAACTGCCTCTGCTTTACACCCGTAACATGGGCCACAAGGAGAGGATCAGCCAAGCTATGGAAGCTCTGGACGTGGTTGGCATCAAGGATAGAGCCCGCCACTTTCCCAATCAGCTTTCCGGCGGCCAACAGCAACGCGTTGCCATCGCCCGCGCCATCGTCAACAATCCCGTTTTCCTCCTTGCCGACGAACCTACAGGCAACCTGGACACCCGCACCAGCGTGGAAGTGATGGCTCTCTTCCAAAAGCTGCACGCCCAGGGGATGACCGTAATCCTGGTGACGCACGAACACGACATCAGCCGCTATGCCAACCGTATCATCACCTTCCGTGACGGCTTGATCATCTCGGACAAGCCGAACCCGCAACCACGCAATGCAGCTGAAGACCTGAAAACCATGCCCGAGCTGGATTTGGATCGATAGGGAGCGATTATGTCTATCATAGGAATCATCAAAATAGCCCTCAAATCCCTGGCACGCAACAAGACCCGCACCTTCCTCACCATGTTGGGCGTGATCATCGGCGTGGCAGCAGTGATCACCATGTTGGCCATCGGTGAAGGTGCCAAGAAAATCGTGGAAGACCAGATAAACAGCATGGGCACAAACGTGATCATGGTATCCTCAAACTTCATGAGCCAGCAGAGCAACGTGCGCCAGGCTCAGGGAAGTGGCAACCTCCTGGAGGTCGAAGATGTGGAAGCCGTGAAGGATGATATTGACGGTGTGCTCTATGCCTCACCGATTTTAAATACCTGGGGACGCCTCAAATATGAAAACCAAAACTGGCGTGGCGGTGTCATGGGCGTAGACGTAGACTACTTCAATATCCGCAACATGACCGCCGAGCAAGGCGAGCTCTTCTACCCCTCCGATGTAGAAAACAGCAGCAAAGTCTGCGTGATCGGCAAAACAATAGCTGACAACCTCTTTGGTGACGTCGACCCCGTGGGCAAGATCATGCGCATCCGCAACATTCCCTTCATCGTCAAAGGTGTGCTCAAAGCCAAAGGTGAAAACGTGATGGGCATGGATCAGGATGACATCGTGTTAGTTCCGCATACTACCGCACTCACCCGCCTCATAGGTCACCGCTGGAGATTTATGACTATTATCGTCTCCGCAGAATCCAAAGAACGCATCCAGATGGTGCAGCAGGACATATTGGAACTACTGCAAAACCGCCACCGAGGCACCACCAGCGAGTCCTTCGTCGTCAATACTCAGACCGACATCGCCGATACAGCCAGCAGCGTCTCCAACACTATGACCATCCTCCTGGCCAGCATTGCCGGCATCTCACTTTTAGTGGGCGGTATCGGCATTATGAACATCATGCTGGTCTCCGTTACCGAACGTATCAAAGAGATTGGCATCCGCATGGCTGTGGGTGCTCACAAGCGGGACGTGCTGCTCCAATTTGTCATCGAAGCCGTCACCATCAGCATTCTGGGCGGCTTGGTAGGCATCTTTTTGGGCTGGGCAGCCACCTCCGTGGTGGGCAAAACCATGCACTGGAACGTTGCCATCACGCCCTTCAGCATCCTGATTTCGGTGACTTTCTCCTGCGTAATCGGCATCTTCTTCGGTTGGTATCCCGCCAAAAAGGCAGCCAACCTCAACCTCATCGACGCCCTCAGATACGAATAAACACCTATAGGGGAGGCTGAACACACGGCCTCCCAAACTTTTATCTACTCTCTATGCCCTGAATCAAAAGCGGGATCATGATCTCATGATGCCCGATGAAGTAGTAGCCCTTGCCTCCGTTCAATACCGGCCTCATCACTACGTTTTCGTTGGCACGGTAGTGGAAGTTCATGTCAAAGACCGCGGTGTAAAAATCCTGCACCTTGCCCTTGATATTCCTGCTCACGGTGAGCGCTTTGAGGAAAACTTCGGGCAGGATCACCGCCGAACCCAGGTTCAGATACACGCCTCCACCATCCAGCAAACTCACCTGATGGCAGAAGATGCGGAAGTCCCGATGTGAACAGTCCCCGATCGCCGCTCCATCGGTGTATCCGGATTGGTGAATGATGTCTGTTCCCACCGCCACGTGCACCGTGAAAGGCACCTCGTGTTTGTAGGCTGTGGCCAATAGAGAATTGGCGGCATAGGGTGCATTCTCACTCAGAAACTTACCCACCGCTTGCCCCAAGCCGATTCCTTCCCGGGCAGCTTGCTTGATCACTTCGCACAGGTCTCGATTGGTCTCCAAAGCCATGCCAAAACTGCCATCCGCAAGCCGCACTGCCACATCCTCCGAAGTTTTGCCAAACATTGCCAGTTCATACTCGTGAACGATCACCGAGCCGTTACTCGCCAAGCAGGTGATGTATCCCTTCTTGACCAGCTCGATCAACAGCGGCGCCAGACCACATTTGATCACATGTCCACCCAAGCCCACGATCAGAGGCTTCTTATTCCGCACAGCATTTTGGATGTGCGAGATCAGCTCGTTCAGGTCCTGAGCTTTCAGCAGTTTGGGTAGCGAGTCAAAATAACCTTTCATGCTTCCATCACCCTGCGTAGCCATCAGCTCCTGATCCACTTTGCTGGGACGCTCCGCCACTCTGTTCAGTCTGACTTTGCTCAGATCCATCTCTTCATGTTTCTTCATCTTGAATCCTTTTTCTTTAAGTACCGTTCCTCTTCGCTAAAGATGCAGCCGCAATACTTTTGCCGATACATCCCCGCCTCTTTGGAAAGCCTGATGCCCTCATCCCACAGGGGACGGAAATCCTCATAATAAAAGGCAATTCCGTATTGCTCGCTATACTTTTGGGCGATCTGTTTGATCAGCTCGTGCTTTTGATACCGGCTATAGAGCAAGGTGGTGGAAAAGGCATCAAAACCTCGTTCTGCTGCCAGCTTTGCCGTTGCTTCCAAGCGCGTCTCATAGCAGTATTTGCAGCGTCCGGCGATGTCATCAGCCACCGCTTTCACAAAGGGCTGCAAGCCATACTCATCCCGCATGATCAGCTCAAAGCGTTCCTCGCGGGCAAAAGCCTCCAAGGTCTCTTTGCGCTGCCGGTATTCCGTGTAGGGATGGATGTTGATATTATACCAAAAAGAGCTGAGCTCATAGCCCTCGCCCTTCAGCTTGTAGTAAGGCGCAATCAGGCAGGGAGCGCAACATGTGTGCAGCAGGATGCTTTTAACCACGGTCATAATGAGGCATCTCAGCAGGGATTTTGAGCGATATTTCCACAATGCCCGCCACTTCTCCATCCACCAAGTAAGGCTGCTGCATGATCAGCTTCTTTTGGCCTGCCTTGCTGATGGTATAGACGTTGTTTTCGCCGGTGGCCAGCATGTGTTTGATCTTCTCGATGGACTGCGGTTTGTGATAGAGATACAAGCTGGTGCCGATCACCTTCTCACCGCCCTGAGCGGCAAAGGTCTCCTGCGCAGCTTTGTTCATCGCCACCACGATGCCGTCCCTGTCTGCTACCGTGATAGCGTGCGGAAAGTGGTGAATCCAATCCATAACTTTTCCTCTTTACAAGAAAGCCGGCTGTGTGGGCGCCGGCTTTCACTTTAGATCAGTCTTACTTTAGAATTCTTTGAGTAATTGTGCTGCCACGATGCCACGTTGGATCTGGTTTGTTCCTTCGTAGATCTGCAAGATCTTGGCATCACGCATCATCTTTTCCACGGGATATTCTTTCATGTAGCCATAACCACCCAGCACCTGCACGGCGTCGGTGGTCACTTTCATGGCCACGTCGGAGGCAAAGTATTTGCACATAGCGCTTTCTTTGGAGTAGTTCTTGGCTCCGGCATCCACCATGCGGGCAGTTTGATAGACAAGCGCACGGGCTGCTTCCACCTGTGTAGCCATATCGGCCAGCATGTATTGAACACCTTGGAAGCTGGAAATGGGCTTGCCAAACTGATGACGCTCTTTGGAATACTTCACAGCTACTTCCAGCGCACCACGGGCGATACCCACAGCTTGCGCACCCACCATGGGACGCGACTTGTCAAAGACCTTCATGGCAGTCAAAAAGCCGGTGCCTTCCCTGCCAATCATGTTCTCGGCGGGAACCACGCAATCTTCAAAGATCAGCTCACGCGTTGCGGAAGCTCGGATACCCATCTTGTTTTCCTTTTTGCCAAAGCTGAAGCCGGGTGTTCCTTTTTCCACGATGAAGCAACTCGCTCCACGCGCACCTTTGGTCTTGTCCGTCATCGCAAAGACGGTGTAGATGCCGGCTTCGCCACCGTTGGTGATCCACTGCTTGGTGCCGTTGAGCACGTAGTTGTCGCCTTCTTTGCGGGCGGTGGTCTCGATGCCACCGGCGTCACTGCCGGCATTGGCTTCGGTGAGCGCAAAAGCGCAGAGTTGCTCGCCGGAAGCGATGATGGGCAGATACTTCTGCTTCTGCTCTTCGCTGCCGGAAATCAGGATGGGATACATCCCCAAACCCGTTGCACCAAAAGCCAGGGCTATGCCCGCATCAACCGCGCAAAGCTCCTCGGTCACCACGGCCAAGTCCATCACCTTGCCGCTGATTCCATCATACTCTTCCGGAATCAATATGGCAAAGAAATCACTCTGTTTCATCACTTCTACGATGTCCCAAGGGAAAATCCCTTCTTCATCATACTTTTCACTAAGTGGCTGCATCTTCTCGATGGCGATGCGACGCGCCAGGTCACGCATCTCGATCTGATCTTCTGTCAAAAAGTAATCCATTATTTAAACTCCTTGATCTCATACTTATAGGGTCGTTGTTTTATTTTTAAAACCAAGCACTTTATGTCAACACATATTTCACACTCGGGGGAAAAATCCTTTCTTCAGGTGGTCTCAATCCACGCAACAGAACACGCGCATTCCCGAAACCAGCGCAGCGACTGACTACTGACGACTGGACGGCGTAGCCGGCCCCGCGCAGCTCCTAACACCTAAAACCTAACACCTAAAACCTGGCCGAAGGCCTCTATAATATACACTGACGATCTCACTTCGACGCGAAAAAACCAAGAAAATAATCTCGTAACTTCATGCCGGTGTAGGCGATACGATTTGGTCAAATATTGATTCCTTCCGGTCGAAATTAAAATACCTGGAGAGTGGCTCCCGCCCCTTATTCTTGACCTCTCTACCCACCAGAAACGGCAATGCTGGCTACACAGGGTGGATAGATTATTGACAACATCCAAAAGCCGGAGACCTGAAAATAGGCTCCGGCTCATTGTTTGGAGTTGCAATCATGAGTTGGTCGCTACCGACAATCCTGACTAATACAAGCAATAGCTATCAATGAAGAGGGCTACTTCATGAGCGTCGTATTTGTTGTTGTTAATTTTTCTAACGGTCTCTGCCAAGCGGATTAGTTCAGGCTCTTCTTGATAATCCTGAGCATCGGGATTAAAGAAGTGGTAGTATTTGCTGTTGATTTCAGCGTGCTTTGCCACGTATTCTTCAAAGCGTGCATCAATATTATTGTTGATGATGATCCCCATGATCTTGTCCTGATATTCCTTGGGTGGATCGAAGGCAAAACCATACAGGGACACCATCCTCGCTTCCAGAATATACAAGTCGCTCATAAACAGGGAAATCGAATCCTCCAGATACGAGATCGCAGCATCAAAGCGTTTTTGCACAAAGGCGGCTCTGGCCATGAGAGCATTTGCCCAGCCCAAGACAAAGTGATCATATTTGGATTCAGCTTTGAATCTGCGCTCAAACAGCTCATCCATCTGATCGTAACTACTCTGTTGATAATACAGTAGCATTCTCAGGGATTGAGTAAAGCCCTTATGGTCTCCCGCCTCTTCGGCTTTATCCAGATATTCTTCTCCTCGGGCATAGTTTCCGGCGAGGATGTAGTTTTTGGCCATGAAGTTGTAGTGCCTGTTGGCGTCTATATCTGTGATCTGTATATCTTGGATCAACTCATCCGCCTTGTGATGCAGTTCCAAAGCCTGAGCATAGTTCTTTCTCTTGGTCTCAACTCCTGCCATACAGCTGACGGATTCATAGGTCTGGGGCAGGTCAAGAACCCGGCGCCATTCTTGCGCCTGTGAGGCTATCCAATGGGCGGATTCAAAAAACAGGTTGTCTGTAAAGCAGTTTACCGCGCTATTGAAGATGGCAGCTTTGCTTTTCAGATCACTTTTATCCACCCTGATCATAGCGATGCCAAAATGTTCCAGGGCAATCAGATATTCGCCTCTGTGATATTCTGCTCTACCTTTGAGACGGTGATAGATTACGGCTTCGTCATCATCCAAAATGCTGAGTGGATACCTTGCTTCAAATTCCTGGATCAACTCGCGAGGTTTTTCTGCATCGCGGATGTTTTCCAGAAACTCGATATAAGAAAAGTAGTATTTCTTGATCAAAGAAGGCCGCTGGGAATACCTCTGACATACCTGATCAAACTGCTCTCGGAGGCCGGGTGAATCCTCTTTATCCTGCTTGGTGCGGATGACAAAGCTCAGCCACTCGCAGACGGAACGATCGTAATAGTTCAATTCATCCGGATTGATCTCTTTTATGATATCAGAGGCTTGGGCAAACCTTTTTTCTTGGTAGCTATCCATCGCCTCTTGCAGTTTGGAGCTGGAGATGTTTTGCTCGGGTGAGCTCAGAAATCTGGCTATAAATCTGCTTTCATTTTGGCGAAGATAGACCTCCGGCTGCTTCACATCTTCCTGATAGCCAAAACCAATCTCCACAGCCAAATAGTTATAGATGGTGGCTATTATTGCTTCCTTGAGATCGCTTCCCTTTACCTTGAATTTTAAGCCGATGAGCTCCTCAAGCTCTCGTGAAATCAGCTTGAAGTTGATTATCTCAAGATGTTGCTGGGGATAGATCTGGCGCAGTTCCATCAGGATCTGGTTCTGCAATTCCTGATAGACTTCCGCCGTGATGAGCTTATTCTTCAGCTCTCGCCGATAGTTGATGTTGAGCGTTTCTACATACAGTTCGATGTCGACTTGTGCGGCTTTCCCGTTTAAAGCAGTGGCATTAACCTTGAATTTCATCCTATCACCTCCACGTTGATATTATTGTAGATTTTTTGGACAAGCTCAGAGCTATCCGGCTTGGGTTTACCTCCAGTCTTATACACCAGGTTGCACAGGATATCGATCAATTCTATGCCCACGATGTTTGCTTCTTTGTAATAGTAAGTAATCTCAAGGTCTTTGGGTATTGCTATATCAGGAAACCTCGATTGACAGGCCCTGGCCTTATTCATGATTGAAATTCTAAACAGCTCACGCGCAGTATCCTTGCTCTGCACTTCCAACATCAATTCTGTCCAGAGATAGTGAAAGACCGTTTGATAAGGCCGGACTTGCATATTCTGCTCAAACCAAGCCAGACTTTCCCTCTCTTTGGCGGTCAAGCGGCCAAATCCCCTCATGATCCTTATCCTTTCTTCTTCATGGCTTTCCGGTTTCAACATATGAGCCTGGATCACTCTCTTAAAGTGCCTTGGATACTTTTCGAGGATATTGTTGATCACATTTTGGGGATAAGCATAACGGAACATCATATCATATGCGATATCTGGATTCTCATCCCCCAAAATCATGGTGCTCACCAAATCTGAAGCCAGTTCTATATACATCTCATCCTTAGTTTTGAGGCTGGAGCGGCGCAAAGTATCAGCATCAAAGATGTGGATTAATGCATAGGCTTGCTCTCTTTCCAGACTGTTGCCGATCACCTCATAACACTGCTCCAAAAGGTCCTGCGCCATATCACTGGCGTGCATATACTTGAGGCTGCGCTGGGTCTTGATTTCACCCAATTGAGCCTTCAGGTGAGCCAAAGACTCTTCCTTAGGAATGACCAGGCCACCCAAAACCAGCTTTGGGCTTGAGAGCCCTGACCAATCTCCAGATTCATCAAAGAAATAATTCATCTTCATTCTCCTTGTTGTTCACAGGATGGAGGGTGTGCCATGCGTAGGGAGACACATGGCACACCGGTTTATTATTCTTATGGATATTCACTGGGTTTCTTGAGGATCTTACGGTCCTTGTATTCGTTTACTGTTTTTGCTTGTCCCGGGATCTTGCGTTCGATTTCCATGTATCTGGTTCTTTCGTGTGCAGGACGGTTGGCATAGTCAAGCATAGTCTTCAGCTCCTTGAGTTCCGGGGAATCCCAAGCACTTCCAGAGAACCCTACCTGTGCACGCAGGTAATCCTCGAAGGCTGTCTTGTATTGATCGAGATCTTCTACCTGCTTTTCTGCCAAGTTTTTGAGCGAGCTATAGCGTTCTCTCCTATCGATAAGCGTAAGCGTCGGTGTGATCCGAATTGAACCCAAGCCCAGGGGCTTACCCATACCTATCTTGTGACAGCACTCTGGAGGCAAATCCAACACGAAGAGCAGGGCCCCCAATTCAACTTCGCTGAGGTTATCAAAGCGAATCCGGGCCTTGAACTTGGCACCTTCTTTGATAGGCTTGATCTTGGTGTACTGAGTGGAATATTTTTTACGTTTCTCTGTATCTGTCTCTATCCAAGCATTATGATCCTTATGCCAATAGAACTTACGACCGACCAGTTGGGCACCATCACTATCGTAGTTGTCAATACCGTTTCTGTTATTAAGGTGACCATCTGGAACTGTTACCTTGCCCCTGTCTTGTCTCAAATACAGTTGAAATGAGTTGGGTTTGGGTCCAGAGAGTATCTTTGGATAGACAGCTTCATTCCACTCTTGGACTGAGCTGCCGATAGCATCCTCAAAATACACCCTGCCTGGCTGAGCTTTACCATCACCTTCTCCCACATTTCCAAATAAAGCCTCTGCCATATCCAAGAGATTTGATTTTCTGTGTTTCGGTGGCAGCAGGCTTTTAATGCCTTTTTTGTAGGCGACTCTAAATATGGGAGTATGACCAAAGGACAGCACCTCATCCTCATTATCGGGATCCACAATAAAGAAACAGGGGACACCAGAAGTACGAAGCAACTTCATGGTTTTATCTCTGAACGATTCTTTATTGGTCGTGGAGGCTGCACCTTTAGAAGCCTTGTCATCCTTTTCTTCTTTCTCGGGGGGATTGATCAGGTTAACAGCACCTCGAGAAGCGTCATTGTTATAATCTCGGATCACTTCTTTGGGAACTTTATAGCCCTTTTGGCCACTGACTTCTGTGCCTATCACCCAATGCTTCTTTTTCTTGGGGACACGTCCTGATAGGATCAGATAGCCTTCTTGGTAGCCTTCTTTTTCATCTGGTCGATTGCTGTGGTGTTTGATTTGGGTAACAACCTCTTGATCCTTGTCATCCAATCCTACTTTGAATAGTGCCTTTACATATGGTTTCTCCTTGATTTCTTCGGTGTATCCGTCATCCTTCATTTTGTTTCGTGCCATCTTGCTTTCGAATGCGAGTTGTTCTTTAACCCTGTAGCAACCATCCGCCTCGTATATCCAAAAGTATTCGCCTTTTCTCTTGATATAGCCGGGCTTTACTATAGATGGCGCACCCCATGCTGATTTTTCTACACCCAACATGTACTGGTTATAAAGCCCTCTAAACTCCAAAGAGCTATCCGCAAATGATCGGAAATACAGCTTTCTATCATATACCATGCTCATCTTGCTGTAGCTTACGATCTCATAAAGAGAGCGAACCATACCACGGATTGATGAACCTGGGAGTTTAAACTGCAGACCAGCAGGCCGATAGTGTCCCTCTATCTTTTTGGAATCCACTTTTTCCTTAACCTGCTTTTCGGTGAGCGCCCCTCTGATGAATAGTGGGCTTTTAGCTGTAATATCCAGCTCTATATAGCCATTGTAGTAGGGTGTCTCCTTGGTACCATCTGCTTGATTGGGTGACTTATGATAGCCGGCAAATACATCAAATCTTGGTGGCTTTTCGGCATCAAGCACCTCATCTTTTAGAGGCACAAAGTTGTAAGGAGCAACAGCTCCAGCCAGTC
The DNA here is from genome assembly GCA_029781115.1 of Candidatus Cloacimonadota bacterium. GTDB lineage: Bacteria > Cloacimonadota > Cloacimonadia > Cloacimonadales > Cloacimonadaceae > UBA3900. Next base: position 15,780 of record JAKOXG010000001.1, read on the forward strand.
TAAGGATGACTATCAGTTTGGTTACATTATCTCCTCTAAGCTCATATTTCACCTCCCATTCTCCTTCAGGAATCTTTCGCATTTGTTCCATGTTTACAATGGGGAAATACCAAATATCATCTCTACGAGATCCGGAGTCTGAGCCTTTGAAATCGTAGTAGGACACCTTAACTTCTTTCCCACTGCTTGATAGCAGCTTGAACTTGCTTATTTTCTTTTTGGTTTTCTTGCCTCTCCTGTCTTCTTTCATTACTTCAATCCGATCTACTTTCAATATTCCCTTTTCCACTCTATACCTCCTTTTGTTCTATGCTCACAAATCTGTGATCACAGTAGCTGAGTTGTCCATTATCCCACTCTTGCAGGTAGTTTCTGCTCCTCAGTATCAAGCGGGATCTGTCTGAAATTTCCCTGGGACACCATGCTTTGGGGACTTTCAGTTCAAAGCCACGGTCTTCCTTGATAACCATATAATCATCTGTAGCACCTTCTCCTTTCTTGGAGCCAATCAATATCTGCTCTGCTTCCACCACCGGGCAATCTTCACCCGGCTCATCTTTCCTGATGCGTCCCGTCAGGTAGTCTGCCTGGCCAAAGCCATCGTCAGCAGCAGCACGCCAGAGGTAGAGCTCCATCTCAGCGTTGAATAACCTCATGCTTTGGATGGTGTTAAAGGCTGGCAAAGCTTCCAGCTTGAAGCTTCCATCTGCATATTCACCCAAGCAGATCTTGTCGAAGCAGGTGATCATTACCTGATACTTGCCTTCAAGATACTGGTTCAACTGACCATAATCTATGATGTTATCTATGGGTGTTGTGTTTGATTTTATCTTACTGATTTCGTACATCTTTTCCTCCTTTTGCGGACAAGTATTTCTGGAAGCGTACTTCGACCTCAGCTCTGTCGCTGTTGTTCACCAGAGCCTGGATGTAGGCATCCCACCTTGTCACGTCGTCTTGGTTGAAGACATCCGTATACTCCACTCCCTGGTCCCAGACGCTGTTTTTCTTTCCGGAAAGGCAGCCACGTCCCACGTTTTTCTCGCCTCCTATCGCCAAGTCTCGATAGTAGAGGTCTTTAAGCAGGAGCAGCAGCAGGCCTTTTTGAGAAGGAAGAGCGTCTTTGATAGACAATCTCAAATCTTTGATCTGAGCTTTGTCATTGCGTGGAAACAGGGGCATGGAGTCAAAGAGGGCAGCCTCGATCGTGCCACCGGTAAAGCGGTCTATCTTGACTCTGTTTTGCAGTTCGGTTGCCACATTGTCGATCTCCACCTCATTTACCATTAGGGATGAGGGAATGGTGTATTCTCCCTCTTTGGCCATGCCGAAAAGCAGGTGGATAAACTTATCTGCATCTGTTATTTCTTTTGAGTCTGGCTCTTTATCTGGATCCACATCCCAGAGCAGGTTGACAATCCTTTGGGCTCTGGCTCGGAGTGCACCACGCAGCGAGCTTCCCGGCAAGACGAATTTGCCACTTGAGGTAAGATGAACAGCATCCGAATCTGCAGGGTTTTTAGGGTATGATCTCACGATTAAGGAACTGGGGATGCTAAAATCTGCCATGATAATGAAATCTTTATCACCTAAGGCAGCGGTTTCAGTCAATTCTATGCCATTTTCCGGCTTCTCTTGCAGGAGATAGTCGATCACACCAGCTTCAGTATCAAAAGGATAGCACATCACCTTGAGCTCTGTGGCCTTCAACTCTCCACTTCCGGATGAGCTGCGCGCTCCCACGAAAAAGGAGCTCTTGAGCAAAGCGTTGATCTTGTTTATCCAGCCTTTGATCTGCTCGTATCGGTCTTCAGATCTGACATCAAACTCCATATTGAGATCAAAGAGTAGCCCCGGCTCCACCACTTGGTAATCAAACTTGGCACCCTCTTCAACGATACCGTCCTTATTGTCTATGCGGATGCCGTCGCGGATGCTGATTTTAGGCTTCTTGGATTTTTCGTTCAAGAGCAAATCATCGACAATCAGGCGGGATTGTGAAACATCTTTATCCTGAACGTTGTAGATTCCTATATACTTGGAAAATTCTCTGTCATTCATCTCGGCGTTGAGCTTGCCGACGAAAGATGAGCCGGGGATATAGGGTTTGCCTTCAGCATCCAAAAGGACGTCTTTATCGCTGCTGTCACTGCGCCCACTGCCGACCTGCAGAGGACTGAGCAGCTCCAGCGTTGCTTCGAGTATGATCTTACCTTTGGTCATTGTTTGCCTCCTGCTTTTTGTCTTGTTTTATCATGCGTCTGAGAGTCAGGAAGAAGGTATGCAAGTAATTTTCCAAAGCATCTTGTTCATTGATGCCAGTCAGTTTAAACTCTTCTTTCAGGTCGCTCAGCTTTTTGTTGTCACCCAGTTTGTCACTTTCACACCCTTCCAAGATGTCTTTGACTTCGTCTTTAATACCATTTAAGAAGTCCAAAAGGCTCTTATCGTGTTGTCCTCGTGCACAGACATCTCCGAGTTTGTCTCTGGCTGTCTTTTTAAGCGACTCCAAAGACACTTTGAAGTCCCCTGTGTCTACAAAGGAATCCAAGCGAGACACCAAGCTATTGGAAAGAGAGTTGGTGGAATACTTGGCCGCCGCATAGTAAGCTGTGCGTTTCAATTCCGCTATCTGGAGTCTGCGCAGAGTGGCAGCACAAATGTTGCTGACGATGTCTGGCCTGACCACTGAGGGCTCTTTCACCCTCTGCTTACGTTCTTCAATGATGGAATAGGGCTCTTCAGAAACATTCACAAACATCAATTCGCCAAAGCCTTCCCATCTGCGCTCGCCTATGCCATAAAGTTGAAGCTCCTGATGGTTTTCAGGCAGTTTTTCCAGCTTGAAGATGGAACCCGCTTTGAGGGTGTATTCTGAAGGTCTTTTGGCTTTGAGGATGCTCACTGCAGTCTCATATCTGCCGCTTTCCATGAAGGCGTCTTCAATATTCACGCCCAAAAGCTCGGCAAGCCTGTCTTTACCCACGCAGGAAGTGCCAGCCTCGTTGTAGAGTATGGTATCCGAGCACAAAAGCAGGTATTTGTCTTCAGCTTTCACTTGACTCTTGGGCAGCTCTTCAATCGCACTTTCCACGAGTTCACACTTACCATATTGGGCGGTTTTGCTCCTGCCCAAGCGCAGACGATCTCCCTGCGCTTCAAGCAAATCCTGCATCAGCCTCAAATCCTCTTCTTTACCCACGATATAACCACAAAACTCATTGCCCGCAGCCAAGGCTTCATAGGTAAACACCACGCCACTCTTGGAGATGCCCTTACCATAGTCACGCCTGTGGTGGAAGGCGAGCTGTTTTGGGGGTTCGAACACGCTTGTTTTCCTGGTCTCAAATACATCGCGGTAGACGAAGCCGCCACCTTTTTTCAGCCCCAAGATGCTGTTATCTTTATCGTCCTCACGGTCAAACATATTCTGGAACTTATTGTTGGTGCCCTGCTTGACTCTCTTCTCGCTCCACAGGTTTTGCGGGCAGGGCATGTATTCCTTGCCATTTGCATAAGGGTAGAGGTTTAAAAATCTCAGACTACCCATCATAAACAGCCGATTGAAACCATCCAAACCGTGCTTACGGATATAGAGATTGGCCAATAGCCCCAACACAGTGGAACCCGGGATGTAGGAAAGCGTCTGAGTCATGGTGGAATCCCCGGAGGCCGAGGATATGATCACTGGTGCAACCAGCTTTATTCTTACTCTTAGTCTCTTCATTTCTTTGCCTCCTTTAGTTCTTCTTTCAGTTTATCTGTCAGTGATTCGTCTCCCTTAAAGAGCTCTACCTTCACCTTACCAAAGCCCCGGTTTCTCTGGCTGCCGATCCTGCGCAACAACAAGGTAGCCATGCTCAAGGCATTCAAAAAGGCATCCTTATCCTTGTCTTCTTTATCAATGCGAAGATGGATCTTGCCGCAAAAGGTGAGCTTCTTGTTCAGTACTCTAATGGTGCGCAGGGAGTGGTCTTGAGCGGTTTTAGTCTCTTTGTCTATGGCTGTTTGGCTACGCAGGGTTGTGAAATGTTCCTGGATAATATGTGGGTTGAAGGCATTTCCAAAGCTGTCAAACAGGTAATTGAGCCAAGGATGGATATTCTCGTGCTCTTCTATCATCAGGTTGTCAAAACTGATGGGAGCCCCGGTCAGGTTGTCAAAACTTGTGGGAGTCTCAGTGTCTTTGTCATCAACTCTTTTGCCAAATAGCTTCTTTATATGGTTTCCATCAAATTTACGCAGGTCTTTGATGGTATCCAGCTCGCTTAAGTCTTCTACCGCATTGCGGAAAAGGCCTTTGATCCTTTTGGCAGGGATATAGGGAAGACCATATTGGTCAAACTCAATATCGCTGTCAATGGTCGCACCAAAGCTGCGGCCGGAGCCAATCTGCGTATCAGACAGTGTGGTTATTTTAAGTATCAGTTCCATTATTCTCCTCCTGTGGGAATCAGATCCATCAATTCAATCATATCTGCATATATATTTTCTTGAGAGTCGATAGCACTGTCGTCATCTTCAAAGCCTTCCCTTGGCGGCTTCAAATCTCCTCTCGCTTCGATCTGCTTTATATATGCCTGTATTCCTGCTTCCGATCCAAAGAGTGCATCCCGCATTTCCTTTACTTTTGATCTGGGCCATAATTCCGGATCACTCAATTTCTTCGCGTTATTCATTTGGGCTTGCATATGATCGGCACTGTAAGGCTTCATATAAAGAACTCGTCCACCGGGCAAATGATACTGGCTCCTGATCATCTCCAAGGGATCGGTAGTGGAAGAATCCAAGAGCTGATAATCCAAGTATGGCGCATCGCTGCGTTTGTCCTTTCTCTTGTTTTTGGCACTGCGGCAGAGAGCCTGCGCCATCTGTTGGCTCTGGTAGAAGGGATAGCTTTCTTTGGCAATGGCAACTCCAGCGCAACAGCTATATTCTCCATTGGACAGCTCCTTGACCTTGTTTACATACTCCAAAGCCAGCGTGATTCCCAGCCTCGCCTCGCAGACGAAGGTCACGTCGTCACCACCGATGAAGATGGGCCTGATGGGGAAGAACTTCTTGTTCTCACCTTCTTTCACCCTTTTCAACCTGCCTTGGTAGTGTTGCCACTCTCCGTAATTGATTTGATCTACCGTATACTGCACCAGATGGCTAAAGGCACGGCCAAATACGGCATCCACCTGCCCAGAAAGCTCTTTATATGCCTCAAAACTAGAGCACTCGGCAAACTTCTTGCCCATATCATTGCCGTCGATATGAACAATGGCCAAGTAGGACTCCTCGCCCTTGAGCGTGCCCAGGCATTCAAAGTTGTCGGTAAAAGCAAAGTCGTTACCCAGTATACCTTGATACTCCTTCGCTATCTGACGGTTTGCCGCTTCGGAAGCATCACGCTTGGCTTTCACCACACTGGAGATCAGCTTGACTTTATTCTCCTCATCAGCATCAGCATCAATCTCCACATACTCGGCAGCATAGATGGAGGAGCTGCATTGAGCATTGATCCCGTGTGAGGGGAGCACGGTTTGTTGCCAGCGTGACTGTTTTTCTTTCTGTAACTTGTCCCAGAGTTGCTTGACCAGCTCTTGCTCTGTTTCGCCTTCTTGCCTCTCTGCATAGACGGCACCGAAGCTCAGACCGGGGCATTTCTCGATCGCCTTCCGGCTCAAATCCCGGATAATCTGCTCTGCCTCTTCTCTGCTTTTGCAACGGCAAAACATATTCCCGCCACCGATTACTACATCTTCGGGGCTTACATCCTCACTTCCGGCTTTTATCCCTTTAAAAAACGAGGAAACCAAAAATGAGGCACCAACGTTATCCTTCAAGCGGTTTGAGGAAAAAATATACCCCTGTATGGCTCGAAGGTCGACTAATAACAGGTAACTCATAACTACTCCTTCTTATTTCTTTATGAATTTGATAATGTCTTTATAGATGTCTTTGTCTTTGAGGTCTTTTTCACCGTAAATCCTGTAGTAGGGGAAGGTGCTGCCCTTATACAGCTCCAACTCCTCGTCCAAATTTTCCCTGTTATCATTGTTCAAAAAGCTCATGATCACCATCTTGGTCTCATCGCCACCCATCTGACGTGCCCGATGAATGGCCTCAAAAGCCTTCTGCTTCACAACTCCTTTATCGTGTGAGGTTGTGACGGATATCACCGAAAGCTGATAGCCATAGATGATCACTATATCCAGTTGAAACCTGGCATCATCTCCCCAACTCACATCAAAATAGATGTCAATCTTGTCCTCTTGGGAACAGGCCGCCCGCAACTTCTCAACCACATAGTGCTCAAACCATTTTCCGTCCAGGAACTCAAAGATTTTTCTCCTCTTGTCCTTCCCGACCTCTTTTTCCAAGATGGCGGGATCTTTCATCGCCTTGATGGCCTCGTAAAGGCCCAAATCCCGCGCAGATTGTATCGCAGCTTCATGGCTGACGTCACTATCACTCTTCGGATTCAGGTACTTGCCAAAAGGGGTGTCGCGGAAGTCAGCCTTAGCCCGATCTCGCTCCTTCCCTGAGTCGCATGCACCACATCTGATAAACAGCTCAAAAAAGGGATGCTGACAACCGCCCAAGTGCTTATCAAACAGCTCATTCATTATTTTCGCAGCAGCATCAAAATCACTTTTCACATTTGCCCTGATATCTTCAATGCCATGCAAGCGAGCCAGATCATTGATCGATAGCCCATACCTGAGTCTCAGATCTTTCTTGCATGGTGAGCCCATGTCTGTCTCCATCCGGTGTATCCTGGAATCCAGATAAGAGCTCTTGAGCGTGCAACCCAGCTCACATTGCATATGATAATAGGTCAAGGTAGCCATAGCCTTGGTACCGCCCGTATAGTTTAAATGTGTGTCGCCTTCAAGCCTCAGCTCCTCTACAAAATCGCTAATAGCATCACCGTTGTTGATGTCTGACATCATTCTGAGCTTCACCGCCACACCATCCCTTTCCTTTTCCAGCGCATCTTTAATCCTGTCTGCGACGTCAGTCGTCTTGCTCTGTCTCTTGCCTATATTTTCTTTCGAGCACACCAGAAACACGGGATGTTTCTGGTATTCCTGCTCCAAATCTGGGCTGTCCTGATCCACATAGTGATCCAACAGATACAGCGCACTGAGGTAGCAGGGCAGCGGGTTGGTGCCCACCAAAACGTAAATATTCATATTGCATGCTCCTTTTTAGGTTCTTTACCTATTTATATGTGCTAATTGCCAGAGCATCTGACATTTTTCTTACCCGATATTCGCCATTACCAAAAGAGCATTGCTTCCCGGCGTGTAAGTATTGTCCCAATTTGAGGATGGCAGCCATCTCAGGGCTCACCCCTTCCAGCGTGACTGTCCCCAAAAGACCGCCTAAGCTCATCTTGCTGTTTTGCCGCAGTGACTTCCTGATCTTTTCGCTCCAAAAGGTGCGGCTTTGTTTCACACTTACACCCTCGATATCTATCCTCTGAGGGATGCTCAAGCGGCGTTGGTTGTAATGCTCATTTACATATCTCACTCTGCCAATCAGGCTCTTGGCAAAGGGCTCCCACTGGAAGCTGCTGCTCAATTTGCCCCCGGATTTCTGCCGCAGGGGCGTGATTAACTCCAAGGTAAGTTCTGACAGCTCTTCCGGTTTAAATACCAGACGTTTCATCCTGGGCGCACTGAACTGGGAATCTCCCCGCTCGTAGATCCGGCTTTTCCTCACGTCTGTGATGTGCATCAAACTCAAGGTGCAAGCCCCGCCATCGAGGAAAAGTTTCTCGCCATCCAAGCGGATGATGGACTGGATCAATACTTGGTAGTGATCGCTCACCCAACCAAAAAACTTGAATCTTGCATAGACGTGTGCCGGTGGCATAAACTTGGCCTGAATCACGTAAGGACGATATTGCTCCGAACTGGACTCCTTGCTTTCAAACAGCACCGCATAACCGCAATTCTCCACCTCGCAACCTTCACAACTATCTGTGCCAGTAACGCAAAACAATGATTTCAAAGCCCTGCCCCAAATTCCCCTTATACTTGAAGATAGGTCCTTATCTTCATCAAGGACCCTGTCCACATTAAAAAGAATATCAAGTCTTAAATATTGCATCTTTTATCCTTGAGACAAGAAAACGAAAAGTGCCTCAGGGTGTCAACAACTAAAAACAATCTCTTTCACCATTTGGCATCTAACATCTACTGTCACAACTTGTTAACAGCTATAAGAATTATTTCCGCCCGCCTGATTCCAGCCGTTTTAGCTATCTCGTACGGGCGGTCGCCAAACCGCCGTTTGCATAGAATGCGAAGCTGAAATTGAGCATATTCAGCGACCGTCAAGTGACTGACAACTGAAAACTCGCAGCAAAGCCCCTACCCCTAACCAAATATCGCATCCCAGCCTTTTTTTGCCAGGTAACCAACCCCAACTGCGATAACCACCGGAGCACCCACGGTCAGAGCCGTAGCCGCTGCACCTGTTATCCCAACGGCAGCAACAGCAGAAGCCACCACCGCACCACCGGCAGTAGCGGCAGCCCCGGCGCCTGCTGCAGATAGTCCGCTTCCCACCGCTTCTTTTCCAACATCCAGAGCCACTTCACCCAAGTCTTTTTCGCCCTTGGAAAGGTCACGGATCCCTTTGACCACAGCGAAACCGGTTCCCACCACTGCTCCGGTCACGGCACCTCCTTTCGCCGCTGCACCGCAGGCTTTGGACAAGCCTTTGAACCCGGTAACACCTGCTTTGACTGCCATGGCCTGGGTTGTATTGGAGCTTATTCCCGAAGATTTGACCGTTTTTGAAATACCTTCCTTGGCAAACCTTGCACTCAGCTTGGCGGCAGTCTCCTTGGTTCCCACTATCGTTGCTGAATTGTACTGCCCGTTTTTAACCTGCCCGACTACCTTGCCGATCGAGTTGACCGTATCTTTGGCCTGGATTCTGCCCACGATCTTGCCACCCTGTTTTACTACCACGTCCACCGTTTTGGCAGTGCTGCTCTTGGTGAGAGCAGCGTTTACACCTTTGACCATGTTCACGGGGTTGTAGTTGATGCCATCCTTGATCATCACCTCGTGGATTACACCCTTGAGCTGTGGGTTGTTGCCCGCTCTTTTCAGGGATTCGCTGATCACCTTGGCCTCGTAGCCGTGTTTGACCGCATTGTGAACGTGGACGTTTTTGGAACCTTTTTTCATTTTAAGCCTCCTTTTTTTGCTTGGATCGGAATTCCCTGAAGCTGATAGCCAGGATAAGACCTGCCAGCCCCCATGCATTTACAAAAGTGAAACCACCGCATTTGACACTGCTTTGCAGCGCATCGGAAACCTTTTTAAGTATGCCCTTAATCATGATAATGCCTCCTCTTAGCATTGTTTTTATGTTTTTTATTGACCCCCTGCCCAGCTTCAGCATTCGCTCCATCTATCCACTACCATCAGGCTGCTACTCATTCTCACAACTACCGAGGCAGTTGATCTCATCTACTCCTATCTGTAGCCGGAGGTTGCCAAACCGCCGCAATCAAACAAAAGCAGTTTGATATTATTATCCACGCCTAAGATCACCGGTACTTTCTCTTGGTTGCTATGATAATTGACAAGACATCCGGCGTTTTGCTGACGTTCAATAACAAGTAATTCCATTATCAAAGAACTCCATAATGTTGTAGAGAAATTCCAGTACTTCCATCGTCTCATCATCAAAGGGCACATCTTCACGTCGGCTTCTGCTGAAGCTTGACCGGTAACTCTCTCTGTAATCCCAATCGGAAGTTCCAATGTGTCTGTTATGTTGCCGTTTTTCTGTGCGTTTACATTTTCGCGTTTTACGTCTTCTATTGCTCATGATGCCTCCTTCTAATCAAAGATCGAATCCCAGAACGATTTTATCAGGCAACCAACTCCCACCCCTATGGCAACTGGAGCTGCAACTATTAAAGCCGTAGCGGCAACGCCTGTCACTCCAGCCGCAGTTACGGCAGTTGCAACGGCTGCACCGCCGGCAGTAGCGGCAGCACCTGCGCCCGCTGCAGAAAGACCGCTTCCCGCCGCTTCTTTGACAACGTCTTTAACCACTTCTGTCCCGGCTTTGCTTCCATCTGCGAGCTCACTGATCCCCTTTACCACGGCGAAACCTGTTCCCACCACTGCTCCGGTCACTGCACTTCCTTTAGCCGCCGCACTGCAGGCCTTGGATAATCCGTTGAACCCGTTAACGCCCGCTTTGACTGCCATGGCCTGGGTTGTTTGCGAGCTTATCCCTGAGGATTTGACGGTCTTTGAAATACCATCCTTTGCGAATCTCGCGCTCAGCTTGGCGGCGGTCTCCTTGGTTCCCACCAGCGTTGCCGAGTTGTACTGCCCACTTTTCACCTGCTTGACTACCTTGTTGATCGAGTTTGCAGCATCTTTCGCCTGAATTCGCCCAACTATTTTACCACCCTGTTTCACCACAATATCTACCGTTTGGGCTTTTGTACTCTCGGTAAGCGCGGCATTTACGCCTTTGACCATGTTCACGGGGTTGTAGTTGATCCCGTCCTTGATCATCACTTCGTGCACTATCCCCTTGAGCTGTGGGTTGTTGCCCGCTCTTTTCAGGGATTCACCGATCACCTTGGCCTCGTAGCCTTGTCTGAGGGTGTTATGGACGTGAATGTTCCTTGATCTTTTTCTTTTCATCTTGAGTCTCCTTTTCTTTTTTTGGTGAATAGTCTAAGAAAGTTATCCGGTCTGGTTTTGATCATACCACCTTGGCATCCCCGGAATCTGAATCCAAAGGGGTCATCATGCATCTCCAATACCAATGCCACGGCATCATTGCAAAAATCGACAGCACTTTGCACCTTGGCAGAAACCTTTTTAAGTATGTTGTGTAAAGTCATTTTCGCCTCCTAAGCTTTTTGTTTTTTTGTAATGCTTTACTTGATGACCTCCTGCCAGCTTCAGCATTCGCTCCATCTATCCACTACCATCAGACCGCTACTCACTCTCACAACTACCAAGGCAGTTGGCCTCATCCCCTCGAACGGGTCACCTGCATCCCATACTGTCCCTTTGTCAAAGGCAGCGATGAACTTCGCTCTTACTTGTGTATATGCACAGGCGAAACTGGAAACTGACAAATAAATTCAATCTTTTCCCCTTTTCAGTGATTCCAGACCACTCTGCCTTAGATCCATCTACACACCATCACCAGGTCATTTACCTTCTTTACTTATGATTTACTATCCAATTACCCAAACATCTCATCTATCCACCAATGAAACAGACCAATCCATTAAACATCATCCAAGAACCCGCAAAGCCAGCGCAACTGACCAAGCCAGCTTAGCCGGCCCTGCGGGTCATTGGGTTTTGAAAAATTAGAATTCGTAAGGCATTTTGCACCTCCTATATGTTTTATTCCCCCAAGGGGGTTGCTCTACTTTCCTTGTGATTACTACCCATTTACCCAAACATCTCATCTTTCTGTCACCGTCAGGTGACTCACAACTAACAAACCCTTCGGCGATTCAGCGACCGCCACTACCAAAGTGTTCAATTCTCATCCAACAGGACAGCACCGAATGCTGCACTCACAAGTGTATATGTAAAAGCCCAGTCACAAACTGACAAATAAGTTCAATTTTCTTGCGTTTGATTTAGTGACCCATGCCCGCTCAACTCTCAATCTATCTCTCCGCCATCGTCAGGTAGCTCATAACTCTCTAATTCACACCTGCTAACGCAGTCAACCTTACGAATTGTGAGGCACAGTAAAAATATGCGCCAATCTGTCAAGCACAATCTCACATCTGCCTTTCCAACTCCACCCAAAGTCTCACTACTCATCCAACAGGGTGGCGGTGTATGCGTCACTCATCAGGATATATTCACTCCCCGAGATTGAAGTTGACAAAAAAGTGAAAGTATTTTCCTTTGGTCTAATGAAAGATTGCCCGCAGAGAATGGCAAAATAAGCTTTTAAAGAGGATTACAGATGGCAAAGAAGTCTACCACGTTCGAAGCACGCTACAAAAGCTGGGTAAACAGTATTCCCAAGGAGGAGAGATCGCCCTTTGCCTTGGTAAACAAGATCAAGGAAAGGTACTTCGATCAACAGCCGAGCGATAATGAAGAAGATTACTTCCTGCTCATGTATTTTTTGCAATACAGGGCCAAGACAAAGTATACTGCTGCCGTAAAAGAAGGTTACCGGGCTCTGCTTATGGATCGGGTGGAAGTATATACAGAGATCACGAGCTGCGTTTTTGAGAGGTTTAAAAAAGCCTATCAGAAGCTTAAGGAGAACATGGTAGATGTGAAAGAGGATGGCAAGCCCGGATATCTCCATCGAGTATTGAAAAGAATGCTGACCCGGTGTGAGGGAACCTGGCTCAAAGATTACGTCTACTATTACAACGACAAGACGGAGCTTCCATCCTATGAGGGTGATATGTATGTGCCGCCTGAGCTTACTGAAGACGCCTCCTTTGCTCACCTGGATCTCCAATATACTGAGGAGCAAAACAAAGCCAAAGCCTTGGCGCAGTATATTCAGCAGGAGTGGGATTTTGAATGGCGCAATGTGCTCTGTGAATATCTGGATTGTTTGTATGACAAAAAGAGTCCAAGGCTTTCCGAGGAAAGTGAGGCCAATCTGCATAAGCTACACAGTAGAGTGAAAAAAGGTTGCGGGATCTGGTCGACAGAAACATTTGCACCAAAGAGGTGTTGTGCAAGATTGGATGGCACTATGAAAAAGAAATATGTCAGAAAACACCCATCTCGACCACATATAAACCGGTAAAGCAAAAAACCACTGAGTAACGAGGTGAACATGAAAAAGACAATTGACTACAAAGAAGCACTATTGGAGCTATACTTGGATTCCATCGAGGTAGAAAAAGATGACATCTTTGCAGATGGGTCCCATTATGAAAGCCAAGGCCAAGTCTTGGGAAGCTTCCGTGAATTGGAGCACCAAGGCAAGATCGTTCTTTATCTGATAGCAGCAAAAGCTGAAGCTGGCTATCTCTGTTATAAGGCATCCATGTTTGAAGATTTCGCCGTGCCCACGGATATCATTGTCCCCGGGCTGGATGGCAACTATTTGGTGGATCCCTTCAACAAGTTTACCCTAACTGAGGAAGAATTGGCTTCCAGCATGATGCTTTTCAGCTTGGATTTGCTGGACTTCATGGACTTCGAGGATGCTTTGGAGGCATTACCTGCGCAGCCGGAAGACGTTTTTCAAGACCTGAGCCTGGACAGTCCCGCAGCCCGCTTCCGCATCCAGGAATATGAGCTCAGCCTGGAATTCAGATCCAGGACGGCATCACCTCAGCTCTGGATCCCGCAATTGGTATTTGATTTCCCTCTGCTCAAGGAGAAGCAATACAGCTTTGCAGCCGAGGAGCAAGACCTGTTGCAAGCCTTCAAGATGCTGAAGCAAGATAAATATGCCAAGAAGTTTTACACGCCCACGCACACCCTGGCGGTCACGGAGAAGGGCATGCTGGTCTTGATCCCCGACAAACAATTTCACAACAAGGTCTGCAACATCTATTGCGGCGCATTCAAGGTATTTACCGGCCTTCCCAAAAAGGAGTTTTATGTGGGCAAGAGGATGCCCTACCCCTTGGCGGAAATACAGGAAATCTTAAACATCAGGATTGAGCCAATATGAAAGCCTTTTTGTTAGCAGTTGAGGCATATTTCCAAGACCCAGTAGAGGAGAAGTGCCAGAGCTTGGCCGGAGTTATCAGTAGGCTTACTGTTGGCAATGAAGACCTCCCCGCTCTGCTGAAACTGATACGGAGGGCAGCGCATGCACGCCTCCGACTGCTGGCCTTTTTGACCCTTAGACAAGCCGGCAAAATGCCTGCTGAGCTGCAACAGCTCTGGAATCTGGATGATATCCAACTGCAAAGCCTGCTTGAGGGCGAGTATAAACAAGCCAGATTTCCCATCGTGAACCCGCAGGGTGAAGCCCTGATGGCCGAGCTGTTTATCTTCACTTTTGAGGCCGAGCAGCCAAGGGCGATCTGCCTCAATCCTGCAGCTGCCGACGCCGCACAGGAACTGGCTGACATGTGTGGTTGCAGCTTCCTGATCGGCTTTGACGAAGACTTTGAAGGCAAATCCTGGCTCTGCGCCGCCTTGGCTGCTTTGAGGTGCAAAGATCAGGCAAAGCTGGATCTCCTTGCCTTCACTGGTGTGCTGGACGCCAACGGCAGGCTGATCCAGGCAGAAAACCTCGAGGCCAAACGCAGGATAGCCGAACAGTATGGCCTGCGCCTGATCAGCAGCCTGAAATCCCTACAGGAACTGGACTTTTTGTTGGGTGAAGAGCATTTGCCCCTACCCCTGATCCAATCAGCTACAGACAAAGCCGTTGCCTTAGACAGGCTGGCACACATGGAAACTGCCATCCGCAGCGCAAATCCTCATTTCAACCTGGCTGCCACGCTGGAAATGGGCGGCTTGCAAGCTGAAGACCTGCTCATCTTCCACGAGGGGCAGATCCCCTTTGAACCCGAGTACTGGCAAGAGTATTTGCAGACAAATGTAAAGCATAAGTTCGACTGGCTGCAATCCCGCTTCCCCGCACCCTGCCTCATCTGGTGTGCGGGCATGATCACCAGCATGCAATTTGCCATCGGAGCCTACTTTGGCTTCAAAAGACCCATCTGCATCTGCCACTGGGATCCCACCCAGCAAAAATACCTCCCCCTGATCCAACTCTATGGCGAAACCTCCACCCGCATCCTGAAAAATGTGCAGCTCCAGCCCGCAGATTTTCGCTATATCAACTACGAAACCGAAGCTCTGGAGGGTGAACCATCCACCGTGGCCTTGATCATCTACTTAGCCAGCCACAACCCCATTGGAGAAGCAAGACACCACGCCAAAACAGTACGTAATACCGAGGCTACCGTCATCATCACCCTCAAAAGTGGACAGGGACAGCTGCAAAACGACGATGATTGGCTCCTGGTAGCCCGCGAGATCTACTCCCTCATCAACCACCTCAAAAAAGACCACCTTTTGCAAAAGATGCTGATCTACCAAAGTGCACCCGCCGCGGTGTGTATGGCTCTGGGCATTGCTCTGGGACATTTTCTCGATATAGAAATCATGCACTACGACGCCAGCAGCGATCCCAAATATCAAGCCATGTACAACCTGATGGATTTCCCACCCGCGTGAGTCGCTTCGCTCATCATTTTTCCACGAATTACACGAATAATCACGAATGGGCCTTCGGCCAGGTTTTAGGTGTTAGGTTTTAGGGCTGCGCTCTTTTCGAGGATACGTGTGATCGTTTCTGAGATACGTGTAGCTCTGTAGCCCTTTGTTTTTTCCACGAATTACACGAATTATGGGATGTAGGGTCGGTCGCCGGACCGACCATGTAAGGGCGGTCGCTAAACCGCCGTTTTCCAGATATATCTCTTTCCCACGAATGACAGCGAAGCTGCCGCACCATCTCCATCTGGCCAAATGCCCCAAAAGGCAAGCCTGGCCCCATCAAGATGGAGAATGCTTTTTCTTTTAAGTCAGTTTGTCTCTAAGCTTCTGCTCTACTTCGTTAAAAAACCACAAGTTGTTGCGTGTATACTTCTGGATTGAGCTCAACTGAGCTTTCAGACTAAAAGGAAACAACAGTTTTGCTCTATCTTCCACATCAAAATGCTTCTTCTGCACGTGGGTAACAAGCATGGCTTCACTCCAGGCACCACCATGTGAGAAGGTAGACCAGTTTTTGGATTTTACCACGTCACCCTCCAAGCCAAAGGTTTTGCACTCAAACACCAAGAGGGTTCCATGTGCTGTGACAAGCACCAGATCAAATTCCGCAAAGCTTTCCCGTTGCTTCACACCTGAGCTGTCATCTTCAGATTCTTCGGTGTCCAAACGATAGATCTCTACATTGCTGTAAAGGTGGTTTAAAAGGTCTTTATCAATGCTCTCAATGGTATCCCAGACCAGTACGGAAAACATATCTTCAAACAAGAAGCCTTTTCTCACATTCTCCAGACCCAGAAGCTTTTCCACGTCTGAATGCCGGATTTTGCCGTCAAGTTGGTGCTCGCGATCACGCCACTCATTGCACATTTCGAGGATCTCTTCTATCTCAGCTTTGTTATCTATCAGGATTGGATCATCCCTTTCCAGATTGTCCATAAACAGACCCACCACTTTTTCTCTAAATGCACCCCAATATCTGCTGTAAGTGTCTTTGACATTAGGGATTATCTTTAGCTTGCCCCAAAGTGTTTTCAGATCACTTTTAGTGGGTTGACTTCCCGTGCCCAATGCTTCCTTCAGGTCCTCGATGGCCTCACTCGCTTTTTCAAATTGTTCGCTACTCACTGGATCTAGGGCATCTCTGCAGTCTTCCAAGTCGGGTCTGTTGGCTTTAACCAAGTCGCGTATCCGATCTGCGTCACTTTGCTTCTCATCCACCTTTACCTCCATGCGGCTAAAGTAGCTATACATGAGCTTGGCAAAGAGAGGTTTATTCAAAAACAGCTCGTTGATTTTGCGAAGATGCTCTTGGGGAAGGCTCAACTTATCTATATCTAACTTTTTGCAACGATTTTCACCTTCGTATTGTTGACAGGTATAGCCCTTTAGATTGAGTATATTCTCCATACTTACAGCATACCTTGGTTTGTAGGGATCCTCAGGCTCCAGACCCCTGAACTGCAACAAACGAAAAGGGTTACTGTCAGAGTAGATCAGTCTGTCTTCATCTCTATTGCGCTGTTGGTAGATCCTCAGCACCAAGAGGATTTGGCTTTTTTTGCCGCCGCTGATATTGAAATACACCTTGTCAAAGCAGCTCAACTCATTGCATATGTCTTCCGAAAGAGCTGCCAGGTCTGGTAGTTCATCCGGTATGTTCCAGATTCTCACCTGCTTCCCTTCTTTTTTCAGCACACGCTCCAGATTGGCACTCCAGCGTCTGTCACTGGCAAGGGCTGAAGATATAATCACCGCGGTGCACTCGCCAAATTCATGCATCAGCATGGGCATTAGGTTCACCACGTTGTCACCTGTAGAGATCATCACCTGAGCTTGTTTCATAATAGTATCCTCTCTTGTTGTTTCTGTGACCTTGCGCTGAATCCCCACCCACTCTTGGTGGTGAAGCCCCAGTTTTGGGTCATCAACAGATAAAAAAGTTCTGACCGCACCCTCTACCTATTCCTTTTGAGGAAGTTTCCTCAAGGGCATGGAAGCTAAATCAAAACCCCTTTTTACGCGACTCCGTCCCACGCTAAAAACAAAGACCAAGCTGTCAATCAAAATCTCCCATCCATTGACCGCCGAAGGTAACTGGCATCTCTTTCGGCGGTTCAGCGACCGCCCGTACACTCCCGTCCGTAAATTCGTGTAATTCGTGGACTTTTATTCTTTATCCGTGAAAATCCGTGCTCATCTGTGGACTCTTATCCTCTATTCGTGATTATTCGTGTGCATTCGTGGAAAAGAGAAACCCCCGAAACCAGCGCAGCGACTGACTACTGACAACTGGCTACTGACGACTTGCCAGCGCAGCTGGCCAGCGTGTCACAGGCTTTCAGACTCAGACGCAGCCACCATCATGGGAGTTAATAAATAGTCTCAATCCCCTCGAACGGGTCAAGTGCATTCTCTTGTATGGTCGCTTGCCATAGCGACCTGTACGGGCGGTCGCCGAACCGCCGCTCTAATAACTGCTTCGCTTTACAAAGACAGCATGTACATCCCCGAAACCTGCGCAGCGACTGACTACTGACAACTCACAACTTGCCGAAAGTAAAATACCGGAAGGGCCGACGCTGTTGGACAGTTGTGGGCGACGGCAACTCCTATTAAACCAATCGGTTACAGATATAGTTTGACAGTCAGATACCAAACTATGAACTATTCGAAATTATCTAATAGTTGCCCGTAACTGATTGTTGTTGCTTCCATTACAGCACAAATTGTCCAATGCGTTCTGCCAAATTTCAATCCATTACTCGCGAAAACGATTAATTACCGGCAAAATTGATGCTCCAAGTGATGGGTCACGAGTTAGGAAGCAACTCTACTTCTTTTTTCTTTTGCTCTCCACCAGTCTAACACTATTCTTCAAGTCATCCAAGTACTTTGATTCTGCCTCTTTTTCTTTTGCAATTCGGCGTCTTTGTGCAAATAAATTATACTCTGTTTCTGCCATTTTTTTGGCCTCACTGTGTGATACGGTGCCTGCTCCTTCCAGTACGGGCAGCTCATTATTTGTGAGAAAGTCATCCAAATAGATTTCCCATTCTTTTGTGTAGATCAAATTATGCCGTAGTAACTTGAACTCTGCCTGGTCCAGAAACATAACAACAATCCGGTTCAGGATATCTATTTCATGTATATCAAGGTAATTTTTGGCGATGGTAACATCTGATTTTCTTACTACTTCACCCTTCCAAGTAGTGAGTCCCATATTGGGTTGATCAGCATTGGCGCGCTCGGCAACGATTTGAGCTGCAGTTTTACCCGTTGCTGCAAAGTGCATCTTATTTTGGATGGTGGCAAAAAAGATTTTTACATCATGATCGTCCGGTTTATAATCCACCGCCAGAGAAAAGATGTCCTTAATGCGCAAATATACTCGTTGTTCACTCGCACGGATATCCCTTACTCTTGCTAACAATTCATCAAAGTAATCCACCAGAGAATTGTTTCCTTTAAGACGCTCATCATCAAGTGTAAAACCTTTTACGATGTATTCTTGGAGACGTTCAGTTGCCCATTGCCTAAACTCAACTCCTCTGGATGAACGTACTCGATAACCTATAGCAAGGATCATCTCCAGATTGTAAAACTCAATTGGACGTTCAACTTCCCTATTTGATTCCTTCTGAACTATTCGATAATTTTGGATAGTTTTCTTTCGATCCAATTCTCTATCCCTGTAGATCTGGTTGATATGATAGTTTATGGTACTCACTGCTACCTGATACAATTCGGCCATCTGTTTCTGACTGAGCCATGCAGTGCCATCGTTAAGCACGACTTCAAGTTGGTGACGCTGATCCCTTGTAGTATATAGTATGACTGTACTACTCCCCGCTGCGGTTGTATCTTCCCTCTCTATCTTATTCATGATCTTTTAAACCTCCTATGATGTGTTAATCTTGATCTTGCATAGTGTGCAGACCTTGGACTTGGTTTCTTTTGGGTGATTATTAAACGCACCATATCAGTGTACCACTCAACTACATGTCACTTATTTGTCAACCAATAAAACAAGAAATATAGAGCGTCACAGACTAAAGAACTTAAGTGTATGTGAACATGTGCTCATAACTCAAAAAGCATCCTAAATGGTAGCTTGATGCCCTTTCTGGGAATAGGTAGAACTGATAAGCCTACATCTCTCTAAAATGAGATACCTCCTAAAGAGACATCCAATTATTCCTAGGACAACTAATTGTCTATATACTTTGACAACTGACTACTGACAACTGCCAGCGCAGCTGGCCCCATCCCCTCGAACGGGTCAGGTGCACTCTCTTGTATGGTCGCTTGCCATAGCGACCTGTACGGGCGGTCGCCGAACCGCCGCTCTATCAACTGCCTCGCTTTACGAAGATAGCATGCGCATCCCCGAAACCAGCGCAGCGACTGACGACTGACTACTGGCTACTGACGACTTGCAGCTAAGCTGCACCGGTCACAGGCTTTCAGACATTGCCTGCTTTGGCAGTCCGGATCAGAGATCTGTCTCAATCCCCTCTAACGGGTCAGAAACCACCTTAGAGACTCACACCAAGCTGTCAACCAAAATCTCCCATCTATCCATTACCGTCAGGTCGCTCACAACTCACAACTCACTGACTCACAACTGCCAGCGCAGCTGGCCTGCGGGTCACATGCTTTCAGACTCAACTTCCAAATCGCCAAGGGATGCCCACTAACTTCGTCTCAATCCCCTCGAACGGGTCACATGTACGGGCGGTCGCCGAACCGCCGTTTCAACAACTGTCTCGCCTTACGAAGACAGCATGCGTATCTCTGAAACCGGCGCAGCGACTGACTACTGACAACTGGCTACTGACGACTTGCAGCTAAGCTGCACCGGTCACATGCTTTCAGACGGACTGGATATTTTTATTGCCCCTGGTCCAACTAAAGTCTCAATCCCCTCGAACGGGTCACATGCTTTCAGACTGGTTAAGAGTGCTAGTGCGGAAAGGGAGGATTTAAGTCTCAATCCCCTCGAACGGGTCACATGCTTTCAGACAGCAGCCATTTTAATCCCTTTATTTCCAGTAAGCTACGGAGGCGTTTCGGACGACGACGCCCTTCGCCGGTGTTGGGGGTGGGGGTATGTCAAAACGGATTTCACAAGGCACTGCAAAGCCAGCAGTTACAGCTTTCCCGATGATTTCGCTCTCGAAATCTGTAACTGGCCTGTTTACCAAGCTTTTAGCCGTTTCGGCTTTTTTTACACAAATCATCGTCCTTTCCCATATTCATATTTGCATTATTACCACAAGCTTAGCATGACATTATGTCCGCTCAACCTTGTTTCAGATGATAATCAGCTCTTCGCGTTCTGTGAAGGTGCCAAGTCCGGTGACGCTGACGGCCTTTTCACAGTTTGCACAGAGTTGATAGTATCGAATACTATCTTTTGTGAGGTCAACCAATTTGTCAAGCGAATTCTTCATTTGCAGGTAGTCTGCGTCGTTCAACATACATTCAAAGACGCTTTTTTGCACCCTTTGCCCGTATTTCAGCAGCACTTTCACCACTCGGTAGCGGATTTTATCGTCCACGATGTCAAAGCAGACCAGAAAGAGGTGTTTATTTACAGCCATTGGAATGAGGTGTAGGGTTTTTGTTGCTCAAATTGGTGGCTCAGTTTTCTGGCTTGCAGCAGGAAGATATCTTTCAGAGTCCAGAGTCCTTGTGGCTCGGTGAGCTGGAACTTGCTGTTCACCATTTTGGCAAAGGCGGTGATGAGGATTTTCATGCCGTCGTGGCTCATGCAGACGGGCAGGCGTTTGGTCTCCTGGTCGATGTCATCGTCCTCGCTTTCTTCATCTGGCAAGAGGTTGTATTTGAAGTGTTCTGCTCTGATCTCACGCCTGTTGATGAGCCGGAGCACGAGGTTATCCACCAGGGGGCGGAATTCTTCCATCAGGTCAAGAACCAGTGACTGTCTGCCATAAGCGGCTTCATGCAGGGCTCCGTAGTAGGGGTCGAGGCCGCAGATGTAGGTGGCAGTCATGATCTGGTTCATGAGAAATGTGTAACCTAAGGAGAGAAGCGCGTTTATCTCGTCTTTTGGCGGTCTGCGGTTTCTGCCGTTGAAGCTAAATCCCGTGCCTTTGATCAGGTCGCCGAAGGTGGCGAAGTAGTTCTTTGATGCAATTCCTTCCAGCCCTCTGAGGCTGCTGCGGGGTATGTATTCGTCAGTCAGTTTCTCCAGGATGGCGGAGTTTTTGATCAGAGCCTGGTTGATTTTCTCGCTTTTGCAGCGTTTCTTTCGTTTTTGCAGGTGAGCCTGCATGTTTATCACTTTGCCGATGATATATTGGCGTGCCAGATCGTCGAGGTTTTCCTCTTTGCTCAGAAAGCTGAATTGGTTCACTCTCAGGTTTACGTTTTTGCCAAATTCGCCCACCAGCCGGCCCTTGTATTTGCCGTAATAGGAGAGGAATACGGTATCTATGCGGTATTTTAGCAGGTGGGTAAAGACGGATGCGGTGAGGGCGACGTTTCCCACGATGATCAGTTGTTGGATGTCCAGGGTGTGGAACCAGCGGATTAGGTTTGGGCCTTTATAGACGTAGAGACGGTCGCCTTTTTTACTCAGGGCTGCGCCCTGATCTGCGACGTAGACCACGGGCATCAGTCCGCACCTCTGATCTTGACTGCCTTCACGGATTCTCTTTGTTTTTTGTGATCAAAGCTCTTCTTGAGCTGGAAGACCACCTTGGTTCCGGGCACGATTTGGTTTGCAGGCAACAGGCAATCCTTGCAGTTGAAGTAGTAGTTGTTGTCTTCTGATGCGATGAAGCCAGCCATATTGTGACCGAGTAGCGACAGAATCGTGCCATTATACAGTTTGTTATCATCAGTCTGTGAACCTCTGCTCGCTTGCTTGATTTTGCCGGTTTTAAAGCCGGGATTCTTTTGCCAAAACTCGCTCAGCAGCTCGTTTTCACTGGGTAAACCCTCAAGGCGGATATTGTAGCTGTCCAGGTCTCGCTTCAGCTCGATCGGTATTTTCCAACCCTGATTTTGACGGATTGAAGCGCATAGTTTCAGCATCAGGACGGCGTTTTCATACTGCTGGGTGGTAAAGAAGATCTTTGCCAATAGCTCCCATACCTTGATCTTGAGTTGGTTTGGGCCTCTGTCGTTGGCGGCTTGCAAACAATAGCTTTGCGCCTTGCTGTATTCAAAGAGTGCAAAGTAGCTTTGAGCCATTTCATATTTGATAAACCAGTCCTGTTTCTCCTGCAATACCTGATCATAGAGCTGCAGTGCCAGCTCATGTTTCTTCATGTTGGCAGCAGACAAGGCTTGGCGACGCAGTATCCATACCTTATTTACCAGCTCCATATTGCGGTCAAATAGTTCCTGGCAGAGCTCGAAGCAATTTTGGTATTCACCCTGGTCAAACAGGGCTTTGGCCTTGAAGGACATATATTTCTCATAATCTGAGGGGAAGTATCGGTCTGACTTTAGTCCTTTATCGGGATTTACATCCAAATACTCCGGTTTGATAAACTCACACAAGCTCAGGACAAACTGGGAATCCAGCTCTTTGTGTTGTGCCAGATAGCTAAAGAGTGAGAACACGATTGGGTGCAGTCCGGGTGCATGTGGACAGATCTTGTCTATGGTTTGCAGCCAATTCAGGGCGGCTTCCTGGCTCAAGGCGTAGCTGTTTTTGAAGTGTTCAAAGTAGATGCACCAGGCGGTGTTTTGATTGATCAAAGGCCAGACTTCGGGGCTTTGGGCCAAATTCAAGCCGATCTCTATCCCTTTTTGATGCTTTCCCAATTTCTTGAGGCAATGCACCAGTTGGAAGCCAAGTTCCATATCTTCGGAGTAGTTTTCATCCTGATACAGAGATAGAAGTAGCGGTAAAGCGGCGTCAAAATGGAGGCTTTCCATCAGTTGCCTGGCTTTCTGGAAGTTGGGGTTTTGTGATGCTTTCATGGTTTTTTCTCCTTATGATTTGTCGTTCAATAGCTCCAAGGTGAGGCTGGTTTGATCGTTTTCAGATGAGATCTTCATCCTGCCAAAAGCCGTATCAAAGTGGTCCACGCCGCTCTCCTCAAAAGCTTTGATGATCTGCGCTTCTCTTTGCTTCAATTGTGCGGATATTTCGCTAAACTGCTTTTTCAGCTCCAAAAATCCGCTGATCAGTTCCTTGAGTTTGGCCTCATTGAGCCTTGCTGCGGAGCTGCTGGCATTTCCCAAGGTGTTGATGTGCAGGATAGGCGTTTTGTAAGTGGCGGGCATGGAGGAAAAGTCGCAATCGCAGGGTTCGGAACTACCCTCCAGGCTTTTTCTCAGCTTGGCACAAGAGATGGCGTTGCCCTTGAGCGGTGATTGCAAAAACTCGCCGGGATCGATGTCTGCGCACTGCCTGAAGAGATGGTTCACGATCTTGACTCCACTTGTGAGGTGCCCTACGCTGTGTTTGATGCCAATGATCTGCGCTGGAGTCAGCCGGCCTTCGCTCTTGATCTGCTCGTCTATCTTGCGCAAAACATGGCAGTTCTGCTTCAACCACAACCACTCCAGATCGTTCTCGGGGTCGGGTTCCAAAGCGGGCACGGGCTCGGTCATCTCTTTGAAGCCAGGCTGCAAGTAGCTATCGCTTTGATATGGTTCGGGCTGGCTCTTGGGCTCTGCTTGCAGCAGGTGCGTAGAATCCAGGGTAAAGCCGGGATCCAGCGAGGCCAAAGCATTGGCAAAAGTATCCAGTGAGGTAAGGGCAGGATTTTTGATAAAGTCCTCAAAAGCGATGGGATTGAAGTTTTCATCCACCATAAAACTCAGGTTGCCGCTAACTCTGTGGATGCCGTAGGGAAGCTTCACCAGATTGCCCAGTCCCTTGCTGCCCAAGCGGCTCTGCTTGGGGAAAAGCTCCATTTTGATGGGGAGATCGCTGAGCTTGATGTGACTCGCGATGTGTTGAGCAAAGATTCTGGCCATATTGGCTGTAATTTTACTCTCCAAAAACACCCAGACGTGATAGCCCTTATAGCCGCTGTATTCCACATTTACCGGAATGTGGAAGGTGGAAAGCACCTGCCGCAGCTCCTGCACTATCTTCTGTTGAGCCGCATCTATCCACTTTTTAAAGGCGGGATCGTGCAGGTTGTCCAGGTGTGACTTGGCAATATCGAGGTCAAAAAGGATCCACTTCACTTTGGAAGCCAGATCCAACTGATAGACGCCCAAGGTGAGATTGCCCGCCAAGTGATTGGAGACAATATTGGGCGTAAGAGGCTCATTCACAGGAGTATAGCCGTGTCGGCCACCATCGGTCACCCATTGGCGGGCATAGGTGTTTTCCCTGCCGGAAAAGAGGTTTAACATGCTGGCAATATCGGTCTCATTGTAGCTGCTTGAGCTCTTGTCAAAGCCGAAAGAACTTGCCTCAGATCCGTCTTCTTCTGCCAGGACATCGCCCAAGTCCAAATCGTGCCGACCGGCATCGATGATCAACTGCTGCAAAGCATCCGCTTCACCTCTGCTCTTCAGATACTGAGCATAATCCAGATAATACTGCTTTTGCTGCGGATACTCCGCAATGCGGTCTTTGATGAAAGCCTCATATTCTGTCCAACTATCTGAACTGCGCAGGAGAGTGGCTTTCTTTAGTGCTGCCTTATGGTTGGCAGGTGATACCTCCAAAACCAGGCTGAGGCAATGCAAAGCTTGAGCCACATTGCCCAACAGGGTGTGAAAACGGGAAAGCTCTTCCAAGAGCACATCGTTCCCTCGGCAAAGAGGAACGGCATCGGCGCATAGCTCCGCTGCCTTGGCATAATCCTCATTGAGGAAAGCTTTGTTGAAGCTCAAGCGTAGCTCATGAAAATCGCTCAAGCTCTGGCTGCTTTGTTTTTCGAGATCGATAATGGGGCACATAGTTTAGCTCCTCGCTTTGGTATTTTTGAGCAATCGGTAAAAAGAGTGTTGCTCATAAGGGTATATGTGCTCCGGGAGCTTGAAGCTGACAAAAAAAGGTGAGTCTTTGGAAAGGAGTAAAAACTGCGCAGCTGGACAGCGGGTCAAGTGCATCCTCTTGTATGGTCGCTTGCCATAGCGACCTGTACGGGCGGTCGCCGAACCGCCGTTCCAATAACTGCCTCGCTTTACGAAGTTAGCATGCGCATCCCCGAAACCAGCGCAGCTGGCCAGCGGGTCAAGTGCATTCTCTTGTATGGTCGCTTGCCATAGCGATCTGTACGGGCGGTCGCCGAACCGCCGCTCTATCAACTGCCTCGCTTTACGAAGTTAGCATGCGCATCCCCGAAACCAGCGCAGCGACTAACAACTCACAACTGCGACGGCTCAGCCGCCTTGCTATACATCCGAACATACTCCCGCAGATTCCCAATCAAAGCCAGCGGGATATTGAGCAGTGTAAAGGGGTTACCCGTTTTCCTTTCTACGGTTTGCACCCTGAATTCACCGTCATAAAACCTGATCGCCAAGTCCTGCGGGCTCTTCTCCATGAAAAGGTGCAAGGATTTCAGCGTGCCGCAAGTGCCGGCTTTTACCTCAATTGGAATCAACTTGCCTCCATGCCTGTAGACATAGTCGATCTCTGCGGTGGAACCCCTTTTATCTCTTTGCCAATAGCTCAGTGGCAATATCTCCTCGCCACCTTGAGAGATCAGCGATTGCCCGATCAGGTGCTCCATTGCTGCACCCTTGTAGATGCTATTCAGGCTTTGAGTGCCGAAATACTCCGCCTGCACACCCGCCAGATAGTTCAAGAGACCGGTATCCAACATCAATAGCTTTACTTTTTTGGAATAATCCGGTAAAGCTGGAAGTTCATATGTGGTATAAGGGGAAACCATGTAGATCAGGCCACATAGCTCTAAAATCCGCATTGCTGATCGAACAGACTCCGTCCTCAGCTCGGATTTTCCAAAGCCGCCAAAGCTGACCTGCTTACACACTTCCAGAGGCAAGCGTTTCCAAATAAACCGGATGGCATCAGCCTGATCCCTGGTTTGGGCATATTTGATCATGTCATCATCATAAGCCGCCAAAAGATCAGCCTGCAGCCGGCGCACCACGCTGAGGTCATTGGTCTTCAGAAAAGCACTCACAACCTCTGGCATGCCTCCGATGAGGGCATATTGCCTGAACCATCTATTGATCACGGGTAACAGATAGTCTTTATGAGGCAATTCCTTCAGTTCTGAGAGCAATTGATGCTGCTCTGCAGCCTCCAAAAACTCTTCAAAGTCCAGCGGATACATCCAGATGCTGGAAACTCTGCCCACCGGCAAGCCAATCCTTTTTCTATCCAAAAACGCTTCCAAAAGTGAGCCCGCAGCAATCACATATAGATCAGGCCGCTGCTCATGAAAATACCTCAAAGATGCGATGGCTCTTTCGGAATGCTGGATCTCGTCGATGAAGATCAAAACCCGTCCCCTTGAGTTAGCTACACCCTTGACGAGAAAGATCAGGTTACAGAGACGGTTGATATCCGATTCCCTTTCAAAAAGTTCACTATCATCGTCCAGCTCCATATTGAGCTCGATAAAGACGTCAAATTTTCGGGCAAACATGCGCACGGCGGTGGTTTTGCCCACCTGTCTGGCACCTCTGATCAAAAGAGGCTTGCGAAAACTGGACTCCGACCAGTCTTTCAAATAGCGGTTTAGCTTCCTTGAAAACATAGCAACTCCTTTCTGAGTGCAATCTTATGGTAGAGCGTAAGTTGTCAAGCTTTAAATTGGCAAAGTTGTAAATAATCAAGGTTGTTTTGAGAGCGAAGTCGTAAATAATCAAGGTTGCTTTGAGGACAAAGTCGTAAATAATCAGGGTTGTTTTTGAGGTCATGCGGGTCACCTGTACGGGCGGTCGCCGAACCGCCGCTGCTCAAAGATAACACGCACATCTCCAAAGCCAGCGTCAGCTCTAACACCTAACACCTGCGGCGAAGCCGCTCCGTTCATGTTCATCCGTGGGAAAACCCTTTCTGTAGCGGGTCTTGCTGTTGTTCAGCACGCATATCTCCAAACAAAGCGCAGCTCCTAACACCTAAAACCAAACACCTAACACCTGCGGCGCAGCCGCCGCGACTGACGACTGACGACTGACGACTGACGACTGCGGCGAAGCCCCCTCCCCAAAACCTGCACCAGCCCTAATCTCTGACACCGAAAACCTAACAGCTAACACTCAATGCTTGACACCAAATGCCTCCCAATAAAATGGCTACTACATACTCGAAAAGGATACAATAATGCAGATCAATAAAACCTACGAAGCCAAACAGATCGAAGCCAAGTGGTACCGCCACTGGGAAGAAAACAACTATTTTGCGCCCATTGAGGACAATGGCCAGCCGCCCTTTACCATCCTCATCCCGCCCCCAAATGTGACCGGCATCCTGCACATGGGTCACGTGCTCAACAACACCATCCAGGATGTAGCGATCCGCTTTCACCGCATGTTGGGGCGTCCCACGCTCTGGCTGCCCGGTGTGGATCATGCCGGCATCGCCACCCAAAACATGGTGGAAAAGAGCATCGCCAAGGACGGTTTGACGCGTCACGACGTTGGCCGCGAAAAGCTGGTAGAGCTGATCTGGCAGTGGAAAGAGGAAAAAGGCAACATCATCATCGATCAACTCAAGCTTTTGGGTGCATCCTGCGACTGGAAGCGTCAGCGTTTCACCATGGACGAGATGCTCTCCCGCGCCGTGAAGGAAGTATTTGTGCGCCTTTACAATGAGGGCTTGATCTACAAAGGAAAATACATCATCAACTGGTGCCCGCGTTGCGTGACCGCCCTGGCCAATGACGAGGTGGAACACGAGGATTCCCAAGGCAAGCTCTGGCACATCCGCTATCCCTTCAGCGACGGCAGCGGGCACATCACCGTAGCCACCACCCGCCCGGAAACCATGTTGGGCGACACCGCGGTGGCCATCAACCCCAAAGATGAACGCTTTACGCACCTGGTGGGCAAAATGCTCAAACTCCCGCTCACAGACAGAGAAATCCCCATCATTGCAGACGAGTATGTGGACATGGAATTTGGCAGCGGCTTTGTGAAAGTGACGCCCGCCCACGATCCCAACGACTTTGAGATCGGCCTGCGTCATGACTTGGAAAAGCTTTTGGTGATCGACGAACACGGCGTGATGAACGAAGCTGCCGGAGCGGACTTTGCCGGTTTGGACAGATATGCCGCCCGCAAGAAAGCGCTCCAAATGCTGGAAGAACAAGGCCTGCTGGAAAGAATCGAAGACCACGAACACGCCGTGGGACACTGCTACCGCTGCGACACCGTGGTGGAGCCATATCTCTCGGATCAATGGTTTGTGAAGATGAAGCCCTTGGCAGAAGAGGCGATCCAGGTGGTGGAAGAGGGCAAAATCCGCTTTCAGCCCGAACGCTGGACCAAGGTCTACATGCACTGGATGAACAATATCCGCGATTGGTGCATCTCACGTCAGATCTGGTGGGGACACCGCATCCCGGCTTATTATTGCAACGATTGCTCTCACATGATCGTCGCCGCCGAAGCACCTCAAACCTGCCCCCAATGCGGCAGCCACTCTCTGCGTCAGGATGAGGACGTATTGGACACCTGGTTCAGCAGCTGGCTCTGGCCTTTCTCCACCATGGGTTGGCCGGATGAAACCGAAGACCAGCAGCGCTTTTTACCCACCAACGTCCTGGTCACCGCCCCGGAAATCATCTACCTCTGGGTGGCGCGCATGATCATGAGCACCTTGCACTTCAAGAAGATGATCCCCTTTGATACCGTGCTTTTACACGGCGTAGTGCGCGATGATCTGGGTCGCAAAATGAGCAAATCCTTGGGCAATTCACCCGATCCCATCGACATCATCGACCACGTGGGCGCCGATGCACTGCGCTTTTCCATGGTTTTCAACACACCCAAGGGCGCAGACGTGGTCTACAGCGACACCATATTAGAGACCGGACGCAACTTCGCCAACAAGATCTGGAACGCCTATCGCTACATCATGATGAACATGGACGAGGAGCAAAAGCTGCCCAAGAAAGACGAATTGCAGCTGGAACTGGCCGACCGATGGATCTACTCCCGCCTGCAGGAAGTGACTCTGAAAGCCAGAAAGAACTATGAAGAACTGGACTTCAACGAAGCCGCCCAGTGCATCTTCAGCTTTTTGTGGGATGAATACTGCTCCTGGTATATCGAACTCAGCAAAGACCGTTTGGCAGAGCCGGACAGCGCCTCCGCCCTCACCGCCAAATATATCCTTTTAGACGTGATGCAGCAAGGGATGCGCCTCTTGCACCCCATCATGCCCTTTATCACGGAAGAAATCTGGCAGGGCATCAAGACCATCTTCCCGATCGACGAAGAAGCCTTGATCATCGCTGCCTTCCCAGCCGCCGATGAAAGCCTGATCGATCCCGACATCGCCGACGATATGAGCTTCATCCAAGAAAGCATCAGCGCCATCCGCAACCTGCGCAAACAGGTCAACCTGACTCCTTCCCAAAGCGTGCAAATCCACGTGCGGGTGGCAGAAGCAAGACAGGCGCAGCTCTTTGAGGAATACCAGACCTATCTACAAAGACTGGCCAAGGTGGAAGAACTCTTCACCGGCACAGACATCCAAAAGCCGCGTGCCTGCCTGGCTGCCGTGGTGCGCAACATCGAGATCTTCATGCCGCTCAGCGGGTTGATCGATATCGAAGCAGAAAAGCAACGCCTGGGCAAACAGGTGGAAAAGATAGAAAAAGAGCTGGCCTCAATCGATGCCAAACTCAACAATCCCAACTTTGTAAACAACGCCAAACCCGAGGTGGTGGAAGACCACAGAAGGCGCCGCGAGGACGTGAATACAAAACTATCATTGACAAAAGAGCTGCTTGCAGATTTATAGACACCAGAACACTTGAATTGGAAGCGCAGGGCTTGGATTTCCTGCGTCATTCCACACAAAATAGTGGGGCTATAGCTCAGCTGGGAGAGCGGTTGGTTCGCAATCAACAGGTCAGGGGTTCGATCCCCCTTAGCTCCACCATTTTTTTAAGTTGTAAGTTGTGAGTTGTGAGTAGCTGACGCCTTCGACGAGGTGTTAGGTATTAGGTGTTAGGGGTTAGTCGCTGCGCTTTGTTTAGAGATGCGTGTGCTCTGAGCAAAAGCGAGACCAGCTACAGAAAGAGTTTTTCCACGAATTACACGAATTACACGGATTATGAGATGTATGGTCGCTAAGCCGCAGCGACCCTGTACGGGCGGTCGCCGCACCGCCCAGTATGGTCGCTTGCCATAGCGACCTATTGACTGCTGAATACTGCTTTGTAGAAACATCAAGCTGCGCTTGATTGCGGCGGTATGGCAACCGCCGGCTACCTTTTGGGCGGTATGGCGACTGCCGGCTACAGGGTGTGCATTTTGAGTCATATTTTGTTTGCACAAAACAGACACTTGCGCAAATATTGACTTTTGACCCCTGCTGACCACCTTCCGAGAGGCCATTTGAGTTCCCCTTGGCTCTTCCTCCTAACTGCCTGCTTTTCTACTCGTTGCTTACTCGAGGAGCAGGAGAGCAGTAGGAGCGGAGTTGGCAAGCCGCATGGAATGGGCATTTGAGAGGGGTCGAAAAAGGCGGTTTTGGGTGATAATATTATATATAGGAGGCAAATATTGATTTTGAGCCGGCATTTTCCGGTGGTGGAGTAGGGTCGCTCACTGTGGCAATCAAATGACAGCAGAATATAGGAAACATCAAGCTGCGCTCGATGGCGGCGGTTCAGCGACCGCCGGCTACCTTTTGGTCGCTATGGCAAGCGACCATACAAACGGTGGCCTGGCGAGTGACCATGCAGTGGCTAACCATAAGATAATGTTCACTTTGGCTCATTTCTTGCTTCCTATGCGTAATGTGTTGCAAAACACAAAGTAAAAAAAGCGAATAAACAGGATTTTTATGATTATAGATAAAACCGGCTGCGGCAGGAGCCTGCGTTGCAAGTTTCTGCTCAGCATGATACTATTGCTCTTTATGTGGGCGGGGCTTTTGGCCACAGAGCCTACAGAGCCCACAGAGGCCGCGGAACCTTCAGAGACCGAGGAGCTTAGCGAAGCAATAGAGTTGGAAAAGGACGATATCGATGTATTGATCGAATCCATCATCGTACAAAAGTATCCTCTGTTGATCAAAGAGACTTTGGTGGATCATATGCTGGAGTTTGGGCGTCAATATCTGGGGCGTCCTTATAAATTCCGCAATCCCCGGGGTGAGATCATGGATTGCAGCAACTTTGTGAGGTATCTCTATTCCATGGAAGGGCTCACCATTCCGCGCACGGCGAGTCAGCAGGCGGCTTTCACCACCAAAATACCGTTATCCGAGGTGCAAAAGGGGGATTTGCTCTTTTTCAAAGGCAGGTCGTTGGCATCAAGCAGAGTGGGGCACGTGGGTATGGTGATAGAAGTCAATGGTGATCAGGTGAAGATGATACACAGCTCCAACCGGGGCGTGGTGATCGACGACATCTCCATGGCCTATTACAAAAAGCGTTTTATCCAGGCGGGCAGAGTGGCGGAATTGCAGGATAGCTATGCGTCGATTCGGTTGATACATGCTTATTAGGTGTTAGGTGTTAGGTTTTAGGTGTTAGGAGCTGACGCTAGTTTCGGGGAGAGGGCTTCGCCGCAGTCGTCAGTAGTCAGTCGTCAGTAGTCAGTCGCTGACGCTGGTTTCGGAGATGCGTGTGCTCTTGAAGGCAATCCGGATGGTTCTGAAAGAGAGCTGCAAGCTGCGCTTGCATGCGGTGCGGGGCCAGCGGGGCTGGCCAGGTGTTAGGTGTTAGGTGTTAGGTGTTAGGTGTTAGGTGTTAGGGCTGCGCTGGTTTCGGGGGTTGGTGCACTTTCGTGAGTACGGTCGCTCGCCAAAAAGCATACTGAGCCTATCATGCCCGCTCTACAAGCACATTATTCGTGTTAATTCGTGTAATTCGTG
The DNA here is from genome assembly GCA_029781115.1 of Candidatus Cloacimonadota bacterium. Taxonomy (GTDB): domain Bacteria; phylum Cloacimonadota; class Cloacimonadia; order Cloacimonadales; family Cloacimonadaceae; genus UBA3900. The sequence continues at coordinate 47,994 of JAKOXG010000001.1, forward strand.
GAAAAACCCTTTCTGTGGCTGGTCTTGCTTTTACTCAGAGCATGCGCATCTCTAAACAAAGCGCAGCGCTAACACCTAACACCTAAAACCTAAAACCTAACACCTGCGGCACAGCCGCCTCACTATACAAAACGGCGTCAGTTCGTCTCCTTGTCCTTGTGGGTTATCCTTCATGGCAGCTTCCATAAATTCTTTGTTTACGCCTTCATTGGCGCCGATCATCCAGCTGCCGCCGATGTCGTTGATATCCATCACGGCAAAGTCGAAGCCAAATTCCCGGTGCAGTTCTTCGCAGACGCCTTTGGGGTTGAGTGGGCCTTTGATCACGGTTTCGTTGTAGGGCGGGATGGGGGTGGTGGTGGCAGCATCGATGAGGGCAGCCTGCATGCCCGCCACGCGGTAAAAATCTCCTTTGCGGCCAAACAGTTTGCCGATTGCGCTCACCATGGCGGCGAAGAGGATGCGGGGCAGGCCGGTTTCCTCGATGGCGCATTGCATGCTGGTGGGAGCGCCCAAGCCGATGCCGTAGGGCACCTTGGCTACAAAGCGGCTGAGCAGCTTGGCCCAAAAGCCCACCTTGATCTCGCTCACGGGGATGGCGCGGCCTTGGGTGATGGCCAGAGGACTTTCGCTGATGGTGAGCACATCACCTTCCTGCAGATAGGGAAGGGCATATTCACGCACCAAGTCTTGGATGTCGTCGGTGTCTACGATGATCTTGGTTTTGATGGGAATGCGCTCTACATCTACGCCAAAAACCTTGATAATGCTTTGGATATCCTTGCTTTTATTCATGATTACCTTCTATTTCATATTTATCAATGCTACAGTCTTTAAGGGCGCAAATATGTCAATGGCAAAAATAAATAAAATCCTGGATACATCTATTAGAGCATAATTGAGCTTGACATTTAGGTGGCATTTCAGAATAGTGGTTCGTGATAGATTGGATTTATTTCTACCCATTTGGGGGATCTATAGTATGAACACTTGTATAGAATCTTTCAGTTTCTTTAGGCGGCCTGAGCTTGATACAGCTAAGGCGGGGCACCCGTGTGCAAAACACTTTTTTACATTCTTAGGAGAATAAAAATGAAAAAGATCGGAGTACTATTACTTTTTATCCTGTTAACCTGCTCTATGTGGGCTGCGATTAACCAATATTCGGTTGCAGATGGTACCAGTGATGGCAACTATTTGAACACCAGTCAAGCCACTATGCTGTTACCTCCCAATAGCTACCTTGATATGGGCAATGCCGTGGACATTGGTTTCCCCTTTGTCTATGATGGCATGGTTTTTACAAAGTTCAAAGCCAGTAGCGGTGGCTACATCAGCCTTGACCCGACTGCCGTCTACCAAAGTGACAGAGATCTCACACTATACCCCAAAATACTGGCCCCTTTGTGGGATAACATGCATGCGGAAAATGGTGCCGTGTATTACCAATTGCAGGGCACGGCTCCCAACAGGGTAATGGTGGTGGAATTTAGTGACGTCAAGTGGATAATAGGTGCCGAAACCGATATCACTTTCCAGATCAAACTCTATGAAGGGACAAACAAGATCGTATTTGACTATCTCAACATCAGCACACCTGCATATCTTGCCTGCATCGGTATCTCCGGGTTGACTGCGGGAGATTGTCTGAGCATTGAGCCCACTGCTGCAGGTTTTACGGTGCACACCAATACCAGTTATGCAAGTGTGGGCGATGATCATGTAAATTACATCAACGGTAGAAAGTATATCCTCACCCCGCCTACACCGCCTGCCAATGACTTGGCGATGGCAGGCATATCCGGCCCGGGAGCGGTGGGAATCGGCATAGCCGCACCTGTCACGGTTACCGTGCTGAATGCGGGCTCGGCCACGCAAAGCAATTTTACCGTCCAACTACTCAGCAACTGGCAGGGCGATCCCATTGACGAACAAACCAATACCACTCCCCTTGCCCCGGGGCATACCCGAGATTTCACCTTCAATTGGGTTCCTTCAAGACACATTGGCGACGTGGACATCTCTGGATATGTGATCCTCAATGGTGATGAGAATCCGGACAACAACTACACTGAAATGCTGTCCGTGGCGATGTTTTCTGATTATACGGAACTCAGCACCATCGGCGAACACGATTTACAATATACGTTTCCTCTGATCTTCAGCTCCAATAGCAGCGTGTGTCAGACTATCTACACCCTGGAAGAGATCGGAAGCGTTGGAACCATCAAATCAATACGGCTGCACACCGATCTTGATTCAAGTCCAGGCTATAAACCCGTGCAAATCTGGATGGGAACCATAACTGACGACTGCTTTGAGATCAGTGGAGGTGGGCCTGCCGGTAAGTCACAAAGAGCTCAACAGGGCTGGGTGCCTGTCTCCGACATGACACTCGTGTATAATGGAAGTGTCTACTTCAACGCCGGGCAAAGCGATGTCCATTTCGCTCTGACTACACCTTATCAGTATCTGGGTGACAATCTGGTGATCATGTACAAGCGTCCTCATGATCCCGATACTTACGGTTATGGCAACAAATTCTGGCATTACACAACCCCAAATGCCCGCACCATGATCGTCGATTCCATGGACGATATAGATGTAAGCAACTTGCCGGGAGGCAATTCATTTAACACCAATCCGGTGTTGGATATTTTCTTTACTCCCTATTCGGGACCTTTTTGCTATGTCAGCCCGACAAGCGTAAACTTCCCGCAGCGTCAAATCCTTACCCTCAGCCAAGAAACCATCACGGTGAAAAACTATGGTGTTCAGGATCTGGAAGTGTATAGCATCGATATAAACGAAAGCAATCCCTTTACCTTGAGCGGTGTGCCCGGTCTGCCGAAAACCCTGGCCCGCAACGAGAGCTTGCAATTCCAGATTAATTATTACCCCACCACACCAAGCAGTGTGGCTGCAGATTATGCTACCATCTCCATCGTCACATCTACCGACACTCCCGGAGAACTCCAGGCAACTCATGAAGTTTCCGCACACGGCTCTGCTGTGGATCATACCATCTATACCCTGCCTTTGGTGGAGAGTTTTGAGAATTTCATATTCGGCGGATTACCTGAGGGGTGGCACACTTATCTGGGAGATCCTGATAGCAACTCCTCGGTGGAGGTCGAGATGATCGACGTGAGTTATGATGGTTCCTTTGCGTTGGCGTTGTATCAATCACCTGACACGCCCGAGGGAGTGTATCTGATCTCTCCGCCTCTGAGCCCCAATATCGATTTGGATGATGTAAGGGTCTCCTTTGCCGGAATCCTGAGCGGTTGGGAGACAGGGCTTGCCGTACAGCTGGGTATGATAGATGACCCATATGACATCGGCACTTTCGAGCTGTTGGACAGCTTTGTTCTGAGCCATTCCTGGCAGCTTTGCAGCTATGATCTTGCGGCTTACTCCGGCACTTCAAAGCGCATTGCCTTCCGCAATTGCAACCCACAGTCGCAGTATTCCTCTATGATGCTGGATAAGATCAAAATAGACTATATCCCGGAGGATGACATGACGTTGGTCGCCATCGAGGCGCCCGATGTGGTCATCGAGGGAGAGACTGTCGCCGTGAAAGTGGATGTCAAAAACAATGGCTCTGAAACTCAATCCAACTATACCGTGACCCTGTATGGCTCGAATGCGCCTGCTTCCCTGGGCAGCATTGTCGGGCCTTCGCTGGCTGCCGGACAGACTCAGCAGGTGACGATCAACTGGGTTCCCGCACAAACCGGGTATCAGGATATCTACGCTGTGGTCGATTTGACAGATGACGAAGATGCAGAGAACGACAGCACTTTCCACAAAACCGTCTATGTAGCCGGCTCCAACACCACCTACAAGGAAGTGGGACTCGGCACTGCGGAAGACTACTGGCCCATCAACATGTTGTACAATAACACCGTAAGCCAAAACCTCTATCTGGCTTCTGAGATCGGAAAGTATGGAGCCATCGAATCCATCTTCCTGTTCAACAACTTCGGCAGCGATATCAACTACAGGCCGATCAAGATTTATATGGCCACCACTTGGCTGACAAGCTTGGAAAACAACGTCATTCCCTTTGACGACTTTACGCTGGTATTTGATGGACAGCTGGACTTCCCTGCGGGCGAGAACGCATTCTTCATCGACCTTGATGTCAATTATCAATACAACGCGGGCAACCTCGTGATCATGTATCACCGGGAAGATTACACCTGGTATGGCGACCATCCCTTCAAAGGTGATATTGCCAACAATACACGCTGTATCTACTGGTACGGAGATAACACCATTTACCTCCCCAACTTTGATTTGAACAACCTCTCCATGAAGACCAACTTCCTGGCCAAAACAGGCTTCCTCTTCCAGGGAAGCTCGCAACCACCCACGGGTAATATTACCGTTACGCCTGCCGCAATCGACTTTGGCACCGTCAATCCCGGTCAATGGGCGGAAAGTCGCGTGATCATCGAGAATATCGGAAACGTGGATGTGACCGTCCAAAGCATCGCCATCAACGAGAATCCAAATATCTTTACATATAGCCACAACGTGACCCTGTCCCATGTGCTTACGCCGGGAGATACTCTGGGAGTGGCAGTCACCTGTGATGGACAGGCAAGCGGCACCTGGAACAGCAACCTGATCATCGATACAGATGCGGGGCAAGAGCTGGTCAGCCTCACGGCTTACGTGCCATCTTACGTCATCGAGCTGTCACCTGAGTCGTTGGATTATGGCAATGTGATTGTCGATCGCTTCCACACCAAGACGGTGAAAGTCACCAACAGCGGCAACGATCCTTTCAGCGTCACAGCTGTGAACTTCAATGTCGGTCCCCCCTTCAGCTTTAGCTATCCCGATCTGCCTGTAACCTTGGCGCCGGGAGCAGAGGTGAACCTGAGTGTGGTCTTCAACCCCACTGCGGTTGGCTTCTACGAAGACCAGATGAACATCACCACCAGCTATGGAGTGTCAGAAGTTATGGTCTTTGGCTACGCTTGGGACGAGCCCCTGGTGGCCAATCCCTCATCTGTCAGCTTTGGCAGTGCTTGTCCCATTGGCCAAACCTCTACCATCACTTTGACTCTGACCCACAGCCAAAACTCTGGCTTGAACTCCGTCACGATAAGCAACGTCTCATTGAGCGGAGCTCCAGAGTTTAGCCTCGGAAGCGTCAGCTATCAAGGACAACCAGTCTCGCTGCCTTACCCTCTGCCAGCGGGAGCAAGCTTGCAGGTGCCGGTAAACTTCCTGCCTCTGGAGCCATCCCAAAGAACTGCTACGATCAACGTTTCCTCCAGCGAAGGTACGCTGCGCATTCCCGTTGCCGGTTTTGATGTGGCTTTGCCGCAGATTGAAGTCAGCCCCGGGGTCATCTTCCACCTGGTCAGTCCAGTTGCAGGTGTGCAGAGTTCCTTTACCATCTACAACCGTGGTGCAGGAGAGCTGAACTACAGCATCAATGCAGGCGCCTTTGGCAATTACGTGGGCTTTGGAAGCTCCTCCGGCACAGTGGCAGCCAATAGCTCGGCAAACGTGGGATATTGGATCACTGATCCTGCTACGACGCCGGGATTGTATACTTATGAGCTGCAGATCAGCAGCAACGATACCAGCAACCCCACGGTGAAGATCCCCTTTGCCTATATGGTTGTGTCCGATCTTCCTCAAGGCTTTGCCGCCTATCCCACCCAGGGCGATCTGCCGCTCACCGTGCAATTCAGGATACCTCAAAATATCCAAGGCATACGCTACAACTGGGACTTTGACAACAACAACACCTTCGACAGCTCTGAGCGTGAACCCATCCACACCTACACCACGCCCGGTCTCTACAGTGTGAGGCTGGTCATGATGCTTCCCACCGGTGCGACCAGGCAGTATGTGATGCAAAACTATATCAACGTTGGATATGAAGTCCCTGCTTTAGTGTCCAACCCCTTGAGTTCCGTGGAGTTTAACCAAGGTGAGACCGGTGGCCCTTATCCCATGGCGGAGATATTCACCGCACCCGATGGAGCCGTGATGCAATACAGCGTGCAGGGTAGCGATCACATCAGCGTAACCGTGAACGAGTGGGACGTGATGTTCCTCAACGCTGCTCCCAATTGGTGGGGAAGCGAAGTGATCACCGTCACCGCTACCGATCAATACAACAACTCCGTCTCGCATCAGATCACAGTGAACGTAATCCACGTGAACGCAGCTCCCACCGTGAGTTTGCCGCCTGATTTCCACTTTATCCACAGAAGCACCTACATGGTGGACTTCTCCGAATATATATCCGACGTTGACAATGCTACCGATGATCTGGGTATCACCCTGAGCAGAGTCTCCGGGGATGAGAGCATCCAGTTTGTCTACCATCCCGTCAACCAACCCAACATCCCGGGACAGCACACGGTGATCTTCTCCTCCAACTTGGAAACCGTGCAAAACACCCGCTTCAACCTCGTTGTGAACGACTTCCAGCGCCGTGCGGTCAGCAGTGCGGAATTCAACATGCACGTGCTGGATCACTTTGATGCCACTATGTCCACGGCGGAGACCTATCAATTCACCGGTCAAAGTGTGCAGTTTTTGGATACCACTTTAGGTAATCCCAACCACTGGACTTGGGATTTTGGCGATAACAGCCCCCTCTCCCACGAGCAAAACCCTGTCCATATCTATCAATACGCCGGCACATATGATGTGACCCTCACCGTTAAACACCTGTATGCGGATAATACGGTAAACGAGCAGGATACGGTTGAAAACGAAGATTACATCACCATGCAAGGCACCTCTGTGACTCAGGATGATATGCCCGATGAATGGGATATTGGTGGCTCGCCTTACAACCTCTTTGGCGGTGTCAGCTTTGATGATGACGACGCCCCCGAGATTGATGATGGCGTGGAATTAAACATCTTTGGCGAAGAGCCTTTGCGCATCAGTGGAGGATTCAACGCCAACAACGTCAAATTTGCCGGTCCTCAAGAAGGCGGTTGGGCAGGTCTCTCCTTTGTAGGAGGCAGCCGCAACGCCAGCAGCTTGACCAACTGCACCATCACCGACGCAGCCTTGCCCGTGAGTATCGTTGGTGCCAGCCCCGTCTTGAGCGGCATCACCATCAATACCACGGAATCAAGAAACATCAGAAATGCCCAGCGCGGCATCTATATCGGCCAAGATTCCGCTGCCCAAATCGACAGCGTGCAGATTGATGGCTATCCTGAAGGCATTGTGATCGACAACCAGAGCACCCTGAGCACCACCTCGCCTACGCCTACCTTGGTCAATATCCGGGTGCGCAACAGCACGCAGACCAGCCGCGATGGAGGCCTCGTCGGCACCGGCCTCACCCTGAGTGGAGCTGCAAGCGTGAGCTCCGTGGATGTGGATGGCTTTGACACCGGTGTCAATGCTTATAACTCCAGCACAACGGTCACGCCTACCTTAGTCAATATCCGGGTGCGCAACAGCACTCAGACCAGCCGCGAGGACGCAGTCAGAGGCACTACCGGTGTTTTGGTGGGCGGTAATGTGAGTATCGATAGCTTGCAGGTCGATGGCTACAACACAGGTGTTCAGGTGGATGGAACTCAATACAGCACCGCTACGCCTACCTTGGTCAATATCCGCGTGCGCAACAGCACTCAGACCAGCCGTGAGGACAGCGATGCCTTGGGCTTGCTGATCGGCGAATATGCAGCACCGGAGATCGAGGATGTGGAAATCCTGGATATGCCGCATGGTATCAAGATCGAAGCCGGTGACAATGGAGGCCGTGCTACGCCCACCTTGGTCAACATCCGCGTGCGCAACAGCACTCAGACCAGCCGCGCCGGCAGCGTGGGTCTCGCCATCAACAACACGCAAAACGTGAGCATCAACGATGCCGAGGTGGAAGGCTATGACCAGGGCGTGCAGATCAATAGCACCTCCGTGGCTCCTTCCACGCCTACCTTGGTCAACATCCGCGTGCGCAACAGCACACAGACCAGCCGCGCTGACGGAGTGGGCGTTGACCTCTCCGGCAATGTGGAAGCCCGTCTCACAGACTTTGAGATCGAAGACTACCCCCATGGCCTCAGATATCAAGCCAATCCTGAAATCAGAGCCGTAGCCACGCCCACGCTGGTCAACATCCGTGTGCGCAACAGCACCCAGACCAGTCGCAGCGAAACCTATGGCATGCAGCTGATTGACCTGGATAGAGTAGACCTGAACGACATCGAGATCGAGGGCTACCAGTATGGCTTGGAGCTCAACAATACCCAATCCTATAGAGCGGTATCCACACCCACCTTGGTCAATATCCGCGTGCGCAACAGCACCCAAACCAGCCGCTTTGACAACTACGGCGTGCTGCTGGGTAACAACGTGAGCGGCTTTATAAAAGATAGCACGATCGAAAGTGCCAAGATCGGTCTCCTGCTTGCAGATGGCAACAGCACCACGCTCCAGCCGCTGAAGATCATCAACTGCGGCACGGGCATCAAAGCAATCTCGCTCAACAGGGCAAAGACGATCAAAGGCCATTACATAATCAACCAACCGAACTTCATGGGCTTGCACTCAGACTGGGATTTCATCGGCTTTGACCTCGTGGGAGCCGGTCCTTGGAAGATCAAAAACAACACCCTGTTGGATGCGAAACACTATCTGAAGGCGGAAGACGCTCAGGGTGAATTTGTGAACAATATCGCCCTCACAAACCCCGCTCCGGCTCAGCCTTTCATCCTCAGCAACAGCACCATTGGCTCGACCTTCAACTGCATCGCCGTCCCCGGTCAGAATACCGGAGAGGGCAACTTCTACACACAAGACCCAATGTTTGCCGATCCCGCTCAGGGAGACTACTCACTCACACCCGATAGCCCCTGTATCGATGCCGGCTCACCCAATGAGTCCAAGGATGCAGACGGCACCGTGTCTGATGTCGGTGCTTACACCTATCTCCATAAGGTTGTCATCCAACCCAGCCACAGATTCATCTCCCCCGGAACGCAGGTGCAATTTGCCATCGATTCCATGGGTCATAATTACCCCGGTTACGAGACCACTATTCAGTGGGATCTGGGCAACGACGGCCAGGTAGACGCCACCAGCGAGACCTGGACTCACACGTTCAACCAGGTTGGAGTCTATGACCTCAAGCTCACCGTGCAAACGGGTGACTTAGTCGACGAGATGCTGCAAACCGCATTCATCATCGTGCAGGATCACCAGTTGCCTGCTCCCACGGGAGTGCAAATCAGCAGAGTGTCGGGCAACTTCCAGCTCACCTGGCAACCTGTGACCTCCGACGTGAACAATGCACCCGTAGATGTGCAGCACTACATGGTCTATGCTGCGGATGATCCTCGGGGATTGTTCAGCTATGTGGGGCACACCAGCGATGGTGAGACCACCTTCACGCATGTGCAGGTAGCTGATACTGACCGTTGTTTCTACATCGTGGTCGGTTTCTCCGGCACCTACCGTGAGCTGCTGGATTACATCAACGCAAATCCCACCATCAGACCCGCCCAGGTGACTGCACCCAGTCAGGAAATCACACCCACCATAAGGAAACAGTAATAATAAAACAGCATATATCAAAGGCTCTGATCCCCTCCAACCTTTTGGGCGGGATCAGAGCCAATTCTTCATTACCCTTCACGCGTGATTTTTACGCCGGCATCATGTTTCTGGATGTGTCCGGCTTTACCAAGATCACGGAGGCCGCCACCTCGGGTGGTCACTACGGCGTTGAGCTGATTACCAACGTGTTGAACCGCTATTTTGGCGATGTGGACGAGATCATCAAGCCGCATGGTGGCGAGATAGTCAAGTATGGCGGCGATGCCTGCCTCATCATCTTTCCCATCAATGAGGGTCGGCTCCCGGATATGGAACAGCTTTGCTCTGAAATCCTGGCTCAAACGGTGGTCTTGGATGCGCTCTACAAAAAGGAATATGGCTTTGGCTTTCACATCCATGGAGCCTGGGGGATAGGCCCCGTCAAGCTTTGCGTGGTGGGTGAACCCAAGTGGCATCTGGATTATTACCTTTCTTCGCCGGCGCTGAAGGCGGTGTATGAGCTGGCGGATCAGGCTAAGAGCGATGAAATCTTGGGCCCTGCCTGCCAGATTGAACCCACGCCGGAGCTGCTTGAGCCCAAGCGGATTCCCACCTCGAGGTCGGCTCATCTTTTTATGCCGCAGGATATCATCCGCAAGCTGAGCCTGCAGAGCAACCCCGCCGAGCTGAGAAACGCCACCGTCCTCTTTATCAAACTGATGCCACCCCAAGGCGAGGATATAGACCCCAAGGACTATCAAAGGGTGTATAGACGCGTGCAATCCACGGTGATCAAAAACCTGGGCGTAATCAACAAGATAGACTACACAGACAAGGGCTACATCATCCTGGCCACCTTCGGCGTGCCCTTTGTGTATGGAAACGACATCTTCCGCGCCTTCACCGCCGCTTATCGCATCTCCCGCATCAAGATAGCGGGCATAGAGATGTCTGTGGGTATCACCTACAGCAACGCCTTTTTCGGAGTGTTAGGAGCACCAAAACGCTATGAATATGGCATCATCGGCAATGCGGTGAATATCGCCGCCAGGCTGATGAGCTTTGCCAAAGCGGGCGAGGTCTGCCTCTCCAAAGAGCTGCTTCCCTATCTCGTGGGACGCTTTGAAACAGAATACATCCGCAGCACGCCCCTCAAGGGCATCAAAGAACCCTTGGATATCCACAAGCTCGTGCGTGAGCTGCCTCTCAGATGGGGCAACCTGATCAAGGAATATGAATCCGATCCCCTGGTATTTGATGAGGCCGCCTTTGCCCGGTTGCAACAGGGAATGAGCTCGGACAAGGGCTTTTTGTGCGTGATTCATGGCGAAGCGGGCACGGGCAAGAGCCACATGGCTTACAAACTCTGCAAACCCTATTGGGATTGCGAGCCCGGCTTTCAGATGCTCACCGCCGAACCGCACTTCTCCTCGCAGAGGCTGGAAATCTTCTTCTACAGCATGCGCCAGGAGCTGGGCATCACCCACTTTAGAGAAGAATTTGAAAACATTATCGCCTGGGCAAAATCAAAGGGGATGGTCTTTGATGAAAAGATGCTCAGAGAGCTGGTCTTCGGTTTGCCCAGCTCGGCCGGACGCCAGGAAATAGCCCTGCAGACCGTGCTGGAAATGCTCACCCACCTCTACCCGGAAAACCGGATTCTGGTGGTCGAAAACTATCATAACTTCGATCTTCAGAGCCGCAAACTCATCCTGCAACTCATCCGCCACAAGCTCTATCAAAACGATAAAGTCATCCTCACCTCACTGGATATGATAGAGGATAATGCCTTGGAAGGCTTTGAGATCCAAAATGTAAAGCTGAGCAATTGGCCTCTGGAAACAGCGCAGAAATACATCAAACACTTTGTGCCCAATATCACCTCGCAAGCAACGCAGCGGCTCTTCAATATCAGCCGCGGCAATCCCCGCTTCCTGCGCGACCTGCTTTCACACATCCAAGAGCATTGGGCGGCTTCCAGCGACCTGATCACGCATCAGATCATCGACAACATGAGAACGAAGGGTCTGCTGCCCGATGACCTGGAAAACCACCTGCAAGGCCAATATGAGAGGCTGCCACGTGACGAACAGCTCTTCATCCGCCTGGCATCCATCTACAGTAAACCCGTGCATTTGAGCGAATTTGAAGCCCTCTTCCCTCAGCATGACTTTGCCAAGCTCATCAATGCCGCCGAGAGCCTCATGGCGCAAGGTATCCTCAAACATGAGGAAACGGACGTGCAGCTCATCGGCTTTGCGAACCCGCTCTTTTCAGAGACTGTCTACCGCAGCATCCTCTTGGGTGAAAAGCAGGATATACACAGGCGCATCGCCTCATTTTATGCCAAAAAAGAAAGCAACAACGAACAGGTTTGGGATCTCATCGCCCTGCATTGCGTCAGAGCTCAGGATAGAGCCAAAATCGCCAAGTGGTGCGGTAAACTGGCCAAACACTACCACTATAGCGGCGCACTGGAGCTCAGCCTGAGAATGTGGCAGCAAATCGCCCAATTCCCCGTGGATGAAACCGCCGCCATCGACGCTGAACTCACCTGCGCTGAACTGCATCTGCTCTTGGCGGATAACGATAAGGCCGAAGCCATCCTCAAGCAGCACGAAGAGCTTTTGCACTCTGATAAACCTCAAAAAGACCAGTGGATTTACCTCAAATCCCGCCTGCTCATCAACCGCGCCCAATTTCCTGAATTGACCGAGTTTCTAAATGAGTACAGCTCGCAGATCAAAGACCCAGCGATCAAGGATAAAGTGGATACAGACCATTGTGAGGCCATCCTCTTCACCATGGATCCGGAGGCGATCGAAAACAAGGCACTGCCGCTCTGGAACCGCCTCAAAGATGAAGGTAAGCGCTTGGCGCAAAATACCTTGGCCGGCATCATCGGCAGCTATTACGCAAACAAAGGTGACTACCCCAAGGCCAAAGAGTTTTACACCGAAAAGCTGAAGATTGGCACAGAAATCAAAGACCCGGTCTCCATGCGCATCGGGCACGCCGGACTGGGCATCGTCAATTCCCGCATGGGAAACAAAGCGCAAGCACTCAAACGCTACCACAAAGCGCTGGACCTCGCCTCCAAAAGCGGAGACCGCAACGGCTACAGCAAGGTGTTGCTTGACCTCGGCGTCTATCACCGCAATCTGGGCGAAAATGCCAAAGCCCTGGAGCTCTACGAGCAAAGCCTCAAACTCGCCGAATATATCGGCAACAAGATCCAAATCTCCATCGTTCTCTACGACATTGGGGAAATGTATTATTATGATGGACGGATAGATAAGACAGAAGAATACGTGAGCCGCTCGCTGGAACTGGCCAAAGAAATCAACGACAAAGTGGGCATGAGCTTCTGCTACGACGCCTTGGGCGACATCAATTTTACCCACGAGAGATACGACGAAGCCATGGAGATTTACCGCGCCAACCTGCGCATCCAGCATCAATTGCAGGACAACGAAGCCAAGGCGCACTCTCTGGGCAATATCGGCAACGTCTACAAAAAAAGGAAGGACTACCCCAAAGCGGAAAGACTCTATCAGGAACAATTGAGCGTTGCCACCATGGTGAACGATGTGGACGATATGGGGCGCAGTTGGTTCAATATGGCGATGGTGGATGTGGAGCGGGGCTACAACGACGCTGCTCTGCAAAAGCTGGAGACCGCACTGGAGATCTTCCAAAGCTGCAATGCACAGTATTTTATCGACATCACGCTGCAGCAGATGGAGCTCCTCAAATCACCCCAACCTGAAGACCTTGGCTAAAATCTTAGACGTCCAGTGCAAATGCGGCTACCTGCTCTTCCGCTACTACAAAGCCGGCAAGGGCAGGCTGATCAAGTGCATGATCGACAGGCTCACAGACGACTTTGTGGGCATCTCAGGAGCAGCGACACACTCGCGCCCGCTTTGCCCCGCCTGCCAAAAAGAGCTGGGCATCGTGATGATGATCCATGGCAGACCTGCCCTCAAGCTGAACCAGGGCACGATCAAGCCCATCAGGCTCTAAATGCGCTGCAGCAAGCCGGCTGCTCCAAAGGGATGGGAGTGTTTACAAGATATTACTTGACATAAAGATAGCTATAGCTACACTCGCACCTGATTAAATTTTCGACACAAGGAGCTATTATTATGCGCTGGATTATCACTCTGATCGTGCTATCATTGTTGCTCGTCCCCTTGGCAGCCCAAGAGGCGAAAATGCCGGAGTCCAAGGAGCCAATGAAAGTCAGGTTTGAAGACCGCAAACCCTTCCTCGTGGCAGGGCTGGAAGCCAAAAACTTCATGGATGGTAAAGCCATGGCAGACATCTGGGACAAATTTGCCTCCCTCGTGGACAAGATTCCGGGCTCAATTGCTGATTGCAGCTATGGGGTTTATTTTACCGAGAATGAGCAAAATGCCATGAGCATGCAAGACTACAGGTATTTTGCCGGAGTGGAGATCGAGGAGAAGGTGGAATTGCCGGAAGGATTGTTGCTTCACGAAGTTCCGGGCGGCTATTATGCCGTTTTTGAGTATGTTGGCAACATCGAAGGCATCGGCGCCGCCTATGGCTATATCTTTGGCGAATGGCTGGTAACCTCAAACTATACCCCCGCCGGAGGTGAGATGTTTGAGGTCTATGACGAACGTTTCGCCGGGGATTCCGACGAATCCGTGGTTGAAATCTGGGTACCCATCCAAAAAGAAAAGGGCAATCCGGAAGATTTGAAAACCAAGGAGCCCCAACCCCAGCAGTAAAGCTCTGACAGATCCAAATAAAGCAGGTCTGAGTCATCTGCCGTCCGTCTGTCTTTATAGCTTTCTCACCTGCTTGGCCCTTACTCACCCGCAGGGAGATGCCGTGGAGATACTCGGGTTTTTCCCGAGAGGCTCCGGGGAATCACCGGGAGGCTCGGTAAGGAAGAGGTTGGCGAGGTTTTAGGTTTTAGGTGTTAGGTGTTAGGAGCTGTGCTGGTTTCGGGGGTTAGTGTGCTTTCGTGAGTACGGTCGCTCGCCGTAGCGCCGCCAGCAGGTACAGCCTGCTACTCTACTCATTCTTTCTCGAATCTTCTGCCCGCTAAAATGTCGCATAAAGCAGCCTCATAGCAGTTGCAAGCATCAAGCTGCGCTTGATTGCGGCGGTTTGGCAACCTCCGGCTACAGGGCCGACTGTGTCGTCAAGTTGTTAGTTGTCAGTTGTGAGTGGCTGACGCCTCCGGCGAGCGATCCTACCTAACAACCTCCAGACACCAGCTCATGCGTATCCATCGCAATCTGCAGTTCCTCATTGGTGGGAATGACCAAGATCGTGACGGGTGAATAGGCTTTGGAGATGACTCCGGGTTGTGAGCCCACTTCCCGGTTGAGTTCGGGATGGATGTGGATGCCGATGTTTTCCAGTCTGTTACAGATTCTGTGTCGCATTTTGACGCCGTTTTCGCCGATGCCGCCGGTGAAGACGAGGAGATCTACTTTGATCATACATGCGGCATAGGCGCCGATGTATTTTTTGACGCGGTGGGCGAAGGCATCCAAGGTTTGGATGGCGTTTTGGTTTCCCTCTTCTGCAGCGGCTTCGAGGTCACGCAGATCGCTGGAAATCCCGGACAAGCCCAGCATGCCGCTCTTTTTGTTGAGCATGACGTTGAGCTCTTTCATGCTGTAGCCTCGTTCTTCCAGGTAGAAGAGGATGGAAGGGTCAAGGTCTCCGCAGCGGGTGCCCATCATCAGGCCTTCCAGGGGTGTGAATCCCATCGAGGTATCGATGGATACGCCATCTTGGATGGCGGTGATGGAGGCTCCGTTGCCCAGGTGGCAGGTGATCAGATTGGTGTTTTCCAGGGAGCGTTTCGTAAGTTGCAGAGCCACGTTTGTTACATAGCGGTGCGAGGTGCCGTGGAAACCGTATCTGCGGATGCGGTATTTGTCGTAAAGTTCGCGTGGGAGGCCATACAGATAAGCGCTGGGCGGCATGGTTTGATGGAAGGAGGTATCAAAGACGGCCACTTGCGGGATGCCTTTGAATATTTCCCTGCTCTGTCTGATGCCGATGAGGTTGGGCGGATTGTGCAGGGGAGCGAGCTCGATGTTGTCCTCAATGGCTTTGACCACCTTGTCATCGATGATCACAGATGAGGCGTAGTCTTCGCCGCCGTGCACCACGCGGTGTCCGATTCCGGATATTTCCTCCGGTGAATCGATGATCTTGCACGGGGAATTGAGCAGTGCGTCGATCATCATCTCAAAAGCTTCTTTGTGTGTGGGAGCAGCTTTGTCCTGATGGAAAGTTATGTCTCCACATTCCTGGTTCAGGAAGCTGTTTTCCTGGCCGATGCGCTCTACTTGTCCTTTGCCAAGGCTAATCTGTTCCGGCATTTGGTAGACCTCATACTTGAGCGAGGAGCTACCGCAGTTGATCACGAGAATCTTCATGTCTTCACATCCTTATTGATTGTATTTTTACGAGTCATTAAAAAAACCCTGCAGAGCTTGTCAAGCATTGTCTGCAGGGGGTATGAGGAGTATGAAGTATAAATCTGGCCTTAGGAAATCGGGATTATTCTCTCCACGATGGGTGCCAGGGGGAATGCGATCCTGAGTATGCCGTCGATGTATTGCACCTTGGGGTTGTCCCTCTCTATGGGCGTGTCTGGCAAGAAGATACGGCGGTCAAAATTGCCCGTCTCGATCTCCATATTGTAGTAGCTGGCTCTATCACCGGCATTGGAGAAGATGCGGTTGCCGCTGATGCGGAGGTAATCATCTGAAAGGGTGATGCTTATCTCATCTTTGTCGATACCTGCCAGCTCCATCACGATCACCCAATGCGTGGCGGTCTCAAACACGTCGCATTTGGGGTGCCAATGGTCATCGATAGCGTCCTCAACGGCTATGGGGCTGCTGGTGAGCGAAGAGACCTCGCCCAGCACCTTGAGCATGGCGCGCTGGATTCCTAAGAGATTGGTATAAAGACTGTCTTTCATGGCTTTTTAATACTCGGTCCTTTCTCGGAAACTGAAGATTGCTTGAGTGTTTTTGGGGATTGTTACAAAGAAAGTTGCTTTGTTGTTGGTGTCGATCTCGGGTTTGATGTCAGAGCGAAGGATGCGTGTGTTGCCGCCCATCTGGTAGAAGACGTCGATGGTCTTTTCTTCATCACTGTTGTTGCGGATGGTCACCTGGATGGTGCGCTCACTCACTCTGTCTGAGATATATGTCTCATCTTTGCTCCGGGTGCTGGCCACGAGGTCAAAAGCCTTGCCGGTGTTGATCTTAACCTCTTCATTGCGGCCGGTGTGGTCGATCCTGTCTTCGCCGATGAACTCCATATTGTCGTCGGTATCCTTTTTGTAGACCTTGATCACGCCTTTGGGCAGAGGCACTCCGATGCCGTTTTCTTTGGTGTTTTTAAATTTGATGATGCTGCGCACGCCATTGCCCCAAAGACTGTATTCATATCTGCCTTCGGCGCTTACGTTCATGGTGGGGTAAAGCGAGAGCTGCTTGGTTTGGTTGTTTGCAAAGCTCACTTTCTGATCCAGGGTATACATGTGAAAATCGTGGAAAACCTTTTCTTCAAATTCGGGAGCATCATCACCCATGGCGGCAGCCTCTGCATACATATAGTCATACATATCCATGCCTCTGCCATATTGCGCGCGGTTGACATCGCCTGCGATGAGCTTGAGATTGGTGTCCTCAAAGGCTCTGCCGCTGCGGTTGTTGATGGTCACCCAAGAGTTGAAGCCCAGCTTTTTGCCGTCCCAGACTGTGTTGTAGGTCACATCCCAGCTGAAACCGCCGCTGAGGTAGCTGAGCTGGATCGGGACTTTTCCGCTTTTGGGCGAAATCAAACCCCAATGCAGCGTGGGACGCACATAGAAGTTCTCCGGCAAACTCGCCAATTGCACCGTCTGCACCTTGCCTGTCTGCACCATGATAAAGCGCTCTGTCCCACTCTCGGTGATGCCATAGGTGCTGTTGTCAAAGAACTTCAGGACGCCGGTTGTTCGGGAACCATCCTCCATGTAAACGGTCACCTCTTTATCCAGATATTTGCCCAAAACCGCCATCCGGTCTGCAAGGTCATATTCATAGTTCTGTTCCGCCACCTTAAAGCCTGGGAGCTTGGAGGTTACGACCACGCTGTTGGGCTGGATGCGCGAGGTGATCTGATCAAAGTTGTACTCCTGCCTGCCGGAGGTGAGCTCGATCTCAAAAGTGCTGCGCACCAAAGACAGATCATCGTTGTAGATGGTAAGCCAATCTTCTGCCAAGAGCATTGAGCAAGTTAGCAAAAGCAGGACGCTGAAGAGGATCTTGTTCTTCATGTTATACTCCTTTATCGCAAGACTGATTCTCACAAGATAAGATAATCATTTTTACCCATATTACTATCGAAAAGTGCAAAATCTTACACTCGGGCAACTCAAACACAGGTATAGAGTCCATCTTTTGCGGCTTTAATATTGGGTTCTTTCCCTGAAGGTGAAGATGGTTTGGGTGTCCTTGGGGACTGTCACCAGGAAAGTCGCTTTGTTGTTGGAGTCGACCTGTGGCTTGATGTCCGAGCTGATGATGCGAGTGTTGCCGCCCATCTGATAGAGGACGTCGATGGTCTTTTCTTCGTTGCTGTTGTTGCGGATGGTCACCTGAATGGTGCGTTCGCTCACGGTTTTTGAAATGTTTCTACGGTCTTTGCTCAGGCTGCTGGCCACGAGGTCAAAGGCCTTGCCGGTGTTGATCTTAACTTCTTCATTGCGGCCGGTGTGGTCGATCCTGTCTTCGCCGATGAACTCCATATTCTCATCGGTATCCTTTTTGTAGACCTTGATCACGCCTTTGGGTAGGGGCACGCCGATGCCGTTTTCTTCGGTATTCTTAAACTTGATGATGCTCTTCACGGCGTCGTCCCAGATCTCGTATTCATATCTTCCTTCAGCGCTTACATTCATGGCAGAGTAGAGGCTGAGCTGCTTGGTCTGGTTGTTGGCAAAGCTCACTTTCTGATCCAGGGTATACATGTGAAAATCGTGGAAGGCCTTCTCTTCAAAGGCGGGAGCTGCTTCGTCCATAGCCATGTTCGCCGTGCTGAAGGCCATTTTTTCTAACCCGCCACCTCGTAAATAGGTATCACGTGCGCGGTTGATTTCGCCGGCGATGAGCTTGAGATTGGTGTTTTCAAAGGCTCTGCCGCTGCGGTTGTTGATGGTTACCCAGGAGTTGAAATCCAGCTTTTTTCCGTCCCAGACTGTGTTATAGGTCACATCCCAGCTGAAACCGCCGCTGAGGTAGCTGAGTTGGATCGGGACTTTCCCGCTTTTGGGCGAAATCAAACCCCAATGCAGCGTGGGACGCACATAGAAGTTTTCCGGCAAACTCGCCAACTGTATAGTCTGCACCTTGCCTGCCTGCACCATGATAAAACGCTCGGTTCCGCTTTCGGTAATGCCATAAGTATTGTAATCAAAGAACTTCAGGATGCCGGTGGTTCGGGAGCCGTCTTCCATGTAGACAGTCACTTCTTTATCCAGATATTTGCCCAAAACCGCCATCCGGTCTGCCAGGTCATATTCATAGTTCTGTTCCGCCACCTTAAAGCCTGGAAGCTTGGAAGTTACGATCACGCTGCTGGGCTGGATGCGTGCGGTGATCTGGTCAAAATTGTATTCCTGCCTGCCGGAAGTGAGTTCGATATCAAAGGTGCTGCGCACCAACGAAAGGTCTTCGTTGTAGATGGTGAGCCAATCTTCTGCCAAGAGCAGTGAGCAGGCGAGCAGAAACAGGATGCCTACGAGGGTCTTGTTTTTCATTTGGATACTCCTTTATGAATCAGGGATCAGACAATCCTTTTTACCTCTATTACTATCGAAAAACGAAAATCCTGCACTCAGCTGCGGCTGGCGACCTCCCGCCAAGTGCCAAACGTTTGTGTTAAATCAGGAAGTGGTGGCTCTTTTAGAATTCGTAAACTTCCTCACCTCCAAATGATTTCATGATCTTGAGATAGTTCTTCATAGTTTGACAGGCTTCCCTGAGGTTCTTTTCTGCCTCGAGGATTTCAGTGATGCCTTTTCCACTGAATGTGAAGCCTTTTACCAGGTCGGTAATTGTCAGGCGCTTGTTCACACCTTTGCCAAACACCGATATTTCCTGCCAAAAGACCACTTCCTTGTGGACATTGTATTTGTCCATCAAATCCGCTTCCTCCTGCGTGAACTCAACCTTGGCCGTTAGCTCAAAAGTCATGCCGCCCAACATGGCTTTTGCCTGATTGCGATTGATTCTTAGGATCATAGCTTCTCTCCTTTATGAGTATACGACTACTTTGCCGCATAGATAGCCCGTATGAACCTTAGAACCACTGACATAGACCTCCCCGTCACCGGGATCTGCATTGAGGTGGACTTCTCCGTTGCGATCCGTGTAGCCTTCCAATCCGCCACGCAGAAGTCCGGAAAAATAAACATACACCCTCTTGCCACTCAAGGGTTTACCCGTCGATCTTGAATAAACTTGGACGGTAATCATTTCTTATCTTACTTAATTCTTATGGGTTCGGTTTTGTAGACGCCGGATGTGCCGC
>JAKOXG010000011.1 GCA_029781115.1 Candidatus Cloacimonadota bacterium
GTGCTGGCCGGGTCGCTGTGGCAAGCGACCATACAACGGCGGTTCGGCGACCACCGACTATGGGTGAAGAGTAGCTTTTTACCGCTTCCATCGATGCACCAAAAAAGACGGACCCCACCCTCGCAGGATCCGTCCTTATCGGATTGTAGTTTGTTTTTAGAATTGATCGTCGATGTAGTTCACCAGTTTGGAGAGGCTATAGACGTAGGAACCCATCTCGTTGTCGTACCAGCCAAAGATTTTGGCGTGGGTGACGGGGATTTCGACGGGCTTGTCTGCCGGTAAACCTGCTGCTGCAAGCTGTTTGGCGGGGACTTCCACCATGCCGGTGCGGGTTTCGGTGTTGTGGGCTTCGATGGTTGCGGAGGCCAGGGAACCGATCATGTCGACGGATACATTCTGCCTTTCGCTGTAGACCAGCAGGTCTTTTTGGGGTCCCTCG
Organism: Candidatus Cloacimonadota bacterium; assembly: GCA_029781115.1. Taxonomy (GTDB): domain Bacteria; phylum Cloacimonadota; class Cloacimonadia; order Cloacimonadales; family Cloacimonadaceae; genus UBA3900. Next base: position 443 of record JAKOXG010000011.1, read on the forward strand.
GCGGCCTTTTTGTAGATGTCGTTGATCAGCTCACGTGTCACAATGGGTTCGCCTTTGTCGTTGAGCTCGGTGTGGAAGGTGACATCGAGTGTGATCAGGGACACGGTGCCGGTAGGGATACGCACGCTATCTGCCATAAAGCCAATGTTTTTCACCTCTGGAAGCACCAGCGCCAAGGCTTTGGTGGCTCCGGTGGTGGAGAGGATGATATTGTTGAAGAGGCTGCGTGATTTTCTCAGGTCGGATGCACCTGATTTGGGCACGTTATCCAGGATGGACTGCGTGTTGGTGGCGGCGTGGATGGTGCTCATCGAGGCTGTCGTCATCTGGGCGGTGGCTTCGTTTTCCAGCAGCGGCTTGATCATATGCGCCAAGCCTGTGGTGGTGCAGGATGCGGCTGAGATGATGTGATGCTTTTTGGGGTCATAATCCAGGTGGTTGATGCCATAGATCATGGTCGTTGAATCTTCCGGAGTGGGTGCGCCACTCTTGATCTTGAAGGGTGCGCTGGCCACCACTTTGAGGGCGCCGGATTCCAGGTGTCCACGGATGCAGGCATCGCCATCAGCGCTTGTGAGGGTGGGATCCAGGAATTTACCGGTGCAATCCACCACAATTTTCACGCCTTCGTTGAGCCAATTGATGTCCTTGGGGTTACGGGCTTTACGCAAGACTTTGATGGGCATGCCGTCAATCTCGATGAGGGGGATGTCCGCATCCAAAATCTTGATTTCTGCTCTGCGTCCCACAGTTCCGTGCAAAAACTTGTGGATGTTGCCATAGTTGCTGTCGTTTTCGATGATTTGGATCAGGTCATCCAGCTTCTTTCCCACTTCGCGGCCAAAATTGAGCACGATTCCGTCAAAGTGTCTGAGGTGGATCTGGTTCCAAAGCATCAGCTTGCCGATTCTGCCTAAGCTGTTGATGCCCAGCAGTTTTTTGTTTTTGAGAGAGGTGTCCATTTTGTTTCTCCTTTCTTGTTTTTATTTGTGTTTACATAATGTCTTTAAAGCTTTTAAGAGGTTGAAATCCCAAGTAGACAGAGCCTGTGCCGGCATCCAAAGTGATGGCATCACCGGCCTTAAGGTAAGTGCGTCCGATCCGGCAGGTGGAATTTTGCTCATTTACCAGCAGATCCCAGCAGTTCACAATGCCGGTGAGTTCCAGTCTGGTAGCCGTCACCGCTGCATGTGAGGTCACGCCGCCTCTGGAGGTGAGCAGTCCCTGACACTCAAACAGGAGCGCCATATCGTCCGGCACGGTGTCTGGTCGCACCAAAATCAGGGGCTTACCCTGCGGGGCAAACTTGTCGATGTCTTCCTTGCTGATCACGATCAAGCCGCTGAGCGCACCTTTGCCAATGCCGATACCGCTGCCAAGACGCTCCGCATCGCCAGCTTCGACGTCCAGCACCAGATAATCCGGCACCTGGCGGATGATTTGGTTGCGCGTCTGCAGGATGTAGAGCTGGTCTTCGTTTGGGCCTTCAAAAGTGAATTCGATCTCTTGGTGCGGGTAGTTTTTGTCCATGATCAGATGCTTGGCCATGCGCAGCAGGCGGTTGTAAATGGCGGGGAAGCTCTTTTCCAGAGAGGTTTCGCCGCTGCGAACCTGATGTGAAGCCTGTTCTTCCGAGATGGGCAGCGTGTGCACCAAGCCGGCGACCACGTCTTCGCCCTGGCTGCTGAGCGTGAAATCTCCATTGAGGCAGATGCCGGGACCTTCAATCCAATCCGCATGCGTAAACACTACGCCCGAACCGGATTGCAGTGAGATATTGCCCATCACCATCTTTTGGATGATCACCGCCGTGCCCCAATCGTCTGAGATGCTGAGTTTGCGCCTGTATATCTGCGCCCGGGGCGTATTCCAGCTATCCAAAACGTGTCCGATGGCCTGTTGCAATTGCAGAAAAAGGTCTTGCTCCAAAGTGATGTCATGCGCCGCCAAGACCACCTTGTAATCCTCACACATCGCCTGCATTACGGAGGAGGAAAAGTGCGACTTTTGGCTCACCGTGTGTTTCTTCTTGTAGTCCAGCATCACCCGGTCAAATTCATCCCTTGCAATCCCATAGGCCATGCCCCAGCTCTGGATCAGCCTTCTGTAGCTGTCCCACGCCGTCCAGCCGAACTGCGGCTGTTGTGAGAGTTGCAGCGTCACTTCGTCATTGAGCCCGATATTGAGGAAGGTGTCCATGGCTCCGGGCAGACTCATGGGCGCACCCGAGCGAACCGACAGCAGCAGCGGCTTTTCGGCATCTCCCAGCCGGCAATTGGTGTGCCGCTCCAGCTTTGCCAGTTGCTCCTTGAAAAGCTGCTCAAATTCACTTGAAATATCGGGGTGCGTCTTGATGATCTCGCGGTTGCGAAAGAGCTCGGTGGAGATCACAAAGCCCGGTGGGATGGGAAATTCATAGTGCCAGAGCTTTTTGAGGAAATAGGCTTTGGAACCCATCATCACCTGGTTTTCCAAATGCGAACTTCCCGCATGCAGCCTGAAGAAGAGCCGATCCGGATCGTAGGACATCAGCTTGAGCAGTGCGCCGGGGGAAAACATCTGCCTCATCCCGCCGAGAGTCTCCATCAGATTGGTGATAAAAACGTCCAAACCCTGCACCATAAAGGAGCCCATCAGCAGCTTGCGGTAAAAAGCCTCCGCATCCACCTCCGTATCCAGGCCGGAGCTGACCCGCCGCCTGAGCTCGGGATCGTAGTAGCGGTAGTAATATTCGTTGATGATCTCGTTGACGCTGTCTTTGAGCAGCCTCACGATGTCCATGTATTGGCTGATGGTACAATTGCTGATGCTCAGAGCTGCTTCAAACATCTTCACCGCACTGCTGAAGGCTTCATTGGTGAGCATTTCCTGCTCCAAAGCGAGGTTGTAAAGCTCCAAAATACGCACGATGCGGCGCAGGTTTTTGCGGTTGATGTAGTTGAGATTGATCTGCCGGATATTGTATTCAAAGAGGCGGCGCAGCACGTTTTCGATCCTGAAAACCATGCCCATGGCTTCCAGCTTCGGCTCGCGATAGACGCCATACATGGAGGGGATGCCGGCGGCGATGTGGCGCTTGTAAAAGATGTTTTCCCAACCTGAGGAGGGCACCGGATTGAGGATGATGCTATTGAGGATGCCGATGTAGCCCAAAAGCTGACGGATGGAGCTGTCGTAATCCCGCCTTATCAGGTTGGTGCGGAGGCGGTTTTGCTCCTTGGAATCAAAGAACTTGTAGCGCGCCAGAAACTTCACGATGTCATAAGGATCCAGGCCATATTTGTCTTTGAGCAGCAGGTGGATATCCAGCAGCAACTTCAGGCGTTTGAGGTAAAAGTCCTGCTCTTTATCCTGGAATAGACGCTCCAAACTCTGCCAGGAAAGAGCCAAAATCTCGTCCACGCTGAGCTGTGCCTCCTTCAAAAAGGCGTTGACGCAGTCCTGTTGCTGCTTGAGTGTGGGGTCGCCACTCTTTAGATAGTTCATCACATCCGCGGGCACTAAGGTTTCCAGGTGCTTCACATCGAGGTCTGTCCAGTAGCGCAAGATGCTGGCACAGAGTTGGATATGCGTGTTGTTGCTTTCGGTGTGCACCTGTTTGCGCAAGAAGTGGATCAGCCTGTCCTGCCGCTGTCCCATATCATCGATCTCGGTGCTCAGGTCTCTGATCTCGCCTTCGGCGCCGATCTCGCTGTAAAAAACGGGGAATTGACGCAGCAGGTGCCTGAGTTGGATAAAAACGCCCTTGATATCCGCATTCAAGAGGGCGGAAACATCTTTCTGGAAGAGGTCTTCGTCCGAGATCAGGATGCCGTGTTTGCTCACGTTGATCACCAGATTGGCCAACAAATCCTGGCACAGTGTGGGATTCAAGGCGATCAGTTCCATGTAGACGCGCAGGTGTTTGACATGCGTTTTGTCTGTGTTGACTTGCCAATCTTCGCTGATGCTCACCTCACCCGGCGCTGTAAAGGGGATGAGCGTAAATCTATGGATAAAGTGTTGGATATGCGCCTTTACGCCTGCGCTGATGATGGTCTTGCCAAAGCCGCTCAGGCAATCCAACACGATGCTCATGTGGCTGTGGTGAAAGCTCTCCAAAGCCTCGCTCACCGTGTCTATCACCTCAGGGATGGCGGAAGCGGGTAGCTGTTTATACAGGCCTGCCAGCTCGCGATTCAAGTCCCAGAGCAGGTTTTCCTGCAAATCCTGCATGCCTTCCAGCTTGAGCAGCGCAAAGATGTAGTCCAGCCTCTGCTGCGGCTCCGGGATGTGGATGATGTTTTCTCTAAAGCTTTTGGCAATATCACCGTAGCTGGGAATTTCGGCGAGGTCGGATAAGGTGAGATCTTGCTTTAATTTCGCTATATTATCCTGCCAAAAACCGCTCTGCGGGAAGGGGGTATCGATCTCGGCGGGGAGGTGTGCACTTTGACTCTGCCAGCTCAGCAGGCTGCCCAGAAAGGTGTCACGCAGCAAGGTCAAGGCACGTGCGTGCAAATCCCCCAGATCGGGAAGCTTGAGCAAACCCTTGCGCAGCAGGCCATTGTGCCGGATGTAGAGCTGCTTCCTGTGGGCAACTTCCGCTTCCAACCAGGATAAAATCTCGCTCAACAGCTCCGCATCAGGATGTTCCAAGACGGCGATGCCGCTTAAAAACTCCAGCACCTCGGCGCCCAATTTCAGCGCCTCATCATCTTCCTTAATGCCTTCAGATATATGCAAATAACAGGCGAAGATCGCCCGCAAAGCCCTGCCGCTATCTGCTAAGGAAATAAAAAACCACAAATCACCCAAGACGCCTTTGCGCAAAAGCTTCAAGGCCAATGAGGGGTTCATGTAGGGATGATAAACCTCGTCCAAAAGCTCGCTTAAGCGCTGGTGGATGCCAAAATGGTTTGCCGTCACACTCAATAGCCACTCTGCTTCAGAAGTGAGAACTATCTGAGCTGGCTTAGTGACTGCAAGATTGGCATTTAAGGCTTTGGAATCGAGATTGTCCACGGATTTCCTCATTGGTTTATTTGCTTTTTTGCAAGGTTATTTGCGATAGCCTTTTCTGTCAAGCTCAAAGAAATACACAAACTTCCAAGACCTCAGAGCAGGATTTTATTCCTTTTTGCTTGACCACTTTCAGCTCTTTAAAATGATGGTCGAAAGATACATATTTTTCAAGGAGCTCATGCATGCAATATACGCACGAAAATATGCAAAAGCTAAACCAAAACGCAAAGGCCGAATATGACTCTATCATCAGGCAATTGCAGGACTTTAGCTTTCCCTCCACACTTCAATACAGCGAGTTTTTCTCCTCCTGCCACTACAGCATCGTCAAGGTGGATGAGATCTACCGTTTGCACCTGGCAGACCCGAATTTCAAACACACAGATCCGCAGCTGCTCAAACAGCTTTATGATGAATATTATCGGTGTTTAAGCCCTGATAACTATGAAAACTGCGTGGGAAATCCGGATTACAGCTGCAAAATCATGGGTAAAGACTTGGGTGCCCTCTTCGCCGCTGTTTTCATGCAGGTCAGGGCACTGCTGCCGCCCCTGTTACGTGGCAGCTATTACAATGTGGTGAGGATACTTAAGCTCTATCAACACTATCTCAAGCAAACCCAAGACTCCGCCTTGGAATATGAGGACGCTTTGGCTTACTATCGTGAGTGGATCAACCAAGATCACGAATACCACGCCTATCTGGGACTGCACCGCCAATTCAATCCCGAGGCAGACCTCTATGGCGAGATCTTAACCGGGGCAAATCTGGACAATTTGAGCCACCTTTATTCCTATGGTATCTATATAGATGACAACGATATAGCCATGGCCAAGCATATGGCTGCCTTCGATGAACAAAAGCTGGCAGACCTGGCAAGCTTCATCGTGAAAAGCTGGATCGCCGGATTTGAACGGGCCAAGCGCGATTATACCATCAAGCGCTTCCCCAAGCTGATCTTCCCCTGCGGCATGGAGCGTTTGGCACGCCTGGTGTTTCAGGAACTCACCAAGCTGAACATGCGGCCGCTGGTTGCCGCACCCGTCAGCATGGGCATCAATCGCCAGGTGAGTTATGACCACAGATTTGATTTTGCACTCTTTTGGGATCAGCAATATGCAGACAGGCAGCTGGAATATGGCAAAAAGGCTGTGATGCAGCTGCAGGACGAGCTCAGAGACCAGGCCGGACCGGTGGTGATCGAGCTCTTTGGCGAGGCTCCTTTTGTGCCACAAACCAAGGCTTCTGCCATCACACTCAGCCCCGCGCAGCAAGAAATCTTCCGCAATTTCAACGCTCAAAACAGCCAGTTTATGTATCAGTATTATCGTCGGGATGAGAGCAGCTTCACCATCATCGCCTTCCCCTCACCGCAGATTGGGGACGATTTTGAGGCCATATTCGACGACATCCTCGAGATTAACCTGCTCGATAGCGACAAATATGCACGCATCCAACAGCACATCATAGATGTCTTGGATACAGCGGATTACGTCCATGTGAAAGGCAGAGCCGGGAATGATACGGACATCAAAGTGAAGATGCACACCCTGCAAGATCCCAGCACCCAGACGCTGTTTGAAAACTGCGTGGCAGACGTCAATATCCCTGTGGGTGAAGTGTTTACCTCGCCTGTGCTGGAAGGAAGCACCGGAGTGCTGCACGTGGAAGATATCTATCTCAATTCGCTGCGCTTTTTGAACCTCAGGATCAGGTTTGAAGATGGCTGGATCGCAGACTACTCCTGCTCCAACTTCGCAGATGAAGCTGAGGGCAAAAAATACATCCATGAAAACCTGCTCTTGCCGCATGACAGTCTGCCCATCGGTGAGTTTGCCATCGGAACCAATACTTTGGCCTACAATATCGCCCGCAAATACGATATCCAAGCCCTGCTGCCCATCCTGATCATTGAGAAAATGGGGCCGCATTTTGCCATCGGAGACACCTGCTACAGCCACGAAGAAGAGGCCGACCACACCAGCTTTTTCAACGGCAAGGAGATGATCGCCGTGGACAATGAAAAGTCCATCCTGCGTAAAACAGACCCGCTCAATGCCTACACAAACAAGCACTTGGACATCACCCTGCCCTACGATATGCTACAAAATATCACCGCAGTCACCGCAGAAGGAAAGAGAGTGGACATCATCCGCGACGGACGCTTTGTGGTGCCGGGCACCGAGGAGCTGAACATACCTTTGGAGGAAGTTGAAACCCCCAAGCGGGACTAAAACATGGATTTGCACCAGAAACAGACCTGGGATGAGTATGATCGCGGTGACTTCCTCAGTCAAAAGCTGAGTGCCGTGCAAAAGCTCATCCCAAAAGAAGTGGAAACAATCCTGGACGCTGGGTGTGGAAACGGAGTCATCACCAATGCCCTGCAAAACGACTACGACATTGTAGGCCTGGATATCTCTGAAGCCGCTCTGCAACATGTTACCGCTCCCAAAATGCGTGGTTCCATCACGCAACTACCCTTTGATGATGAGCATTTTCATCTCTGCATGTGCCATGAAGTTTTGGAACACCTCAGCCTCCAAGACCAGGATCAGGCAATCAAAGAGCTGAAGCGCTGCGCCTCAAAATACATCATGATCTCCGTGCCATACAAGGAAAAACTTCAGCAACACTATGCCAAATGTGCAAACTGCGACTGTGAATTTCACGTCTATGGACACCTGCAAAGCTATGATCAAAATAAGCTCAATGCCATGCTGGGACCGGAATATCGCATGGTTGAGACTCAGATCATGGGCCCCCAGCAAATGAGAAACCCAGCTTGGCTGACCCAAATCAAACAAAGATACTTAGGACAATGGTTCCATCCCGACTTTCACCTCACTTGCCCTCGCTGTGGTGCAGATAACTTCGTCCACAAAAGCAACTTCCTCACCAAGATCACCAATGCCCTGAGCTGGATCATCTCCAGCAGAGAATCATATTGGCTCTTGGCGCTGTATCTGAAGGGATAGGAGAGCGGTCTTTTCACGGGAATCGTGAATTGATGGGTTGTGGAATGGTATTTCAATTTCGGCAGAGAGGCGTCAATATTTGACCAAATCGTATAGCTTGCAGTGTCAGGCGGTTACGGACTTTATTTTGTGGATTTTTTTCGTCAGACCGAGATCGTCAGTGTATATTATGGAGGGACGTTTTTCCAAAGGGGTGTTTTGCCAAAGGGAGCTCAGTTAAGCCCGTGAAAGCCATCTCACTTTCTCCTTGAGCGATAGTCCGGAACCGGTTTTCCACGCCATCCAAACCGAGCGCCGGGAAAATAAGCATTGACTGATCCGTGTCTTTGATTTATACTATCTTAAAACAAATCATAAGGAGAAATACTTCTATGCGCAAGACAATCATCCCCTTGGTCCTGTTCGGTCTTATTGCCTTTGGCTGTGGTGTGCTGAACTTCGATCAAACTGAAACTACACCTGATGCTCCCAGGCCTTTGCAACCCCAGACGCCTGCCGAAGAAACCACGGAGCAGGTAGTACCGGCTGAGGTCACTACCCCTCAAGAACCCGAGATTCAGTCCACCCCAGTCGATGTGACCCAATTTGCCGCTTCCAACAACGCTTTTGCCTTTGATATCTACAATCAGGCAGCTGCCAATAATCCAGATAACAACCTGTTCTTCTCACCTTACAGCATTTACACTGCTTTGGGTATGACCTATGCGGGCGCCAAAAGAGATACCGAAGAGCAGATGCGAAATGCTCTCTACTTTGCTGAGGATGCTGTGAGCCAACACGCCGCCTTCATGGATATGTCCCGCAAACTCAACAAGATAGGCCAGCGTGACAAGGCGCAATTGAGCGTGGCAAATGGCGTCTTCCAGGCTAAGCTGCATGAAAAGGCGCTGCTGCCCGAGTATCAGAATATCCTCAAGAAATACTATGCCAGCGAGATGTATTCGCTCGATTTTGCCAAGGCTAAAGAGAGTGCGGACTATATCAACGACTGGGTCATGGAACGCACCAACAAACGCATCAAAAACATGGTGAGTGAACAGCATATCCAAAGCAGCAACAACGGCATGCTGCTGGTGAATGCCATCTTCTTCAAAGCCAACTGGCTCAAACAGTTTAACCCCAAATACACCAATGTGATGAGCTTCTATCCTGTTCCTGAAAAGGAATTTCCGGTAAACATGATGTATGCCAGGGATGATTTTTCCTACACCGAAGTGGCAGATATGCAGGTGATCGAGCTTCCCTACGACGAAGAAGAGCTGTCTATGCTGGTGTTTTTGCCCATTAAGAGCAATGAGATACCCGAGTTTAACAACGATATCGTATTTGAAGCCATGAAACTCCTCAGGAAGCAAGATGTGAGGTTGTGGTTGCCCAGTTTCACCCTGGAACTGGAGCTGGGTGAAATCGTCGAAATGCTTGAAAACATGGGTATGACAGACGCTTTCGACGTGAGGCTTGCTGACTTCACCGGCATTCGTGATCCCAAGGCTGGAGCTGATTTGTTTATCAAAGACATCCTCCACAAAGCCTTTATCGAGGTCAATGAAGAAGGCACAGAAGCTGCTGCTGCTACGGCAGTTGTCATGGCTACCAAATCCACCGCCATGCCGGATGAAAAGATGCCCATCATCTTCAGAGCAGATCACCCCTTTACCTACATGATCGTGCACAGACCCAGCCAAACCATCCTCTTTATGGGAAAGCTGAGCGACCCACCAAGAGCTGAGAAATAATAAGATACAAGCCAATCTTACATCGCCCGGGCACTACCTGCTTGGGCGATGTTTTTTGTGGGATGAAAAGCGCAGCAGACGTCTTTAGAGACTGTCGATAGCCTCGGCCAAAAGCTGCACCTGCCTCTCTCTTTGCAGATCCTCCGGGATGCTGTAGCGTCTGTTGAGGTCATATTCCCGGATCAATCTCTTGAGGCAGTGGTAGATAGAGTCTGTGGACTCCATGGCGCAGATGTAGTCCTGATCGCAGCGTCTGAGCAGTTGAGCAGCTTCGTTGTGAGCGGGAACCATGGCCAGGATGGGGGTTTGGCTTCTGAGATATTCAAATATCTTGGAGCTCAGGGTGCCCTTTGGCCCGCTGCTATTGAGGGTAAGCAGCAGCACATGAGAGCTTTGCATGGCTATCAGCGCCAACCTGTGGTCAAGTTGGGGAATAAACTGGATCAGGTCTCTTATCCTGCTTGCTTCCGCTTCCCGCGTGGCTGCCCTGAAGAAGTTACCATAGAGCTTGATGCTGGTGTTTGGCGGCAAATTGCCTTCATCACGCAGCCGCGCTACGGCTTCATAAAACTTTGCCAAAGAGCGGCGAGCATAGATGCTGCCGAAGTAAGCGAGCACAAAGCCATCATCCTTGTCGGGTTCTGGCAGATCGACAAAATCCTCTTCATCCCAGCCGTTGTAGATGGTGACGCACTTCTCGGCCAAATGCTCCCCAAACGCCGCACACAGGTCATCACCTATGCCTTGGGTCGCAGTCGCAATCAGGCTGGCATGTTTGTAGAGCTTCTTCTCCCAATGGCGGTTCAAAGCCTTTTGCCAGGCGAAGTTATGCGTCTCATAATCTGTAAGCAGCGTCCAGTAGTCCCTCAAATCCAGCACCAAAGGCAGGCCACTGATCTTGGAGAGATGGTAGGCGCCCAGACCCGCCGAGAAGGGGCCCATGGAGATGTAGATCAGGTCATACTCGTTTTCTCTGAGGGCTTTTTTGCCGGTCTGGATCAGGAAAGGAACCCAGCCTATCTTGTTGTCTATAGGCCAGATACCCCTGAACATGGATTTTATGCTCTCGGGCGTATCCAGATAGAGCTTGGAAACATGCGGTCTATCCTTGGGACGCAGGGTCTTGATGACAGCCATAGGGTCCATGGAGTGGGTTCTGTAGAGCTTGCGTTCCTGCTGCTGCTTGGCCAAGCTTTCATCGCGGTAAAGGTATTCGAGGTCGGAAGGCGTGACGACGTCTATGCTGAAGCCGCGCTGGGTCAGATATTTAACCGTCTTCAGGTTTCTGAGCACAGCCGGCCCGCCCATGGGGGGGTAGAAATAACTGATGTAGAGAATGCGCTTACTCATGGCTTAACTGATTATGAATGCGTGGATTAGTTCGATTAGGGTGTCTTCCTGAGCTTCCCAATTGTAGCGTGAATCTATCAGTTGCAAGGCTCTTTCCTGCATGGCAGCATACTCGGCTTCGGGCAGCTCCAGCAGCTTGCGTGCTGCCTTGGCCATGGAGGTGGGGTTATATTCACAGACAGAGCCAACTTCGTTCTTTTCGATCAGCTCTTTCATCAGCGTGCTTTTGGTGGAAAGCACGGGTAAACCGGCGGCTAAATACTCCAATACTTTGAGGGGCAAGGCTCTTCTCATGCGCTTCCTACGGGAATCAAACGTCCACAATCCCACCTTGCAGCGCTTGAGCAGAAGGCCTATCTTTTCCGCGGGGATCCATTCCTGATAGTAGATGATGCCTTGCAGGTTCAGCGAGGTAACTTTGGCATTGAACTCACTCTCGTCTGCGGGGTTTTGAAACCTGCCCACGAGCAGGACTTTCAGGCTTGGATAGTGTTTTCGGAGCAATGCCGTCATCTGCAGGATGTGAAAGAGACCGCGTCCACGCGTGAGCCCGCCGATATAGATCAGGTCAAAATTGGTTTCGCAGATCACTTCCAGATCTGCGGGGACGTCGCAATCATAATCCCAGACACTGCGCACGGGGTAATTGGGCAGCACCAGAGTGGGCTTCCTGTATCTGGAAGGAAGTGCGGCTGCCAAGACCTCGGCACTCACGCCGATGGCAGCATCAGTAAAGGAATTGAGGTAGTTTTCCCCCAGCCGATAAAGCCCTTTCATGATCAGCGAGAAGGGGAAGCTGAAGCGCTCGCCAAAAGCTTCGGCATAAAACTCATGAACATCCACAAGCAGAGCGCACTTCAGGCGCTTCTTGAGCAATATCCCCACCAATACCGTGAGCGGCTCCACACAGATCACCATGTCCGGCTTGATCCTCAAGGCAGCATTATGTAAATGACGCAGAGTAGACCAAGAGTTTTCTCCCTCCACCACAATCTGGTAGGGATTGGTGCTCTGCTGCTGTATGCCATATGGGCACAGCAGATACACTTGGCTGACCTTGGCCAAGCTGCGCCCCAGTTTGTAGTAGAGGCGCACGTCTTTGCTCTTGTGAGCGTTGGTGAGTATGCAGATTTTCATGGTGAATACCATCTTTGAAATAGGGACACTTTGTCAATATATTTAAGCATTACGCCCTAAATCGCAGTGGGATATAGCTCCTTTTATGACCTTTCGATAGCGACCCCGTAAAGCGCCTTACCCCTAATAAAGCCTCAAGGTGGCACGGTATGGCCTCTCACCTTCCTTGATGGCGCGGGTCACTTCGTCCAGGGTCTGGCTTCTTATTCCCTTGCTCTTGGCTTTTAAGGTGATCTCAAAGAGTTTGCTGGCGATCTCCTCATCCTGCTCATCGCTGATCTTGGCCAACAGCTTCACACTTCTATCCCGGGAATCCTTATTCTCTATATCAAAGGATATCTTCACGTAGTTGCTGCCAAATTCATCGATATTCACGCTGTGCACGATGACTTTCTCCTGCATCTTGGTGCGGTTGCAACTGCGCAACCAAAGGCCAAACAGTGCCATCAGAACCACCACCAAGACCACTGACTGCTTGAGCTTGTGCTTTCTGGGAAAGGGAAGTCTGTCTATACTGAGCATATTTCAATACCAGGCCTGCCATCCCGCAAAGAGCTTGTGCTTGTGTTTGGCGCTGTCTTTGTAGGAATGGCCTATATAAAAGTTATGATGGGCAAAGGGACCTATCTTCAGGATGTGATCCCAGGAAAAGGTGTCCTGCCTCACGCCTGCAAACCACTTGGTTTCTGCATCAAAGAAGATGTCCGGCGTGAAGTAGTCCTGATAGTTTTGCTGCCAAGAGCTGCCTTCGGAGCCTTGACGCATGAAGCTTGCACGACCCGTCCAACTGAGCTTTTCAGGCAAAGGCAGGCTGATTTCCAAGCTGCCTTTCACCAGGTTTGACCCATCTTGATAGCCCAAAGGACATCCGTCATGCGAATACATGGTATGGTTTTGATAGTGGGTATAAGTCCAGGGACGCACCGCGGTGATCTCAACGGCAACCCTGCTCTTTTCCGAGTGTTGGTAGGCAAAGCCGCTCTGCACCGCCCATTTATTGCCCCACCAGGAGCTGAGCAGCTTGTCGTAGCTCATCTCGTCTATGGCACCCGTGCACCAATAGTTCAAACGCCGGCTCAATTGCGCTTCCACACCCGCATAGATGAGCACGTTGTCTCTATCGTGCTGGTTATGCTCGGTCACGCGCCAGAAGGTATGCGGCAGGAAGTAATTGATGTCCACGCCTCTGTGTCCATAGATAATCAGCTCGCCGCCAAAGACCTTAAGGTCACGTGTCAGCCTCCAGGAAACCTCGTGCAAAGCCAGGTATTTATCCACAAATCCCTGGTCTGCAAGCTTGCTGAGGCTGTAGGTGGTATCCGCAACCAGAGAGCCATGCAGAAAGCTCATGCCAAAGGCGCCAAAGAGCACCTCCGCACGCAGCTGGCCATAGTCGTTGACCTGATCCGAGAGCACGATGGAAGAGCTGATGTTGTTGCCGATCTGCGCTCTGCCTCTGCCGATGCTCAGGTTCAGATGCGAATCCGTGTAGCCCAGCTCGGCGTTCAATTTGTCTATCCTCGTTTGCGTGGGAGTATGCGTGAAATAGCCATTGATGAGCGGGGAATATTGCTCTGCATCATCCCTGTTGTTCATAAAAGCGCCATTCCACCACAGCGCATTGGCATAAAAGTGACGGTTTACCCGATTGATAAACCTCACACCCTTCCAGAGAAAGCCATAGTTTGTATCCTCTTCCCAGCGGTGATCGTAGCCACCCACGAAGTTAAGCTCCGAGCGCAGGTTCACCTTGTTATCCGCAAAGTTATATTGCATCATGGCATAGCGAGGTGGCGAGTCTCTGAAGAGGTCTACGACCGCATCGCCAAACTTGGCTCCACTTTGGAAGGGATGAGATAGGCCAACAGGCCCGCTGATCGGCTCGGCATCCAGGAAAGGATTGGCCTCCAAGAGGCAACTGGGCAAGATTTGCGACCTGACATCCGGCAGGAAGGCACTGTCAAAATCGACAGCCCCCAACACCGCAACGGCGCAGGTGAATAATATAATCAGGTTATAAGTTCGTGACATCATGGTTGGTTATGCTCTATAAGTTGTTTTACAGTGGATTCAGGCACGTTCAGTTCGGCGGCAATCTCGGCAACAGTCCAGCCCTGATCTGCCAGCAACTTTGCCATTTTACTCAATACGGGGCTCACCTGCTCAAGTGGTTCCGGCTCCGGAGCCTTCTGCTCAGTAACCACTTTATAATCATAGGACTTGGGCTTTCTTCTAAAGACCAATATCAGCAGGACAAGCACGACCAAGACGGCTGCGGCTATGATCAGCCATAAGATGGGGAAAGGCTTGGCTGCCCCGCTTTTTGGTGCTTCCAGGGGTATGATGGTATCTTGCTGAGCGACTACTGCGGTGGATTCCGGTTCTGTCGTCTCTGCGTGTGTGCTGACGGTATCCGCCACTTGCACGGCTGCTTTGGGTCTGACCGGCCTGCTTTGGGGCAATCTGACCCTGGGTGCAGGCTGTTCGATAAACTCCAGCATCAGATACACCCTTCTACCCAGCTTGTAGTCTGAATAGTTACAGCTTCTCATGGTGCGTATTTCCACCACGGCGCTGCCATCTTCTTCGGTGGAAGTGATACGGTCAATCACCGGACTCAAGCGGACATAATCCGGCACCAAAGCCTGATTTTCCACGCCGATAAACACCACCTTGAAGCTCTTGTTATCTTCGCCCACGCTCACCATGTAAGGGTTTGACTCGCTGAGGGTAAAGGTGATTTTGCTTTCCCTTCGCCCTGCATCCGAAGCCTTAATCTCGGTGAGCTGAACGGCTGCCAACCGGCAAAACAAGAGCCCCAGCAGCACCAGCGTCAAATAGCGCTTTGTAGCAAGATTCATCCTCAAAACCTCATTGACTGGCAGCTTTCTTCACGATCAGTGCGGCACCAGCCTTTTGAGTGTGATTGTTGAGACTGTTTCCGATTCTCCTAAAGTCATATTCTCCATCGGGATAGACGGATATCCAGAGCTGTTTGGCTGCTTCCAAGCTCGCCGAATCCAAGGCTGAGCCTGTCGATGCATAGATAGCGCCCAAATTGGCTGGATTTTGGAAGCCTTTACTGCCGGCCATCGCTGCGGCAAGCGTGATCAGATACTCAAGCTGTTCGGCATTGATATTCTGCACATTGGCCAAGTTGTTGTAAGCCAGATAGATGGTCTGAGAAGTAAAGATCACACTGCGTCCCTGCGCTGCATCGTTGTAAAACATCACTCTGCTGGGCAGACGCGAGTTTTGGCTTCTCAATCTATCCAGGAAGTCCTGATAACGGCTCATCGCATCCTTGGCTGCAAGCTTGCTGGAAAGCTCTTTTTCCAAGCCTGCACTCACCGCTACCGGCTTCTCTGCCGGTTCCTTTGCTTCCTGATCCTGCTTTTCCTGCTGCTCTGCCACCTCTGGAGCTGCGACTTCTTTGGGGCCGCGTATCTTCTTGCAAGTCTTGGGGATCATCACCAAAAGATAGACCAGCAAAATCACCATCAGGGCAGGCATGATGTATTTCTTGATTTCAAAAGAAGGACGGTTGGACACTTCAAAGCTTTCATCTTCAAAAGTTTTCATGCTGGCACCATGCAGGATTTTGATGATCTGGATGCTGATGTCATCCAAGCTGCCACGCTGCCTGGCTACATCCACGAGGTTGTGAGCCGCCACCTGAGGGCTTTCGGTAAGATGTCCCAACAGCTCCTCATCCTGCACGTATTCGGTCAAACCGTCGGTGCAAAGCATGAACACATCATCCTGATAGAGCATGTGCGGGCCGGAAATCTCCGGGTCTCCGATATTCTGCCCCAAAGCCTTGCTCAGCTTGCCACGGAGCGGATGCTCACGTGCTTCTTCCAGCGTGATAACACCCGTATCCACAAGGTATTGCACCTCAGAATGATCCCGCGTGAGCCTGGTGATGGCATCATCGCGCACCAAGTAGAGACGGCTATTGCCCAAATGAGCATACCAAAACTGGTTATCCCGCATCATGAGCATCACCAGCGTGCTACCCATACCGGCAAATGCCGGATTTTCATTGACCGCTTCCATGAGCTTCTGCTGGGCATACTCAATCGCCTGAGCGATGATCATGTTTTCTTCGGTGGGGATGTGGTATTTGCCGATGTAAGACTGCACCGCCTCCACCGCAATGCGGGCGGCAATTTCACCACTGTTATCACCACCCATGCCATCACAAACGATGAACAAAGTGCCGTATTCACCATCGTAACGGCCAAAATAGTCCTCGTTTTTCTCCTGTCCGGGCTGACGCCCGATGTCTGAAAGGTTACCCACGTCGATGTGTGTGTCTTTCATAAAAATCTCCCGTTATCATTGCCAGTCCAACTGACAACTTTATTGTTTATAAAGGTTTACTCAGCTTTTGAAGGCTGACGCATTGGCAAAAAATACTTGTGGTTAAGACTCAGATATTAAGGGATTATGTCAAGCTATATTTTCATTTGAGGCAGAGGAACTGACCTTTGCGGACCGACCTAAAAGCCGTTCTCACCCGTTTGCCTCCACCGATTCAGGATCTGCATTTATCCTATCGATGCCCACTTTACCATGCAACCTAAGGCCAACACCCGCCTTGCAAGCCAGTTTAACCCACATCATTCCCAATCGATATTTGTTTCTTGACATAAACCACATATTTTTAAAGTTAGATTCAAAAGCATTGATTAGCAGTTCTGTATCGCCTTTGTTCGCTCAGGGCGGTGCATTAATCACCCCAAGTTTCAGTGGAAGCTCAAGATACCTTCCAAGATGAGAAGCAAGACAGATGCGGCAAGAAGGAACTGCCTTGCCTGAGAGCGGATGGCTTGTGGATCAGAATATTATAAACAAGGAGATAGAATGTATTTCGACGTACCGTTACCAAAGAACGAGCCTATTTATGCCTATGCCCCAGGCTCCGAAGAGAAAAAAGCGCTTAAAGCTGCTTTGAAAGAACTATTCAACCAAGATCCTATCGAGATTCCCGTCATCATCGGTGGCAAGGAAATCTTCACCGGAGACACAGGCTACAATGTCTGTCCTCACGATCACCAACACAAGCTTGCCAAGTATCACAAGGCTGGCGAAAAAGAGATCAAGATGGCTGTGGAAGCCGCTTGCAAAGCACGCCGTGACTGGGAAAACATGCCTTTTTACCATCGTGCCGCCATCTTCCTCAAAGCAGCGGAACTGCTCACCACCAAATACAGATACAAAATGAACGCCGCCACCATGTTGTGCCAGAGCAAGAGCCCCTTCCAATCCGAGATCGACTCCGTCTGCGAACTGGCAGATTTCTGGAGATTCAATCCCTACTACGCCCAGCAAATCATGCGGCAACAGCCCATGATCTCCCCCAAGGGTGATTGGAACACCTCCGAATATCGCGGCCTGGAAGGCTTCGTGCTGGCCATCACCCCCTTCAACTTCACCTCCATCGCCGGCAACCTGCCCTCCTCACCCGCTCTGATGGGCAACACCGTGGTTTGGAAACCCGCCAGCACCGCCGTTTACACCGGCTACTTCATCATGAAGATACTCCAAGAAGCCGGATTGCCTGATGGCGTGATCAACTTCGTGCCCGGCTCCGGTGCCCAGGTTGGCGACATGATCATGGATCATCCCGAGCTTGCCGGAGTGCACTTTACCGGCAGCACAGATGTCTTCAAACACATCTGGAAACGCACCTCCCAAAACCTGGATATCTACAAATCCTATCCCAGAATCGTGGGTGAGACCGGTGGCAAAGACTTCATCTTTGCGCATCCCTCCTGCGATGTGCGCGCTCTTGCCGTAGCCTGCCTCAGAGGTGCTTTTGAATATCAAGGCCAGAAGTGCAGTGCCGCTTCCAGAGCCTATATCCCCGCCTCCATCTACGACGAATGGCTGAAGCACATGAATGAAATGATGCCCAGAGTCAAAATGGGTGATGTGCAAGACTTCAGGAACCTCGTCAACGCCGTGATCGATAAAAACGCATTCAAGACCATCAGCGGCTATATCGACTACGCCAAAAACGCCAGCGATGCCGAAATCATCATCGGCGGCGGATATGATGACAGCAAGGGCTACTTTATCGAACCCACCGTCATCAAAACCACCAACCCCAAATTTAAGACCATCCAAGAAGAAATCTTCGGACCCGTGCTCACCATCTATGTGTATGAAGACAAAGATTTTGAAACCACCTTGGAACTCTGCGACCAGACCAGCCCCTACGGCTTGACCGGCAGCATCTTCGCCCGCGATCGTGCCGCAGTGCAAAAGGCTTTGGTAGCCTTGCGTCACAGCGCCGGAAACTTCTACATCAACGACAAACCCACCGGCGCAGTCGTTGGTCAACAACCCTTCGGCGGTGCCAGAGCTTCCGGAACAAACGACAAAGCGGGTTCAGCACTCAACCTCTACCGCTGGACTTCCGCCCGTGCCATCAAGGAAAACCTGGTGCCTCCAGTCGAATTTGAATACCCATTCTTGAAAGAAGAGTAGTCATAATAACTCCTCCTTAACAGAATAGCGGATGTCCCCCAACGTCCGCTATTTCTTTTTCCCAAAAACAGGGGCTGATTATGTGCCTTTATTTGTTTGCCGAAAATCGAGGCTTGGCGCAAATTTTGACTTTTGCCGGTGCCTGACCACCCTCCGAAAGGTGCATTTTCTCCCCCCTTGGCTCTGCCTCCTAACTTACTGCTTTCTTACTCGTTACTTGTTAGAGGAGCAGGAGAGCAGCAGGGAAGGAGTGGGGAGTCCGCATGGAATGGGCATTTGAGAGGGGTCAAAACAGGCGGTTTTTCTTTCCTGATTTATGGGACAGGGTCAAATATTGATTTTGGACTGTGGTTTTCTGCTGGCTGGCAGCGGTGACAATCTCCTACTATTTTGGTAGGTGATTAGGCTCCCTTTTTATGGGTTCAATCAAAAGCTGATTCCAAAAGAGCCCACCACGCTTTCAAATACCTTTGCCCTGTTGCTTTTGGAGATGCTGTGCAGCGCAAAGCCGTTCTCCTCGTGGTGTTTGATGGTAGCCAGGATCACCTCGGAGGCTTTGTGCTTTTTGAGCAGCTTTTGCCATTGGGATGTGAATTCGCCTTTGTTCCAATAGAGGTTGAGGATGCGGGCGTAGCTATCCAGCAGGCGCAGGTCATCAAAGCTCAAGGTGTCGGTTTTGAGCACTTCGTAGGGAGGGTTCTCAGCCCAGATCCAGCCGCGCTTCTGGGCGATTTCCACCATGGGAGTATCCGGCAGGATTTTGAGCATACCGAGTTGGATTTCCGCGGGAAAGCAGGTGCTGAGCTCGTCGATGCTATCGAAAACGGATTGCAGGTCTTGATCCGGCAGGCCGTAGAGCAGGTCTGCATGCACCACCACCTGAGTGCGCTCGTTGAGCAGGTGGAGCATGGTTTTGGCTTTGTCCCAATTGCTGTTGCGTCCCACAGCGAGGTTGATGGCGTCATCACAGCTTTGGATGCCGGTTTCGAGGCGCATCAAGGCCTCGGGCGCTTCCGCCAAAAGCTCAATATCCGTTTCGCTCATCAGCTCAGGATAGATCTCAAAGTGCCATTCACAGCTGCGGGGCTTGCTCATCAGCATTTTCCACATTTCGCGGGCGTAGTTTGGATGGGCGTTGAAGCTGCGATCGACAAACTTCACCGTCCGGGGCTGTAAGGCCTCCAAGGCATCCAGCTCTTGGTAAAGCCTGTTCAGGTCTTGCTCCGAGCGGTAGTCAAAGCGCAGTTCGTCTCTATCATCGGTCGCAGAGAGGCAATAGGCACAGCTGAAGGGGCAGCCGCGTGAGGTTTCGTAATAGAGTATCTTGCCACCCAGAACTTCTTTATCTTCAGGATGATAGGCAAAGGGGACGTCCTTGAGATGCAGGGGCTCGGGCTGTAGATTCAGATTGCTGAAGCCGCTCTGAGCCATGGCTGCAAAGATGGCTTCGCCGGCGCCTATGACCGCCTTATCTGCATAGTGGCTCAGGTGCTTGGCCTCCGGGCCGCCGATGAGGATAGTAGCTTTGGGCATCAGGGCTTTGATGTCCGGCAGGATGTTTTCCAGATAGACACGATTCCAGATGTAGGCGCTGAAGCAGAGCACGTCCGCCTGCGTGTTGTAAACCCCTTTGAGCACATCCATATAGAGATCGGAGATACTGAAAGAGCGCATGAAAAGCTCAAAATCCAGCCCTTTGACCATCTCGCGCAGGTAGTATAAGGCGAGGTTGCTCTGATACCAAGAGGTGTTGATGGCGATCAAAGCGATGCGGGTCATGCGGGGAATCCTCGTTCTCCTGCGGTTGTTTCAGCGTGAGAGCGTTTTAGGCTTTCAGCTTGTGCACATAGAAAAACATCAGCGATTCCAGCTCCGGCTCAAAGCTCATCAAGCTGAAGTTGTCGCTTAGTTTAGCCGCTTCTGCCCTGGCTTTATCCAGCGCATCTTGGTAGAGTGCGGATGCGTCCTCCAAGCCTTGATGGTGGCTGGGAGTGAGAGAGAAAGCCTCATTGATGTCCAGATGCAGGGGAGCCAGTGAATCGTCCCCGGGGATGCTCCACTCGCCGCTGTTGAGGTCAAACTCATAGATTTGCAAAAACTTATCGCCATGCTCCAGCACAAACTTCAGCGCATCAATCAGATAGTCCACCTCATTCTCAGCCATGGCATAGTGCAGGTTCAATCTCACCCAACCGGGTTTGACGCCAGTGTAGCCCACGTTGGTGATCATGCAGCGATAATGGTCTGAAATCTGCTGCGAGATGTTCATCAGGAAGTGTCCGTAAGGCCCGGCGC
This sequence comes from Candidatus Cloacimonadota bacterium, assembly GCA_029781115.1. Taxonomy (GTDB): domain Bacteria; phylum Cloacimonadota; class Cloacimonadia; order Cloacimonadales; family Cloacimonadaceae; genus UBA3900. The sequence continues at coordinate 21,441 of JAKOXG010000011.1, forward strand.
AGGAGCAGCCGGCACGGGTCTGGATGCCGAAGAGGTCGTTGAGCAGACGCGTGACAAACTTGGGATGCAGCATTCTGTCTTTGTGAATCACGTTGAAGGGGACGATGGGTATCTTTTTTTCGGCACGTGTTTCGCCCAAAAAGACTATGCGTTCGTCACCTTCAAAGGCGGCCATAAACTTCTGGTAATAATAGTGTTCCAGCTCGTTGATCACCTGCTGACCCACCTTGTCCTTGAGCTGGAAAGCCAGCGCCACGCGCATGGCCTGCATGATGCCCGGAGTGCCGGGCTTTTCACGGGTCTCTATGTCACGCACGTATTCTTCCTTCACCGGCGAGACGTAGTCCACGGTGCCGCCGCTGGGAACCGTGGGAGCCAAGCCCTTGGGATAGATGTCTTCGTTGAAAACGAGGATGCCGCTGGAACCGGGGCCGCCCAGGAACTTGTGTGGCGAGAGGTAGATGGCATCGAAGTAGCTCTGTTCATCCTTGCACATATTGATCTCGACGTAGGGTGCGCAGGCGGCGAAGTCAAAACAGGCCAAGCCTCCGTGGCGGTGCATGATACGCGCCACTTCGTAGACGTCGGTGCGCAGACCGCTGACATTGGAGGCAGCAGAAAAAGAGCCTATCTTGAGGCGGTTTTTGAAGGCCGGATCGCTGACCATCTGTTCCAAGACTTCCAAATCCAGCTCGGCATGCTTATTCATCGGCACTTCAATGGTTTGGCAGAGGGTATTGCGCCACATTATCTCGTTTGAATGATGCTCATAGGGCCCCACAAAGACCACCGGCTTGTTTTCGTGCATGTAATCGTGCAGCGCCTGGTTGCAATCCACGCCTTCGGGATTGCGGATGAGGCAGCTTTTGAGGATGGCGTCCACCCTTTTGGCGGTTGCGGGCGGCCAATAGACACCCAAGATCTGCAAAAGCTTGGCGATCCCGCCTGTGGTGCCGGATTCGGTGAAGATGATCTTGCCTTTTGGGCCGGCGTTGACGGCTTTCTTGATGCTGATCTCAGCCTCTTTGAGTAAATGGCTCATGCTGCGGCCTGTGAAGCCATCTTCGGTGTGAGTGTTGGCATAATACTTCAGGATTTCGTTGATGTAGTTTTCAACGGAGAGCAGGCCTCTGCCACTGGCCGTATAATCCGCATAGACCAAGGGACGCTCCCCAAATGGGGTGCGGAAGATGGTGTTGCGGCCGATGATGTCGCGGCGCAACCAATCTAAGGAAGTGATGTGTTGTTGGATAAGGTTTTTCTGCATAAGATCACTGATATAAAAGCTGCGATTTTGGCAAGCAAAATTTAACCGTTTGCATGCAGAAACTCTTTAATGTGCATCCAAAGTGGCTGTTCGGAGCAGTCCGGGCGGTGCAGTGGAGGCTGATTTTGATAAGTCCCTTGACAAAATCGGCCCCTATTTTACCTTGATTGCTACTAAACTGATTCATGGAGATTTAATGCCTTCCGAATCCACAAAATGTCATAAAATCATGCCGGAAGACGTCTGGCAGTGGAAGATAATAGAGGGACAAATAGAGCGCGAACTGGCTCTGCATGACTATCAAGAGATACATCTCTCTGTCTTGCAGGACTATTCGCACTTCAAGCAGAGTCAAGACTCTTGGGCAGACCTGTGCCCGGATAGCAATATCTTCCACAAAAGCCTCCAGATTTGCAGGCCGGATCAAACGCCACTGCCTTACAGCCTGCGTCCTGAAGGCACCATCAGCGTGTTGCACAGCACCGCTGCCGATCTGCAAAGCGGTGACATCAAACGCTATTATTATCAAGGGCCTATGTTTCAGCTGGATAAGGATTTGCAACCTATGGAGTTTTACCGGTTAGGCGTGGAGCTCATCGGAAGCGGCAGCGTGCTTGCCGATAGCGAAGTGATCTCTTTGGGCTTGAGATTGTGCAAATCACTGGGCTTGGGCGATGTGTCGCTGAGATTGAACAACTATGGCTGCGCCCAGTGTCGTCACCGCTATCTTGAAGCAATCAAAGACCATCTGCAGCAGCATAAGCAGGACTACTGCCACGACTGCGTCACAGCTTTGCACAAAAACCCTTTTGCACAGACACATTGCATCGACCCTCAGTGTCATAAGAGCCTGATAGAGAGCCATAAACTTGCGGACTACCTCTGCGATAGCTGCAAAGAAAACTATGCGCGCATCAAGAAGATACAGGCCAACCTGGCGCATGACTATGAGTGTGATCCCTACCTGCTCAAGAACTTCTCTTACTACGGGCAGACCGTCTTTGACTATGTGCTCAAAAACAACGGCTCGTCCATCGTGGTGGGTGGGGGCGGACGCTATGATGATCTCTCCCTGCAGATGTTTGGCAAGCTCATTCCGGCAGTGGGCTTCAGCCTCAATATCGACACCATCTTTGGGGTTCTCAAGGAAAGGGGAATCCACAACCGCAGCAACAATGACTTCTCCGTGTATCTCTGCACCCAATCCGAGAATATGGAGATGATGATGTTGCAGATTGCCAGTGAGTTGCACGCTTCGGGAGTGAAGACTGTGCAGGGACTGGATGAGCAGGATCTGGAAAAGCAGATCTTGAAAGCCGACGAAAAAGGCTGCTCGCTGCTCTTCTGCCTCAGGGAAGAAAACATCCGCGACGGCAAGGTTCTGCTCTACAATCTGGCCAAAGAACATCAGGAATATGTGGCTTTGACGCAGCTTACCGATGCCGTCCTGGTAGCTCGCAGAGCCTTGATCGACCAATAAAGGAGTGTGAAAAATGAAAGCAATATCAACCCCCAAAGCACCACCCGCTATCGGGCCCTATTCCCAAGCAGTGCAGAGTGGCAATATCCTCTTTGTCTCGGGACAGTTGGGCATCGACCCCCAGAGCGGCAACATGGTGGAAGGCTTTGAAGCCCAGGCAAGGCTGGTGTTCAGCCATCTGCAAGCCATCCTGGAGGAAGCAGGCATGAGCTTTGCCAATGTGGTGAAGGCCAGCGTCTTTCTCAAGGATATGAACGACTTTGCGCTTTTAAACGAAATCTATGCCGGCTACTTTGAGGCCCCTTTCCCCGCCCGTGAAGCAATCCAGGTGGCAAGGCTGCCCAAAGATGGCCTGGTGGAAATATCTGTAATGGCGGTGAAATCATGAGTATTACGACCAAAGCCGGAGATACCGGCCTCACCTCACTCTTCAGCGGCGAAAGAGTGCCCAAGGACGACCTTCGGGTAGACGCCTACGGCACCGTGGACGAGCTGGATTCACACCTGGCGGATGCCTGTCACTATATCGAAGATGAGCAGATGCAAGGCATCCTGAGAGACGTCCAAACGCAACTCGGGCAGGTCATGGCGGTGCTTGCCTGCACGGATAAACCCGCATCAAACCATATCAATGAGGCTGAGGTGCAAAAGCTCACCGAGCTGGTGCATCACTATGAAGCACTGGTGCCCATCAAAGGTTTGGTGGTCATCGGCACTACCAAAGCTTCTGCCAAGCTGGACATCTGCCGCACCATCACCAGACGTGCAGAAAGGGTGATCATCCACCTCAATCACAAAGCCCAAGTAGATGCCCTGGTTTTACAGTTTATCAACCGGCTTTCAGACTTGCTCTTCATCATGGCACGCTATGTGGAAATGCAAGCCGGAAGCCTCAAATACAAATAAACTAAAAGGAGTAACAATATGAAACAGATAGTACTTATGCGTCACGGAGAGAGCACCTGGAACAAAGCCAACCTCTTCACTGGCTGGACCGACGTCGACCTCTCAGAAAAAGGTTTTGCCGAAGCAAAAGAAGCCGGCAGACGCCTCAAAGCCGCCGGTTTTGAATTTGACGAATGCCACACCAGCATGCTCAAACGCGCCATCCGCACCCTCTGGATTGCGCTGGATGAGATGGACAGGATGTATCTGCCCATCTATCACGATTGGCGCCTCAATGAAAGACACTACGGAGCCTTGCAAGGACTCAATAAAGCCGAAACCGCCGAAAAGTATGGCGAGGAACAGGTAACACTCTGGAGAAGAAGCTTTGACGTGCCTCCGCCACCCCTGGAAGTGACCGATGACCGCTACCCCGGCAAAGACACCCGCTACCAGGACTTGGCTGAAAAAGACATTCCCAAATGCGAATCCCTCAAAGACACCATCACCAGAGCGCTTCCCTTCTGGAATGAGGTGATCGTCCCCAAGGTGCAAGCCGGAACCAGAATCCTGATCTCAGCACACGGAAACAGCCTGCGAGCCATCGTCAAGCACCTGGACAACATCTCGGATAAAGACATCGTGAGCCTCAACATCCCCACAGGTATGCCCCTGGTGTATGAGTTTGAGGATGACATGACCAAGATCCGCAGCTATTACCTGGCTTCCGATGAAGAAGTGGCAGCAGCCCAAAAGGCCGTGATTGCCCAAGGTAAAGTGAAACCCAAAGAATAAACCAACTAAAGACTATTGATGTCCGGGGACGGGTGTTCCCGGACTTTTTTTCAGGCTCATAATCATCTGTAGGCGGTGAGCCTTTGAGCCGTGTTGCAGCAGCTGACAACTGTCCTGTAAGCCAGCAGCAGCCTTGCCGCCGCATATATGTGGAGCCTGCCATACACAACTTACAGGTGGATTCGGCGCCCCACTTACCTGCTTGCTGACATGCCCCTCTATAATATACACTGACGATCTTACTTGGAGGCCAAAAAACAAAGAAAATAATCTTGTAACCGCCTGCAAACAATAGGCATACAAAACCGTCAAATGTTCACCCTGTTTGGCGGATAGTAAAATACCGGCAAGTGCCGCATCAATCCCACATTGTGCAAATATCATCCGCCGAAACCAGCGCCACAACTGTATTCCTTGGCCAACGATCAGGTTACAGATCTTCCATCCACCCCCAATTGAACTTGAGCCTTTTTTATCTGCACACAAAAAAGGGATCTAACGGACACAGGAGATTCCGTTAGATCCCGGATGTTTCAGCAGCGCATAGCCTCTGAAACAGTAGTATTCGAAACGACTATTTAGATAAGATTACTTTGCGGGTATTGGTCTGGCCGGCAGCGATAAACTTGACCAGATAGATGCCGCTGTCAAGCTTGGGCTCCCATTTGTATCTATGAGTGCCGCTGCTCACGTTGCTCAGGTTGATCTCATCCACCAGCTGACCCTTGAGGTTGTAGACCTTGAATGCCACGTCTGCATTGGTCTCCAGGTAGTATTCCAGATAGGTGCTGGGGTTGAAGGGGTTGGGGAAGTTGCGGTGGAAGCCGGTCTTCCTGGGGATTTCCGGTGTTCCGTTTCCACCTGAGCCCAAGACCACGTTCACCATCGTGGGGCCGTGTATCTCCACGTCTCCGGACAGTGAGATATCTTGCAGCCAGTAATAGTAGGTGCCGTCGTCATAGAGTGCCTCATCCGTATGGCTGTATCTGGCACCTTGGGAGCTGTTCACACTGGGAATTAGCTCGGATACCAGATTGGCTATGTTCAGTTCGGGCACAGGAGCTCTTAAGACGTAAAAGCCAAGGTTGTTGGTCTCAGACTGGGTCTCCCACTCCAGGGTAACAGTATCAACACCGCTGTTGAAGTAGGCGCCGAAATAGCTTAGGGTCACAGGCAGGGTTCGAATTTGTCCTGTCAGGGTGCCATTAATGGTCAGAGGCTCCATTTCAGGCGGTATGATCAACACTCCGCTGGTGTTGGTTATGGTCAAATCATTCACGGTTTTTTCATCTGGTGTGGTATAGAAAATTCCGCTAAGTTGGTCGATAAATGGGCCGTAGTAGTGATAGTTCGCTTCACTGGAATAGTTGGCAATGTTCGTTTGAATAGAACCGCTTTGGATGCGATTTGTGCCGTCCTTTACCGAGGATATGCCAATCCACGTGGGAAGTAGCCAGTGTAGCTCCGGCACTTAAAGTAAATGTGGCAACAGCATTAGGCTCATCAGAGTTGGAAGAGATGATAAAGTGCGCCACATCAAGGGTGTTGCCGTCCTTCACCAACACGGTAGGTGTGGGATTAGTCAGACCTGTGACAGCTTCAGAGGTCATGGTTATGTTTTTGCTGAGGGTGAGCTTATTGCCATTATCGACGGTCAAACTGTGAATAGGAGTCGGAAGCTTATCGCCGGTAACCTGATCCACAGTGCCGTTGAAGATAAAGGAAGCATTGCGGACATTGTGAGCCCCGGATATTGGGAAAGCTGTGTTATAACCGCCCGGATTGGCTATCGTAAATTCGGCACCATAATTGCCGGTATTGATGCGTCCCACGCCATCAATCTTTGCGAGTGGCCCCGATATCACCTTGCCATAATTGGTAACATTCAGCTCTCCAGCCAATTGGATATTCTTATTGTTTTCCAACACGGGTGCTTCATTCATATTCGTTGCACTAAGCATGGTAATTGTGGCATAGGTAGAAGACGACGAAATGGTGCCATTGTTGACAACTTTAGTTCCGGGATTTATATACAATTCGTTGAGCCGGAAGTTGCTGGTCGAACCGATAGTGAATGTGCTGTTGTCAATAACTTCAACGGAGCCGCTGCCAGTGTTGTAGAAGCTGCCCATGTGAGTAAAGTCTGCATCGATATAAATGGGCTGTGCCGAATAGATGTTTCCGTAAAATGGCGCCTGCTGCGACAGGGGTACACTTGCAGTTTGCCAACTGGTTCCATTGTGTATATACCAACCTGCTGCGCTTGTGATCGTGATAAATCCCATACCGGCCTGATAATCGCCGGCTTGAGGGCGAGGAGTGCCTTGCGCAAAAACTAAACCAAACAAAGAAAGCATTGCCAAGATGATCAGCAAGCGTTTCTTCACATCAAGAGTAAGGATATTCATATAAATCTCCTAATTTCGTTTCGAATACTTATATCAGAACACAAAAGACGATCCGTGCTCCGAAAACCGTTGTTTCTACAGACATTTATCGTTCAAGGAGCCACAAATGATGGCGTCAATCCCAAATCACCGTTGCTCCATTTGATCAAGTTCTTTACCATTTTCCAAATTTCGTTTCTCAAATACAGGTCATCACTATGGCACCAAAGTATCCAAACCCCGATTCCTGTCAACCTTTATTTTCACATTCATTTCTTTTCCGTATCATAAGAGATACCCATCTGTTAACACTTCTTATCCTTAGAGCCATCAGAGCCACATCCTCACCACCGGAAAAACCCCAAGAATCCACCATTCTTTACGCCTTTTCGGCATCTTTTATCATCACAAACAAAACGCTCTCACGGGTATGTTCGCCATCTCAGGCTTCAACCCCTTGCAAAACAAACAGATACACGCTCAGGCGCATTTTAAGCTTGACAAGTGCAGCCCCTCAAATAAGATAGCAAAAAAACCATAGGAGATGCTAACATGGCCGTTAAGATTGACAAAGACACTTGCATCGGTTGCGCAGCTTGCGTGGAAACATGCCCCGTCAGCGCATTGTCCATGCAGGACGATAAAGCCGTTTGCGACGCAGACACATGCATTGATTGCCTTGCCTGCACTGGCGTGTGCCCTACCGGTGCGATCACCGAATAAGGCACTGAACGAGTCACCATTATGAGGAAGAGCTTTAGCTTAAGCAAGCTATAGGGGCTCTTCCTCTTCTTTTTTCAAACACACAAGACCAAGAGGAATTCATGAAAAAGCTCTTTTTATTCGTTACTCTCACCCTGTTTTCGCTTGTTATTTTCGCCACGGACGTCAGCGGCGAGCAGTCTGGCGTTTGGACTCTGGCCAACAGCCCCTACAATATCATCGGCAATGTCGAGGTTCCCGAGGGCAGCAATTTGCAGATAGAGCCCGGAGTCACAGTGCTTGTTATGGGCAATTATCGGCTCAGCGCCGCAGGCACCATCACCGCAGTGGGCACGCCTGCGGACAGCATCCGCTTTGAAAGTGGCATGACCGATCCCGATGCCACCTGGAAGGGAATCCGCATCACCAACACCACTCAAGCCAGCACCTTCACCCACATCTATGTGGAGAAGGCAGAAACGGGCATCAACTGCCAAGATTCACCGGCAACTATCTCATACAGCCGTTTTTATGAGAATGAGAAGGGCATACGTCTCTATGGGATGGGAAACCCCAATCCACCCTTCATGGAAGTGCACAACTGCATCATTGAATACAGCGAGGAAAACGGCATCCTGGTGCACCAACAATCCAACTCGCATATCCGCGACAACGAGATCTGCTACAACGGCACAGGAACCCGCTACTATGGTGCCATCCAGCTTTCCAACCAATCCGCGAGCGGCTCCTGCAGCCCTGAAATCTACGACAACCACATCCACCACAATTTCAAGCAGGGCATCACAGCCTGGGACATCACAGGCAGCGGCACAGCCATCGCACCCTATATCCACAACAACGTGATCGAATACAACCTCACCGGCATTTACCTGCTGCATTCATCCGGGTGTTTGAAGGAAAACATCATCCGCCACAACTTTGTCTCCGGCAACACCAACTCCGGCGCAGGCGTGATGATAGGCGGAACCAACAGCCAGCCCTATCTCTTAGGCAACGAAATCCATGGCAACTTCTGCGGACTCTACTTGGGCGAAAACACCAACCCCGTGCTGGGCGACCTCGCTTCCAACCACATCTGGGCATCCGGTGGAAACCAAATCTATGAAAATATCGACGAAAGCAACGTCCCACACAGCATCTTCTGCTTTTCCTACACCAACTCCAGCATCGTGATCAAGGCAGAAAACAACTACTGGGGCACCGCCGACCCCGCCCAGATCGATATCGGCATCACCGACCAGTTAGACGACCCCAGTTTGCCTTTAGTAGACTACGAACCCTTTTTGACTTCACCACCGCAAAGCACCGGCATCAGCGGCACCGTCGTCAGCTCCTCCGGCCAAGAAACTTTGACCAACGGCAACCTGATGATCGTGGGTGCCACATCAGGACTAACTTTACACAGCTTCCCCGCTGAGATAGGAGTCCCTTTTGAATTTCAATTTGAAGTCGACGAAGCCTATTACGTGGTAGCCAATGCGGAAGTGGAAGGCGAGGACAGGATCAAATGGACAGTCGCAGGAACATTGGCTGAACCTACCGTCTTCGAGCCGGACATCCTGCATGAAATCGACGAACTTCCCTTCCACGTGATGCGAAACTATTGGGACAAATACTATGTCGGCGAACCCATCCAGGAGGGCGGTCGCAACATCTACCCGGTATATCATCAATTCCTTGTGTTTCATTGGGATTACATCAATTGGTTTTATGACGAGGGAGACTATCGCTACATCCACTCTCACACGCGTTATCACGAGGATGGCAACATTGAATTTACCCTGCCGGCAAACTCCGTCTACCAAAAGCTGAGCAACCTTGAGCCCAATGACCTCTGGTTCCGCTCTGAAATCATGGACGAGCAGGGAACCATGCGCATTAGCAGCATCAGCTACCTAAACCTGGAAGATGGGATCATCCTCGATAAAGAGCCCCAGAATGTGTTTTTGCAAATGGACACCACCACGGGAAGGTTCCTCAGCTCATATAGACCGGGAGGACACATATTCGTCTACAACGAAGATGGCTACTGCAACGAAACGCTGCATTTCTCCTACTCCTCACCTGACATCCTCTTGCAAACAGGCACGGAACTGATATGTGAAGTCGAAAAGTTCTATATACTTACCCCGAGCGACTTGTGTTACGACCAAAACAGGTATGCAAATACCGGTGTGATAGACATGTATTGGGTGCCGCCTGTAGATGATTATGAGCACGAATGGACGCACTACGAGGTCTATGCAAATGACGTTCTGGTGGCCAGCACAGACGACTTTACACCCATGATCACGCTGCCCGGGCCGGATCAAGATACAGTTTATCAGGTGGTGGCAAGTGATGGAACCAATCAGAGCGCATGGGGAGACGGACTATTTGTCCAATTCGTCTCAAACGACGATCCCATCATGCCTCCCGCCACCTTGAGCATCTATCCCAACCCCTTCTCATCCGGAGTGGTCAATATCAAGCTGGATGATCCCTTGAAACAAAGCGGCTGCTTCAGCGTCTACAACCTGCGCGGCCAGAAGGTATACACAGAGAAGTTTGCCAAGGGCGCAGGCGCAGAGCTATTTTGGAACGGTAAAGACCAAAAGGGCTCCAAGTGCGCTGCCGGTATCTATCTGCTGAAGGTAGACCTGCGGGATGGCAGAGGCTTTGTGAAACGAATGGTAAAAATGTAAACAGACCCCCCTCATACCCGAGCCAGCTTCTCCCCGGAGCTGGCTCTTTTTTGTGGCGGGAGGTTGCTGAGCCAAGGGCTTAATTTGCTTGACCCAAACCATGGATTGCGCAAATATTGACTTTTGACCTCTACAGACCACCTGCCGCAAGGTGTTTTTACTACCCCTTGGCTCCGCCTCCTAACTGCCTGCTTTCCTACTCGTTACTTACTCGAGGAGCAGGAGCGCAGCAGGGGCGGAGTTGGCAAGCCGCATGGAATCGGCATTTGAGAGGTGTCTGTAACAGGGGTTATATGTGACTATATATTATCCTGAGATCAATGGTTGATTTTGGGACTGCTTTTTCCGGTGTCTGGGTTTGGGAGCGAACTCCCACTAAAACAGTGGGTGTTTGATCCCCTCTACTCACTCAAAAAGCATTTTTACCTTTCGCCACCCCTTTTTTGGATATCACACACTATATTACTCTAAACACGCAAAAGGCTGATCCATGAGACCGGAGGACATTGGCATCAAAAATAAATATCTTGTTCCCGTACTCTTGCTAACTGAATTTCATTGATGAGCTTCATAGCTGATCTGAGTTCGCTAACCGACACATCGCGGTCTGGCATAGGAAATATATCATCATTAACATCGTATTTTTGTTGTGACATCCAGCATAGAATCATTTCTTCAAATTGAATATCACTCATTGCTGCAAAGTCATCACTATTCCTCAGTAATCTAAACAATCCTGTGCCCGGAAATGGAGCCGCATAAAAAGCACGCGGGATAAATTTCGAATCACTGATATACTTTAATGTCGTAGACAAAGTTTGATATGTTTCACCGGGCAAACCGAGTATAAATGTTCCAATAACAGCTAATCCCTCATCATACGCAATATTGACACACCTTGTAGCATCATCGAGAGAAATACCTTTTGCGTAATTGTCGAGAATACCCTGATCGGTAGATTCGATCCCAAGAAGTAAGGTTTTGCACCCACTTGCTTTCAATGCTTTAGCTTGACTCTTTGAAAAAGGTGTTGCCCTGATTAGTGCACTCCACTCAAAATCCATATCCATCATCAATCCGCATACATCCAAGACTCTTTTCTCGCTTGTATTAAACGTCGGATCGTTTATGTAAACATGCTTGAATCCTTGTTTTTTGATATTCTGCAGATCAGCACGGATTTTATCGTTTGAGGCAACTCTGAAATGCTTACCAAAGGGATTGGCACAGAATTTACAGCGATTTGGACAGCCTCTTTGGGTAGAATATGCAGCAGATTCAAAAAAACTATTTTCAAAGGTTCGCCGCCATAATGAGTAATCCGGACAGGGTACGTTCTCCATGTCCGGAATTCCCAAGTTGTTATAGTTTTTTAATACTATTTGTTCATCTAACAGGTCTTTTGTTGCCACCGGAAGATGAAGTGTATCCTGATTGGTAAGCAGGCATTTGGTCAACTCTGGCAAACTGTTCTCACAATCACCAATAAGACAATGAGTAACGCCTGTTTGAGACAGTACTGTCTTCCAAGAGATGGTCGATAGACAACCACCCAACACTATCGGGATGTTCTTTTTTCTGATCTCCAAAGACAACTGCTTAACATACTGATATCCATCCGGCGATCCAGCAATATGCAGGATATCGTCACTGCCAATACTGTCAACTATTGAATCAAGTGAACGGGGCTCAGCCCTTAAATCTATGCACTCCACTTCTATGTCTGGAAAGCTTTGCTTTAAAACAGTCGCAACTATAGCAGACCCCTCAAATGGAGCCATTAGAGTTTTATCCCAAGAAAGGGAATCTGCATAAATTGAGGGAGGAACAATTATATGAAATGTCATTGCTTTTTACCAACATCTTCCTTAGCCAACTCCAACTCATAAACTGATATATCTTTGGGGACTTGGTTTTGAAGTAACTTTGAAGCGATGGTCTCTAAAGAAGTCTGCTCACTTGGTTTGTCTGTTAGAGCAACGATATCAAAATGCCCCATTGAAAACCAAACATGCTTGCATTCATGGTACCTCCGAATCTCTTGGGCAAGATTCAATGCTACCGTTTGACTATCAACTTTAATCAGAAAAGCGCAACACTCACCAGGTAGTGTCATTTTACATTGTATGGTGGCTTCATAAACATACTTATAAACACCGTTTTTATCAATACTCTTCTTCTCAAGTGGGACAAATGGCTCAATTCTATACCTTTTATTTCCACTACTGGCATCCGAAGCCACGTTATCAATACTAAAAACGGGATAAGTGGTGGTGTTTTTAATGTCTTGACTAGAATTATTATTAGGATCAAGCAAGATATCCATCCGAGCTAAATAATCATCGTAGCTTTCAGATAGTGCGAAAGCCAGTAACCTTTCTTGTGATGTGTCGTTGTTCTGAGTAACTATCTCGAATTCTTCAAGTTGATCACTATAATGCAAAGAATGAGCTTGGGTTATTTTGTAAATTGCTACTGTTTGCAGGGATGGAAAAGCCGCACGAAAATCGCTGTAAAAACCTGGTGCCACCTGCTTCCGTTTTTTAAATTCTATGAATATGCAACTTCCGAAATGGTAGTTTGATACAATGTGAGAAAAGCTGGGATTAGCACCTCCTTTTTTTGAATGAACGACCTGAAACACTTCAAATTCTTCAGCAATACCCTTAGCTTTTATCTTCAAACTACTTCCCCACCCCCCTACTACAATAAACGACCCATCACACGTTGCCTCATTTGGACATGATAAACTACAAAATTCCGTATCGCTTTTTCTCCTACATCCTGAAAAAGATTTATTATTTTCTTCGTTGAACTTCAACAAGTCATCTGCTATTTCTTTTGTTACAAGGATTTGATTCCCACTTGCAAACGATTCAACTCTCGCACATTTATTTACTTCAAACCCCCAAACATCGTCGTCACTGAGAGTAACGCTAGGATCATCTTGGACAGAGGATTCGGGCCTCGATTTATCGGACGATGCACTTAAAATATCCTTCATGGATGAGCCACTAAGCAGCTTGGAACCCCTTGAAACAGCAATTTTTACCGTTACTTCGTGGTGTTCCAATAACCCCATGATCTTATACACTAACCGGATAAAGTCAACACTATGTTTTGGTTCAACTTTAGAATCAAAGTTTCTAACGAGCAGCAGACCGTCTCCCATGGTCTTGGGAATAATGTACGGTGGCTTGCCTTTTCCTTCTTTGTCAATTTTTGTGTTAAGTTTATAGATATTCTCCTTTATCTCCTTTATGAAGCTAACAATTGTTGTGTAGTATTCTACAGCGTTTTGCTCAGATTGTTGTGTAGATCCCTGAACATCGATAAAGGCAAATAATGAAGAATCTTCCTTCCCAGTAGCTTTTGAAATCAGGTCTTTTATTACTTCTCTTGTTCTCAATAATTGTTCTGTTGCTTGTTGCACAGCTTCTGCATCAGTAAGTGATTCAAATTCATTCATAATCTTACACCTCCACATCCTCTAATGACATTGAAATAGTAAATACTCAGTATTAGTCTGAGTCAGTTGTGCTTTCTCTAACGGGAGCATCAATCCCTTGTCTGACGGATAATAAAGAGCAAGCGAAAAGAACCTTTTCAGCAACTGCTCATAAAAATCGTAACTGTAATGGAAATAACTCACATCAACACTCCTTCTATTGTCCAACCTAAAAACCCATTTTGATAGTGTGCCGGAATCAGAGATCCCTGCTTGAGAGTCATCCGGTTTGTAATATGGATTCAGTATCGATATTAATGCCGAAGCACCAGGTTTCAATACCCGCGCTATTTCACTTATTGCCATTTCCACATTTTCAATAAGCATGAGGACCATACTGCAAACCACTATATCGAAGCTATCATCAGGGAAAGGGATACGCTCAACCCGACCTGTAACAGCTGGAAATACTTTGTTTGCTTCTTCAACTGCTTCGGGAATGACATCAATGCCAATAACATTTGCACCCAAGGACTTGATAAAACGGCCTATCTGTCCAAAGCCACAACCGATATCCAAAACACTTTTACCTTCAAGATCACATGAACGAAGATAATTGAAAAAAGCTGGCAGGTACAAGTCCGCCTTCGATTCGTATAGGTTTTCGTTAAATGCTTGAAGCAAGCATACCCACTTCTCCTTTTCCACAATCGCCAGTGGGATATCGAGATGGGACAAATTGTTAATCGTGATCAAGTGTTCCATTAACCATCCTCCATGTAACATCTACTCTTGATTGCATTACTTCACTCAATTCCGCATGACTCACAATAATGACTGTACAATCACTACTGACAGTGCTGATAAGTGTGTTGGCCAACTCGACGAATTCAAGTGATAACTGACTTGTGGGTTCGTCTAACAAAATCAGGTCAGGATTGCTGCATATGACACAAGCTAACTGGAGCATTTGTTTCCAACCACCTGAAAGGCGCATTGCTTCGTCATCCAACCTTTTCCAAAGTGGTAGCATGTATTCGTGTTTTGCACAAAACCTCATGCAATCCTCATGGGCTTGTTTTCGGGATTTATGCCTGTTTTTGCCGTTGCGTAAATATCTAAAAACCAGGTGATCCCTTACTGTCATAAAAGGCACGATTGCATCATCAGGGTTCTGATACACCATTGCGAGATTGACATACTTGGGAATCAAGTGCGCTTTGACAACTTGATTGTCAACAATCGCATGGCCTTGTACATGAGGGATTAACCCAGCAATAACATGTAAAAGGGTGCTTTTCCCTGATCCATTGTGACCACTTATACGTACGAAGTCGCCTTTACATACGCTTACGGAAACATTATCCAATGCTATTATATCACTACTCTCAAGCTGCGTTGTCGAATATTTAACCGTAATGTTTGATAAGCTAAAGAGTGTTGGTCTATCAGAACGCATCATTATTCTCTCTTGCAGCTGTATTGTTTCCGAAGTTCGCACTGGACAGTATGAGTACCAAAGCAATTATCAGTCGAATATCGCCGCTTAAATAAACATTGATAACACTGCTTAAAAACCATATGCATGCTTGAATGACAATTGACATAAACAATCCGCCAACAAGTGGAACGCAAAGCTTGGCTTTGAGAAGGTGGCCATTTCTCTTCCCCCATGCTGTTAAACCGAGTATTCTTTCCCCTACCAATAAACTCGCCAAAGCATACAGAAATGTGCCAAAAGTGTTTATGTCGACATAGTTATCCGTTGCTGCTCTCATAGATCCAGCTACGGCTGAGATTGCACCCGAAATACCAAGCCCAATTACAAAGAACAGAAGCGGATTGGATCCTGTCTCAGTGATGATATCCTTCCTGTAACCAGTAATCCTGCAGTAAATCCCCGTTTTGCTCCTTAGGAACAGGTAAACCATAAACAGGGCTACTATCATAATGGCAACATTGATTACCAGTATGACCAGATTCTGATTAATAGACGTATTTGAACTGATAAACTGTCTGATTCTGTTGTAATCGTGGCTTTGAAGGTATAGTCCATTAGTTGATGTGTGTCCATTCAACCTGAATAGAACCGAATACATTGAAAATGAAACCACCAGGCCAGACAGCAGCTTACTGAGTTTCAAAAACCTCAATCCATGTAACACTGCCATCATCGCTCCGACGCTGAAGCCGAACAATAGCGACAAAATGATGCTTACTAACACACTGCCCTGCACAATTCCCATTGAGGTCACCAAGTAGAGCATTACCATTCCGGCAGCATACGAAGAATCAAGAGCTAAATCGGGAAAGTTCAAGAAACGAAAGCTAATGAGAAAAGACAGTGCCAGCAGGGTGTAAAACGGGAAATCTAACAGGCAATTAATTACAAATGACAGCATATCATCATTCTCTGGTCAGGGAATCACCGCTGAGATGGATTTGGATTCTACCATCAATCTGCGGAAACGTGCACGGATTTGTCTATAATCGTCTTTGGAATGTTTAGTTTCAACCTATCAACTGATTTCATGTTAAGATATGTGACATACTCATCAAAGTTCACTACAGACAATTCATTCACCGGAGTCCCCGATATAATACGTTTCACATATTCAGCAGTTCGTCTTCCCATACCCCGATAATCGGGAGCTACACAGCCCACAACACCTCTTTCGACCGAAATCATATCAGTGCAAAATACCGGTTTATTGTGCTCCAATGCAATTTGAACTATTAGATCAGCCGCTCCTGAAGCCTGTGAATCGGGCCCGAAAAACAGGCAATCAACTTGTTTTATAACCGGGACAATAGCAGCACGTAGATCACTTTGACTCCCAATAGGTATCTTCTTTAGTTGTAATCCAGTACCTTTTACTTCTTCCGCCATCATTCCATAAGTATTCTTCGCACTCCCTTCACCATCGTTGACGATGTAACCAATGGCAGCATTATTACCCAAAACTGATTCGATCAGTTTTAAGTTTTCTCGCACTGGAACAAGATCAATGAACCCGGTCACATTGGGAAGCGGCGTCGTTTCCGTTAACCCAATTTCAGAAGGGGTTGATACAAAGGCAAACACCAGGGGCTTCTGTCCCTTATTATCAGAAACAGCAACCTGGGTAGCAGGTGTAGACAGAGTAACAAGAACATCATAATCACCTGTTGCCATCTCTCTTGATGACTTCCTAAGCAGCTCCTGCTGAAAGTTGGCATTAAAAACCCTTGTTCCAATAGCAGGGTCAGTTGATGCTTCCAGTGTCTCTTGTAACTCTTCCGATATCATGTCGAGAAGTGGGAAATTACCCATTGTTAAAATGGCGACAGTCTTTTTATCTTTGCCGTCGGTTTCTGATTTCCTGCCCAATGAATAAAAGAGCAACAAACCAGCAATAATAATCAATGCGATCACAATGACTATTAACATTGTCTTCTTGGTTTTCATTCTAATCTCCTATTGTATCTGATATATTCATACCGCACCAAAATATTGACAGGTGGGATTGTGTCAAGCAATTTTCAATTATCACTGATATCAACCCAGTGAAGACAACTAAGGAAGGTGTTAATTGTAACATTGTGTGTGGGTAAAGCACAATTCTTTCTGGTTAAAGTTCTATATAGGGTGAATGGAAGTTCTGTAACTCAACCATTGGATAGGGGACGCATTCGCTACGCTGGTTTCGGGGATTCATGTTTACACGATATAGGATTGATACGGTTTTGACCTGTATTTTACTATCCACCAAACAGGGTTAATATTTGACCGTTTTGTATGTCTATTATTTGCTGGCAGTTACGAGAATATTTTATTGCCTTTTGGGCATCCAGGTGAGATCGTCAGTGTATATTATAGAGGGAGGTTTTCGAAGAAAGAGAGGAAGAGCAGGCTGCGCTTTGTTCAAGGATTCATGTGATATTCAGGTAAAGCGAGAGCGTGTACGGAGAAGGAATTCCATGGGTGAGAGGACAGCGAAACTAACCTGTCTTTAGAGGAATCATAAATTATCAATTGACATAAACAGCCCTTTTGATTCTATGGCAAAAAATATCTATTTGCGTGTACGCAAGAGTCTTAAGGAGATTCAATGCCTTATATTTCCAATACTGAAGCTCAAAGGCAAGCCATCTTGAAAAAGATAGGCGTAGCCTCATTTGAGGAGTTGTTGGCAGCCATTCCACCCAAGATGCGCCTGGCGCAAAGCTTGAATATGGATGAGCCCTACAGCGAGCTGGAAATCACCCGCAAGGTGAAAGAGCTCACCTGCAACGATGTTTGCACGGGGCATGCCAATTCCTTTTTGGGTGCCGGGGTCTATGATCACTTCATCCCCGCAGCGGTCGACACAATCGTATCCCGGCCTGAATTTTACACCGCTTACACTCCCTATCAGGCGGAGGTGAGCCAGGGCACTTTGCAATACATTTACGAATATCAAACCATGATTTGCGAGCTTACCGGCATGGAGATCGCCAATGCTTCCATGTATGATGGTGCTTCGGCGATTGCAGAAGCCATTTTGATGGGCATGAGGAAAAACCGTCTTTCCAAAGCCATCATCCCGGAAACCTTGCATCCCGAATATAAAAAAGTGATCAAGATCTACACCGAAGGCGTGAATATTGAGCTGGTCACCGCACCCATGAAGGATGGTGTGGTAGACCTGGCTGCGCTGGAAGCCTTGATGGATGAAAGCGTGGGTTCCGTGGTGTTGCAGACTCCCAACTTCTTTGGCAACCTGGAAGCCGGAGCAGCCATCGGCGAGATCGTTCACAAATATCCCAAGGCGCTCTACATCGTGTGCGCCAACCCCATTTCCCTGAATATCCTGAAGGCGCCGGCTGCTTACGGTGCGGATATCGTGGTGGGCGAGGGTCAGGCGCTGGGCAACAATATCAACGTCGGTGGCCCGCTGTTTGGCTTCTTTGCCACCAAATTGGATATGGCGCGCCAGATGCCCGGCAGGATTGTGGGCGGCACCTTGGATAAGGAAGGCAACCGCGCTTACTGCCTCACTTTGCAAGCCAGAGAGCAGCACATCCGCAGAGCCAAAGCCACCTCCAACATCTGTTCAAACCAAAGCCTCTGCACCTTGGCGGCGACGGTCTATATGTCGCTGATGGGCAAGGAAGGCCTGAAAGAAGTTGCCACTCAGAGTGCGCAGAAGGCTCATTATTTGGCCTCTGAGATCGCCAAGATAGACGGCTTTTCACTCAGTTGGCCAAATGCCACCTTCTTCAACGAGTTTGTGGTCAATACACCCATCCCGGCTGCTGAGATCGTGGAAAAGCTGAGCCCCAAAGCCATTTATCCCGGTGTGGATATGGGACGTTTTGGCATGAAAAACAAGCTGATGATCGCCGTGACGGAAAAGAAAACCAAGGCGGATCTGGATGCTTTGGTAACTGCACTCAAGGAGGTAAGCCATGTCTAAGACCATATTTGAACATTCCACGCCCGGACGCAAGGGTTACACCCTTCCCAAGAGCGATATAGATATCCCCCTGGGCGAGATCATCCCCAAAGAATACCTCAGAGAAAGCGACGCCCGCCTGCCGGAAGTGAGCGAACTGGACGTGATGAGACATTACATCATGCTCAGCCACAAGAACCACTTTATCGAAAAGGGTTTATACCCATTGGGCAGTTGCACGATGAAATACAATCCCAAGTCGCATGAGGCGATCGTGCGTCAATCCTGTTTTGCCAACACGCATCCCTATCAGCCGGAAAACACCTTGCAGGGCTCTTTGGCCATCATGTATGAGCTGCAAAAAGACCTGAGCGAGATCAGCGGCATGGCGCAAGTAACGCTGCAACCCTCAGCCGGAGCGCAGGGAGAATTTACCGGCATCAAGATCGTAAGTGCCTATCACAAAGCCAAAGGCAACACGCACAAGACCAAGATCATCATCCCGGACAGCGCACACGGCACCAACCCTGCCACCTGTTCGTTGGTGGGTTATGATGTGGTGGAGCTCAAGAGTGACGCCAATGGCCGTTGCGACATGGAGCATCTCAGGAGCATCGTGGACGACAGTATCGCCGGCTTTATGCTCACCAATCCCAGCACTTTGGGCTTGTTTGAGACACAGCTGGAAGAGATCGCCGAGCTGATCCACAGCGTGGATGGCCTCATCTACATGGATGGAGCCAATATGAATGCGCTGCTGGGCATTGTGCAGCCGGGCAAGATCGGCTTTGACATCGTGCACTTCAACATCCACAAGACCTTCTCCACTCCTCATGGTGGCGGTGGTCCGGGCAGCGGTCCCGTGGGCGTGGTGGAAAAGCTCGTTCCCTACCTGCCCGTGCCGATCGTGAGCAAAAACGAGGATGGCTACTATCTGGATTACTCTCATGAGGATACCTCCATTGGAAAAATGCACACCTTCTATGGCAACTTTGCCGTGGCGGTGCGTGCTTATGTATATATCAAGATGCTGGGCGCCAAAGGCTTGCGCAGGGCTGGCGAAAATGCCATCATCAACGCCAACTACCTGATGACACGCCTGAAAGATTATTACCACATCACACATCTGGAATACTGCATGCATGAATTTGTGGCGGACTCCTCCTGGCAGAAAAAAGAGAACAAGGTCACCACTCTGGACATCGCCAAGAGGCTCTTGGATAAAGGCTTCCATGCACCGACGGTGTATTTCCCGCTGATCGTGCCCGAAGCGATGATGATCGAGCCGACGGAGACGGAATCGCTGGAAAGCTTGGATGCTTTTGCCGACGCTATGATAGAAATAGCGCAGGAAGCCAAGGAAAATCCAGAATTACTATTTGAAGCCCCGCTCACCACGCCGGTGCGTCGCGTCGATGACGTGCGCGCCGTGAAGGTGCTCGACCCCAAGTTCAGCTTTGAGGCTTAAGTAGTGGCTTCAAATCATATTTTAGGAGAAAAGTAATGAAAAGATTAGTGATCGCCCTGATTCTGCTGGGCACTATGAGCTTGGCCTTTGCCCAAGCCGTGAAACTGGGTTATGTAGATACCGACAGGATCCTGTTTGAGAGCAACGAAGCTCTGGAGATCCAAAGGCTGTTCAATCTGGACAAACAGAACTGGACCAGTCAGATCCGCGCCCTGGATCAGGAGATTCAGAGGATGGAGCAGGATTTTGAGATAGATAAGCTCACCAAAAACGATGCTGCCAAGCGTGAGGCGCAGAGCCGGATCGACGCCAAGAAAGCCGAAGCGGGGCGCATGTTGGAAGAGTATTTTGGAGAAGGTGGCAAAGCGGAACAGCGCTACCGTGAGCTGATCGACCCCCTCACCACCAAGATCCAAAACGCAATCATCAAGATAGCTGAAGATGAGAAGTATACGATGATCTTCGATAGCAGCTATCCCACCATCATCTACGCTATTCCCGCCATCGATATCACCGATATCGTGCTCACCGAAATCAACAAAGATACCATCGCACCCAAAGATCTGGGATTGCCCGGTAGCGAAGATGAGAACAAGGAAGAACCGAAATTAAACGACACAGAGATCAACAAGACCGAAGAAGTAAATAAAACCGAAGAAATAAAACAGCCCTAATGAAGAAATTCTCAAGCACACTTGATACCCAGGCATTGGGCGCATTGCCTTTTGCGCGCTATGAAGGCGATCCACATCTGGTGGTGGATAACGCCTGCACGCCTCAGGAAGCTACGCCAAGCTCGGTGATCTTTTTGGAAAACGAGCAGCTGTTTGAGGCAGTGAGAGATTCCCAGGCAGGCCTGATCATCACCAAACAGGAATTTGCCGACCAACTTCAGGGACGTAACCTGTTGATCACCGACAAGCCATATTTTGCCATGATGATGATCGTGGAAAAATGGCTGGCGCTGGAAGCCCCAAAGGAAGCCGGCATCCATGAGACTGCCATCATCGCTTCCGATGCACAGATCGGCAAGACGGTCCGCGTGGAGAGCGGTGTGACCATCGGCAGCGGCAGCGTGATCGGTGATGGCTGCATCATCGAGACCGGTTGCGTAATCGGTGACAACGTGAAGATCGGCGCTCATACCCATCTCTATCCCAAGGTGGTGGTCTATGATGATTGTGAGATCGGCAAGCAGGTAATCATCCATTCGGGAGCGATCATCGGAGCCGATGGCTTTGGTTTTGCGCTCATCGATGGCGTGCAGAGGAAAATCCCTCAGATCGGCAACGTAATCATCAAGGATTATGTGGAGATTGGGGCCAATTCCTGCGTGGACAGAGCCGCTTTGGGTTCCACCATCATCGGCGAGGGAACCAAGCTGGACAACCTGGTGCAGATCGGTCACAATTGCGTGGTCGGCAAGGGTTGCATCCTGTGTGCGCAAGTGGGCTTGGCGGGCAGCACTATCGTGGAGGACTATGTATATCTGGCTGGGCAAGTGGGTGTGGCAGGGCATCTTACCGTTGGAGAAAAAGCGATGGTAGGGGCTCAATCCGGGGTTGCCAATTCTGTGCCGGCCGGCACCAAATTCTTTGGCACCCCAGCCATAGATGCAAACCTCATGAAGCGCATCTTGGCGACACAAAAGCATCTACCGGAAATATACAGGCAATATCTGGCGTTGCAAAAAGAAAAGAAGCATCAGGAGTGATGAAAGATGAAAGAATATAAAAACACAATAGCGAGGGAAGTATCTTACACGGGTATTGGATTGCATACCGGCGAGGTGAGCACCATCCGCTTCAAGCCCGCAGACAAGGACGAAGGAATCGTCTTTATCAGGGTAGACCTTCCCGGCAAACCGGAAATCCCCGCAGTGATTGAAAACGTGGTGGACATCTCCCGAGGAACCACCATCGGCTTGGGTGGAGCTACCGTGGCCACCATCGAACACGTGCTTTCCGCCATCAAAGGCATGAATCTGGACAACGTCCGCATCGAGATCGACGGTCCGGAAGCACCTGTGGCAGATGGTTCAGCACTTGTCTTTGTGAATCTGCTCAAAGAAGCAGGCTTTGTGCAACAGGATTCTGAAAGGGTGTATTTTGAGCTCGATAGCGCCATCAGCTTCTCCGCCCCGGAAGAGAATGTGGACATCGTGATCGTCCCTTCAAACGACCTGAAAATAACCTTCATGATAGATTACAAGCATCCCTACCTGGGCACGCAATACACCTGGCTGCCCAATCTGGATGTGTATGAAGATGACTTTGCGGGAGCGAGAACCTTCTGCTTTATCAACGAAATCCTCTACCTCAAGGAAAAGGGACTCATCAAGGGTGGATCGCTGGATAACGCACTCGTGATCGGCGAACCCAATATGAGCGAAGAGGAATTGCAGCACCTCAAGGATGTGTTTGGCTATCACAAAGATATCACCGTGAGCGATGAAGGCATCCTTAACAACCATAAGCTGCGCTATTATAATGAGTTTGTACGCCATAAGGTGGTAGACCTCCTGGGTGATATTGCGCTTTTGGGCATGCCGATCAAAGGGCATATCCTGGCAGCACGCAGCGGACACAAGACAAACGTGGAGCTGGTGAAGAAACTAAAGCAGATCCAGATCAAAAACGAGCTGCAGAAGATGTATCAGAAAAAGGAATCCTCTGAAGTGGTCTTTGATATCAACGCCATCATGCGCATCATCCCGCACCGTTATCCCTTCCTTCTGGTGGATAAGATCGTGGAATTTGTGCCCAATGAATCCATCGTCGGCATCAAAAACGTGACCATGAACGAGGAGTTTTTCCAGGGGCACTTCCCGGGACATCCCATCATGCCGGGTGTGTTGATTCTGGAAGCAATGGCGCAGGCCGGCGGCATCATGCTGCTCAACAATCTGGAGAATCCGCAGGATTATGTGGCCTACTTTGCCTCCATCGACAAGGTCAAATTTAGAAAGCCCGTGTTGCCGGGTGACACCTTGCGCTTTGAAATGAAGGTGATCTCGCTCAAACGCACCCTCTCCAAGATGCGCGGAGAAGCTTTTGTGGGCAACGATAAGGTGGCCGAAGGAGAATTTATGGCCATGATACAGGAAAAGAGCATATGAGTCAAATCCACCCAACCGCTATAGTGCATCCCGATGCGGAGATTGGAGAGAATTGCGTCATCGGGCCCTGGTGTTATGTGGGGCCCAAGGTCAAGATGGGGCGCGGCAATCAGCTGATCGCATCCGTCACCATAGATGGAAATACCACCCTGGGAGACGAAAACCGCATCTTCAGCCACGCCGTGATCGGAACAGACCCCCAAGACCTGAAATATGCCGGTGAAGATACCAAGCTCATCATCGGCAGCAGAAACCTGATCAGGGAATATGTGGCCATCAACCGCGCTACCGATCTGGACGAAGATACCGTGGTGGGAGATGGCAACCTGCTGATGGAGTATGTGCATGTGGCGCATAACTGCCAGGTGGGAAGCCACTGCATCATCGCCAATGTGGTGCAGCTGGCGGGGCATGTGCACGTCCACGACTACGCCATCATCGGCGGCATGACCGGTGTCCATCAATTTGTGCACATCGGCACGCATTGCTTTGTGGGCGGTGCATCCGCAGTCAAAAAAGACATCGCCCCCTATACCAGAGGCGAAGGAAATCCATACCGGACCATCGGCCTGAACAGTGTAGGCTTGATGCGTAAAGGCTTCAGTTCCGAGACGGTAGAAGCCATCAAGCAAGTCTACAACCTCTTCTATCGCAAAGGGCTGAACATCTCTCAGGCTCTGGCTCAAGCAGAAGCAATGGAAAACCTGATCCCGGAACAACAAGTCTTTATAGACTTTGTCAAAAACGCTGATAGAGGCCTTTCCCTTTAGGATATGAGCAAACCCTGCTGATCTGGAGTGCAAATGAATGGATAACAGGATCTATGAGTATCTGAGAGTGTTCGTCATGTCTTGGCTGTTGGTGTATGGGCTCACGCCCTTCATCATGAAGTTGGCACGCTGGACAAACCTGGTGGATAAACCCAATGCCCGCAAGAATCACGAAAAGACCACGCCGTTGATGGGTGGTCTGAGTGTGTTTATCGGCTTTTTCCTGCTCTGTATCTACGATGTGGCCATCTCTGCCGGACGCTATTTTGACCTGCCCATGGTGGGTTATCTGGCGGGTTCACTCCTCATCGTGCTCATCGGGCTTTGGGATGACAAGTGGCCGCTGAACCCCTACGTCAAGCTGTTGGGACAGATCGTGGTGAGCCTCATCTTTATCTTCAGCAATTTCACCATCAACGAGCTCAACCTGATGTTTGGCAACGTCTACGTCTCCGTCTTTTTGATGCTGCTGTGGATGGTGGGCTTGATGAATGCGCTCAACTTTCTGGACAATATGGATGGCGTTTTGAGCGGTATGGCCGGCATCCTGGGCTTGGGCTTCTTTGCCTTCAGTCTCACCAGCACCACTCAGACCAATCAGGAAGCGATGGCCTTCATCGGGCTGATCTCGCTGAGCTTTGCCGGCAGTGTGTTTGGGTTTTTGCCCTATAACTTCAATCCCGCACGGATGTTTTTGGGTGATGCAGGCAGCATGTTCATCGGGTATTTCCTCTCTTCTTTGGGCATCCTGATGGCCAGGCTGGCAGGCAATCGCTACAACGATAAACTCTTCTTTTTGATGCCGGTGTTGCTGCTTAGCTATGCCATCTTTGATATCGTCTTTGTGAGCTATACCCGCAAGCGGGATGGACGTCACGTGATGCAGGGAGGTTGGGATCACACCACCCACCGCATCTGCAATGTGCTCAAATCCGTCAAACTCACCGCCATCATCGTCTATGCCATCAATGTGCTGATCGTGCTCACCTCCATCATCGTATTCATCATCGGTTCCCGGGAACTGCTGTTGGCCACCACGGCCTTGTTTATCGTATTCTTATTCTTCTTTGGTCGCAAGCTTGACCAAGTTCCCGTCGTCATTTCCAAAAACCAGATAAAGGACAATTAGCAAATGGAATTCATTATCTTCGGCTCCGGTCCAGGCTTGCCTGAATTGGATAAAGGGCTCAGCAGCATTTATGTTCATCACCAAGGCAAGAGGCTGCTTTTCGATTGTGGGGAAGGTAGCAGCTATCATCTTTTGAGGCATGGGCTCTGTCAGGACGAGATCGATGCCATCATCATTAGTCACTATCATCCGGATCACGTTTCGGGTCTTCTGATGCTGATCCAGATGTTTTACCTGAAGAAAAGGAGCAAGAAGCTGCAGCTGTTCCTGCCGGAACGGGTCGCAGACTTTGAGGCTATCCTGCAGTTTCATTATACATTCTCACAGCGCTGGCCTTTCGAGCTGCATCTGCACCCCATGGAAGAGCTTGGCGCCATCTACCCCGAGGTGCAAGCTTTTCCGACAGACCACCTTGAGGGATACAAGGAGCTCGTCGAGGAGCTGCGCCTGCCCAACGAGATGAAATCCTGGGCTTTCAGGATAGATAACTGGGCTTACAGCTCCGATATTGTGACTACCGACTGTTTAGCTCCCATCCTCCAAGGCTTGGATACGCTGGTGGTGGATGCCCTGCATCCGGAACTGGAGCAGATTCTGAAACTGAAGGGATATGGGATCAGACGAGTGATCCTCAACCACGGCCTCTCACCGGAACTGGAAGAGTGGCTCAAACACAACGACAACGGCAACTTCATCGTTGCAGAGGAAAATGTCCCGTATCGTATCTAAACGGCTGCTCAAGCACTTGGCCCTCCTTTGCATTCTGCTGCTGCTGAGTGCATGTGAGGTCAACCGCCTGCGCAGCATTGAAGAACACTATCGACAGAGGCGTTATGCCGCTGCCATCCAGGAAGCTGACGACTTTATCGCCAGAGCCTCCAACGGTGCCTTTATCACCAGAGCCGAGCTGGCACGCAGCAGTTCCTACCACCGCTTGGGAGTCATGGCTCTGGAGCGAGACAACCAGGAGCTGGCCATCAAATTCCTCAAGCTGTCAAACTCCGATGCGGCAGATAAAGACCTCGGCAACCTCTACAAACAGAGGATCACGGAGGCCATCCAAGCCAGCGACTATGAGACCCAGCTCCTCTATGTAAACAGCATCCTGCGGGAGATTCCACGCTCCGATCTGGTGCCGGAAATGATGTATAGGCGCATCAACCTCTATCTGGATTTCCGTGGTGATTCCGATGGGGCGTGGCAGGATTATATGGACCTCTACGACGGCCATCCCAATGACAGCTATGAAGTTGCAGCCCGCAAGAGCATGGAAAGGATCGTGCCCAACAAGAAGGCTTATGGTCAGAGATTGGCGCAGGGTGGCTACTTCAATGAGGCATTGACCATATTCTTTGAGCTGGCCAAGTATCCCGTGGTAAAGACCGATGAGATCAACCAGCTCATCGGCGAAACCTACCGCGCTCAAGCAAAGGAATACCTGCGCTCCGGAGACTATCTGGAGGCAGACCGCTTCCTGCGCATTGCGTTGCAGTATGTTCCTGATCAAAGACCACAGATAGAGGCCATGTTGCAGCAGATCGTGGGGCTGTTTATCGAAAAGGGAGACCAGTATCTGGCAGCCAAGGACTTTGATTCCGCCCTGGCTCACTATCAGAAGGTCTTTGAGATCA
The DNA here is from genome assembly GCA_029781115.1 of Candidatus Cloacimonadota bacterium. Classification (GTDB taxonomy): domain Bacteria; phylum Cloacimonadota; class Cloacimonadia; order Cloacimonadales; family Cloacimonadaceae; genus UBA3900. Next base: position 48,643 of record JAKOXG010000011.1, read on the forward strand.
TCCCGGACTATCCTCCCGGACTGCAAGCCATCCAAAGGCTGAATACCACCAAGGAAAACATCGCCCGTGCCGCTCAGCTCTTTGAGCAGGGTCAACGCAGCGAAGCATCCGGGAAGTATGCCGAAGCCCTGAGCTTGTATCAGCAGGCCAATTCCCTCGACAGCAGCGCGGAAATCCAAAAGCAAATCAGCGGCATCCAAAACATCATGGAAGCAGACCGCAACCCACAAGCTTTCGCCCGCAAGATCATCAATCAATATAAAGGCGGCCTGCTCGTCAACCGCATCAACCAAAAGAAAAAAGAGCTTTTGGCAAACTATAAAGCCAGCGAAATCCGGGATTCCGGCTGGAAGTATCTGCTTTCCACCAGCCAATACAAATATGAGGTTCGTTACGACCTGATGAGCCCCAGAGACACCTTCTTCTACGTGTGGCAGGTGAACCTGCGGGATAGAAGCATCATCCCCCTAAACAAGATATCTGAGGATTTGATGAAATGAAGCGCACCTTCCTTTTGCTGTTGCTGCTGATCCCTGCAAGCTGGATGCTCGCACAGCAGTTTGACATCGAAGCCTTTTCGGATAGCACCAAATACGGCTGGGAGAACTACTTGGACCGCGCAGAATACAGGGATGAGCTCAGCCGCAAACAAGCCCTGCTGCAGCTCTATGAGCTGGAGGTCAACTCGCTCAGGAAGAGCGTGTTAAAATCCATGATCGCACCCGGCTGGGGGCAATTTGAAAACAAACAACCCGTCAAAGGCTCTGTCTTTCTGGCCTCAGAAATCGCCATGCTGGGCGCCTCCCTTTACTTTTTTGACCGCAGCAACTACTACTACCGCAAATACCTCAACGCCACACAGGTGGAAGAGATAGAGAGCAACTTCAACGCCGCTGTGGCACCCAGGCAATACAGCCTCATCTTTGCCGGCGTGGGAGCACTGATCTGGGCTTACAACGTCTTTGATGTGATCCAGGGCACGGAGGAATACAACGCCCGTGTCTGGGAGCGCATCGAGACCAAAGACCGGGAATCACGCATCAGGCTCAATGGTGCGGGTTTGGAGATAGAGTTTTAGGAGTAATATCAGATGAAAAGACGGACTGTCTACCTTTTACTGCTCGTTTTGGCCGTGTTGCTTTCCTCCTGCGGCCTCAAAAGGGGAAATCCCCTGGATCCCAGTGGCAATCACAACGTTGAAGCACCCATGATCATCTCCGATCTGGAAATCTATTCTTCCCCACCCGGAGCGGCGAATAAATATGTGGAAATGCGCTGGACTGCCAATCCCCCCTACAACACCGATGGCTACTTTGTTTACCGGGCTATAGGCTATTTTTCCACCTTCGCTGTTGTAGACACGGTATACACAAACAACGCCAGCCACGGCTCCAAACCTTGGCACAGAGTGATGCCCGGACAGTATTGGTATAAGATATCCGCCTTCAAACAATACCCAGCCGGACGTTTAGAGGGGCGAGCCTGCGAGCCTACCTGGGTGGAAGTAAGACCCTGATGCCCTGATGAAGATCGATTTTGAGGCTCAGCTAAACCCTGACCAATTGAGGGTTGCCAGCTATACTCAGAGTCCGCTCCTTGTTTTGGCTGGCGCAGGAAGCGGCAAGACGCGCTCCATCATCTACCGCTGCGCCTATTTGATCCAGCACCTGAACGTGAAGCCTTGGAACATCCTGGTAGTCACCTTCACAAACAAAGCCGCCAGCGAGCTGAAGCAAAGGCTGGAATCGCTGCTGAGGATCTCGGTAAGCAGCCTCTGGGTGGGCACCTTCCACTCGCTCTGCCTGCGCATCCTCCGCATGGAAAACGAATATCTGCCCCTCAAACCCAACTTCAGCATCTATGATACCGACGCCCAGAAATCACTAATTAAGAAGATCTTCAAGGAACACGGCATCGACTCTCAGAAAGTGCCCATCAACCGCGTGATGAGCAGGATCAGCCGCCATAAAAACCGCCTCCAGATGCCGCAAGACCTCCCCGAAGGCTACTACGAACAAGCCTCAGACCCCTTCAACAAGGTCTTTCACAAAGTCTATTCCCTCTACCAGCAGGCCTTGCTCTTCAACCAGGCCATGGACTTTGACGACATCCTCTATTACACCGCCAAGCTCTTTCAAGACCACCCCGAAGTGCGCGCCAAATATGGCCATAAGTTCCAGCACGTGATGATAGACGAGTATCAGGATACCAACATGGTGCAGTTTGAAATCATCCGCCTCATCGTCTCGGAGCATCACAATCTCTGCGTGGTGGGCGATGACGACCAAGCCATCTACGGCTTCAGAGGCGCCACCGTGCGCAACATCCTGGAGTTTGAAAAGGACTATCCCGACGTTCAGGCCATCCGCCTGGAGCAGAACTACCGCAGCACCATGGGCATCCTCAACCTTGCCAACGCTATCATCAAGAAGAACAGACGCCGCCATGCCAAAGACCTCTGGAGCGAGCGGGGCGATGGCCAAAAGCCTGTCCTGACGCAATGTTTAGACGAAAACGACGAAGCCGAGATAGTCTCCCAGAGGGTCTTGGAGCTCAAGAAGCAGGGCACCTCTCTGGGTGAGATAGCGGTCTTGTATCGCACCAACAGCCAATCCCGCGTGTTTGAAAACGCCTTCATGCAACACCGCATCCCGCACGTGATCGTGGGCAGCTTACACTTTTACCAGCGCAAAGAAATCCGCGATATGCTCGCTTACCTGAGCGTTTTACTCAACACCGACGATTCCGAAAGCCTGCTGCGCATCATCAACGAACCCGCCCGAGGCATCGGCAACACCACCGTCAACCGCATCATCAGCTACGCCAACCGCCTCCGCATCGGCGTCTGGCAGGCCATCGCCAATCTTGAGGCCATCGAAGACCTTGGCGCTTCAGCCAAAAAGCGCGTTTCCGCCTTTTATGAAATGATGCTTGAATTGAGACAGGCCGCCACGCACAAGAGCTCCTCGCAGATGGTGGAACTACTCTTGGAAGAGCTGCAGCTGCTGGAGCTCTACCGCAAAGGAAATGACCCCCAAGACATCGCCAGAGCAGAAAACCTGATGGAGTTTATGAACTCCGCCAGCGAGTTTGACGAACGCTTCGCCGAAGAGAACGACCGTACCGCACTGCTCTCCGACTTCCTCCCCTTCGTGGCTCTGCAGACCGACCTGGATCGGGTCAAAGACGAGGACGAAGCCCTCAAGCTGATGACTTTGCACAACGCCAAAGGCCTGGAATTTGAACACGTCTTTATCGTTGGCTTGGAACAGGAACTACTCCCCCACCGCCTGTGCATGAACACCAGAGAGGAGATCGAGGAGGAGCGCCGGCTGCTCTATGTGGGCATCACCAGAGCCAAAGACGGCCTTTATCTCAGCTACGCCACCGAGCGTCGGCTCTACGGTATCTTTGACCACAGCAAACCCAGCGTCTTTCTGCAAGGCCTGGATCCGAACCTGTTCTTCGGCAGCATCGACGAAGCCGCCCACATCCCTGCCCCCAAGAGACGAAGCAAATCCAAGCATAAATACAGCGACAAGGACAAATACTATTACATCGGCCAAGACGTCTGGCACGAGGAATACGGAGCCGGAAAGGTATTGAACGTGAGCGGCACCGGCGCAGACGCACTGCTCACCGTCTCCTTCACCAAAGGCGCACTGCTCAAGGTCTACGGCACTTTCCTCAAGACCACTCCCATAGATTCCTGAAGATGCTACTCCCACTCATCTTACCCGAACTTGACAGCCAAAGGTTCAGCTCCGAGCTACTGGAATCGCTGGCCTCATCAAAGCTCATCCAAGCTTTCAACATGAACCAAAGCGCCCGGGCTCTGATCGCCGCCTGGCTCTGGCAAAAGACCGGCAAGAATGTGCTCATCGTCTCTCAAGACGACATCATCGCCGAGGACATCTGGGACGACCTCTGCACCTTTGTGGGCAAGGAAAACGCTCACTATCTGCCGGATTACGAGATACTTCCCTATGAGGAACGCTCGCCGCACTACTCCATCCGCGCCACGCGCATGATCTGCTTCAACGAAGTTTTCAAAGCCAAGCCCGCTATCTACAGCCTCTCCATCCGCGCTTTGGTGCGCCACATCCCACCCAAAGACTATCTCAGCAAGCAGATCTTCACCCTCAAAGCCGGCATGGAAGTCGATATAGACGAGCTCAGCAAGCGGCTCTTCAACATGGGCTACGAGACGCAATATCAGGTGGGGAAAGTGTTTGAGACCGCACGCCGCGGCGGTATTGTGGACATCTTCAGCCCGCCCGCATCCAAGCCGGTGAGGCTGGAGTTCTTTGGCGACGAGATCGTCTCCATGCGCTTCTTTTCGCCCAACACGCAGCGTTCCGATCCCGGCGACGCCGGCGAAATCACCATCATCCCCGCCCGCGAGCTCTGCCTGGACGACATCGATCCCGGCAACCCCTTCGCCTCCAGAATCATGAAAAACGGCTTCTTTGAAGGCATCGAAAACCAATACGGCAACCTGCTTTCCGAGGTCTCCACTTTCGCCCAATACTTTGACCCCGCCCAGAGACTGATCCTTTTTAACAACTTCAACTACGTGCTGGAGGAGTATCAGGAGCTGAGCGAGCAGGTCTACAACCAATACGCCCGCGAGCTCAAACACAAGACCAAGCCCAAGCTCACCCCACCCGAGCTGATGATGTCCACTGAAGAGGAGCTGTATCAGCTGATCAAGCCCGGAAGCGCTCTATTGCTCTCGCAGAGTGAATTTGCGCTGCCCATCAAGAACACTCCGCTCAAAGCCTCATTTGAGCCTCAGCCCACCTTTGGCGGCGATCTGGACTTGCTCGCTGCCAAGATCAGGGAAAACCAGCGGCTCAAGCGCAAGACCTTCCTCCTCTTCGACAACCAAAGCCAAAGCATCCGCACCCAACAGCTTTTGCAGGACTATGAGGTGGAAGTAAACACCCACATCGGCTCGCTGCACACCGGCTTTGGCATTGGCCTAAACGGCCCGCTGCTCTGGACGGATCATGAGATCTTCAACGCCTACAAGCGCAAACGCTACACACCCCGCTTTGCCCCCGGCCAGCAGATCACGGATTACGACGCCCTCAAACCCGGCGACTACGTGGTGCATGTGGAACACGGTATCGGCGTCTTTGAAGGGCTCAAGATCATCCGTTTAGACGGCTCGGACACCGAGTGTTTGGTGCTCCGCTACGCCAATGACGACAGGGTGTATCTACCCACCTACCAATTGGATATGGTGAGCAAGTATGTAGCCGAAGAGAGCGCCAAGCCCACCCTGCACCGCATCGGCGGCGTAAAGTGGCAAAACACCAAACGCAAAGCCGCACAACAGATTGAGCTCCTGGCCGCGGACATCGTGCGCCTCTATGCAGAACGCAGCGCCAGAAAGGGCTTTGCCCACAAACCGGACACCGATTGGCAGCAACAGTTGGAAAGCTCTTTCCTCTATGAAGATACGCCAGACCAAGCCCGCAGCACCGCCGAGATCAAGGCAGACATGGAATCCGACACCCCCATGGAAAGGCTGCTCTGTGGAGACGTGGGTTTCGGCAAGACGGAAGTGGCCATCCGCGCCGCTTTCAAAGCCGTTGTTTCCGGCACCCAGGTAGGCGTCCTCGTCCCTACCACCCTGCTGGCCGAGCAGCACTACCGCGTCTTCAAGGAACGTCTGGTTCACTATCCCGTCAAAATCGCTCTGCTCAGCCGTTTCCGCTCCAAACAGATGCTCAAGGAAGAGATCGCCGATCTCGCATCCGGCAAGGTAGACATCGCCATCGGCACGCATCGCCTTCTCTCCAAGGATGTGCGCTTTAAGAAGTTGGGGCTCCTGATCATCGACGAGGAGCACCGCTTTGGCGTGCGCCACAAGGAACGCCTCCGCAAACTGCAAAGCAACGTCGACACGCTCTACATGAGCGCCACGCCCATCCCTCGCACCCTGAACATGGCTTTGGCCAAGCTCAAGGAAATCTCGCTCATGCAGACCTCTCCCAAAGAGCGCCTCCCCATCCGCACCATCATCACACCCCGCAACGCCGAAGTGATCAAAGACGCCATCCGCAGAGAGGTGGACCGCGGCGGGCAGGTCTTCTTTATTCACAACCGCGTCCAAACCATAGACCACATCGCCGACGAACTGCGCAAGCTCATGCCCAACATCAACTTTGCCGTGGGACACGCCCAGATGAGCGACAACCAACTGGAAGAGGTGATGAACGCCTTTGTAAACAAGGAATTCCAAGTGCTGGTCTCCACCACCATCGTAGAAAACGGCCTGGACATCCCCAACGCCAACACCATCCTCATCGACAGAGCCGACACCTTTGGCCTGGCGCAGCTCTACCAGATGCGGGGACGCGTGGGACGCAGCAACAGACGCGCCTACTGCTACCTCCTCATCCCCAAAGGCACCACCACCGAAGCCAGACATCGCTTGGAAGCACTCTCGCAATACGACTACCTTGGCGCCGGCTTCCAAGTAGCACTCCGAGATTTGGAACTCCGGGGTGCGGGCGCCATCTTGGGAACCAAGCAAAGCGGTGTGATCCAAGCAATTGGCTTCAACTACTACAACAGCCTGCTGGAAAAAGCGGTGAGCTTCTCCGATGAAAACAAACCCATCTCATTGGAAGAAGAAATCCGCCCCAAACAGACCACCACCCTCAAAACCGAGATCGACGTCTATTTCCCCAGCGGCTACATCGACAACGACGAACAGCGCCTCAACATCTACCGCAGACTCAGCACCTGTGAAGAACCCGAAGAGATAGACGAGATGCGCTTGGAGCTGGAAGACCGCTTCGGCGCTTTGCCGGATAAGGCCAGCTGGCTGCTCCACTTTTTCAAGCTCGACCTCCTGGCAAACCGCATCGGACTGAGCAGCTGCAAGGTGCAACGCAGCAAGGTCATCATGCAATGGCCTACCGACAAGATCCCAACCAAGAAACAAATCCTGAGCTTTACCGCCAAGGTGCAACAACCCCTCAGCTTTGACGGCTCCAAAGGACTGAAGATAACGATAGAACTGGATAAAGACCTGGATTACGCCGCCCAGTTTGAAACGGCTTTGACCATCCTGGATGACTGGGAAGAAAGCTGAGCCGCCCCTCTTGTAGCCGACGGTCGCCGAACCGCCGCATGCAGCGCAGCCGCTCACAACTCACAACTGCCAGCTCGCTGGCCCTCTCCTCTATAATATACACTGACGATGTTGCCTCGAGGCCAAAACCCCGGAAAAATAATCTCGTAAACGCCTGACAAGGAAAGCTATACAAAAAGGGTAAATATTTACCCACTTTTGGCGAAATAGAAATACCAGAAGAACCGCATCAATCCTGTGCCAGCGTCTGTAAGGTCGCTCGCCGGAGCGACCTTAACGGCACTCGTTCGAGTGCCGATGTAATATATCCGCTGCCCAAAAGCAGCGGTAAATGGTCGGTCCGGCGACCGACCCTACATCCCATAATTCGTGTAAATTAGTGTATATTCGTGGAAAAACCCTCTATCTGTGTTCTCGCTTGTCCGAAGTCTTGGCCTCGCTTCCTGAAACACACGCAGCCTCTCTCCCTCCCTCTCTCACTCTCTCCCTCTCCGACAGGTTCGTGTATATTCGTGTTCATTCGTGGAAAAATTCAATGGTCACCTCACCAGTATCACCTTCCGCGTGGATGAATGCCCCCTGGAACGCAATTTGCACAGATAGACCCCGGCAACCGCCTGTTGACCGGAAGCTGTCTTACCATCCCAACTGACCTCATGCTCACCAACCGGCAGCAATTCACCCTCCATCAAAGTCCGAATCAATTGCCCCTTGATATTATAGATCGACATGGTGATGGGACCATCGTCAATCTGATTGAACTTAATCTTGATACCGCCCTTGAATGGATTTGGATAGCAGGTGAGATCTAACTTGGGATCAAAGGGCACCACCGGATCATCGTTATCAACTGGAGGACCAACGTACATACGATAGATACATAGATTGTGGGCAATATAAATATATTCACCCCAATAACAAATACCGTAAAGCTGACCTGATTGATCGGGCATATGATTTGGTTGAACAATCCACTGCCAACTAACACCATTATTAAGCGAACGAACAATGCCAGGAAAGATTTGATCATTATTATTCATTAAACCCATAATGGCGTAAATATTATTATTTTGTCCACTTAAATAGTGACTTGTTAAACATCCTGACGATACCCCACCTGCTACCTGGCTCTGATCTGAATTAAGCCAATTAATGCCAAGATCGTCAGAATAAATAAAACCGGAGAATGTTAATGATATTAATCTTTTATTACTAACTATCACTGCTGTGGGATAAAAATCGGACATTTCATAAAATTGCCAATTTAGACCATTAGTGCTAACTAATGCGCCATGTGGGAAGCCTGTTCCAATCACCATTAAACTTGAAGAAAAATCAGATGCCCCGGGGAAACCTCTGGTTAGTTCATAAACTAAACTCCAATTTTGACCACCATCTAGGGTTCGATAAACCCTGAACCCATCAAAACCAAACAGTGGATAAAAAACAAGATAACCTTCTTGTTCACTCACAAATTGAATATTCCGGACTAAACATTGAACAGATTGTTGTTCTATTTGTTCAAACTTAGTCCAATTTTGGCCACCATCACCAGTTTTATACAAAACTGGTTGCATAATATGGTTACCAATAAAGCCCCCACAATAACCGATAGATGAAGAAATCATCCAAACAGTCTTGAGGTGTAAAGAATCACAATCAGCAACCATAATATTTTGAAAATCTACTCCATTAACAGATTTAACAAAATATTTGTAGCCGACGCCATAAATCATACCGGCTGACGCTCTCAATATTTGTAACTGTTCAACTGCAGAAGTATATTGCAACTCCCAGTTGCCATTATTAGCAAATGAAAACTGATATGTGATCAACAAGATCACAAGGATTAGTAACTTCTTCATTGGGCATCTCCTCAGGTTTTGTCAACTGGAACCTTTATCCACAAAAGCAGAGATTTCGTCAAGTCATATTTTGGCGTTGGGGTTTTGGCATGCGTCAGTACTGATGGTAGGGTCGCTCGCCGAAGCGACCTTAACGGCACTCGTTCGAGTGCCGATGTAATATATCCGCTGCCCTAAAGCAGCGGTAAATGGTCGGTCCGGCGACCGACCCTACACCCATAATTCGTGTCAATTCGTGTAATTCTTGGGAAAAACCCTTCTATTTGTGTTCTCGCTTGTCCGAAGTCTTGGCCTCGCTTCCTGAAACACACGCAGCCTCTCACTCCCTCCCTCTCCGACAGGTTCGTGTTAATCCGTGTGCATCCGTGGAAAATTCAGAAAGCGGCGGTATGGCAAGCGACCATACCAGCCACGCATCTTCAAAGCCTGCTTCAGCTCATAACACCTAACACCTAAAACCTAACACCTCGCCGAAGGCACTCATGAAATAAAACTTGACATAATATGAAATCCGGATTTCACTGCACGAGTCAGCTTTGAGCTTAACACTCTCAGGCTGCACAGAAATTTTGCGAGGTTGGATCATGAGAAAGTTGGTATTATTGACACTACTATTGGCTGTCGCCAACAGCCTGCTTCCCGGCGTTCCGATTACGGCCGCTCAGGCAGTGCGTGCGGCTAATCACTGGTGGGCCTACAATTCCGGTGCCGGCGCTCCTCTCAAGGTTGCAGATGTCCGGAGCTTGGAGCGTGAGGGTTGTCCGCTGATATGGTTAATCCGTGCTGAAAATGGAGGCTTTGTTTTAATCTCAGGTGATGATGCGGCGCTTCCCATCTTGGGTTATGACCTCCAATCTCAGTTCAATTACCCGATTGATTCTCCCGCTGTGGCCGCCTGGATCGAAGCTCTGCTGGACGAGCTTTGGGAGATCCGAACTAAAAACCTGGACAACAGCGAAACCAAGGCTGAATGGGACACTCTGTTGGAGAGCACCTTGCCTGACAGGAGCCAATCCAGAAGCGTTGCCCCGCTGATCACTACGCAATGGGATCAGGGCGTGCCCTACAATATCCTGTGCCCGGAGGATGCGGAAGGCCCGGGTGGTCACGTCTGGGCGGGCTGCACGGCCGTCGCCATGGCTCAGGTGATGAGATACTGGGCTTGTCCCCTGCAGGGTAGCGGCTCCCATAGCTATTATGCCGGAAGCTACGGAGTGCTTTCAGCGAATTTTGGTCAGACCACTTACAACTGGAGTAATATGCCTGACACCTGCCCTGCTGGCAATATGGATATCCCGCTGCTACTTTACCATTGCGGTGTTTCGACCAACATGCAATACAGTCCCGTCGGCTCCGGTGCTTCTCTTGGCAATGCTGCCAATGCATTATCACAATACTTCAGCTATGCTCCCTGCACCTATACTCAGAGAATGCACTACTCTCAAAATGACTGGAACACCATGTTGCGTGCCAATCTGGATGCTGGGCGTCCCATTGTCTACGCAGCTCGTAGCAATACATCAGGACATGCTTTCAACTTGGACGGCTATCAAAACGATGACTATTTCCACTTTAACTGGGGCTGGGGAGGCGAATGTAACGGTTACTTTTACCTCGACAACCTCAATCCCGGCACTCACAGCTATAACAATGATCACGAAGCGATTCTGAATATCCACCCCGCTACGGCAACAGTACAAGTAAGTGGCAGAGTGGTCAGCACTGAAAACAACAACTGTGGTATAGCTGAAGCATCAATCCTTATCATCGGTGATGACGTTTTCATGGGAACTTCTGACAATAATGGCTACTTCAGATTCTACGGTGTGACGGTAAACAGTGCCTTCGATTACCTCATCACCGCACCCGGACACCAAGATTACTTCGGAAGCTTCAATACCACCACGACCAATCTGGACTTGGGAGTGATACCTCTTGCGGATTTGACGTTAATCAGCCCTCAGAATGTGGGTGTTAGCATCTTGCCCGCCAACGATGCCAGCATCGTATCCTGGAGCTGGAGTCAGGGAGACAGTAAGACTCACCTGTCTAAGCAGAAATCAGCATCCACAAAAGCGCAAACCGGCTTTATCATCTACCGGATGCAGCCCTCACAACAGCCCTCACCTGATACCTGGACCTACCTGACCAGAGTGCCCGCCAGCGTCCGCAACTATCTGGACACTGGCTGGAACAACCTACCCGCAGGTGAACACATCTATGCCGTTGCTACCCAATATAATAACGTAAGTGAATCCGAACCTGCATTTTCGCCCGTTGTTCAGCGCTTTACAGACGGACGCATCCTCGGAAACATCAGTAACTCCGGCGGAGAACCCATTGAAGCTGCGCTGTTGTCCGTTCCCGCCAACGCTGGCTTCGGCCCCTTTGAAGCGCTGAGCGACTCAAGCGGCAACTACTGCATCCCAGCAGTCCGCTATGGCTCCCACACTCTCACCTGCAGCCACCCCGATTATCAAAGCAGCAGCATCAGCATCACCATCATCGCCAACCAGGACACCCATCAGGATTTTGTGCTGACGACCATGCTGCCACCTACAGGGGTGCAGGCGACCCTGCTGCCGGCTACGGATGGAGGCCAGGATCAGGTTCTCATCACCTGGCAACACCCGGATTGGTCACAGGACCGCCAGTTACTTGGCTTTAAACTCTGGAGATTGAAACAGACCGATATTGCCGATCCCGACCTGTGGATTCCGCTCAATGCTGAGCCTGTTGATTCACTCAGCAGCTACGATCCGCTCTGGCCACCCTCTCAGGATGCTGACTATCAATATGCGGTTGCGGCTGTGTATGATCAGGAGAACATCTCCGACTTCGCACTCAGCAACGTCATTCATCACACCTCCGATCAGGATGATCCCAGCTTGCCCGCTGCATCCATCAGTATCAGCGCCAGACCCAATCCCTTCAAACCGGCCACTACTCTTGAGTTTAGCCTGGCAAAAGCGGGCTGCGTGCGTTTGGAAATCTATAACTGTCGAGGGCAAAAGGTGAGAACCCTGGTCAATGGTGTGTTTACACACGGAGAGCACCAAGTAAGCTGGGATGGCAAAGACGCCTCCGGAAAACAGCTCGGTTCCGGGATTTACCTCCTGCGCTTTAGCAGCGGGAAAGAGCAGCAGGTGCTCAAGCTGGTGTTGATGAAGTAGGGGGTGTATGGGCGGTCGCTGAACCGCCGCTTCCCAAGTAGTCAGTCGCTGCGCTGGTTTTGGGGATGTGCGTACTCCTGTCGGCATTCACAGCGATAACATCATTTTTTACGGCAGGCAAAGCAAGCCACTGCCTTGATGTTGGTTATCTCTACCTCTGCATAAGTGTTTTTGAGCCTCTTCTTCAGGCTGCCCATGGTCTCTTGAGGCGGGCTCATGAACTTCAGCCGTTGGTAGACGTTGCGGATAATCCAATCCGTTCTTCTTTGACGGCCTGACACATACATACAGCCGCAGAAAATGCCACCGGGTTTCAGCACCCTAAGGCACTCCTGGTGCGCAGCTTCCTTGTCTGGGAACACATGAAAACCGTTCATTGAAAGGACAATATCAAAGCTATCGCTCTCAAAAGGAAGCTTGCCCACGTCTCCCTGTTGAAAGGCAACATTCTCTATTCCCATATTCTTTGCTCTTTTTTCTGCCAGGGCCATCATGTCCGGCGAGTAGTCCAAGCAGACGATGTCCGCATCAGCGAGTGTCTGGTAAAAAGGCATAGTGATCACGCCCGTTCCCACCGGCACTTCCAGCAGGCGTCCTGAAAACCCCTCCGGGATAGCTGAGATCGCCTGCAATTGGTATTCTGTGCATTCTTCTTTATTCATATTCCAGACCAAGCGGCAGACTAACTTGCCGATGAGTGTATCGCAGGTTAGCATTCCATCGTAGAAGCTGTTTTTGCCGGTGAAGCGGTAAGCATTTTGGATCATTTCTTTGCGCTCCATGCTAAAGCCCCCTTTTCTTCAGTTTATCGATCGGGATGCGCTCCGGATACCTGTTTTCCGTGAGAATGTCATACAAATACTTGTTGTCCAAGATCATATCGTCTCGTATCAACTGCCAGTTGGCTTTCTTTCTGTAGAGGATTTTGAAGATGATAAAGTTTATTATGCTGCCGATTATGGGAGTCGTCAGTCCAAAGGATTCCGTGTGGCTAAAGTGGCAGCCTGCTTCGGTTCTTTTGCCTTCAAATGTGATGAAGGCTGTTTTCTTGTCGCTTTGGAAGACAAATCTGAAGCGGTTTTCATCTCTATAACTCTCGATGATCGTGCCTGTCACATCATAATCCATACCCATCACGATTTCATAGAACCTCACCCTGCTCCCCGCATTGATGCTCCCGTCGAAGAGCTCGCATTCCAGATGGTAAGGGCTCCATTTCACAAATTCTTCCTCGAAATTGTCCGCCCATGCACACAGGCTTTCAAAAGGAACAGGGATGCTGATCTGTTCGTTTAAAGTAATCATCGTATCCTCCTCTGATAATTGAGTCTCCAATGTTGATCTGCACTGTGGGCATTGTTTTACCGCTGGGCATACAAGTCAAGCAGTTTCTCACCCCTGAACAGGTTGCCGCAACCGGCTCAATCAGTCCCAGCCATTCTACTTTAGCACAATTTGCACCTCGGTCGCCAAAAGATGCTTGACAGATAATTGTTGTTTTAAGATAATGCATCCGTCGTGTTTTTACTGGACGTAAGCAACAAGGTTTTAAAATTAACTTAAGATAAATTTGCAGAGCTGATGCTGGATTTCAACCCGGCATCACGATACCTTAACATGTATTGGAGGTACAAAATGCGTAAGATGAGATTGGTTCTGATCTTTGTTGCTGCTGTTATGCTGTTTGTAACGGCTACGAGTTGTGAAAAGACCACCGAGCCCAAGGTTACGCCCGGTAAGATGATCCGCGTCCCCGGCGGCACTTTCACTATGGGCAATACCAGAGGTGTGGTGGATGAATATGGGGATGAATATGATGATGAACTGCCGACGCACAGCGTCACGCTGAACACTTTTTATATCGGCAAGTATCTGGTGACCCAGGCGGAATACTCCAAATACATGCAGCCAGGATCGCCTTGGAAAGCCAAATTTGGCCTGGGAAAGAACTATCCCGCCTACAATGTCTCCTGGTATGCAGCCATCAAATACTGCAACCTGCGCAGCATTGCAGAAGGTCTGACTCCCTGCTACACGCTGCTTGGAAGCACAAATCCCGCTGACTGGGGAGAAATTCCTGATGATGACTATGATCCAGACATCAGTACTTGGGACGAAGTCATCTGCGACTTTCACGCCAACGGCTACAGATTGCCCACCGAGGCGGAATGGGAATATGCCGCCCGCGGAGCTACCAACAACCCTGATTATCTTTACAGCGGTTCAGACGATCCCGACGCCGTGGCCTGCTATGGCAATGCAGATGAGGTGGGTTGGGGCAGCCGTCCTGTCGGATCCAAAGCCCCTAACGGGCTCAAAATTTACGACATGAGCGGCAACATCGAGGAATGGTGCTGGGATTGGTATCACTGGAGATACTACGAAGACAGCCCGCAGGACAATCCTACCGGTGCAAGCCAAGCAGAATCCTGGGAACGGGTTGCCCGTGGCGGTTGCTGGATTTTCGTTGAGGAAGCCTGTCGTGTATCCAAGCGTTCGGGCAACGATCCATCCAACATCACCCTAATCAACGGTTTCCGTCTCTGCAGATCAAGTATTGACTGACGCCGATCCGGCTCACGACTTCAAATTGGTATTCATGCCTTGCTCAAGCGGTTGCCATGCCACTTGAACAGGTTTTCACCGCTATAAAAACCATAGCACTAATGGAGGTACAAAATGCGTAAGATGAGATTTGCCCTGATCTTTGTAGCTGTTGTTATGCTCGTATTAACAGCGATGAGTTGTGGCAAAAAGCCCACCGAACCGACGGTTACCCCCGGTGAAATGGTCCTTGTCCCCGGCGGCACTTTCACCATGGGGGATACGAGAAATGTGGGGCTTTACGGCGCACTGCCGGCTCACACAGTCACCCTGAATTCTTTTTACATCGGCAAATATGAGGTAACTCAGGGTGAGTATTCCAAGTATATGCAACCGGCACAGGAGTGGACAAGCGAATATGGTTTGGGGGACACATATCCTGCTTATGGTGTCTCCTGGTATGCCGCCATCAAATACTGCAACCTGCGGAGCATGGCAGAAGGGCTTACCCCCTGCTACAAGATATTAGACTCTACAAACCCCGTTCATTGGGGAGAAGTTCCCAACACTTTCGATGATACTTGGGATTCCGCCACCTGCAATTGGAAAGCCGGTGGCTACAGATTGCCCACCGAAGCGGAATGGGAATATGCCGCCCGCGGGAGAACCAACGACCCCGATTATCTTTACAGCGGTTCAGAGAACATCAATGCCGTAGCCTGGTATTATGGTAATTCCGGAGGCACTTCGCATCCTGTGGGCACCAAGGCACCCAATGGCATCAATCTCTACGACATGAGCGGCAATGTCGTGGAATGGTGTTGGAACTGGGAAGACTTTGAGCCCAGCGGCACTGACCCGCAGACCGATCCCACCGGCCCGGATAACGGCTACCTTCGCATACAGCGTGGTGGTGACTGGGAATGCGATGAAAGTGGCCCAGAATACTGTAGCATATCAACGCGTCGCTTCGTCCATCAACAAAGAGCCCATTTTACCTACGGTTTCCGGCTCTGCCGCTCTAAGATTGATTGATATCCGGCTCTTTGGCTCATGGCATTAGTCTGAGCTGAGTCTGCCGGAATTGTTAAAGAAAATTTACGCCATGCCCAGGTGGCTTCCACGTCACTTGGGCTTTTCGTAGTGTCATGAAATTGAGCCAATTACGCCATTCTCCAACATGGAAACACTCAGAAAGCGCATCCAGCCTCATATATCAAGCGCCGAAAGATGCTTGACAGGTAAGCACCACTTTATAACAATGCGCCCATCGTCTTTTCTGATGCAGGAGACAAGGGTTTTTTTAAATGGAATTTACCAAAAAATACTCTATGTACTGGAGGTACAAAATGCGTAAGATGAGGTTAATCCTGATCTTTGTGACAGCTGTTATGCTCATTTTAACAGCGATGAGTTGTAAGAAAACCACCGAGCCTGACGCGGATGTTCCCGCTGGAATGGTCTTTATCAAAGGTGGCACCTTTACCATGGGTGATACAAGAAATGCGGACAATGAGTATGAGACGCCACACAAAGTCACCTTGAGCTCTTTTTACATCGGCAAATACGAGGTCACTCAGGCTGAATATTCCAAGTATATGCAGCCGCAAATTGAGTGGAGCGAACGTTTTGGCATTGGAAATGAATATCCCGCCTACTACGTCTGCTGGTATGAAGCCATCAAATACTGCAACCTGCGCAGCATTGATGAGGGGCTCACTCCCTGCTACACGATAAAAGGCTCTACAAATCCTGCCGATTGGGGAGAAATGCCCACGGGTTGGGAAGACCCGCAGATGCCCATCTGGGATGGTGCTCTCTGCAACTGGAAAGCCAATGGCTACAGATTGCCCACCGGCGCAGAATGGGAATACGCTGCCCGCGGTGCCACCAACACCCCGGATTATCTCTACAGCGGTTCCAATAATATCGGCGAGGTGGCCTGGTATTATGAAAACTCCAACGGCAGCTCGCATCGTGTGGGCACCAAAGCAGCCAACGGTATCGGAATTTACGATATGAGCGGCAATATCAAGGAATGGTGCTGGGACTGGGAAGACTTTGAAACCTACGGCAGCGACCCGCAGACCAATCCCACCGGCCCTGAGTGGGGCCCGCTTCGCTTACAGCGTGGTGGTGACTGGGAATACGACGGCGTAGGCCCGGAATACTGTGATGTAATCCGTCGTCACGGAGATCATCCGCAAGACGGCCGCTTCATTAGCGGCTTCCGTGTCTGCAGAACCAAATAAAGACGATGTTTGGCTTGAGGCCTGGCCGCAAGATAGCCATAAACTGCAAATAGGTTTATTGTCCTGCTCAAGTGGTAACCATGCCACTTGAGCGGGCTCTGAAAATACAAAGATTTTTAGCATTGGAGGAACAGAATGCGCAAGATGAGTTTTATACTGATCACGATCGCCGCTGTTATGCTCATTTTAACAGCGATGAGTTGTAAGAAAACCACCGAGCCGAACGTGGACCTGCCTGCGGGTATGGTCTTGGTCAAGGGTGGAACCTTTACCATGGGTAATGCAAGAAACGCAAATGAGTTTGACCCACCACACACGGTTACCTTGAACTCTTTTTACATCGGCAAATACGAGGTAACTCAGGCTGAGTTTTCCAAGTATATGCAGCCGGGAGAGCCGTGGAACGAGATGCTTGGCTTGGGAGATAACTATCCCGCCTACAATGTCTCCTGGTTTGCCGCTCTCAAATACTGCAACCTGCGCAGTATAGCTGAGGGGCTGACACCCTGCTACACCATTGCAGGCAGCACAAATCCTGCCGACTGGGGAGAAGTGCCAGATCATTTGGACGAATCCAACAGCCAAAGCTGGGACGCCGCCACCTGCAACTGGAAAGCAAACGGCTACCGACTTCCCACCGAGGCGGAATGGGAATACGCCGCCCGCGGAAGAACCAACAACCCTGATTATCTCTTCAGTGGTTCAAACGATTCCGACGCCGTGGGATGGTTTGTTGACAATGGCGAAGGCATCCACCCCGTGGGGCAAAAAGCCGCCAATAGCATCGGCACTTACGATATGAGCGGCAATCTCAGTGAATGGTGCTGGGATAGGTACAGCGATACCTACTACTCCACCAGCCCACAAAACAACCCTACCGGCCCCACAGAAGGCTATGTGCGCGTGGAACGCGGCGGCAACTGGCACTATATCTCGGAGATGTGTCATGTGTACAGCCGGGGCATGAACATCCCGGACATTAGCGCCCCTATCCTCGGCTTCCGCGTCTGCAGAACCAAATAATGACTGATGCCCGACTCTGGGCGATTGCGGCTTTCGGGGTCGTGGTTTGTCCAAGAATCAAGGCAAGTATATACCATTTGAAATTCAATATGTACTGGAGGTACAAAAATGCGTAAGGCAAGATTGGCCACGATCATCATCGCTGCTTTGATGCTTGTTGTGATATTGGCGAGTTGTGGGGGAAAGGAAAAGCCCACCGAACCAGTCATAGACCCACCCGCCGGTATGGTCTATATCAGCAAAGGCAGCTTCACCATGGGTGATACTACCGGGGAAGAAGCTCTTTTGACGCCCCACAAAGTCACCCTCAATTCTTTCTTTATCAGCAAATATGAGGTCACTCAGGCTGAGTATGCCCAATATATGCTGCCGGGCATGCCATGGACAGTCGAATACGGCCTGGGAGATAACCATCCCGCCTATTATGTCTCCTGGTATGCCGCCCTCAAATACTGCAACTTGCGCAGCATCGCAGAAGGGCTCACTCCCTGTTACAAAATAAACGGCTCCACAAACCCTGAAGACTGGGGAGAAATTCCCATCGACAGGGATTCTCCAAATATCGATGCCTGGGACGCTGCTACCTGCAACTGGAAGACCAACGGCTACAGATTGCCCTCCGAAGCAGAATGGGAATACGTTGCCCGGGCGAAAACCAACGATCCAGACCTCCTCTACTCCGGTTCCAACAACATCAACACCGTTGCCTGGTATGTGGACAATTCCGGAGGCAAATCCCACCCCGTAGGCACAAAAGAACCCAATGCCATCGGCACTTACGACATGAGCGGCAACATCAAGGAATGGTGCTGGGACTGGTCGGGTGGATACTACAGCAGCTCGCAGACCAACCCCACCGGCCCGGATACCGGCATGTGGCGCGTGCTGCGTGGAGGCTACTGGGATGACCCGGCAAATTGGTGCAAAGTATTCTTCCGCTTCGCTGATAAACCAATCAGAATCGAACACAACTACGGCTTCCGCGTCTGCAGATCGAAGGTTGATTGAGGCCTGGTTGGTATCGATACCGGTTGCGATACGGCCATGACTCATTATTATATCTATATGTTATCAAGTCTTGCTCAAGTGGTCACCATGCCACTTGGGCAGGATTTAATCATTAAATATGTACTGGAGGAACATCATGCGTAAGATGAGATTAATACTGATCTTTGTCGCTGCTGCCATGCTCATTTTGACATTAGTGGGTTGCAAGGATGAGAAAAAGCCCACCGAACCGGATATAGACGCTCCGGCTGGAATGGTTTATGTCCGTGGCGGCACCTTCACCATGGGTGGTACAAGAGATGAGGATAATGAGCACATACCGCCTCACAAAGTCACCTTGTCCCCTTTTTTCATCGGCAAATATGAGATCACTCAGGCTGAGTATACCCAATTCATGCCGCCGGTGGAGGAATGGGTAAGCGATTTTGGCTTGGGGGATAACTATCCTGCTTACGGAATATCCTGGTATGAGGTCATCAAATACTGCAACCTGCGCAGTATTGCAGAAAGCCTTACTCCCTGCTACACGGTAAACGGAAGCACAAATCCCGCTGACTGGGGAGAAGTTACCGCAGAATCCCTGGAAACCTGGAACGCTGCTATCTGCAACTTTAGCGCCAACGGCTATAGAATGCCCACCGAAGCCGAATGGGAATACGCTGCCCGCGGAGCTACCAACAAACCGGATTATCTTTTCAGCGGTTCAGACGATTTCCAAGCTGTGGGATGGTTTGCTGATAACAATATCGGAGGAACCATCAATCCTGTAGGAGGCAAAGCACCCAACGGTATCGGTACTTACGATATGAGCGGCAACGTCAATGAATGGTGCTGGGACTGGTTTGACGAGACATATTACACCAACAGCCCGCAGAACAATCCTACCGGTCCGGAATCTGGCATACTTCGGGTAGTGCGTGGTGGTAACTGGCACTTTTATTCGGGTGTCTGTTATGTGTCCAACCGCTACCACTTTGATCCGGGTGCCAGCAGCATACTCAATGGATTCCGTGTCTGCAGGTCTAAGATTGATTGAGGTTTGGCTCTGTTATCGTTTCAGTGCCTAAACTGATAACAAGGAAACTCATATTATACTTTTGGGGCTCGAAAGTATAATAAGGGAATCTGTGTTTGATTTTATACGACCGAAAGTCGGATAAGGAAGTGCTTATTCGATTTTAAAGACCCGAAAGTCGAACATGGAAATCCATATTTCATTTTTAGCCCTGAAATTGAAATAAGGAAATCCATATTTCATTTTTGACCCTGAAATTGAAATAAGGGAGTGCTTGACATGCTACCGCAAGGAGAAAACATGGTAGATGAACTGGACGTGCAACATTATGAAGACATCATCGATTACTTTGAGTGGGACGACGATACGGACATTCAGGAGATATATTCCCGCCAACGTTTTGAAGAAGAATGGGAAACCATCCCCGAAGAGCTGAAACAGCGTATCTTGGCGGTGGATAATTTGGTCTTGGAACGCTACCAGGACTGGTTTGACTACAATGTCTTTATAGATTATATCAAGATGATCAAAAACAGGCAAAGGATAGAAGCAGAGCGGGAAAAGGTCGACTGCGCCGACAGGTATGGTCGCTTGCCATAGCGACCCTGTATGGGCGGTCGTCGAACCGCCGCTGCTTCGCACAGTCTCGCCCCGAAGAGAGCACATGCATCCCCGAGACCAGCGCAGCCCTAACACCTAAAACCTAACCCCTAACCCCTAGCCGACCCCGTCGGCCAAACACCTACCATTTTAGTAGGTATTCTTTCCTGATGTCACCCTCGGCAAGGCCAGGCCTAAAAACAACTATTGCCCTCTTGATATAATAAGGTCACCCAAAACTGCCCGTTAGGCTACCCCTCAAATGCCCATTTCATGCGGACTCCCAACTCCTTCCCTGCTGCTCTCCTGCTCCTCGAACAGCTAAGGAGTAAGAAAGCAGGCAGTTAGGAGCAGGAGGCGAGGGAGAGGAAAATGGGTGCCAGGCAGGTAGGTTAGACAGGAGAAAAGTCAAACTTTGCACCTTCCTCCGTTTTCAGCAAACAAATTATGTGCGAGTTTCGGCAGGAAGCAGCCACTGAAATCCAAGTAAAACAGTCCGGCTCTTCGGCACGAGTCAGTGCCTTCGGCAAGTTGTCAGTCGTCAGTTGTCAGTAGTCAGTTGCTGACGCAGGTGGCGAAGATGCGAATGCTTTTGGTGGCAATCCGGATGGCTCCGGGCAATGTAAGTATCAAGCTGCACTTGCTGGCGGCGGTTAGGCGCCTCCCGGCTACAAGGTCGGTGCGCGGCGAGCGACCCTACATACAGCGCAGCGCTAAAAGCTGGTATAGACCGTGCCGTCGTTGGTGATTTTGATCTCGGCGTCGTATTTCTGCAGGGTTTGGATGGTGCTGGCGTGCGGAAACTTGTATCTATTGGGTATGCCGACGCTGATCCAAGCTTCGATGGGTGAGACGTGGTAGATGAATTCGTCGGTACTGGAGCTCTTGCTGCCGTGGTGTGGCACCTTGAGGTAGTCGGTATCGATCTCCTCGGGATAGCGGCTGATGAGCCAGCGTTCGTCTTTAGCCTCGATGTCGCCGGTGAAGAGGTAGCTTTTGTCTTTGACGTCCATTCTAAACACGATGCTGCGGTTGTTTTCGGAGGTGCCGACGTAGTCCTTATCAGGATGCAAAAACTTGAGCCTGGTTTTGCCCTGATGAATGCTGAGCGTGTCTGTGATCAGCAGTATCTCGGAATCGCTGAACCAGCCTTGACTCTGCCAGTGATCCCAGAGATCGGAGGAGTGCGTCTCATCCGTAATGATCAGCCTGCCAATGGGCAGGGATGAGGCAATAGCGGGAATGCCACCAGCGTGATCGGCATCGGTGTGGGTGAGGATGAGGCTGTCAAGGCGCTTGATATTCTTGCGCTTCAGCCAGGGGACGAGCTTGCGGGCAGCCCAACTGTTGTGAGTATCGCTGACTTTGGCATCCCACATTTTGGAGCCCTGTCCGGTATCTACCAAGATGCTGTGTTTATCTGGCGTGATAATGAGGGTGCAATCCGCAGTGCCGCAATTGAAAACCCAGATGCCCGTGTTGTCCACACGGAAGAAAGGCGGGACGATAATCAGAGCCAAAGCTATGAGCCAGATGGGGATGTAGAGGCTCCAGTTGGGTCTCTTTTGGCTTTTGATCCAGAAATAGAAAGTAATTAGAAAGAGCGAAAGTCCTACAGCGGGAAGGAGATCCAGCCAGAAATGCTCCACGTGGAAGGGAAGCTTGGCCACGATGAGCATCCAGCGTTCAAAGAGCCAGACGGCCAGTTTATAACTGCTGATAAAGGCTTGGGTGATGAAGTTGGAAGGCGAGCCGATCAACATGAGGATGGAAAGCGGCAGGATGATGGACATCAGAGGCACGCCTACCAGGTTGCCCACCACGCCATTGAGCGAGCCGCTGCCGAAATGATAGAGGTTCAAAGGCAGGATTGCGAGAGAAACTATTGATGTGAGAACCAAGTAGTCTCTGGTGGCAAAGATAGCTTTCTTGATCTTGGAGATTCGGTTTTTTTGCCATTTCTTTAGCTGCAATTCTGGCAGGGCTATGGTAATAATCACCATGCAGAGGAAGGAGAGTTGCAAGCCGGGATCAAAGAGCTGTTGCGGAGCGGCCAAAGTGATGATCCAAAGACAGATAGACAGCACCTGCAAGGCACTTAGCCTACGGCCAAACCAACTGGACACGATGAATGTTATCAGCATCAACACCGCTCTGGTGGCAGGTGCAGACCAGTAGTTGAGCGCAGCGAAGCCAAGACCTGCCACGATGAAGAGCAGCTCTGCTATCTTCTTGGGCAAAAAAGAGCGAAACAGCAGCATCAACAGCGAGTAAAGAAAGAGCACATGCAAGCCGCTGACCACGATCAGGTGCAGCATGCCGCCGCGTCTGAGCGTATCCCGGTATTGCCCCTTGGCGGTTTGGTCTGAGAGCAGCAAGGCTTTGGCAAAGGGAGCCCAATCCCCTGCATGCTTCTGTATCCTCGCATCCAGCCAGGAGCGCAGCTTGCCGATGTAGTTTACGCTCACCTCATCGTCTATCTTCATCAGGTTGTGGTCTATCTTAGCCCGGCTTTTGTAGCGCGTGGGGAAGAAGTCCAGGATGGGATCCTGCTTGAGCTTTTCCACCTTGAGCACGGCGGTATAAAGTGAGCCGGAATCAAGCTTTTTTGGATGATAGAGCAGCATGAGCGTCTGCAGCTTGACTCCGGCAAGCTTCTTGAGTTTGATTTCATAAGTGTTGTTTGAAAATTCCCTTTTCACCTCGAAGGTGGCGGTTTGCACCACATTTCCCCTTTGGGAGATGGTGTTTTCCAGGATGAGCTCGGCAGGTGACTTGGTGGAAATGCGGATGGCTCCCGCCAGCATGACAGAGGAGAGAAGCAGCCATAAGCGTAGCTTGGGCAGGAAGATAGCGAGGAGCGTCAGAGCAGAGGCTACGCCCAGAAGCGGCAGACTGTTGGCAGGCCAACTGCGCCCGAAATAGAGCCCCAAACACCAAAAAAGCAGCGGCCAAAAAAGCGGTGCCCTGGAGCCTTGAGGCTTAGCAAGAGGCAGGGCTTGTTCGGCGCTGCTATTGGTCATGAGGGGTCTTGTAAAACTTATCTATTTACGGTTGAAAAATCCCAGGATCAAGCCTAAGGCGATGGACAGCAGGGCTGCCATTCCCATGCGGTAGTGATCGCTGAGCATGAAGGTGAAGGTGTGGGCGGGAATCCAGAACCAGAGCAGGGCGTAGAAGCCTTTGTCCAGATTGCGCCAGTTCTTCTTGGTCAGCACGACGTTATCCAACACACGGTGGATGAGCACCATGAAGGGGCCAAACTGGAGGTTCATGGACGTAGCAGTGGCGAATGCGTGGCCAAACTTGGTGAGCTCGGGCAACATGCCTCTTTCGATGAGGCGGTCAACCATACCCTCGTGTCCGACAAAGGCATATTTGACGCCCACGGCCAGCAAAGACCAGACAAACATCTTCCAGAGAGTGAGCCAGAAACCAAAGGGATACTTGAAGTTCTTGTTAATAAACCACTGGGAGATCACCTCGCCCAGGAGGCCCAAGATGGCAAACTGGATCATGGATGAAACGATGGGCATGGCTTGCACCCAAGCCACATAGTATTGTAATAGCTGGTTCATAAATACAAAAATCCTCACTTATATGGTGAGGCAAGCTCCCCGTGTTGTCAGGAAGCTTGCCCGTTTATGTTAAATGGTTTTAATCAGGATAGTTAGCCAGAGCTGCCAGAATCTCCGCTCTCAGCTTCTTGGTGGCTTCAGCAGCGGCTGCGGCGAAGTCTTCACCTCTGGAGGCGTAGATGATGGCGCGCGAGGAATTGATCAGGATGTTGGGCTCCGTCTTGCTGTAGATGGTTTGGGAAACGACGTTGTCTGCATCTGCACCCTGCGCACCCACTCCCGGGATGAGGATGAGGCGTTGGTGCAGCATTTCTCTCATATCGTCCATATACTGCGTTTGCGTGGCTCCAACGACTGCTCCCACACGCTCTGCGGGGAATTGGTCAATCCACTCGCCAACGGCGATATCCATGCGTTTATCGATAAAGAAATCCTTGGCTGAAGGGTTGGAGGTGAGCCCCAGCACAAAGGCAAAGGCTACCTCGTGGTCGAGGATGGGATCCAGGACATCGCTGCCCATGAGCGGGTTCACGGTGATGGCATCCACACTCAGCTGATCAAAGAAGGCTGCCACGTAACCCTGCATGGTGGAGCCGATGTCGCCCACCTTGCAATCCAGGATCACAGGTATCTCTTTGGGAATGTGGGAGATAGTCTTGATGAGAGCTTCCAGGCCGCGGATGCCGTCTGCCAGGTAGAAAGCCAGGTTTGGCTTGTAGCAACAGGCATATTCCCGGGTAGCGTCGATGATGGCCTTGTTAAACTCCCAGATCGGGTTCTGTGCACCCAGCACACACTCGGGCAAGCGGTGCATCTGAGGGTCCAAGCCCACGCACACCAATGACTTTGTGCTTTGCCAGCGCTGCCGGTATTTATGCCACATAGATGCTTACCTGATCCCGACCGTCCGTCTCTTCAAATTCCACCTTGATGATTTCTTCTTTGGAGGTGGGAACGTTTTTGCCCACGTAATCTGCTTTGATGGGCAGTTCCCTGTGTCCGCGATCGATGAGGACGGCCAGTTGAATCTGGCTGGGACGTCCGAAATCCATCAGTGCATCGATGGCGGCTCGCACCGTGCGTCCGGTGTAAAGCACGTCGTCGACCAATACGACTGTAGCTCCTTCGATGTCGAAATCGAGCTGTGAGCCCTTGATCACCGGTTGGCGGGCGATGGTGGAGAGGTCATCACGATACAAGGTAATATCAATGACTCCCACGGGGATTTCGCGCTCTTCGATCAGTCTCAGATAGCGCGAAAGTCTATCCGCCAGAGGCACGCCTCGGGAGCGGATGCCGACCAAGCAGATATTGGCGGAACCCCTGTTTTGTTCCAAGATCTCGTGGGCCATGCGGTGCGTGCTGCGCTCCATCTGGTCCTTGTCCATGATGCGGCTTTTGAGCGTCATCTGCATGATATTCTCCTATTTAAGCCTTGATGTAGATGAGGGCGTCGCCTTTATTGACGCTGGCACCTTCGCTGAAGGGGGTAGCGGTCACGGTTCCGGCCACGGGGGAAGGGATGTTGTTGTACATCTTCATGGCTTCCAGCACGAGGACGGTATCGCCGACGGCTACCTTGTCTCCCACCTTCACTTCATATTTCACAAACATGCCGGGCATGGGAGCATTGACGGGTGTGCCTTCGCCTGAAGCGGCTGCGGGAGCCGGTGCAGGGGCTGGGGCAGGTGCAGGTGAAGCTGCGGGCGCAGGTGTGGGAGCTGCTACAGGAGCGGGTCTGGGAGCAGCGGCTGCGGGTGCACGCTGCACGACGGTGGGCACGCCGCCCTTTTCGCTCACTTCCACCAGGAAGTATTCGTCACCGATAAAGATGTCAAAGCTGCGCAGGTCAGCCGGCTTTTCGGGAGCAGGGGTGCTGGGTTTTTCCACCAACAGGCCTGCTTTGGCCTTCTTGACCAGTTCCTCTTGCGCTTTCACTTCTTCCAGGGTAATGGGTTTCATCTCATCGGGCATGGGCTCAAGGCCGTGTTTGATGCGCAAGTATTTCTTGCCGGTGAGGTTGTAGATGGCCACGATCAGCTCATCATCGATGTCTTTGGCCAAACCCTTGGTCTCTTCCTTCACTTGGGGCATGGCATCGGGAATCACGTCGCCGGGACGCGTGGTGATGGGCTTTTCGCCTTTTGGATAGCCTTTAAGTGCCTTCTTTTGCACATCCTTATCGATGGGAAGCGTGGTCTTGCCATAGAGGCCGTAGCAGAGGTCTTTCACCTGTTCGGTGATGCGGGTGTAGCGCTCCTTACCGGTGTCAAAGAGGGTGTTATTAACCGCCTGGATACCCACGATCTGGCTGGTGGGAGTCACCAACGGGATCTGACCCAGGTCTTTGCGCACCTTGGGAACTTCGGCAAACACGTCTTCCAGCCTGTCCAGTGCGTCCATCTGGCGCAGTTGATTGACCAGGTTGGAGAGCATGCCGCCGGGAGTCTGGTGGATGATGACGTCTGTATCGATGATGCCATATTTGGTGGTGTTGGCAAATTGCATGTATTTGGGGATATCCTTTTCCATTTCTTTGGCGATTTTATTGAGCAGGCGGATATCGAAACCGGTGTCTCTATTGGTGCCCAAAAGTGTGATCACCAGAGGCTCGATGGCAGGATGTGAGGTGCGGTAGGCATAGGGGCCCACGCAGGTGTCGATGATGTCCACTCCCGCTTCCACGGCTTTGAGCAGGGAAAGATCGCCCATGCCGCTGGTGAAGTGTGTGTGCAGGTGAACGGGGACTTTGATGTTTTCCTTGAGTGCTTTGATCAGGTTGTAAGCATCATAGGGCGAGACGAGGCCTGCCATATCTTTGATGCACACGGTGTCTGCACCCATCTTTTCCAGTTGCTTGGCTTTGTCTACAAAGTATTGGATGTTGTAGATATCTCCGCCCATGCGCTGTTCGGTGAGGCTGTAGCAGATGGAGCCCTGGAAGTGTTTGCCGTTCTTTTTGATCACTTCGACGGCGGTCTGGAAGTTTCTGAAGTCGTTCAGCGCATCAAAGACACGGAAGATGTCGATGCCATTGTCACAGGCGCGCTGGACGAAGGCTCTCACCACGTCGTCTGCATAGTTTTGATATCCCACCAAGTTTTGGCCACGCAATAGCATGGAGAAAGGCGTCTTGGTCATATATTTCTTGAGGGTGCGGATGCGTTCCCAGGGGTCTTCGCCCAGATAGCGGTGCATGGTGTCAAATGTGGCTCCACCCCACACTTCCATGCTGTAAAAGCCTACGTTGTCCATCATTTCAGCGACGTGGAGCATGTCTTCGGTGCGTCCGCGGGTAGCAAAGAGGGACTGGTGTCCATCGCGGAAGCTTAAGTCTTGTATCTTTACGGGATTGGATGCTTTGGGGCGGTCTGCCTCATAGCGCATGGTCGTCATTTCAAGGATGCCGTGCTTATCCATCAGGTTTATCTCCTTTATCTTGCTCTTTTTATTATTCTTCTTTGGGTAATGTCTCTATATTGCATGGTTTGCCGGGCGCCCCAGCTCTGCCATGCCGTTTGAATCTGTGGAATTTGACGCTCTTGGAAGCTGTCAAATGGCTCTTGGGTCATGATCGCCACCACCGCGGCGATGGCGGCCAATTCTTTGGTGTCCTTCATCTTAAGCCATCCTCATCACAGGGGAATGTTGCCGTGCTTTTTGGGAGGCAGGGCTTCGCTCTTGCTGCACATGATCTCGAGAGCGTCGATGAGACGGGCGCGGGTCTGCGAAGGAACGATCACGGCGTCCACGTAACCACGTGAGGCCGCCACGTAGGGATTGTTGAATTCCTTTTCGTAGTGGGCGATCAGTTCTTCACGCTTGGCGGCTTTGTCTTCTGCGGCGGCAATCTCTTTGCGGAAGATGATGTTTGCGGCTCCCTGAGCACCCATCACGGCGATCTCAGCGGTAGGCCAAGCAAGGACCATATCTGCACCCAAATGTTTGGAACTCATGGCGATGTAGCTGCCACCGTAGTTTTTGCGGGTGACCACAGTGAGTTTGGGCACGGTGGCCTCGCTATAGCACCACAGCAGCTTGGCGCCGTGGCGGATGATGCCGTTGTGCTCCTGATAGGTGCCGGGCAGATAGCCGGGGACGTCCACAAAGGTGAGCAACGGGATATTGAAGGCATCGCAGAAACGGATGAAGCGCGTGGCTTTGTCGGATGCGTCGATATCTAAACAGCCGGCCAAAACCGTGGGTTGATTGGCGATAACGCCAACCGGACGGCCATTGAGCCTGGCAAAAGCCACGATCATATTCTGAGCATAATACTTGTGCGGCTCAAAGAATACACCGTCATCCACCACTTCGCGGATCACGTCATACATGCTGTAGCTCATCTTGGGGCTATCCGGGATGATGGTATCCAGTGCGGGACAGAGGCGATGAGGATCGTCTGTGCAGGCGGTTCTGGGCGCATCTTCCATGTTGTTAGCCGGCAGATATGAAAGCAACATCTTGATCTGGTCTATGGCGTCGGCATCGTTTTCGCAGGCAAAATGCGCATTGCCGCTCTTGGTATTGTGAGCCATGGCACCGCCTAAATCTTCCTGAGTGGTCTCCTCGCCTGTAACGGTGCGGATCACATCCGGCCCCGTGATAAACATGAAGGAGGTGTTTTTCACCATAAAGACAAAGTCCGTCATCGCAGGTGAATAAACCGCTCCACCTGCACAAGGACCCATAATGGCGGTGATCTGAGGGATGACGCCGCTGGCACGGGAGTTTCTGAAGAAGATGTCTCCATAACCCTTGAGGGCGTCAACTCCTTCCTGGATGCGGGCGCCGCCGCTGTCTTGGATGCCCACCAAGGGAACGCCACTCTTGAGCGCCATATCCATCACTTTGCAGATCTTGGCAGCGTGCATCTCGCCCAGGGAGCCACCTCGCGAGGTGAAATCCTGACTGAATGCAAAGACCGGCCTTCCATCCACCATGCCGTGGCCGGTGACCACACCATCGGAGGGGATTTCGATCTTTTCCATGCCAAAATTGTCGCATCTATGCTGAACAAACATGTCCAGCTCTCTAAATGTTCCGGGATCAAAAAGCAGGTCAAGACGCTCCCTGGCGGTGAGCTTGCCTCCTGCTTTCTGCTTTTCAACAGCTTTCTCGCCACCCATTTGGCGAACCTTTGCTTCCCTTTGAAGCAGGTCTGCTATTGCATCTTTGGTCGAAAGCATAAGCTATTCCTCTTGTATGTTCTTTTTTATTGATTTCGTGTCTGCTCTCTATCTTACCAAGAAAATAGCGAGATATGCCATTATCCTTCAATACTGAAATTCGTCAAGTAGAAAGTGGAAATGCAGGTGCTGAGCTGCACAAAGATAGTCCAAGCGCCCATGAATCACGCTCATAAGAAGAGAGCAGCACCCCCAGCTGGATCGCAAATCTGGTCTGTTTGCCACAGCCTCCTCCTCACCTCTTCCTTACTCACCCACCCGGAGATGCCGTGGAGATACTCGGGTTTTTCCCGGGAGGCTCCGAGAGATCACCGGGAGGCTAAGCAGGGAAGAAGTAAGTTGGCAAGAGGGTAAGATTACAGAAATAAGATGAACAAAAAAAGCCAGTATGGAGGCCACTGACCAGGGGGATAGTCAGTAGGAGGTACCCTCGAGAACACTGGAGGATAAGGCCTACCTATACTGGCTGTTGCGGTTATGTGTTGTATGTTTAGTTTTTAACTCTGATGTTGTTGCTGTTCACTGTAAATCCACCGCTGACTGTCACAACACCCTGGGAAAGGGAGCTGGTGTCTTCGATCTTGCTCAGCAGCCAATCTCCATTGTGGGCTTCTTCTGTGTTTTGAGGTGCGCGGAAATGGCCGTTATCATCGACAGTGCGGAAAAAGATCACTTCCCTGCCCACCTTCAGGTCTTCCTTTTTGGCGATGCGGGTCTTTCTATAGTGCTCTGTCCAGATGATGTTTTCGTTGCGGCTGAGCTTAAATTCGCCCCGGTTGCTTGTCTCTGCTTTGGGTGCCGTAATCATCTTTGCCGTATTGACATAGATGGATTCCTGGTCTGTCAGAGGGATTTCTGAGACAAAGAAGTCATCCGTCTGGATAAAGTGTTTGTCCTCAACGACGTTTTGGGGTGCGGAAGGGTCATCCGTGGTGGAAGCAACCTGCACCACATCCGGCAAAACGGAGCTGATCTTGAGGCGCGGCACACAGGCTGTAAGTGCTATCAGCAGTATCGTTAGGATGCTTATAAACTTGATTCTGGACATTGTTGTTCTCCTTAATTGGTTGCTTGTCTACCCTGATATACAAGTCAAAAGCGCAAATCATGCAAGGTTTTTTTGAGGGTGGTGAGGCGTTGTGCGTCTCTGCATGATTTGAGCCTCCATCAACATAGGGAAAAAAGAGCCTCCCAGGGCGAGAGGCTCTTGCTGTTTATGTTGAGAGAGAGAGTTGGTAGGTTTAGTACATCCCGCCCATGCCAGGATTTGGCATTGCGGGTGCTGGAGCTTCAGGCTCCGGGATGTCTGTGATCACGCACTCGGTGGTGAGCAACAGAGCTGCGATCGAGGATGCGTTTTGCACTGCGCTGCGAACCACCTTGGCGGGGTCGATAATGCCTGCGGCGTTGAGGTCTTCAAACTTACCGGTTGCGGCGTTGAATCCCATATTAACGTCTCTGTAGGCACGCAGTTTTTCCACCACCACGGCTCCTTCTTCACCGGCGTTGGCTGCGATCTGGTATGCGGGTTTGGCCAGAGCTCTGACCAGGATATCCACGGCCATCTGCTCCTCGGGATCGAGGCCTTTGAGGTGCTTGAGGGATTTGGCGGCTTGGATGAGGGTCACTCCACCACCGGGAACGATTCCTTCTTCCACTGCGGCGCGGGTGGCTTGCAGAGCGTCGTCCACGCGGGCTTTCTTTTCTTTCATTTCAGTCTCGGTAGCGGCACCGATGCGCAATACTGCGACACCGCTGCTCAGCTTGGCTAAGCGCTCTTGCAGCTTTTCTCTGTCATAGTCCGATTTGGTCTCGTCGATCTGAGCCTTGATCTGTTTGGTGCGGCCTTCCACAGCTTCTGCAGAGCCTGCACCTTCACGGATCACGGTGTTTTCCTTGTCCACGATCACCTTTTTGGCGGTGCCGAGGTCGGCGATGGTGCAGCTATCCAGCTTGCGACCCATCTCTTCTGAGATCAGGGTGGCACCGGTGAGAATAGCGATGTCTTCCAACATGGCTTTGCGACGATCACCAAAGCCGGGCGCCTTCACGGCTACGACGTTGAGCACGCCACGCAGCTTGTTGACCACGAGGGTGGCCAAAGCTTCGCCTTCTATATCTTCAGAGATGATGAGGAGAGGTCTGCCGGCTTGGGCAGTTTCCTGCAAAATGGTGAGCAGGTCTTTCATCACACTGATCTTTTTATCGTAAACCAAGATGTAAGGATCGTCCAATTCAGCGATCATCTTTTCGGCGTTGGTCACAAAGTAAGGTGAGAGATAGCCGCGATCAAACTGCATACCTTCCACTTTCTCGAGGCCGGTATCGATGCTCTTGGCTTCCTCGATGTTGATGATGCCCTCTTTGCCAACGGCGGCCATTGCTTCGGCGATGAGACGGCCGATTTCAGGGTCGTTATTGGCGCTGATGGATGCGATCTGAGCGATCTCTTCGTTGCTCTTGATTTCTTTGGAATACTCATGGATCTTGTCCACGATGACCTTGGTAGCTTTGTCCAGACCGCGTTTGAGATACATTGGGTTCACGCCGGCGGTCACGTGCTTAAGCCCTTCTTCGATGATGGCTTGAGCGAGGATGGTGGCTGTGGTGGTGCCGTCTCCGGCTACGTCATGAGTCTTCTCAGCCACTTCTTTACAGAGTTGAGCGCCCATATTCTCATATGGATCTTCCAGCTCAATCTCTTTGGCGATGGTCACACCGTCATTGGTGATGGTGGGCGAGCCAAATTTCTTGTCCAACACTACATTTCTGCCCCTCGGTCCTAGGGTTACTTTTACGGCATTAGCTAACTGATCCACGCCTTTCTTGAGGGAAGTGCGCGCATCGTGCGAGTATAGCATTTGTTTTGCCATGGTTTATACCTCCATTGTCATATAATAATCTTAGGTTGACTTAGCAGTCATTGCTTATGAGTGCTAAATCTAATATAAGCCGTTTTTTGTCAAGTGCAATATATATTTTTACAAAAGTAGAGCTCCGCTGCTAAAAAAGAATTAGCTCCTCCAATGGCTTCCGCTCTTGAACTTTGAGCTCGCGCTGCTGATTAAAGTCGGAGAGAAGGGATGCGTCTCCCGGATGGCCAACCGTCAGCATGATCACGGGTTTCAGCTGGGCATCGATCTCGAATAGCTCCCTCACCTTCTCCTCGGAAAAGCCTGCCATGTTGTGCACGTAGAGGTCCATCAAAGAAGCCTGAGTGGTGAGGTTGCCGATGGCCAAGCCGAGGTCATAGGCAGCCCACTGATTGCAAAATCCACCGCCTTTCGGCAGGTTGGCAAGAGCCATAATCAGCACGGGAGCTTGTTTTGCCCATGCTTGATTGCCTTCCACCAGGCAGGAAAGGAGTTTCTGATACTTTTCCGAGCCGTCGTTGTGAGCCCAGATAAAGCGCCAGGGTTGTGTATTCATGCAAGAAGCAGCCCAGCGAGCGGCTTCCAGCAGCGTAAGCACCTGCTCGTCCGAAAGAGGCGTGGGTGCATAAGCACGCGGGCTCCATCTCTTTTGGATTATCTCATCTATGGGATAGTCGTATATGGGACGTTGTTTCATTTTTTAACCTCCTGATTTGGTTCTTATAGATAATATCTGCGGAAACCGAAGCGAGGCAAGCGATAAAGTGTGAATCTTTGCTGTTATTCCCCGGCCAGATGGTTCAGGACTTCGCCCACGGTAAAGAGCGAGCCGCCGCAGACCAGAACGTCGCCGGCTTGCATGTCGCCAACCGCCATATCATATGCTTCTGCCACGGAAGCTGCGCTGCTGACTTTCACGGGATACTTGCTTATCTCAGAGACCAGCTCTTCGACCGTGGCCGCTCTATCAGACTGGTTTTGAGCCACGTAGACGTGGGAAGCGCGGGAGCAGATCAGCTCTATCATGTGGCTGAAATCTTTATCTGCCAGGATGGAGAGCATAAAGCGGGGCTTCACCTGTGGAAAGATTCTATCCAAGGTATCCACCAAAGCCTTCACGCCTTCCATGTTGTGCGCTCCATCCAAAATGATGGGAGGATCAATGCTGAGCACCTGCATCCTGCCGCGCCAATTGATCTGCGAGATAGCCTGACGCACCGCTGCTTCTTTTACCTCAAAGCCCTTAATCTTGCTGTAGAGGATGAAGCAGGCGAGAGCGGTGGAGATATTGGTGACTTGGTGGTCGCCCAAGAGATTGGCGTGCAAGCCCTTGAACTGATAGTCCTGGAAGGCAAAGTCGAAGGTGATACCGGACATGCTGCTGGCTTGCGATTTGCTGACTATATCCACGCCATACCGATAGACGGGCACCTTCTTCTGCTCCGCTACCTGCGTGATCACATCCAGAGCCGGCGGGCTGATGTTTCCCAGAACCAGCTCTATTCCGCTTTTGATGATGCCGGCCTTTTCGGCTGCGATGAGCTCCACGCTGTTGCCCAGGGTTTTGACATGATCCAGCCCAATGGTGGTGATAGCTGCCACGTCAGGAGTGAAGACGTTTGTGGCATCCAATCTGCCGCCCAGTCCCACTTCAAAGATGCTCACGTCCACGGGCTTCTGCGAAAACTGGATAAAGGCCAAAGCGGTGCTGATCTCGAAGAATGAAGCTTCGTATTTGTCAAAGAGGGGCTGATACTCCAGGAAGAGGTCGAGCAGAGTCTGGATCTCAGGCTCTTGGCCATCGATGCGGAAGCGCTCTTTGTAGTTGATCAGGTGTGGCGAGGTGTTTAACCCGGTGGAAAAGCCATGTGCCAGGCTGAGAGCTTCCAGGGTGGCGCAGACGCTGCCTTTGCCGTTGGTTCCGCCCACGTGAAAGCCGGAGAGTTTGTCCTGTGGCGAGCCCAGATCGGTCACCAGCTTGATAATCCGATCCAAATTCAGCTTAATATTGGCAGAATACCTCCGGTAGATGAGGTCTAAAAACTCACGATAGTCCATCAAGGCTCCTGAGTGCCGTTTAATGGTTTTGCTGTTGCAGAGCGAGGTTTACTCTAAAAGCCGAAGTTGTCGTCTGGGAAGCTATCAGGGAAGAGCTGGCGTTTGAAGTGGTTTGAATCTGCTTTACGCTTTGCGAAAGCGTCTTTGTCGCTCTTCCAGAGGTTGATGTATTCCATCACGAGCTGGAATTTGCGTTCACCGTCAGACTTTGTCTGCTGGTCGATATAATCCAGGTCATCCACCATTTGGTTCTGCAAGAGCGAGGGGCTCATGTTTTCATAGAAGGCTTTATCAAGGAAGTGTTTGCTGTGTCTGACCAGCTCGGGGCAGATCACGATCACACCGGTGTGGAATCTGGATTCTCCAGTCTCCAGGAAGTCTTCAACATACTTGCCATAGACTATGTAGTCCTTTTTATCTCTCTCTTGTTCGGGGCAGAACAGCTTTTCGGGGAGATAGACGTTTTTGGGGTCTTGTTTCTTCCTGGTGCTGGTTAAAAGGTTCAGATCGCCACCAAAGTCTGTCTGGAAATCGGCTACATAGTCCGAAGTGGCCACCCAGATGACTTTCATATTGTTGGTGCAGTCATCGATATTCTTTTCGGTATCGAGATTGAAAAAGTGTGGTAAGGCCAAGATAAAGATCAGGCCTACAAAGAGTATGGCACTCAGTATCCAATATACTGATATTCCTTTTTGGTTAAGCAACATGAGTCACTCCTGATTTCATATTATTCATAAACCTTTTTCCTGACAGGCATATCCCGTCAAGTCTTTTTTATCGGTCCCATGATTTTGGTGATGTAATTGTGGGTCTCCGGGATGTCTGAAAACATCATTCTGTAATCCTTTGATGGCTCTATAGTGATGGATGACACCCGCCTTGAAACGTTGGTCTCGCCCCAATTGTAGGCAGCCAGAGCCAAGCTCCAATTGCCATCGAAGCGTTGCAGCAGATACTTGACATACTTGGCCGAGAGGTTGAGGTTGTAAAAAGGGACAAAGAGCAGTCCCCGCCTGTGCTTTTCATGGATGTAGAAGGCGGTGGATTCCTTGATCTGGCCTAAGCCGATAGCATTCTTGGGCGAGACGGCAAAGCTGCGGAACGAGCTCTCCGTGCGGATCAACTTATAAAAGAGCATGGGGTCAATCCGATGGATTACAGCCACGCCAAAGCTCATCATCCTCACCGAGATGGGATTGTAAACCAAGGCTATCAGGATCAAGATGCCAAAGGTCAGCTTGATCCACCAGCTCATGCTCTGCTGCTGCTTCTTGCGTCTCTTTTTGGCCATTTGACAGAGATTAGGAGCTCCCTCAGCACCCCTTTATAACGTTTTCATGATATCGTTGAGCAATAAAACGTGCGAGACTTCTTCCTGGATAACCCGCCGCAGGACATTCCTGGCGCGGTCATCTTTGATGGCGTCGTTGATGGCATGGAAGTAGAGCAGGGTGTCTTTCTCGAAGGTGATGGCATTTTTGATCACTTCCATCACGTCTTTGGCTTCGGTAGCTCTTTTGATGGCGGAATTGGGGTCGTTGAAGATGCGTCCCGCCACGATGGCATTCAGGTAGCTGGAGACCATCTCCCAATCGCCGGCAAGCTCGAGCTCATCGAGGTCAAGCTCTTCACGCAGCCCCAGGAAGGTCTTTTCATGATCCAGCTCTGCATCACGCAGGAAGGTGAGCAGTTCCAGGCTCTTGGAATCCAAGTCTTTACGTTTGGTGGCTTCATCATAGTAGGCATAGCCGTTCCGCTCGATCTGAACGGCCAACTCCACTATTTCATTCACTGAAAAGGCAGCCATATTAACACTCCTTAAAGTTCTTTTTGGCATTTGTAAGCATCACGGAGGCAGAGGGATGCTTTGTCAAGAGCTATTTTGCATCTTGAACGCAAGCATCTGCCAGAGAAAGGCTTGGATATGAACAGGCAAGACACTCAGGGCATGATATAACCTATCCCAATGCCCATCATCGGCTTCCACTGCCAGGCATCCACATCTTCCAGATCATATCTCAGAGCAAATCTGAGATTGGTAACCAGGCTTTTCCACACGTTGAAGGTGAAATCGGTCTCCCAATTTACTTCCAGAGGTTGCCCGCTCTTTTCCTGGATAGCCCAAGCCTCCCAAGCCGTCTTTTCTATAGCCTGATACAGCCTCAATTGTGAGCGCAGCTTGCCATTGATTTTAGCAAAAGCCTGCTTGTACTCGGCGGCAAGTTCCACGCCGGTATCCTTTTTATTCTTGTAACTAACGACAGGAAACGGCGTTCCCCACGCGATTACAGTTTCCACACATTCAACCTTTTCATCATGGAAGCGAATTGTGCGCGCCAGACGCAGATTGAGCTTCTTATCCGGTGTATCAAGCATCTTTCTTGAAATGCCGTAAGCAAACAACCACCGGGTATTATTGTCCAATTTCGCTTCATTGTCCTGCTTGGGCAGATACCTGCTTTCCGCTCTGAACAGCAATAAGGGTTCAGCCACCTTGGGAACGAGGCTAAGTTTCAGCATGCTCTCCACGTCCATCCTGTCGTTAATCTTATCCGGACGTGCCCAACTGAGCCGGCCTGTTTCATCACGATATTGCCTGTAAGCGCCACCAAACGCACAATCCACAGTACCCTTAGCGGTCAACCATGAGGGCATTTGCTTTTCGGCACTGCCATAGAATTTGCAGCTCCAGCCGATACGGCCAACTTCATTGCCCGGCCTGCTTTTACCGTAGACGCCTTGCGAGAAATACAGGCCGAGGTCTACGTCATAATCCCATCCCGTGCCGTAGCTCAAAGCCAAGCCGGCCAGGATGACCAAGATAAGGCATAATCTTTTCATGTCTCTCTCCTTTTAAGTTAAGTCGTTAAGTCCAGATACCTTCCGCGGTCAGTCTCAGTTTGATCTGTTCATTCAGAGAAGCCTGCACTGCCGCCATTTCTTCGTTATTGACATGCGGATACACTCCAAAGACGATCTCACCGGGTGTGGCGGAAGAGATGACTATCGCTGGAGCAGGGTCTTTGAGGATGCGCTCATCGGCTTCGAGGATGCTTTGCAGGATGCCGCTCACCTTGGCCATATCTGATGCGCCCGGAACGCTCACGCTGAGCTCTATCCTGCGTGTGGGCATGGCAGAAAAGTTGGTGATCGCTCCCCCGGCGATAGGCGAGTTTGGCACGATGATCTTGGTGTTGTCTGAGGTGATGATGGTGGTATGGAAGATTCCGATCTCCTGCACTATTCCTGTGGTTCCGGCGGCGGTAATCTTGTCGCCCACCTTGAAGGGTTTGAAGAGGATGAGCATCACGCCGCTGGCAAAGTTTGAAAGCGAGCCCTGCAACGCCATACCCACCGCCAGGCCGGCGGCACCGACTATAGCCACCAGGGAGGTGGTCTGCACACCCAGTTTACCGATTGCGGCGATGATCACAAAGGTCAGGATCAAGGCATAGACGATATTGCTGACAAAAGTGACCAAGGTGGCATCCAGCTTGCTCTTGTTGAGAAGCTTGCGCAGCAGGCCGGCTACCAGCTTCGCCACCCATTTTCCGATCACATAGATCAGGATGGCAGCAACGAGTTTCAGGCCGTTAGTGGCCAAAAAGTGAGGGATTTGATCAAGTAATCTTTCCCAACTCCCGACTTTGGTTACTGTTTCCGGGTTCATGTCTAAATTACCTCTTTATCGATTTATTTTGACTTTCCTAAAAACACCTTGAATCTCTTGCAGTTAATATAGTTCAGATGCTTTCTTTAGCAAGCAAGATTTGAGCCAATAGCGAGATAAAGCCTTGCATAAATATACAAATCCATTACCTTATCTGATACGTGCTGTCTATGCACCTGAATTTATCTACAAACAAGGACAATATCTACATTATGGACAACATCCACATAGAAACAGTAAAAGAAGCTGATGCAGCGCAAGTCTTGGAGCTTTATCGTCTTGCCGGTTGGTGGGAAATGGATGACGACCCCAAACACGAGCAGAAAGTCGCCGCAATTATCGCCAACACCTGGCGCTTTGTGATCGTGAAAAGCGGTGACAAGATCATCGGCATGGGACGAGCCATCAGCGATGGAGTCAGCGACGCCTACATTCAGGACGTCACGGTTCATCCCCAGTGGCGCGGCAAAGGCCTCGGCAAAGCCATCATCCGCACTCTGGTAGAGCGTCTCAAGCAGGACGGCGTGGGCTGGATCGGCCTCATCTCCGAACCCGGCTACGAAGGCTTTTATCAAGGCCTTGGCTTTGGCGTGATGCAAAACTACACTCCATTTCTTTTGAAGCGAGAGAACTCTTGATCAAATACCTCATCCCTCTCACCACAGACCACGTCCCCATGCTCATCAGCTACCTCAAGGACTACCCGCGTGAATCCTGCGACTATTCGGTCTGCAACCTCCTCACCTGGGGCAAGATCTACAACAACCAGTTTTGCCATTACAAGGGCCGCTTGGTGATCTACAACACCAAGTATTCCTATGTGTTTTTCCCCATCGGCGAGTATATGCCGGCAGATGAATTGGCGCAGCTGATGCGGGCTTTCCGCGAGATAGACCCCAAAGCCACCCTGATCCAGATCCCACAGGAGTATGTCGAGGCTACACCCCTGATCCACGATCATTTTGAGCTCAGCGAAAACAGGGACTGGGACGACTATGTGTACAGTTGCGAGAAGATGGTGGAGCTCAGAGGCAAGAAACTGGCCAAAAAGAAGAACCTGATCAGCCAATTCAGACGGCTTTACCCAAACTACAAGGTGCTGCAGATCACGCCCTACTATCGTGACAACCTGTATCGCTTCACCGAGAGGTGGCGATTTGAGCGTGAGGTCGGCGGCGAGTATCTCAAGACCGAATATCAAGCCATCCGCAACACCCTGGACATGTGGGACAGCCTCCCCGTGGACGGCATCATCATCTGCCTGGAGGGGCAAATGGTGGCTTACTCCATCTTCAGCCCCCAGACCAAGTGCATGGCCACGATACACTTTGAGAAGTATGACCCCACCAAGAAAGGCAGCGGTCAGATAATCAACTGGGAAACCGCCCGCTATCTGCACCACGAATACAAGTGGCTAAACCGTGAACAAGACATAGGATTGCCTGGCTTGAGGCAGGCCAAAACCAGCTATATGCCGGACAGGATGATCAAGTTTATCACCGGCAAGCCCAAATAATCCCCAACCCACACCATCCAAAAGTCCAATGTTCACCGATGGCGGGTCAAAAGATTCCCACCTGCCGGTATTACCAAAGCAGATAATGCAGCGTCCCTCACCTGCCTCTTCCTTACTGAGCCTCCCGGTGATTACCCGGAGCCTCCCGGGAAAAACCCGAGCATCTCCACGGCATCTCCGGGCGGGTCAGTAAGGGACAAGTAGGTGATGAGCTTCCTCCCACTGAAATTGAACATGATGCAAAAAGCCGGCCCATGGTGAGCCGGCTTCGTCGCTTTATCTGTAGATTGGCTATTGCATCAGAATCATCTTGGAGGTCTTGCGGTATCCGGGTGCGACCATCTTCAGCAGATAGACACCACTGGAGATGCTGCGCCCACGGTCATCTTTCGCATCGAAGATCATCTTATAATGGCCGGTAATCTGTTCTTCATCCACCAAGGTTCTCACCAATTGGCCTTTGATGTTATAGACTTCCAGCTTCACCCTGCCGGGTTCCTTGATGCTGTAACTGACGGTTGTTTCAGGGTTGAAGGGGTTGGGGAAGTTGCCGTTGAGGGTGGTAGCCAGCACAGGAATCACGGGATCATCGCTATCCGTTTGCGTCATCACAAAGTTCACGGTGGTGTTTTCGCCCTGGCTGACCAGCACATTCTCCACAGTCAGTGTGTCAAAGCCCGCGGCGATGGCGGTCACATTGTGATACCCAACACGGACTAAGAGGGTGTATGCTCCGATAGTGTTTGTGGTGGTAGACACGGTTCCGTTGGTCACGGTAGCGCCGATGATACCGGTGTTGTTTTGACGTCTCACGGTTCCCACTATCATGCCCATGGCTATGTCCTTGTTGAGGATGTTGGAGAAGCTGGCAACGGAGGTGACACCGTTGGTGTAGATGGCTTTGACAGCCCAGCGGTAGTCTCCATTGGGAAGCGGATCCCAACCGGTATCAGCAAAGCTGAGGTCACTGATGGCTTCATCGGTCAGAAGGACCCATGAAGCTTCATTTTGCTCCTGTCCCACCTCCAACCTGTAGACCGTGTAACCGGTGAGCACCCTGGGATTATGGCGCGTGTAGCCGACCTCGTTGGGACGCGGCAATCTGGGCTCGACGCGGCTGGCAGCACCTTCCTCCACCAGGCGTGATCTGGCTCTGATGGGTGCGGTGCCGAAAGCCTGGCGCTGAAGCTCAGGCCTGCTTGCGGATACGACGCTCATCTCATCCAGGTCAAAATGCACTTTGGCAGTGCTGTTGCCGATGTAGACGTTATCTATGAACCAGAAGTAATAGAGGCCTGAGTATTCAGGTCCATCTATGGCGTGGAAGGCAATCTTGATCTGGTTGCCGGTATAGGCGCCGAGGTCTACGGTGATGGGCGAGGAATATTCGTTCCAGCCGCCGGTTTGTGCGGAAGCATCCCAGAGGACTGTCCAGCTGCTGCCATTGTCTGTGGACACCTTCACGTAATAGTGATCACCGGCATCGGATCCGAGGAAGACGTAGCTGTCAAAGCTGAGATAGGCATTGGGCGGGCAGTTGAAGGGAGGTGTGATCAGCCACTCGTCCTGGTGGTTGTAATCCCAGTAAAAGCCCGCTTGGTATTCACCCTCGGTGGGCGTGATATTGTCACCCTGCACGGTGAGCGCACCTACCCTGCACCAGGTGGGATAGAGACCCAGGGCATTGGGTGGGCCATTGTTGGTAATGGTTTGAGTCCAGCCATCAGGCGGAAATTCGGCACTTTCAAAGCTCTCGACGATTTCCAGAGCGTTGGGATCCGGAGCCAGCCAAGTGACGTTCACAATGTCGCCGATGGTGTTTACTTCAGCAGTCACACTCACGGGAGCGTAAGCCACTTCGCTGAGAGTGATCTCGCCCATGTCGTAGTTTGTGGTGCCCACGATCACCTGACCATTCAGCGAAGAATAGCCGGCTGCACTGATATTGTAATCGTAGGTATGATCGGCAAAGACGTTGGGGATGATGAAGGCGCCCGCAGCGTTTGTATTTGTGCTGTAGGGCTCATAACCCGCAAGCTGGATCAGAGCTCCGGAGATTCCGGCGCCCGTATCGCTGGCTAAGATGGTTCCCGTCACGTTCACTTGCGGCAGGAGTTGCAGGGTCACGTCGATGGTGAGCTCATCGTCTTCTTCCAGCACGACGGTCTGCGTGTGTTCATAGTAGCCATGCGCATTGAAGGCGAGGGTGTAGGTCTCCGGCAGGACGTTGATCAGCTGGTATTGTCCAGCTGCGTTGGTGGTGGTGCTGTATACGTTTTGGTTGAGGGTGACAGACACGCCGCTGAGGGGTTGGTTATTTGCACCCGTCACAGTTCCGGAGATGTGACCCACTCCGCCTGGAATCACCATGAAGGTAGTCATGGGAAATTGACCTGAGAGGGTTCCGGCAGGAGGATTGGCGGGGTCGTAGGTTTCAGAGTCTGCAAAGACGTTTCTGCTGCGGTCACTTCCCACGGTTTGCGCCTTGAAGTAGTCGCTGGAGGAATAATAACTCGTATCTGTCCTGTGAACCATCAGCACTAAGTTGCCGCCATCCAAATACATATAGGGCTCATTGAACACAATGCTGATGGTATTTTCTCCACTGGGGAAGTCCACCGGGCCTTCGTGGACCAGGGTGAGCTGTGTGGAGGGGATATAGCCATCAGCCAGGTTGGCTTGTGTGGTGGTGCCCAACCAGATGGAGATGGGCAAGCCCACCAGGTTGCTGTTGAAATTGTTATAGAACTTCAGGCCGGTGATTTGCCCGATAAATCCGCCCAGCTCATCCGGAAAGTATAGGGTTTGGAAGAGTGAGTTTTTCCACCACATATCCACGGGTATGCGTGCGTTTTCGGTTCCCTCACCCACCGTAACTGCAAAAACTCCCGCAGGATTGACCATGAGGTTGAAGGGTCGGGTGGTGTTGTTGGTGGGGATTTGGTCGCCGGTCATTTCCACCTTTCCATAGATAGACATACTGCCCTGGATGGTGGGTGCCCAGGGAACTTCCACTTCCAAAATCTGCTGGCTGTTGATGGCCGGTCCTGCCACGCTGGCAAGCTCCACGTTATCCGCCCCCATCAGCTTCACGGTGTAGGTATCCTGACTCTCTGTACCGGTGTTTTTGACACGGACGGTGTAAGTGCTGCTGACGCCCACAGTGGGTGAGGAGTTGCCGATGATGCTCAAGGCAGCCAGGTCATTTTCGATCATATCCCCGGTATAGAAGAAGGTAACCTGCGGGAATTGACCCGTAAGCGTCCCGGCCGGTGGGTTTTGAGGATCGTAGGGAGCACCATCGGAAATGGCATTCCGAGCCCTGTTGTTTCCCACCGTCTGACACTTGAAGTAGTTGGAAGGAGAATAGTAAGCTCCATCCACGCGGTAAAACATCATCACCAAGTTTCCGCCCAGGTGCATATAGGGTGTTTGCAGGTTGATGAGGATGGTGTTATTTCCGGCCGGATAGTCCACGTTTCCATCGTAAACCAGAGTCAGATCATTCGCAGAGATATACCCTTCGGTGAGGTCTGTCCGGTTTGTGCTGCCCAAGTAAATCTGCGTAGCTCCATTGCCCGGAGCGACGGCAAACTGGTTGTAAAGAGCCAGAGAAGTGATGGTTCCCTGCGTAAAGCCTATTTCATCAGACATATACAGCGTCTGATAGAGCGAATTGCGCATCCAGAAGTCCATGGGAATGCGCGCAATCTCATTTCCTGCACCGATTGTAACAGCTTGCACACCTTCGGGTTGGATGTTCAAATCCAAGACGTTGGTCTGGTTGTTTTGTGCCAATTCGTCCCCAACCATTTCCACTTTGCCATAGATGGCGGCAGGGCCTGCCACGGTGGGAGTCCACGAGATCTCAACCTCGGCAGTCATACCGCTGTTTATGGGTGGGCCATTTACCACGGCAAGCTCAGTATCATTGGCTCCCATCAGCTTTACCTGATAGGTGTCCTGAGCGTTGCTGCCGTTGTTGCGCAAGCGAACGGTGTAGCTCGTCTCAATCCCAACCGTGGGCGTGAGGTTGCCTGTAAGGCTCAGGGCTCCGATGTCGTCTTCAATATCCGAAGAGATGTGCATCATGATATTGGGCAGATTGGCGTTTGTGCTCCCGCTTTCTGTAGGTTCACTGCTATCCTGATACCAAAACTGATGCATTTGACCGAGAGCGCTTGTGTATTTGAAGGTGTGACCGCTACCTCCACCGCCGCCACCGTAGTTGCTTTCCACGGCAATGATCAAGCCTGCACCGTTGTAGGCAAAGGGTGTATCAAATTGGAATATATTCCAGCCCAAGGTGTTAGGTGTGAAGGTGCCTTCTTTGAGCATGGTCGCACCATTGGTGAAATCCTGCCAGGTTTGAGCGGTCAAGGTAGTTTCATTGGTATTCTTGGCCCAAATCTTGTAAGGAATGGGGGGTGTTGGTGGTGTTGGCACAATCCCAGCCCACCATGGTGATAGCACCCACCAAGCCGATCTGATCCACTGTGTAGAGAGCGGCGGAACGCTCATAACCCCAGGTGGTGCCGAAAGGCTGTCTTTGTGTTTGGATGCCATCTCCTATGATGACAGTGCCGGCGGGTAAGACGTCGGCAGTCAAGGCCACATCATGGTTTTGCCCGTCATAAACCACGCGCAGTGTGGCGGTAATTTCACCTGCGGTAGTTCCTGTCACCGTTACCGGGATATACACATATTGTCCGGGAGTCAAAGCCGCGGGCAGGTTTGTATCATCCAGTGAGAACTGATCCGCATGGGTGCCGATGAAGCTGAAATCGCCGGCGCCCAGGTTCAGCGTTCCGCTACCCGTATTGGTAGCCATCACGGTAAGCGGGCTGGCGGGCTCTCCATACATCACCAAGCCAAAGTTTAGAGCTGCGGGTGAAAGCCTCAATACAGGAGTGGTGGGCAAATCTCCAAACTGGATCAGGATATTGGGATATGCAGCCACCAAAGTTCCGGTGGGAGGTTCGATGGGGTCTGGATTGGTGCCATCGCTATAGTAGCGAATACTGCGATTGACATCCGGGGTGGGCGTGGTATAGAAGAATCGACCACTGCCATCGTAGGAAGGCGTGTTTTCATCCACGGCAATCAACAGGTTATCCGTGTTGTTGTAGGTAAATGGCATATCCAATTCGATCTCTATCCAGCCAGCCTCAGCAGGGATATTCAGATGCCCCTCAAAGACCTGTATCAATTCACCCACGGGAACCCAATCCGTATTATTGCCAAACTCATTCCTCTGCACATGACCCATATAGATCAC
Organism: Candidatus Cloacimonadota bacterium; assembly: GCA_029781115.1. GTDB lineage: Bacteria > Cloacimonadota > Cloacimonadia > Cloacimonadales > Cloacimonadaceae > UBA3900. Next base: position 93,399 of record JAKOXG010000011.1, read on the forward strand.
CCAATCGCTGGTATTGGTTCCCACGCCCGCACCATTCCAGTAGTAGGAGATGCGTTCAATGCGCTGGTTGCTGAGGTTGATTTCAGATTGCAGGAAGATGCTCTGCGTGTAGCTGTAGCCATAAAAGGCGTTGACGGGCAGCATGTTATGCGCTGTGCCGTTTCCTATCAGGACAACGCCGGGGGCTAACACGTTGGCAGTCAGAGCCACATCATGGTTTTCTCCATTGTGAACCGCACGCAGGGTGGCGGTAATCTGACCTTCGGTAGTCCCTCTCACCGTCACCGATATCTGCACGTTCTGCCCGGGTTGCAGGGCAACGGGCAGGTTTACGAGATCCAGGGAAAACTGATCCGCATCGTCACCCACGATGCTGAAATCGTTTGCGCTCAGGTTCAAAGTCCCGCTGCCTATGTTGGAAGCCGTCACGGTAAGTGGGCTGGAGGAGGCATCATACATCACCTCACCAAAGTTTAGAGCCGGAGGTGAAAGCCTCAATACGGGAGTAGTCGGCAGCTCTCCAAACTGCATCATGATATTGGGATATGCAGCCACCAAAGTTCCACTGGGGGGCGAGTTGGGGTCTGGGTTGTTGCCATCGCTATAATAGCGGATACTGCGATTTACTCCCCCTGTGGAAGTGGAGTGGAAGTATTGACCGCTGCCGTCATAGTTGGGCGTGTTTTCATCCACGGCAATCAACAGGTTATCCGTGTTGTTGTAGGTAAATGGCAGATCCAGCTCAATCTCTATCCAGCCGGCTTCAGCGGGGATATTCAGATGTCCGTTAAAGACTTGCACCAAGTCACCCACGGGAACCCAATCCGTGCTTTCCGTAAACTCGCTTCTCTGCACGTGACCCATATAGACCACCCAATCGCTGGTATTGGTTCCCACGCCCGCACCATTCCAGTAGTAGGAGATGCGTTCAATGCGCTGGTTGCTGAGATTGATCTCAGATTGCAGGAAGATGCTCTGCGTATAGTTGTAACCGTAAAAAGGATTGACGGGCAGCCTGTTATTATCTGTGCCATTGCCGATTATGACACCTGAAGTGATGTTGAAGTTTCCGGTTGCAGAAGGAGGCGAAGTGCCGATGTTGTTTCGCGCCACCACATACCAAGTATGAGCTCCGTTAGCCAAACCGGTGATAGTATACTGAGTTGAATTCTGGTTTTCGCTCACCATGGTGCCATCGATATACACATCATAACCGCTGGCATCCGAGCTTCCATGCGGCAAAGTCCAGCGCAGAGTCTGTCCATTCATGATGGAGGCACCGTTTTCAGGGAAAACCAGCTCAGGCGCCATCGGGGCGGCGGTATCCGGAAACACCAATTGGATAGAGGCGATGCGGTTGACCACGGAATTGGCATTCGGTGGGTTGTTGACGTCAGCATCATTTTGGTCGTTGTAATAATACATGCCCACGCTGCTATCGCTGGTAAAGCCGCCCCATCGGACAGAGCTGCTGTAACCGGGCGTATTTTCATGGATGGCAACGAGTAAGTTGCTGGTGTTGTTGTAGGTGAAGGGCGTGTCTAAAGTAATCTCCATCCACTGTCCGGGTCCCGGAAAATTGTCGAGAACGCTGCCGGAGAATACTTGCGTGAGGTTGGCAACAGGCTCCCAATCTGATGTAGATGAAAATGAAGTCCGGGTGGTATTACCCATGTAAATCACCCAATCATGGCAGTTGTCAAAAGCACCTCCCGAAGCACGATAAAACCTGATCTTCGAGATCGGCCCCTGGTAATTGATCTGAGCCTGTGTGTAGATCTGCTGGGTGTAGTTGTAACCGTACCAAGTGTAAATCGGGAAATAATTGACTGTTTCCCCACTCCCTCCTACGGTGATCGTAAGTGCATTGAGGCCAACAAGTAGCCCCAGCGCAATCACTACGAACAAGGACGTCAATCGCTTCATGATTCTCTCCTTTATTTGTTTGCTATATTTACTTTCCGGTGCAAAGCCGGTTAAGGCTCCGCATCCGATCTATAATCTCGCGGCAAAGCCGGGGTTTACTCAAATAAAGTTGAGTCCAAATACTGCTGCGCCAACCAATTGAATCTCCGTATAGTTAGAGGACTTTTATGTCGTCCCCGTCACTAAACTCCATGGTCAACGCAACACGACCGATCCCAATATTTTATATCTTTAACCTCAAGTCAAGAACTATTTTGTTAAATATTTACCTCTGCAACAGTTAGGAGTTATCTATCTTGTTATTTATCTACAGTCTTAGCATCCTTGTGGTGAAACATCGTTCTCCCACCTGCGCCCGCACCAGGTAGACGCCGGCAGGCAGATCACGCCCATCAAAGCTGATGTTGTAGCTTCCGGAGCTCTGGGCTTCATCCTTCAATTGCCGGATCAGCTGCCCCCTGAGATTGTAGACCGCTATCTTTACCCGGGCGGCTTTGGGCACCTCATAACTTAGCGAGCAAGCCTGTTTGAAGGGGTTGGGCGCCACGCTCAGGAGCGGGACCGGCGCCGGCTGCACCTGATCATCCGCAGAACCCGGATTTGCCTGCATGGTAAAATCCAGCACCAGATCGTTGACGCCATCCAAAGTGATGGTGTCCGTGATGTCATGATAGCCTTCCAGCCGCACCAATACTTGATATTCGCCAGGCCACATGCCGGTAAATTCATAGTAGCCATACTGGTTGCTGGTGGTTTCAAATGCCCCTTTATTGAGGCTGATCAACGCACCTTCAAGCCCTTGTCCGGCTTCATTATAGACCACACCGCTGACCATGGAATCATAGCTCAGTTCCATCAACAGGCTGATCTTGGGATATTGGCTGCCATAGTATGCCCCTGCAGGCAGATTGGAGGGATTGATCTCTTCCGAATCGCTGGTAAAATAGCGGGTGCGCAGGCGCGTATCGCTCTGGGCTTTAAACTTGTCAGACATGCTGTAATGATCGTCGTCCATGGGTCTTAGCACCATCAACACCAGGTTGTAGGTGGCGTTGTATTGAAAAGGATTGTCCAGAGGGATGCTGATCGTGTGTTGTCCGCCGGGGAAGCTCACCATGCCATCAAAGACCGGAGTCAGATGCACGGTGGAAATCCAGTTGTCTGCCAGGCTGGAGACGCGGGTATTGCCCATCCAGATGCGCAGGGGTTTATCCATTATCTCATTGCTGGTGAAGTTGTTATAGAGTTTGATGCTGTTGATCTGCATCGGTGTTTCCGAGATTTCTTGCGCATAATAGAGCACCTGGAAAAGCGAGGTGCGCCAGTAGAAATCCACCGGATTGCGCGCCAGTTCGTTGCCTTCGCCGATGGTGACCTCGGTCTCGCTCAAGCCGGCAGGCTTGTCAAAATTGGTTATATTGCCCCCATAAGCCAAGCTCATGCAGGCTATCACGGCTACCAAAGCCCATAAAAATCTGCTTCTCATCTTCTACCTCCTTGAGGTAATCCCGGCTTGGCGCTCCCAAGGAACAACCAGAGCCGTGTCGTTTTCATTTTTATGATCAGTGCTTCACTGTCTATCTGTTTCTACTCAAATTGGCTTGCACGTTTTAAACCATATTTCATACAAATGCATCAGACAAACCCTGCTTCAGATATTCTCCCCGCTCTTTTTCGCCCCCGCAGAGAGGCTTATCTCCCATGAAAATAGTAGGAGATTATAGCCGATATCCAACGGCAGAAAAAGCAGGCTCAAAATCAATATTTGATCCCTATATATAAAACAATAACCCAAAACTGCCCTTTTCGACCCCTCTCAAATGCCCATTTCATGCGGCTTGCCAACTCCGCCCCTGCTGCTCTCCTGCTCCTTGAGTAAGTAACGAGTAAGAAAGCAGGCAGTTAGGAGGCAGAGCCAAGCGGGAGAAAAAGCAGCCCTCGGAGGGTGGCCAACCACCGGCGAAAGTCAAATGTTTCGCAAACACCTTATTGTTGCAAATAAAATTAGCACCAATCAGCGAGCTAAAAAAGGCGGGACACAAAAAAAGCCGAGCCCGCATCAAACGGACCCGGCTTCACGTCAATCATCAAACAATCTTTATCATCTTGCGGCATGCGCAAACATCTCTTCCATGGTGCTGTATTTATCGAAGAGGTCGATCGCTGCCTGCAATTGTTTATCTTGGTCTATCGTGGCTTTGTAAGCTTCGTTGTCGCCATGTTTCTTGCGGATAAATTCGCTTTTGAGGGTGCTGCGGATGAAGGAGGTGGTGCTGTCCAGCTCTGCCGCTGTATACTTGATATTTTGCCCTTGCACGAAGGTGAGGAAGGAAGAGAGCATGCCATCATCCACCCGGAAGTCCTTGGAAACCTCGTAGTTGGGATGTTCCACCATGTAGTCCACGGTGAAGTTGAAGAAGGCGTTTTTGCGGCGCAGCTCGATGCCGAAGTTGCTGAGCAGGTCGCTTTGGATATCTATATCCGGTGTGATGCCTCCGCCGCCATACACCTTGCGTCCATTGACGGTGTAATAGATGTGTTCGTGGCTCTTGGCCTCGTCTTCTTTCTTTTCCTCTTCGCTCACTTCTTTGCCTTTGAGCAGTTTGTCGTTGAGCATTTTGTGGATGCAGCGTCCGCTCTTAATGTAATAGTATGAGGTAGTTACCTTGATGCCGTTGCCATTTACCAGCGGGAAGAGCTGTTGCACGCTGCCTTTGCCAAAGCTGGGTCTGCCCATCACCAAGGCCTTATCCCAGTCTTGGAGCGAACCGGCGAAGATTTCCGAGGCGCTGGCGGATGCTTCGTTGATCAGCACCACGATGGGGTAATTTCTCGCCCGGGTGCTGTATCTGGTGTAGTGTTGGCGGTTTGAGGAAGGGATGCGTCCCTTGGTTTCCACCACCAGCTTATCCTTGCCGATAAACTCGTTTACGGTGTCCACCGCTTGATCCAAGAGTCCACCGGGATTGGAGCGCAGATCCATGATCAAGCCCCTGATATTCTCCCTTTCCAAGTTGGTGAGTGCCTCCCGCAGCTCGGAGGTGGTATTTTCGTTGAATTGCGTGATGCGGATATAGCCCACGCCGTTGTCCAGCTTGAAGAAATAGGGAACGCTCTTGATCTTGATGATCTCGCGGATGATGGTAAAATCCATGGGTTCCGGGACGCCAGGGCGCGAAATGGTGATGGTGACTTGTGTGCCGACGTCGCCTCTCATGTATTTGATGGCTTCTTCGGTGCTGAAACCCACCACATTCTTGCCATCCACCTTGATGATCCTGTCACCGGCGGTGATGCCCATGCGATAGGCGGGCGTGCCTTCAATGGGCGAGACCACGGTCACGTAGTCCCCATTTTTATCTATCTGTATACCCAGGCCTCCAAAGGCACCTTTGGTGGAGGTGGTAAAATCTTTAAACTCCTCTGCGGTAAAGTAGCTGGTATGCGGGTCTGTATCGCCGAGCATGCCGATGATGGCTGCTTTGATCAGGTCTTCGTCGTTGAGGTCTGTCACATAGTATTGTTTGAGTTTTTGCAGCACTTCCGTGAAGAGGCTGAGCTGCGAATAGATGTCCGTGCCTCTTTGATTTTGCGCAAAGGCTGCAGTTGCCGAGAACAACAGGACCCCGGCGAGTAACCACACGCCTGCGATGGTAATGAGAGCGGTTCTTTGTTTAGATGGCGTCACTTTACAAACTCCTAAGATAACTTGTCATATGTAATACGATCAGCTCGTGGATTTCCTTCATTCCAAGGCTGCCGTCGATGATAATATATCGGTCTTGATGCCGTTTTGCCAGTTTGAGATATTCTTGGCGCACCTGCTTGTGGAAGTTGAGGCTTTCCTCTTCCAGCCTGTCCAGTTTGCGGTTGCGGATCCGCTTTTGCCCGATCTCCACGTCCACGTCCAAGAGGAAGGTGATATCCGGCTTGAGGTTGCGCGTAGCAAAGGAGGTTAAGGTATTGATCACATTGGCAGATAGCTTTCTGCCACCGCCTTGATAGGCGAGGCTGGAATCCGTGTAGCGGTCGCAGATCACGATCTTACCCTGCTCCAAAGCGGGGATGATCCACTGGGCGGTGTGTTGCGCTCTGCTGGCCAAATAGAGCAGCAGTTCCGTCTCGGCCACCATCTCGGCGTTGTTGACGTCCAAGAGCAGCTTGCGGATGGCTTCGCTGATGGGAGGGCCACCGGGTTCCCGCGTGACAAAGCAGTCAATTCCCTGCTCGTGCAGATACTGCTCCAAGAGCTTGATCTGCGAGCTTTTACCGCTGCCTTCCACGCCTTCAAATGTGATAAATACGCCTTTCATCTCCTCCTCCTTAGATAATCGTATCCGTCTGATAACGGGAGTCGTCCCGCTCGGGATATTCCACCAAATAATGCGCTCCACGACTCTCTTTCCGGGAGAGCGCACTGCGGATCACGGCGATGGCGATGATAGCCATATTGCGCGTCTCCACCACTTCAGCCCTGACGCTGTTGTGCTGGTAAAAGTTATTGATTTCGTTGTAGATGTTTTCCAGCCTGGAGAGGGCATATTTGAGCAAACGGCGCGAGCGGCGGATGCCCACATAACCGTCCATGATGGTGCCGATGATCTCGCGGTTGTGGGAGATGATCACCCACTCGTTTTCATAAAAGTCGTCCATCTGCTTCCATTCCGGGATCGAGGGGAAGGTCACATCTTCGTCCATGGAGGGGTGGTTGGCAGCCAACCAGGCCATGACTAAAGCCTCAAGCAGGGAATTGGAGGCCAGGCGATTAGCCCCATGCAAGCCACTACAGGCCACCTCGCCGGCGACAAAGAGGTTGCGGATATCCGTGAGGCCATCCACGGTGGAAAGCACGCCACCGCAGAAATAGTGCGCTGCGGGGGCAACGGGGATGGGATCCTTGGTGAAATCTATGCCGCATTTACGGAGCTTTGAGTCGATATAGCGGAAGTGGCTCTTGAGCTTGTCCGCCGGAATGTGCGTGGCATCCAGGAGGCAATACCTTGAGCCGCGGCGCTTCATCTCCACGTCCATAGCGCGGGAAACGATGTCCCTGGGCGCCAGATTGCCCAGAGGATGGTAGTTTTCCATAAAGGTGCTGCCGTCGGTGAGCTTGAGGATTGCGCCCTCGCCCCTCAGGGCTTCGCTGATCAGGAATCCATTGCCCGCAGGCTGCCAATAGGCGGTGGGGTGAAACTGGACAAACTCCATGTTGGCCAGCCGTGCACCGGCTAAGCGCGCCATCGCCATGCCATCTCCGGTAGCCACGCTGGGATTGGTGTTGTGGGCATAGATCTGACCCGCACCACCGGTGGCAAGCATGGTCTTGCGTGCCTTGAAGATATCCACCTTGAGCGTGGCTTGATCCATCACATAGGCGCCCCAACAGGAGATGCCGGGAACAAAGCCAAGGTCTTGCACCACATGGTGTTGGGTGATCAAGTCAATGGCCAGATGGTTTTCATAGATGTCTATATTGGGGTTGCTTTGGCAGTTGCTGATCAAGGTCTGCATGATCTGATGGCCGGTGGAATCCCCATAGTAGGCTACCCTGCGGTGGGAATGGCCGCCCTCGCGTGTGAGGGAGAGGTTTTCCAAGCGGTTGTCGTAATTGGGGTTACGCTTGGTAAAGTCGGTGCCGATGTCGATCAGATACTGGATCAAGCGCGGCCCTTCCGTGATCACCCTGCGGATCACCTCTTTCTTGCCCAGTTCCGCACCGGCGATATAGGTGTCCTCACAATGCTGTTCAAAGGAATCAGTGATGTCGAGGACAGCCGCAATGCCGCCTTGGGCGTAGTCTGTGTTGCAATCATTCAAGCTTTGCTTGGTGATCACGGCCACACGGCCACGTTTGGAGGCCTGCAGCGCAAAGACGAGACCGCTGATCCCGCTTCCCAGCACCAAAAAGTCATATTGTTTCATCTTCTTTCCAATACATCACCAGAGCATCCTCAGGTGGTGAGTCATAATAGTTTTTCCGCAGTCCCAAAGGTTTGAAGCCAAACTTGGCATAGAGCGCCTGGGCAGCTAAATTGGAGCGCCTCACATCCAGATATATCTTCCGGGCACCCATCATCTTAAGCTCCACCAACGAGTAGTCCAGCAGTCCGGTGCCATAGCCCTGATTTTGATGCTCAGGCTCTATGGCGATGTTGGCGATGGAGGCTTCGTCTTCCACGATCAGGCAGATGCAATAGCCGATCAGGAGCTCATCCAGCAGGCAAACCCAACTTGCATAGCTGCTTGTGAGCCGGAAGGCCTGCGGGCTCCATGGATCCACGAAAGCCCTGGCTTCGATCTCCATGATGCGATCCATGTCTGTGCTCTGGAGGCTGCGATAGGTGACCATACGGTTGCTACATCTTGTCCGGGGCGCTGATGCCCATGAGATCGAGCACCACAGCCAAGCTGCTGCGCACGCGCTCCATCAGCAAAAGACGGCCGCGGGTGAGTTCCTTGTTCTTGGCCACCACCACCCGGTGTTTGCTGTAATAGCGATGGAAGAGGGCGCAAAGGTCTTCTGCCCAGACGGTTAGGCGGTGGGGCTCACGGTATTCCGCCACTTGGATCAGCAGTTCCGGCAGCTCTGCCAGTTTGCCGATCAGGGCGTGTTCTTCCGGCTTTATCAGCCTTTGGGCGTGTTCCCAGCGGTAGTTTCTGGGCGTCATCTTGTCTTTGCGTGCTTTCTTGATGATGCTGCTGATCCTGGCATGCGCATATTGGCAGTAATAGACCGGGTTTTCGTTGTTCTTCTGCGTTGCCAGTTCCAAGTCAAAGTTCAGGTGGGCGTTGGCTTTACGGGCGATAAAGAAGTAGCGGGCTGCATCCTTGCCCACTTCGCCGATCAGGTCGTCCATCGTCACGATCTTGCCCGCACGCTTGCTCATCTTCACCTTTTCGCCGGATTCAAAGAGGTTTACCTGTTGCAGGTAGATGATTTCCAGCATGGAGTCATCATAGCCCAGCGCCCTGAAAGCGGCTCTCAGCCTGGGCACGTAGCCGTGGTGATCCGGCCCGAAGATGTCTATCAGGGTGGTGTAGCCCCTCTGGATCTTGGTGAGGTGGTAAGCCAAGTCCGGCACGAAATAGGTGATGGAGCCATCGCTCTTCATCAGGACGCGGTCTTTGTCGTCGCCATACTCCTCTGATTTGAACCAGATGGCTTCTTCCTTTTCGTAGGTGCAATCCGCTTCTGTGAGGTAGCTGAGCACCTCCTCGACCACGCCTTCAGAGCGCAAGGTCTTTTCGGAGACCCAGGCTTCAAACTCCACATCAAACTTGTCCAAGCTGCTGCGCTGCATATCCAGGATCTCAGCCAGGGCAAACTCCTTGAGGTGATCCATGCGGTCTTTTTCCGTCATCATAAAGACGCGGTTGCCCTCTTGAGCATTGAGCTTTTGCGCCAGATGCTTCACATATTCGCCGTGATAGGCTTCAAAGGGAAACTCGCCGATGCGCTCACCTTGAATCTCGCGCAGGCGCAGCTCCAAGGATTCCGCCAGGATGTCCACCTGGTTGCCGGCATCGTTGATGTAAAACTCACGTGTGGGAGCATAGCCCACGTATTTCATCACGCGGTAGAGCGTGTCTCCAAATGCGGCAGCACGCGCACTCACGATGTTCAGCGGCCCGGTGGGGTTGGCGCTCACAAACTCCAGCAGCACCTTCTCGCCTTTGCCGTAGTCGCTCATAGCATAATCCACGCCCTTTTCATGCATTTCCCACAGCACCTTCTGGTAAAGCGCAGGTGCCAGGAAGATGTTGATAAAGCCCGGCCCGTCTATCTTCAGCTTCTTGAAATACTTGTTCTTCTTCAGCTCTTTGATCAGGGCTTCAGCCAAATCCTTGGGCGCTTTCTTGTTCTCTTTGCAGAGCACCATGGCTGCGTTGGTGCTGTAATCTCCAAATTCGGTGTTGGGTGGCACTTCCACCACAAAGTCTCTGCTGGCCTTAAAGCCACAGGTTTTCAGGGCTTCTCTAACTTGTTCTTTGATAATAGTCTTAATCATTTTGATATCCCTTCTGGATCGAGGTCTCTCACTTTGGCAAATAGTTCGTCAATATCGTAGTGACGGCGTGTCTGATTCAAGAATATGTGCACGACTACGTCCGCTACATCTATCAAAATCCACTGACCATGCTCGATTCCTTCTTTGCTGATCACTTTCATGCCGTGGTTTCTCGCCATGGTTAGCAGATGGTTTGCAATGGCTTGGTTGTGCAGGTCTGCTTGTCCTTCACACACGATGATCACATCCGTATAGCCACTTGTTTTGCTCACATCATAGGTGCTGATGTTGAGAGCGTTCTTCTCTTTCAGCCATTCCAGGATGGCAGTAAGCTTGGCGTTATCTGCCAAATCTTCCTCCTTTATCTTTCTCTATGGTTGATATATCACGTCCCAAAATGATGATGAATTGGGCGTCTGCATCTTCTCTGAGGGCAACCGTGTGGAGCTGGATGCCGGTCATCTTCTTGAGCCTGGCCAAGTCATGCTCATCCTCCACCTGCATCACGATGATGCTCTTGTCGTAGATGGGGTTGGGCATGTCTGTAAGCCGCACCACGTCGATATTCAGGTCGCCGATATAGTTGCTGTAATCCGTGGCCAGGTTTTCATAGCCACAGCCGTTGGAGACGATCACCTTGATGGCGGGCAGCGATGCTTCCGGATCCTGCCTGTCTCCCTTGAGCCTGATGATGCCGTTGTTGATCAAAGTTACCAGCACAGCCATGACCACCAGCAGGGCAAAGAGCGCCCAGAGGACGATGCTTTTGGTCTTGGTTTCTGTCTTTTCCATGTCTCTCAAGCTTTGATCCTTTCCTTGAAGGCTTGGCTCAAGCGCGCATAGCTCTGCTCAAATGATTCCGGGATCACCCTCTGACCTCCGATCACACTCATGAAGTTGTGATCCCCCATCCATCTGGGAACGATGTGCAGATGCAGGTGTGTGTCTATCCCCGCACCCGCTGCTTTACCCAGGTTCATGCCCAGATTGATGCCTTCGCAGTGGTAAACTTCCTTGAATACACTCTCACCCACCTGCGCCAGTTGCATCATCTCGCTGAGGCATTCCACGCTCAGATCGTTGAGGTTGCTCTTATGCTCGTAGGGCACGATCATCAGGTGACCGTTGTTGTAGGGATAGCGGTTCAGCATCACATAGGCGGTTTTACCCCTGTGGATGATCAGGTTTTCCGCATCGTTCTCACTCTGCTGAAACCGACAGAGCACGCAATCCTCAGGCTTATCGCCCAAGATGTAATCTATGCGCCACGGTGAATAAAGATACTCAGGACTCATCTCTTTCTCAGTCATTGATGATGCGTTTTGCGTAGCCTATACTGCTACCGGGTTCCAGCTTCGCATTGATGAGGATGTTCTGGCCTTTGAGCTCACTACCGGCTCCGATGCGACTGTTCTCTATCAGACAGGTAGGCCCGATCTTCGTTCCGGAAGCGATCACGCTCTTACCCTTGATCACGCAGCCGGGGCCGATCTCCACGTCGGACTCCAACACCACCTCATCTTCGATGTAGACAGTGTCCGGAAGGTGCATCAACACTCCCTCCTGCATCCAAGTTTCCCTGAGTTGGGCGATGAAGTCATCTTCCAGCTGCGCCAGTTGCGCCTGCGAATTAACGCCTGTGACCTCATTGAGGTTTTCCAGCACGATGGAGCTCACCTTCTTGCCTGCAGCGCGCAAGAGCGCCAAGGTATCGGTGAGGTAGTATTCGTTTTGCTCGTTGGTGTTTGAGACCTTGCTCAGGGCGTCGAACATATCCCGGCTGTTAAAGCAATAGATGCCGGTATTCCATTCTTTGATGGCACGTTGTTCTTCAGTGGCGTCCTTATATTCCACGATGCCGGATATGTGGCCGTCTGCGTCTCTCAGGATGCGTCCATACCGGCCCGCATCATCCAAAAAGGCGGTGAGCAGCGTGCAGGAAGCTCCGCTATCCCGATGCACCTTCACCAGATGCTTCAGCGTCTCGGTGCTCAGAAGCGGCACATCTCCGCACAGGATCAGCACGTCTGTATCCAAGCCCTCAAAGGCATCTTTGGCGCACATTACAGCGTGTCCCGTGCCCAATTGCTCTGTCTGCTCCACATATTCCAGGCGTTCATCCGGTGAGATGCAATCTATCACGCTTTGCTTCTGAAAGCCCACGATGACGGCGATCTTGCTGCAATCCACCTTCAGAGCGGTATCTACCACTCTTTGCACCATGGACTTTCCCGCCAAAGGAAAGGTCACTTTGGCTTTGTTTGATTTCATCCTGCTCCCCTTTCCGGCGGCCAGGATGATGGCAGAGAGGTTCTTCAAACCTTCCTCCTTTTTCAATGCTTCATTTAGTTCTTTCATAGTTTGTTTCAAAACAGGGTGCACCAAGTCCGGCTCCACTTCACAGAGCAGTTCCAGACAAAACCGGCGCAGATGCAGATAGGGATGCGGCAAGGTGAGCTGAGGCGTATCCATGATGGTATCCTCATAGAAGAGGATGTCAATATCGATGACACGCGGGCCCCAGAGCTCAGTCCTCACTCTTCCCATCTCGTTTTCGATCTCATGGATCAGGCTCAGGAGCTCAAAAGGCCCCATTGAGGTCTTTACCTTCAGCACCTGATTCACAAAATCCGGCTGATCCGTCTTACCCCAAGGCTTGGTATCCTTCACGGAGGAGCGCAAAGCTATCTCCACGCCGTTCTTTTCCAGCCTTTCGCATGCTGAGTTCAGCTGCTCTCCGGGATTGCCCAAATTGCTGCCCAAACACAGCCAGGCGGTCTTCAACGGTCGCGGCACAGCTCCACCTCTACGCTGCTGAGGATACCCACGATGGGAACAGACGGTTTTTGGATGCTTATTTCCACCCGTGTCAGTAAAGGATAACTCGTTATCAGCTTATCCGCAAGCGTATTCGCACACACCTCCAAAAGCTGAAACTGCTGACTCTCCATGATCTCGCGGATGTCATCATAGACTTTGGTATAGTCCACCGTGTCGCCCAACTGCTTGATGGACGTATCTTTAGCGTGGTCTGTATGCAGCTTCACGCTCACGATAAAGCGTTGACCCAAGCTGCGTTCCTCGTCATGAACGCCGTGATAGCCATAGAATACCATCTCATTCATGTGGATAATCATGCAATTCTCCCATTTCTACTTTCAATCTGTTGCCAAAGCGTTTATCTACCCAACGGATGATGACAAAGCTGAAGGCCAGCGCCGCAAAGCTGAGCAAAATACTGACGATCTCGCTGAAATGTGGCCTTACCAGGAGAAAGACCACAAAGAGCAAGACCAGCGGCAGACCGAAGATCAACAGTGCTGATGCGACCCTCGCCGCCGGAGCGATCTCCAGCCTCACGACATCGCCCACCTGAAATTTGAGCTCGCTCTCCAGCTCAAACACCGTAGGCTCATCCTTTTTGAAGCAGAGCCCTTTCAGAGAGCAAGCGCCGCAGGCCTCATTCCGGAGCAGCTCCACCCGATAGTTGGAGCCATCAACCGCAATCACTTTACCCAGATCAACGTGCTCGCTCAAGCCTGCCTCAATATCTTTTCTATGATCTTGGTGGTGGAAAGCCCTTCCCTTAAGGGGATGGTGCAGACCCGCCCACCATTTTGCTTCACAAAATCCGCGCCCACGATCTCATCCTCAGCCCAATCTCCGCCTTTGACCAATATGTCCGGCTTCACCCATTTGATCAGCTCCAGCGGCGTGTCTTCCTCAAAGATCACCACATAATCCACACTGGTCAAAGCGCCCACCATATAAGCGCGGTTCTCCTGGCTGACGATGGGACGTTTATCACCCTTGATCCGCCTGACGCTGGCATCGGAATTGACACCCACGATCAGGATATCGCCCAAACCCTTGGCCGCTTCCAAATACTGAGCATGACCCGCATGCATCAGGTCAAAACAGCCGTTGGTAAACACGATCCGCCAGCCCAACTCCCTGAAAGCAGCGAGCTTGGTCTGCAAAAAATCGGTAGATGTAATCCTGTCTTTAATCATCCAAAGACTCCATCAATTCTGCCTCGGTGAGGGTAGAGGTTCCCAGTTTGCCACACACCACGGAAGCCGCACTCCGCGCCCAAGCCGTGGCGGTTATCATATCCAGACCGCAGGCATACGCCAAAGTCAGCACCGTGATCACCGTATCGCCCGCTCCGGACACATCAAAGACCTCTCTGGCTCTGGCTTCAAAGTGCTGCGTGCCGTCCTCATCAAAGAGATACATCCCCTGGGCACCCTTGGTCACCACCAGATACTTGATATTCTGTTCTTTTCTAAAGGCTTGCGCCACTTCCAAAAAACTGGGATCATCCTTGAACTTCCGGTTTAATCCCTCCTCAAACTCCTTGAAATTGGGCTTGAAGATGGTGACACCCGCATAATCCATAAAGTGCCGTTTCTTGGGGTCCACAGCCACGATGACGCCCCGCTCAGCCAGCTCGACACACACCTGAATCAGCTTTGGCGTCATCACGCCTTTATCATAATCCTCGATGATCAGCGCATCGCAGGACTCAATGTCCTCCAATATCTTGGTTTCCAAAGCTTTGGTGACCTCATCATCCACGGGATCACACTGCTCGTGATCCACCCTCACGATCTGCTGTATATGGTTGGAAATACGGGTCTTGAGCGTGCTCAGTCTGCCCTTTGACTGCACCAGGCCTTCGGTGCCAATACCGTAACTCTGGAGCGTATCCTTGAGCAGCACGCCGTTGTCGTCGTCTCCATACACGCCGATCAGACACACTTCTGCGCCCAGAGTCTTGATATTGAGCGCCACATTCGCCGCTCCGCCCAGGCGATATTCTTCCTTTTTCACGTCCAGGACCGGCACCGGCGCTTCCGGCGAAATCCGCTCCACTCTGCCCCAGATATAGTGATCCAGCATGATGTCTCCCAACACCATTATCTTCTTGGTGTTGAAGGGCTTACAACCATGCGCTGTTGTCATGATTCCACCTCCAGAGGATATTGCCCATCGAAGCAGGCATAACAGTAATGATCAGGCAAACGCACACATTCTCTCAATTCCTCGATGCTGATGTGTTTGAGGCTGTCCGCACTGCTGGCTTCGGTAATCTCAGGGATGCTCAATCTATTGGCCACCAGCACGCTTTCATCCGGCGTATCGATGCCGAAATAGCAGCTATGCTTCACCTGTGGTGAGCCGATGCGCAGATGAACCTCGCTGGCGCCCGCCTCACGCAAAAGCTTCACGATCTTGCCGATCGTCGTGCCCCTCACAATGGAGTCATCCACCAAAACCACCTTCTTGCCTTTGAAGAAATTGGGCAGCACGTTGTATTTTTGCCTCACGCTCTCGTCTCTGTATCTCTGACTCGGCTTGATAAAGCTGCGCCCCACATAGTGATTGCGGATCAAGCCCAAAGCCAGCGGCAAGCCCTTGTAATTGGCGTAGCCTTGCCCGATGAAGTTTGATGAATCCGGCACGGGAACCACCAAATCCACCTCCAAACCCTCATCCTGCGCCGCCAACTTCGCCCCGATCGCCTGCCTCACTTCATAGACGTTTTCGTCGAAGTGATGGCTGTCCGGCCTCGAGAAGTAGACGTGTTCAAAGATGCAGTGCCGCACTTCTTTGGTGGGCCTGTAAAGGTTGGGATCGTTTTCCACGATGGTGATGCCCTGTTTGTTGACGCGGATGATGCCGGCGGCGGGCACTTCTTTAAATTCATGCATGCCCAAAGTGGTGAGCGCACAGCTTTCCGAGGCCACCACCGTGGTTCCGTCTTCCATCCTGCTCCAAACCATGGGACGCATGTTGAGCGGATCACGGAACATATAGAGCGCATCCCTGACCATAAACACTGCAGAATATGCACCTTTGACATCTTTCATCATCATGCGGATGGCTTCCGTGATGCTGGAACCGTTTTGATATATCTGCCAGGCGATATAGCGCAAGAGCAGCTCGGCATCGTTGTCACTGTTGAAAAACACGCCCTGCGCTTCCAATTTCTGGCGCATGGACTTGTAATTCACCACATCGCCATTGGATGCCAAGGCATGCGAAGGCCCAAACAGCGTTTCCAGCAGATGCGGCTGGGAATTGAACTCCGTGGCGCTGCCCGTGGTGGGATAGCGAACGTGTCCGATGGCGATCGAGCCCTGCAACCTCGCCAAAACCTGCTCCGTAAAGACCTCTTTGACCAAACCCATGCGCTTGTGCAGACGGATCACGTGTCCATCACTCACCGCCATGCCACAGCTTTCCTGTCCTCTATGCTGTTCGGCAAACATCCCGATCGCAGCCAATTTCGCCGCATTGGGATTTCCAAAAACGCCAATGATTCCGCACATTATAGGCTACCTTTTTTGCTGAAAGAGATGCGGTTTTCTTCACCCCGCACCAGTCTCTTGATATTTGTTTTGTGTTTATAGATGATCAGCCCCACCAATAGGGCGACCAGGATCAACATTGAATAGTGCAAAGGCTTGTAGATGTGATAGATACCCATGCAGACCAGCAGTGTGAGCGCAGCGACGATCGAGCCCAGCGACACATATCTGCTGATAAAAACCGTGATCAGAAAAGCCAGCAGGGCGATCAGCAAAGGCAGAGGTGCGATCATGATAAAAGCTCCCGCTGCGGTGGCTACTCCCTTGCCGCCTTTAAACTTGAGCCAGACGGGATAGATATGCCCCAAAATCACGAATGCAGCCGCCAAGGTATATTCCAAGCTCTGCGGCATCAAATACTTATTCGCCAAGCCCATCACTAACAGCCCTTTGGACAAATCCAGCAGCAAAACGATCACCCCCGCCTTGGTCCCAAAACGACGCAAAGCATTGGTGGCACCGATATTTCCACTGCCGGAATGGCGAATGTCCTCTTTGAAAAACAGCTTCCCCATCAGCCAACCGAAAGGGATGCTGCCGATCAGATAAGCAATCAAGGCTATCTGCGCCGGACACAGGCAAAAATCATTCGTGCACATCACGATCCTCAAAACCCGGGTCGCCCTTACCCTTGAAAACCAGACGGATGCTCACACCTTCAAAGGCAAACATCTCCCTGATCTGATTGTGCAAGAAGCGCCTGTAGTTTTCGGTGACCAGGCTGGCTTTATTGCAGAAAAACACGAAGGTCGGCGGCTTGATCGCAGCCTGCGTCATGTAATAAATCTTCACGTGTTTACCCGTGGGATGCGTGGGCACCTTGCGCCCGATCACCACCTCCATAAAGCGGTTCAATTCATTGGTGGGGATGCGTTTCTGAGCTTCTGCCTCGATCTTGACCAAGGTCTCCATGATGCGGTTGATGCGCTGATGCGTCTTGGCGGAGATGAACTGCACCGGTGCAAACTGCAAAAACGGCATTTCTTTATGCAATTCGGTGATGTAGCGCCTCGTGGTGTGCGTGTCCTTTTCCACCAAATCCCATTTGTTAAACACCACCATGATCTCTTTCATACGCCGCTTGGCATAGGAAGCTATCTTCACGTCTTGCTGAGAGATAGGCTCGTCTGCGGCGATCACTAACACCACCATGTCGCTCCTGTCCACACTCTCGATGCTGCGCATGGTGCTGAAATACTCCACGCCATATTCCACCTTGGTCTTGCGCCGCAGACCTGCGGTATCCACCAGGATATAATCCTTGCCATGATAGCGGAAAGGCGTGTCTATGCTGTCTCTGGTAGTGCCGGGAATGTCGGTCACGATCTGCTTTTCTTCACCCAAAAGCAGGTTGACGATCGAGCTTTTGCCCACATTCGGCTTGCCCACCACGGCGATGCGCGTGACAGGCTCTTCCACGTTTTCATAGTCTACATCAGCTGTTTCGGGGATCATCCTCAGAATCTCATCCACCAAAGAGGAGGTGTTTTTGGCCTGAATCGCCGAAATCGGAAAGGCATCACCAAAGCCAAGTTGCAGAAAATCAAAGATTTCCCACTCATACTTTTCGTTATCCGCCTTATTGGCCGCCAAAATTACCTTATCTCTATGTGGGAAAAGGATCTTCGCAATCGCCATGTCCAGATCGGTAGTCCCCGTCTGAGCATCCACCAAAAACACGATCAGATCGCTCTCCTGGATCGCCAACATCGCCTGCTCCCGGATGATCTTGTCCATGGCCTCATTACTATCGCACACGATGCCCCCGGTGTCCACCAAAATGAACACTTTACCGCCTTCTTCCACTTCTTCATATTTGCGGTCACGCGTGATGCCGGCCTCGGTATCCACGATCGCTGAACGCTTGCGGCACAAGCGATTAAACAATGTAGACTTGCCCACATTCGGGCGGCCGACGATGGAGACAATGTGTTTTCTCATTTGCTTGCTTATAAAATCCTCTCTTTTGGGATCACTCTTTTTTAAGAGCCTTTTTTGTCAATGCTTAGCTAAGTTTCACCGATAATATGGCACCAATTTATCTGCCTGAAAATTCAAATTGTGGTCAACAACCATCCTAATCACCTACCTTTTTAGTAGGCATTCATTACCACTACCCGCCACCATAAAATCCAGGCACAAAATCAATAATTAACCCCAGTATATAACAAAGTCAAGGGAAACCGCCTTTTTCGACCCCTCTCAAACGCCGATTCCATGCGGACTCCCCACTCCTTCCCTGCTGCTCTCCTGCTCCTTTAACAAGTAACGAGTAGGAAAGCAGGCAGTTAGGAGGCAGAGCCAAGGGGAGCAAAAAGCACTTCGGGGAGGGTGGTTTACCGGGGTGAAATATCAATATTTGCACAGAAGGCTGGTGGTTGCAAATAAATTATAAGGAAACAACGGGCACTTTTGGGACTGTGTTACGACAGGTTCGGTATGCTATCCCCGCACCGCTGCTGTCACGTTTTCTAAATGTTCAAAAATTGTCAGTTGTTCATTGTCATTTTTACGTGATGTATCGTTTTTGTAAGCGAATACTTCAGTTTTCTTAGGGCCTGACGGAGCATCATAATTATAAACCAATGCCTCGATCATTGAGTTCCTGTTCTCCAATTTCCCACCCGTGTGGTAGAAGTGTTCTTTGGTGGTGATATTGAACCCCTTCCAAACCTGATCAATCATGGGATTCATCCTGTGGGAGTTACCATACCAGGTTGATAGAATAAATCTGGCTTTGGTCGTCAGCAGCAATTGCTGCAGCTTAGTTTCATCCTCTTCTGTCCACGAGTTGAAGTAGTCTGTATAGCGGCCAAAGTAGGGGGGATCGCAATAGACAATATCCCCGGCCCCGGCAGCTTCGATGCTGGCCTCAAAAGAGCTACAGGTGAAGATCCATTGCGGTTTGATCACCTTGGATACCGCATCAACCTGGTTCACGATTTTGGTGATGTAAGACTTGGAAAATCGCCCCGGCTTTTTGCAAAAAGGAACGTTCCATTGACCCTTTTTGTTGAACCTCATCATCCCATTGAAGCCAGCTCGTGACAGAAACAAAAAGTCCAAAGGATCGTGGTATTCATTGAATCTGTCTCTGACCTCTCTGAAGTAATCATAACCATTGTCGCCCGCTGAGACCAGCTTTGCCCCCGCTCTCTCCAGATATTCTCTCACCGTATACTTGTTGATGACTCCCTCTTGGATAGCTCTGTAAAACCTGATAATATGAGGGTTAATGTCATTGAGCACAGCGTTCTCCGGCCTCACATTGAAGGCAACCACACCCGTGCCCAGAAAAGGCTCAATCCAACGGCCTTCATACTCCGGAAGTATGGAGGCAATCGCCGGCACAAGCTTGGTCTTGATGCCCTGACTCTTGATCGGTGGAACGATGATCTTCATTGTTTGTGCGTGCTCCAGCTCTTTTTGGGATTTATCTTTGAGACATCCCCACCTTTGAATTCCACAAAATCCTTTAAGCTCTTGATCGGGTCAGCCTTTCTCTTAACTATCCGCGTCAGGCGTCCATAGTTTGTCCAATACTCATCAAACCAGTCTTCACCGAGATTGACAAACATGCCATTGCCGTTGATTATATCCTCAATGTTGGTTATCGACCCGATGTTTGCCGTGTTTCCAGAACCTGGTTTGTCACTGGCTAATTGCCACTTTTCACACACGAAAAACTCTAAATCCCTAATAACCGATACGATTGAATCCAGCTTATCTACCGCTATCGTCTTGTACTTAATGCTTTCTCCGCTTTGTTTATCCGGCTGAAGTTCTGCCACTCTGATCACTTTGCTTTCAGCATCCGTTTCCAAGTCTGCTCTTGTATAAATGATACCCAAGCAATAATGACCCAAGTAGGTATTGTAAGGAAATTGGATGTTCTTTTTCTTGTCTCTTTCTCTAAAGTAGCTCCCATGACTTCCCAAGGTAAAGCCATTGACATACCCGGGGGTTTCCAATTTCCGGTAGGTAGTTTTAATATCAACCGCAAACCTGATCCTGTCGTCATCTTTATGAACAAAACTGAGGTCTGGATAGTAGTTTTGGTGATCAGCAAGCACTATTCTATAGTTTATCAGCTCTGCAAACACATTGATACGGGGCAGAAGATGCGTTTCAAGGATTTTGGAGATGATTTTGGTGTCGGAACTGATGGTATAGATGTTCTTAAGCGTATCAATGAAGCCCTTTACTTTCCATTGACCGTCATCGGTAGAGACATCTTTTGACAGTTCCCCAACAAACTCTTTTAGAGCCTTTGTGAAACGTGACTTGTGCATCGTGTTTGTCTTGCTGAGCGTCATGGTAATTCTCCTAAACAATCTTCCTTGTAAAATCATACATAATTCTACAGTTCTTTTTGTCAAGCTCTTTCAAAGCCACTCAGAACTAAAATGGGAACCTTACGGTAATGCGGCGGTTCGGCGACCGCCCGTACAGGGTCGCTATGGGCAAGCGACCATACCAGCCACGTATCCCCGAAACCAGCGCAGCCGCTCTCCCTCTCTCACTCCCTCCCTCTCTCACTCTTACCAGCTTGCTGGCCATCTCCAAAACGGCATCAGCGACTGACTACTAAAAAAGGGACACCCCTCAGAGCATCCCTTTCTATCTTGATTTCAGCTAAGTTTTGTTAGAATCCAAACCAAGGGCCGGCACCGATGGTGAAGGCACCAAAGGTGGTTTCCGGAGAGTTGGCAATCTGGTGGTGATCGCCGTTGTATTCCTCTTGTTTCCAGCCTTTATAGGGGCTGAAACCGTAGTTGTAACCCGCTTCCAATCTCATGCCAAACCAGCTTAAGATGGGGAACAATGCTTCAAATCTGGGATGCACGGTGAGGAAGTTCTTTTTGAGCACGGCTTTGTGGTAGCCCAGGTCATATTGATAGTTGTTTTGCCCGGGCCAAGTGCCACCCGATTCATCGTGATAGAGCTCAATCTTGTGGTCGGCTGTGCCCAGTCCTGTGCCGATGGAAAGCACCAACCAGGGTTTGATGGCAAAGCGTTTATCGATGGTAAACTCGAAGGTATTCAGCATGTAGTTTGCCGTGAGATCGGGGATTTTGGCGATGGTGGAGTCAGCGGGGGTCTGTGGGTCATTGCGTTTCCCTTTATCCTCATAGCTGATGCCTTGGATACCAAAGAAAAATCCTTTGCCGATGTGAATCTTGCCGCCGCCGCCTTGCATGAGCATTCCCTTGTCCCTCATGGGATCAAAATCCAGCCTTTCCAGCAGTTGGTTGATATCTGCCAAATCCACGGTTGCCCACATGGGAAGCCAGCTGCCGCCGCCGTATCCGGTGGAGAGGTTGGGTTTGAAAGACACGGTTATCTTGCGGGGAAACTCCTCATCGTCTTCTTCATCTTCATCGATTGTTTTCTGCGAGAGAATGAGCTCCACATTTTGCTCGACACCGGCGCGCCAGATCTTCAGTTTCATCACATCGCCAGGCTGCGTGGCTTGCTGTATTTCGATGAATTGCTGTTTGTTGTTCACCATTTGTTCGTTGATCATCATGATGATGTCGTCCACCATCAGATTGGCTGCTGCAGCGGGTGTATCCGCCACCACGCCTATCACCAACACGCCAAAATTCTTGGTATAATTCAGAGCTTGGGCTTTGGGAAAATTGAGATCATCCACATATATGCCCAGATAGCCGGCTTCCGCTTCCAGTTCGGCATCTTCCTTGTCGATGAGCATAACCTCGTCGTCATAGTTGATCTGAGCCGGTTCTTCATCTTCCGAGATGGGATTTATGGGTGTAAATTGAGTCTGCGCTGCCAGAAAGGCCATCGTAGCCAGCAGCAGAATAAGCATTAAGGTCTTTTTCATATCTGGGATACCTCCAGTCTTTATGTGTTTTCAATACAATTTAAGGCAATCCCAGCATCTCGCAAGAGATAATATGCAACTTTTGGAAATTTTAACACTCCTTGGCTATCGCCTCTCTTCGACTATCTTATAGAAACAACTCCTGCAGATCCGCGGCAGCTGATTTGATAAACTTTCCCACGAGGAGATCCCAGATGAAGAAAACACTTCTGACTATAATGTTGATTGTTGCGTTTGTGTCGATATGCGGCGCCCAGAGAGCCAGTCTGGCCTATATCGAAGCAAGCAAGGCTCCGCATGAGCTCTATCAACAAGCCCAAGCCCTGCAAAATGCGGGCGTGGAAATCTATTACTACAACCAAGCCGGCTTTTTGGTGGCTCCGGACTCCGCCCGGCACCAAAGCCTGAATATTGCCAAAACCATCGCCCCGGATGGCCAGCTCTACTTGGTGAGTTCTCCTGACGGCTCTCTCCCTCAGCTTCCTGATGATGCGGGAACGCCTGTATTGCAGCTGGGAAGCGTCATCCTGTTAGACAGTCCTCTGGACGAGGTGTCTTTGCGGCAAAAGATACGCTACTCCTTCGTGCCCCTGCGGCAGGAGCCCCTGAAGCTGCCGGAACCTCAGTCCCAAAGCAGCTTTAACGCCACTGCTTCGGATGATATTCAGGCCATCGTAAACTTGGTGCAGACGAGCTCCGTGCTGTCCATGATCCAGAGTTTGCAGGACTTCGGCACCCGCTTTGCCTTGGCGGATAATCGCCTCACCGTCAGTGAGTGGATCCGGGATCAGTTTATCAGCTTTGGCGTGCCCAATGTGGAGCTGCAGAGCTTTGAATGGCGCAACACCATCCAAAACAACGTGGTAGCCACCATCCCCGGTAGCGTGTATCCCGATGAATACATCATAGTGGGCGGGCATCATGACTCCATCAACAGCTATGACAATCCCTACATTTTTGCACCCGGAGCGGATGACAATGCCAGCGGAGCGGTAGCTTGTTTGGAGATGGCACGCGTGATGATGGCAAGCGGTTTTCAGCCCAAACGCAGTATCCGCTTTATCACCTATGCAGCAGAGGAGTTTGGCCTTTGGGGCTCCAAATATGATGCGGCTCAACTCGCTGCGGCAGAACTGGATATCCGCCTCATGATCAACCACGATATGATCTCCAACAACGTCTCCGCCCCCGGTGATTGGCAGGTGCGCTTGATGCCCTATTGGGGCTGCATCGAACACAGCCTCCATGCCCAAAAGCTCACCTCACTCTACACCGATTTGGAAGCCTATTTCGGCGAGCTGAACAGCCCCAGCAGCGACAGCGCCTCCTATTGGGGGAAAGGATACAATGTAGTCTACTTCTTTGAAAGCCACTTCTCACCTTACTACCACTCCAGCAATGACATCGTGGCAAATATCGATCCCGACTACGCCGCAGAGGTGATCAAAGCCTCCACCGCCGTCGCCGCCAACTTTGCCGATATGCCCGCCGCACCCACCAACCTGTCCGTGCAAGACTACGGAGATGGACAATCACTGCGCCTGACCTGGAAAGCATCAACAGACCCAAGTGTCAGCAACTACAGAGTTTACTGGGGCACCAATTACGGCAATCTGCTGCAAAACCACGTGGATTGCAGCGGTGACAGCTTTGTCCTGAGCGGACTCACCGAGGGCACCGAATATATGGTCAGCGTCTCTGCTCTGGATGCAGGCAATCTGGAAAGCGTCAGCATCTCAGGCTCGGGCACACCCAACTTATACCCTCTCGCACCCACCGGCTTTGCGGATGATCCGCAGAACGACCGCATTCAGCTTTCCTGGCAGCCCAATAGCGAATACGACCTGGCGGGCTACCATCTCTATCGCAATTCCACACCCGGCGCAGAACCCGTCCTTTTAGCCACCTTGGCGCCCTCCGAGACCAGCTATGTGGATCGTAGAGTCAGTGGCGGTTTACACAGCTATTATTACCGTATTTACGCCTTTGACGCGGATGGAAACCTCAGCGCCTGCTCAAAGGTTCTCTGCTCCCGTCCTTTCACCATGGATCAGGGCGTGCTGATCATAGATGAGACCATAGGCGGCAATGGAAACAGCCCCATGAGCCCCACCGATGAGATGCTTGAAGAGTTTTATGCCGACGTGCTGGCAGAATATCAGCCACACCTGATAAATGTGGGGAATATAGAGCTGAATTTGGCTGATCTGGGCGCCTTTTCCGCCGTCCTTTGGCATGCTCACGATCAAGCCCAGGTAGGGTTCAGAGATTTCAATGACATCACCCGGGAATATGTGCAGCGCGGTGGCAAGCTGCTTCTCAGCACACTCACTCCCAGCTTCCTGTTCGAGCGTATCTCCGCCCCTGCTTCTTTCGCACCCGGAATGTTCATCTACGATGTGCTGGGAATTGCGGAAACTGATCTCACCAACCAAAGCCGCTTCAAAACCGCTCTACCACTGCAAGCCGGCTTTCCGCAGCTTCAGGTAGACCCGCTCAAAAGCGCAGCAGCACTCAACCATCACCTCTTCAAGATAGAAGGCATGACGCCCACCAATGACGCTACGGCTATCTATTCCTACTCCGGTGATTATGCCGATGACAGCCCCCAAGGCTACCTCAATGGCCGAGCCGTGGGCATCAGGAATGAATATGGCAACGGCACCGCCATCACCTTGAGCTTCCCGCTTTACCACATGGTGGCTGATAGCGCCAAAGCCATGGTGCAACACGTCTTTCGTCACGACTTTGACCAGCTCTACCCCAGTGAAGCTGGCAGCAACACTCCCCCTGTCTTGAGCCTTTCCCAGCCCTCACCCAATCCCTTTTCCAACACCGTGAGCATCACCCTCAAAGCCAGGAACTTTGATAAAAACGCCACGGTAAAGGTCTACAACCAAAGAGGACAGCTGGTGCACACCCTCATGCGGGACCTGCCTTACAGCACGCAGGAATTGAAGTGGGATGGACGTGACGAGCAGGGCAGAAAGGTGGGCAGCGGCGTCTACTTCCTGCAGGCGAAGCAGGGCAAGCATACCGCTACCAAGAAGATAGTGCTGATCAGATAAGCGTTGTATGGTCGCTCGCCCTGGCGACCTTGTACGGGCGGTTGCCAAATCGCCGCAATCAAACGCAGTTTAATGTTTTCCACGGATGCACACGGATGTGCACGGATGGAGCGACTGCATCGGCTTTGGCTGCAAGCTGCGCTTGCATGCGGTGGTTCAGCGACCGCCGGCTACAAGAAGAGGTCGCTACGGCGAGCGACCATACCACAAAAAAGGATGCCTGCGAAACGCATTTCACAGGCATCCCTATCTATTCAGCGTTGGTCAGCTTCATGCCCGGTTTTCAAGCGGACAAGCCGGCCATGACGCATTGTTATTTCGTTAGTACTATTTTCTTGGTGGAGTTGTAGTCTTTGGCGCTCATCTTATACAGATACACACCGGAGGAGAGTTCCTTACCGGAGCTGTCACGTCCATTCCAGTTGATCTGATACCTTCCGGCGGTCTCGTGGTTTTCTTCAAAGCTGCGCACCAATTGGCCTCTGGTGTTGTAGATATCGATCCTCACCTTGCCACCCTCTTTGATCTGATAAGGAATCATGGTGCTGGGGTTGAAGGGGTTGGGATAGGCATCTTCCAGCATGGTGATGGTGGGCATGGAGGGGGCGCCGCCTTCCTCTTCAATACGCAGGATCACGCTGACGTAGCCATGGTAGTTTGAGCTGCCGTCCATATCTACGTTCTGCAACCAGTAATAGTAGGTTCCTTCCTCATACAAGTCGGTATCAAGATAGCTGTAATTCTGTGCACCTGAGGTGTTGGTTCCATGAATCAGGGGGCAGATTTGGGCTGCTGAGCTCAGCTCGGGTTTGTCATTGCGATAGATGTAGTAGCCCAAGACATTGGTCTCACTCTGGGAAACCCAGGCAAGCTGCACATAGTTTTGAGCGGTGAGTGTGGCTGAGAAATGAGAGAGCTCCACGGGAAGTGTGGGGTTGTTGCCATTACCCATCAACAGCTCAATATCAGCATTTTTGGCTGCATTTATCGTGAAGCTGGCTGTGCCGGATGTCATCTCATAAGCCTGCCAGGTGCTGCCTTGTTTGCAAGCTGCCCAATCTCCAACCGGACCGGCGACATTGATAGTCCAAGGACCCGCTCCCAGCAGAGTGATACGCTTGTGGAAACTGGCGGTGAAATTGGCGGCATTGGGAATAGCGCCGGGGGCTGTACTGCTGTAATTGGCATTGCCACCTGTGAGGGTGATTGTGTTGTTGCCCTCTACTTTGGGTACACCATTATTGAGGTCGTAATAGTCTGTGATGACGATGTTGTCGATGTTCATGCGACATCTTCCCGAGGGGGTTACATCTGGGTTAGGTCTGATACGCATACGAATATTTCCAGACACATTGACTACGGCACTGAATGTATCATATGGGGTTACAGGCGTGAAGGGCACGCCAACTTGAGTCCAGATCTGTGTTTGATCAGTATAACTATTGGTGGTATATTCTACTATCCAAGAGGTTTGAGTTTCAGTACCATACTGACAATAATCAAATGAAATAGTGCCAGCACCATTGGCTTTACTATCATTCATAGACATCATTGCAGTTGAGGTTGTTGCTTGCATACGGGCACTTCTTACTCCTTCATACCAATCATTAGAAGCTGGGACATTAGGAACCACGACATCGTCCAGATACCATTCACGTCCATTTAAGACCAACGTTCCGGCCAAAAAACTTCCCTTTACTTCGTTTGCTCCATCAAAATCAACATAGTATCCAGGTGGTGGGGGTGCTGTTACTGAGCCAGTCAGGCCCACATTCTGAGCTGTCGCTCCGGGTGAGGTGCATTGCACAGTACCGGAGTAGCTACCCACAGCCAATCCTGCCACTAAACGGACACTGATATCGGTTGATGTCACGGTGCCGCCGGAGGGGGTGAGACTTAAACTGCCTGAATAGGTGTTGCCATCGAGAGACAGTTCAAAATTGGTGGGTGCACTGATTGAAATATTCCCAGTCAGGTTGTTTCCACTCACGCTGAAGGTCTGCGCTGTGGAGGGACCCTGGTTCTCTTCGTAGGTAAAATCGCTAAGAGATGGGGGAGAAACATTTAATATGGGGTTGCTGCTTGTGGATTGAACATTACCATAAACTGTGAAAGTTCCTTGTAGACCTCCGGTGCCACTAGCATTTGGAGAATTGTACATGTAGAGCCTGAACCCGCAAGTTGTAAGATTAGAATAACCAACTAAGGGATCATTAGGAATTGTAGTGTGCGCCATGGTGTTTCCGGTCATGCTGATACTGCTGGTACTATTCTTGTATGTAAATACGCCATTATTGTTGTTAATATTGGAGTGTAGCGCAGTATAGCTATCAATAGTGGTCGCATAGTTGTCAGCACTGCCTCTCCATTCAGCAGTTTTGGGTCCACTGCCACTTTTATAAAGCCCAAAATCAATTTTAGTGATTTCAAAAGCATATCCAGCATTAGCAGTGATATCGAAGCCAATGTATTTACCTGTGTCAATCACGGTGCCTGAAGGCCATTCTTTTGCCCTGTAGCAGTTGTTAGAGGAGCCAAAAGCTGCTCCGATAATCTTCATATCCCCCATAGACAACCCAGCAGGATTGGTTCCAGAATAAGGATAAGATGTTGTGTAACTACTCGTGGTAAAAGTATACGTGGCCGTAAACGGCGTTCCTTGTGCAAAGCTGGCTGCTACAGCGAAGACCAGCAAAATAATCAAACTTAACTTCTTCATAATTCCTCCTGTAGAATTATCTAAAAGGTGACTTATAATAATTGTCTATGTTCACACCCTAAATTGAGTGGCTCTTTTGTCAAGCCTTTCTTTGTAGCTTTTTCTTTACACAGGTGTGGGCAGCGGCGCAACTGCTTGACTTCCGCCCAAATCCATCTCTTACTCTCAAGGAATACAGACACAAAAAAGGACGCCCGCGTTTGGGTTGCACGGGCATCCTTATCTATCACTTTAGCTAAGTTGTCGGTGTGTTTATTTCTGCAATACTATCTTCTTGGTGGAGCTATAGTTGCCGCTGCTCATCCGGTAGAGATAGATGCCGGAGGTCAGCTCCTTGCCATAGCTGTCGCAACCATCCCAGAAGATGTTGTAGTTTCCCGGGGCGCTGTGATAACGTTCAAAGCTGCGCACTATCTGGCCTCTTTGGTTGTAGACGTCTATCCTCACATTGGCGGGATCTTCGAGCTGGTAGCAGAAGGTGGTGCTGGGGTTGAAGGGATTGGGGAAGGCGTCTTTCAATTGCGTAAAGACGGGTATTTCAGGAGCACCGCCCTCGATAGTGATACAAAAGACCACGCTCACGGGGCCGTGGAAGCCATTGCTGCCGTCCATATCCACGCTTTGCAGCCAATAGTAGTAGGTTCCCTCCTCGGTCAAATCCTTGTCGTAATAGTTGTAAGTCTGCGTGCTTGAGGTATTGGTGCCTGCTATCAGCCCCGAGACCTGAATGGCGGTGCTCAGGTCAAAGCTGTCGTTGCGATACAGATAGTAGCCCAAAAGGTTGCTTTCACTCTGTGAAACCCAGTTGAGCAGCACGTAGTTTTGAGCGGTGAGCGTAGCCGAGAAGTGCGAGAGCTCCACGGGGAGGGTGGGGTCGGTGACTGAGCCGGAACATTGCAAGGTTTTTTCCACGACCGGCCCAAGATAGTAGCCCAGATATATGTTGTTTGAGTAGTTGCCGATAGCCAGATCCTTGTCCATCCGCACATAAACAGTGGTAGGAGCCACATAGCCGTTACCGTCAGAAAAAACTCTCAACGTGCCGGAATAGGTGCCATTTTCTGTGGCACATACTTCAAATTTGGTGCCCAAGGCATCAATAAGAATTGATTTCCCTGCTTGCAGACCAGACCCACTCACGGTAATAGTCTGGGGCGTGGAAGGCCCGCCACCGAATGGGTAGGTAAATGTAAGTTGTGCAGGTTCAAAGTTTATCTCCACAGTCTGTGCGAAACCAATCGCCAGGGCAAAGACCAGAATAGTGATCAAACTCAGCTTTTTCATTGTTACACCTCGATGAATTACATGTTTTGGCAGTCTTGCGACCAACCATTGGATACACCTTTTCTGCACCGGCCTTTTTTGTCAAGTTAAGTTTTACATTTAGCGCATGTTATGGTGATGAATTGTATTCCAATTCATCATCTCAGCCCCACCTAAATCAATGCAAGAAAAAGGGATGCCCATGTTTGCGAGGGCATCCCTGTCTATCTATTTCAGCTAAGTTAAAATGCGTCTATTTCTGCAATACCACCTTCTTGGTGGCGCTGTAGCTGCCGCAGGTCATCTTGTAGATATATACTCCGGAGCTCAGCGCTTTGCCTGTTCCGTCACAGCCATCCCAGAGGATATGATAATTTCCTGCATTGGTGTGAACCTGCTCAAAGCTGCGCAAGATCTGGCCTTTGGTGTTGTAAATATCTATCTTCACTCTGCCGGCATCCTTGAGCTGGTAACTGATGGTGGTGCTGGGATTGAAGGGATTGGGATAGGCGTTCTTCAGCCGGGTAGCGTTGGGTATGCCGGGGCTTCCACCTTGGCCGCCGGTATTGAAGACTACGCTGACAGGCCCATGGAAATCCGAAGTGCCGTCCAGATCCACATTTTGCAGCCAATAGTAGTAGGTTCCGTCCTGATTCAGATCCATATCGATGTAGACGTAGGTTTGCGGGGTGGAGGTGTTTGTCCCCTCTATCATGTTGGAAATCTTGACGGCTGAGCTTAGCTCCGGGCTATCGTTACGAAAGACGTTGTAACCCAGGAGGTTGGTTTCGGTCTGGGAAATCCAGACAAGCTGCACGTAGTTTTGGGCGGTCATGGTGGCTGAGAAGTGCGAGAGTGTCACGGGCAGGGTGGGGTCTTGACCGGTGCCGGTGAGCAGCTCTATATCGGTGTTTTTGGCTGAGCCACTTATGGTGAAGGTAGCCGAGTAGTTATTGGCTGCCGTCAATTCAAAAGCCTGCCACGAGTCGCCTTGCTTATATGCCACGTAGTTTGCACTTGCGTTGGTGACGGTAAAAGTAATGGGGTTTGATCCCAGCAGCGTCAGACACCTGTGGAAGCTGGGTGTGAAGTTTTCACCATTGGGTATGTCGCTGACCGTGCCCGAGTAGTTATAGTTTACATTGCCGCCCGAGACCTTGATCTGGTTGTTATTCACCGTTCTCAGCACCTCATTGGGGAAGTCATAATAGTGCAAGACGCGGATGCAATCGATATTCAACTGCCTTTCATTGGTGCTGCTATCCGGTGTAGACCTCAGAATGCGGATCCGCACGGGACGGGACGTGTTTATATAGCCGGTAAAGGTCTGTATTTGACTGGGTGCGGGCGGTTGTATGGCGGTGAAGGGTTGACCCACCAGCTTCCAATCATCTTGACCGACCTTATATTCCACCTTCCATTCCACTTGGGGGTCGTCTGCATAGCGACGATATTTAAACTCTACCATGCCGGCACCATTGGGTTTATCCTCAGTCATGGTCATGGCAGTGGTTCCATAACCTCTCAGGCGGGCACTTCTTTCACCATTGATGACATAACTCATGTCCGATCCGATCCTGGCTTGCGTCATGTCCCAATAGAAACCTTCATTGAGCGTGCCGTTGAGCTCGTTCACACCCAGGCGCACCGGTGTTGGCATTGCACTGTAGTTTCCCAACACCTCATAAGACTTTTCAAAAGCCACATAATACTCAGGCGCCGGAGTGACCGTGCCGGCAACGGCTATATATCTTTGTATGGGAGGCGTAGGGATATAATAGCCCACTATGACGTTTCCACCGTAGGTTCCGGCATACAATCCCTGTCTCAGGCGCACATAAACATTGGTGGGAGCCAAATAGCCGCTACCGTCAGAGGGCACAAAGAAGGTGCCACTATGGTAAGTGCCATTTTCTTGCAAAGACAATTCATAACCGGGAGGTGAATCAAACTGAACCGAATGTCCGCCGGTCAGACCCGCCGCAGTCACGGTAAAGCTCTGGGCGGCTGAAGGACCAACACATTGCTGGTAAGTGATATTGGAAAGCTGAGTGGTGGAAACCTCGATTGCAGGCGATGTGCCCGTGAATGAGTAGGTGCCGCTGATGGTGATGGGGCCTTCCAAACCGGCGCCTCCTGCGTTTGTTTGGGCTCCATACATATACATCCTGAAACCGCAGCTTGTAGTGATATTCTGATAGGCAGCACCCAGCGAGAGAACATTGCCGGTCCAACCGCCAGCCGTATTGGGATTGGTCAATGTCCCGGCACTTGTGCCTCCCAATTCGGTTATCCCGGAAGCGAGGTGAGTGTAGCCGCTCAATGGCCACATGTAGCTATCCGTGCTTCCGGCCCACTCGGTGTAGGTCGTCCCATTGCCATCTCTACCAATGCCAAATGTAATGGAATTGACGGTAAACTTATACCCGGACTGGGCCTCAATGGTGAAGCTTATGTATTTGCTCAGGTCGCAGGTACCTCCCGTCGGCCAGTTGATGGCTCTAAAGTTGCCATCGCAGTGTTCAGGGGGTGCAGGGGATACCCCCACTCTTTCCAAAATGCCCATTTCTATTCCGGTGTATTGGTCACCGTTATAGGGCAATGAGCCGGTGTTGCCTGTCGCACCACTGAAATCGTAGGTGGCGGTGAAAGGCCAACTGGTTTGGGCAGCACTTGCCACGATGGCAAGCGCCATAAAAACAAATAAACTTAGCTTTTTCATGATAGTATCTCCTTATAGGGTCAGATCTTGGCGGACAACTTAAGGAAAATTGTCCACTCATACACCTTCATCGAAGTGGCTTTTCCTGTCAAGCAATTTATTGCTTTATTTTCCTCCCTGTATTTTAGGCTCATGTTCATTATTTATATGGTGGGTAAAATGATTGCCAACTACCGGCATTACTAAATCAGAATAATGCAATGTTCCTTACCCACCTCTTCCTTACTGAGCCTCCCGGTGATTACCCGGAGCCTCCCGGGAAAAACCCGAGTATCTCCACGGCATCTCCGGGCGGGTAAGTAAGGGCCGAGTCGGCGATGAGCTTCTGCCCACTAAAATTGAACATGAGCCGTATTTTAGGATGAGTTTCGATCCCTGCACCCTGGGGTAATCTGCCACAATCCCGCATCCAGACACCAATTGCAGCCTTCGCAAAGGAAAACTCTTGACTAAAAAGCACCCGTCCACAGAGATGGCAGAACCGATCAATAATAAAGGAACACATAAATGAAGATAGACAATAAAGATTATCGGAGCCTGTGGTTTGAAGATGGCAAGCTGATGATGATAGACCAGAACAAGCTGCCCTTCGAGTTTGAGGTCAAAGCTTATACCGATCATGAGGCTGTGATGGAAGCCATCAGAGTGATGACCGTGCGCGGCGCTCCGGCTATTGGCGTTGCGGGCGCATACGGCATGGCTTTGGCGGCGATACATGCCCCGGAATCCGGCTTCAGGGCTACCCTGCGCAAGGCACATGAGGAGCTGTGCAGTTGCCGTCCCACCGCCATAGACCTGCGCAGTGGCGTGGATCACGTCTATGAAAGCACCATCAAGTTTATCCCGGATATCGAGCATGCCAAGCGGGTTGCGCTCTTGGCGGCGGAAGAGTTTGCCGAAAGAGTGGTGAATGAGTGCTACAGGATCGGCCAGATGGGCGCAGCCTTGATCACACCCGGAGCGAAGATCCTCACTCATTGCAATGCGGGTGCTTTGGCAACCGTGGATCACGGCACCGCTTTGGCAGTGATCCGTGCCGCTTTTGCCAAGAATCCAGACCTCTTTGTGTATGTAGACGAGACGCGCCCCCGGTTGCAGGGAGCCCGGCTCACCGCTTGGGAACTGCATCAGGAAGGCATCCCGCATGCCATCATTGCAGACAGTGCCGCAGGTTATTATTTCTCACAAGGCGAGATAGACATCGTGATCACCGGCGCAGACCGCATCTGCACCAATGGCGACATCGCCAACAAGATCGGCACCTACGAGAAGGCTATCCTGGCTCACGTGCACAAGGTTCCCTTCTACATCGCCGCACCGCTCAGCACCTTCGATCTCTATTGCCCCAAAGGCTCGGATATCCCCATCGAGTTCAGAGACGCCACCGAGATCACCGAGTTTGAAGGCGTGAAGCTGGCCAACGTTGGTTCGCCTGCCCTGAACCCCGCTTTTGACATCACGCCCGCTGAATATATAGACGGCATCATCACCCCCTGTGGCGTGTTTGAAGCCAAAGATGCCGCCCGGAAGCTGGGAGAAATGAGCTGAGGATGAAACAAGCTGATCTGATCATCCGTAACGGCACCATCCTCACCATGGATGCGAGCCTGAGCATCTATCCGGAACATGATCTAATCATCTCTGACGGCAGGATATGCGCCATAGAACCCCACGGCAAACATGAGTGGCAAGCCCCGCAAAGCTTGGATGCACAACACTGTATCCTGATGCCGGGGATGATCAACACGCACAGCCACCTGCCCATGAGCTGGTTCAGGGGTTTGGCGGATGACCTGCCCCTGGATATTTGGCTCAACCAGTATATCTGGCCGCTGGAAGCACGGCTGTTGAGCAAAAGCTTCATCTACGACGCTACCCTCTTTGGCGCCGGTGAGATGCTGAAAAGCGGCATCACCATGACCAACGACATGTATTTTGAGATGAGCGCCATCGCCGATGCCTGCATCAAAGCCGGCTTGCGTGCCATGATCTCTGAAGCCGTGATCGAAGCCAAGATGGGCGCAGACTACCGCCCAGCGGAGCTGGTGCTCAAGTATAAAGAGCGCTATCAAGATCAGCCTCTGGTGGATTTCAGCCTGGCGCCGCACTCCATCTATACCTGCTCTGCCGAGATGCTCAAGCGTTGCGCCCAAGCCGCCACCACGCACGATTTGCTCATCCACATCCACCTCAGCGAAACCCGGGCAGAAGTGGATAACTGTCTGAAGGAGCACGGCAAAAGACCGGTTCACTACCTGAATGAGCTGGGATTGCTGGATGCCAGGTGCATCTTTGCGCATGGAGTTCACGTCGACTCCGGCGAGATGGATGTCCTGAATCGCAAGCCCGTCTCCATCAGCATCTGCACGGACAGCAACCTCAAGCTGGCCTCCGGCTTGGCACCCATCAAAGAGTATCTGGATCACGGGATAAACCTGTCCCTGGGAACGGATTCCGTGGCCAGCAACAACGACCTGGATCTGCTGGCTGAACTCTCCACCACCGCCAAACTGCACAAGGCACTCAACAACGACCCCGCTTTCTTACCCGCCCTCGAAGCACTGAAGCTGGTCACCATCAACGCCGCCAAGGCCTTGGGAGTGGACGACAAGCGTGGCTCGCTGGAAGTGGGCAAAGATGCAGATTTCCTCATCATCGATACCCAAGACCTCAATAGCATGCCCCTCTATGAACCGGCATCCCAACTGGTCTACGCCACCAATTCCCGCCAGATCAGAGACGTCTTTGTCGCCGGCAAACAGGTGGTGAAAAACCAGCGCTTGGTCAATCTTGATGAAGCTGAACTGATGCACTCCGCCTCCCGCTATGCTGAAATGATCCTGAAGGAGCTAAGCAAGTGAAATCCATCAAAAACCGGCGTGCCACGCACGACTACTACATCGTGCAGCAATTGGAAGCGGGAATCGTGCTCAAGGGCACCGAAATCAAGAGCATCCGCGCCGGCAAGGTGAACTTCAAGGACAGTTATGCCCGCATTATCGACAACGAATGCTGGCTGCTGAACCTGCACATCAGCCCCTGGGAAAAGAGCGCTTACTTCAACCACGAAGCCGAGCGCAAAAGAAAGCTGCTGCTGCACCGTCACGAGATCAGACGCCTCAAAACCAAAGTTGAAGAGCAAGGCATGACCCTCATCCCGCTGGAGCTCATCATAAACGAAGCCGGCCTGTGCAAGGTGATCATCGCTCTTGCCAAGGGAAAACACACTTACGATAAACGCGACAGCATCAAGAAACGCGACCAGGAACGCGAAAGAGAAAGAGCCGGAGATCACTGATAATGCAGACAGTTATGAGATGCAGCAGCCTGATGCACAAAGCGTTCCACAGATTGTTAATAAAAATGATGTTGACAACATCCTCACCTCTATTTTGTATCCTACCCAATACTAAAATTACAACGGGGGACAGTTAAATGCCAGAAATGACACTGCCTAACCCTATAGGGATGTTCAGGATAAGGTTTCGTAAATCGCGTCTGAGGGACTTCCGTGCCCACATCAATATCTATCTTGAAAAGCGCAACTATATCGTCAAAACAGCGGACAGCAACGAAGAGTTCCGCGCTGCCCTGAAACTGAGGCATGAAGTCTTTTTGGAAGAGCTGCTCAAGAGAACGAACAAGAGTGGTTTTGACATCGACCGCTTTGATAAAACCTGCGACCATCTGCTCATCATCGACAAAAACAAAGACCTGGTGATCGGCACCTACAGGCTGCAATCCTCCCTGCACACCAAACGCTGGTATACCGCCACGGAATTTCATATAAAAAACATCATCAAGGGTTTACCGGGCAACAAGTTGGAGCTGGGACGTGCCTGCGTGCACAAGGATTATCGCAATGGCGTGACCCTCGCCCTCTTGTGGGAAGGCATTCATGCCTACATCCAAGCCAGCCAAACCCATTATCTCTTCGGCTGTTCCAGCATCAAAACCATGGATAAGGATGAGATCAAGGGCATCTACCACTATCTCAAGAGCGAAGGACATCTCACCCATGATCATAGGGTGCGCCCCAAAGGCAAATTCAGGGTCCCTGGCTTGGCTTCTTACCTCAAGAGAGTAAGAAGGAAGCCACATCTTGCCAAGAATGATGACCTCCACGTCCATAAAACGGCTATTCCGCCACTGCTGAAGTCATACCTCAAAGTGGGCGCCAAAGTGTGTGGAGTGCCGGCTTTGGATCGTGACTTCCGTTGCATAGACTTCCTCACCTTGCTCAAGGTGCAGGATATAGGCGATAAATGCAACCGCAAATTTGGCCAATAACAGCCGCTAACATCAGATGAAACTGAAGAACCTGCCCCAGCTTATTATCGTGTTCATCACCTTCTTGGCCTACCATGGCTGGGCATGGTTACTTTACAGATTCTGCTGCAATCGCAAACGCTGGCGCAGACGTGCCATCAACTACACCAGCACCATGAGCCGCATCATCAGCAAACAACTCAACTTCCACGTGACGCTCAATGGCGGTGAATACCTCAAACAGATGAGAGATCAGAGCTACCTCCTGGTGGCTAATCATTGCTCTTACATGGATATCCTGCTGCTTTCCTGGCAACAACCCGCCAGCTTTATCACCAGCGTGGAAATGGGCAACACACCCTTCTTGGGCAGCATCACCCGCGTGGGTGGAAGTCTTTATACCGAAAGGGATAAACCCGTCTCTCTCCCCCAAGAAATCAAGCGCTTTGCCGAAGCCATCAAGGAAGGATTCAAGGTGGTGCTCTTCCCGGAAGGAACCAGCACCGATGGCGTCACCATCAAAGACTTCCGTTCCAGCCTCTTCCAAGTGGCCGTGGAAGCACAATGCCCCATCCTCCCCGTCTGCATCAAGTATACGCATATCGATGGTAAACCCTTTGGCAGAGACAATCATAAGCTCATCTGCTGGTATGGAGATATGGACTTTATGCCCCACTTCCTGGGCATGATGGGGCACCGCTTTGACGTGGAAATCAACGTGTTACCCCCAATTGAATTTAACCCCCTCAAGACCCGGGCTGAACTCTCCCGGCAAGTGCGGGAACAGCTCTTGGAAATCTATCACAATCCTGTTCAAGGAGAATAATATGGACAAGCTCAACCTCGGCAAGGTCAACTTCATCATCCTGATCATCGCCGCCATCCTTTTGGTGGTGGGCTACTTTATCATGTCCCTCAACGACATCGTCATCTCGCCCGTGCTTCTCAGTTTGGTGTATGTAGTCATCATCCCCTTTGCCCTGCTCTATAAACCCAAAAACAAAGAATGAGCATCTTTACGGATGAGAGCGCAGCTAAACTGAAGAAGCTGCAGCTCTTTGCCAAAAGCATCGTCGAAGGCTTTTTGGTGGGATTGCACCGGAGCCCCTATCATGGCTTCAGCGTTGAATTTTCGGATCACCGGGAATACAACGAGGGTGAACCACTCAAAGACATCGATTGGAAGATAGTAGCCCGCACCGACC
Organism: Candidatus Cloacimonadota bacterium; assembly: GCA_029781115.1. Classification (GTDB taxonomy): domain Bacteria; phylum Cloacimonadota; class Cloacimonadia; order Cloacimonadales; family Cloacimonadaceae; genus UBA3900. The sequence continues at coordinate 130,805 of JAKOXG010000011.1, forward strand.
GCTACTATGTAAAGCGCTACGAAGAGGAAACCAACCTTCGCTGCATGATCCTGTTGGATCACAGTCGCTCCATGTTTTATGATTCCGGCAGTGGCAGCAAAATGGATTATGCCACGCGCTTGGCCGCTGCCCTCAGCTGGCTGATGATCTCCCAAAAGGATGCCGTGGGCCTGGTGACCTTCAACGAAGAAGTAAGCCTGAGGATGGCACCCAAAGCTTACAAGGCTTACCTGCCCCAGATCTTTGCCGCTTTGGTGCAACTGGAAGCAGCCGGCGGAACCAATATCAGCGCTGCACTGCACTCCATCGCCGCCTCGCTCAATAAACGCAGCCTCGTGATCCTCATCTCCGACCTTCTGGATGAACCCTCAGAAATCATCAATGCTCTGAAACACTTCCGCGTCCAAAAGCACGAAGTTCTGATCTTCCACATCGTGGATAAAGACGAAGCCGAATTTAAGTTCAAGAGAGAAACCCAATTTGTGGATAGCGAGACCGGCGAGAAGATCATCGTCACCCCCTGGCAGATCCGCAAGCAATATCTGCAAAATTACGATGCCCACGTCGCAGAACTCAGAGAGGGATTTCAGCAATACCAGATCGAATACAACCCCGTTCACACCGAAATACCCCTCAATGACCTGCTCCTAAAATACCTTTTAAAGAGGCGAAAGGGATGAAAAGAGTATCCTGGGTTGGGTTTATTGTCAAAATCGCCCAAACGCCGGATTTGGGGGTTTAAATGAAAAATGCCCGATTTGTGGATTCCGTGCTTCTGCATGATAAGATCATCACAGCCTTGGGTCAGATTTACTGTCGTCCCGACGAGAAGGTATTGAAACTGATCCGTGAATTTGAAGCAAAAGAGACTCACCCCTTGGCCAAAGATATGCTGCAGGCAATCCTCGAGAATGCTGACGTCGCTCAGAGAGAATCATTACCCTGCTGTCAGGATACCGGCACACCGGTGCTGTTTATCGAAATGGGTGAGCACTTCCATTTACAGAGTGGTGATATACGAAGCACCATCTACTCTGCACTTGAGCGGGGCTGGCAACAGTATCACCTCCGCCGCAGCATGGTGGAGGAACCCCTCTTTGAAAGAAAGATCATCCAGGATAGACCTGCCCCCATCATCCATTGGGAAATTGTCCCGGGCGATGGGCTACTGGTTCATTTAGCCTTGAAGGGTGGCGGTGCTGAGAACATGGCCGCTCACTATCTGCTCCCTACCTCGACCAATGAAACACAAATAGTTGAGAAGGTGGTTGAGCATGTGGGTGGTGTGGGTGGACAACCCTGTCCTCCCGTGATTGTGGGTGTCGGACTGGGTGGCAACTTTGAGAGCTCTGCCTTGCTGGCGAAGAAGGCCTTGTTGGAGCCCACAGGCAGAAATCACCCGGATGCCAAGTATGCTGAGCTGGAACAGAAGATATTGAATGAGATCAACGCTCGGGGCAAAGGTGTGATGGGAATGGGTGCCGGACCTACCGCTTTGGCCGTTCATGTCCTGACTGCACCCTGCCATATTGCTTCCCTGCCTTTGGCGATTAACCTGGATTGTCATGCCCACCGGCACACCAGTTTCACACTCTGACGTTTCACGTGAAACATCGAGACCTATCATGAAGACCCATAAACTTACCCTACCCCTCAACTCAGAGACAATTCTTTCCCTTTCCCCCGGAGATAAAGTCCTGCTTTCCGGAACCCTCTATACCGCCCGCGATAAAGCACACCGACGTTTGGTTGAACTCATCCAACAAAACAAACCCCTACCTTTCACCCTCAGTGAAACCGCCATCTTCTATTGTGGCCCTTCACCCATCCCACCCGGTAAGGTCTGCGGTGCCATCGGCCCCACCACCTCCTCACGCATGGATGCCTATACCCCTACTCTCTTGGAGCACGGTCTGAAAGTCATGATAGGCAAAGGGGAGCGTTCCTATTCTGTCCAAGCTGCCATCAAGCAACACCAAGCTCTCTATTTAGTGGCGACCGGTGGTGTGGCTGCCTACCTCTCTAAGCACGTAACCAAGTTTGAACTCTTCCTCTGGCCTGAGTTGGGCGCTGAAGCCATCTACAAGATGGAAGTGGTAGACTTCCCCTGCTACGTCTCAAACTAAATTACAATCAGGCTTTCTTTCCCACACTGAAGGCATATATCACAAACTCCTCTCTGCCATCCACGCCGATCACCTCGTTCATATCCTCATCCTGATAAGCACCGATCATGCAAGCACCAGCACCTATGGCTTCGCAAGCCAGCGAGATGTTCTGACCCACATGTCCGGCATCCAGATACAGGTATCTATAGGCTCTTTGCACATAACGCCAAGCGGTGCGCTGTGGGATGGCACTCACGATGAAGGTCACAGCAGATTTGGCCACCATCTCCTGTCCCAGCGCTGCTGCGTGCACCTGCTGAGCTATATCTTCGCCACGCTCCAACTTCACCAATTCATGCTTGAGCGGATGATAGTGATACAAGCCCTCCTTGATACCGCGCACTCTGTTGATCATCAGATAGCACTCCAGAGGGTGTCTTGCACCCGCTGAAGGCACGTTGCGCAGGGTAAACTCGACCCTCTCGTTGGACTTCAATTCCTTGACCCAAAAGCCGGCCCAGAGCAAAAAGGAAAGCTCTTCCATGGTCAACTCTTCCTCGCTGTATTGCCTGGTGCTGCGTCGGTTACTGATGGCATCATGGAGGCTGATCTTTGGCATCTCCAGAGTTTCTATTGCGGGCAAGGCTATGCTCTCACCAGGGATATCCTTGATGGCATTCGGACGTGGCACTCCCTCTTGTTGGGGGCTGATGTGAGCGTAGATATAGCGGGTCAGCTTCACAAAGTCAGGCCCGATTTCAACTGCTCTATCTCTATCTTTTTGAATCTCTTTGATAGTGTCTGCCTGGCTGTTTTCCAAAGACTCATATTCTGCTTCGCTGAGTTTGGCCTGCTTCATTATCTCTTCTTTGGATGCGCCGCGCACCTTGTAAAACAGGTATTCATATGTTTTCTTATTCATCTCATTAACTCCTTACAATAGTTCTTTATGCTCGCTCTCTTTGAGCAGATCCACAATCTTCTTCACCGACTCACTGCTCTGCTTGGGGCAGATCAAAAAGGCATCTTTCCCCTCGATAATGCAGAGGCCTTCCATATCAATGAGCGCGGTGAACTTACTCGTATGCACATAGTTACTTTTGCTGTTCAGGGCCATGCCTCCACTCTTGAAGCTATTTCCATGCTCATCCTTTTCTGCCAGGTTGGCAAGCGCTTCCCAAGAGCCCACATCGCTCCAGCCATAATCCACCGGGATCACGACCCGGTTAGCCGCCTTTTCCATGATGGCGATATCGATGGGCATTCTCGGCATCTGATAATACAACTCATCCTCTGAACCATCGCCGGTTTCCCTTGCTTCGGTGATCTTCTCCGCCAGAGACAGTGCCTCGGGCAGACAAGACGCAAAAGCCTGTTTGAGCGTCTCTAAAGTCCAGCAAAACATGCCCGAATTCCAGTAGAAATTGCCCTTCTTCAGGAAAGAGATCGCAGTTTGCAGCTTCGGCTTTTCTTTAAACTTCAGCACCTCCTGGACGCCTGGTTCCAGCTCCTCGCCCGCCTGGATATATCCATATCCTGTTGCTGGATAGCTCGGTTTGATGCCGAAAGTTACCAATAAGCCCTGACCTGCCACTCTCGCTGCCACTTTCAAGCTCTGTAGAAAGCTCTCGGTATCCCGGATATAGTGATCTGCAGGCAGAACCAACATCGGCGTATCGACAGGATAGCGTCTTTCCAAATACACCAGGCTTAGTGCCAAGCAGGGTGCAGTATTCATGCCTGCGGGCTCGACGATGATATTCTCCTGCGGCATTTGCTTCAGGTGTTCACGAACCAAATGCACCTGATCAGCGGTAGTCACCACGTAGATATCCTCTGCCTTGATCAGGGGTAAAAGTCGCTCGAATGTCACCTGGATCATGGACTTATCGCCTAATATGGGCAGGAACTGTTTGGGAAAAGAGCGGGTGCTTGCCGGCCAGAACCGGGCTCCGACGCCACCGGCCATGATGAGTGCTATCATGTTAATCCGTTATCCTTTGCACATTTTTGGGATAGCTATATTGCCACACCGAGGCAGGCACGCCTTTATTGATCTTAATGCCAGAAAAGCTATACTTTACCGTATTGCCGCTATGTGCCTTATAGCTCAAGGTTTGGATGATTCCGCTTTTGCCATTTACGCTTGCGGAAATGCTCTGCAGCATGGCATCCTTCTTTGGTTTCAGCTCCACGTTCATCAGCTCACCTTTGCCCTTACTCACTTTCACAGTAGATTTCCCCCAATAGAGCTGCAAGAGCTCCAAGGGATTCATGCGCTGATATTGATCCAAAATCCTGGAGGTATAGATCGTGTTTGAACCCGCATCATAGAGCGTGAATTGGCCTTTTTCGATCAGCATCCTCTGCGTGGTCGGTTTATCAAAGTGCATCAGCAGGCGTCCCGGCGTAAAATACATATTCCCACTGTAGTTGATGGTGCTCTTCATATCTGCAAAGTAGTTGGTTTGCGTCACTTTAGCCTGATAGCTGGAGATGCTTTTGTAGGAGGAACTGATCTTATTATACAGTTGATCCGCTCCTTTACCATACGAGAGCAAGCACAGCGCCAGCAGACAGATAACCCCAAAACTTCTTTTGTTCATTGCTTTATTCCTCATCTCTGATCAATCCCAACCGGATCAAATCATCACGGCTGGCCAAAACATCACGTGATTTGGAGCCCACATGCGGCCCGATGATATGTGCCCTTTCCAGCAGGTCTACCAGACGCCCGGCGCGCGCATAACCTATCTTGAAGTGTCTCTGCAACATGGACACAGATGCCGTATTGGCTCGCACCACCACAATCGCCGCTTCCGGGAAGAGCTCATCGTCATAATCAAACAGATTAAAGCCGCCTTCTTCCTCTTCCGGCAAGGAGAAATCCAGTTCCGGTTTGGGTTGCATGGCCAGAAAATCGCACACTCTGGCGATTTCGCTATCGCTGACATAGGCACCGTGGATGCGGATGGGCATGGCTTTTCCGGGCGGCAGAAACAGCATATCTCCCATCCCTAACAGCCTTTCCGCTCCTATCATATCCAAAATCACGCGGGAATCCACCCTCGACGACACTTGGAAGGCGATGCGTGCCGGGAAGTTTGCCTTGATGATACCCGTAATCACTTTGATGGAAGGCCGTTGCGTGGCCAAAATCAGGTGAATACCCACCGCACGTGCCATCTGTGCCAGGCGTGTGATGGGCAGCTCAATCTCCTTGCCGCTGGTCATGATCAGATCCGCAAATTCATCCACGATGATCACGATCGCCGGCAACGGCTCCAGTTCCAATTCCTTCTCCCGCTGCGCTTTCTCGTTATATCCCGCCAGGTCTCTCACCTTGGCTTCCTGCAGCAGTTCATAGCGCCGTTCCATCTCCCGCACCGCCCAGAACATGTTTTCCAGGGCATCTTCCGGCTCGGTGACCACGTTGCCGATCAGGTGTGGCAGTTCGTTATAGCCTGCCAATTCCACCCTTTTGGGGTCGATCAGCAGCAGGCGCACCTCATCCGGGGTACTGCGCAAAATCAGGCTCATGATGATGGTGTTGATGCACACGCTCTTACCGCTTCCCGTCGCACCGGCGATCAGCAAGTGCGGCATTTTGGAAAGGTCGGTCACCACAGGTTTCCCGCCGATATCCTTGCCCAAACCAAACATCAGCTTACTCTTGGCACTCTTCATTTCCTCGCAGAGCAGCAGGTCTTTGAGGTAGATCATATCGCGGGTGTGATTGGGAATCTCAATGCCGATCAGCCCGCGTCCCGGGATAGGCGCTTGCACCCTGATGCTGCGTGCTTTGATCGCCAGAGCCAGATCATCTGCAAGCGAGACAAACTTATTGACCTTCACGCCTTTAGCCGGCTCCAGCTCATATTGTGTGATGATGGGGCCGATATTGACGTTGCGCACCTCCGCCTCGATGCCAAATTCCGCCAGCTTATCCTGCAACAGACTGCTGGTCGAAAGAATCTGCGCCTCGATCTCCTTGCGGTCGCTCTCCGAAAGCTTGACCGGACTCTCCAGAAAGTCGTTGGTCGACGGGATCACATACTCGTGTTTTTCACCATCATCCCTGACTTTCTCCTTCTTTGGCTCCTCTTTCTTTTTGGCAGAACTCTCGATGAAGGGCTCCGTCGGCGGCGGCGCTATATCCACGTGATCACGGATGACGGGTGTGCTTTCCTTGAGCTCCACAGGTGGCTCTGCGGGCAAAGGGATATCCTGATTGATGGTCGGCTTCTCCGGCTTGACTTTCGGTTCCCGATTTGCAAAGCTCTGCGCCAGCGCCAGAGACCAGGTTTTGATGCGCCTCCATTCCAGAATCAGGATCACGCTCAGTGCGATCGCCGTGATCAAGATGATGGTGGTGCCCAAGGTGCTGAATACCGCCGTCAGCAGTCCATACAAAGCACCCGGAAGGATACCGTAACCTGCACTGTGCACATCGGCAGAGAGCAGGATTTGCAGCAGGAAGATCACGATCAGGAAGAGCAGCAGCTTTTGCCTTCCCTTGGGTGTTTGCGGCTCCAAAAAGTAAAGTAAAGCGATGATGCCAACCAGGATAAACGACAGCAGCGAAAAGACATAGCCCAGTAGATAGACGCAGAGGTTGCCCATCAGGATGCCAAAGACACCCACCAGGTTACTGCTCTCTTGCCTGCTGGAAGAAAACCATCCGGCCGGGCCTTCCGCCTTCTTCAGGATGCTGAAGTCCTCCTTGAGCGATTCCGGCCCATATGCCAGCGCCAAAACCATCAGAAAACACGCGATAAAGACAATGGCACTGATCAGTCTATTCAGCCAGGGTTTTGGCTTGCTTACGGTGCTCTTTTTCTTCTTTTTGCCCATATTTCACCCTCCTCACACGTTGAAACGGATATGCACGATCTCGCCGTCTTGAACGATGTAGTTTTTGCCTTCCAAGCGGAAAAGTCCCTTTTCCTTGAGCACTTTTTCGCTGCCATATTCCAGGATCTGCTCACAATTGAAGCATTCCGCACGGATGAAGCCCCGCGCCAGGTCGCTATGAATCTTGCCCGCAGCGGTGAGCGCATTATCGCCTTTGACGATGGTCCAGGCGCGCACCTCATCATCTCCCACGGTGAAAAAGCTGATATATCCCATCATCAGGTAGCTTTGGTGGATGAGCCGGTCTTTGATTGAGCCCTGGATGCCCATATCTTCCATAAACATCTGCGCTTCTTCATCTTCCAGCTTGCTCAGCTCTTCCTCAAAGCGTCCGGCTATCTCCATCGCCATGACGCCTTTGGCTTCAAAAGCCCGGAGCAGCTCTTCACTCTTGCCAAAGCCGTCCTCATCGCTATTGATCAGCACCATCAAGGGTTTGGCGCTGAAGAAGGAAAAACCTTTCAAACTCTTGGCCTCCTCCTCTTTGAGCTCCAGAACCCGCAGGGGACGGTTTTCCCTCAAATGCTCGCAGATCTGCTCCAACACCTTCTCTTCCAATTGGACAGCCGGGGTTTTCACGCCGCGTTTGTAGTCCAAATGGATCCTCTCCAAGCGTTTCTCCGCCAGGATGAGGTCGTTGAGGATCATCTCTTCTTCAAATGACTCATAATCTTGCAGGGGTTGCACTTCGCCCACCAAACTGTCCAGTTCGTCATCGGCAAAGTTGCGGATCACCAAGGCGAAGCCTTCGCAGGTCTTGATATCGTTGTAAATAGCGTTTTCCTTGCTGTCTATCTGCCCGGCGAAGATGCCGGGGTAATCCCGAAACTCGATATTGGCATAGATGGTCTTTTGTGGCTTGTAGATTTCTGAAAGCTTGGTCACGCGCTCATCTATCACCGGCACCACACAGATATTGGCTTCCGTGGCTGCGGGAGCGTATTTGTCGGTAGAAACGCTGAGACCGGATATAGCGTTGAAGATGGTGCTTTTACCGCTTTTGGGTTTTCCTATGAGAGCTATTTTCATTTGGTTACCTGATTTTCACTGATCGATTTTAAACTTTTGATTTCGCCGGGCGTGAGCGGACGCCAATGCCCCAGGGGCAGACTTTTGAGCATGATGGGTCCAAATTGCAACCTTTTGAGCTGCATCACTTTGGAGCCAACCGCCTCTATCATTTGGCGTATCTGTCGTTTGCGCCCTTCGTGGATCACTATTTTGAGCACCATGCTGTTTTCTTTTCGTCCTTTCACATACACACCCGCAGGCTGGGTAGTTCCCGCCTGGATGGGCACTCCCTGACGCAGCATTTGGATGCTTTTTTTGCTGATAGGCGGCGCTATGACGGCTTTGTAAACCTTTTCCACCTTAAAGGATGGATGCGTGAGCTTGTTGATCAGCTCGCCATCGTTGGTGAGCAGCAGCAGACCTTCGGAGTTTTTATCCAATCTGCCCGCATAATTCATCCCTTTTGCCTCGGGCGGCAGCAGGTCAAAGATGGTGGAGCGCTGCATTTCATCGCTATGCGTCACCACGTAACCTTTGGGTTTATTGAGGATCAGATACAGCTTTTCATCGCTGCTTTTGATCAGCTCGCCATCCACGCTCACCTTGTCAGTCGCAGGATTCACCCGGGTGGCCAACTCGGTGCAAAGCTCGCCATTCAGGCTCACTCTGCCTTCTTTGATCAACTCATCCGCCTTGCGACGAGAGCCAAAGCCGTGCATGGCAATATAGCGATTCAGCCGCATCTCACCAGCGTTCGAGGCTGTTGCGGATGATGGTGTCGAAGAGGTCTTTGATGAGCGCATCGGTAGCTTCCTCACGGCTCTTGTTTTTACTCGTGGCGGCCTGTCCCACGGCGTAGGTTTGGCTCAGTGACAGTGCTTTATTTTCCCAGATCGTCTCGTTTTTGCTCAGATCTGTAAAACTTATGCTCAAGCTCAGTGTCAGCCGGTAGTCCTGAATTTTGTTGCTGGCATCATAGCTGTGGATGTTTTCCTCGAAGCTATTGATCACACCTTCGATGAGGCAGTCCGGGTCCTGCGTGACAGGCTTGAGCCGGCCATCGTTTCTGAACTGCAAATTGAGCCCGGAGAAGATATTTTCTCCGATTTCAAAGCTCGAACTTCGGTTTTCAAATGCCGCTATTCTAACTTTTTTTAGGTGAGGGTAAGTGTTTGAATACACGGAATATGAGCACCCAAAAAGTACAATGAGCAGCATGGTGATTGTAATAAAAGTCTTGACCATTAGTCAAGGCTAAAAAAAACTATATCCTTGTCAAGATAAACCTTGACAAAAACCCAAAATTATTATCGTATAGCCGATACATAAAAGGAGGTATCAATGGCCAAAAAGTACATTTCCATAGCGGAAACAGCTAAGAAGCTGAAAGTCAATGAGAAGGTCATCCAAGAGATGATCAACACCAAAGTATTTGAAACCAAACTGGTGGGGAAAAACCTCAAGATTGACGAGGATTCCCTCAACGAATGGCTGGAGCATCTCAACGAAAACGAAGAAAAGATGCTGGCGCTAAAGCGCGTTATCTGTCACTTTGAAGAGTATATGCGTCCAGAAAACATCTTCCTGGATTTTGAAACCGAAAACAAATACGACGCCATCCGCATCCTCAGCGAAAAAGCCAAAGAACTGAAGCTGGTGCGTGATGCACGTTGGCTCTACGAAGTGGTGGTAGCGCGTGAAGAACTGATTTCCACCGCCATCGGCAACGGCGTAGCCCTGCTGCACCCCCGCCATCTCCACCCTTCCAAGATCAAAGTCCCCAGCATCCTCTTCGGCAGAAGCGTGGAACCGGTGGATTTTGACGCACCCGACAACAAACCCGTAAACATCTTCTTTATGTTGCTCTTGCACAACGACAAGCAACACCTCTTCTCGCTCAGCTACATCTCCAAACTGATCATGAATACCGACGTTTTGGAGAAGTTTTTGACCGCCTCAGACAAAGACGATATCCACGAAGCACTCACCATTTTACCGGAGTCGCAAGATAAATAAATGCCAAAAGTTAGAGTAATCTTGGGTAGCAAATCCGACCTGGAAACCTGCCAGCCGATCAAGGACGTGCTGGCAGAATTTGGCGTGGAATACGACTTCTATATCTCCAGCGCCCATCGCAAGCCAGTGGAAACGGCAAACTTAGCCAAAAATGCAGCCGCTGAAGGCATCCAGGTGATCATCGCCTGTGCCGGAATGGCGGCGCACCTGCCGGGTGTGATCGCATCATATACGCATCTGCCCGTGATCGGAGTGCCACTGGCTTCCAAAGCAATGGGAGGCATCGACGCCCTCTATAGCGTGGTGCAAATGCCTCCCGGAGTGCCAGTAGCAACCGTCGCCATCAACGGCGCCAAAAACGCTGCCCTCCTGGCAATTCAAATCCTCGCCCTGAACGACGAGGCGCTGAAACAGAAGTTTATCGAATATAAAAAGTCGCTGTAGCACCGCCTGTAGGGTCGCTTGCCAAAGCGACCAAGTAACCGTTGCTCACTGGAGCAACGGACGCATCGGGCACGCTTGATTGCGGTGCCATGATAGCTGCCGGCAACCTCAAGCGGACAGCAAAAAAGCCGGTCAAAAATCAATATTTGACCCAATTCTGCCTTTATATCACCCAATTTCTGTTTTTTCGACCCCTCTCAAATGCCCATTCCATGTAGGTTTCCCACTCCTTCCCTGCTGCTCTCCTGCTCCTCGATCAGCTAACGAGTAAGAAAGCAGGCAGTTAGGAGTAAGAGCCAAGGGGGAGAATAAGGTCTCCGGGGAGAGCGGTCAGCCACTGTCAAAAATCAATATTTGACACAAGCAACTGGTTTCTGCAAAGAAAATATACATACTGAGAAGGTGGGGGATCTTGAGACAAACCTCCCTCCAATTCCACAATCTAAATACAGACACAAAAAACGCCGACCTGTGTTTCAAGGCCGGCGCAGTTACGTTATTTGTTGGCTATTCAGCCAAGCTGTTTGATCACGCTTTTTCCGGGGAAGTGGGCTGAGATGCCCAGTTCTTCCTCGATGCGGATTAATTGATTGTATTTATCCACTCTTTCGCTTCTGCACACGCTTCCGGTCTTGAGTTGGCCGGTATTGAGTGCGACTGCCAAATCTGCGATGAAGGTGTCTCCCGTTTCGCCGGAGCGGTGAGAGACTACGCAGGTCCAGCCAGCTTTGTGAGCGGTGTTGATGGCATCGATGGTTTCGCTGACGCTGCCCACTTGGTTGAGCTTGATCAGCACGCTGTTTGCCACCTTGTCTTTGATGCCGCGGGCGATGATGGCGGGGTTGGTCACAAATACGTCGTCACCCACCAATTGGATGCGATCGCCCATAACCTTGGTCATTTTGATCCAGCCATCCCAGTCGTTTTCGGCCAAGCCGTCTTCAATCGAGACGATGGGGTATTTCTCCACCATTTCCTGGTAGTAGTTGATCATCCAGTCCGTATCACGCTTTTGGCCTTCAAAGATGTAGGCTCCATCTTTGAAGAAGCTGGATGCGGCGGCGTCGATGCTGAGGAAAACTTCTTCACCGGGTTTGTAACCGGCAGCAGTGATGGCTTCCACGATCACCTGGAAGGCTTCTTCGTTGGATTTGAGGTTGGGAGCAAAGCCACCTTCGTCACCCACGGAAGTTGCCAAGCCACGCTTTTTAAGGATGGATTTGAGGGAGTGGAAGATCTCGGCGTTCATGCGGATGGCTTCCCTGAAATTGGGTGCGCCCAGGGGCATGATCATAAATTCTTGGATGTCCACGTTGTTATCCGCATGCTCGCCACCGTTGATGATGTTGCTCATGGGCACGGGAAGGGTGTGGGCATTCACGCCGCCCAGATAGCGATAGAGCGGCAAATCCAGTTCTTCTGCACTGGCACGGGCTACGGCCATGGAGATGGCCAAAATGGAGTTTGCACCCAGTTTGTCTTTATTGGGTGTGCCATCCACTGCGATCATGGTCTTATCGATGGCGTATTGCAGTGTGGATTCTGCGCCCACGATCTCGGGTGCAAGATGTTCGTCGATGTTTTTTACCGCTGTGAGCGTGCCTTTTCCAAGGTAACGCTTGGGGCCTTTATCACGTAGTTCCAAGGCTTCGCGCTGACCGGTGCTGGCTCCGCTGGGAACCGCTGCACGCCCGATCACACCGGAGATCAGATGAACATCTGCCTCCACGGTGGGATTGCCGCGGGAATCAAGGATCTCACGACCTTTAATGTATACTATTTCAGACATTTATATCTCCTTTTTATATCTTGATTCGTCATTACTTGCATAGTGAAATCCATTATTCTGCAGGGGCTGGTTTTGGCAAGTAAAATATTCTACACTCCCAAAAAGTGCTTTATTTCTTGAAGATATCGGCCAAAGTCATCACACTGCCCAGCAGTGCGCTGGATTCGTAAGGCAAGACCACGGTTTTATCTCCCTTTTGCACGATCTGCGCAAAAGCCTGCACATACTTGAGCGCAACCTGATATTGGGCGGGATCGACCTCGCTGCCTTTGACTGCTTCGGCGATCAGCTCGATGCTCTTGCGCTCGGCATCTGCCACAAGAAGTTTGGATTGGGCTTCACCTTCAGCACGGGCGATCTTGGCCTGCTTTTCACCTTCTGCGACACGGATCTGATATTCACGCTCGGCGTCTGCGGTGAGGATCTTGGCACGTTTATCACGCTCAGCCCGCATCTCCTTTTCCATGGCGGTGCGGATCTCCTCCGGTGGCATAATCTCTTGCAATTCCACACGGTTGACCTTCACACCCCATTTGTCGGTAGCTTCGTCCAGGATGTCGGTGAGTTTGGCATTGATGGAATCCCGAGAGGTGAGCGTGTGGTCCAGGGTTAGCTCGCCGATCACGTTACGCAGCGAAGTTTGGGTGAGTTTTTCGATCGCCTCAGGAAGATTGCTGATCTCATAGACTGCTTTGTAGGGATCGGTCACTTGGAAATAGAGCAGGGCGTTGATGTTGATGGAAACGTTGTCCTTGGTGATCACGTTTTGGCGTGGGAAGTCGTAGACGGTTTCACGGAGGTTGATGCGGTTTTCTATCCTCTGGGTGACGACCACATTTCCTTGGTAATCCAACTTGTTGTAGCGCCAATGGATGGTGGTGGGACGGTCGAAAACGGGGATGATCAGGTGCAGGCCGGAATCCAGGGTTTTGTGATATTTGCCCAGGCGTTCGATGATCACGACCTCAGCCTGGCGCACCACGATTAGTCCCTTGGAGATGATGATAATCACCAAAACGGCGATGGCAAAGGCTACCCAAAGACTTGCGGTGAGACCCGCACTGGCAATAACTAAGCTGCTAACAAGCATAATTCGGCTCCTTTTTGATAGTTTTTCCAGCCTCAGTTGCCAAACCTGTGTGTGGCAAAAGCAAGCATAAGCAACTGTTATGTAAATTGGGCTTGACAAATAAGGCGTGAAATTTGTATATGCTTCGTGGTAGAGTATTTTCTACAACTGCTGATAGTATAATGGTTTTAGCACGTGAGACAATTAGAATATTACATTATCCTACTTGTATTTATCATCATCCTGCTTGCGGGCTGCTCTGGCTTGGGCACCAAAAAAGACAGTCCCGGGCCTGAGTATGAGCTAATTTTGGGTGGTCAAAATCTGAAGGATTTGGTGAGCGAAGTGAGTCATGAGCTGACGCTGTATAGCAAATCCTTGAACCCTGATCCCACCTCTCAAAAGCCGGTATTGCTGCTGGCACCCCTCAATGGCCAAAGTGCGGATGCTGCTCTGGCAGAAGAGTTTATCGATGAACTGCTGCCAAAACTACTCAGTGAAAGCTGTTGCCGCGTGGTCACCTCCTCACCTGAAACCGCCACAGATGCGCTTTCCTGGCAGGACTTAGGCCAGGAAACCGGGTCTCAATATATGCTGAGCTTCCTTTTTTCTCACAATGACAGCGCTCAGTCTGGCTATATTTTGGCACAATTGGAGCTTACCGAGCTGCGCTCAGGTGAAATCGTGTGGCACAAGATCAGCTACTTGCACAATCACTTAAATTATTAAATAACTAATAGATAGTGGAGAATCGAATGCAGATTACCAAACTCGAACAGATGTTCCAAGCCTTGGCAAAGCGCCCCAAGAAGCGCTTGGTTGCCGCTTGGGCAGTTAATTCTCACACCATAGCTGCCGTCAATGATGCTGTGGAAATGGGTTTTGTCAGCGGTATTTTGGTGGGTGATGAAAGCATGATCAAAGCAGAATGCGCCCAAATGGGGCTTGATGCGGACAAATTTACCATCGTGGATTCCAAAACAGACGTTGAAGCAGCCAGCCTGGCCGTGGATATTATCAATTCCGGCGATGGAGATTTCCTGATGAAGGGCTTGCTTTCCACCGATCGCTACATGAAAGCTATCCTCAACAAAGAACGTGGCCTCATGAACGGCGGAGCGGTACTCTCGCACGTGACGGTGGCCGAGCCGAAAACATACCATAAACTGCTGATCTTTGGCGACGTAGCCATCATCCCTGAACCGGATCTAAAGCAGAAAATAGCCATCTGTAACTATCTGATCCGCACCGCCCATCTCTTGGGTATAAAAGAGCCAAAACTGGGGATATTGGGGCCATCAGAGCAGGTTTTACCCAAGATCCGCTCCTCATATGAAGCCAGCATCCTCGCCAAAATGGCGCACCGTGGCCAGATCAAAGGCGCCATCGTGGAAGGGCCTTTGGGCATGGACTTGATCATAGACAAGGAATCCGCACGCATCAAAGGCATGACAAGCCCTGTCTGCGGCGATGCGGATTGCATCCTTTTCCCCAATATAGAAGCTGGAAACACTTTCTATAAAACCGTTACAACGCTCTGCAACAGCGAGCTTTGCGCCATCGTGATGGGTGCCAAGGTGCCCTGCGTGCTCACCTCCCGTGGTGACAGCGAACGCAGCAAACTCTACTCCATCGCATTGGCCGCAATTTTGGCATAAAATCATGACTAAGATCACCAAATTATCCCAAATCAGCGAGCATCTGAACAAGACCGGCAAGCTGGCAAAAGTGGCTGTAGCCGTCGCCGAAGATGCAAACACCATTTCCAGCATCAACCAGGCAGTGGGTGAAGGCTGGCTGCATGCGATTTTGCACGGCAACCGGAACAAGATCGTTGCCTTGTGCGAAAGTGAAGGCATAGACCATACCCGCTTTGAGATCGTAGACCATGCCGATGAGACGGAAGCCACTCTGGCCGCTACGGCAATGGTGAAACAAGACGCTGCGGACATCCTCATGAAGGGCTTGGTGGGCACGGATAAGTTCCTACGCAGCGTGTTGGACAAAGAAAAAGGTCTGCTGCCGCCCAAAGCCGTGATGAGCTACACCTGCGCTCTGGAGATTCCTGCTTACGACAAGCTGCTCTTTGTCTCTGATACTGCGGTGCTCACCTATCCCGACCTCAACCAAAAGAAGGCGATGGTGGAATACAGCGTCAAGATGGCACATAAATTTGGCATCAAAACCCCGAAAGTGGCCTTGATTTCTGCCACGGAAAAGGTGGGAGCTGCTATGCCCAACACCTTTGATGATGCACAGCTCTGCAAGATGAACGAACGTGGACAGATTAAAAACTGCGTTATCGATGGCCCCTTGGACATCTTCCTGGCCTGCGATCCCGAAGCTACCAAGATCAAGCAGACGCCCAACCTCATCGAAGGAGAAGCAGACATCCTCATCTTCCCCAATCTGGAGAGCGCCAACAGCTTCTACAAAGGCGTGATGCTCTTTGCCAAAGCGGAACTGGCGGGTTTGATCCAGGGAACCAGCAAACCCGTGGTGGTGATGAGCCGCAGCGAAAGCGCGCTCAGCAAGTTTTATTGCATCGCCTTGGCCGCCCTGATGGCTGGTGAATCATGAAGATAGCCATCGCATCCGACCATGCCGGCTTTGCCCTGAAGGAAGCCCTCAAAGCAGCTCTGCCCGAGCATGAGTTTGTGGACTACGGCACGCACAGCGAAGCGCCAATGGATTATCCGGATACTGGCAGCAAAGCGGCTCAAGCAGTGGCTGACGGCACCTGCGCTAGAGGCGTGCTGATCTGCGGCAGTGGCATAGGCATGAGCATCGTGGGCAACAAAATACCCGGCATCCGCGCTGCACTGTGTGTCAATACAGACATCGCCCGGCTTTCAAGAATGCACAACGACGCAAACATCCTGGTTTTGGCTGCCCGCTTCACCGCTGTGAATTATGCTGTTGACATCCTCAAAACATGGCTGGATACTGCTTTTGAAGGTGGACGCCACCAACAACGAATCGATAAAATAAGTAAGATAGAAGGAGTAAAACCTTGAAACACATTCAACAATCCGACCCTGCACTCTATGAAGCAATCACTGCAGAACTGGCAAGACAGCGCGAAAACCTCGAGCTCATCGCCAGCGAAAACTTCACCTCCCTGGCCGTTATGGAAGCCCAGGGAAGCATCTTAACCAATAAATACGCCGAAGGATACGCCTACCGCTGGAGCAAGAAAACCGGACACATCAACTACAAACTCTACGGACGCTACTATGGCGGCTGTGAATTTATCGACGATGTGGAACGCCTGGCCGTGGAAAGAGCGAAAGAACTCTTTGGCGCCTATCATGCCAACGTGCAACCACATAGCGGTTCACAAGCCAATATGGCTGCCTATTTCAGCCTGGTAAAACCCGGGGACACAGTGCTTTCCCTGGAGTTGGCACACGGCGGTCACCTCACTCACGGACATCCGCTTTCCTTCTCCGGACAGCTCTACAACATCATCCATTACAACGTCACCCGAGAAGACCATCAATTTGACTATGATGAGATCGAAGCCTTGGCCAAACAGCACAAGCCTCAGATGATACTCACCGGTGCCTCTGCATATCCCAGAAAGATTGATTTCAAGCGCTTTAGAGAGATTGCAGACATGGTGGGAGCCAAGCTGATGGTGGATATGGCTCACATCGCAGGACTGGTGGCTGCCGGATTGCACGAAAACCCTGTCCCATATGCAGATATCGTGACCACCACCACACACAAAACCCTGCGCGGACCCAGAGCAGGACTCATCCTCTGCACCGAAGAACACGCCAAAGCCGTGGACTCAAACGTGTTTCCCGGCATCCAGGGCGGCCCTCTCATGCACGTTATCGCTGCAAAAGCAATGGCTTTCCGTGAAGCTTTGCAGCCTGAATTTAAAGAGTATCAGAAAAACGTGGTGAAAAACGCCAAGACCTTGGCTGATGAGCTGATGAAGGAAGGATTTAAGCTGGTCTCAGGCGGCACAGATACCCACCTCATGCTCGTGGACTTGGGCACCGAAGAAGAAGGCGGACCCAGCGGCAAGAAGATGGAAGAATCACTCGACTTGGCCGGCATCACGGTCAACAAAAACACTGTTCCATTCGACACCAGAAGCCCGTTTGTGTCATCCGGAATACGCTTGGGAACCCCATCCGTGACCACCAGAGGCATGGGTGAAGCCGAGATGAAACAGATCGCTTCCATGATCAAAAGAGTAAGAGACAATTACGAAGATCAAGAATACCTGGAAGCCATGAAGGCGGAAACCAGGAAACTGACCGCACAATTCCCGCTCTATCCTGAGCTGTAAGTCGTTAAACAATAATATCCAAGTCAGCTGGGACGCCTTTGTTCCGGCTGACTTTTTTTGTCCGGGTAGTTACCTCGCCCTTACTTACCCGCAGGGAGATGCCGTGGAGATACTCGGGTTTTTCCCGAGAGGCTCCGAGGGATCACCGGGAGGCTCAGCAAGGAAGAGGGGGGTGGCTATCAGGGTTAAATCGTGCTATATCTTGGCCAGGATAGACTTTACCGTGTCTATAGGGATAGCAAAGCCGATGCCGGTATTGCCACCACTCTCGCTGAAGATGAAGGTATTGATGCCGATCACTTCACCGTTGATATTGGTAAGCGGGCCGCCGCTGTTGCCGGGGTTGATGGCTGCATCCGTCTGAATCATATTGCGATAGATGCGTCCGTCCTCTCTGGGGTTAAAGCTGCGGTTCACGGCTGAGATCACTCCCACGCTCACGCTGGGCTTGGAGTCGTTCATCAAAAAGCCGTAAGGATTGCCCAAAGCGATAGACCATTCGCCGATGATCAGGTTTTGGGAGCTGCCCAGCTTGGCATGAGGCAAGCGAGCGCCGTCTATCTTCAGTTTGGCGATGTCGCGGCTTTCGTCTGCACCCACCACACGGGCGTCAAATTCACGCTTATCCGGCAGCACCACCTTGATATCCGTGGCGCCACTCACCACGTGCGCATTGGTGATGATAAAGCCTTGGGGATCATAGATTACACCCGTTCCAATGCTCTGCACCTGACGCTGCATGGGAATGGAACCGAAGAAATCGAAGAAGCCAAAGCCAAAAGGACCGCCGCGGCGGATCACTTCCGTCTTGATCACGTTCACGCTCACTACAGCGGGTTCCACAGCTTCTACAGCAGCGGTGATGGCGTTGCTGCGCTTGGCGATATCCGCCTTGTTAACCGCAGCAGGCGAAGCCGGGTCTTTTTTAACATTGATGAGCACCATTGTGATACCTGCGTTGAGGATTATCACAACTACGAGCAGCCATAAGATTACACGGGGTTTCATATTAGCCTAACCTCATTGGATGAATTTATTGAGTGCAAACTGCACATCGGCCAGATTGACCGTAGTCTCAAAACAAGGGCCGTTGGGGCGCTCGTTGAGGAGAGCAAAAACGGGCAGTCTCCACGCATCCCGCACACCTTCGATCAGGTCGCGGTGACAGGCAACAGCCACCACCACGTCCGGCTTGTAATCCTTGATCACCTTGCGTGCCATGCTGCCTCCACTGGCCAAAGCAGCTTGCACATTGTTGTCCAAGCTGATCTGCTTCAGCGCAGCGACGTCGCATTTGCCGCATTCTTCGCAATAAATAATGTTGGCGGTCACCCTGATCTTGCATTTGGAGTTTTGCAGGCAATGCGGCAACAAGAGCAGGATTCTGTTGCTGGGTATCTTGGAATAATTGGTGAGGATGATTTCGTTGTTGAAGTTCAAAAAGCTTTCCCGGAAGTCTCTGGTTTTCTGGAGGAAGATGCTGTTCATCCAGCGCGAAATCCGGTAGTAGATGTGAAACAGCATCCACTTCAGGTAGAGGCGGAAACCTTTAGATTTGAACCTCTTGGTGGTGGAAGCCAGGATCAGCAGCCAAGTGCCGACCAACCAGGCTACGATTACGATCAGGCCGGTATAGAGCACCCTTTCCCATGTGCTCCAGCCCAAGATGCCGTAAGCTTGGTAAACCAGCACAAAGACAAGGGCGGAGATGATGAGCAGGGCGATGCTCACAAATACGGGGAATTTGATCACGGAAAGAAATTGGGTTTTCATATCTTTAACTTCCAAATAGTTCATGGGGTTCAAGCCGCGCACCCAAGACGTAGCTGTGGGCTGGCATCTGCTTCTTCCCCTGGGCTTGCACTTCGGTGATGAGCAAAGTGCCGGAGCCGCAATTGATAATAAAGCCGGTGTTCTTGACTGTGCTGTGCAGGGTTCCGGGCTCTCCGTTGATGGCTTCGTCAGAGACACTGGTAGAAAGGATTTTGAGCATCTTACCCTGACGGTAGCTGCGCGCACCGGGCTCGCTGGAAAAGGCTCTCACCTGATTGTGAATAGCCTCTGCATCCCGGCTCCAGTCTATCTCCAAGTCTGATGGTTCTATCTTGGTGCAATAGGTAGCCAGAGAGTCGTCTTGCTCGATGGCGGGATGGGCTGCGGGATCCCGAAGAAAGTCCAGCAGCATGAAAGCGGCAAGTTCGCTGAGCTTCAGGTGCAAAGAGCTGTAGTTGTCCACCTCCGGGATGGGAAGCTCTCTTTGCATCAAGACCGGGCCTGCGTCCATCTTTTTCACCATCTCAAAGATGCTCACTCCGGTAAGGTCAAAGCCCTGCAAAATAGCGGTTTGGATGGGCGTCGCACCTCTGAGCAGGGGTAAAAGTGAGGGATGCAGGTTGATGCAAAGGCACAGGTCTCTGAGTCTCTTACCAAAGAAGGCGCCAAAGCTGGCGGTGATGATCAGATCCGGCTTAAACGCCTGAATCTCCCGGATGCTTTCGTCAGAATTGATATTCTCGGGGCAATAAAGCGGCAGCTTCAGCTCTTTGGCAGCCTGGGCTACCACGTTATCCTGCACTTTCAACCGTCTGCCCATGGCTTTGGGCGGGATACTGATCACCATCAGGGGATAATCCGCAGCTGCCAAGGCCTTCAGAGCAGGCAGGGCAAACTCTGATGCTCCACAGAAGATTAGACGCCGGTTTTGCACCTTTATTTCTCTTTGAGGATATTGACTCCATCC
The DNA here is from genome assembly GCA_029781115.1 of Candidatus Cloacimonadota bacterium. Taxonomy (GTDB): domain Bacteria; phylum Cloacimonadota; class Cloacimonadia; order Cloacimonadales; family Cloacimonadaceae; genus UBA3900. The sequence continues at coordinate 151,202 of JAKOXG010000011.1, forward strand.
ACAGCTGTGCTGAGGATCTGGCGTATCTTTACGGAGTTTTTGAGCTTGGCCAGGGCACTGATCTTGTCGATGAAGAGCACGCCGTCAAGGTGGTCGTATTCGTGTTGGATCACGGTAGCCTCAAAGCCGCTCACCTCCCCGGTATGCCTCTTTCCATCCAGATCGGTGTAGCTGATTTTGATCTTGTCGTGGCGCTTTACCTCGGCAAAGACCTCCGGCACGCTGATGCAGCCTTCATCGCTGCTGCTCTCGCCGGCTGGCTCTTCGATGACGGGATTGATCATCACGATGGGATTTTTGGCATCGTCATCACGCCTGCCCGGGTCGATCACAAACATGCGGATGCTGCGTCCAACCTGAGGCGCAGCCAAGCCCACACCGTCTCTGATATACATGGTATGGGTCAGATCTTGGGCAAAATCCTTGATTTCCTCGTCTATCTCGGCCACCTCGGCGGCCTTTTGCCTGAGGATATCATCACCCAAGATGCGGATGGGTAATAGGGTTGGTTCTTTTTTCATGCTGCAATCAGCTTGTGGTGGTCTCGCTCTTTTCAGTTGTGATCACCGTAGCCACGGCGGAGCGCTGAAAATCCACTCTCACCTTGTTGGTATCGTCGATCTCGATCACCACGATGTTTTTGTCAGGTTTGATGCTGACGATGCGTCCATAGATGCCGGAAGTGGTGATCACTTTATCGTTCACCTGCAGGGCATCAAGCATCTTTTGAAGCTCTTTCTGGCGTTTTTGTTGAGGGCGGATCATCAGGAAGTAGAGGATGGCAAACATACCTATCATCATGATGAGCATAGAACCGCCGCCACCTTGCTGTTGGCCTGCAGCGGGTGCTGCTTGAGCTGCTTGTAGTAGAATGTATTGCATTTTATAGCTCCTTGATTGGTTCTTAGATTATGGCGAAAAATTGGGGTGCAACACGCACCAAAACTTGCAGGATCAGGTTGGAGATGAGTCCGGCAGCCAGGTCGTCGGTCACCACTCCCCAGCCTTTGGGCAGCTTTTGTGCCTTGTTTACAAATAGCGGTTTGGCGATGTCGAAGGCTCTGAAGAGGATGAATGCCCAGATACCCACAATTGTGCCTTTGGGTAGAAATAGCACGCTGAGAAAGAAACCACAAAACTCATCTATTACGATCTGAGGCGCATCATGCCCAAGGTTCTGCTCTGCCAAAGTGCTGATCCACACGCTGAAGAGGCAGAAAAGCAAGAACACACCGGCAAAGATGTAATGAGCCGGCAGTTCAAACCAGGATGCGGGCAGGATGAGGTAGACAGCCAGCGAAAACAGTGAGCCCCAGGTGCCCGGAGCTTTGGGCAAATAGCCGCTACCCGCCAAAGAGGCGATGAAATTGATGGGGTTTAGTGGTGAGCGCTTCTTCATTGGATTATCTGCACAAAATTCTCTTCCATCAGTTCCTGGATCCATTCTCCATATGCTTTGATCTGTTTTTCACGTGCCAAGATGGCGCCGACGCTGTCCTTTACCTCATCGTAGCTATAAAGCCGGGAGGGTATCTCTTTGGTGCGGATGAAGATGTAGAGGACGCCTTCGTTTTCCAACACCGCGGTGGGCTCTCCCACGGGAGTGGCCATGATGGCTGCTCTGAATAGCTCCGGCATGCCGTTGGCATCATATTCTCCCACGATGCCACCTGTAGCGGAGGACTGCTCATCGTCGCTGTATTCACGTGCCAGATCAGCAAAGGAAGCACCTTTGATCAGCCTGTCACGCACATCGTCCATCACCTGATGAGCCCTGACAGTATCCAGCAGAGTAGGCTCGATGATCTTGAGTATATGCCTGGCGCGCAGTTCGTTAGCCCGCTTTTCTTCCAGCTTGATGATGTGGTAGCCAAATTGCGTCCTCACGATGTCGCTCACTTCACCGATATTGAGGGTAAAGGCCGCATCTTCAAAGGGCTTCACCATCATACCTTTGGAAAAGAAGCCCAGGTCTCCACCTCTGGCTTTGCTGGGGCAATCGCTATCCGTGGCTGCCACTTCGGCAAAGTCCTCTCCATTCATGATGCGTTCATAGATGGCACGCATCTCGCTCAACTTCTGGTTTTCCGCTTCTTTACTGGCCTTGATGTTCTTGAGGATCATACCCGTCTCCCAAGTGATGGGACGCACAGCCAAGCTATCCTTGTGAGCCTCGTAAAAGTTTTGCATTTCGGTCTCGGTGACCACCGCCTTGGCGCTGACAAAACGCTCCACCAGCTGCTCGGTGAGCGCACTTTCCCTCAGCTTATCAATGTAGTATTCCAACAGCTCGTTTTCGGTGGTCTGACTTTGGGCAAGATCCTGCCTAAATTCCGCTTCGGACGGATATTGAGCCTTGAGCTGTTTGATGTAGTTTTCGGCATACTTTCTGATGCTATCCTCATTGAGGCGGATGTCCAGTTCCTTGGCCTTCTGCAGGATCAAGCGTTGCTCGATCAGCTCTTGCAGCACCTCAGCAGGATTGACATTCTCGACGTCCATTCCCGCAGCACGCATCTGCAGGATCATCTTTTGGATGTCGCTGAGCAGGATGATCTCGTTGCCCACTTTGGCCACAATCCTATCCACCAGCTCCGCAGCGGCAAAGCTGATCATCAGCCCCAAAGCCAGCATTATCAATATAAACTTCTTCATCTATAAACTTCCCTTTGTTTCCTTAGTAGTAGTAAACGTCCGTGTGTTTGCTCTTGATCTCTTTGAGCAATTCCTCGTAGATGCTCTGTTGACGCTCCGCCAGGATACGTGAGCGGATTTGTGCCCGCAGATCGTCAAACATCAAGTCCTTATCCGATTCTCTGGTTCCAATCTGACGGATGATATACCAGCCACCATCGGCGGCAAACATGGCAAAGCCACCCGTCTCCAGCTCTCTGGCCTGGTTCCAGAAGAGAGAATCCTGGGTGCCGGGGCTCACAAAGCCCATGTAGCCCAGTTTATCCCTGAGTGGTTCCTGCGAATTGTGCTTTACCAGAAGGTCAAAATCTGCGCCGCTTTCCAGCTCAATGAGCAACTGCTGCGCCTTGCCTTGATCCTCCAGATAGATTCTCTGCAGGTTGTATTCCAGCGCTTTGGTCTCAAACTCACCTTTATGGATGCGGTAGTAAGCGAAAAGAGCATCCTCGGAGATCTCCAAATCCGCCATCCTGTCCGCAATCAACGCATTGGCTTTCACCTTCTTGGTGGCAAAATCCAGCTTTTGCTTCACTTCCAGAGAGTTATCAAATCCCGCACGCTTTGATTCCTGCGCCAAAAGGGTGAGATTGACCCAATCCTGCACATACTTATTGCGGGTCTCGCTATCCATGGAAGCCCATTCTTCTTCAGTGAATACGCTTTTGAAGCTTTCTTCATAGAGTTTATCATCGCCCACCTGCGCCAGAATCGTGCCCTGGGGCTGCTTATCCTTCTTGCAGCCGATGCCAAACAGCATCAGGCAGGCAATCAGGAGAACAAACGCTCTAAGCTTCATGGCAAAAACGGAGCCGTATAAATCACCCGCAGCTTGGGTTTCTTGGTGTTTGAGGTAAAGTGATAAAGTTCCAGATAGCCAAAGCTCTGCATCTCCTGCTCGCTCTTGATGACTATACCTTTATTGACTTTCTTGCCGTTGGTGTAGCTCTGCAAGATGGGAGTAATATCCACCACCAGGGAGTCGCCTTTCACAAAGCCCGTCGTAGGCAGAACGGTACCGCCAAGATCGCTTCCTTTGAGCTGCATAGCGACCTCAACGCTATCCTTTTCCACCAAAAATGGCCTGAAGCTGTAGGGAACACCGTCTTTGTAATAGGTGTTTTCTTTCAGGTGGAAGATGAGCTCTGCTTTGTTGATGGTGACCCGCTTGCGTTGCGCTTCATTCAAGGTATTGCCTTCCATGTCTTTAAACAGACTCCAATTATCCAGCCAATGCACATAGATGCGGCTGGGATTCAGGTTGTCGATCACCCATTTATCCGCTTGGATGGGTGACTGCGGCCCACTTACAACATAGCTGTCTTTGGCGGCCAACAAATCAAAGCTCTGGATCTGCTTGCTTCCCGACTTCTCATACTTGAAGCTCAGCCGCGGCCCTTTTCCGGTGCTGCGTGAATCTATCTCGCACCAAGTGCCATCCGCTGCTTTGATACCTATGCTGACGCTATCCTTTTGTGCCGATGAAAGCTGGTTTAAAAACTCCACCGGAACCGGCACTTTCACTATCGTGCCTTGACTGCCGATGCTGTCCGGGATGGTAAAAGTATTGCCGATGGGCTCCATAGCACTCAGATCGAGCTCATGTGCCGCATCTTCCAGCCAGTGTTGCTCTAAGGAATAAAGCTGCAACACAGTGCTGCTTCTTGTGGCATTCTTTCGGATTATGGAAAGCTGAACCCAGGTGGTATCCTGATATGATTCCGGGATGGTAAAATCCTTAGGAAGCGTGTTGAAATGCAGGATCGTGACGGCTTCCACATCACCACTATGCCCGCAGAGGAGCACCCGTTCATTGCCGGTGACTTTCACGCTGTCACCAAAGCTGAAGCCCAGATCAAAGCCATCATAAAGGAAGGTTTGAGGCTTCACGTCACTGAAATTATCTCCAGTGAGATTGTCTTTTTTGGTGCATGCTGTCAGAGCCAAAATGAGGCAGATAAACAGCATCAAAATCTGATTGGTTCTTTCCATAATACTATATCCAATTAATATTTATGATTTCTTTAGTAGTAATAGTAGGCATTGTGGATATGTGGATAAACGGTCAAGTTCTTTTTTTACGCTTTGGCTTTCAAGCACTAAGAAAATCCCCGCTTTGGTGGATAAGCCGTGCATAAACAGGCTGCTTTTCCTCATCTTATCCACATGCTTCACAATGGACTCCGTAAAAAGGAGGGTTGTCCACACTCTTCCACATATATCCTTCCACAGCTGTGGGCAAGTGCGGGTTTAAAAGCTTAAAAGAGTAACACAGCATGAGTTAACTACGGATATTGGAGATCAGCATCTCGATCTGGGAACGCAGGTTTTTGTCATCCCGAAACTGGGTTTCGATGAGCCGCTTGGCATGGATCACAGTGGTATGGTCTTTACGGTTGAAATAAACGGCGATCTCCTTGAGCGAAAGCTGCGGGATGAGCAGATTGGCCAGATACATGGCTACCTGCCGCGGGAAAGTCACCGCCTTGCGCCGGCTCTTTTCCATCAGCATGGCGCGGGTGAGTCCCCAATGCCGGCAAACCTCGTTGGCTATCATATCCAGCGTGATTTCCTTGCGATTTTCCGTGATCATATCGCTGAGGATATCCGCCGCCATCTCTTTGGTGATGTCTTCGGGATTCAGCTTGTTGTAGCTGGCATAAGCCATGATGCGGATCAGTGAACCTTCCAGAGCACGAACGCTGCTGAGGATATTGTCGGCGATAAAGGTAAAGACCTCATCCTTGAGCACCAGGTTTTCCGGCTCAGCTTTCTTGCGCAGGATAGCCACCCTGGTCTCAAAATCCGGACTCTTGAGATCGCAGAGCAGGCCGCTCTCAAAGCGCGTCACCAAGCGGTTTTCCAGGTCAGGAATATCCTTTGGTGGACGGTCGGAAGTGAGCACGATCTGCTTGCGGCTGTCAAAAAGAGCGTTGAAGGTGTGGAAAAACTCTTCCTGCGTGCTTTCCTTGCCGCTGAGGAAGTGGATATCGTCCACCAACAGCAGGTCTACCTTGCGGAATTTATCCCTGAAATCCACCATTTTATTGGTGCGGATACATTCGATCATCTCGTTGGTAAAAGCTTCCGTGGTGGTGTAATAAATGCTGCAATTGCGGCCTTCCGTCTTGATGAAGTTTCCCACCGCTTGCATGAGATGCGTCTTTCCCATACCGCTTTCTCCATAGATAAAGAGCGGATTGTAAGTGTATCCCGGGGATTCCGCCACCGCACGCGCCGCGCTGTAGGCAAAGTTGCTGTTTGCGCCCACCACAAACTCCTCAAAGCTGAAACGATCATTGAGTTGCGTGTTGACCATCACCCGGTTTTGCCGGTGTGAGACACTCGATTGGGAGCCTTCTTCCGGGGCGGGCGGAGGTTCGCTGTTGAAAATCACCGAATAAGGCCTGCTATACAGCAGTTTGGCGATCTCCTCCAGGGTTTGCGTGTAGTTTTGGTTTAGATAATTAGCCGCAAAACTGGTAGGAACCATGATCGTGATTTCCGTATCCGAGAGGTCTACCAGCTTGGTATTCGTAAACCAAGTGCGAAAACTCTGCTCGTTGATGTTCTCTTCAAGTTTGTCTAAAATATTCTGCCAAATATCCTGATCCATCGTGTTTTAGTCCTATCTAATAAAGTATTTATCCACAAAGCCGCCAAAGCAAGCACTGATGCCACATCGGTGAGCTAAGTAAGTATATTATGAATGGGTTAGCGGATGTTAATTTTGGATAAAGCAAACTACTTATTCACACTTATCCACATTTTATCCACAAGTGAAGCTAAGTGTTTTGTTCCCCGTTGATACATAGGAGCTTAGCAACCGGTTACAAAATGTCCGAGCCTCTAAAGACAGTTTTTAAAAAGAGCGCTGATTTGTCAATAGCCTAAATCGATGGCTGGCATAAACTTGCGTGATCCGAAAATATCGGTTGCTGCGTGAAATGCAAGGCCTTAGACGACAAAACTCACTTTTGGCAAAAATGGCATATGGAAAGGTATCTTTATAAACCACAAAGCGTTATCGATTCGTTAAAATAAGTTCATTTTAGTGGGTTTTTTCCCAAAAAGCCGGGGAGAAGATTCTGGGAATCAGAGAAAAAAACGCCGTTTTGTATCCACAGATCAATCTGACTTGTGCCAAAATCTGGACTTTTTTCTTGGATTTCAGTGGTTGATTGCTGCCTAAACACGCCCATAATTTGTTTGCCTATAACAGAGGTAAGCGCAAAGGTTGATTTTTCGTCCGCCTTACCCACCTGCCTGATACCCTTTTTTCTCCCACTTGCCTCCTGCTCCTAACTGCCTGCTTTCTTACTCGTTAGCTATTCAAGGAGCAGGAGAGCAGCAGGGAAGGAGTTGGGAGTCCGCATGGAATCGGCATTTGAGGGGTAGTATAACAGGCGGTTTTGGGTGATGTTATTCTATCTTGGAGTCAATAGTTGATTTTTGGCTTGGTTTTCCCGACAGCGACGGTTGCCGAACAGCCATAGAAGCAGGTGGTGGACAGCAGAAACAATCTCCTACCAAAATGGTGGGTGTTTTGCTCAGAAAATTGTCCGGATTTTCAGTATGGGTCAGTTAAATCAAGCTTTTTCTAATCTTGATGTATTATCCTGCCGCTTCCCACCTTCATATCCACGTTGTATGCGTCACTGTCTATCAGGATGATGTCTCCGGATCCGGCAGTTATCGAGCCATAATCCAGATCACTGTCTTCCAAAGTGACGTTGCCTGAACCCGCTTGGATATCCACATTGGTTGCTCCAATATCATCAAGATAGATATTGCCCGAGCCAACCCTGAGCCTCATCTCGTAAGCTGTATTATCGGTTAAATACACGTTTCCCGAGCCCACTTCAATACCCATTTCCTCCACATCATTCTCTTCCAGGGAGATATTGCCTGTAGCGTTGGAAATGCGTATTTGATGCGCTTCTTGCATGTAGGAGACGTCGACGTTTCCGGTTGAATTGGAAATCTTCAAGTTCAACCACCCGGGTATCTCACCACTCACCTTGCTGATCTTTACCTGTTTTCCTGATCTGGATCCGGCTTTGATGGTGCCATTTTCAAGGTAGATGATGGCGTCACCCGGCCTGCATTCATAATATCCCACCAAGATATTGATAATGTTGTCGTATGAGCCTTCCAGCTCAATATCTGCCGTGCTGGTGGATACATTAAACTGGTTGGTTTCACACACCTCACACAACAGCGCTTCGCTGTAATATTTGAGATTGCCATCAGGCACGACCCCAACGTGGATCACGCAGGAAGTCAAGCTCAGAGCGATGAGGCTGATCAGGATTAGTCTTTTCATAATCTTATCTCCTTTGTAAGGTTATAGCTATTCTACTCTATATACACAGATTATGGGCTTTCACCTCAATCTATCTCCGGTTACCACCACGATGACTTCTTTTGCGTGGAAACCGGCGATAACATGCAGATACTGCCCAAAAACCAGCTGCTAATCCAGGTATATCACCTCGCCTGAGCCTACCACATACCTCACCCTGTCTCCCGTGGTGTTTTGCAGGATGATGTTTCCGGAACCTGTAGTTACAGAGCCGTAGCTCAGCACGCAATCCTTGAGCGTAACGTTGCCGGAACCGACCTCGATATCAATATCGTCCACCATGCTGTTGGTGAGCGTGACATTGCCACTTCCGACTTCGAGATCCAAGCTGGTCACCATGCTGTTTCTCAGAGAAGCGTTGCCAGAGCCAATTTCGATGTTTGCATCGGTTACCGAGCAATTTGGCAGGGAAAAATTGCCCGAACCGATGGAAATATCTATCTGCCTGGCCTTATTGAGATTGGAGATATCCACATTGCCGGTTGCGTTGGAGATGTCCAGGCTCAGCGATCTTGGGATCTTGCCCTTCACTTTGGTGATTTCCACGTTCTTTCCTGAGGCGGATCTGGCCTTGATAGCACCGTCTTCGATGTAGATTATGCCATCATCCGTTTCAGCTTCACGGTAGCCTACCACGATCTCGATGATGTTTTCACTCCAGCCTTCCAGCTCTACTTCTGCAGTGTTGGTGGACACTTTTAGCTCAGTGATGTCACAAAGCTGATACAACAGCGCTTCGTTGTAATATTTGAGTCTCGGTTCCGGCTCGCTTCCGACATGGATCACGCAGGAAGTCAGAACCAGAGCGATGAGGCCGAGTATAAGCAGTCTTTTCATATCTTAATTCTCCAGATGAGGTTAAAATTCACATGCACGGGGTAAAAAGATGCCAAGATATTGTCAATACCTCGTTTTACCAGTGAAGCAAAGCCGCCAGGACTTGAGGTCCATAGCGGCTTTAATACTACAATATCTGCCAAACAGCTCTATATTCCGGAGCTGCTCAGGTTGAAATGAGTTACAGTCCATCTGCCATCCAGCTCCTGCCAGAGCCAGCTGTCGGTTCTGTATTCGCCGCTGGTTTGTCCATCTTGGTGGGTCTTGACGATGGAAATTTCAGCAGTCCAGAGCACGCTTTTGTGGCTGATAACGATGGCGCGCGGGTCGATCACCTTCATCTTTTGTTCGGTCAGGTCTTGGTGTTGGATGTCCAGATATTTGATCATCTTATCCTTGCCATAAGACTTGCCGTTGATGAAGAAGCGGCGCGTGGGATGTTCATCCAGATAGCTTTTCAGGGATGTGGTTTGCAGTTTTTCCATCTCGGAGAGGATGAGCACCATCCTTTGGTCTGTTTCTTTTTGCAGCTTCAGTGCCTGCTTTTCCTTCACGGCCAGTTGGCAGCCGCCGAGCAGGATAGCGATCAGCAGTGTGATTATAATGGTTGTCTTTTTCATAAGGTTCCTTCTAAAATAAAGGGGGACGCCTGATAGGCTGAGCGGTGCTATCTTACGTGATCATAGGATCTTGAGTGGCGTCCCCGGGGGTAAATATGGTTAATGCAGTGCACTCATATACTTCAGCAGGTCGACCACGCGGCAGGAATAGCCGTATTCGTTGTCGTACCAAGCCAATACTTTTGCCATGTTTCCTTTGGTGTAAACACTGAGAGCGTCAAAGATGCTGGAGTGGGTATTGCCCACGATGTCAACGCTGACGATGGGTTCTTCATTATACATCAGATAGCCTTTCATGGGGCCATCAGCAGCGGCTTTCATGGCGTCTTTGATCTCTTGGGCATTTACTTCGCGGGTCAGATTTACATTTAAATCCACCAGAGAACCGTCCGGAGTGGGAACCCGCACCGCCAGGCCATCCAGCTTGCCTTTCAGCTCCGGGATCACCAGGCCGATGGCTTTGGCCGCACCGGTGGAAGTGGGGATCATACTCAAAGCGGCGGCTCTGGCTCTACGCAAGTCGCGATGCGGCAGATCCAGGATCTTCTGGTCGTTTGTATAAGAGTGGATGGTGGTCATCAATCCGCCGATGATGCCGAAGTTGTCGTGCAGAACTTTGACGATGGGCGCCAGGCAATTGGTGGTGCAGGAGGCGTTGGAGACGATGCGGTGTTCATCCGTGAGGTCGGTGTGGTTCACTCCCATCACGACGGTGGCATCGACGTCATCCTTGCCGGGAGCGGTGAGGATCACCTTTTCTGCGCCGGCAGCCAAGTGTTTTGAAGCACCGGCTTTGGTGTTGAACACGCCCGTGGCTTCGATCACGATCTTTACGCCCAGGTCATACCAAGGCAGTGCTTCGGGGTCTTTTTCACTGAAGATGCGGATTTCCTTGCCGTCAATGGTGATGCTGGTTTCAGAGTGCGAGACTTCGCCCTCATACACGCCGTGAACGCTGTCATATTTGAAGAGATAGGCGAGTGTCTTGGCGTCTGTGAGGTCGTTGATAGCTGCCACACGGATGTCCGGATGCTGGCGCATGATGGCTCTGAGCACCAAGCGGCCGATGCGTCCGAATCCGTTGATTGCGATAGTGGTCATATCTTGGTAACCTCTACAGCAGGATGCTCTTATTGGCAGAGCCGACCACGCGGCAAAACTCCTCCACGGTGGCCTGCATCTTGTTTTCGCCCTTGATCAGCCACTTGCGGGGATCGAACTTGGATTTGTTGGGCGCATAATCCTTGGGGTCAATATCCGGAGGGCAAACGATGGCGTATTTTTCCTTTTCCCAATAGCTTTGGATCGCTTCGGCCATATCCATCTGATAGTGGGTGTCCTTGTTGATCTTGACCACGCCGTTGGCGATGGCGGTCTGCTGCTGTTCGTCCGTGAGTCCGGAAGCGCCATGCAGCACCAATCCACGCTCTACGTTGTTTTTGATCAGCAGATCGTCGATCTCTTTGCACAAATCCAACCTCAACACGAGGTTTTCACCCTTGGAAACACCGTGATTGGTGCCCACGGAAGCGGCAAAGAGGTCTACATTGGTCTTGATCACATATTCCAAAGCCTCTTCCGGCTTGGTGTAAAGCTCGGTGTCAGACACGATCTCATCCTCCGTGCCTTTGATGCGGCCGATCTCGCCTTCCACGATGATGCCGTGCTTGTGAGCGATGTCCACCACTTCCTTGGTGATGCGGATGTTCTCCGGCAAATCCTCGTGTGAAGCGTCGATCATCACGGATGTAACCAGCTTGTTTTCAATGCAATATACCAAAAAGTCAAAGTAGTTGGGCGTGGCGTGGTCGATATGCAAACCGATGCCACTGTGTGGAAACTGATCGGAAAAGGTTTTGACGATGGTGGAAATGAGCTTGGCTCCGGTGTGCAAATCCTGACTGGCTCCGGCAGCGTATTTGACGGCTCCGGCACTCATCTGCAAGAGGCCGTCGGAGCCCACGGCGTTGTAGCCCTGCACCAGGGCTCTCACCTGAGTGTCAAAAACAACGTTGGATGCGATGATGCCAAAACGCTCGCGCTTGGCCTTGAGGAACACTTCCCCCATTTGTTTTCCGGTTAAAAACATGATACCTCCATGGTAAGCTTATAGTTCTATAACCAAAATCTAAGCGAAAGATGCTTTAAAACAAGGGGATTCTGATCTGTGAGGCTTTCTTGATAATGGGTAGGGGTGATCGCTGAACCACAGAGGTATGGTCGCTTGCCGTAGCGACCTTATGAGGGCGCTCCTGAGGGTGCCGATTCTGCGTATTGGTTGGGATTCATCCACCCTTTCCCGCCACAAAAAACAGCCCCGCAGTTGATTTAAACCACGGGGCTGCATTTATTAGATTTATTGGGGTTTTACTTCATCAAAACCATCTTTTTGGTGCTGGTGTAATTACCGGCGGTGAGCTTGTAGTAATAGACTCCGCTGGCCACGGGGCGGTTTTGGTTGTCCGTTCCGGTCCAGATCACGCTGTGTTTACCGGCGTTTTGGGCTTCGTTTACCAGGGTGCGCACCAGTTGTCCTTTGGTGTTGTAGATTTCCAGTTTTGCATTCTGATTTCTGCTCAGGTTGTAAGTGATGGTGGTTTCGGGGTTGAAGGGGTTGGGGTAGTTTGTTTCCAGGCGGGTCTGAGTGGCGGGGATGCCGGGATCGTCTGTGCTCACTTCGTTGCCTGAAACTCTCACGTTGTCCACCAGAAAGGCCATGGCGTCGTTGGAAACACACTGGATGCCGATATGGATGTGTTGTTGGGTATAGGCAGCCAAATCATAGCTGTATTCTGTCCATGCTTCGGGGGCCTCCACATAGTTATCTCCGCTGATGATGGTGAAATCGGCCGGATCTGTCCCTGTGGTGGAGACACCTATTTTGAATCTTTCCAGTCCATGCGCATCGGTGAGTGATCTAGCCCAGAAATTGAGCCCTTCTGCGCCTTTGAATCCGCGTGTGATCAGCCAGTCGTTGTTGGCCAGATTTGTAGAGGCAAAGCAGGCAGCCATCTTATCGCCTGAACGTGCTTGCAGGATGTCGCTCAAAGGCGGGGTGGTGCTGCCGGGATTGAAGATGATAAAGGCTTGAGGCGCAAGGGCGTTTTCCCAAGTGACATCCTCAATGCCGTAGGTGTTGCCTTGATCAACGTCCACGAGCGTCCAGGGTTCAAATTCTATGGCAAAATCGGCATAGCTTTCAAATCCATCGGCGATAATGTTGGGCACGTGGGTAAGGATGATGTTCAGTGGTGTGGTTTGTTCCATCACCACAACCACGTTTTCCTGGGTGAAGTTTTCGTATTCCACATGGATTACCTTGACGGTATGAGTGCCGGCGGGGACTTGGATAAAGAAGGATCCATTGTAGTTGGTAGTGGCAGAAACGTTTCCGGCGATAACGGTTGCACCGGCGACAGGCTGGTTGGCTTGGTTGCGGACATAACCGGCTATCGTGCCGATGGCATTGACTTTGAGTATGCTATTGGAAAATCCGGGGCCGGAGACGATACCATCATCAAAAGTGGCTTTAATAGCCCATCTGTAACTTGCATCAATCAGATTATCCCATTCTGGATCCTGAATGGTGGTGCTGGTGACGAGGGCATCATTGACGGCGATCCAATTGGTTTCATCGGCTTCCTGACCCAAATAAAAGCGGAAAGCCTGATAACCTGTGACGGTGCGATCCATGTCGCCATTGGCTATCGTGGGGAAGCTGATGGTCGGGGCGGTTGTGGGAGGATAGTAGCCGATATAGCCCTCAATGCACCAGTTGTAGCTATAGCCTAACTGGGACAAAGGAACCCAATTGTCTTGGATAAACAACATGTCTCCAAAGCCGGCTACTGCGGGACCCTCGTCGCAAGCGAGAGGATAAGATTCTTCACTGATGACGACGTTGTAACCAAACCACAAGCCCTCTTCTCCCGTGATGTAAACGGGCTCGTTGAGTATGACGGTGTTGTAAGTATTCAGAGTGTGAGTGAAAGGTTGGTGAACCTCTCTAAATCCGGGGTAAGTATCCCAGCCGCCGGTCCACACCCTGATAGCGAAAGACCCTTCACCGGAGGGATAAATCTTCACCGCTTGCAGACTCATGCCGGCGTAGGCCGCAAGAGAATCTGCAGGGTAACGGATGGCTGCATCAAAGCTTGCCGGTTCCTGGGTGCCGATGGCAGTGTATGGGGCACCGCAATAGCTGAACCAATCACCGCCCGGTGTGCCGGGTTCCAACCAAGTGAGAGTGAGGTCTCCATCCAATTCATTGGCACGCACACTGCAGGGTGGCAGGTGATCGGGATCCTTCGGTGAATTGTTGTTTAAGATGACAGCCTCACCGGTCTGTGGCTGAAAATCGCGGGAAGAAAAGCCCAGCGTGGCTTCCTTTGCGCCAAGCACAGAAATACACTGTGCGATCAAGAGTATCACTATCACGGACAGTAATGATAGTTTCTTCATGGTTTCTCCTTTATTGATCTGCTTTTTCATTTTATTTTACTGAAGGCGTCCCTTCCGGGGACTGCAACACACATAGATAATGCCACATTCCACAAAAAGGACTCCAAGTAGCAAGGTCAATGATGTGGTGATTTCTGTCAAGACAGAAATGCTTTTTGGGGAGAAAGATTTGAAACAGTGGTGTCAAAAGACGACGTCAACTCTCCCGTAAGACACCATCAGCGTCTGAGCAGGTTTGCCTTATTCCTGATAAGGCACCTGTGTGGGTTCTTAAAAGGTCACGCCAAGATTGATGTTGCTGAGAGAGGGTTTGACGCCCATATCCCACTCAATAAACATGTGACTGTTGTTCCCAATATTGAAGCGGTATCCAATTCCGACGACAAGGTGAGGGATCAGCATCCTTTTGATCTCGTCGCTATTATCTGGTTCGAACAGACTGAATAAAGGCACGTACATCTCTCCATAGTCGACACCCGCAGCAAGCAGGTGGTAAAGGTTGCCCTTTTTGGTGTGCGTCCTGATCTCGTAGTTGGCACCCGCAAACCAGACAATTTTGTCGTAATAACCGTTGATATTGAGGTAGTGTTCTCTGTTTTTACCTTCTGGGCTGCCAAGCTCAAGGCCGAGACTGGCACCGTTTAACAAACCCAGGTTGAGGCTGGTTTTTATCTTGCTGGATCGCTCACCAAAAAGCATGGAAAGCGCAAGCAAGAGGCTGAGGATGAGGATGATGCGTTTCATGGGGGGCTCCTTGTGTAGGTTATTCCTTGTATCTGTGAAACTCTGCTCTATTTTTTTGCAGGTAATGAACCTGTGATGAAAAACATCGGTGTTCCATTGGGAAGGGTTATCATTCTCACCCCATCATCGCCGAGCAGGGGAAGAGCTTTAACCTGTGCAAAGTATCTCTTGATTTCTTTCAACCACGCTTCGTCTGATTTAAAAGGCTCGCCTCTTTGCTTGGAGCTCCAATAAGGGTCATTTGTGAATCCAAGGTATAGAAGAACGGTGGGTATTCCCAAGCTGGCAAGCTTCCAGGTATAGGCAATTCTGTTGCTTAGCTGATAGTAGCTATCGTGTGAGATCTTGATTCTTCTGCAGAAAGGCGAAAGAGCCTCTTTCGCTTGAGAGATAGCATCCCCGATTCTGCGGTGATTATAAGCTTTATTCAAACAGCTCTCCAGTATCTTGTCATCTAAAAGCCTATAATCTGATAAAACACGCATTAGTTCCTTCAGCTCTTCATAGGTTAGATTGGTTTTTTTATTGAGTTTGCTATTGATTGCTGCCTCTTTAGCATTTCCACTAAAACCCATATCAATCCGTTTGCCTTTTTCCTCCATCTCACCATAGTGTGACTTGGCTTCGACAAGTAGAATACCCTTTTCCCCATCAACGTTGCATGTCGAGATGAAATCCCAATTTGGCTTGCTGCCTGATGCACCCCACCATGAATTTAATGATTCAGGGTTTATTCGGGGAAGATACTTTTTTACTGTCTCAAGCTCAAGGAATGTTTTCAGTTCAGACTCACTTGTATCGGATTTTCTAGGCGCATGCTGCTCTTCTGAGTCATTGCGATCAAAAGACACTCCAAAAGTCCCAAGCTTACTCTCAACCAAATCGAAAAGCTCGTTGACGACATCTCTTTGAACGAGCTCCATTACCTGAAGTTTACTACCGGCATCGATCTTACTCATAATCTCTCCTCTTAAAGTTTAAATGGTCTGTTAGCAAGATTTAACAATCCCCCATTCCTGTCAATATTTATTATTCCCTTGTTATCCCAGATATTAGCAATACTGCGATTCTTCAGTCTTTGAGCTTCGTATAAAGGCCTAAGTATTTGCAGTGATGATAGCTTAGATGCCATTGCAACGAGGTTGACAAAAAAAGTAAGCCCCTGAACAATGGAACCAGGTAAACCAAGATACGTGTTACGGGGAAAATGCAGCCTGAAAGCGGGTGTATTTCCTTACGGCTCATGAAAATATCAAGGAGGATAGATCATGAATAGCAAAGCAAAAGACTTGGAAAGAGTAGCCCTGGGCATCATGGTGATGTTTGGGCTTCATTGGTTGTATTCGCTGGTAATCAGACCGCATTTGCCGCTTGTGGAGCTCGCTGCGGGCATTATCGGTATCGTGCTGTTGTATGTTGTGGGCACAGGACTGTTTTTCCGGATCACCAAGGATGTAGACAAGCAGCCCTATGCCCTCAAGGAAAAGAGTAGAGTCTCGGTCAAGACCGTGTTGCTGTGTTTGCTCTTGCATTGCACTGCCTTCTTTGTGATGAATATCTTGACGGCTGCGGGTGTTGCTTTGGGCTGCGAGGGTCCTTCGACCGACGATATGTCAATGACCGGCTCGATGGTGTTTATGTTGCTGGTATTCAATCCGATAGTGGAAGAATATGTCTTCCGGCATCTGTTTGCCACCCGGCTGCTGAAGTATGGGGAAAGGTTTTACGTCCTGGCGTCGGCCTATTGCTTTGCCATCTTGCACGGTGTGTCCATGGGGCCGATCCACATCCTCTACACCTTCATCCTGGGGCTGATCTGGGGCTATCTCACGGTCAAATCCGGCGGCCTCATCCTGGCTATCCTGATGCACTCCATCTCCAACCTCTTCAACGCCGTCATCGTGCAGAAGCTGCTTGATATCTCCGTGGAAGCGGTGGGTGCCTATTCTACAGTGATCATGCTGCTGGGCGTCATCGGCCTCATCATATATCTGGTAAACAGGAAAAAGGTCGTTCTGGACGGCACTTCGGGTCTGATAGACAGGCAAGCCCTCAAAGACCTCTTCAGCAACAGAGGCATCTGGATATACACGGTGATCACTTTGATCGTGATGGTGCTCAAGGCGGTGTTAAAGTAGCAGCTAAGAAGCAGTTGCAAAGAGAGTACAAAGAGCTTTTCCATCTGTCACACGTTGCGCCCTTACTTATCCGCCCGGAGATCCCCCGGTGCCTCCCGGGGAAAACCCGAGTATCTCCGAGTAATCACCGGGCGGCTAAGAAAGGTAGGGGTATGGTCGCTTGCCAGAGCGACCCAAAAGTACGGTCGTTATCCGCACCAACGAAAGGTCATGGCCTCACCGCAATTGTAAGCAGCAAGCTTCGCTCGCTTGCGGCGGTTCGGCGACCGCCGGCTACGGGATTCAGATCACAACGATACTGAGACCTTGAAATAGGCCGAGGCGCTGTCTTTGCTGAAGTGCCCCAGATAGTCGTTGCCTGTGGGGGCCACATCCCGTGTTTGGGCGGATTTAAAGCCTGCGTAGAGAAACCAGTCCCGCTTGAATTCATAGCGCATATTGGCGTAATAGCCGAGCTGGGGATAGTAGTTCGGTGTTTCATAACTGCTGTAGCTCAAGCCGGTTGTGAGGCTAAACTGCAGATTGGGCATATATCTGATGCTGGCATTGAAGATGGAGTATCTATCATCCAGGTGGATGGTGTAGGGCACGCCTCCGTAAACAATGATGTTTTCCTTTGAATAGGCATAATCCTTGAGGTTCCAGAAGAGGTAGTAATTATACTTTTTAGCCAGAACTCCGCCGATCGTGGCATAGAAGCTATTGCAGTCATAGGTATCGTTCAGGGCGTAAACCATGGTATGTGAACGGGAAAAGTTGACGCTCGGGATGAACCCAATCCAGCGGTTGAGGATGATGGAAGTGCCGAAGCTGTAATAGTCATGGTCTCTATGCAATTCGTCGTACATATTGCCAACCTGGGCGGCGAAGGTGGCTTTGAGCCTGGATTTGGATTCAAGTGTAAGTCTTCCGTAGTAGGCAAGTTCAGAATCTGTGCCACCCTCATGAAACCAGTCCATGCCATCTACAGACGCAAAGCAGCTTGCCTGCTTGAGAAAACCATACATAGGCTTGGAGTTCCAGGATGAGGTGACGCTATAGGTCTGACGGTCTTTGTAATACAGGTAGCCTGCATCGGCGTAGATGTCCTTGCTCGTCTTATCGTAGGAGGTGGTAAAAACAAATCTGCCGGGATAAAAGCTCAGGGTTCCGCCTGCCTGATAGCCCTTTTTCACTGAAGTGTCCTGGGCATGGTCGTCCTGCTTGATGGTGCCGATCACGCTGGCACAGATGTCCATGTATTTGTAGATCTGATACTGGTAGATTCCGTTGTAGAGGTGGTTGTAGTAGCCTTCATTCAGCCTGCTGACCGTGGCATTGGTGAAGGTGAAATCTGAGATGGTGGAGGTGAGGGAAAGCACTTGGAAGTAGTCATCCCGATTGAGCAGATAGCCATTTTGAGTTACTTTCTTATCCAATGCACCCAGGATTCCCCACTTTGTCTTGCCGATGATGCCTGTGCCCTTGTAGGCAAACGAGGGTTGGTTGATATTTCTGGATTCAAAGGCACCATAACTCAGGCCGAAGAAGTCGAGGTCTTCGATAAAGAAAAAGCGGTTTTCATACGGGAGATAAGGCACATCCATGTTGTAAATATCCGCTGCTTCGTCGGGTGGGGTGTCTGAGTAATCCGGGTTGAGGCTGACCTTGATATTGGTCTGCTGTGTAGGTTTCATGGCAATATCCAGGCCCAACATATCCGGATCAAAGCTGCTCGTCTTATTGATCAGATCGTAGCTTTTGACAAAGTAAGGCCGCAGCTCTATTTTTCTGTCACGCTTGATGGGATGTGTGAGCGTAATGGCGTGCATACTGTCAAAATAGGTCTGCTTGTGATCTGAATTTGCATAGGGACTGCTAAAGGTCTCTCCATCTACATAATGATAGCGGGTCAAAATCACTTTCCATTGATAAGGCGGCTCCTTTTTGAACCTCAAAGAGCCCAAGGGGATGGTGAAGGTGACGCTCCAGGTGGAATCTGTGTGGCTGGATTGATAGCCGTATTGGCTGTCCCACTGATAATCTATACTCATATCCTGCCGCCGCACACCATCGGCCAGGCTGCCGCTGGGGTAGGCGATGAAGACATAAGCAAAGGGCTCATCGGCAAGGGTTTTGAGCTGCACTCTCAGCATTTCAGAACGGGGGTAGCCGTCCCTGTCCACGGGGTAACCTGCGGCGAAATTATCATCGATCTCGCATTCAAAGTGGATCATCAGGTTGTTGTCATCCTGCCAGAGCCAAGCTTTGGTAGGGAGTTTTTCTGGGATAGAGTCATCCGGGTCTACCCGCACGAAATCTGAAATGAGGTTGCTTTCCTCAAGCACCGGCTGCCGGGAGACTGGAAGTTCAAAGCCCTGCAGCAAACTCACAGCGAGTAACAAAACCAAAAATAACATAGCCTTACGCATCTTGATCTCCTTGATAATGCGGTTAGGATGAAGCGCTCTCATGTGTTTGAGCATCTTCAAGCTGCTGATGCAGGCGATTGTGGCAAAGGGACGTCACAATCGCCCACGGTAAGATATTCTTGGGAGCTCCAAGCTCCTATTTACTATAGCGATAGATGTAGCGATTAAGCTTCTTTACTGCTGTTCTTCCGGTGGAGTGGTTTTAGTCTCCTCAGGGGAATGCTCTTCACCTTGGGCGTCATCTTGTGCGTGCAATCCCGGTTCCGGCGTATCCTGCTGAGCTGCCTGGGCTCGACTCTTTCTCCGGTTGGGCAGCCATAAAAGGGTGGATAATACTGCGAGTGCAACAATTATCCAGGGTATGATGCTGGATGCTTTTCCGGCAGCCGCTGAGTTGGGAACCTTGTATTGCAGATAGATGGAGTCGCCTTCAGCTCCGGTATATTCCCAAGTGTAAACACCCAGGGAGTCATCTCTGACTTTGGCGTTGGTGTTCACAACCTCAAAGGGGACTTTCCAGGTGACCTTGTTTTTCAGCATCTTGGCAGCCATTTCGGCTGTTTCACCCTGCTCAAAATCCTCGCTTTTCCCGCCCAAGAGCGTGGGCTTGTAGGAAATGGTGAAGAGGCTGTGATCGGCTTTTTTCTCCTCCGTCACCATGGGCTTCGGGGCGCTTTGGGTGCTGTCTGCAAGCAAAGGAAATTCATTCAAATCCGTTATCAGGTCGAAGTGTTTTTCTCTTGTGGTGCCCTTTGTTGTCTCATCTTCAAAGGCTTTGGTTGTTATGCCATATTCTACATTTTGGAGCGAATCCTCTTCGGGAGATGATGAGAAAAGCTCTTCAGAGTAGTATTCCTTGGAAATTGCAGTGGTGTAGCTCATATCCACAGAATTGTCCTCATTGACTGTGAACACGTACTCGGTAAAAAGACATCCGGTCAATAGCAACGCGGCGCAAAGAATAAGTGTAAGGCGCATGATTTCTCCTTTGGTTTGATCTCTTAGTTTGATATATTTGGATGGTCTTGTTTAAATTAAACGGGTTAGACGAGTCGCAGGATAAAGCAAGGGCTTTTGTTGTCAAGAATTAATTGAACTTAGCCGCGTTGGGCTTGGGGATTTTGGAGCAGGGAAAGCAGAGTGAAAATCAATTATTGATTCCAGCATAAAATAAAGTAAAGAAAAACCGCCTGTTTTGACCCCTCTCAAATGCCGATTCCATGCGGATTCCCAACTCCTTCCCTGCTGCTCTCCTGCTCCTCGATCAGCTAACGAGTAAGAAAGCAGGCAGTTAGGAGGAAGAGCCAAGGGGGAGAAAAAGCACCTCTTGGAGGGTGGTCTGCAGATGTGAAAAGTCAAATGTTTTGTAATTCTCGGATTGTTGCAAACAAATTAAGGGTCAAAAAAACAACTTCGTTAGCCAGATGAGTGTTCTGCACCACCAGTTTTATGCCGACGGTTTGGCGACCGCCCTCACTTGCCGATCAGATAAAAATATGCAAGACGCTTTTATCCAGGAGGATGAGGAGCGAGGTCAGCATAAGCCCCAGCAAACTCCAGGCTCGTATGCGGGGTGTGATCTTTTGTTTGAAGATGACGATATAGATGAACTCAAAAACGACATAAAAGAGCATAAATTCCATCCGGAACCTTATGCCCAACAGGGACAGAATGATATACGCTACCAGCGATGCCACGAAGAAGGACACGAAAAACTTTGCGTCTTTACCGGTCATTGTAAACTCTTTTACTGTTTGGTTTCTTGTCTCAATTGTGCTGAGGTGCATTGTCATTGTATCGGTGAGATGAGTCA
The DNA here is from genome assembly GCA_029781115.1 of Candidatus Cloacimonadota bacterium. GTDB lineage: Bacteria > Cloacimonadota > Cloacimonadia > Cloacimonadales > Cloacimonadaceae > UBA3900. Next base: position 172,282 of record JAKOXG010000011.1, read on the forward strand.
AGCATTTTCTCGGTTTTTCGTGGAAAAAAGCAAAGAGTTTCAAAACCATACGGATCGCAGCAAAAGCATGCGCATTCCAGCGCAAATATGCCTTCACTATTGGGGCTTTAGTTTTTGGTTGACAATAAAGACTGAATCAGATTCGATGGACTGCACTGGAATAATATCTATGGAAATTATCAAAACAATAGGCTTGATCAAGGATTACGACCTTGGCAAGGTTAAAGTTAGAGCTCTCAATGGAGTTGATCTCACCATTGAGACGGGGGAGTTTGTGGCCATAATGGGGCCTTCCGGAAGCGGCAAGAGCACCCTGATGCACATCATCGGTTGTTTGGACAGTCCCACGGAAGGGGATTATTATCTGGATGGCACCTTGGTGAGCAAGATGAGCCGGAACGAGCTGGCAGCCATCCGCAATGCCAAGATAGGCTTCGTGTTTCAGAGTTTTCACCTGTTGCCGCATCTGAACATCCTCAAAAATGTGGAGCTTCCGCTGATGTATGCCGGTCTTTCTGGCAAGCAGCGCAGCCTCAAAGCCAGAGAGATCCTGGACAGTGTGGGCTTGAGCGATAGATTGAAGCACAAACCGGGCGAGCTTTCCGGCGGTCAGCGTCAGAGAGTGGCCATCGCCCGCGCCATTGTCAATAAGCCCTCCATCGTGTTGGCAGATGAGCCTACGGGCAATCTGGACAGCACTTCGGGAGGCGATATTTTGGAGATTTTTGAGCGCTTGCACCGCCAAGGCAATACCATGATCATCGTCACTCACGATGCGGCTGTGGCGGCACGGGCGGACAGGATAGTCCAGATCCATGACGGCAGGATAGAAGATGGCGATTAGTCTGGCGGAATCTGTATACATCGGTTTGATCGATGTTTCCACGCGCAAAGTGAGAACTGCGGTGACGCTCTTTGGCATCGTGCTTGGTGTGATGAGCATCATGGTGGTTTTGGCGATCGTCAACGGGATGAACGAGGTTACCTTGGACTGGATGCAGCAGCGTGGCGGCTTGAACAAGATACAGATAAGCATGAACTGGGACTATGATTTCAGCCGTGGCGGCGAAGCCACGTTCAGCATGAGGGAAGTGGACTACTTGCGGAGTCAACTTGAAGATGTGGAAGCTTTTAACCCACAGGTGCAGGCTTGGGGTTCGATCGTGCAATTTCGGGATTCGGATTTTGAAACAAGCGCCATGGGTGTGTATCCTGATCTGCAGAAAGTCGAGGATTGGGAGCTGGAAAAGGGACGCTTTATCAATCTGGATGACATCCGCAATCACAACAACGTGATCGTGCTGGGCTCCACGGTGGCGGAGAATCTCTTTCGCAACCGCAACCCTTTAGGTCAATATGTGACGCTGAATAAGCAGCAGTTGATGGTGATCGGGGTGCTGAAGAGCAAATATTGGAAAAACCAGGGTGATGGGGCTTTCAGCGGTAACGTGCTGGAATATATGAACCGGCAGGTGTTTCTGCCTCTTTCCACGATGATCGCCAAGGTAAATCCCAATCTCAAGGTAAGTAGCATCGAGATCAAGGTTTTGCCGGGTAAAGACATCTCCAAGGTCAAGCGTCAGGCTGAAGATCTGGTGCTGAATATCAAAAGGGGCAAGCAGCTGTTTCGGGTGTCGAGTGCCCAGGAAGAGATGCAGATGATGAAGAAGAGTATGGTGATCTTTACCGTTATCTTCTTTCTGATTGCGATGATCTCGCTCTTGGTGGGCGGGATTGTGATCACCAATATCATGCTGGCTTCGGTGAAAGAGCGCACCCGCGAGATAGGCGTGCGCATCGCCGTGGGAGCCAGAGGTAAAGACATCCTGATCCAGTTTTTGGTGCAGACCATGCTGATCACCACTTTGGGAGGCGTGTTTGGCATCTTTGCCGGAATTGCTATCTTGGATGTGGTGGCAGGTTTTTTGGATATCACGCTGAAAGCGGCTCCCAATATGATATGGGTAGCGCTGCTGGTATCTGCATCCACAGGTTTGATCTTTGGCATCGGGCCGGCTTACAAGGCCAGTAAGCTGGATCCGGTCAAGGCTTTGATGGAGGATTGAGAAATGAAATTGCAGAAAGGACAGAGCTTTTTTGTTGCCTTGGCGAAGGCGATCTACGGCAAAATCTGCAATGTGTATGACGTTTTGACGACTCCGGAAAAGCTCAAGCAGGTGCTGCAAAATGCCTGGAACTTCGTCAAAGTGTTTTACAAACGCGTTACCAACGATGGAGTGCTCAAAGAATCCGCCTCGCTGACCTATATCACGTTGCTGGGTTTTGTGCCCTTTATCACCTTTGTGTTTATGATCGTGCCGGATCTGCCTTTCCTCAATGTGAAGGACAAGATTCGGGAGATTTTGGCAGCAAACATGGTGCCCGGTTCTGCATCCGCGATCATGGGTTATCTGGATGATTTTGTCAAGAATCGCACTGCTTTTAACATCGTGAGCTTTGTGATCCTGATCGTGAGCTCGTATTCGCTGTTTCGCAATATCCGCAACGCCTTCGACCGCATCCTGAATGTGCGGATGGCAAATTCACAAGACCTGATCTCGCAACTGATCAAGTTCTTGGGAACGCTGATCTTTGGATTTTTCATCATGGTGGTGCTGTTTTCCGCCTCCTCGCTGCCGGTGATCTCACTGATCTTCAACCTGCCCATCCTAAAGCAGATCAGCTACTTCCTGCCTTTTGTGGTGCAGTTTTTGGGCATCAGCCTCCTCTACAGCCTGATTCCCACGATCCGGGTGGGGCGTAAAGCAGTGATGCAGGGCGCATTCTGGACCAGTGTGGTCTGGGCTTTGGTCAAAAACCTCTTCGACATCTATATCTACAATCTGACCAGCATCCAGGCGGTGTATGGCGTGATGTCTGCGCTGCCTATCTTCCTGATGTGGATATACTTTAACTGGGTGATCATCATGGGTGGTATCGTGCTGGTGAGTGTGTTGGATAAGAAGGGCGAAGTGGAAGACCTTGTGGAGGAGCCGCGCAAGACAGTGCGTTTGACTCTGGAACTGTATAGCGACGATAATTTGAACCGCAGGTTGGAAGGCTTGGTGGACAAGAAAGACCTGCTCGAAGTTTTAAAGGAAGATTTAGAAAAGGAAGATTAGATGAAAAGATATGCTTTATTGTCGGTAAGCGACAAGACAAACGTGGAGACTTTGGCTATGGCTCTGGAAAAGCTGGGCTATACCATCCTTTCCACTTCCAATACTGCCAAGCACCTGAGGAAGTTTTGCCAAGAGGTGGTGGAAGTATCGGATGTCACCGGTTTTGAGGAGATTCTGGATGGCAGGGTCAAGACTCTGCATCCGGTGATCCATGCAGGGATCCTGGCCGATCGAGACGAGCCTGCGCACGTGCAAACGCTTGCAGACAAGGGGATTGGCCAAATCGACGTGGTGGTGGTGAACCTCTATCCCTTTGCACAAAAGCGGATTGAAAACAGGGGAGACCACAACCTGATCATCGAAAACATCGATATCGGCGGGCCGGCTCTGGTACGCGCTGCTGCAAAGAACTATCGCCATGTGCTGGTGCTCACCGATCCCCTGGATTATCCGCCCACTTTGGAGATGCTGGAAAGCGAGGCAGGCGTGCCGGAAGCGTGGAGACTGTATCTAGCGCACAAAGCTTTTGAGCTGACTTCAGCTTACGATTACCAGATCATGGATTACCTCTCCGAGCATCACTTGGATACCGTTCCCAGCAAGATGATGCCGCACAACCTGGATCTGTCCTATACGCTGAACCAGGGCTTGCGCTATGGTGAAAACCCGCATCAAAATGCCGGCCTCTACGTGAACCGCAAAGAAGGCTGGAAGTGTCTGCACGGTAAGGAGCTATCCCTGAATAACGTGATGGATATAGACTCCTCGATGCGGGTGGTGCGCCTCTTTGAGGAACCCACGGTGGTGATCACCAAACACACCGCCCCCTGCGGCATCGGCAGTGCAGATAAACTGGCGGATGCCTATCGCAAAGCCTTTGCGGCGGATAACATATCGCCCTTTGGCGGCATCGTGGCGGTGAACCGTCCCCTGGATCTGGAAACGGCAGTGTGCATCAACAGCATCTTCACCGAGATCATCATTGCGCCGGATTATGAGCCGGGTGTGCTGGAAGTTTTGGTGAAGAAGAAGAACCGGCGCCTGATCCAATACGATCCCCAATTGCTGGTCAAACCCGCTCATCCCTATGAAGTTAAGACCATGTGGTGGGGAGTGGTAGCGCAAGAGTGGGACGAGACAAATACGGATTATTCAAACTGGAAAGTGGTGACCCGCGAGAAGCCTTCCTCAGATCAATTTGAAGCGCTGATCTGGGGCTGGAAAGTGGTGTCACAGCTGCGTTCCAATGCCATTGCCCTCACCACCAAGGATCAAACCTTGGGCTTGGGTATGGGGCAGACGAGTCGAGTGGATTCCGCGGCAATCGCCATCTGGAAAGCGAAGAAGTTTGGGCACGACCTTTCCAATGCGGTGTGTGCCTCAGACGGCTTTTTCCCTTACCGGGATTCCGTGGACAGACTGTATCAGGCAGGCGTGCGAGCCATCATTCAACCGGGTGGTTCCAAGGCTGATGACGAGATCATCCAGGCCTGCAATGAGCTTGATATAGCCATGGTTTTTACAGGTGTCAGACATTTTAAGCACTAATTATGTTTGACAAAATCAGCCCCTGCAAATTCATTGAGCCCACCCCTGCGGAGATGTGTCCGAGCTGGCTGAAGGAGCACGATTGGAAATCGTGTGTATGTGCAAAACGCGTACCCTGGGTTCGAATCCCAGCATCTCCGCCACTTTTACGGTCGAAAGAAGCCCTGATTTGCAAGGGTAGGCAGTGTTTTCCCACCTTTCGTGTGGAATTTCCCCCAACTTTTTTAACCGATTTGAGGTAAATCAAAATGAAGAAAGAAAATAAACCCATCCTGATAGGCTGTTTGGTCTTTCCCATAGTCCTTATCATCGTTTTTGCAGTCAGCTTTGGCATTGCCTACGAAAAGCTGGATCTTAAGGTAAAAATGCCTTCCAATGCCTGGCTGGTTTTGGACCTTTCCGGTGGCGTGCCCGATTATTCAGAATTCAGCGCACCCTCATTTATGGATCTAACCTCAAACAGCAGCCGTGAACTGGTGGATAAGATCACGGCCGCGGCGCGAGACAAACGCATCCGCGGTATCCTGATCAAGCCAAGCGCCGTGCAGATCAATATGCCCAATCTCAGCGAAGTAGGCAAAGCACTTGATGATTTTAAGAAGAGCAAAAAACCCGTGCTGGCCTATGGCGAAGCCCTGGGACAGGGTGACTATCTCCTGGCCGCATATGCAGACAGCATCTGGATGAACGCTTCAGCATCCGGGGGCATCATGCTGGATGGAGTGAGCGCAAACATCCTCTTTTACACGCAGGCGCTTCAGAAACTGGGGATCAAGATGCACGTGATGCAGGAGGGTGACTTCAAGGGAGCGGCTGATCCTTTCACCAGAACCGATCTCTCACCCGGCACCAAAGAGAACATTGAGAAGGTGCTGAAGTCACGCTATGACATGATCATAGACTTGGTAGCATCGAGGCGGAAGCTCACGCACGAGCAGGTGAAAAACATTTACGAAGAAAGAGAAGAGCTGTTTATCACCGGCAACAAGGCGGTCAGCTATGGTTTGGTGGACAAGCTGGGCAGCCTGGGTGCCTTCAAACAGCACTACAACATCGCAGAAGACAATACTTTGAGTATCAAAGACTACAAGCCCTCAATCAAGCTAAGAAAAGCCCAAAACGTGGCTGTGATCAATCTGATGGGCGACATCAACGGCTCGGGTGAATACACGCAAAACAGCATCTCCTTGGCCAAATTGGAGCGCAGCCTCAGGGATTTGGAGGCGGATAAGAGCATTAAAGCCGTGGTGCTCAGAGTCAACAGCCCGGGCGGTTCTGCTTTGGAAAGTGAACTTATCTACCAGCGGCTGATGGAGCTGAAGAAGAAGTATCCACTGGTGGTTTGGATGGGCGGATCTGCTGCCAGCGGAGGATATTACATCTCCTGTGCAGGGGATTATATCATGGCAGATCCGGCTTGCATAACCGGCTCCATCGGGGTGATTATGGCTGTGCCCGAAACCAAAGGCTTGGGCGACAAGCTGGGCTTGGGCAGTCAGGTGTTGCGCTATGGTAAATACGCCGGCGCAATCGAACTTTTTAACACATACCAGCCTGCGGTGCTTGATGCACTCAAGCAAAGCTCGTCGGCTGTATATACGGAATTTAAACAACGCGTCTCAGACTCCCGCAAGATACCCATGGAAGAGATTCCGGCTCTGGCAGAGGGGAGGATATTCAGCGCTGAAGACGCCCTCAAACTCAAGCTTATAGATGCCATTGGCGCTCAAGATGACGCCATCAAAAAGGCAGCAGCCTTGGCGAAGATAAAAGATTACGGGGTAGTGCATTATCCGGATAAAGTGTCATTTATGGAATTGATTAGAGAACACGGATTTACGGGTACTGTGAGCCGGATGCTGGCTCGCAAGACCTCACCTGAAGAGGTGCTGAATGAGCATCTTGAAGAACACTTTGACCCCAATGAATTGCTGTATCGCTGCCCTTGGAATCTGCCTTGAGTTTGTGCAAGATGAAACAAGTTTAGGAAATCATGAGAAAAGACAACTTTAACACCGAGATCATCGTGGATGTGCATCCTTTGGAGAAGCGCATCGCTGTTCTCGAAGATAGTAAACTGGTGGAGCTCTTTGTGGAACGCAAAGACCGCCAAAACATTGTGGGCAACATCTATAAGGGTTATGTGAAAGACGTCCTTCCCGGCATGGGCGCCGCTTTCATCGAGATCGGATTGGAGCGCACCGCTTTCCTGCATTATGCAGACATCGTGCAAGACTTCCTCGATCTCTTTGAAAACGATAAGCCCAAAAAGAAGATCGACCCTCGCGATTCATCGCAGATCGGCAGCCTGCTCAAGCCCAATCAAGAGATCATCGTTCAGGTTCATAAAGGACCACTGGGCACTAAAGGAGCGAGGCTGACGGGGCAGATCTCCATCCCGGGCAAGTATTTGGTGCTTTTCCCAAATAAGAGCCGCATCGCCATCTCCCGCAAGATCTACAATCAAGGCGAGCGAAACCGCATCCGCAAGATACTCACCGAGATCAAAGAACCGGATTATGGGCTGATCGTGCGCACGGAGGCAGAAGGCTGTGATGAAGAGGATTTCCGCAGCGAATACAAGGCCTTGGCCAAGACCTGGAAGCTGATCGAAAAGCAGATCAAATATGCCAAAGGGCCGGTGTGCGTCTTCGATGAAAATGCCTTGGAAAACTACCTCATTCGCGACCTTTTTGACGATCACGTGGATCGCCTGGTGGTGAATGACAAAACCTTTTACAAAAACCTGATCTCGCAGCTCAATGATGTGTCGCCGGAGCTGATCCCGCATGTGGAGCTGTATAAAGAAGCCAGTCCCATCTTTGATGCCTGGAACATCGAGAAGAAGTTTGAAACCGTGTTCCGCTCACGCGTCTACCTGCCCAGCGGCGGCAATATCAAGATTGAACAAACCGAAGCGTTGGTGGCGATCGACATCAATACGGGCAGCTTTACCGGTAAAACCAACTACGAAGAGACGATCCGGCGCACCAACCTGGAAGCAGCTGCGGAATGTGCGCGCCAAATACGCCTGCGCGACCTCAGCGGCGTGATCGTTATCGACTTTATCGATATGAGCAGTTCGGAAAACCGTCAAGAGGTGCTGGGTCTGCTGCGTCGAGGTTTGAGGCGTGACAGAGCCAAAACCAAGCTCTACAATTTCACCGAGCTGGGCTTGGTGGAGATCACACGTAAACGTATGCGCGCTACACTGATAGCCAACTTCTCGGATACCTGTCCCTGCTGTCACGGCACCGGTAGAATCATCTCCCACGACGCCATGACCATGAGGATACACCGTTGGCTGAACCGTGCGGAATACTACACCAGAAACCAAAAGCTGCGCATCACGGTGGATCCTGACCTGTATGCCCACATCAAGGAAAATGGAGAGTATTTCAGCGACTTCAAAGATCAGGTGGAAGTAGCCAGCGACAGCAACATGCGGCACGATCAATTCATCGTGCAGAAGTTGCCGGGTTTGGAGGATATCACCTCGAGATTCAACTGATTTAAAACCAAGTTATAAAAGGCGTTACCCAAGCTTTCAGGCTGGGTGACGCCTTTTTTGTCCCATAGATTCGTTACCTGCTCCTTCCTTACTCACCCGCCCGGAGATGCCGTGGAGATACTCGGGTTTTTCCCGAGAGGCTCCGGGTAATCACCGGGAGGCTAAGCAGGGAAGAGGTGGGTGAGGGCTGTCCAGTTTATGTGCTTTTAGCTTTTCTTTCTTAAGGCCAGGCTGGCTAAGAAAAAGAAAAACTCCAACATCACGATGCTGGCGCCGGTGGGGATATTGAGCCACCAAGAGAGGGCAAAACCGCCAATCGCCGCCAGGATGGCCAGCACGGCGCTGAGGACGATCACCGTGGGTAAGTGTCTGACAAGGTTGAAGATAGTCGCAGCGGGCAGGATGAGCTGGGCACTTACCAAGATGATACCGGCTGCTTTGAGGTTGATCACGATGTTGGCGGCTAACAGGATCAGGAAGAGGTGGTTTACAAAAGTGACGGGGATGCGCAGGAATTGCGCCATTTCAGCATTATAGGACAGGTAGAAAAGCTGGTGATAAAAGATGAGGATAAAAGCCAGGGACAGCACCGCCATGATGCCCACCTGGATCAGGTCGCTTTGGTTCACAAGCAGCACATTGCCAAAGAGGTAAGACGAGAGGTCGAAGGCGTAGGCGGAGCTGAGGCTGATGAGGATGATGGCAAAAGCCATGGAGACGCTCAGGAAGATGGTGATGGTGTTGGTTTCCTCCAGTTTGTAGCGTTTGGAAAGCCAGCCGATGATATAGGCCAAAACGATCACAAACAAGAGGGTGACGATGCGGCCATTCAAGCCGGTTATCAAAGCGATGGCGATGCCGGCAAAAGCCATGTGGGAAAAGGCTTCGCCCAGATATGAGATGCGCCTGAGGCTCACAAAAGGCGAAAAGATGGCCAAAGACAGCGAAGAAAGCACGGAGGCGATCAGGGCGCGGATCAGGAAGTTGAAGGTAAACATCAGTAGCTCTTGTGCACGATTTTGGTGGTTTCGCCAAAGAAGTCGTGGATGGTCTCGGCGTTGATCAGCTCGGTTTTATCGTGACAGTGCAGGGTTTTGTTGAGGCAGATGAGGAAGGAACAAAAGCTGGTGAGCGTGTGCAGATCGTGCGAGATGGTGATGATGGTGTGGCCTTGCTGGTTGAGCTCTTTGAGCAGGACAAAGAAGTTCTTCACGCCTGTTTGATCCACGGACGCTTCCGGCTCGTCCAAAAAGAGGTATTTACTGCCGCCCACGATCGCTCTGGCCAGAAGCACGCGCTGCATTTCGCCTCCGGAGAGGGCACCGATGGGCTTCCTGGCCTGTTGCCAGCAGCCGGTGCGCTCCATTGCTTCTCTGGCGCGCTCCTTCTGCGAAGTGCTGAAGCGCTGGGCGGGCTTGAGTTCTGCCGCCAAGCCCATCAACACTATATCCTTGGCGGTGGCGGGGAAGCGGCGATCAAACTTCTCATCCTGCGGCAGGTAGCCCATGGGGTTGTGTTTAAGCCAGCTGAGGTGTGGCTCGCCGTCTATCTCTATCCTGCCCTCCTGCAGAGGGAGGATGCCCAAGATGAGCTTGATGAGGGTGGATTTACCGGCTCCGTTGGGGCCGATGATGGCGGCAAATTCACCCTCGGCGATGTCCAGATTGATGTCCTGCAGGATGGCGTGGTCGCCAATGCGGTGGTTTAGCTCTGAGATGCTGATCATCTAAGGAAGGGGCTCTTCTCCTTGCAAGGCCATCTTGATATGCTGCCAGTTTGTCCAGATCAGGTCTGTGATGCGCTTGGCTTTAAATTCGTGTCCCAGGGGATCCAGCGTCTGGATGTTGAGGTCAAATTCATCTGCCAAGACTTTGGCTGAGCGCTTGTCCATCTGTGGCTCGACAAAGATGGTGTTGATCTTATTGGCTTTAATGATCTTACCCAGCTTGGCCAGCTCTTTGGCGGTGGGTTCTTTGCCGGGGGAGGACTGCACGGTGGCGGGCACCGCGATGCCATAATCCAGGGCAAAATAGTGGAAGCTGTCGTGATAGGTGATGATGGCGGGATTTTCGATCAAAGCCCTGTCTTTGCTGATCTGCTGGTGCATGGAGCTGAGGTTATTGACCAAAGTCATGGTGTTTTGGTTGATGACGGCAGTTTGCTCCGGGAAATAGCTCTGCAACCGGTCTGCCAGCATCATGGCCATCCTGATCAAATACTGCGGCGAGAGCCAGATGTGAGGGTTGACTTCTTTGCTTCTGCTTTTTTCGACCGGCGTTATATTGATCAGATCGGCGAGGTTTATCAGCTTGTCAGAGCGTTGGTTGAACGCATCCGTGAGCTGTTCTTCCAAGCCAAGGCCGTTCATAACGAGCAGTTTGGCTTCATCCAGCTTCTTGATGTCTTTGGCTTTGGGGCTCCAGGTGTGCGGCGAGGCGGATGCAGGGATGAGGCTTTCCACCCTCACACCGTCGCCCACCAGCTCCCGCAACAGGAGTTCGTAGGGGTGGATGGTGGTGATGATCAGGGGTCTTTCATCCTTGGGTTTGGGCTTGCAGCCGCCACTGATAAGCAAAATCAGCAGCACTCCCGCCAGTAAGAGGCAAGAGCTTATTTTGCGGTGTTTCATGATGTTTACTCCATTTCGCGCAGGAGTTGCGTGATGAGGCGCACTCCCACTCCTGTGGCTCCCACACCATACATTCCGGCTTCACTGTCGCGGGTGGCGGTGCCGGCGATGTCGATGTGGATCCAGGGTTTTTTGTCTACAAATTCCTGGATAAACAAGGCGGCGGTGATGGTGCCTGCCATGGGGCCGCCCACGTTTCTGAGGTCTGCCACCTGGCTCTTGATCAGCTCTTTATATTCTTCATGGGCGGGAAGTTGCCAGATCTTTTCGCCGGTGTATTCGGAGGCGGTTTTCAGCTTTTCCAGCCAGGCATCGTCGTTGGTCACCACGGCGGAAATCTTGTTTCCCAATGCTCCCACCGCTGCACCCGTGAGCGTGGCGATATCCAGGATTTTATTTACCTTTTCTCTGCTGATAGCATAGTGGATGGCGTCTATCAGGGTGAGGCGTCCTTCCGCATCGGTATTGACCACCTCGATGGTCTTGCCGTTCATGCTGCGGATGAGGTCGCCGGGGTGGTAAGCTTCGCCGGAGATCATGTTTTCGCAGGCTGCCACGATGGCTACGAGGTTGACCTTGAGTTTGAGGCTGCTGGCGGCGATCATGGCGCCGATCACAGCGGCTGCTCCGGCCATGTCACTCTTCATGCTCACCATGCCCTGAGGGCTTTTGATGCAGTATCCGCCGCTATCGTAGGTGATGCCTTTGCCGATCAGGCCGATGGTCTTGTTTCTCGCATCCGGATTGCCCTGATAGCGCATGATGATGAGGCGTGGCTCGGATTTGGAGCCTTTGCCCACCGCCAGAAAGGCGTCCATCTTGAGGCGGCGCAGCTTGTCAGCATTGAAGATATCGATGTCAAAGCCATATTTGAGAGCCGCTTTCTTGGTGGCTTCCGCCAGGCTTTCGGGGAAGATCACGTTGGCAGGCTCATTCACCAGATCACGGGCGAAGTTTGTGCTCTCGGCAAAGATGCGTCCTTCCAGCACTCCGCGGTTGAAATAGCGCGTATTCTTGAGGTTCATGACCAGGTGCAGGGCGTCTATCTCATGCTTATCTTCGCTGCTAAGGTATTTGGTAAACTTGTATTCGGTGAGCAGGGAAGATTCTGCCAATACATGCCCGTAAGCCACATCACCGATGGTGATCGGGAAGGCCTGAAAGAGATACAGGGTCTCGGCTTTGAGCTTGAGGGATGCTCTCACTGCGGCTGCGAAGAGCCGGCGCATTTTGTCTATCGTCAAAGCTGCGACATCTCCTGCGCCACAGATGACGAGGTTGTATTTACGTCCTTTATGCACGGCTGAAGTGCTCTGGACGGCGGCAAATTCTGCCTTGAAGGAAGAGTTTTCTATCCAAGCTTTGGCAAGCTCTGCAACGTGAGATGGTAGGTATTCGATGGCATCGAGATCAAAGTCTTCTCCGAGGAGGAGAATGATGGTATCCATGTGTTCCGGGATCTTCTTGAGTAGATCTATCTTCATGGGTTTGCTCCTGTATTTGTGTTATTTAAAATGTGTTGATGTGTCATTAGAAGTCCTCCACCAGGCTCAGGTAATAAGCCGGTTTGGAGTAAGATTGCAGGTCTGTAGCCCAGGCGATGTCAAACCTGAGCACCACGTAGCCGAGGTTGAGGCGGGGGCCAAAGCCAAAGCCCAGTTTCAGGTCTTTGAGGGCATTGTTTTGAAAGACTCTCAGCTTGGTCCAATCGTTGTAGACGGTGCCCACGTCGGCAAAGATCGTGCCCCTGATATTGGGTATGGTGACCGGCACGGGGAAATTCATGGCGATGTAATCAAAGAAGGGGAAACGCAATTCGGCGCTGGCTAACAGCTTGTTGTGTCCATAGTCCTCGCTCTCATGCCCACGCACGCCGTTGAAGCCGTAAAGGTCATAATAGAGGGCTTTTTCATTGTCGTCAAAGTCGGTGCAGGTTCCGGCAAAGAGGCGCGTGGCAAAGCCGTAACGCTTGTTGAAGAGGGTGTAGGAACGTAAATCCAGGAAAGCGGTAAGATAATCAAACTCTTTACCGCTGAAGCTGGCACTCACGGAGGCGTTGCTGCGGGTGCCAAGCAGCGGCCCCGTGGAGCCCCAAAGGGCGGTATCATGCACCAAGCTCAGTCCCGGTGAGTTTACCCAGCTGTATTCCGAATCGGAAAAGTGGATCCACTCTCCACCGTCGCCCTTCTCCTTCCATTTATCCCAGCGTGTCTTGCGCTGTTGCACGCTTTGCTCAAATTCCAGCCTCAGAAAGCGGCTGAAGGGATAGCGCAAGAGCAGCAGCAGTCCTGTCTCTCTTTGGATATAGCGGTAGTAGTCATCTTGCTCTTTAAACACCACATCGTTGAAGATGTTGAAAGCTCCAAAGCCGAAATCAGTGCGCTTTTTGAGGTAAAGGTAGCTGAGGATGAGGTTGTTTTCCTCCCATTCTCCTGAAAGACCGGCGTTTATGCCGATGGCGTGACTGCCCATGATGTCCGCCAAACCTGCCTCGATGAAGCCCACGGCTCCACTTGCCGAGGAGTAGGCGAGGCCGCCCCAGAGGCGTTCCACTGCCAGTTTGCTGCGGTATTTATCCACCTTGGGCGGTTTTCTGCTGGGAGTGGTAGGTTTATCGTCATAGCTGAAATCTTGCTGTGCCAAAAGGGATTCCAAGGGTGAGAACTGCGGTCTGCGCGGATTGGCAACGTTTGCTTCACCGGATGTGCTGCGTTTCCTGCGGGAGTGGCGGCCATAATTGTCCAGCAGGCTCATATCTATATCCGCAAATAGGTTGTCATCCTGCTGCCAGGCTTTGTTTGCGTCGTAGGGCTTCCACTTCAGGGAATCCAGCGGGTTGTAGTCAAAATAGATGTTCCATGCACCGTTAAAGTAGTTGGAAACCACCAAGTAGCGCGCATCCGGGGAGATGTCTCCTGCGTATATGCCGGATATGACACTGCTCACGTCCGCCTTTTGCTTGTTTTCCAAGTCCACGATGCGGTAGTTGGTCACACCGTCTATACTGCTGAGATACATGATCTTATCCGAGGATTGCACATACATGGGATAGCTGCAAGCTGTGTCTTCATCGTTGATCTTTCTCAGCTCGTGGGTATTCAGATCGAGGCTGAAGACGCCGGTGCGGTAGTTGGCGAAGAAGCCCTCGCGCTTGCCTTCTTTGTCGAGGATTCTCTCAGAGGTAAAGACGATGCTTTTGCCATCCGGAGCCCACCGGGCATGCGCATCCCAATAGTGATCATCGGTGACCTTCAGCAGGTCTTTGCGTTGCAGATCATAGGTAAAGATGTCGCTCTGCAAACCTTGCGTGCCGCAGATGAGCAGCTGCGTTCCATCCGGCGAGACGTCCACCTCATAGATGGTGTTCAGCTTGTCCAACTTGATGGTTTGTGTGATCTTGGCCTTTTTGGTATCCAGGATGTGGATCACGTCACCGCTGGCCGCTTTGGCGGTAAAGGCCACACTCCGGTTATCCGGAAACCAGCTCAGGTTGGCTCTATAATAGTGAAATTCCTGCATCTTGCCGCTCCGCTCTCCGGTGATCAGCTTCTTGGCCTTGGAGAGTCCGTGCGTGGAGGAAAGCCAGATGCTGTAGCGTGCTCCTGCATTGGAAAAGTAGACGTAGCTGTTGCCATCCGGCGAAAAGCGGGGCATGTAGTTGAAAGTGGAGCCATCTTTGGCGCTGAAGGTGCGCTGCTCCATCTGATCCATGGGGGGATCATAGATGCTCACGCAGGGGTAATAAAGCTTCTTGAGATAAAAGTGCCAGCGACGCTCTAACTGCCCAAAATCCAAACCAAAGACTTGATTGGTGGCCTCTTCCGTGCTGCGTGCATTGCGCAGGGCAAAGTAGTATTCGCCCACCTTCTCACGTCCCCATTCATCGGCGATAAACTTCAGAAAGCTCTCGCCCATCCTGTAGGCTATATATCCATCCGAATACTCCAGCGGACGCATCTTGTCGTTGATCACCATATCGAGGATGAACATATTGTTGAAGTCGTCTTCACCGCCGATGGAGAGGAACTCCGGCAGCCCTTCCGAAAACCAGAAGGGGAAGGACTGCGGGCGCATATAGCGCAAGAGCCCGCTTGAGGAGCGATCCAGCGCATTGGTATAGGCGTGCGTAAGCTCGTGCACCAAAAGCTCTTCCAGCTTGGGATAGCTCCCTTCAAAGGGCACCACCACCCTGTTTCTGAGGCTTTCGGTAAAACCGCCAATGCCTTCTGTGAGCAGGGGATAGATGATGTTGGTATTGAGAAATTCCTTCTGAGTCTCGTAGACGATCAGCGGGATGCGGGATTTGATCGGGAAGCGCAGGTCGTCTTTGAGCCGGTAGTAGATTTCCTCGCACATCAGGCTCACCAGGCGCCCAAAATCATCATTCCCGGCCGGGAAATACAGGTCAAAGTGCATGCTGCGGATCATGCTCCACTTGGAATCCACCACGTTCACTTTGTTTTGCCCAAAGTTATAGGCATTGAGGCTAAGTGTTGCCGCCAGTATCAGCAGCAGCAACAAGGACTTTTTAGAAGAGGCTGAATTTAACATACTTTTTGGGGTTCTTCTTTACGTCTTGCACCAAGGCGTCCAGATTTTCTATGGATTGTATTGCTTTTGTATAGAGTTCATCGTCGTTCACCAGCTTTCCGGCGGTGCCCGTGGATGAGTTGATCTTGGTCATGGTTTGGCTTACTTTTGCGCTCAAAACCCGCAGGCTGTCTAAGGTATCATGCAAGCCGGCGATGGCGGCAGGAGTGGCGCCGATGCTCTTGTTGAGGCTATCGGCATTGCTGGCGATGAGGGAGTTGATATTGCCGCTCAACTTATCCAGCTTCTTGAGGGTGAGCGAGAAGTCTGCGGCCAATTGATCCGTCTTGTCATCCACATTCCTGATGGTGGAGGATGCGTCGTCGATCAGCCTTTCGCCCTTGTCGATCATGCCGGATTCCTCTTGCAGCCTGTGCAGTATATCTTCCAGGCTCTTGATGGCAGTTCCCGCCTGCGACACGATGTTCAGAATACCCGAAGCAGGGCTGCCTGTCTGCACCTTGTTCAAATCCAGCCAGGTGTTCCCCTCGCCCGGGATGATATTCAGAGCCATGCCACCCATCAGCGAAGAGCTGTCAATGCTGAAGATACTGCCTTCTTTGAGGCGCACGTCACGGCGGATGCGTGAGCTCACGATCACTCGTTCGTCCTTGTGTTCCACAGCCCTCACTCTGCCCACCTCCATGCCTCTGAACATCACCTTATCGCCCACTTCCAGGCCGGCGACGTTTTCAAAGCTCACCCTCAGGTCTTGATGTGAGCGCGTGGTGAGGCGGTTGGTAAACCACAGGTAGGAAAACACAAAGATCAGCGTGATCGCCACCGTGAAGATGCCCACTTTGAGCTGCACGCTCTTGATATTTGGATAAAACTTTCTCATGCTGCTGCCTCCCAAACCTCAAGTCTTGAGCTCTTTCTTCTGAGCTGCGGGGAAGAGGATGTTGTTGAGGATCAAGCGGTAACCCGGCGATGTCTTATGCAGTTCCAGAATGGTCTCAGGGTCTCCGATCCTGTGTTGATAATCTTCCGGATCGTGCCCGCCATAAAAGGTGAAAGTGCCTTTGCCGATGTTGCCGTGGATGTATTTAACTTCATTTGCGCCGGGGACTTCCCCCAGGATGATCACGCTCTTTTTGACCTTGTCCTTGAAGAAGGAGGTGGTTTGCCCCAAAAAGCCATTGACGATATTGGTGTGGCATTGCGTGAGCATGGTGGGCACGGGGTCATACTTGGCGCTGAAGTCAAAGAGCTGGAAATAATCACCTTCCGCACCCCGCAGCCTCGAGTAGTCACTGGCATCGATATCCGCAAATTCATAGACGTAGGGGTCGGTGATCAGGTTGAAGTTTTCAAAGGCAAAGCAGCGACTGTAGTCCAGCTTTTCCTTGTATTGTGGATCGATGCCATCTCCATCGATCAGCGCATGCACGATGTCCACTCCATAGGCGGCCATGGCGATATCGAAGGTATCGGTAGCGGCGCACATGGCAAACATAAATCCGCCTTCAAACACAAATTCCCTGATCTTCTGCGCCACCGCATGCTTGAGCTTCCAAACCTTGTCATATCCATGCCTTTGCGCCATGGCTTCGTTTACCTGAACATCGTTTTGATACCAGGCGCTGTTGCGATAGGAGCCGTAAAACTTGCCATATTGGCCGGTAAAATCCTCATGATGCAGATGCAGCCAGTCATAATCCTTGAGCCTGCCTTCCAGGACTTCGTCGTCCCAAAACCTGTCATACTCCACCTCAGCATACTCCAAAGCCAGCGTCACGGCATCATCCCAAGGCAAGGCGTTGGGCGGGATGTAGACAGCGATCTTGGGCTCTTTTTCCAGAACTACCGCCTCCATATTGGCATCCTGGATTTCGCTCATGATGGCGGCCACATCGCTGGAGCCGATGACCTCAAAGCGCACACCACGGATATTGCACAAAGCCTGGATCGAGGCGTCGTCGTTCATCAAAAAGCTGCCGCCACGATAGTTTAGCAGCCATTGAACCACATGCTGCTGCTTGAGCGCAGCGAAGGCCACGCCATAGGCTTTGAGGTGGTTTGTCTGACTGAGATCCATCGGTATCAGCAGCTCGGCATTCAAACCGCCGCAGAGGATCACCAGCAGCACTATCTGCAATAATCTTTTCAAGGCATCTCCTTATCGTTTTCCACCAAAGGTCTGATGAGCTCCAAAAGCTGGTTTTTGCCCAAACCCGGGTCTTCATACCAGGCCTGCTTTGCAGTCTGCAAGAGCTCTCCCACCTTTTTGGAGGCAGAAATACCAAACTCCTGCAACAAGTCCTTACCTGTCAAGTTAAATTTTGGCAAGTTGGCCTGCAACTGCGCAAAACGGCGCCTGAGGCAGACCACCTGCTTCGGCATGCAATGTTCCGGCGCATGAGCGAGGTTATCCGCCTCCACCAAGTCCAGCAGCAGCCAGAGATCGTCTTTGTATCTATCTGCCAGCCTCAGCAGCGTGCTGTCTTTGATGCGTGATCCATCCTCGCCACTCTGCTTGAAAACCATATGTCCGCCGATGAGCATGGAGATGATTTCCCTGCTTCTCTTGGGCAGGGAAAAGCGTTTCAGCAGCTCATAAGCCATGGTGGCGCCGAGCTTGTCATGCCCGATGAAGGAGATAGAACCATCCGCTTTGTAGCGCTTGGTCTGCGGCTTGCCAATATCGTGCAAAAGTGCTGCCCAACGTGCAATCAAGCCGGGTCCGCTGTTCTGAAGCACCAAGAGCGTGTGCTCAAAAGCATCCAGATGGTGATACTTATTCTGCCCCAGCCCTCTCAGGGCATCCACTTCCGGCAGGATGATGGCCAAGATACCTGTCTCTGCCAGAAGCCGGAGCGCAGCGATCACCTTCTGCACCTCCGCCTCCAGGAGCATGGCCTCAAATTCCATGGCAATGCGCTCTTCCGAGATATGCACCAGCTGATCTTTGCTATTGAGGATAGCCTCGTAGGTGGCTGTTTCGATTTCAAAGCCCAACCTTGCGGCAAAGCGGATGCCACGCAAGAGCCGCAGCGGGTCTTCGGTAAACACTCTCTCAGGATCATCCACGCAGGCGATGACCCTGTTTTCAATATCCCGCATGCCTTTGCCGGATGGATCCAGAATGCTGCCGTCCGAGATCTTCATATACAGCGCATTGATGCCAAAATCCCGACGCAGAGCGTCTTCCTTCAGCGTGCCAAAGCTCACCTCCGGCTTGCGGTCATGCTTGCGGTAGGATTCCTTGCGCGTGTGCACAAATTCCAGGTTCAGCTTGTCCAAAGTCACCGCAGCTGTGCCAAAAGTATTGTAGACCACGGGCTTGGAGCTGCCCAGCTTCTCATGGATGAGCTCAGCCAAAAGCCTGCCACCATCGGGAACCTCAACCGCAATATCCACATCCAAAACCAGCTCTTTTCTGCCTTCAAACAGCAGATAATCCCGCACCGCACCACCGGCAAAGTAGCTCTTTTCCAGCAGTTCCGAGCCCTGAAGTGCCTCAGCCAAAAGCAGGCGCAAGTCCTTCAGCGTCACAACAGCTCCCCGATCACGCTATTGGAGATAAACAGCGCATCTTCACTCAGACGCAGCCGGTTGTCGTCCAGCTTTATCATCCCCAGTTTCAACAGCTTGTCGATTGCGGCTTGCCTCTGCTCGGTCAGGTCATGTCCAAAGTGATGCTTGAACTTATCTCTATCAATTCCCCGGGTCAGACGCAAGCCCATCATCAGAAAGTCGTCCTCTTCATCCTTGCCCTGTCTCAGCTCCTTGGCCGGCATCAAAAGCTGGGCTTGGATATTGGCTCGATGCTCATTGATATCCGCCGGATTGTCGTAACGCCAGGGAGGCAGCCAACCAGATGCCGAGGCGCCGATGGCCAGATAAGGCTCACTTTTCCAGTAGCTGAGGTTGTGTTTGCCCTCATAGCCCGGCAGCGCAAAGTTGCTGATCTCATAGTGAAGATAGCCCGCTTCAGCCAGCAGCCCGCAGATCATTTCATACATATCCGCCGCCAGATCACCTTCTGCCAGGGGTGGTATCTTCTGATTGTCTATCTCCATCGCCATAGGGCTGTCATCGTCCAAGGTAAGCAGATAGGTGGAGATATGCTGCGGTCTTTGCCCGATGAGTCCTTCCACATCTTTCTCTAACATGGCAAGAGTCTGCGTCGGCAGACCATAGATGAGATCCAGGCTGATATTGTCATATCCCGCATCCCGCAGCAGCTGCATCTTGGCGGGTGTATCCGCAGCACGATGCCTTCTGCCCAATAGCTCCAACATCTCATCATCAAAGGATTGCACGCCCAGGGAGATGCGGTTGATGGGAGTGGTTTTCAATTCATTTGTAAACGAGGGCGTAATCTGGATCGGATTGATCTCCAAAGTGATCTCCGCATCCGGCTCAAGCTGCATCTCTTGCAGTATCTTATTGATCCCGTCAGCGGTCAGCAATCCAGGCGTCCCACCTCCGAAGTAGACACTTTTCGCTTCAATCTTCCGCCCAAATTTACGCTTCCATAGCTTCAGTTCGTCAATCAGCAGGCGCAGGTAATCTGATTGTTGCCTCTGATGGTAGGGAACCCGGTAAAAAGAACAGTAGGGGCAAGGCTTCAGGCAAAAAGGGTTGTGCAGATATACTGCTATCGGGCCAAGCGGAAAAACCTGTTCCATCTGGTGTGAGGCACGTCGTAAAGCTTGTTGTATTCGATGCCTTTGGAAAAGAAGATCAACCAGGGTGTGCCGGTGATGTCAGATCTGTCCAAAAAGCCCCAATAACGGCTATCCTCACTCACATCGCGATTGTCTCCCAAGACAAAATACTTGCCTTCCGGAACCTTGATGGGGCCAAACCAATCCCGGTTGAATATGCCTGTATTGATCAGAACTCCTGAGCTGTCGGCCAGTTCCGGCTGCACAATGTAATCTCGATACCAGGGATTGTGGCTGATCAGATCCATATCTCCGGGTGCGTAGCGATGCTCAAAGATCCTCACCGGAGACAGCGGCGGAGCGGGGTCGGCGATGTCGTAACACTCATAGCCACGCTCAAAGCGTTCGCCGTTGATATAGACGATCTTGTCGCGCACCTCTACGGTATCTCCGGGCATGCCGATCACTCTCTTTACCACGTTTTTGCGCGCATAATAGGTGAGGTGCATGAAGGTGAGCGGAAACTTGCTGAAGGCGGTCTCTTTATTGAGGTAAATGGGGTGGAAAATCTCGATGAAATTGGCTTTGGAAGCGGGATGTTCGGGCGTGCCCTCTTCGATCTTGGGGTAGCGGAAGGTGACAATGTCCTCGCGTTTGGGATCGGTGAAGAAATACTTGAGTTTGTTGGCCACCAAATAGTCCCCCACCAGCAGTGTCTTTTCCATTGAGGACGAAGGGATTACAAAGTTTTGGAAGGTGTAGTTGCGGATGATCATCGCCACTACAAAGGCAAATAAAATGGCCTCAATCCAATCCTGCAGCCAGGGCTTGCGCCGGCGCACCTTCTTCCCTTCCGGCAGGGGCGTGATCGTGTAGTTGGGCTTAGCCGGATCTATCTTTTTTCTCAGTGACTTACGGTCTTGCTTTTCTCTCATGCTTTTATCTATACCTGATGGTTTTTCTTAACTGAAGGTCAAATTATTGGTAGGCTGTCATTTGTCAAGCGATTCTGTGAAAATGTAGCCGGCGGTCGTCGAACCGCCGCAAGCGAGCGAAGCTTGCTGTTTACAACTGCAGCGCAGCTGGCCAGCAGATCAAGTGCATTTCGATAAAGTTCACGGGAATTTTTAAAATTAAGCTATATTAAGTCTCAATCCCCTCTAACGGGTCATATGCTTTCAGACATGCCAAGGCCTGTTTTCTGAAAAGGGCCCAAGTGTCTCAATCCCCTCTAACGGGTCATATGCTTTCAGACATGGAACAATGGCACAGAGTTGACGCTTGCTGCTCTAAGTCTCAATCCCCTCTAACGGGTCATATGCTTTCAGACTATGAAGTTCTTACCCAATACTCCAACTTTAGTCAAGTCTCAATCCCCTCTAACGGGTCATATGCTTTCAGACCAACAAATATATGATCAAGGAGAATCAAAATGATCGTCTCAATCCCCTCTAACGGGTCATATGCTTTCAGACGGCGGCCATACTAGTGCATGGCCACGAAAATTGTGGTCTCAATCCCCTCTAACGGGTCACATGCTTTCAGACATGTCTACTGGCGAATCGTTTGGAGCTCGCACCCGTGTCTCAATCCCCTCTAACGGGTCACATGCTTTCAGACATGGCGAAGGAGGAAGGACTTGAACTCGAATACATGTCTCAATCCCCTCTAACGGGTCAAAACTCTTAGACAGAGCTGGGTCGCTATGGCAAGCGACCATACTCCTAACGGGTCACTGATACCACTCTAAAAACCCACACCAAGCTGTCAAGCAAATATCGCCTCCCATCCACTACTGTCAGGTAACTGGCAACTACTTCGGCGGTTCAGCGACCGCCCGTACAGGTCGCTATGGCAAGCGACCATACTCCTAACGGGTCGCATTTGTCTGCCACCGTCAGCGGCTTGTATAGAAAGATCGGACAGAAATCTACCGAAAATTCCCACTTTCTCCCCTTGGAGTTTTGCTCATTTTGGGCTTTATTTTCTTTTGCACAAACCGGATCATGACGAAATATTTGACTTTTGGCAGTGGTTGACCACTCGTCAAAACCTCTTTTTTGCTCCCCTTGGCTCTGCCTCCTAACTGCCTGTTTTCCTACTCCTTACTTACTCGAGGAGCAGGAGAGCAGCAGGGGCGGAGCGGGGAGTCCGCATGAAATCGGCGCTTGAGAGGGGTCGGAAGAGGCGGTTTACTGTGACATTATTTCATCTTGGGGTCAAATATTGATTTTGACCCGGCTTTTTCGGGTGGCGGGCAGTGGCAATAAATACCCACTAAAATGGTAGGTGATTTTTCTGTTGCTGCCGCTTCCATATCCAGGTTTTTGTTTTTCTCGTCTCCGGGGTTGGTTTCAGGTGTATTTCCTCTCACTTTGGGGTGAATATTGGCTAATAATCAAGATAGTTCTTGACAAGATAAGCCTTTAATATTTTCAAGGTTTAGATCGAAAAATCATTCAAGGAGACAGATCTAAGTTTATGAAAAATGTGTCTATCGCCCCTGACGGGAAGGAATATGCCATCCCCACTGCAGAGGAAAGCGCTGCAGAACGTGAATTACTTGTTAAGATTACCGAAGAGCAACGCCAGAAGGGTCGTAAGATCGTAGCTGTTCAAGGTTTAGGATTTGTGGGTTGCGTGATGGCGGCAGTGGTTGCTGATGCTACAGATAAAGACGGCAATCCCTATTATTTTGTGCATGGGCATCAGCGTGCTTCCAAGCGTTCATATTGGAAAGTCCCCGTGATCAACACCGGAGTTCCGCCCGTTGCTTCTTCAGACCCGGAAGTGCCGGCGATATTCCATCGTACCGTGGTGGAAAAGAAGACCTTGCGCGCCACCAGTGAAGAATTTGTCTACACTTTGGCAGATGTGGTGGTGGTGGATATTCAGCTTGATGCCACCAAACCCGCCTTTGGTGAAGCGGAGAAGGGATATTGCGATCTCACTCATTTCCGTGATGGGATGCGCACTCTGGGCCAATTGATCCAACCTCACTGCATGGTGTTGGTGGAGACCACCGTTCCCCCGGGAACCTGTGAAAAGGTGGTTAAACCCATCCTGGAAGAAGAATTTACCAAACGTGGGATTGATATTGAAAAAAATCCACCCCTGATCGCTCACTCCTACGAAAGAGTGATGCCGGGCAGCAAATATGTGAGCTCCATCCGTGATTTCTGGCGTGTTTTCAGCGGGGTGAACCCCAAGAGTATCGAGCTGTGCCATGAATTTCTGTCCAACTGCCTCAATGTTGAAGAATTTCCACTCACTCAGCTTGACAGCACCAACGCCTCTGAGATGGCCAAGACCATGGAAAACTCCTATCGCGCCACAAATATCGCCCTCACCTTGGAATGGGCTAAGTTTGCCGAGCAGATTGGCGTGGATATCTTCAAGGTGCGTGATGCCATCCGCAAACGCAAAGGCACTCACGACAACCTGTTGCGCCCCAGCCTGGGTGTGGGCGGCTATTGCCTCACCAAAGACCCCGTGCTGGCAAACTGGTCTATGCAGAGCCTCTTCGGTTTGGAAGGCGGCCTGGATGTGGCGATCAACAGCGTGAATATCAACGACACCATGCCCTTGCATACGGTGGAGATCATCAGAAAAGAGCTTGGCAGCCTCAATAACGCCAAGATCGCCCTGCTGGGTGTTTCCTACCTGGAAAATGTGGGCGATACACGTCACTCACCCTCAGAGACATTGGTCACCTTCCTGCGCAAGGAAATGGCTGAAGTCAAGGCCTGTGATCCTTATGTGGAAGCATGGCCGGAGCTGGAAGACGTGAAAGTGGAAAGCGACATCAATAAAGTGCTTCCCGGTGCAGACGTAGTGGTCTTTGCCGTGGGACATGATGAGTATAAAAAGCTGACCCCTAAACAAGTGCTGGACATCTGCGGCACCAAACCCCTGATCGTGGACTGCTCAAACTTCCTCACCGATGAGAAGATAGCAGAATACAAGAAGCTGGGCTGCAAAGTTCGCGGCGTAGGTAAGGGTCATATAGTATAAAATTCAATTCGCCTCCTACGAAAAGATGAAGCCCCGGCCTGTTAAGGTTGGGGCTTTTTGATAGCTTGGGGTTTTGAGCTTTACTTGAGGCTCAGATACTCGGTATCGATCTGATAACCCGTGAAGACAGGCAACTGCTGCAGGGCTTGCTGATAGCTGTCCAACTGCGTGGAATCAGGCTTTTTGCCGCTCTTGTAATCCACGATCTTCACCCGCTTTTGCTGGGTGTCTATCATCAGCCTGTCCAGCCTCATCCGCTTGTCTGCGATCACCAGCTCAATTTCGTTGAAGATCTTGTCCCAGCGGCGGTCAAAGAGCCACTCATGCCGGGCGATGTTGGCTTTTAGCTGCTCAAGCTCGCCGGTTATCAGCTCTTTTGGGAGCAAGGAAGCGTAGGTGTTCATGGTTCTGCGCAGGGCTGTCTCCTGCTCGGATTCGGTGTTGTAGATGAGGTGGCTGAGGTAGTCGTGACGCATCTCGCCCAAGAGGCGATCCCGATCCTGGAGGTATTTCTGTTTGGCTGTTGCGGGGCTCAATTTGTCCTCCTCTTTGAGGGCTTCGGGCTCGCAGGTGGCGAAATCCAGGGCTTGCGCCAGGTTTTGGGTGTTGAAGAGTGCATCGGCTTGGAGCTGCATCTGAGGCTTGTTTTTGTCCGCTTGCTTTTGGGCATCTTCCAGTTCAGGGCCAATCACCTCACCCTCTTTACCATGTTTGCTTACCCATCTGATGCCGGCATCGCAGACCCAGAGGGGCAGCATATTCCGCTTGGTTTTTCCTTTCTTGTATTCTTTTATCTTCTCGGGATAGTATTCGTCCCAGTCCTTGCTGGCTTCATAGGCAAAGAGCACGTGGAGCGTGGTTTTGGCACGTGTGAGCGCCACGTAGAGGTTGTTCATCTCCTCCAGATACTCTTTCTTGCGCTTGTTTTGGTGGAGATGCCCCAGCTGCGAGTATTCCAAGACCTTGCCGTAGTGATAGCTGAGGGCATATTCGTCCAGGTTGAAATAGTCTTTTTTAAGACGAGCTTTTTCACCCTGATAGCTCACAAACCAGTCCAGGCTGTCATCCGGGCCGCCGCCTTTACCACTGAGATTGTAAAACACAAAGACACTGTCAAACTGTAAGCCTTTGGATTTGTGGATGGTTAGCAGCTGCACTCCATCTGATCCTTCAATGGAAATCTGCTTGAGTTTATCCTGTTCCCTCAGGTCTTCCAGATACTGCAGGAAGGAGGGGATACTGGTGTCTGCGGTGCTGCCGTCCAGCTCAAAGTCTTTGGCGAGCTCCAAAAAGGCGTCGAGGTTGAGCTGATCACGTTCGCCTAACTGAGTGCGATCCAGGTATTTGAGCACCAGGTTTTGGCAGATGGAGTGGGGACTGCTTTCAGCCTCGGGTCGCTCATTATACAGCTTTTGCAGATGATGTCCCAGCAGTGTAAAGCCTGGCGGTGTATCATCTTTGCCGCTTGAGTGGATCCAGTCTATTACGTCTTTGAGCAGTGCTGGTTTGATGCGGATGTAGTCGCTGCGCAGCCAGGTGAGCCAATCTGTCCAATCCCCATAGGCGATCCACCTCATAAAGCTGATCAGGGGCTGCACCAGGCGGTGATCGGGCAGCTCTGCGTTGGGTTGATAAACACTGGTGATGCCTGTTTCATCCAATATGGATTGCATCTTCACCAGTTCGTTGTTGGTTCTGCAGAGGATAGCGATGCTTTTGGGTTTGTCCTGCTTATTGGGGTGTTCATCGCCATTGTCATTCAGCTCGGCTCTGAGATACTTTTCCACCCAGTGTTTACGTAGATCATCCAGGCTGGGGCTGTCGTTCCCTCTGGTTTGAAAAGGCATGGCCTGAAGCGAGATAAAGCTGCGGAAGTCTGGTTTTTCCACGGCACTTTCCACCTCGCTATAGGGCCAGATCATACCTTCATCGCCCAGATAAGTGTGTAGTTCCTTATCCCCAAAGATGCTGTTGATCAGATCCATCAGGGTGGCCGAAGTGCGATATGATTTATCCAATTTGTCCTCACGCACAGCCTGTTTATCGATGGAGGGGATCAGGTTTTTGAGATTGATCAAGAGATCGCGCTCACCGCCTCGCCAGCCGAAGATGGATTGCTTTTCATCTCCCACCACGATGAGGCCGCCAAAATCCTTGCTGCCGTAACCAGAGCACACCTCATCGATGATGGGTTTGAGGATCTGAAACTGCATTAGCGAGGTATCCTGAAATTCGTCAATCAAGATAAAGCGGCTGCGATGCGTGAGAAATTGGTAAAACTCATTGGCTTCATTTGCGCTATCCATGGGGAAAGCGGGCGGATCACCTTCAAAGAGCGTCTGAAGCGTAAACCAGGAGATGTCGTCATAGGTCATGTTTTTGTAGCGATAGATGAGCTGGTCATATTGCTCGAGGATGGAAGCCCAGATTTGCAGGATCTCATGTTGCTCAGGCAGGAAAAAGCGATAATAGAAGTGTTCTGAGAGCTCTTCCCTGAGCTGCTCCTTCAGCATGGTAAGCTGATCGTGATGCTTGTTTCTGCTGTTTATCTTCCTTCCGTCATAGAGTTTGAGGTCTTTGACGTTATCAAAGAAAGTCATGGCTCGAGCGGAGTTTGGCAGCAAGTCTTTGAGTTGAGCGATAAATTCTGGAGGATCAATGGGAAAACCGCGGTGGAAGAGCCTTTTGATGGTGGAGCCGAAGTGTGTTTCCCAAGGCTCGCCTTTTGCTGAAGCGATCATCTGCACCATATTCAGGATCGCTTCCAGGGTGGGGCAAAGCTGCTTCCAAGTCTCGTCCATTCTCTGCCGGCGCTCAGCTTCTGAAAGCTGAGTCTGAGGGTTTTGGATGATCATCTGATAGAGCCAACGGTTGTAGATCAGCGAGGCAAAGAACTCGGAATAGCCATCCAGGGAACGCTTTACCCTGCGCCGCAGCAGCTTGTCCACCTTGGCTTTGAGCTCGTCTGTCATCAGCTCACTCAGCAGGAAGGGCATACGCTTCTCCACGGCTAAGGTATCTATCTCGATGTCGCCAATGCTGCGCAAGGGACGCACGATGTTGCGGAAGATGGAGTTGATGTAGCTGTCTATGGTCATCACCTGCAAGAGCCTACGGTCTGACATGATGGCCAGGTTGACGCTATCCAGGACGCCCATCTCGGTCTGGCTCAGGGTGGCGTTTTCGCTGCCTTTGATCTGCCGGATCAGGCTGTTGCGCTCGGCTTGGTCTGTCTCTTTGGTGGAGCACAAGAGCTTGAGATGCTTTTGGATGCGGTCTTTGATCTCAGCGGTGGCTTTGCGAGTGAAGGTGAGCACCAGGATGCTATCCAGATCAAACTCCGGACGTCTATCGGGGCGATAGTAATCCAATACCAGGCGGATGTATTCGAGAGCCAGGCGGTAGGTCTTGCCCGTGCCGGCGCTGGCGGTGATGATGACGGGTGTAAATTGCTTCATGCCTCCTCCTTACTCTGCTTTCTCACTGCTTTTTGCAGTTCTGATCTGGTGATGCCTTGGGATTTGCGCTTATCATCCTGCGAGCTGCCTGTATGATAGCCAAATTCTATGCACTGGGAGAGAGTGGAGCTGATCCGTTCGCGCCACTTATACCATTTCTTGGCCTTGGTGCCTTCCGCTTCGGGATTGCTCTCCAGCACCATCCAAAAGAGGGAGAGAATCTCTTTGTGCTGCTTCCACTCCTCGGGGTCTAAGGTCTTGTAAAAGTCGTAGTAATAATGCTCATAGAAGATGAGTTGATCCTCATCCGCGGAGCCGGTCTTGAAGTCGATGATGTAGTCCTGGGCGGGTGAATGGATGCGCAGGTCTGCCCTGCCGCCAATCATCACCCGAAAGCCGAAATCAGCATCCAGGTTGCTCAGCTCAACGTAGCCGGTTCTGACGCTGCTGTCTTCAGGCAGCACCTCAAAGGTCGCATTCCTCAGGTTGGGCTCCAGCCAGCGGTAATAGAACTGCTGCACGCTGTCCACCAAACAATCTGCGACCACTTCCAGGAGGAAGTCCCGGTTGTAGTTTTGCGGCATCTTGAAGTTCC
This sequence comes from Candidatus Cloacimonadota bacterium, assembly GCA_029781115.1. Classification (GTDB taxonomy): domain Bacteria; phylum Cloacimonadota; class Cloacimonadia; order Cloacimonadales; family Cloacimonadaceae; genus UBA3900. The sequence continues at coordinate 200,362 of JAKOXG010000011.1, forward strand.
AGTTGTCGCTTTCCAACAGGTCCATCAGCTCCTGTTTCAGCCCACCGGCATCGCCAAACACCGCCTCCAGCCTGCTGAGATCGCTGTTTCTCCCTGCCACCTTGCCCAGGATCCTGCCCATAAACTCATGTGTGATATTGCCAAAGAGCAGGGGACTGAGTGTTTCTTCCGGATGCAGCTCCACCGGCTCTATCCTGCGGTGTTTGGTGAGATACCAGGAGAAGGGATTGGAGGTGAAGTGACTGAGGCTGTAGGAGTTGAACCTCAGCTCGTTGCCAAAATCCTGCTCGCTAAAGGGCAGCACAAAGAAGTCAGCTGCGGGGCTGGGGGAGAAGTCATATTTCCCGGATTGCAGCAGCAGCGGATGCACGGATTCTTCTTGGTGAATCTTGCTTTGCGCTTGGCTGAGGAGAGCAGCGTCTATAGTGGGCTGGATGTATTCCAGCGTAATCTGCTTTTGCAGCCTGGGCTCAGTGCGCAAAGGGTCAAGGTGCTGCATGAGCTCATTGAGGTAGGAGCTTGGTTCCAAGTCGTTTTCCTGCTCGCTGTAGCAGTAGAGGGTGGTCTTTTGGCTGCCCAGGATGAGCCTGAGGAAGTAATAGCGTTCCCAATCGCGGATAATGTCGTAGTTCTTGAGTCCCAGGCTGAGCTTCTGTGCCTGGTTCAGCAGCCAGACAGGCTCCGGGTTCTTGGGTAAAATGCCTTCCATGCAGTTGAAGACGATCACCTCGTCATAGCGGAGATTGCGGCTGTCCAGCAGGTTGCTGACCTGATACAAGGTTCTGTCTTTCTTGAGATTGCGCTCGACCTTACCGGCGGCTAAGAAGTCCAGCCACAGCTTGAAGATCCTGTGAGCAAGCTCGCTGTCCGCAGGAGCGAAGATGTTCTGCCAATCGCTCACGATGCCTAACTCTTCCACACTGAGGAAGTTTGCCAGCCTCTCATAAAAGCTGGAGATGATGTCTGTGGATTCATATTCTTCTGCGCTGCAGAGCCGCTCCAGCTTGATGCCTGACTCGCTGTCAAAGAGAGCTACCATGTGTTTGATGCTGGTGATCTGCTGCAAAGCCTTGAGGATGGCAAAGTGAGCCCGCAGCAGGTTGCAGAGGTTGGCGAGGTCTTTGTCCTTAAGCTCCTTGAGCTCAAAGACTTTCAATCCCATATCTATATAGAGCACAGATTCTTTGGCCAAGAGGCGCAATTGATCCAAGAGCTGCTGCCTGTCCTGCAGGTTGTAGATTTGGATAAATCCCGGTGTGGCAATCGCTTTGGTCACCTCCGAAAGCGGGAGATAGCTCTTTCCCTCATATTGTGCCAAGGCAGCCAGATGGCTTTCATAGAGCTTGAGCAGTGAGAAAAGCTGCGTCTTGGTCATGCTGATATTGCTGCCAAAGCCAAAGCGGATGGGATCGAAGAGGCGGCTGTAGCCACTTTGCTGCATGCCGGCATCGATCAAGACCCGGCGCAGGGGCTTCTCTTCGGCCAAAAGTGCCTCTTTCTGCGAGCCGTAAGTGCTCAGGCAGCTCACGCTCATCTGCGCCAAGCTCTGGCAATGCACCACCTTCAGCTCTTGCAGTGCGATCTGTTCCGCAGGTATTTGGCTGAGCACCAAGGGCTTGGGCTCCAGGTTCACCTCATCAAAGCTGTCCGGGATACCCTGATGCAGGATCACGATTTCAAATCCCACCTCATCCAGCTTCCTGATCAGCTCTTTTTCCAGCTTGCTGTAGTGGTATTGATTTACAAAGACCAGCTTTTGCGGTTTCTCCAGTGGGATCAGATTTGCCAGATCCAGGTAGAAGATGGCGTCGGAAAAGCCTTTTTCGTTGATGAACTCCTCATATCGCTTCAGGATGCCCAGCACCCGATCGATGTGCTGTTCCTGCCATTCGCGGGTATTGAGGTTGGGGTTGTTTTTCAGCGCAGACAGCGGCACCTGCTCATCTCTCAGCTCCCCAAAGAAGGTAAAGAAGCCATTTCCCCAGCTCACCAGGTCGTCATAGCTTTCCAGGTGGAAGGTGTCTTTATCCTCTTTTTCCAAGACCTGCCAGAGGCAAAGCAATCGCTTTTCATCGGTCAGAGCGGGCAAAGGCGGCACGATGAGCCAATTCACGAACTCCTGGATGGTAAACCAGCGGATGCGCTGTAACTGCCACTGCGGCAAAAAGCTTTGGATAGCCCGGTTTTTGGCCGGATGAATGGGGAAGATCAAACAGCAATCATCAACTATCTGCTCCAGAGCCATGGAGTTGACGTCCTGATTGAAAGGCACATAGATGCATTTGAGCATATTATCTCCTTAAAATGCTTATAACAGGGGTGAGAAGAGTCGGCAGATAGATTCTATCGAGCGCACAAAGAAGTTTTTCTGCTTGATTTGCTCCAGGGTCACCTGCTCGCTTTTGCTCAGGTCTTCATTGAAAGCCTCCACAGCTGTGGCTACTGTAGGCGGGTGATAGATCATGGCGGTGGCTTCAAAATTGTGTTGGAAGCTGCGCAAGTCCATATTTGCCGTGCCGATGGAAAGTATCTCATCATCCACGATCAAGACCTTGGAATGCAGGAAGCCGCCCTTGTAATCGTAGATGTTGACGCCCACTTCCAGCAGTTCTTTAAAGTAGGAGCGGCTACCAAACCAAACGATGTAGTGATCTGCTTTTCCGGGCACGATGATATCTATCTTCACGCCGCTGAGGGCACTGGTTTTGAGTGCTGCACGCAGGCTTTCATCGAGGATCAGGTAAGGTGTGGTGATGCGGATACTGCGTTGTGCATTGCAGATGGCAAAGAAATAGGCCTGCATGATGCTGGCATGATCCGTATCCGGCCCGCTGGCGACCATCTGTATATGGATGTCTTCCAATAGCTTGACCTCTTCCGGCGGCAGCTTGAGATACCTGGATGCTTGATCCGATTTGAGCAGGTTTTGCTTGCTGACAAAATACCAATCCACCAAGAACAGAGCCTGCAGACTGATGGCACCCTCGCCATGCACGCGCAGGACGTTGTCTCGCCAGTAACCATAATACTTGCTTTTGCCCAAGTATTTATCGCCGATATTGAGCCCGCCCAGATAGGCGATATGACCGTCTACGACCACGATCTTACGGTGGTTTCTATAGTTGGTGCGGCTGTTGAGCAGCGGAATCCAGACCGGCATGAAAGGCACAAATTCCACGCCCGCCTCGCGCAGCTCTTTTTTGAATTTGCGCCCCAATTTCCAACAGGCCACATCGTCGTAGATAAAGCGCACCTTCACGCCTTCCTTCACCTTGCGGATCAGCGCACGCTTGAGCGTCTGTCCCGTCTCGTCATTGGCCACGGAAAAGTATTCCAGATGCACATGATCCTTGGCTTCGGCGATGTCTTTGAGGATGCTCTCCATCGCTTCATCTGTTTCCGCATAGAGTTGCACTTGGTTGTGACAGGTGAGGATGGCTTTGCTATTGGATTTGAGCAGGTTTTTGATCCTGAGAGCCAAGGGCGAAAGATCATCCGTATCACAATCGGCTCCCGGGAGATTAAGCGCATCCAGGTTGATGGAATCTTCCAGACCCTTGCGGTTGAAAAGGCGCACCTTGCGCCAATTGCGGCCGAAGAAGAGATAAAAGATAAAGCCCACCACCGGAATGTAAATCAACACCAAAATCCAAGCCAAAGTCTGCACCGGATTTTCGTTTTCCAAAACCAACACGATGATCATCAACACAATGGTAATGGCGAAGAGGGTGCTCAGGATTTTGAACGTCAGGTTGGTAAAAGCGAAGATAAATTCGCCCCCTATGATCCAATACACCAGGCTCGCTATCAGCAGCAGAGCGATCAAGAGGATCATGATGAGCAAAATGCTATCCCAAATATCTCGAGTAAACACCGCAACTCCTTGGCTTTTTGTTGTGGAGGCCAAGATAATAACAAGGCTGGATTTGTGTCAACAAGTTTAAATTGCCGCTGCCCAAATTGGGATAAAAAGTCTTAATATTCCACCTCAAAAACGAGCCGGCTGATGTTGGCTTTTGATGCGAGAGCGACTCCTCTGGCCTGGGGTGAGTCCACAAAGATTCACACTTCCAGGTTCCGTCGCCTTGCAAAGCCAACGCAGCCGGCTACACTCTCTCCTGAAAATTTCGCTATCACCATCTCGAAGGAGACGATCAAAATACCACCACTTTGATCTCCTCTGAGACAGCCTTCTATAACATTAGTGTCAAAACTGCCGATTTTGAGATGCTGGAATCGCAACTTTTTTTGCTTTTGTGAAAATAATTTTGCATGAGGCGTCCCAAGGCCATGCCTATCTGTCTTTGTGTCAGTGTGTTATGCTGATTTGGAATACCGCAAAAAAAAGTTCACTTTTTTATTGCACTTTTCTCCCGAAGCCGGGTTTTCCCGGAAAACCGACAGTGAGAATCCACCCACAAAAAAGCCGGCCCCCATCAAGGAGCCGGCTTCAAAAAATCTGTGCCGAAGGCGTTATTTTCCCTTTAGCAGTGACATTATTTCCTGGTAATTCCAGAGAACCCTGCCTTTATCCACGGGGATGCGCATGTCTGGAGGAAGCTTGAACGAGCCAGCAACCTGATTGACTTTGAGGTCTTGGATAGAGATGCTGTTTCTTTCGTTCATAACGATATTGAAGGTGATCGCAAACGGCTCTTTATCCTCAAACAATGTAAATAGAAGCAGCTGATAGCGGTTTTCGCCCCTCATTGAGATCCCCCAATCGAGTATGTTTTTGATTCTTTTCACCTCTTTGGCTTGCTCTGGACTCAGATGTCTCAGCCACTCTATCTTCCCGTCTCCGCCAAGCGTTTTCAGCATTTCGCGGATAAACTTCCGGATTGCGTTGTATTGATTGTAGTCCAAGATCCCAGGAGTATCGCGCCAACCCATGCTGAGCAGGGCTTTTGATTTCAGGTTGCGGATGATCTTTTCCTTCCTCTTTTGGGCTACCTTTTCGCTGATATCGTGAGCAGTAGCAAAGTCCCTGAGACTCTCAAAGGTCGTCAGTTCGTGATACTGCCGATATTCATCGGTATCCAGAAGCTTTTCCATCAAAGTGGGATCCAGCTCTTTGAGTTCCATGGGGTCGCCGGATTCCAGCCACTTTGCATAGGATTGGGATTCCAGAGAGAGCCGGTTGTACAGCTTCAATTCTTTTTCGGTTTTTCCATGGTGAGCGCAAAGGAGGTTGTAAGTTACCTGGATCAGCCAAGCATTGATGTTTTCTACTTTCCGGGGAGACAGCAACAGCAATTTGATGGCTTCCTGGGCGATGTCGTTGGAAAGATCGGCGTCCTGAGTTTTATACATGCTAAACCGGTAACAATCTTTCTGATAGCCTGCAAACACGTCATCCACCGCCTTGGGGAAAAGAGAATTGGCGACAAATTCTTGCGTCAGCTTTGCCGGATCCTGAGGCATGGAGCTGTCCAAAAGCTGCATTTGAGCGGCGTTTACGAGATCCGAGGACAGATCCATATTGCTAAAGGTCTGCGCTGCCAATTGGGCGATCTGCCCAAAGATGGCATCACTTTGCTCTTGGCCGATGTCAGCGATGTAATCCTGTTTCATCTTGATAACGTCTCCTTTTTGGCTACCGATGAGCTACAACCTGGCGTATTGGCACCACCTGTCAAGTTAAGAATTGTAGCTTTTGACCTTAGCTGCGTGCAAGAAGTGAGCCAATTAAAGAAAAAAAGTCAACTGCTTCGTCCGGCAGCCGGCGGTCACTAAAGCGCCACCGGCAGGCGTAGTCTGCTCAACTTACTTTCAACCCCTTTTTTGCCGCCCGCTCATTCGGTTTGGAAGCGAGCCAATTAGATACTCAAAGACCCCTAATATTGCTTGCAGAAAACAGTCGCTGGCGCAAATATTGACTTTCGGCCGAGGTTGACCACCCCCATGACAGCCCTTTTGCCCCCACTTTGCCCCTGCTCCTAACTTACTGCTTTCTTACTGCTTACTTACTCAAGGAGCAGGAGAGCAGCAGGGGCGGAGTGGGAAGGCGGCATGAATAAAGGCTTTGAGGAGGGGCTTTAACAGGGGTTATTTGTCACTGTTTTGTAGGATGGTGTCAAATATTGATTTTCGCCCGACTGTTTGGGCTTACGAACCTCTGAAATAAACTCCTACTATTTTAGTAGGTGTTCAGCTTTGATTTTTAAAGAGCGAAAAGAGTGAGGCAGGCTCAGCCTATGATCTTGATCGGGTCTACTCTGGCGGCTTTGATGGCAGGATAGAGGCCGGAGAGTATGCCGATGATTAGGGAAAAGAAGATGCCCAGGCTCACGCCGGCCAAGGGGAGGTAGAGCGGCATCTTGATGGCGGCACCGATCGCCACCAGGATCAGCCAGGCGATCAGGATGCCCATCAAAGCGCCGCTAAGAGCCAAAATCACGGATTCGTAGATAAAGTAGAGGAAGATGCTGGTGTCGGTTGCGCCCACGCTTTTGCGCACGCCGATCTCGGTCATGCGTTCCTGGATGGAGATGAGCAGGGTGGAAAAGAGGCCTATCCCTCCCACGATCAAAGAGATAGAGGCAATGGCAAAGAGTGTGATATTCCACCTTTGCATTTGTTTATCTATCTCATCGCTGATGGTGATCATGATGGCGCTGATGTCCACAAAGTCAAAATTGGGATACATGTTGTGGCGCGAAAGCAGCAGTTGGCGGGCTGCGCTCTTCATGGGTGCAAAGCTTTCCTCATCTTGGGATTGCATGGCGATCATGTGGACGGCACCCTGGGGACTGAGGTAGGTGCAGCCATATTTGAGTGGGACGTAGACGGCTTCGAGGTCGTTTCTGCGCTCCCAGCTGTTGAAGTCGAAGCCTTCCTGTTTGTTGACGGAGTCGTCTGCCAGGATGCCCACCACCTCGAAGCGCTGTTCGCCCAACCTGATGGTTTCGCCCAAGGGTGAACTGGCGGGGAAGTGGTTTTGGGCAAACCAATAGCCCAAAACGCAGACGGGGAGCAGGTTTTCCTCTTCCACCTGGTTGAAGTATCTACCCTCGAGGATGTCGTAGTTTTTGCTGGTGAAAAAGTCGACGTTGGTGGCGCGGATACGCACCTGCAAGTCTTTGCCTTTCAAGCGATAAAGGCTGGGGTTTTCTATCATGCCATAGATGCTCTTGTGCGGGATTTCATCTCTAAGAGCCACGTAGTCGTGATAGTTGATGGGTCTCTGGCTTTGGGCGGTTCTCTTAGGCTCTTTTGTGCGTCGGGAGCCATGAGGCGATGGGCCGCCGCCCTTGGCTGCGATGACTAAGGAGTGATCCCAGCCCATGCCCTCCATGTTTTTCTTGATCAGTTCCTTGATGGCATAAACGCTGGAAAACATTGTGACTACGGCCAATACGCCTATCACAATCCCCGTGAGGGTGAGCAGCGATCTCAGCTTGTGGCTGAAGATGCTGGTCAGGGCTGCTTTGATGCCGTCAAGAAAGGCCATTTAGCTCACTCGAAGGTGCTTTTGCATTTGGGACAGAGTTTGTGGTTGCCCTTGGCTTGCGTATACTTCTCAAACATAAAGGGGTTACCGCATTTGGGGCAGGTGATGGCGACCGGCTTGTCGTTGGAAATCCAGTTGCAATCCGGATAGCGGTTGCAGGAATAGAAGTTTCTGCCTCGCTTGTTGCGTCTTTGCACCACTTCGCCAGTGCCGCATTCCGGGCATTTCACGCCCAAGGTTTTGGGGCGGGAATACTTGCATTTGGGGTAGGCGGAGCAGGCGATGAAGGCGCCATAGCGTCCTTCCCTCTCCATGAGTGGAGCTCCGCATTGGGGGCAGGCTTCGTCAAGCTGCGTGGGCAAAACGATGTGGATTTTGCCGTCAGCATCGCGCTTGAAGTTTTTGCTGTTTTTGCAGGCGGGGAAGCGGTCGCAGGCGAGGAATTCGCCATTTTTGGAGTGGCGGATCAGCATCTTGCCTTCTTTGCACACGTCGCAGACAATGCCGCTGTCCTGCACAAAGGCGCTCTTTTCCTTCTTCACGTCCACTGCGTTGATCAGATCCTGCAGTTTGTCGTGGTATTCCTTTACCAGGCTGCGCCATTCGACCTTGCCATATTCCACTTCGTCCAGCTTCTCTTCCATATTGGCGGTGAATTTGACGTTGAAGACGTTGTCAAATTTATCCACCAAAAAGCGGTTGACGTCGTTGCCCAAGTTTGTGGGCACAAAGGCTTTCTTCTCCATGTGCACGTATTTGCGGTTGCGGATGGTGCTGATGATGGAGGCGTAAGTGGAAGGGCGGCCGATGCCTTGGGCTTCCAGCTCCTTGATCAGCGAGGCTTCGGTGTAGCGTGAGGGTGGCTTGGTGAAGTGTTGGCTGGCATCGATGGCGTCATGCTCCAGCTCGTTTCCACTTGCGTAATCCGCATGGATGCTCTCGCCCAAGGGGATGTTGACGTGGGGGTAGCACTTGAGGAAGCCTTCGCGGGTGATTTGGTTGCCATTTGCCACAAAGACAGCTTCGCCCAGGGTGATGTCCGCTTTGGTGACGGCCAGTCTCACAGATTGCATCTGAGTAGCGACAAAGCGGCTCCAGATGAGGGTGTAGAGCTTGTGCTGTTCCTTGGTGAGATATTGCTCCATCTTTTCGGGGGTGTTGAAGGGATCGGTGGGACGGATGGCTTCGTGAGCGTCCTGAGCGGTGTTTTTGTTTTTATAGATGCGCACCGAGCTGTTGATCATATCTTCGCCAAAGCGTTCTTTGATCAGGTCTCGGCAGGCCTGGTTTGCCTCGTTTGAGATGCGGGTGCTGTCCGTGCGCATGTAGGTGATCAGACCTGTGCTTTCGCCGCCCAATTCCACGCCTTCATAGAGCTGTTGGGCGATGCTCATGGTGCGGCTGGCCTGAAAGCCCAAAAGCTTGGAGGCTTCCTGCTGTAAGGTGCTGGTAATAAAGGGCGCCAAGGGCTCCACGCCGCGGGAGCTGCGCTTGATTTCGCCGAGCACAGCGCTGTGCTTTTCGCAGTTGGTTTTCAGCTCTTCGGCTTGGTCTTTGCTCTCAATCTCTACCTTCTTGCCCTGCCATTTCTCCAAAACGGCTTTGAAGGGAGGCAGCTTTTCGCGCCAGAAATTGGCTTCCAAACGCCAGTATTCCTTGGGAACAAAGTCGTTGATCTCCGCTTCGCGCTCGCAGATGAGGCGCAGGGCCACGCTCTGCACGCGGCCGGCGGAGAGGTCTTTGGCGATCACGCGCCAAAGCAGGGGGCTCACTTGATAGCCCACCAAGCGGTCAAGCACGCGGCGTGCCTGCTGCGCATCCACCTTGTTCATATCGATCTCGCCTTTGGCTTCGATGGCGGAATTGATGGCTTTGGCGGTGATTTCGTTGAAGACAATGCGATGCACTTTCTTGCCTTCCAGCTGCTTTTCCAAGGACTTGAGCAGGTGCCAGGCGATGGCTTCACCTTCACGGTCATGGTCGCTGGCCAGCAGGACTGTATCAACGTCTTTCACGTCTTCCTTGAGGCTGTTGATCACCTTTTTCTGTTTGTCCGTCATCACATAGACGGGTTCAAAATCGCGGGCTAAATCCACTCCCAGTTCACGCTGAGGCAGATCCCGCACGTGGCCCATGGAGGCCTTTACAAGATACTTGTTTTTGAGAAACTTGGCTATGGTCTTGGCCTTAGCCGGAGATTCTACGATAATCATACCTTTGGACATTTATATTTCCTTAATCTTTCTATTTATCTTCATTTGCGGCCTATTCTTCCTCGTGGAGACCACAACATTTCTTATACTTTTTGCCGCTGCCGCAAGGACAGGGGTCGTTGCGTCCCACTTTGTCGGCAACTCTCACCGGACGCTGCTTTTCCTGCATCACGGCTTCGTTGGGTGAGGAATACTGCGGTGGGGCGCTCACGTTTTGGGTGAGTTCAGCCTGCTTGGCTGCCAGGAAGGTATCCAGGTCTTCGTGGCGTGCATTTGCTTGCTGCAAGAGGCTTTCCACCTGCGCCTTGGTGAGGAAATAGGTGGTGAAAACCTTGCGTGAGACGCCTTCCTGGATGCGCGAGATCAGCTCCTGAAAGAGCTCAAAGCTTTCTCTTTTATACTCGATCAGGGGGTCTTTATTGGCGTAGGAGCGCAGGTAGACCGCTTCTTTGAGCATGTCCATCTCGTGCAGGTGGTCGCGCCATTCGTTGTCCACCACCTCCAGCATGCTGCGGCGCTCGATGTCCCGCAGGGTCTCCTCGCCCACGTTTAGTTCTTTGTTTTCATAAGCTTGCATGCAGATGGCCAGCAGCCTTTCTTCCAGGATGTCATAGTCGAGATCCTTGGGGTTGAGGTCTTCGGGCGTGAGCTGCAGGTTGAAGTTTGCCTTGAACCAATAGCAGAGCCGATCCAGGTTCCATTCTTCCACGTAACTGCCGTGGGGGATATGGTTTGCGATCACCTTGAGCACCGTTTCCTGGATCATCTCTTTCACTTCGTTTTTGAGGCTGTAACCCTTGAGCACGCTGCGGCGGTAGGAATAGATCACCTCGCGCTGCTGGTTCATCACTTCGTCATATTTGATCAGGTTTTTGCGGATCTCAAAGTTGTGTTCTTCCACACGCTTCTGCGCCTTTTCCACCGCCTTGGTCATCCAAGGGTGGCGGATGGCGTCGCCCGGTTGCAAGCCCAGCTTGATCATCATGGGCGCCATCCTGTCGGAGCCGAAAAGCCGCATCAGGTCGTCTTCCAAGCTCAGGTAAAACCTGGAGGTTCCGGGGTCGCCCTGGCGTCCGGCACGGCCTCTGAGCTGCCTGTCGATGCGGCGGCTTTCGTGACGTTCACTGCCGATCACGTGCAAGCCGTCCAGCGGGATGCCGTAAGGTGTTTCCTGATTTATGGAGGGGCTGAGGTCGCGGTAGCTTTCCTTGTCTTGCGTGATCACACCTTCGCCCAGCTTGATGTCTGTTCCGCGACCGGCCATGTTGGTGGCGATGGTGACGGCACCGGGGCGTCCGGCTTCGGCGATGATCTCTGCTTCACGCTGGTGTTGACGGGCGTTGAGCACATTGTGAGCGATGCCGCGCCTCTTGAGCAAACGGCTCAGCACCTCGGAGACCTCCACGCTCACCGTGCCTACCAGCACCGGCTTTTTCAGCTCGTGCCAGTAGATGATTTCATCCATAATCGCTTGGTATTTCTCGTTTTTGGTGAGGTAGATCACGTCCTCGTGGTCGATACGGGTGATGGGGACGTTTGTGGGAATGGTCATCACGGGGAGGTTGTAGATCTCCATAAACTCGCTTTCTTCGGTGACGGCGGTTCCCGTCATGCCGGCAAGGCGTTCAAACATGCGGAAGTAGTTTTGCAGGGTGATGGTGGCAAAGGTCTGCGTGCCTGCCTCGATGGTGACATTCTCTTTGGCTTCAAGGGCTTGGTGCAGTCCGTCTGAAAAGCGGCGCCCCGGCATCTGACGGCCGGTAAATTCATCCACGATCACCACCTTGTTGTCCATCACCACATATTCCTGGTCGTTTTCGTAGAGCGTGAAGGCTTTGAGCAGTTGGTTGATGTTGTGCAGCTTTTCGCTTTTGTCCATAAACTGATTTGTAGCCAGTTCTTTGCGGCGCATGCGCTCATTGTCGTCCGTGATGCTTGCGTCGTTGTCTATCTCAGCATGCAGCTCATCCAAGGTGTGCACCACGAAGAGGTTGCGGTCATTTCTGGAGAGCATTTCGCGGCCTTTTTCGCAGAGGTCGACGCTGTTTTGACGCTCCTCCACCACGTAGAAGAGGTTGTCGTCCAGCTCGTGCATCTTCTTATCTCTCAGGTAGTAACCTTCGGTGTCGTTGACCAGTTTCTGCAGCGTGCCATCCTGCATCATCTTGGCAAAGACCTTGTTGCGCGGTGCGGCACGCTTCACCAGGAGCAGGTTTTTGGCTAAGAGGTCGTTATTTTGCTTGTCAAAATCCTTCTTGAGCTCTTCTCTCACTTCGTTTAAATATCTATGTGCCAAGGCGTTTTGCGCTTGCACTACCTGATGCACCAAGGGGCGCATCTCGGGGTAAAAGTTCTTATCCTGAGCGATGGGACCGCTGATGATGAGCGGCGTGCGTGCCTCGTCGATGAGGATGCTGTCCACTTCGTCCACGATGGCATAATAGAAGTCGCGCTGCACCAATTGCTCGGGAGAAATAGCCATGTTGTCCCTGAGATAGTCAAAGCCAAATTCACTGTTCATGCCGTAAGTGACGTGGCAACTGTAGGCTTCTTTGCGTTCATCAAAGGTCATGCCGGTGGTGATGCAGCCCACGGTGAGATTGTGGAAATTGAAGATGGGAGCCATCCATTCGGCGTCACGGGCGGCCAGGTAGTCGTTCACGGTCACCAGATGCGCTCCGCGTCCCAGCAGGGCATTGAGGAAGAGAGGCAGGGTAGCCACCAAAGTCTTTCCCTCACCGGTGGCCATCTCAGCGATCTTGCCATCATGTAGAGCCATGCCGCCTATCAATTGCACATCAAAGGGCACCATGTTCCACTCGGTTTCATGATCGCGCACGATGAAGGTTTGCCCCAAGAGGCGACGGCAGGTATCCTTCACAATGGCATACACTTCCGGGAGATAACCATCCAGCAGGCGCTTGCTTTCTTCCTTCAGCTCCTTCCGGGTGGCGTCTATCTCGTTATCCAGACGGTTGCGGATGGAATCCTCGCTTTCCTCACGGAAGCGTCGCTGCAAATCCTCCAGCTTCTGCCTCAGCGTAGCCAGGCTTTCTGCCAGCTCGTCCTGAATCTCGGCAATGCGCTCTCTGAGCTCATCATCTTCATATTGAGCTAAGTTTTGGAAGATGCTGTTGATCTCATCCACCAAGGGCAGATAGGTTTTGAGGTCTTTGCTGCGTTTATCTCCGAAGACCTTTCTTAGTATTTTTTCCAACATGGCTTGTATCCTTTGGGCTCCCCTCATGCCTCGTTTTCCAGACAAAAGGGAGGCGTGAAATTCCACTATAGAAGTCAATCTGAGGGAAGGGGATTTTGTGTCAAGCAGGATGTGAAAAATCAGCTCGGGAAGGGGCATCCGGTGCAGGTGGAAGCCAAAGCTAAGTTTAATCTTGACAGCTGCTCCCGCCTTATTTTACTTGTTCAAAAGATAAAGGAAGTCATCGGTATGAACGATTATCAACAACCAGAGCCTATCAGGCAATATGACCTTCCACCCGCCCCCGAAGCTCCCGTAATGAGCTTGATGGATTGGGTGGTGGTGCTTATCCTTACGGCGCTCCCGATCGTAAACATCATTATGCTCATCATTTGGACAGTGGGTGAAAACGTCAACCCCAACAAGAAGAACTATGCCAGAGCTGCTTTGATCATGACCGCCATCAGCATCGTGTTCTTTGTGGCTTTTATGGGGAGAATGCTTGGCACTTTCCTGAGTATGATGGAACAAATCTCACTGAACTTCTGAGCTTTGCGCCGTCTGGCCTGTATTTGCTACCAGTTTTGATATTATATAGTTTAACCAATACACATCCTCCGGGCATCCGCTCCAGCGAGGAAAAGGAGAAGCTTTGTGCGTTATCTTGATTTAGCCATCGGCAAGGCTCTGGATTTGGGAGCCGAATATGCCGATATCCGAGTGCAAAAGACCAGCGACGAGGTGGTGATGCTCCGCAACTTGAGCCTCAAAAACACCTCACACAACGTGATCTACGGCTATGGGATCCGTGTGTTCTATCAAGGAGCCTGGGGCTTTGCACACAACAACGTCTTCAGCGAAAAGGCCGTCTTAGCCACCACACAGAAGGCCTTTGAGATTGCTCAGCTCTCTGCCAGGGTAAACAAAGACAAGAAGTTGCGCCTGGCACCGGAGCGAAGCTACATCGCCAAATATGAAACCCCGCTCAAGATCGATCCCTTCACGGTGCCCTTGAGCGAGAAAGTGGAGCTGATGATGGAGACAAACCGCATCCTGCTTGGCTATGAAGGCATCAGGCAAGCGATGTTTTACATCATCTCCCACAAGGACGAAAAGCTCTTTGCCAGCACCTTGGGTACGCGCTTGGAGCTCAACACCCAGTGGATTGACCCCATGGTAAGTGCCACCGCGGTAACGGATTCCGACAGCCAGAGCCGCACCTTCGATGAAGGCGGACGCTCCACCGGCTGGGAATGGGTCTTGGAGCTCAATCTGCAGGAAAAAGCCCGTCAGATCGCTCAGGAAGCGCTGATCAAGGTCAAGGCAGACGTCTTGGGCCCTGAAACCAGACGCACCCTCATCCTGGATCCCAACCACCTCGGTCTCACCATGCATGAATCCGTCGGTCATCCCACCGAGCTTGACCGCGTCCTGGGTTGGGAAGCGGACTACGCCGGCATCTCATTTGCCACCCCCGAAAAGCTGGGTAACTACCGCTATGGCTCTGAGATCGTGAACTTTATGGGCGACAACACCCTGGAGGAAGGTCTGGCAAGCTTGGGCTTTGACGATGACGGCGTTCCCGCCCAAAAGTGGCACATCATCAAAGACGGCATCCTCAGGGAATACGGCAGCACCCGTGATACCGCCATGGAGATCGGTCTCGACTACTCCCGTGGCTGCAACCGCGCCACCTACTACTACGATCAGCCCATCAACCGCATCCCCAATCTCTACCTGATGCCGGGCACCAAGCCACTGACGCCCAGCGAGCTTATCGCCGATACCGAAGACGGCGTCTACATCCAGGGCCGCGGCTCCTTCAGTATAGACCAGCATCGCCTCAACTTCCAGTTTGGCGGTGACTACTTCTGGGAGATCAAAAACGGCAAGCTGCACCGTCCCTTGAAGAAGGTGCTCTACAAATCCTGCAATCCTGAATTTTGGAACAGCTGCGACGCCATCTGCGACGAGAGATTCTGGCGTCCCTTTGGCGTGATCAATTGCGGCAAAGGCCAGCCTTCTCAGTCAGCGCGCATGACCCACGGTTCAGCACCCGCAAGATTCAGAAATATCAGAGTGGGAGGATCACAATGAACGCAAACTTTGAAAAGATAGCTGCTTACATCAGGCAACACTGCCATGCAGATGACTTCAGCCTCTACATCAGGTGCACAGAAAGCCATGAAACGCGCTTTGCGCAAAATAGAGTGACGCAGCACCTGGCAGGCCCAACCTTCTCCATCAACCTTACCGCTGCCTTCGATAACCGCACTGGCAGTGCCTCAGTGACCCAGGACGACCCTGCCAGCCTGGATAAACTGATTCAAACCGCCTGCGACATCGCCAGCCTCAACCAGCCGGACCCCGAATTTATCCCCACGGAAGGTCCCAAAGAGCTTCCCCAAGTGCAAAACTGCGATCCCGCCACCAAGGAGCTTAAGCCTGCCAAGATGATGGACATCGTCCAATATATGATAGACCAGGCTAAAGCCTTTGACGCCACGGTTTCCGGCCTTACGGAAAAGCACTTCCATCAGCACATGCAGGTGACCAAAAACGGCTTTGTCGGCTACGATGAATCCACCGACTTCGGCCACTCTATGACACTGAAAAAGAACGACGTAGAGACCAAGGTAAGCTACGATTCCAAAAGCTATGGCGGCTTTGACCAGGCAGCAGAGTTCAACCGCCTCAAAGAACAGGCTATCAGCCTGGCAGACAAGCGTGATATGGATGCTACACCCATCGCCGTGATCCTGCGCCCTTACGCCCTGCAAGACCTGATCTGGTATATGACTTGGATGATGGACAGACGCTCGAGCGATGAGGGCTTCACGCCCTTCACAGGCCAGATGGGCAAGCTCTTTTTCGGCGAAAAGTTCAGCCTTTACAGCACTCTGGACATTCCCGCCATCAAAGCCCGCCCCTATGGTGATGGCATAGCTTCCAAAAACACCACCTGGGTAGAAAATGGAGTGATCCGCAACATGCCCACCAACCGCTATTGGGCAAAAACCAAAAACCTCGAACCCAACCATATCTTCAATTTATATGTGCCCGGTGCTGATGCCACAGAAGAGCAGATGATGCAGATGGTGCCCCGCGGCTTGATCCTGAACCAGTTTTGGTATATCCGCAGCGTGGACGCCAAAGCAGGCGAGCTCACCGGCATGACCAGAGACGGAGTGCTCTACTTTGAAGACGGAAAGGTTCGCCATGCGGTGAACAACTTCCGTTTCAACGAGATTCCACACCTGGCCACTCGCCGCATCCTGGCTTTGGGGCCTTCCATCCCCACTGCCTGCTCAGCTATGCTGCCCTCACTGCTGATCGACAACTTCAATTTCGTGGATAAAACCACCTTTTGATAAATTGTGATTGACAAAAACGCACCCCCATTAAATGTGCGCAAATCAGTGTGATTTAACATTCCATGAGTTCTCCGCTTTTTGGGGCGCACCTCAGAAATGTCTAAATCCCCAATACAAAACAGGAGATACCCATGGCCGATAAGACCTTTACCTGCAAAGATTGCGGCAAGGAATTTGTCTTCACCGAAGGTGAACAGGAATTCTACCGTGAAAAAGGCTTGCAAAACGAACCTCAGCGTTGTCCTGAGTGCCGCAAAGCCAAAAAAGCAGCCTTCCGCAACCGTGCCCCTAAAAACCAACAGTAGTTAGACGGCACACAGACTTCTGCCTCTGCCCTTTCCACAAGGGTGGGGGCTTTTTTGTTGGCTCAAATGCAATTTTAGCAGACAGCTTGATGCCTGCGCAGCCGCCCCTTTCGTGTGTATCCGTGGAAAGCATCAAACTGCGTTTGATTGCGGCGGTTTGGCAACCTCCGGCTACAAGGCCTACTGCGGCGAAGCCGCTCCTCCATATTCGATGATCATCTGCCGCACGATCGCATCCAGGATCAGTTCGCCCGTATCATGGACGTCGAAAGGCTCAAATCCCAGATACTTATCCCATTGTCCCACCAAATAGTCATGACTCACCACCCTGTAGAGTCTGTCCGCCTGGATGGCGCCGGTATCAAAATCCGAATAATCACAGACGTCAAAAGCTCTGGCGATGGGGTCTGCTTCATTGAGACCCAGCCAAGCGATGAGATCACACCCATAGCAGCTGAAGATGTTGATATAGTTCACAAAAGGCAGCATCTCGTGCATATCCCGCAACGTCACATCTCCTGCGGGGATAAACCTGCGAAAGCCGCCGTTGTTCACGATGGCGATATCCGCTCTGTCTTGATACTGCTTGAAGAGCGCATTTGCCATCCACTTGGAAAGAACTGTGGATTCATACTTATTGGGCTGCCAATCCACCGGCAGATGCGCTATCACCCTGCCCAGTTCAGCCTCAATCTCATCCGAGACCTGCTTTACAAACAGCCTTACGGGATTCTCTTTGGAAGCTTCCAAGGTGATGGGCTCCAAGCGGCTCTGCAGCGACACGATGCGATCATCCTCCACCTCCAGATCCAACACGCCCAAAAAGCGCAAGTGACTGCCCGCCTGAGCGATCCAGATGCCATTCACCTGCACCGCCGGTTCCAAAACGTGGTGACTGTGCCCACCGACGATCAGGTCTACCCGCTCATCCAGCTGAGTCGCCAAAAGACTGTCCGCCTCAAAACCATTATGCGTGATCAACACCACCAGATCGGTAGCCTTGTCCAACTCATCCAGATAGAGCTCCACCGCCCGTTTATAGGGCAATAGCTTGATATCCGCCACGTTTTGCGCCTTCACCTTTTCGCCCAGTTCCAGCGTCATCAGTCCCAAAATCCCCACCTTCAGCTCGTCCATTTCTATGATATGCCAAGGCTTAAAGCGCGGCTTGCCATCAGCTTTATTCACGATATTGCTGCTCACGAAGGGGAAGTTTGCCAGATGCGTGAGCCGCTCCGTGTTGGCCGGACTCTGATCGAATTCATGATTGCCCAAGGTAGCGGCATCCAAGCCCAAACGGTTGAATACACCGATCACCGCTCCACCCACGGCTCCGGCATAGTTTCTGGCGGAGAAAGCCGAGCCGGTTTGCTGGTCGCCGGCATCCAGATAGATGCTCCTTTCCGCCGTGCTGCGGTTGTAATCCAGATGTTCCCAGAGGCTTTCGTAAGATCCTGAAGCGCCTGGCACGCTGCGATATGCGCCGTGGCTGTCATTGGTATGCAGGATGCGCAAAGCCACCGCCGGCAGCCCAATGACCAACACGCTCAATACAAGTATAGTCGTTAGTCTTTTCATTTTATCATCCTCTGCGCCCGCTCCAGATCTTCAGGTGTATCGATGCCGATGCCCTGATAATCCGTCTCCACCATCTGGATGTCGATTCCGTTTTCCAAAGCGCGCAACTGCTCCAGCTTTTCCACGCTTTCCAGCTTCCCTACGCTCAGGCTCACAAACCTCAGTAAAGTCTCCTTGCGCCAGGCGTATACTCCGATGTGGCGCATATAGTTATAGCCAGCATTGCCATCACGGTCATGGGGTATCAAGCTGCGGGAAAAGTAGAGTGCTTTACCTGAGGCGTCCGTTACCACTTTCACGACGCCGGGATCTTTGAGCATTCCGCCATCCAGGATAGGCGTCATCAGCGAAGCCATCTGCACTTTGGGATCACGAAAGCTGTCAAGCAGCGGTTTTAGCACTTCTGCAGAAATGAAAGGCTCGTCGCCCTGCACGTTTACGATGATGTCCGCATCCAAGCCGGACGCCACTTCTGCCACGCGATCCGAACCGCTGGGATGGTCACTGCGTGTCATCTGCGCCTTCCCTCCCGCTGCCAAGACCACATCCAGGATGCGCTGATCATCTGTCGCCACGATCACCTCGTCAAAGAGCGCCGTCTTGACCACCGCCTCCCACACGCAATTGATCAGACACTTCCCGCCCAACATGGCAAGCGGCTTTTCCGGGAAGCGCGTACTGCCCAAACGCGCCGGGATTATCGCTGCTGTTTTCATTTTCCCTCCTGACTCCTTAGGCTGAGATACACCTTAAAGCTCTGCATCCCCTCCGTTTTCATGGGTATGATAAAGCATTTATCCAAGTATGCTTTATAGGAGATGGTCACCGTTTCGTCCGTGAACTTGCGGATGTCCATCTCGTCCGAGCTCTCGTGTGAACCGGCTATCTTTTGTAGCCTGTATTTTCCCATCAGCCTCAGTGCGTTTTCATGCGCCATAAACCAGGCATCCGGGAGCGAGGCTGCCAATGCTGAAGCCACCACGTTTATCACCTTGCCATCCTGGCTGACGGTGGCGTCTGCACACCAGGCCGGCACTTTATTTCCCTTCATTTTACGGATGCGCCCGTCCACTTTTCCATCGATAAAGCCATAAAGCGCCAGGTGATAGCCCATCAGGTCTGCACTGTCCAGCTTGATCAAATCCTGATGCGCTTTCTTCAGATATTCCATATCCGCACTCACCACCAGCTTGAGCTTGGCCTCTTTGGAATCCGAATTTTCCTCATCCGCCCACTCAAAGATAGCCCTTTTATCCACCACAAAGCTGCTGTGATTGCGTGAAAGCACCACGGCGGCATATTCTCTGGCGATGGAATCTGCTCTGGCTTCCCGATGGGTATCCGTGTAGGCAAAACCAATGGCATAGCTGCCTGAAGGCACCTGCCACAGCCAAGCCGGCGCCTCAAAATCGCCAATCTCCACCTGAACTTGCGGCTCTGCTGAGACCTGCACCACCTTATTCTGCGTGCAGGCAGCTAAACCAATAATGATCAAAAGCAAGAGCGATACTCGTTTCATCTTTGCTCCTTGTTTGCATGTTTGCGCAACCAGACCATCAGCGCGCTGGCATCCGTATAATTTACACCCGGCACCCGCAAAGCCTGCGCCAAGTTTCTGGGGCGAATCTTGGCTAGCTTTTCCCTCGCCTCGGTTGCCAAGGTGGGAATGCTCAAATAGTCTATATCACCGGGCAAAAGGATGTCTTCCGAAGAGCTGAAGCGGTCGATCTCCTCTTGCGCCCGCTTGAGGTAACCCTCATATTTGATGGCCAGTTCGATGCGCGAAGCGACGTCTCTATCCAGAAGAGGTGAGGGTTGATAACCATGCTCAACCAACGATGCAAAAGTAATCTCCGGCCTCTTCAATAAAATGGCATAGGGGATGGACTCCCGGCTTTTCTCTCTTTTCAGGCGCTGCATCTCCTGCTCCTTGAGCTCCAGCATCTTACAAAAGCGTCCGTATCTCGCCTCACTCACCAAGCCCAGTTCATAACCCAGCTGCATCAGCCTTTCATCGGCATTATCCTGCCTCAGCATCAGCCGATACTCCGCACGGGAGGTGAACATCCGATAGGGCTCGTTGGTGCCCCGCGTGACCAGATCATCCACCAACACCCCGATATAAGCCTGCGACCGGCTGAGGATGAGCGGGTCTTTACCCTCCAGCGCCAGAGTGGCATTGATGCCCGCCATCAGCCCTTGCGCCGCCGCCTCTTCATAGCCCGAAGTGCCGTTGATCTGCCCCGCAAGATACAAACCTTTGATCCGCTTGGATTCCAGCGAACTGTCTATCTCCGCCGCAGGGATGCAATCATACTCGATCGCATAGGCATAGCGCATGATGCGTGCCTGCTCCAAACCCGGAATGCTGTGCACGATCTGCTCCTGAATATCCGCCGGCAGCGAAGTGGAGACGCCATTCACATAGCCCTCAAAAGTATAGAGTCCCTCCGGCTCGATAAAGATCTGATGGCTGTCGCGCTGCGGAAACTTCACGATCTTATCCTCGATGGACGGACAATACCGTGCCCCAATCCCCTCTATCATCCCGCCATAAAGCGAGGACAGAGCAATGTTTTCACTGATCAGCCTGTGCGTCTCGGGCGTAGTGCGCGTAATATAGCAGGAGGCCAGGTTCTTGAGCTCCACATCCCGATAATAGGAATAGCCGCTGGGCTCCTCATCCCCGGGTTGCTCCTCCAAAAGGCTGTAATCCAGGCTGCGCAGATCCACCCGCGGTGGCGTGCCGGTCTTAAAACGCAGCAGTTCAAACCCCAAAGACTCCAGCGAGTCGCTCAGCTCGATGGACGCCGGCTCACCGCTGCGTCCGCCGGAAACCACGCTTTTGCCCACATGCAGCGTTCCCTTGAGGAAAGTCCCCATCGCCAAAATCACCTTGGGCGCAAAGTATTGCGAACCGATCTGACTCTCCAAGCCGTATACCCGCCCCTCATTGACCAGGATCTTGGTGATGGTGGCTTCGATGAGCGTGAGGTTTTCCTGCTCTTCCAAGGTCTTGTGCATATGCGTGCTGTAGAGCCGTCTGTCGTTTTGGCTGCGGGGTGCCCAGACCGCCGGTCCCTTCTTTTTATTGAGCATGCGAAAGTGGATGCCGCTCAAGTCTGCGCAGTAGCCCAGCTCGCCGCCCAAAGCATCAATCTCTTTGGCCAGATGCCCCTTGGCCGGCCCGCCGATGCTGGGATTGCAGCTCATGGTGCCCACATTTTCCAGCTTGATGGTAAAAACAGCCGTTTTGGCACCTCTTCTGGCACTCGCCAAGGCCGCTTCGATGCCGGCATGGCCTGCACCCACCACCAGGACGTCGTATTTATTCACTTGTCCAAGCTCTTAGTCGATCACGTGACTGCGCATCCACTCATAGATCTTTTCCACGCCCGTCTTTTTCAGAGCGGAAACGGGGAAAATCTGCTCCGGCTCCAAGCCCAAACCCTTGGCCAACTGCTCCACCGTGCCCTTGACCTTGGTTTTGGCAATCTTATCCGCCTTGGTGGCTACCACGCAGAAAGGCATCTCTCTGGCTTGCAGGATCTCAACCATCAGGATGTCCTTGGGATCCGCTTCGTGCCGGATATCCACCAAGACCAGGATAGCCTTCAAGGATTCACGCTCCTCAAAGTAGTGCATCACCATGCGGCGCCATTTCTCCATCTCAGCTTGGCTCACCGAGGCGTATCCATAACCGGGCAGGTCTGTGAGTTGCAGTCGCCCTTCGGTGGCGGTTTCATCGTCTTTGTAGCGCGTCAAAAAGAAATTGAGCAGCTTGGTCTTTCCGGGTGTATTGCTGGTCTTGGCCAGTTTGTTCATACCGGTTATCAGGTTGATGAGCGTGGATTTACCCACATTGCTCCTACCCACAAAGGCAAATTCAGTAAAAGCGCTGGCGGGATAATCTGCAGGCTCCACCGCAGATTTGACGAAAAAGCTTTGCACTAATCTAAACATGGCTATAAGTCACCGAACTGCGTTCTGATTCAAAGATTTCCACGCTCTCCACCCTGCCGGGAAGCTGCGCCAAAGCCGCCTCAAAACGCTCATAGATGTAACGTGATAAGTTCTCGCTGGTGGGGTTTTTATCCTTAAAGTAGGGCAGATCATTCAGATAGCTGTGATCCAGCTCATCCAGGATCTCCCCCATGAGCCGCTTGATCACCCCAAAATCCAGTGCCATACCGATGTCATCCAAGACATCACAGGCGAGGGTGACCTTCACCTTCCAATTGTGGCCGTGCAGGTTTTTGCAGGCACCTTCGTAGCCACACAATTTGTGGGCAGCGCTGAAGCTGTCGCTCACACTAAGTCTATACATTACTATCTCCTAAGATACGCTTATATCAGGTTGTTACGGTTTGGTGCCATTATCTGGAACCATCCCTTTTATGGCAAGTGAAAAATCGTGCAGCCCCTTACTCTCTCCCTCCTGCAGCGAAGCTGCCCCCCCCCTGAATTCGTGCTAATTCGTGGAAAAGAGTAAAATCAGAAAAACGGCGGTTCGGCGACCGCCCGTACATCCCCCCCCCTTCGCTCTCTCTCCCTCATGCCGACACAGTCGGCCAAATCCCCGAAACCAGCGCAGCTCCTAACACCTAAAACCTAACACCTAACACCTGGCCGGCGCATCCGGCCTTGTAGCCGGAGGTTGCCAAACCGCCGCAGTATGGTCGCTTGCCATAGCGACCCACCCGTAGCCGGCAAGCGCCGGCTACCATTTTGCAGTAGTTTATATCCAACTAAAATAGTGGGAGTTTATCTCCACTATCCGGCAGCAAAAAGCAGGCCTAAAATCAACATTTGACATATTACTATAACATAGCAACCTATAACCCCCATTACAGACCCTCCTCAAATGCCGATTCCATGCGGACTCCCAACTCCTTCCCTGCTGCTCTCCTGCTCCTCTAACAAGTAAGCAGTAAGAAAGCAGGCAGTTAGGAGCAGGAGGCAAGTGGGAGGAAAATGGATATCGGGAAGGTGGGTAAGGCGGGCGAAAAGTCAACCTTTGCGCTTTCCTCCGTTTTCGGCAAACAAATTATGGGCGAGTTTCGGCAGCAATCAGCCACTGAAATCCAAGAAAGTAGTCCGGTTTTTTTGGCACGAGTCAGTGCGGCTTCGCCGGTACCTTCGGTGCGCGGCGAGCGACCATACATCCCATAATTCGTGTAATTCGTGGGAAAAACAAGAAAGCACAGAATCGTCCGGATTGCCATTAAAAAGCACACGGATTCCCCGAAACCAGCGCAGCGACTGACGACTGGCAAGCGCAGCTTGCTGCCCAGTCGTGTGTATCCGTGGAAAACATCAAACTGCGTTTGATTGCGGCGGTTTGGCAACCTCCGGCTACAAGGTCAGTGCGGCTTCGCCGGTACCTTCGGTGCGCGGCGAGCGACCATACATCCCATAATTCGTGTTAATTCGTGTAATTCGTGGGAAAAACAAAGAGTTTCAGAACCATCCGGATTCCATCAAAAGCATGCGCCTCTTCGCCACCTGCGTCAGCCGCTAAAACCTAACACCTAAAACCTAACACCTAACCAACACAGTCTGTCACTCGTGGAAAATACTCCACTTTTTAGTCATAATTCGTTTTGTTACAAAACCGCATATTGTGCTTGACATATTTTGCGCTTTACTGGATTGATCCTTATAGGAGAATAACTTGAAGGATGCTGTAAAATGAAAAAAACTGACATCAAAGGCCTAAGCAAAGAACAAAGCGAAGCCATTTTTGGGCAGATCGCCAAATTGGCAGGGGAGACCTTTCTCAATATGGACCTGTCTCGCGATCTTGTCAAAGCCGCTCAAATGCTGCTTTTGAAGGACTCTTTATCTCAAGATCCGGCGGAGATCACCCAAGAGTTCGTCGCCAATACTCTTTTTCCCAGGGCGGTAAACAGCGTATTTGCGGACTACCAGATTTATTGCCACCGCTATAGTTTGTCCAAGACCCAGGACCCCAACCTCTCTGAAGACATCGCCCAGGAAGCCGTCAAATTGCTGTTATCATCCCCCAAAAGAGTGGAAAATATCGGTGCCTGGTTGATCCAAGTAACTTACAACCTCCTTCGGGCTCACTACAAAGAATCCAAGAAAGAAAAGAAGCTCTATCAAGAGCTCTCTCTGGAGGCCGGTTCCTATGAGAAATGGCTAAAGTCTGAAGACCTCATGGAACTCAAAGAGTTGGATTCCGCCATGGTGGAAGAGATGTTGAAAAGTGATGAATACCAACAGTATCATGAGATCATCTCATTTGACAGCATCAAAGACTATGCGGCTGCCCATAATATCAGTGAAGAAGTAGCCCAAAAGAGAAAAGAAAGAGCACGTCGCAACCTGAAATCAATGGTCCTGCTCAGCCTGGGCTGGCGCGATACCCCAAGTATACTGGACTACAATCAATACAATGCAATTCGCAAGTTTATCCGCGAGGTGCCAAAAGTGCTAAAAGGTGAAGAGGAGGCAGAGTGGATAAAATCACTGAATTCAGACCATATAGAGGCTGTTAGAACAATAAAAACGATAGCTGATTGGGGAATTAAAACGCTGGGTGAGCGCAATTACAGGATTACTCTTTTTGCATTTTTAGAGGATAGGAAGCCACTTGGGATCACCTTCAATATCGTTCTGAGCAAGAGAAACAGTGTCTCTGTTCAAAGCTGCCTGGTCAATACACTTGCTGCCAAATTAGCGGTTGATGCAAAAGTTCGTGTTCCCGTTAATAGAGGCATGTCGATGTGGACTTTTGAGGAAATAACCACACTCCTGAAGAAAATTCATATAGCTCCCCTTGCCTGACAGATTATAGCCGGCTCACCCTGGCCGGCTTTGCTTTTTGTGATATTACCGGAATTTCTCCTGCTTGTTTGGTAGAAAAAACCTCCTCTTCGAGGAAAGCTCCCAAAAGTGTGAGCTTAGTTTCTCTCCGCCCATTATCCCCTAACATACTGCCACTGTTGCAGATAACCTAAAGATAGCAGCGCCTGTCCCAAAACTAATATCGCAAAATCGAAAATAGTTGCCATTCCAGCATCGGAAAATCGGCACTTTTGACACTTATATTATAGAAGACTATTCTAAAGGAGATGAAAAAATGAAAGAACCGACCTTTTTCAAGCCGATGGAAGCTTTCAAGCTTTACATTGAAGAGACAGGAACAATGTTTGCACCTCTATTTCAGCGTCCCTTCTACCATTGTAATGGCTATTCTCCTCTGCAGCACCGGGTACTGATATATAGACTGCAAGCATGTTTACAGCTTTGTAAGATACTGCTATCAGCAGAACAAAAAAGGAGAGAGACATGAAAAGATTGACGTCTTTGATCGTAGCGATTGCGGTTGGGCTCATCATTGGTCTCAACGCTCTTACGATTACAGTAGGTACGACGATGGAAACAGTTAGCCTATACCCGATCCATACCCAACGCAGCTACAATTACACCCAACAAATCTACACTCAGTCACAGATCAACCAACAAGGTGAGATCTCCAAGATCAGGTTTTTCCGTCACCACTCCGGTGAACTTGATAACAGCCACAATTGGGTGGTTTACATGGGGCATACCGCCCGCGATTTTTTCCCAAATACATGGGAATGTGTACCGGCAGATAGCCTCACGCAGGTATTCTCTGGCAGCCTTCTCGACAACTTTCCTGCTCCCGGACAGTGGATGGAGATCACTTTGGATACCCCCTTCAGCTATAACAACTCAAACAACTTGTTGGTAGCTGTTTATGAAAACACGCCCGATTACAGCGAGACCGTGATGTGGGCTGGTTTTGACAGTGGCAATTATAGAGGCTTGTATTATGGCAGCAATAGCATAGATCCAGATGTCAATGCTCCACCTCATGCCAACCAAAGGTCAAGACGAATCGCCTCCATTCAATTTGTATTTACAGATACTGAGGCTCCCGTGGCACCCGCGCTGGTCTTTCCAGAAAACTACGCCACCATCGTGAATGGTCAGGCCTTGGAATGGGCTTTGCCTACTGGTACTGCAGATGTAACTGGTTATGATGTGTATATTGATGGCACTCTGGTAAGCGATAACCAAGTGTCCAATCAGTACTTACTCACTGACTTGGAGTCTGGGCCTCATACCTGGCACGTGGTTGCACGCAACGACATCGGCTCTTCGCCTCCCTCTGCAACGGGAAACTTTACCATCGCAACAGGTTTGATAATAGGCGATGGCACGCTGGAAGGTGTGTTGCCCGTCTATGCCTATCAAGATTACAGCTACACTCAGAGCATCTTTCTGCAATCTGAAATCAACATCAGCAATCAGCGCATTGAACGAATCGCCTACTATTGGAATGGTGCGGGTGTGGGAACCAACACCAGCGATTGGAAGGTTTACATGGGTCACGTGCAGAGGAGCGGGTTTGACAGCATGTCAGATTGGGTTCCCGTTAGCCATATGATACAGGTCTTTGATGGTCACCTGAATATCCCTGCCACACCCGGCTGGATAGAGATTGAATTGGACACCCCTTTCGTCTATAACAACATGGATAACTTAGTGATCGCCGTGGATGAAAATACACCCAATCACGATGGTAACAATCAACGCTTTTATAGCACGCCCACGCCAGACCAATATCGTAGCATCCATTACTATTACGGCGGCAGCAATCCTGACCCCGCCTCACCTCCTAACGGGTTCTTGCAGCCCGCATATCCCAATATCATGATTAAGTTCGGAGACCTGCCCACAAGTCCCGTTTTGGAAGTTATACCCCCAGGCTTAAACTTTGGTACGGTGATATATGGACAGCCCAACGAGCCACTTACCGTGATGGCTTCCAACATGGGAGGTGGGACTATAAACCTGACCGCTGCAGATGTTAGCCTCATAGGCCAGAATGCGGCTGAGTTTTCCTTTGATCCTGCAAACCTGCCCGCAACTTTGGGCTCTGGACAATATGTATTTATTCCGGTAACGGTGACAGGATTTACCACAGGCCAGGTCTCTGCTACCCTGCGCATTATCTATGATGGACAAAACCATGATGTACACCTGACTGCAGTCGTCTCACCTGTCAACACTATCATGATAGGAAATGGCACCCAAGCGCAAGGATATCCTTTTGGAACGCTATGGGGGTTTGAACGCTCTGCTTCCCTCTACACTGCGGATCAGATCGGCATAGTGGGCACTCTCGACATGGTAGCTTGGGATTGTGCCACCCCTGCCAACATAAACATTCCCTACAAGATTTGGGCTAAAAACACCACCGAGACAGCCCTGACACCTCAAACCTGGCAGAGTTTTACCGCCGGTGCGACCCTGCTCAAACAGGGCACATTCACACCTAACACCTCGGGCTGGAAATCCTTTCAACTGGATACCCCCTTTAGCTATACCGGTTCGGGCTTGATCATCGCCATAGAAAGCAATTATGGCGGCTCAGGTATAGAAAGTGATCACTCGTTTAGATATACCAACCTCGGTACACAAAGGCATCAGGTGTGGCGTTATGATAACAGTGAACCCACAGGTAACGGGTGGATTTACGCAGATATTCCCAATATCATGATGCACATTGCCACAGATGTTGAGGACGACCTCTGCGCTATAAACATCAGTGGCAGCCTCACGCCCACAGTCGGACAAGAGACCAGCTACACCGTGCGCATAAGAAACAACGGCAGCATCAATCAAAGCAACTATCAGGTAAAACTGATGGGACACAATAACGCTCAACTGGCGGTGGTGAACGGACCTCCGATAAACAGCGGCATGACTGCTGATGTAGAGCTCTTGTGGACGCCCACCGTCGTAGGCCCTACCACTCTCTGCGGCAAAGTGGAGCTTGATGGTGATGAAGTTGCCATCAACAACCAGACCGCTCCCGTGGCAGTAGATGTCCAACCCGCCGGCGTCGTGGCCGTTACTATTGGTTCGGGTGATGAACTTGCCCGCATTCCCATGGACTTCTGGGCGCGCAACTCACTCTACGAGACACTGTATCTATCTGATGAGCTTGGCTTTACCACTGGCACCATCACCTCTATAGCCTTCTTCAACCAGTTCAACAACAATGTGGACATCGGAGCCACCAAGGTCTTCTTGGGAAGCACCACGCAAAACGACCTCAGTGGAGGCTTTATCCCTGCCACTGAATTGACCATGGTCTACGATGGAGACATATGCTATCCAAGCGGTAACAACACTATCCTCATTGACTTGCAAACACCCTATATGCACAGTGGTGGCAACCTGGTTATGATGATGAACCGTCCCATGAATGCCCCCTCCTACTCCTCAGGCGAAAACTTCAGATGTCAGACTATCGGCAACAACCGCGCTCGTAATATCTCAAGCGGGGGCATCACTATCGATCCCTACGACCCTCCCGAAGGATTACTCACGGGGCAGTTTCCAAAGACTACCTTCTACTACACCTCGACTCTGATCGAAAACGACTTGGGCGTCGTAACCATCACCGGCAACACCTGTCCCACCGTGGGTGTACCCTCAACTTACACCGTTCGCTTGCGGAACCATGGCATAGAGGCTCAAGACACCTACACCGTAAAACTCGTGGATTCAAACAATGTGCAGCTTGCCAGCGTGGCAGGACCTCCCATCCAAAGCCAGCAAACAGTGGAAGTGGAGCTTCCCTGGACACCTACCACTCAAGGTAATTGCGCAATCTATGGAAAAGTGGAAATGGCTGGCGATCAAATCTCCAACAACAACTTCACACGGCCTCTCAACCTCGTGGTCAGTCCCGCAGGAGTGTTGGCACTCACTGTGGGCGATGGCAATGAGAGTGCGCGCATACCCATTGATATGTTATATAGACACTTCCTCTTCCAGAGCCTCTACTTTCCGGACGAGATGGGAGGCTCCATAGGAAGAATCACGGGCCTGAGGTTCTACAATCAATTCAATAGCAACCTCGATGAGATACCCATCTCTATCTGGCTGGGTACCACCACGCAAAACAGCTTGGTTGAAGGGTTTATTTCCCCTATGGAGCTCACCTTGGTGTATGATGGGCCGGTAGATTTACCCAGCGGAGACAACATCATCGACATCGCCTTTGATGAACCGTTTTTGTTCTTGGGTGACACCAACCTGGTGGTATCGGTCTACAAGAATAACACGAACCCCCTTCCACAGACAAACTGCTTCAAGTGTCAAACTGTGGGAACCAACCGCAGCAGAAAAGCGTCTTCATTCCATGCAAACTTCGATCTCACGAATACTTCTTTGGGAACTCCCACTGGTCAATTCCCCATGACCACTTTCGTGACGGTACCGGGTGGAGTGGGGCAGATCTACGGGA
Organism: Candidatus Cloacimonadota bacterium; assembly: GCA_029781115.1. Classification (GTDB taxonomy): domain Bacteria; phylum Cloacimonadota; class Cloacimonadia; order Cloacimonadales; family Cloacimonadaceae; genus UBA3900. The sequence continues at coordinate 229,798 of JAKOXG010000011.1, forward strand.
CTGTGACAGGTGCAAACAACCAACCCCTCAGCGGCGTGGCAGTAAGCCTCAATGATGGCGAATATTACACCACCACAAACGCTTCCGGACAATATCAACTAACCAATGTCTTTACACAGGCCTACACCCTCTCCTTCAGCGTGCATGGTTATCACGAACACACTCAGACCTTGGTAATCGAATCTGACGATGAACTCACCATTGACGTGACCTTGCAGCTCTTGCCTCAAGTGAGCGTGACCGGAACCATCCTGGCCAGCGACTCTGGAGAAGGAATCCCCGATGTCCTGATTACGCTTAGTGGCTATGAGCCCTACAGCACCAATACAAACGCTGCAGGTGTTTTCACATTCCCCAACGTATTCGCTGGCCATACTTACGATTACAGCATCCGTGCCCGTGACTACACTCCAATAAGCGGCCAGGTGACTATCGGCAACACAAACCACGACATGGGCCAAATCAATCTCATCGAAATACCTTACGCTCCCATGAGTGTAACTGCTGCAGTAAACGACATCGGCAACGCTGTCAATATCGCTTGGCTGGCTCCAGACTCCGACGCTATGGAGGTCGTCGAGAGCTTTGAAGACACTGAATTCCCGCCCACTGGCTGGACTCAAACCATCACCAACGAGAGCGCCCCAAACGCCGCGGGCATCTATCCCACCTGGTGCAGAATAGCTACCGTCACCGTCTTGGACGAAACTATCACTCCCACCGAGGGCAGCTTCCAAGCCGGCTTGCACTGGGATTACAATCACCAGGACGAGTGGCTGATCACACCATCACTCAACTGCCCGCCCATTGCCTACCTCAGCTTTGACACCCACGCGTATTTCGGATCCGTGGATGGTGATCACCACTATGTGAAAGTCTCCACAGACAACGGCACCACCTGGACAGTTCTCTGGGATGCTTCTGAGCAAACCGGCGGCTGGAACCGTTATTCCTCACCAGTTACCGTTGACTTGAGTGCCTACTCCGGTGAACAAATCAAGATCGCCTTCCACGCCGAAGACCCACCTGACAACACAGGCCTCCGCTACTCCTGGTATATAGATAATGTCTACATCGGCTATGGCAGCGTTAGATTACAACTTGACTTGGATGGCTTTACCAGAGTGTCGGCAGACGGTAATCAACGTCGGGCTTTCGGCAATCTACCCCTCAGAGCAATGTCTCGCAGAGCAAAGGAAGGAAATACCCGCGCTGAGCCCAGCGCACCGCGTCCTAACGAGGGTGACCTTGCGCACCGTTCGCCAAGGGTGCTGACCGGTTATATGGCCTACAGATTGCAGGCAGAACAAGAACAAAACGAAGGCACTTGGGAGGTATTGACGAGCGAACCCACCAATGCGCTCAGCCTCACTGATTCCGGTTGGGATGCGCTGCCAAACGGTAGCTACCTCTGGGCTATCAAAGCCATCTATACCAACGGCGTCACCTCTGTAGCCAGCTTCTCAAATATCATCAACAAGCATGCTATCACGGGAATTATAGCAGGAACTGTGAGACGTGAAAACGCCACCGGTATCGCTGGTGCAACCGTAACCAATGGAACCGAGACCACCACCACAAACTCTATGGGTGCCTACACACTGATCGTTCCCGTGGGTTGTCACTCGGTGACCGCATCTGCTGCGGGATATGCTGACCTGACCGTGGACGATGTGCCGGTCAACCAAGACCTCACTACCACCGTAAACTTTATCTTGGAGGAAGTGAGCAATGATGATAACCTGCTACCCGTAGCAGTTACTGCACTAAACGGCAACTACCCCAACCCCTTTAACCCTGAAACTACCATCAGTTACAGCGTCAAGGAACCCGGGAAGGTAAAGCTGGAAGTCTATAACATCAAAGGACAACTGGTGAGAACCTTGGTGGATGAAGAGCAGGTTACAGGTCATTATAAACTGATCTTCGATGCGAGGGATGACCGTGGACGCCCCATCTCCAGCGGTGTATACATGCTGAAGATGGTAGCTCCCGGATACCGCAAGACATCCAAGATGATCCTCATGCAATAATCATCCATAGATAATTGGCAAAGCCGGCTCAAATCAGAGTCGGCTTTTTCTTAAGTTAAATGTAAATCCCTGTTCATCTGTGAACCTTCCCGAATTGGCGTACTTTTTGCATGTAGATACAGCCAAGGGCTACAATTCTTAACTTGACAGGCAATGCCAATGTGCCAAATTGTGACTCATAGGTGGCCGAAAAGGAGATATTATTCAGATGAAACGGGCTTATACAGCTGACATCAGCCAAGATCAAAGTGAAGCCGTCTTTGGGCAGATCGCCCAATTGGCAACGCAGACCTTCAGCTATATGGATCTGTCCTCAGATCTCGTCAAAGCCGCTCAGGTGCAGCTTTTGGAGAGCTCTATATCCCAAGATTCTGCAGAACTGACGCAAGATTTTGTCGCCAATACTCTTTTCCCAAAGGCGGTAGATAACGTGTTTGCGGGCTATCAGAAAGATTGCTACCGATTCAGTTTGTCCAAGACCCAGGACGCCGATCTCTCTGATGACATCGCTCAGGAAGCCATCAAATTGCTGTTGCTAAAATAGCATCAGTTAGTAACAAGGGTAGGGGTGGCACTCCACCCCTGCCTTTCGTAAATCAAGGAGCGAAGATGAAAGCATATTTGACTGTGATTATATTGATCTTCTCCGGGTTTCTTTGCTCTGTAACCCGCACAGTTTCCCTGGACGGATCTCAGCAGTTCACCTCTATTCAAGAGGCAGTTTCGGCATCATCATCTTATGACACAGTACTCGTCTACCCGGGCAGATACTTTGAAAGCATTACGATCAGCAATGACAACATTAGTTTGGTTAGCTTGGAGGAAAGCACCGGTGCTGCAGCATACATAGATTCAACCATCATTGATGGGACTCATACTGTTGGTGGTATTATGGTTAACCAGCACAAGACCGGAATCCTGATCCGCGGTTTCTCTATTGCCAATGGAATAGGCGGCGGAGTGGTACTTAGCATTTCATCGGAAGCAAGGGTTACCAACTGTAAAATCTTCGGCAGGACAGCACGGAATGGAGCGGGAGTGAATGTGGGGGGAGCATCAGTGTATCTATCGGGAGTTGAAATATATGACAACTATGCTTTCGGTCTTGGCGGCGGACTATATGCATCGGAGCCCACAGGCTATCCTTGGAACATCACTTTCGATCCTGTCAATCGCTGTTCTATATACAATAATCGTGCCGGATCTGGCCAGGACATATACATACAGCAAGCACGCAGTGACCTGGATCTGCCCCTGGATACTTTTTCCATAGCAAATCCTGATGGATACCATGCGATTTATCTGAGTTATAGATCCAATGACGAACTCTATCATATCAATTTTGATATCCTGAATGCGCATCATCAAGAGCTTGATTGTGACATCTATGTTTCTCCTACGGGTGACGACGGCAACGATGGTTTGAGCCCCGAAACTGCCCTAAAAACCATCCACAATGCCATTTATTTAGCCGCCTCTGATAGCCTGAAACCGGTCACGGTGCACATCCTGCCGGGCGTATATTCCCGCACCGATAACGACCAAATCTTTCCCATTGCTCTTAAAAGTTGGGTTATCCTGCAAGGTGGCGGGATTGATGCAACGAACTTGGTCTTGGAGCCTCATCCTGTTTTTATCGATGGTTATAGACACCAAGACATAACATTTCATGCCAACAAAGTGAATGGTGCAACTGTTGCCAACATGAAGCTTACGTCAAGAGACACATATAGTTCTGGCGTATTATCAGGTTCGTATAGTACAATCAATTTAAAGAACATTTATATCACTTCATTTTTCTCGGATCACAGCCACATTATCACGCTTTTTACGAGCAGTGAACGAGAGACTGTCTGGGACAATGTTACCTTTGAAAACATCGTCACATCCGAGGCTGGTCTAATATATATCGATTTGGGTTTTTGGGGCTCAATTAGAAACTCCAGATTCCTGAATATTGAATCAACCTTCCAATCAGCATCCATAGGAACCCAATTGATTACCATTCACGCGGATAAGTCGTTTGAGTTTGAGAACTGCCAATTCAGCAATCTAAGCCTGCAAGATGATGATTCTATCGCCATTGCCGTAGCCTGGATACAGTTCCCCCAACAACAAAACCAGTTTGCACTCCGGAATTGCTTATTTAGCGATAGCTATTCCCAGTTCGGGCTTGCAAGCGTAGTTGGCAGAAATAACTCTCTTGTTGATATTACCAACTGCACCTTCGCAGGGAATCAGGGCAATAACTTCACTCTGCAGGTTGGTGCGAATGTGAATATAAGCAATTCCATCTTCTACAATGATACACCCTACCAGATCAGAGAATATCCCGGGTTTGAATCCCCAAATGAGCACGGCAGCATCACCATAGACTACTCCTTGGTTAAAGATGGTGTTAACGGCGTCTTGTCGTCTCCGATACCAGGAAGTAGCTTGAACTTCCTGCCCAGCAGCATTGATACCGATCCTCTCTTTCTGGGTGGATATGACATCAACAACCCGCTGTATTACAGCCTTTCCGCCGTCTCACCCTGTATCAATACCGGCACACCTGATACCGCCGACTTGAATTTGCCGCCCTATGATCTGGCAGGTAATTGGCGCATCTGGGATGGGCAGATAGATATGGGCTGCTATGAATATGGCAGCGAACCCTGGGTGAGTGTAGATGATCCCACCATCCCAGAAGCACCTTCGGTAAGTCTGGAAGCCTGGCCCAATCCCTTCAAGGTTTTTACCAATATCAGGGTCAACATGGAAAAAGCCCAGAGTGCCAGTATCTCTATCTACAACATCAAAGGGCAGAAGGTGAAAACCATCGCACTTGATTCGCAAAAAAGCGGTGAGCAGCATACATATTGGGATGGCAGGGATGCCGATAACAGGCAATGCTCCAGCGGGATATACCTGATCAATCTGCAAGTAAATGGCAGAAATGTGAGCAATAAGAAGGTGACGTTGGTGAGGTAGCGGTTGCGCCTTTGGCGAGGTTTTAGGTGTTAGGTTTTAGGTTCTAGGGGCTGACGCACGTTTCAGGGATGCACGTGCTCTTGTATGGTCGCTTGCCATAGCGACCAAAAGGTAGCCGGCGCTTGCCCTTAGCGCCGCATGCAGGCGCAGCCTGCAGAGTCGGCAAATGCAGTTTACCTCGGCCTAACTCCACATACCAAAACATACGCATCATCGGAGCTGTGCTGGTGTTGGAGCTGGATATATTATGTGGTAGAGATTGAGGCAGTGGCGAGCTGGAAGGAACATCAAGCTGCGCTTGATTGCGGCGGTTTGGCAACCTCCGGCTACAGGTGGGTCGCTTTGGCAAGCGACCATACTGCGGCGGTTTGGCGACCGCCCATACAAGACATTCATGGATAATCATATCACAAACGCAGTTAGTTACACTTTTGCATTGACAAATTTGCCTGATCTCAAAGATGGAATGTAGAAAGACGGAATTTGGTCTGAATTGACGCAACTACTACTATAGCATGTAAATAGAGACAAGAGCAATGTTTGAGATTACCTTTATGTTCATCATGTTGGGGGTGGCCATCGTTTGGTGGCACTGGGGTCTTTTGCGTCATGATTTGGTGGCTATGCTTCTGCTTTTTGTCTTGGTTTTTGCCGGTATTGTGCCCGCAACGCGTGCATTCATCGGCTTTTCGCATCCGGCGGTGATCATGTTGGTCTCTGCAATGATCATCAGCAGATCATTTCAGGAAAGTGGCATTTTCGACTTTTTGGGTAAAGCGTTAGACAAAATGGGTTCCGATCCCGTGAATCTGATCTTGGTATTATCGCTGATTGCCATGGTTTCCTCGGCATTTCTCTCCTCCTATATCACCGTGATGCTGCTGATGCCTATCGCCCTCAATCTAACCGGCAAAAGGGGTATCCATGCCTCGCGGGTGCTTTTGCCCATCGCTTTTTCTGCCATTTTGGGCAGCACTATCACCATGATCGGCTCGGTGCCCAATATCATCGTATCTTGTTTGCAGCCAGAGAGTTTGGGCATCTTTACCTTTGCGCCCAAAAACCTGCCCATCGCTCTGGTAGGCGTACTCTTTTTGGGGCTGGTGGCGGGGAATATGCTGCATAAAAACCTTTCAAAAGACAAGCGGGATGAGGATATCAACATCGAGGATTACATCACGGAAGTGAAGGTGCTGAAGGAGTCGCGCTTGGCGGGCTCCACGCTGCGGCGCATCATGCAAAATGCGGATTACGAGGTGACGGTGATCGCTTTGGTGCGTGAGAAGTTGCAGCAGGATGTGATCGACCCTGATGAGGAGCTGCTGCCGGACGATATTTTGATCATTGAGGCGGATAGTGCCAACCTCAAGACCTTTATGGAATACACCAATGCCAAGCTGATGGGAGGGCGTAAGTTCCGCAAGGATATCACGGGTGCCAGGAATATCTCCATGCGTGAGGTGGTGGTACTCAAAGATTCCGTCCTGGCGGGCAAAACAGCAGCGGGAATCAATATCCGCAGTCGCTTTGGTGTCAATCTCTTAGCCATCTCCCGCGGGCAGAGGCAGAGCATTCACCGCTTAGCCAAAAGCAAGATCAAGATTGGTGATGTGTTGCTCATCCAAGGACGCACGCAGATCTTGGACGAGGTCACCCACGCCATGGGCTGCTTGGGGCTTAAACCTCGGGGAAATAGAGAGAAAGATGGCCTCAGAGCCACGCTCAGCATCTTGGTGCTCACCACAGCTCTGATCTTGATGGGCTTGAGGGTGCTCAGCGCGCCATTGGCCCTGTCTGCTGCGGCGTTACTGCTGGCTCTGTGTCGCACGGTGGCACCCTATGAATTGGCTCGCAGTGTGGATTGGAGCTTGGTATTACTCTTGGCGGCGATGATCCCCGTGGGCGAAGCATTCTTGAGATGCGGTGCGGCGGATATGGTGGCTAATTCCTTGGATCACTTGGGGATAAATGAACCACTGTGGGTGAGACTTGGCATACTGATGAGCTTTTCCATGCTGCTCTCAAACCTGATCCACAATATCCCGGCTGCCATTTTGATGTCCATGGTGGCGTTGCAAATGGCGGCCGGAGACGTTGCCGACAGCCGCATCTTCCTGATGGGAGTGGCTTTGAGCTGCACGGCAAACTTTGTCAGCTCCCAAAGGCAGCCCGTCAATACCTTGGTGAAAGGTGCGGGGGGCTATCAGAACCTGGATTACTTCAAGGTGGGGCTGGCTTTGCAACTGTTGGTGCTGGTTTTTGGGGTGGTTGTGTTAGGTTTTAGGTTTTAGGTGTTAGGTATTAGGTGTTAGGAGCTGACGCTGGCTTCGGGGATGCGAATGCTTTTAATGGCATTTCGGATGGTTCTGGGCTTTCTTGTTTTTTCCACGGATATACACGGATGAGGCGGCTTCGCCGCAGGTGTTAGGTGATAGGTTTTAGGTGTTAGTCGCTGCGCTTCGTATAGAGATACGCGTGCTTTTGGTGGCAATCCGAATGGTTCTGGTGCTCTTTACGGGGATCCGGATGGTTCTGGGCTTTCTGTTTTTTTTCACGGATACACACGAATTAACACGAATTATGGCCAGCTAACGCTGTTTTGCTTGCTTTTTCGGCGAGTGACAGTGTTCATAAAAGCACACTAACCCCTGAAATCAGCGCAGCTTTCTCTCCCTCTCTCGCTCTCTCCCTCTCTCCCTCATGCCGACGCAAGCGCCGCAGCTTCTCACGGTCTCGCTCAGCGAGGATAGCACGCGCAGCCCCGAAACTGGCGCAGCTCTAACACCTAACACCTAACACCTAACACCTAAAACCTAAACGATTATCAAACCATTATCATAATCCAGCTTCAGCGGTGCATCCGGCTGAATCTTTCCACCCAAGAGGGCTTTGGCCAGCTCGTCTTCTATTTCTTTCTGGATCAGGCGCTTGAGCGGCCTGGCGCCGAATTGGGGATCGAATCCCGCTTCTGCGATGTAGTCTGCCAGTCTGTCGGTCCAACTCAGTTCTATACCCTTGGGTTGCAGGCGCTTAGCCAGGACACCCAGCTGGATATCCACGATGGCGCGGATGTTTTCCTTGCTGAGGCGGTGGAAGATGATGATGTCGTCCAGGCGGTTGAGGAACTCCGGTCTGAAGTAGCGTTTCAGCTCGTCCATCAGTTGCGGTCTGAGGGCGTCAAGTTCTTCGTCTTGAGCATCATAGATCATCTGCGAGCCGATGTTTGAGGTGAGGATGATCACGCTGTGGCGAAAGTCCACGGTGCGGCCTTTCCCGTCGGTGAGTCTGCCATCGTCCAGGATCTGCAGGAGGATGTTGAACACGTCCGGATGCGCTTTTTCGATCTCGTCGAAGAGGATTACGGTGTAGGGACGCCGGCGCACGCCTTCGGTGAGATAGCCGCCTTCGTCGTAGCCCACGTAGCCCGGAGGCGCACCGATGAGACGGGAGACAGAGTGCTTTTCCATGAATTCGCTCATGTCCAGCCGGAGCATAGCCTTTTCGCTGTCAAAGAGATAGGCGGCCAGGGTGCGTGCCAGCTCTGTCTTGCCCACGCCCGTAGGACCCAGGAAGATGAAGGAGCCGATGGGGCGTTTCTCATCACCCAAGCCGCTGCGAGAGCGACGGATAGCGTTGGAAAGCGCCACGATGCCTTCTTTTTGGCCTACCACTCTTTCAGCCAAGGTTTCTTCCAGTTTGAGCAGCTTGGCCATCTCGCTCTGCATCAGCTTTGACACGGGGATATTTGTCCATTTGGCAACCACTTGCGCCACCATTTCCTCGTCAACCTGTTCCTTGATCATGCGCTCTTCACCACCCGTTCTTTGGGCCATTAGCTCTTCCAGTTTCTTCTCCTGTTCCTTGATCAAGCCGTAGCGGATCTTGGAGGTGGTTTCGTAGTCGCCGGCGCGCTCGGCCTGCTCGGCACGACCTTTGAGGCTGTCCAATTCGGCACGGATGGTGCGTTCCGCTTCCACCTGCTTGCGCTCGTTTTCCCATTTCAGGCGCAGGGTATCGCGTCTTTCCTGGGCTACGCTCATTTCGGCATTGATCTTTTCCAGGCGGGAAGCGGAAAGGGCGTCTGTCTCCTTGGAAAGTGAGAGCTTTTCGATCTCCAATTGACGCAATTTGCGCTCCACTTCGTCTAACTCTTCCGGCAGGGAATCTATCTCCATGCGCAGTTGGGCGCAGGCTTCGTCCATCAGGTCTATCGCCTTGTCCGGCAAGAATCTATCCGAAATGTAGCGATCACTGAGCACGGCTGCGGCGACCAAGGCACCGTCGGAGATTTGCACGCCGTGGTGCACTTCATATTTCTCACGGATGCCGCGCAGGATGGAGATGCTGTCGTCCACATTTGGCTCATCCACCATCACGGGCTGGAAACGTCGCGCCAAGGCGGGGTCTTTCTCGATGTATTTACGATATTCGTCGATGGTGGTGGCGCCAATGCAGTGCAGGGTTCCACGTGCCAAAGCGGGTTTGAGCATGTTGGAGGCATCCACGCTTCCCTCAGCGGCTCCTGCGCCCACCACGGTGTGGATTTCGTCGATGAAGAGGATCACGCGTCCTTCGCTCTTTTCCACCTCGCTGAGCACGGCTTTTAGCCTTTCTTCAAATTCGCCGCGGAACTTGGCTCCGGCCACCAAGGCGGCCATATCAAGCTCCGCAATCTCTTTGTTCTTGAGGTTTTCCGGCACGTCCTGAGCGACGACGCGGCGCGCCAAACCTTCCACGATCGCCGTCTTTCCCACGCCCGGCTCACCGATCAGGATGGGATTGTTCTTTCTGCGCCGGGAGAGGATCTGAATGCTGCGACGAATCTCTTCGTCACGTCCGATCACGGGGTCGAGCTTTTCCTGACGCGCCAAGGCGGTGAGGTTGCGGGCATACTTTTCCAGAGCTTGAAATTTGGACTCCGGATCGCTGTCCGTGATGCGCTGGTTGCCGCGCAATTCCTTGAGAACCTTGAGCAGGTCGTCTGGGGTCAAACCGGCTGATTTCAGCACATTAGCCGCAGAGCCGCCCTTGTGCATGAGCGCCATGAGCAGGTGTTCCACGCTGATGTATTCGTCTCTGAACTTGGCTGCCTCTTTCTCGGCCTGGTTGAGCACGTCCAATACCTCCTTGGAGAGGTAGCTCTGCGCACCGCTGACCCGCGGCAATTTGACCATTTCAGCCTCCAAAAGCTGCTGAATCTGCGCCGGCTGGATCTCCAACTTTTGCAAAATGGGCAAAATCAGGGTATCGGTTTGTTGTAACATAGCCTCCAAGAGATGCAGGTCTCTGATCTCCTGATGGCCTCGCTGGGAAGCCGCCGCTTGCATGGCTTGCAGCGCTTCCTGGCTCTTGAGTGTAAATCTTTCTAAGTTCATCTATTCCTCCTAAGATGGATTAACATGTTTATTTACACATAAGTTAAGCGGTTTTTATTGTGAGGCAAGGGGAAATTAGCAGTCTCTTGAAGAAAGTGCTAAGTTTTTAAAAAAGCGCTTCGGAGGCCGATCTTACCAAAAGCATTGACATGAAAGCCGCTGCCCTTTCTTTGGTATTATAGCACATTTGAGTGAGGAAAACATGGACGACAAGAAAGTTATCTACAATATGAGCGGTGTGAGCAAGGTTGTGGACGGCAACCGCTACATCCTCAAGGACATCTGGTTGGGCTACTATTATGGTGCCAAGATCGGCGTGGTGGGGCTCAACGGCTCCGGCAAAAGCACGCTGCTCAAGATCATGGCCGGCCTGGATACAGACTTCATCGGTGAAGTGGCGATCAGCAAGGGTTATAGCATCGGCTACTTGGAGCAAGATCCCGTTTTGGACGATGATAAGACGGTGCTGGAAATCGTGCAGGAAGGCGTGGCTGAAACGATAGAACTGATGCGGCGTTTTGATGAGATCAACATGAAGTTTGCCGAACCCATGGATGACGATGAGATGAACAAGCTTTTGGAGGAGCAGGGCAAGGTTCAGGATGAGCTGGACGCCCGCAATGCCTGGGACTTGGATAGCCGGCTGGAACTGGCCATGGATGCGCTGCGTTGTCCTCCCTCAGATCTGCCTGTGAAGGTGATCTCCGGGGGTGAAAGGCGCCGCGTTGCGCTGTGTAGATTGCTTTTGCAGGAGCCGGACATCCTGCTCTTGGACGAGCCTACCAACCATCTGGACGCCGAGACCGTGCTCTGGTTGGAGCGACATCTGAAGCAGTATAAAGGCACTGTGATCGCCATCACTCACGATAGATATTTCTTGGACAACGTGGCGGGCTGGATTTTGGAGCTGGATCGGGGCGAAGGCATCCCTTACGAAGGCAATTATTCCAGTTGGCTTGAACAAAAGCAGGAGCGCCTGGCGCGTGAAGGCAAGAGCGAAAGCAGGCGTCAGAGGGCTCTGGCGGACGAACTGGAGTGGATCCGCAGTAGTCCCAAGGCACGTCAAGCCAAGAGCAAAGCCAGGATCAAGCGCTTTGAAGAGCTCTCCAAGGTGGAATATCAAAAGGAAAACGCCACCGATTCCATCATCATTCCGCCCGGGCCCAGACTGGGCAGGCAGGTGATCGAGGCGGTGAATGTCAGCAAGGCCTTTGATGACAAGCTGCTTTACGACGACCTCAGCTTCACGCTTCCCGCTGGTGGAATTGCGGGCATCATCGGTCCCAACGGCGCAGGTAAAACCACACTTTTTGAACTGATTATGGGCACCCAAACTCCGGATAGCGGCAGCATCAACATCGGCGAAACGGTGAAGATCTCCTACGTGGATCAAAAGCGCATGATGAATCTGGATAAAACCATCCTGGAGCTGATTGCCGATGGACGTGATGTGCTCAAGGTGGGCGATAGGGAGATCAATGCGCGTGAGTATATCAGCAAGTTCAATTTCGGTAAAAACGAGCATACCAAGCCGCTCAATATCCTCAGCGGCGGTGAGAAAAACCGTGCTTATCTGGCGCTCACGCTCCAAGGGGGCGGCAACGTGCTGCTGCTGGACGAACCCACCAACGACCTGGACGTCTACACCATCCACGCCCTGGAAGAAGCGCTGCTGGAATTTGCCGGCTCGGCCTTGGTGATCAGCCACGATCGCTACTTCCTGGACCGCGTCTGCACGCATATCCTGGCCTTTGAGGGAGATAGCAGCTACAGGTGGTTTGAAGGCAACTTCAGCGATTATGAGGAGGATAAGATCCAGCGTCTGGGTGAAAGTGCGGCGATACCCAAGAGGATCACGTATCGAAGGCTGACGAGATAGGGTCGGTCGCCGAACCGCCGAAGCAGCTGCAAGCGATGACCAAGATGCAGCAGGGAGTGATGCATCAGAGAAAGGAATTTCAAGATTGAGAAATCGGCCAGAGGCGCTGGTTTGATGCCTGTTTCCGCAGCAAGTGGCAGAGATTAACAAATAGATTACTTGACTTATTTGCGGGGTTGGATAGATTTGACTCAACTGACTGATAATAGCTAAGACTGTTTCTACAAACAGCTCTTGGCCGTATTGGTCTTTCGCGTACTACGTAACCGCAGCTTTGAGAAGAAAAATGAATTTCAAGAACATTGGCATGCCGGTAAATTCAGGAAGTAGTGCTCTGAGTCCGACGGGATTTTCGTGCTCTGCTTTAGATTCTCATTGCTGCAGACTCACAATTTCTTGTATTCGCCCTTAGCCGGGGAAGGAAGCCTTCTTGTGTGCGCTTTTTTATTAGAGTATAATCGTCGCAAATTAAACTTGTGCGTGCACAAGAAAGAGCCATGATTCCTCAGGCGAGGACCCGATACCCAAATTTGTCATGTCTAACTTGGCCTTGTCTATCTCGTTGGGTAGATAGGCAAGGCCGCAATCTTTTGAGTCCCACTCAGTGGGTAGTTGCGGCGGTTCAGCGATCGCCGGATGCAGAGTAGTTACGAGTTTAGCTTTTTCGGTTTTTGGCCTCCAAGTGAGGCCATCAGTGCATAGTGAGGGCATGTTCTTCTTTCTTCTCTTTTCAACATTTGTGTAAATCCATGTCCATCCGTGGAGAGAAATCTGATTTAAGTTGACATTTTTTGGCTGATGAGTTTAATGACCTTATAATGTAAATTTATGGAGTTCAGATGAATACAGATGTCGTAAAGTATTTCTTGGAGCTCGTTTGCATAGATAGTGAATCTGGGAACGAGCGTAAAGTGGCAGATAAGCTCAAGGCGGATTTGACTGCCATGGGAGCCGAGGTGTTTGAAGATGAAGCTCATCTTGAACATGGCGGCAATGCGGGCAACGTATTTGCACGTTTTGAGGGCAATCCGGAGAAGGAGCCCATCCTCTTTTGTGCGCATATGGATACGGTCAAACCGGGCAATGGTATCAAACCCATCATCACCGATGGAGTGATCCACACGGATGGCAGCACGATTTTGGGATCCGACGACAAATCCGGCGTGGCGGAGATCATGATCGGCATCAAACGAGTGATAGATAGCGGCGAAGACCATGCTCCGATCGAGGTTCTCTTTACCATCTGTGAAGAGATAGGCCTCCTGGGTGCGCGTTCTTTTGACAAGAGCAAGATCAAGGCCAAGCTCGCCTATGCCTTCGACAGCCATGAAGTGGGCGAAGTGATTATCGGCGCACCTTCGGCGGAAAAGTTCAAGATCATCATCAAGGGCAAGGAAGCGCATGCGGGCGTGGAGCCTGAAAATGGGATCAACGCCATTCGCGTGGCCTCCGAAGCCATTGCCATGATGCCCAATGGGCGCATAGACCACGAATCCACCTGCAATATGGGTAAAATCTCCGGCGGTATCGCCACCAACATCGTGCCCAATGAGATCGTGATCCATGGCGAGGCCAGAAGCCATGACAACTCCAAGCTGGACAGGATCATCGGTGAGGTCAAACAGGCTTTGGATACGGCGGTGCAACGTTATCAACTGCCGCATGGTCAGGCTTCATATGAGTTCATCAATTCCCGTGATTATGTGGCTTTCAGCATTGCGGAAGATCATCCTGCGGTGCTGCTGGCCAAAAACGCACTCACCAGCCTGGGCATAGAACCCAATATCAAGAAAGGTGGCGGCGGCAGCGATGCCAATATCCTCAATCTGGCCGGTATTTCCACCCTCATCTGCGGCAGTGGCATGGACAACGTGCACACCGTGCGCGAGCGGATCAAGGTCTCTGAGCTGGAAAAAGGCGCAGACTTGGTGCAGGCCATGATCGTCGCACATTCCAAACAGGAGTGAAGATGCTCAACATCGCTTTGATCGGTTATGGCAAGATGGGCAAGATGCTCCACAGCCTGGCGGAAGCGCATGGTTGCTGCGTGAAAGCCATCATCGACCCCGCACATCCGGAACATGCCGGCAAGATAGATGCAGACCTGTTGCGGGAGGTGGAGGTGTGTCTGGACTTCACGCATCCTCAAGTGGTGATGGATAACATCAGGCAGCTTGCCGCTTTGAAGAAGAATTTAGTGATCGGCACCACAGGCTGGTATGAGCAGATGGATGAGGTGAAGAAGCTCGCTGAAGAACACCAGATCGGCATCGTCTATGGCGCAAACTTCTCCATCGGGATGAATATCTTTGACCGCATCCTGGCGCATGCTACAGATCTGATGGATAAATTCAGGGCTTACGACGTCTGGGGCATGGAGATGCATCACAATCAAAAGGCAGACAGCCCCTCCGGCACAGCGATCCAGCTGGCCAATACCATCATCAAACACCATGGCCTCAAGGAGAAAGCCGTGTTTGAAAAGGTGGATTATGTGATCAAGCCTGAAGAATTGCACTTTGCATCCGTGCGCGGCGGCAGCATTCCGGGCGTGCATCGCATTGGCTTTGATAGTGAAGCCGACAGCATCACGCTGGAACACAGCATCCGCAACCGCAGTGGCCTGGCTCTGGGAGCCTTGGAAGCGGCCTTATGGATACGGGGCAAGAAAGGTTTTTACAGTTTCAATCAGATGATGGACGAGCGGCTATGTTGATTCCCTTCACCAAGATGCAAGCGCAGGGAAACGACTTTATTTTCCTGAAGCAGCCTCAGCAAGAGGCGCAGGAACTGCCTCGCTTGGCGCAAAGCATCTGTGACCGCCACTTTGGCGTGGGTGCGGATGGCTTGGTCTTGGTGATCGATGATGAGGAAGCGGACGCCCGCATGGTGATCTACAATTCCGATGGCACACGCCCGGCGATGTGCGGTTCAGCCTTGCGTTGCACCGGCTGGTTGGTGGGTCAGAAAAAGCAGAAAGACGCCTTGAGGATCAGGACAGATTCCGGCTTCCGTGAGGTGCAGGTGGACAGGGACAAGGGCGAAGTTACAGCCGTCATCGGCTATCCGCAGCTCAGGGAGAAGGATCTGGTCTTGTTTGGGCTCAAGGGCTCTTTGGTGGACGTGGGCAATCTGCACTTTGTGACTTGGTGGGATGATCTGGAGCCAAAGCCGCATCTGCTCTTTGGAGCCAAGATAGAAAAGACGGCGGGCTATGAGAGCGGCATCAATTCCATGTATGCGCGGCGCATCTCAGCAGACGAAGTGGAGCTGCTGATCTGGGAAAATGCTTGCGGAGCCACCTTAGCCTGCGGGACGGGTGCCAGTGCTACGCTCAAGGTAGGCGTGGAGCTGGGGCTGCTCAATAGCGAAGTCACCATCCACATGCCCGGCGGCAGCGTGCAGGCATGCTTGAATCCGGATCAGGGCGTGAGCTTGGGTGGCGCAGTGAAAGAGGTGTTTGAAGGAGCCTTTCCTTGGAAAATTTAGGGCAATATCTCAAGAAACAGCGTGAAGCTCAAGGCCTTGATTACTTCATGGTCTACACGGATATACGCCTCAAAGAAGAGCAGGTGAAGCTGATCGAGGACAATCGATTCTTCGAGCTGGGGCCGCACGGCATGGTCAGGTCTATCGTTTACAACTACGCCCGCTACTTGGGCGCTGACTTGACCGAAGTGAAAAAAGAGCTGGAAATCCTGATCCCGGAAGTCTCCCACAAGCTGCAACTGCCGCAAGAAGATAAGAAAGAAAAGAAGATAATGCTTTCCACCAACCTTTTGTGGGGCTTGGGGATTGCCGTATTTGTGGTGATCCTGGGGATGATCGTCTATCATGCCTATATCAATGGCTGGCTCACGCCTCCGCCCATTCTCAAGCAAGGCAGCGACAGCCTGAAGACCACCACCGTGGTGCCGGATGAGGAGATCCCGCTGCCGGACAGCAGTAGGCTGAAGATGCTGGAACTCACCGAGGAATTGAACAAGAAACCCAAGCCCGACGACGAAGATAAGGACGGCAAACGCACCAGACCCAAAAAGACGGATAATACAGACTACATCAAGACTTTCATGGAAGATAGCCCCGTGAATCGGGAATAGGCTTCCTGTGAAATGAGGAACCAGACAATGACCGAGAAATCATGCGTATTCTGCAACATAGACCCTGATAAATACATCGCTTCAAACGAGCTTTTCTATGCCATCCCAGACCATAAACCCGCTGTCAAAGGGCACACGCTGATCATCAGCAAGCGCCACGCGGAGACCTATTTTGAGCTGAATGCCGAAGAAGCTGCGCAGATGCAGGAAATCATCCTGACAGTGAAGCAGCACCTGGATGAAAAGTATCAGCCCAGAGGCTATAAAATGCTGATGAACTGCGGCAGAGCGGCCGGACAGCAGGTCTTCCATTTCCATCTGCATTTGTTGCCTTTTTAGGGCCGACTGTGGCGGTTAGGTGTTAGGTTTTAGGTGTTAGGTTTTAGGTGTTAGGGCTGACGCTCGCAGTATGGTCGCTTGCCAAAGCGACCCACCCGTAGCCGGCGCTCGCCGTAGCGCCGCAATCAAGCGCAGCTTGATGTTTACAAAGGCAAAACAGCGTTAGCTGGCCATAATTCGTGTAATTCGTGGGAAAAACAAGAAAGCCCAGAACCATATGGAATGCAACCAAGATCACACACATCTATGAGACCAGCGCAGCTTTCTCTCCCTCTCTCGCTCTCTCCCTCATGCCGACGCAAGCGACCCTACAGCGAGCGTCAGCGACCGACGGGGCCTTCGGCAAGTTATGAGTTGCCAGTTGTGAGTCGCTGCTTCCTATCGAAACTCGCCCATAATTTGTTTACCGATAACTGAGGTAAGCGCAAAGGTTGACTTTTCGTCCGCCTTACCCACCTGCCCGACATCCATTTTCCTCCCACTTGGCTCTTCCTCCTAACTTACTGCTTTCTTACTCGTTAGCTGTTCGAGGAGCAGGAGAGCAGCAGGGAAGGAGTTGGAAGTCCGCATGGAATCGGCATTTGAGGAGGGTCTTTGATAGGGGTTATAGGTTGCTGTGTTATAGTAATGTGTCAAATGTTGATTTTTGGCCTGCTTTTTCTGACAGTGGCGGTTAGGTGTTAGGTTTTAGGTGTTAGGTGTTAGGGCTGCGCTGGTTTCAGGGATGCGCGTGCTTTTGGTTGAGATCCATATGGCTTTGGGGCTTTCTTGTTTTTCCCACGAATTACACGAATTAACACGAATTATGGCCAGCTAACGCTGGCTTTGCTTGCAAGGCGGGTAATGATGGGCTTAGCTTGCTTTTTCGGCGAGTGACAGTGTTCACTAAAGCACACTAACCCCTGAGATCAGCGCAGCTTTCTCTCCCTCTCTCCCTCATGCCGGCACAGCCGGCCCCGTCCATACAGCGAGCGTCAGCTCCTAACACCTAACACCTAAAGCCTAACACCTGGCCGGCGCAGCCGGCCCCCGTCCATACAGCGAGCGTCAGCTCCTAACACCTAACACCTAAAGCCTAACACCTGGCAGGCGCAGCCGGCCCCTAATAAGCCAGCAACAAAAGCGCTTCGATATCCGCTCTTTCCAGCTTGCTAAAGCCTCCCAGGGTTCCGGATGAGGTGATGATCTCCAAAAGCACGGGCAGGTCTTCATCCTGGATGCCCAGTTCTCTCAATGAGGTCGGGGCGCCCCAAGCGGAGATTTTCTCCCTGAACTTATGTAGAGCACGGCAGACGTTATCCTCGTCCCAGACGTCTTTGGCCCAGCCGGAGAAGCGTTTGGGCATCTTTTGGTTCATATATTCAATCCAGGCGGGGAAGACGACTCCCAAGCCTTCACCGTGAGCGATCTGGGGTTTGAGCGCGGAAAATGCATGTTCGATGGTGTGGCAAGCCCAATCGCCTCCCTTATGACCCACGCCGCTGATGCCGTTGAGGGCTAAAGTGGCGCACCAAGCCAAATTTGCCCTGGCTACCATATCCGCCGCATTCTCCTGCAGCCTGTCCGTCATCTCCATGATGGTCTTGAGCAGGGCGGCATTGATGGCATTGGTGGCGATGGCATCTTCTTCGGCAAAGTAATATTCCAGAATGTGGGCGGTGGCATCCAAGGCGCCGCTGACGGTCTGCCGGAAAGGTAAACTGGCCTGCACCGTGGGGTCAATAATGGTAAACTTGGGGAAAAGCAGCGGCGAACCGAGCCCTGCTTTGCAGGTGGTCTCGCTGTTGGTGATCACGGCAAAGCTGTTCATTTCGCTGCCTGTGGCGGAGAGGGTGAGCACGGTGTAGACGGGAAGCGCCGCTTTGATGCTTTCTTCACCGGTGACAGCTTTCCAGATGTCGTCCATATAAAAGCCGGCAGCTACCGCTTTGCCACTATCGATCACGCTGCCGCCACCCACGGCCAAGACGGAATCCACCTGCTCCTGATGGGCCAAAGCGATGATCTCACGCACCTTTTCCAAGGTGGGATTGGATTGCACGCCCCAAGCTTCCACCCAGTCTATACCTGAATCTTTAAGGCTTTGCACCACTTGGTCATAGACGCTGTTTTTGCGGATCGAGCCTCCACCCGCAACCAGCAATACTTTCTTGGCACCATGCTTCTGCAACTGAGTGCCCAAAACGCTTATCATACCACTACCAAAAAACACCCTGGTGGGATTGTGAAAAACAAATTCCATAGTGTTACTCCTAAACAACTTAGCAACCGGAACGAGCCCGGCTTTGACTGACAAAATGCTTTGAAAAAGCTGCGGAAAACCACAAGTCCTTCATGATGAAAATATAAGCTGCCGGACTGAATAGACAAGGGGAAATTGCCTCGCCTGTGCGGTGGTGGTTTTGCTGAGGGGAAGGGAGCGTAAGTGAGTATATATAGTTAAGGACGGCCTCTATGGCAGATATAAAAAAACGTGGAGTTCGCCGGAGAGGCGACTCCACGCTTCGGAGGGCATTCTATGTAGGGTCTGTATGATGTTCACCATATTATTCCGCCTGTTCTGGTGTCAAGAGTAATCTTCATCAATTTGGATTTGGCTTGTGGAATAAAATCAACTTTTCTGGACTGCGGATGCCTATGTATCTGATTCTATAGACGATTATGAAACGTCAAATTAGCCGGATAAAATGAACATAATTTTTGGGAAGGCTCCGATTTTCCCCCGGATGGGTTGATAAAAGGCAACTGCTGCCACATGGCTTTTTGATGTTGGTGCACAAATTCCTGCTATCTTGCTGCAAACAAAAGCGATGGCCATCTTTTACCACTTTGGTATTGACAGAATTGCGCCCTCCTCTCAGGCTTACCTCGTGCATTACATCGTTCACTTTCCCCTCAATTTGGCTAAAGAATTCAGCTATCACAGCCGGCAGCGTTTGGAGCCCGGCTGCCGCGTCCTGGTGTCTTTAAACGGCAAGGATACCATCGGCATCACCGGTGAAGAGGTCTTGAATCCGCCCCAGGGTATCCGCTACCGGGACATCCTGGAGGTCTTGGATACCGAGCCCATCATCACGCCGGAATTGATGCAATTGGCCGCTTGGATGGCAGATTATTATCTGTGCAGCATGGGGATATGCCTCTTCAGCATGCTGCCCGGAAACCTGATTCCCGATCCGAGTGCGCTCATCCAAAAGAGGGAAGGTGCCCAAGTGAGCGATCCGGAGCTGGCAGAACTGCTGAAGGACGGCCTTTGGCATCAGCTGGCTCAAATAAAGGCAGACCTGCCCAACCGTCCCATTTACAAGCTGATAGAGCAGGCTGAAGAGGCGGATGAGATCGAGGTGGAACGCAGTGTGGGAGCCAAGGACAAGCCAAGATACGCAAACTTCGTAAGTCTGCTGCCTGCCCCTGATCCCTTTCCCAAAGTGGCTGATCGACAGAGCGAGGCGATTGAGGTGCTCAAGGCTTCCGGAGGCAGGATGCCCATGGCGGAGCTGGCGCAGCACTTTTCCTATTCGGTGATCAAGGCTCTGCGCACCAAGGAGTTGGTGAAGGTGGAGCCGTGCAGGATCGACGCCGTGCCTCACTATGAACCTGCCGCTTTTGCGCCTCGGGACATCACCCTGAATGAGGAGCAGCAGCGAGCTTTGGATGCGATTCTCCAGACGAGGGACAGCTTCAATGTGAACCTGCTTTATGGCGTGACGGGCAGCGGCAAAACGGAAGTGTATCTGAAGGTGATGCAACAATATCTGCAAAAGGGCAAGAACATCCTCTTCCTGATCCCGGAGATTGCGCTCACGCCTCAGATGGTGGAGCGTTTTGAATCTGAATTTGGTCCCATTTTGGCCGTCAATCACAGCAAATTGAGTTCCAAAGAGCGCTTGCGTCAGTGGAAGCTGATCTTCCATGGCGAAAAGCGCATCGTGGTGGGAGCGCGCAGTGCCGTCTTTGCTCCCTTGCCCAATCTGGGACTGGTGATCGTGGATGAGGAGCATGAGCAGAGCTACAAACAGGAGAGTCAGCCCCGCTATCATGGCCGGGATATGGCGATCGTGAGGGCGCAGCTATCCGGGGCGCAGGTGATCATCGGCTCTGCCACGCCCGCACTGGAATCCTGGCGCAATACCCACACCCAAAAGTATGCTCTTCAGACTCTGGCAAACCGTCCCTTCGAGATCAGCATGCCGGAAGTGAAATTGGTGGATTTGCGCACCGAGCCGCATGAGGAGCTCTTTTCCCAGACTCTGCTTGTGGCGATCGAGGAAACGCTGAGGCGCAACCAGCAGGTGATCCTCTTTCAAAACAGACGTGGCTATTCCTCCTTTATCCAATGCCTGAAGTGCGGCAAGATCATCAAATGTCCGCACTGCGAGATCAGCATGTATTATCACCGGGATCTGGCGCAATTGATGTGTCACTATTGCGGTTACACGGAGCCAAACCCGCGCTCCTGCCCCTCTTGCGGTTCCTTCAGTTTCAGCTATGGAGCGGCGGGCACGCAGAAGCTGGAGCAGCTGCTCAAGATCCTGTTTCCATCGGCACGGCTTTTGAGGCTGGATTCCGACAGCACACGCCGCAAAGATGCGCACAAACAGATGTATCAAGGCATGAAAAGCAGGGAGATAGACATCCTTTTGGGCACGCAGATGATCTCTAAAGGCTTGGATTTCCCGCACGTTACCTTGGTGGGGGTGGTGCTTGCCGATATCAGCCTCAATATTCCGGATTTCCGCTCGGCAGAACGCACCTTCCAGCAGCTCACGCAGGTGTCAGGACGCTCCGGCAGGGCTGAGCTTCCCGGCAAGGTCATCATCCAAAGCTACAACCCCGACCATTACGCCATCTCAAAGGCTGCCCAGCAGGATTATCCCGCCTTTGCCGCTTTTGAAATGCAGTATCGGCAACAGATGAACTATCCGCCTTTCTGCCGTCTGGCGAGGATACTTTTTACCCACAAAGATGATGCTACGCTCCGAGGGGCGATGCAGGACTTGAACCAGGTCTGCCAGCGTCATTTGACGCAGATAGAGGGTCTCACCTTTCTGGGTCCCACAGTGGCGCCCCTGCCCAAGATCGCAGGCCAATACCGCTATCACCTCATCTTCAAAGCACAGAGCCACAGCATTTTGGTGCACGCCGTCAATATCATCAAGAAGCACTTCAAGCCCAAATCCTCACTCCGCTGGCAGGTGGATGTGGATCCGGTTTCCTTGATGTAGGTGTTAGGGGTTAGGTGTTAGGGGTTAGGTGTTAGGGGTTAGGGGCTGACGCCGGTTCCCAAGATATGTGTGCTCTGCTGCGGGGATCGGGACCACAAACAGTCTTCTTTTTCTCCCACGAATTACACGAATTACACGAATGTACGGGCGGTTGCCATACCGCCGTTGCCTCACACGGTCTCGCTCAACGAAGCTAACACGCGTATCTCCAAACAAAGCGCAGCCCCTAACACCTAACCCCTAACCCCTAACCCCTAACACCTAACACCTAACACCAAGCCACTTTAGCCTGAAGCTTGATTTTTCTCTTGCCAAAAGATGGCCTTTATAAATCATGGGTTAAAATGCTAAGGAGTAACACTATGTTTTCAGAAAAAGATGACGAATTGACCCCTTGTCCGGAGTGCGGCGATGATTGCGATTGCCATCATGATGATGAGAACATCATCACCTTGGATATGGAAGATGGCAGCAAGCAAGACTTCGTGATGCTGGGCGTAATCGAGTATGAAGGTAAGCAGTATATTGCGTTGGCAGAGGTTGATTCCGACGAGTACGACATCCTGCAGATGGACGTACAAGAAGACACCGTCGAGCTCAACGTGATCGATGACGACGAGCTTTTCATGAAAGTCGCAGACGCATTTGAAGAACAGCTCTTCATGGGAGATACTGACGAAGAGGAAGAAGAGTAAGCCTCTTTAACGGTGTTTTACACGATTTCAAACTCTAAAAAGGCGGGTTTGCTGCAATAGTGAGCCCGTTTTTCATAACTGTGATAAACAACGCTATTTTGGGTCAAGGCTGCATCGGATGCGGTCTTTGCCCACATCAATATAAGGAATAAATGATGAAAGTAGATTTGATCATACACAATTGTGCCCAGATCGCCACCTTGGCCGGTGGCAGCCAGCCCAAAACGGGCAAAGCGATGAACGATGCCGGTATCATCAAAGACGCAGCCATCGCCGTTAAAGACGGCAAAATCGTGGCGATTGACCGGGCATCAGAGATTATGGCGCGCTACGAGGGCGGAATGCACGTAGACGCCGAAGGCGGCATCATTACACCCGGATTTGTGGATCCTCATACCCACCCGGTGTTTGTCCACACGCGGGAAGCGGAATTTGCCATGCGCTTGGCGGGAGCCACCTATGTGGAAATCTCCAAAGCCGGCGGCGGTATCAGTTCCACCATCGAAAGCACCAAGAACGCCTCGGAAGAGCTGCTTTTCAACCTGGCCAAGAAGCGCATCAACAAGATGATAGCCCTTGGCACCACCACCCTCGAAGCCAAAAGCGGCTATGGCTTGGACACCGCATCCGAGCTGATGCAACTGCGCGTGATTCAGGCTCTGGATGAGGATTTGCCCATCGATATCGTGCCCACTTTCATGGGTGCGCATGAGTATCCCGTCGAGTATAAAAACGATCACGAAGCCTATATCAAGATCCTCACCGAAGATATGATCCCCAAGGTTGCCAAGCAGGGCATTGCCCGGTATTGCGATATCTTCACGGAAGCACACGTATTCAGCATAGACGAGAGCCGCAGAGTGCTCAAATGCGCTCGTGAGCACGGCATGGAGCTCAAGATGCATGCCGATGAGATCGAGCCTATCGGTGGTGCGGAACTGGCTGCCGAGCTGAAATGTGCCTCTGCAGACCACCTTGGTGCAGCCAGTGAGGCGGGCCTCTTGGCGATGCGCGCTGCGGGCGTGACGGCTGTTCTCCTGCCGGCGACGCTTTTCTCACTACGCAGCAAAAGCTATGCCAAAGGCAGATTTATGATAGATTCCGGCCTCAGCGTAGCTATCGCAACGGACTACAACCCCGGCAGCTGCAACTGCGATTCCATGCCCATGGTGATGACCCTGGCTTGCCTGCAGATGGGCTTCACTCCCGTCGAAGCTTTGGCTGCCGCCACCATCAACGCCGCTCACAGCATTGGTATGGCAGATCGCAAAGGCTCACTGGAAGCCGGCAAAGATGCAGATCTCATCATCTGGGACATCCCCAGCTTGGATTTTATCCCCTATCACTTCGGTTCTTCGCACATCTGCAAGGTCTTTGCCAAAGGACGCTTGGTGCATCAGGCATAAGCCCGCCATGAGTAACAGTCCCAGCTCTTTATACACCATCCTCAGCACCCTGCACCGCAGCAGCGTGCACATCGTCTACTTGGCGAAAAGCAGGCAGACCAAAGAGCTGTTGGTCATCAAAACCATAGATCCCAAGTGGCAGGCCGATTCCCTCCTCAAACAGCGCCTTAAGGATGAAGCTGAGATAAACTCCAGGCTCAACCATCCTCACATCCGCAAGACGGTCAATATCTTTGAGGAAGACGCCAACCTCTATGTGGTCTACCAATATATCGAAGGCAAGCTGCTGAGCGAGTTTCTGGATTGGGGAAAGCTCAGCTTTTCCGCGCAGCAGGTGATCAAGTGGATGGACATGATCGTGGAAGCCTTGGCGCATGCACATGCTAAAGGCATCTACCACGGGCTTTTGAGCCCCGAAAGCATCATCGTCAATGAAGAAGGCGAACCCTGCATCTACGGCTTTGGCAAAGCGCACCAGAGCTGGTTGGACGATGATCCCCACCAAAACGGCATGCACCCCATCCTCTTTTTGGCGCCCGAAGTCTACCGGGGAAGCCCTCCGGATGCCCGATCAGACATCTATTCCCTGGCCGTGCTGGCTTATCTGATGCTCTGCGGCCGGCTGCCTTGGACCGTCAACAAGGATTTGGGCGTCAAAAACCAGAAGGAAAGCAGCTTTGAAAAGCCGGTGATCAATCCGGAGTTTCTGGGGATAAACATCCCGGAATGGCTCTTCGGCATCATCAACAGATGCCTTAACATGAATCCGCAAAACCGCTACTGCTGCATGGAAGAGCTGAAGCAAGCCATTTTGCTGCAGAAAGTAAGACCGCCTTTTACACCCACGCAGGCAGAGGTCCCGCTTCAAGAGGCTCCTGTGATCGTGGAGCCGCCGGCAGTGGAAGAACCGATCAAGATAGAGGAAACCCCTGAAGTCGAGATACCGCCCGTATTTGAAGAAGAGCTCCTTCCTGTTAAAGTGGAAGATCCTCCCAGGGTGGAAATACCTCCCGTGGTGGTGGAACCTCCGAAGATTGAAGAACCCGTGAAGGCGGAACCCCCTGAGGTGGAAATCCCCAAGCCCACGGTAGCAGCGGAATCTACCCGGATTGAGCCGGACGGGATCGAAGCGGATATCCCCCAATTAGACACTCCCAGGGTCGATATTCCCAAGGTTGAAAACGTTCCGCCGCCCAAGCCCGGCCCCATCACTCCGCCACCCAAGAAGGTCATCTACACCGTCCCAAAATCAGAGGGTCTGGACCCCAAAATCAAGCGTTGGGGCGGCATCATGGCGGTTGCCACCATCCTTATCCTGGTCTTTGCGGTGCTGAAATACTCCGTTTTCAAAGAGAAACCCGCACTCAACTCCCAAGTGAGCAGCCAACAAGACGACGACGATTCCACCTTGGAGCCCGTGCCCAACCGCGCCATCCAAATGGTGTATGTCAAAGGCGATTCCACCTTTATCGGCAGCATGGCTCCCGAAGCGGCCTCGGACGAATTTCCACCCCTCAAGCTCAAAGTCCCCGGCTTCTGGATGTCATCCTTTGAGATCACCAACGAAGAGTGGGCAATGGTCTATCCCCAGCACTCCTACAGCCTCAAAGAGAAGAACCAGCCCGTCACCAACGTCAGCTTTTTGGAAGTATTGGAATATTGCAACGAAAAGAGCTATCTGGACAAACTGGAGCCCTGCTACGACTTCTTCAATGGCTATACCTGCGATTTCAGCGCCAGCGGCTACCGTCTCCCCACCGAAGCGGAATGGGAATACGCCGCCAAAGAAGGCAAACTGGAGCCACCTTACGAATACAGCGGCTCCGACGACCCCAGTCAGGTGGGCTGGTATCTGCAAAACAGCGATTCCGAACTGCATCCCGTGGGCCAGAAAAAGCCTAACGCCTTGGGACTCTATGACATGAGCGGCAACGCCTATGAATGGGTCTGGAACTGGTATGCGCCCTACACCAAGGCGGCAAATCCACTCTATGGACCGGACTCAGGCAGCGAAAGAGTGATCCGCGGCGGCTCCTTCAGCCACGAACCCAGCGAGATGAGAGTCACTAAGCGCAGCCATGTGAAACAGTTTACCAAAAGCCCGTATCTGGGATTTAGGGTAGTGAAGACAGGGAAGTAGGCTGCTTCGCCGAAGGCGTCAGCGCTAACACCTAAAACCTAACACCTAACACCTGCGGCGAAGCCGCCTCATTCGTGTAATCCGTGGAAAAAAACAGAAAGCCCAGAACCATCCGGATCCCCGTAAAGAGCACGCGTATCTCTATACGAAGCGCAGCCCCTAACCCCTAACCCCTAACCCCTAACACCTGCGGCGAAGCCGCCGGCCTCGCCGAAGGCGTCAGCGCTAACACCTAACCCCTAACACCTAAAACCTTGCCGAAGGCACAGCCTCCGGCAAGTTCTTAGTTGACAAAAGCATCACCCCTGTTTTCCTTGCACAAATCGAAATAGAGGTATGAGATGGCAAAGGATTTGACAAATTCAAACGTGGATCGCCAGAATATTCTGAACAACCCATATGCGCTTGAGGCGATAAAAGATCAGATAAAGCTGCCGGTCTTCATTTTTGAGGGGAAAGCTATTTTCTTCAAGGAGCAGGTAGCCGACTTCTTTGAGGTAACCAGCAGAACTATTGATAACTACCTGACCAAACACAACGAAGAACTTACTGCAAATGGGTATGAGGTTTTGAGAGGTAAGCGTCTGCAAAGCTTGAGGATACATATAAAAAATAATGATGTTAACGAAACTGATTTCGTTAGCACCAAAGTCACACAGTTGGGAATATTTGACTTCAAATCTTTTCTCAACCTGGCGATGTTGATGGTGGAAAGCGAGAGGGCCAGAGTGCTGCGTCAACTTATCCTGGATATTGTGATAGATACCATCAATGCCAGGACTGGTGGCGGGACAAAGTATATCAATCAAAGGGATGAAGATTTCTTGTATTCTTGGTTTCAGGAAGAGAACTACCGCCAGAAGTTCACCGATGCCTTGCGAGATTATGTTGATATGGGCAACTTCAAGTATGCCACCTATACAGACAAGATTTACACCAGTATTTTCAGGGAAAAGGCTAAGGAATACCGGACCATATTGAAACTTAAAGAAAAAGACAAGGTTCGGGAAACGCTTTATTCCGAGGTGCTGGACTTGGTATCTTCCTACGAATACGGTTTTGCGGATGTCTTGAAGCAAGAATCAGAAAAGAAGGGACGGAAGCTCAGCTATCACGAAGTTGATGAGCTTTACCGCGAGTTTGAGAGCCAGGCACTTTGGAAACCTCTCATCGAAAAGGCACGCACCCTGATGGCCAGTCGGGATCTTGCCTTTCGTGATGCACTGCACCAAAAGCTTGCGGGCTATATCTCGCCGCTTCCTGCAGAAGAATTTGAGCGTTTCTTGGGTGAGAAAAGCATGGAGCTTGCAGATAGATTGGAAGAAGCAAAGGACGTCCTCAAGCGTCTGAAGGATAGAGAATGACTCCAATTATATACATCACAATTGAGCAGGCCATTGAGACCCACAAGCAGACCATAGAAAAGAGCGGGGGTGGAGATACCACCACTATTAACAGTGCCCAGCTTGAGAGCGTATTAAATCACATTCAAAATGATGACTATTACCCCGCTTTCGAGGATAAACTCACCCACTTGGTCTGGGGCGCTTGCAAATTCCACTGCTTTACTGATGGTAATAAGCGGATTGCCATATCCTTGGGGGCGCAGTTTCTCCTATTCAACGGCTATTTGCCATTAGCAGGGAAGTTTATCCACTACATGGAAAACATCAGCTACCACGTGGCTGCGGGAAGAATAGACAAGGAGTTGTTACACAAGATAATCTGCGCTCTGTTGGACGGCCAGGAAGAGGAAGAATCTTTAAAGCTGGAAATCTATAACGCCATCAGGGATGATGAGAAGTAATGCCTTGCAAAAAAGAGCATTCGCATCCCTAAACAAAGCGCAGCTCCTAACCCCTAAAACCTATCACCTAACACCTGCGGCGAAGCCGCCTCATCCGTGTATATCCGTGGAAAAATAAAGAGCACCAGAACCATCCGGATCCCCGTAAGGAGCACGCGCATCTTCGCCATCTGCGCAGCGACTAACACCTAACACCTAACCCCTAAAACCTCGCCGAAGGCGTCAGCCCCTAACACCTAACACCTGCGGCGCAGCCGCTAAAACCCAAAATACAATTTGGAAAAAACGAAAAAGACGCTATATTACGTTATAGCACCAATTAGAGAAGGAGCCAAATTATGAGATACGATCTCAAGAGATGTGTCTCTGGTGACGTGCTTATCGACGGATTGATGAGCGGTTACACAGAGGCCGGGTTTATCATTATTTCGACGTTTAAAGGTGGGGATACCAGCGCCAAGAGACGTCGGGAGTATCAAATCAGCAGCAGAAGCCTGAAAGCAGACATCCGGAAATCCGAATATTCCCATATCCCCGTCTGGGCAGGCTTTGATGTATGGGACGAAATAGGCTATCTGGAGAGCTTCCCAGAACAGGCCTTCCTGGTATTCAATTGCAAAAATCATGAAAAACAGGAGGGCATCGCCGAGCTCATTTCACTGGGCCAGGTATGGCGCAAGAAATATGATATCGAAGCTTTCTTCTATGCAGAGGCAGGGACAAGCGGGAAAACTCATTACATCACCGCCAAGGAAAGCATAGAGTTGAACTTCGGCTGCATCTCCCCCTCTGTGGCTGTAGACGTTTACTTCCGTTATCTGCATGGAAGTGCCAAACAGAAGTATCCCAAAACCCTCATCCATGACGAAGGGGGCATCTACCTCGCTCGCGGGCCCAATTCTATCAACGAAGCCTCTATGCGACCGGGCGAGATATTTATCAGACCCTGAGCCTGTACGGGCGGTCGCCGAACCGCCGCTGCTTCACACGGTCTCGCTCAACGAAGATAGCATGCGCATCTCTATACAAAGCGCAGCTCCTAACACCTAACACCTAAAACCTAAAACCTAAGGAGAATATATGCGATATGAACTTGTGAAGATTTGTCCCGACGATGAGCGCATCAATAATCTGATGCGGGAGCAGGCGGAGTCTGGCTTCATCGTCATCACAGCTTATGGTGGTGGGGATACGGATCCCCTGATTGTGCACAGCCAAAAGCTGAAAAACAGAAGACTCAAGGCGGACATCAAGGCTGCCAAATACTTCTTTATCCCCATCTGGGGTATATTTAATGAGATCGATGAATACGGCACGCATTTCGAGCTGGAACAGGCTTTTATCGTCTTCAATTACCACAGAGACAATGAGCGAAAACCTGAACATCTCAGGCTTTTAGGACAGGAATGGTGCACCGGAGCCGAGCAGGAAGCCTTCATCTACCGTGAGGCAGGCGTGGATGGCATAGCTCACCTGGTCACCGCATCCGGAACCATCGAAAAGAGCTTCGACTCTATCTCGCCCACCGCTGCCGCAAATCTCTATTTTGAGACTCTGAATAAGAGCGCAGTCAGCAGATTGCAGGATAAAGCCTTATCCTATAGCGGCAGCAGAATGTATGCAGCGCAATCGCCCAACTCACTCAATGAGGCAATGATGCGCTCTGGCGAGATTTACTACAGGTTCTACAAAAAATGCTAAAACCAGCGCAGCCCCTCACAACTCACAACTGCGGCGCAGTCGCCCCGCCGCCCTTTCGTGTAAATTCGTGTAATTCGTGGGAAAAAAGAAAGCCCAGAACCATCCGGATTGTCACCAAGAGCACGCGCATCTCCGAAACCTGCGCAGCGACTAACACCTAACACCTAAAACCTAAAACCTAAAAAGGAGTAATACCATGAAAAACGACAAATTAAACGAGCTACTGCAACAGGCAGAAGCAGGTGACGTAGAATCACAAATCGGTTTGGCCCTGTTATATCATTTGGGCCTTGGTGTGGACGAAAACATCCCCGAAGCTGACAAATGGCTTCGCAAAGCGGCTCTTCAAGGATCCGTGGAAGCCATGTATCTATTGGGTGTCAGTTACGCAGAATTGCAAAACTACCCCGAAGCGGCAAAATGGCTTCTGGACGCCGCTCTTCAAGGACATGCGGATGCACAGTTCACTTTGGGAGACTTGTATCAGAAAGGCAAGGGCGTAGCCCAAGATTATGCCAAAGCCGCAGAATGGTACGGCAAAGCGGCAGAACAATCGGTTGTGGAAGCACAGGTCAATCTTGGCGTCCAGTATGTTGAAGGCCTGGGAGTGGAGCAGGATCTGGCAGAAGCGTCCAACTGGTTTCGCAAAGCCGCTGAACTGGGATATGCGCCGGGACAGTTTAACCTGGGCATAATGTATTACCGGGGCGAAGGTGTGGAGCAAAGCGACACCGAAGCGGTAAAATGGTTCCGCCATGCCTCAGAACAGGGATATGGACCGGCACAACATTATCTGGGTCTCATGTATTATTCCGGCTTGGGCGTAGCTGAGGATCAGCAGCAGGCCTATTTCTGGTTCCTGAGAGCCACCCAAAACGGACATGAAGAAGCCATCGAATACAAAGATGAATTAGAAATGAGGCTATCCAAAGAACAGAAGGAAAAGATAATAAAGAAAGCCAATCGTGAATAAATCCAGACGAACCGGCTTTATCAGTTGTATAGCGGCGGTCATGAACCGCCGCTGCTTCACACGGCCTCGCACAACGAGGATAACACGCGCATCCCCGAAACCCGTGCCGCTGCTAACACCTAACCCCTAACACCTAACACCTCGCCGAAGGCACAACACCTGGCCGGCACAGCCGCCGCTCACAACTGGACGACGCAGTCGGCCCCGCGCCGCTGCTAACACCTAACCCCTCGCCGAAGGCACAACCCCTGGCCGACCAGTCGCCCCCCTTACTTACCCGCAGGGAGATGCCGTGGAGATACTCGGGGTTTTTACGGGAGGCTCCGGGTAATATCCGGGCGGCTCGGTAAGGTAGGGTCGCTTGCCATAGCGACCAAGAAAAGGTAGCCGGAGGTTGCCATACCGCCGCCATCAAGCGCAGCTTGTTACTTACATCGCTCGGAACCATTCGGATTGCCACCAAAAGCACGCGCATCCCCGAAACCTGCGCAGCGACTAACACCTAACCTCTAACACCTAAAACCTCGCCGAAGGCGTCAGCAACTGACTACTGACAACTTGCCGAAGGCATAACACCTTGCCGGCACAGCCGGCCCACACATATTTAGGTTGACCAAAAAGTTGGGCTTTATTTAATTGCAACAATATCAACATAAAATAGTGGCGTAAAAATGAAAAAAACACTCACGATCATCAGAGATTATGCAATTGACACCCAATCCCTGTTGGACTCAGCTATTATGCTGAATGGACCATGGGGAGCAGGCAAAACTTATTTTGTGCAAAAGAGGCTGATGCCATATTTGGAGGGTAGAGAGCTATCAGGAGCAACATTCATTGCTGATAATGGGGCCAACCCCGAAATTGAAAGAATAAAGTGTGTCTACATATCCTTAAATGGTGTGGAATCCATTGATGAGATAAACGATAGGATGCTCCTCTCTATTTTGGGATCAGAGGTTAAAACAAAGAAGACAAGTTTATCAAAAGTCCTTGAAAAAATGGAGACAACTAACTTTGGCCCCATATTAAACACAGTGCGTGACATTGCATCAGTCTTCTCTGGATTTGCCAAGGATCTTGCTGTTAATTTGGGAACCGAGAATAGCTTATTGATTATTGATGATCTTGAAAGGGTTTCAAATGAATTATCAATGAAAGAGGTTCTTGGGTATTTTAATAGTTACTTCATCGAAAAACAAAAGCAGAAGGTACTCTTCGTGTGCAATGAAGATGAAATCAAGAATCAAGACGATTACAAGAAGATAAAAGAGAAAACCATCTCATGGACAATTAAATTTGAACCTCAGTTTGAGGACTATATTAGTGGTATTTTCAGGAAGTCAAGCGATGAATATGATAAACAGCTCTCTGATGCTAAACAAGAATACAAGGCGACCCTACTGAAACTATTTGAGGATGCCCAAATTGACAATTTGCGTACTACTATCAAAATCCAAGATGCTTACTGTAAGGTGATAAGAAACAACGTTCAGTTAACTGATAATGACATGGCGTTGAGAATATTTAGAATGATCACTATGCTCATAAATGAAACCTTATCTGAAAAAACGAATTCACAAAGTATAGGATTCTTTGAAGCCTTGAGAGAATATGAAGACTTGACTGTTGCGCTAGCTTTGGAGGAATATGATTATCACAAAATCTTGGATGAAATGATTGCAAAATACTTTGGAGGCGATACATACAAATGGCTATATCTGCCATCAGTGCATGATTACATTAGTACTTACTATTACAATAAAGATAGAATTTCGAGCGAAATAGCAGGGCTTATAAAACAAGAAAATCCTGCAAGGGTAGCATTGGACCAATTTCATAACAGATATCGCTTTGAAACAGAAGAGGAAGTTCAACAGTCGTTAACAGGACTGATGGATTACGTCAAAAGTGGCGCGTATAACTTGCCTACACTATACGTAATTTTCTATGACCTACAAGATAGCTACTCGTCCAAGATTGACAAAACAAACAATTATAAATTGGAGTCAGTTATCTTGAGCAGAGTTGAAAAAATGATCAGGGATTGTAACGATTTCATAGATCTACAAGAAAGGTTCCATATGATTAAATCAAGAAAAGATCTCGACAAAAAGTTTAAGGAAAAACTTGAACCGATCTATGATAACCGCTTGGAACAAATAAAAAAACAATATTTTAAAAACGGCTTAATCCTATTTTTAGATGATCCTATTCCTATTCCACCCGCGACAGAAGAGACGATTGGAGCAGGTAAACTCTTCACTAATATTATAGAGCATGGTTTTGCCGACCGCATTTATAAAATGAGTTCATCTCAATTAACGGATTTCAAAGATGTGTTACAAAACAAAAAGCTAAGTTATCAGGTAAGAATCGCCAATGATGAGAAAGAAGTTGAATCCATAAAAACCATCATAGAAGAATTTGAAAAGCAAAAGAGTGATGACCCATGGAAAAGATATATTCAAGATTTATTCATCACTTCTTTGGGAGAGCTTACTGAAGACGACTCACAAGCTTTGCCGTCATCCACGGGCGCGGAGGAAAGTAATTCTAAAGAAGGTAAAAACGATAGCTCATCCGGTATAGATAAAGACGATAATTAAGAACTTCAATGGCAAATATTTCCTATGAAGAGGGTAGTTTTGGGCTTGCAGTGTAACATTGTGTGGATAAAGACAGAGTAACTGATGATTGACTTTGTCGTTCTTGGAGTCACTCCAATCTATTCATGTTCATCCCTGTATACCCTTGGAAACGCAAGTCGTCCTTGACAAATATCAGTCCTAATTCAGAGTGCATCCATAGAAAAAAAGTAAGGAGCACCCATAACAATGGCGATTGAAAGCGGCATCAGGGACAATCGAACGAGGGGGAAATTGGGTGACTTTTTGTCACAGAGCATCCGTCCTGACAGTAAACTTTCCTTTGTCTCTGCTTATTTTACCATCTATGCTTACCATAAGTTAAAAGATAAATTAGACAGTATCGACAGCCTCCGGTTCCTTTTTGGAGAGCCTACCTTTTTGAAGCAGATAGACCCTCAGAGGATGCAGAGTCGTAATTATCAGATCCAAGACAATGCTCTGGTTGTCCCCTTGGAAAACCGTTTGGAGCAGAGCAAATATGCCCGTGAATGCTCGCAGTGGATCAAGGACAAGGTAGAGATAAAATCTATGGTAAAGCCAAACTTTTTGCATGGTAAACTCTACCACATTGAGCAAGCCAATGAAACTGAAAATGCCATTATGGGCTCATCCAATTTTACTGTGGGCGGCTTGGGCATGAGCAAAAACTGCAATATGGAGCTCAACTTGATAGTCTCGGACAATCGAGATGTAAAAGACCTCAAGGGGTGGTTCAATGAGCTCTGGAATGCTGACAAGGAAACAGTGAGAGACGTAAAAGAAGAGGTGCTCAAGTATTTGGATCAGCTCTATGCCAACAATGCACCTGAACTTGTATATTACAAGACGCTTTACCACCTTTTTGAGAAATATCTTCTTGATCAGACCGAGATTGACTTGAGCAATCAGAAGGTAGGATTTTATGATAGCGAAATTTGGAACAAACTCTACAACTTTCAAAAGGATGGCGTGAAGGGTGCGATCAACAAACTGGAAAAACATGGCGGCTGCATCATTGCCGACAGCGTGGGCTTGGGCAAGACCTATGAAGCCTTAGCCATCATCCGTTATTATGAAGCCCTAAACTACCGAGTTTTAGTGCTCTGCCCCAAAAAGCTGGGTAAAAACTGGACCCTATACCAAACTGTTCATGGCAATATTTACAACCCCTTTCAAAGGGACAGATTTTCCTATACCGTGCTTTATCACACAGACCTGGGCAGAACTTCAGGTGAATCCCGCGCTGGTGGCACAGATTTATCAGCCTTCAATTGGGGTGCATATGATTTGATCGTGATAGACGAATCCCACAACCTAAGAGGCAACCCAAAAGAAAGAAGGCGAGAAGATAAAACCGTTATCAACCGCACTAAATTCTTGCTGGAGAATGTAATCAAGGCAGGCAAGCGTTCCAAGGTGCTGATGCTCTCTGCCACTCCGGTAAACACCACACTCAAAGACCTGCGCAATCAGATTCACTACATCACAGAAGGAAGGGATGACGCTCTTTTGGAAAGCACAGGCATAGGTAACATTAGCGACATCTTGAGGACTACCCAGCGGCAATTTGTAAATTGGGTGGAACACTCGAAGGGCATGCGGGATAAAAACGATCTTTACAGAAAGCTGGATAGCGGATTCTTCAAGCTTTTGGACGAGCTCACCATTGCCAGGTCACGTAAGCATATATTGAAGTTTTACAAAGAAGATGGCTTGCAGAATTTCCCAACCAGATTGAAACCCATCCCCATTTACCCAGAAATAGACTCGCAAGGACGCTTTAACTCCTATGATAAGGTGGTAGAAGAGATAGAAAAATACAACCTCTATCTCTACTCACCCTCAAATTATGTTTTGGATGAATATAAAGAGTTGTATCGAGAAAAAGATCCAGCTTACCAAATCAAATTTGCACAGAAATACAGAGAGAAATTCCTCATCGGCATGATGAAGATGAACTTTTTAAAACGTCTGGAAAGCTCCATCCATGCCTTTAGGCTCACTCTGGGCAGGACTGCCGAAAAGATAAGTAGTTTGATGGAGAAGATAGCTGCATTTGAGGCTGGCAAAGATGATCAGGATACGGAAATTGATGTTGATCAGCAAGTCAATGGCATTGATATTGAAGAAGAAGATGACTATGACACCGATATGTATGTGGGTGAAAAGCTTAAATATAAGCTAAAACACTTGGATTTGGATAAGTGGAAACAAGACTTGGAAAAAGATAAAGAGCAAATTGAAACAATGCTCCAAACTGCAAACAAGGTGAAGCCAGAAGATGATGCCAAATTGGCCAAGCTCAAAGAGGTGATCTCTCATAAACTTAAGAATCCCATCAACCCGGGCAATAGGAAAATACTTGTATTTACCGCTTTTGCAGATACGGCAAACTATCTTTATCAACAGCTCAGCGGCTGGATAAAGCAAGAGCATGGTATTGATACAGCTTTGGTAACAGGCTCTGAAACAAGCAAATATACTTTGAGCGTAAAACATGGAGACCCAGTAGATTTTGAGGCTATGCTCACCTATTTTGCCCCCATAGCCAAAGGGAGAGACCTCAACCCCAATATGCCAAAACACGATATAGACCTCCTGATCGGCACAGACTGCATCTCCGAAGGACAAAATCTGCAGGATTGCGACTATGTGATCAATTACGATATCCACTGGAATCCCGTGCGCATCATCCAGCGTTATGGGCGCATTGATAGATTGAACAGTCCCAATGAGCAGATCCAATTGGTCAATTTCTGGCCCATCCAAGATTTGGACAAATACATCAACCTCAAACACAGGGTGGAAGCACGCATGATGATAGTAGACATCACCGCCACAGGCGATGATGATGTGATCAGCGAAGAACAGTTTTTGAGGCTGGAAACAGACGAAATGCGCTTCCGTGTGCAACAGCTTAAGAGATTAAAAGATGAGGTCCTGGATCTGGAAGATCTGGATGAAAACATAAACCTTACGGATTTTAACCTTGATGACTTCCGCATTGATCTGATCAACTATCTCAAAGAAAATCAGGTAAAGCTGGAGCAAACACCCTTGGGCATTTACGCCGTGACTGCCTCACCCCAACATGATCTTTGGGAAGACAACCAACTCTTTAACCTCAGCGAGCCCCAGAAGATGATAATGCGGCCGGGAGTGATATTCTGCCTCAGATATCTACATCAAGATGAGGGCATGGAAAAGCTGAGCCCCTTGCATCCCTATTTTCTGGTGTATTTGCATGAGAGTGGCGAAGTTCGCTTCCGCAATAGCAACGCAAAGCAAATCTTGGAGCTTTTCCGCATACTCTGCTTGGATAAGAAAGCGGCAAATGAAGCCCTATATGACATCTTTGAAGAGAAAACCAATCAAGGCCAAGATATGCGCCTCTATAACCGCCTGCTTGCCAATGCCTTGGAAGACATCAGGGAAACCATAGACTCCAAAGCTAAACAAGATATTCAAACCAAGAGAGATGCAGTAATCCCTATTAAGGTGGATGGATCGGAAAACAAATTTGAGCTGATCACCTGGCTGGTGATCCTGTAAAGGTATATGACCATGAACGATAACGTAGAGATTAGACGTCAATTACAACAGGCTGTTGCCGCCTTCGAGGCTAAGCCCCTATTGGAAGCAGCGGAGAACTTTTGGAATATACTGGGCTACAAATCTGAGAGAAAGTATGAGCAAAGTAGCTACGATTATGAGGACTTCGCCCGCAGTTTTAGCAGTAACCACAATATCAGGGAGGATAGAGCCCTAAAAGATGATTGGAATCAGATACACATCCTTTTCCAGCTCACGGATCAGGAAATCTCAAATGCCTTGTCAGCTCAATCTCAATTGTTTATTGAGGGCTTAAACTTTGAAAGCGTACAAGAATCCAACCTAAAGTCATATTTGATGATGGCTATTGAGTTGACAGGAGACGGCTATAGTCGAACCAAACTGGCCAACCTCACACGTGAGATCAACAGGTGTTTTTTGAGCCCCGTATTGTTGCTGATCAAGACAGCTTCCAAATTGCACCTCTCCGTGATCTTTCGCCGCAGACACAAACGGGATGCTGCCAAAGACGTGCTGGAAAAAGTAACCATCATCAAAGACATAGACATCAAAAACCCTCACAGAGCCCATATAGACATCCTCTCCATGCTCTCGCTTGAATCTCTGCACCAAGCACATCAGTTTCACAATTTTGATGGCCTCCATAAAGCTTGGCAGGCAACCCTGGATATCAGTGAGCTTAACAAAAGGTTTTACAAAGAGCTTTCCAATTGGTTTTACTGGGCTCTGGGTCAAGTTAACTTCCCAGATGAAGAGAAGGAAAATATTGAAGAGCGTAATAGCATAGGCCTGATTCGCCTGCTTACCCGCCTTATCTTTGTGTGGTTTATGAAAGAAAAGTCGCTGGTTCCGGATGCCTTGTTTGATCTCCAAACTATTCCCGAAATCATTCATTTTGAAGATGCTCAAGGCTCCAGCTATTACAAGGCCATCCTGCAAAACCTTTTCTTTGCCACCTTGAACTATGATCCCACGCAAGAGCAAGAAAAGGGCAGACGTTTCAGGGTCAAAAGTGCTGGCTACTACAATAAAGATTTTAGCGTCTTTAATGTCTTTAGATATGAAGACCTTTTCCGGCACCCGGAAGATGTGATCCAAAGGTATTTTGATGATATTCCCTTCCTCAATGGAGGCATATTTGAGTGTTTGGATAGTGATGAGAGGACAGGCAGCAAAACAAGAAAGATCTACAAGGATGGCTTTAGCGACAGAAAAGACAACCCCATCAGGGTGCCGGACCAGCTCTTCTTGTTGGATAGAGAAATTGACTGCGATCTGAATGATTATTTCGGAACCAAAAATAAAAGCTACAAGACCAAAGGGCTTTTGGCCATCCTGCACAGCTACAAATTTACCATAGCCGAAAACACCCCCATAGAAGAGGAAGTGGCTCTGGATCCGGAGCTGTTGGGCAGAGTTTTTGAAAATCTCTTGGCGGCATATAACCCTGAAACGAAGATTTCGGCGAGAAACCAAACCGGCTCCTTTTATACACCCAGGGAAATTGTGGACTTCATGGTAAATGAAGCCATCATCAACCACCTGCTCGCCTCTTTTGAAGGTCTGGATACCGCGCAAAGAGAGGACATGGATATCCGCTTGAGGCTGATGATGAGCTATACTGAAGAAG
Source organism: Candidatus Cloacimonadota bacterium (assembly GCA_029781115.1). Lineage (GTDB taxonomy): Bacteria > Cloacimonadota > Cloacimonadia > Cloacimonadales > Cloacimonadaceae > UBA3900. Next base: position 268,277 of record JAKOXG010000011.1, read on the forward strand.
ATGCCATGTTCAGTGAAGATGAAGTGAATCATCTTATTAGCACCATAGCCAAGACCAAGATTATAGATCCCGCCTGCGGATCTGGTGCTTTCCCCATGGGTCTGCTACTAAAAATGGTGTACATACTCCACAAACTGGACCCTGATAACAAGAAATGGAAGGATAGGCAGATAGAAAACATAACTCAAGAATATCAAAAGAGGATAGATACCGCCAAAGATCAGCAGGAAAAGGATGATCTGCAAGGCAGGCTAAGAGAGGATATTTCACGTGTGGAGCACACCTTCAATGAGTATGAGCTGGATTACAGTCGTAAACTCTTTCTGATTGAACGCTGCATCTATGGGGTGGACATCCAAAGTATTGCCATCCAAATATCTCAACTGCGCTTTTTCATCTCTCTCCTGGTGGATCAAGTTCCAGATATAGACAAAGAAAACTATGGCATCCAATCACTGCCCAACCTGGAAAACAACTTTGTGGCGGCAGATTCACTGATTCCCATAGATTTGGGAGAGCAAACCGAGATATTTGGATATGCGGAAATAGAAAAATACTTTGAAGATACCAAGCAATTGCATTCACGTTATTTCAACTTACACAACAGAAAAGAGAAAAATGAGCTACGCGAAAGAGAAAAACAATTGCGTAGGGACTTTGCTGAGAGTATTACGAAAATAGGTGTCGAACTTGAAGTAGCACAAAAGATTGCCGCATGGGATCCCTACAAAAGAGATGAGTCAGCGGATTTCTTTCACCCTCAGATCATGTTTCAAACAGACAAATTTGATATCGTGATCGCCAATCCCCCCTATATCCGACAGAAGAACATTGATAACAAAGAGCTGCTGGAAAAGAGCAACTATAAAGTGTATGATGGAACAGCAGACCTTTATACCTACTTCTATGAATTGGGACTAAAGCTGCTTAAAGACATGGGAACGCTAAGCTTTATCACCTCCAACAAATGGCTGCGCGCAGGTTATGGTGAAAAGCTGCGTAAGCTTTTAGCTCAGGATACCACATTGAGACTTTTGGTCGATTTCAGGGGCTATCAGGTATTTGAAGCTACTGTAGACACCAATGTAATCATCTTGCAAAAGCAAAAGCCAGCCAACGATCATCAGCTCAGCTATCTCAATATCCCGGAAGGATATAAAGACGAAAACTTGGACGATTATGTACAAAAAAACTCGCGTAGATTTGAGCAAAATAAACTGAGCCAAGCTAGCTGGATATTGGATGATATACCTATCTTGAACTTAAAACATAAGCTTGATGAGGTAGGGAGGCCTTTGATAGAATGCAAAATTACCTTAAATCGTGGGATTATAACTGGCTATAACCCAGCCTTTATTATCAACACGAGTATAAAAGAAAGGCTCTGTACTGAAGATCCAAAGTCTATAGAGCTCATAAAACCAGTGTTGAGAGGAAGGAATATTGGGAAATATTCAATTCGTTGGGGCAATGAATGGCTAATAAAAATCGAATCAGGATGGACTGAATCTCAGAATCAGCCAGACAAGGATCCCTATGAAGTCTTTTACTCATCATATCCTGCTGTTGCTGCATTTTTGCTTTCTGAAGGGAATAAAGTCTTAACTGGAGAGGTTAAGTCAAAAGGAAAGGGCCTTTTTGACAGGGACGATCAGGGTGATTATTGGTGGGAATTGAGAGATTGCACTTATTATGGGGATTTTGAGTTGCCTAAGATTGTGTATCCTGTTATCAAGGGAGCATCCAGTTTTTCATATGATGATCAAGGATTCTATACGAACGATAAAGCCTTTATAATAACTGGTGAAGACCTCATTCCTCTTCTCGGTATCTTAAACTCACGTGTCCTAGATTGGTATTTCCGTTTGATTAACTCTTCATTGGGCGATAAGGGGCAGGAGTTTAGAAAGATATATGTGAAGACAGTACCTATCCCTTCTTTGAATCAATATCCTGCCCTAAAGGCTGTCCTCACAGAGAAGGTGCAGAGCATTATCAATATGAATGATGAGCAGCGCGCTTCAGATGTTTATGAGATGACTTTAGCTGAGATAGACCAGATTGTCTATCAGCTCTATGAGCTCACACCGGATGAGATAGCTTTGGTGGAAGGGAACTGATGATTTGCAAGCGTCAGCAATTGATAAGTCCCGCAGGTTCTTTCCTGTGAGGAAAAAGATAATGGAGGTATCCAATGGATAGAAAGGATTTAGAAATTCATGAATCACCGGCAGTCATAAAGCACTTGGAGTTCTTGCAGGACCTCATCTCCAGGATGGCAGCAAACAGTGCCACCTGTAAGAAGTGGACATTAACCATTGTAACAGGTGTCATAGCATTTCATTACGCAAACGGTTTGCCAATAGTTTTTAGCATAATTCCTGTTGTTTTTTTCTTCATCTTTGATTCGTTATATCTTGGGTTAGAAAGGCGTTTTAGGGACCTTTATTTGGACTTTGTTAGAAAACTTAAGAACGGTGAGTTGCAAAAAGAAGATGTCTACAATCTCAAATCAGGTTTCAATTCCGACTTTTATTATCAGTGTCTTTGTTATGGAGCAAGATCATATTTAAATTTGGGCTTTTATGTTACTATGTTAATGTATACTATTGTTTTCTGTATAGCACTGTGGTAATGACAGGGACGACTGAATGAGGATGCAAGTTTTTACGGTGCTCACCATGTAATAGGTGTCGTGAGAATACTACAAAATTAAGATAGGCGGTAAAGATGTATAGAGGATATCAATACGAAGCAACAAAAGTAGACGATGAGCTTATCAGATTAGCCAAAAATTCGTATGATAGGCATAAGGGAATCGTAAAAGAATCGCTAAGAGGCTACCTTCAAGAGAACGGAGCACTAAGTGGCACAAAGATGATGGATGATTGGTTTCCGAAGGTTGAGTGTGAGGTTTTCATATCTCACTCTCATGCTGATTTAAACAAGACGCTGACATTCGCGGGATGGCTCTATAAACATTTTGGGATAACATCATTTGTAGACTCTTGCGTTTGGGGAAATGCGTACGATTTGCAAGTAGTGGTTGATAAAGAGTATTGTTACAATGAAAGAAACAACACATTTGACTATAGAAGCGTAATGTCCACTACAAGCCACATCCATATGATGCTTGCGAGCTCTTTGACCATGATGATTGATAAAGCAGAGTGCATATTCTTTATAAACACCCCAAACTCTCTATCTGTGAATGATACGATTAGCAAGACTTTATCACCCTGGATCTATCATGAGCTCACAATCTGTAAGTATATCTACAAAAGGGCTCCGGGAACCGATAGAGGGACTTGGAAAATAATAATGAAATCAGCCCCAGATATCGAATACGAGGTTGATTTATCTCCGTTTCCCACAGTAAAGGAGGCAGATTTAGAAAGATGGGTCAACTTGTGTGACTCACGCGAGTTAAAAGGATTGGATGCTTTGGATATATGGTATCAATTGTACCCCGAGAGAAAACACGAGTGAGATGATTGCATGGCCATTGACAAAGTCCCACAGCGTCTTTCCCTGCGGGAAAAAGCAAAAGGAGGTACCCGATGTGTAAATTCAATCTTCAAGAAATGAGGATAAACGACATCAATGACCTGTGTCGTCAGTACAGCGACATCAAGAAACTGTTATCCTCACAGGGTGATCTCACGAACGAGCAGCGTGAGTGGAAAAACCTTATTGATATCATTAGAAGGTCATTACTAGTGGAGGAGACTAAGGGATTATTTGACTTCCCCTTTACCATATTCAAACAAGAAAGCCCTGACTTTAAGATAGAGTTCCTCAATGAGGGATCCCCTCTTTTGATAGAGATCGTAAGAGCCATAACACCGATAGAGGCAGGTGTATTACACCATTTTCGTGAAAGTGCTGAGGACTGTATAATAGATTTGGGCCCGGGATTGTTTTCCTTGGATGAGCCAGCAAAAGGTGAATGGAAAAGGTATATTAAAAAGCCAGGTGAGAAACTCAATGAACCCCCAGTATTTGGAGATGGTTACGTAGTTGCCTGGTTGAATGTAGTAATCAAAGCTATCGACAACAAAAAAAAGATGGAATACGCCAATAGAACAGATTTGCTCATAATAGATGATCAATCAGTTCCGCTTGCCACTGGACAAAACCTTGTAAAACGCTTCATAATGATGAAGCAAGCCATTGATCTGGAGCCAGATCTCTTTAACTTTGCCGCATTCCCCAACATCTTTACTAATTCTCGGTCGAGTCTTGGTATCATCAGACTGGATGGCAATTGGATATGTGAGACGAAGTTGATAGATAAACGCTGAGCTAAAATGACTCAATCCGATTTAATCATGTAAGTACTGTTAGTTTTCGATGATCGAAAGTAGCCAGCCCGTGAAGGGCTGGCTGTTTGAGGTAGTGGTCGCTTCAGCGAGCGACCGTACAGGTCCAGCAGAAGTAGGGTGAGGCTTTCAGGTGTTGGGCGACGTAGGCATCCAGCTGGGGGTCGTGTTTCCGCAGGAGTTTGCGCACGCGGTTGATATTGGCACAAAGAGCCTGGTAGGGGCGGCGGCTGACACCATTGAAGCTGCGCAATTGGCCATTGGCGCGGCTGCATTCCAAAAGGTATTTTCGGAGTTGATCAAGTTCTGCATCCAGTTCAGCACAATCCGGTTGGCGGTTTTGCAGCTTCGCCTTTTGGGTATGGATCTCGTCCATACGTTTCTTGATCGCATCGAGGGTTTTCTCGTCGGTCATGGGGATGGAGCTTTCCTGCAGGGTATCCCTGTCTTCGGGTGGCCGGAGCATGAGATCGTGGGGGATGTATCTTTCATAGGCGATGGTGCCCGAAAGGATCTGGATGAGGGTGAGCGCGGTAAATTCTTCATCCGGGTGTTGGATGAGGAAGCGCAGGGCGCGGGCGCCTTCAAGGTGGAAGTGGTTTAATAGAAAAGAATCGAGAGAGGGCAGCTTTGTCGGCTCGAGGGAGAGAGTGAGAGAGGGAGAGAGGGAGAGCGGGGCAGCTTCGCTGCTGCAAACTTCGCAGGTTTCTTGTTTTTTCTTCTTCCACGAATGCACACGAATATTCACGAATGGAGAGGCTGCGCTGGTTTCTGGGATGGATGTGTTTGTTTCGTTGAGCGAGACTGTGTGAAGCAGCGGCGGTTCAGCGACCGCCCGTACGGTGCCGGCTGTGCCGTCCGGTTGTGAGTTGTGAGGATTCAGGTGGGGGAGGCGATCAGCGATCTGTTGCAATTGGGCGGCCAAGTCTTTGTGGTTGTGTTTCATTTTGATTTACTCCAATATTGATGTATTGGAAGCCTCAGGAAAACGGGTAATTAAGCTTTGTGATAGTTAATTAACTGAAATCCTGCAGCTCCCGGGAGCCAAACTATTGGGAGGCTTGATATTGTCAATAACTATTTTGGTTGTGTTGCTGAATTTAATCGCAAGATAGGGCTATCATGCTGATACTGTTGGTTATATGGAATCCGTGTTTTATTGTAGTTGTCATCATTTGAGGACACATTAGTGTGATAAGTGAGGATGATTTTAGCGGCTACGCCGTCCAGTTGTCAGTCGTAAGTCGTCAGTAGTCAGTCGCTGACGCAGGTGGCGAAGATGCGAATGCTTTTGGCTGGGATCTATATGGTTCTGAAAGAGAGCTGCAAGCTGCGCTTGCATGCGGCGCTACAGCGAGCGCCGGCTACCGTCGGTATCGCCAGATTTTTGTCAGACCGGCCGATAAAGCTCTCATATATAAAAATGAAAGTTTAAAATATTGTGCTTGACAGGAAATGCCTGTTGGTTAATCTGCCAAAATCAAAGCAAGATGAGGTAAGGGATGAAAAGAAGATTTTTACAAACCAAGACCGGGTGCCGGCTCACGGCTCCGATGATATATTTAACCGCGTTTGGCACTATTTTTATGACACATGGGAGATAG